>NZ_JBWKOK010000001.1:0-189189 GCF_059416045.1 Roseateles sp. GW821-FHT09G03
GCCAGCGGGCGCGCGCCGAGCGTGCCCGCCGCGCCGCGCAGCGAGTGCGCGAGCCGCGTCATCGTGGTCGCGTCGCCCGCCGCGGCGGCCTCGGCGAAGTCGGCGGCGAACCCGGTCTGCGTGTCGTGGAAGGTGCGCAGCAGCTTGCGGTAGAGCGGCAGGTGGCCGGCCGCCGTCGCCAGCCCCGCCTGCACGTCCAGCCCGGCGATCTGCGGCAGGCCGTCCGGCTTGCCGGCCGCCACCGTGCCGCCGGCGCCGCCGGCGACGTCATTCCCCGGCGTCCCGCCGGGTTCGAGGACCTCGCTGCGTCCGTGCTGCGTGTCCACGCGGCGTCCCGCGCCGGAGCGCGTGTCCATCGGCACGTCCGCGGCCGGCATCGCCGGATGCACCCAGCGCGCGAGGGTCTCGAACAGCAGGTCGACGTTGAGCGGCTTGGCGAGGTGGTCGTTCATGCCGGCCTCCAGGACGCGTTCGCGGTCGCCGCTCATCGCGTTGGCGGTCATCGCGATGACGGGCAGTTGCGCCCAGCGCGGCGCGGCCCGCAGCGCGCGGGTGGCGGCGTAGCCGTCCAGCACCGGCATCTGGCAGTCCATCAGCACGCCGTCGAAGCCGTCGGGCGAGGCCTCCAGCAGGTCCAGCGCGACGCGCCCGTTGCAGGCCAGGGTCACGTGGACGCCCGCATCCTCCAGCAGCGCGGTGACGAGTTCCTGGTTCAGCTCGTTGTCCTCCGCCACGAGCAGGCGGGCCCCGGCCACCTGCCGCATCGCCTCGCGCGCGGAGTCGCGCCGGCGCTGCGCCGCCGGGGCGGGCAGGTCGGCGTGGCCGAGCGCCTCGCCGATCGCGCCCAGCATCGACGACGCGGTCACCGGCTTGGTCAGCAGCACCGGCCGGCGCGCTGCGCCTGCCGCCTGGCCGGCGGCGGCCAGCGCCGCGGTCAGGGAGTCGTCGCGCCCGAACGAGGTCACCAGCACCACGGCGGGCGGCACCCGCAGCCGGCCGTCGGCGAGCTGGCGCGTGGCCTCGATCCCGTCGAGCACCGGCATCTGCCAGTCCATCAGCACCAGCGCGTAGGGCCGTCCGTCGGCCTGCGCGCGCTCGGCGACGCGCACGGCCTCGGCGCCGTCGGCGGCGGTGGAGACCTCCAGCCCGAAACCCGCGCCCAGCGTGGACAGGATCTCGCGCGCGGCGCGGTTGTCGTCGACGACCAGCGTGCGCAGGCTCGCCAGTTCATGGGCCATCAGCGCGCGGCGCGCGGGCAGGTCGGAGCCTTCGGCCTGCAGCACGAAACGGGCCGTGAAGTGGAAGGTCGATCCCTCGCCCGGCGTCGACTCCAGCCAGATCCGTCCGCCCATCATCTCCACCAGCTGCTTGCAGATCGCCAGGCCCAGGCCGCTGCCGCCGTACTTGCGCGTGGTGGAGCTGTCGGCCTGGCTGAAGCTGCGGAACAGCCGCGCCTGCTGGTCCGGCGTCATGCCGATGCCGGTGTCGCGGACCTGGAAGTGGAGCTCGACCTCGGGCGCGCAGGCCGCGCCGCCGGCGGCCGCCGCCAGCACGGCCTGGGCCGACTCGGCCGGCGTGAGCGCCACGGCCTGGATGCCGATGATGATCTCGCCCTGGTCGGTGAACTTGGCGGCGTTGTTGCCCAGGTTCACCAGCACCTGGCCCAGGCGCAGCGGGTCGCCGATGAGCGCCGTGGGCAGGTCCGGCGGCACGTTCAGCAGCAGCTCCAGGCCCTTGTCCTCGACGCGGAAGCCGATCAGGTTGACCAGGTGGTCGAGCACGTCCTCCATCCGGAAGGGCACGCACTCCAGGCTGAGCTTGCCGGCCTCGATGCGGCTGAAGTCCAGGATGTCGTCGATGACGCCGAGCAGGTTCTCGGCGGAGCGGTGCACCTTCTCGATGTAGTTGCGCTGGCGGGCGTCCAGCCCGGTCTGCAGCGCCAGGTGGGACATGCCGATGATCGCGTTCATCGGCGTGCGGATCTCGTGGCTCATGTTGGCCAGGAAGTCGGACTTGGCGCGGGTGGCGCTCTCGGCGTCGTCCTTGGCCCGCTGCAGCGCCTCCTGGGCGCGTTCGCGCTCGGCCAGCAGCGCCTGCAGCTGGCGGTGCTGGGCCTGCAGTTCGAGGTCCTTGCGGTCGCGCGACGCGCTGTGCGCCAGGCTGCGCAGGCTCGCGGCCAGCAGCCCGAAGGCCAGCAGCGCCACGAGCGCGGCGATCCCCACGCGCGTCGGGGTGGGCTCCAGCGCGTCCAGGTCGCCCAGCAGCACCAGCCGCCAGGGGCCGGTCGGATCGTTCCAGGACACGTCGGCGCGGGCGACGGCATGCCGCACGCCGTCGATCTCGATGCCGGGACCGTCCAGCACGAACGGCAGGCTGCGCGAGCGCGCGGGGTCCTCGAAGAGCTTGCCGAACTGGCGGGCCGAGGTGATCGCCTGGGCGCGCTGGGGCGTGGCGGGGCCGTCCAGGGCCATGCGCCAGGCGCGCCGGCTGGACGCCAGCACCACGCCCGACGGCGAGACCAGCAGCGCCCCTGCGTAGCTGCGGGTGTCGAGGAAATGGTCCAGCCCGTCGACGTAGAGCCGGGCGACGACCGCGCCGATGATCTCGCCGTCACGGCCCGGGAGTCGGTACACCGGCGCGGCGAGCCAGTAGACCCGCTGGCCGGTGCTGAGGCTGATGCCGGCGAAGACATTGGGCTGGCCGCGCATCGCCTGGCGGAAGTACTGGCGGAAGGCCACGTCCAGGCCGATCGGGGACGAGCCCTCGTCGTCCCAGGCCGCGATGATGCGGCCGCGCGCGTTCACGACGAAGACCTGCTGCGCCCCGACGCTGTTGGCGATCACCTCCAGCGTGTCGGCGGCGGGGCGGGTGCGGCGGGTCGTTTCGAAGTCGGTGAGCGTGGCGGTGGTCTTGAGCGCCGGGTTGAGCTCTCCCGCGAGCACGACCGCGCCCATGCCCTTGCCGGTGAGGGTCAGGCCTTGCAGCGCCAGCGCCTCGCGCTGGGCGGCGTTGTTCAGGCTGCGCTGGAAATCGTGCTCGAGCGAGCGGCGGTGCAGCTCGCTCGCGGCAAGGCCGAGCGCGAGCGCCGCCACCGCGGCCAGCGCCCAGGCGAGCCGGCGATGCGCCAGCAGCCAGTCGGAGACACGACCCATCCTTTTCCCCCCCAAGGAACACCCGCGTGCGTGCGCCGGGCGTTGGTGGATGAACGCCGGTTCAGTGTAGGGGAGGCGGGGCGCGGCGCAAGCCCCGTGAAGGCAGGAAGGCTGAGGGCCTCAGGACCCCGTTCTCTCGCCAGCCTCGGCGGCGGACCAGCCCGCGCGAGCCTGGGCGACCAGGGCGTGGGCCTGCGCGAGATCCCCGGCCATGGCGCTCGAGGACTGCCGGACGGCGGAGCCGGTCGACTGGAAGACGGGTTCCATGACGCCGCGCAATCGATCCGTGCTCATCCCGCCGTAACGCCGCAGTGCCTCGACGCCCTTGAGAACCGCCTGGATGGTCGGCACCGTGGCCGTTGCAAACACCAGTTGCAACGGGGAGGGCTCGGTGCCGGGAGAGGCCGAGCGCCCCCTCGCAGGGAATCCGGGGAAGCGGCTCGCGCCCAGTGCGTGGCAGACGTCCGCCTCCGTGATCGCACCGACCTTCAAGCCCTGCGCAAGGAGGCTGATCGCGGCGTCGACCGTTTCCGGGCTGCCGCCGATCAATGCCCGCTGCACGATCGTCTCCCCATGCCAGTCCTGAAGCAGCACCGAGGCCAGCTCGGTATCCTGCAGACGACCCTTGGCGTGCAGTCCCAGAAGCATGCTCGCGAACTCGCCGAAGCAGTCGATGCCGCTCTTCGAAGCGAGACGATGCAGCACCGGCATCTCGTGCGGGTCGCACGCGCGGAACAGCGCACAGGCCTGTGTGGCGTCCAGCCTGCCGGATTCGATCAGGCAGGAGATGCGGTACGACAACTGGAGGAGCGGCTGCCAACTGATCTGCTTGAACACTTCATGCCACAACGAGTCGCCGTCCGCATCCTTGGCCAGCAGGATCTCGCGCAGACCGGCCGGCGTCAGGTCGCCTTTCTGCGCCTCTCTCAGCAGCTGGTGCAGTTCTGCATGGAGGGACTCCGGCGGGCGCGTCTTCAATGCGGCCGACAAACGATGCTGCGCGGGGCGCCCATCGGTGAGGCTCTCGTAGGCGGAGTCGAAGCGAGTGGACGGTGGATTGATCATGTCATCTCGAGGCACGGACAGATGCACTTTGTCGTGTCCGCTGTCAGCCGGTTCGATGGACTTGCCGGCGGGACGGCGCCGGACGCGGGCTCGTCCTACACGGGCGGCGCGGCGTCGTGGCTAGCATCGGTCGTCATGGACAGCGCGGACGCCCCGGAGACCGGGGAGATCGAAGAGACCGGAGAGACCGGAGAGACCGGCGGGACGGAACGGCGGGCCCCGGCCGCCGTCGGCGGATCGACGGGCGGCGATCTCGTCGTCGCGAGGCCCGAAGGGCTCTATTGCCCGCCCGGCGATTTCTACATCGACCCGTGGCGGCCGGTCGACCGCGCCGTCATCACGCACGGCCACAGCGACCATGCGCGCATCGGCCATGCCCATTACCTGGCGCATCGCGACAGCGCCGCAATCCTGCGGCGCCGGCTCGGCGAGGACATCACGCTGCAGACGCTCGACTACGGCGAGGCGATCGTGCACCACGGCGTGCGCGTGTCGCTGCATCCGGCCGGGCACGTGCTGGGGTCGGCGCAGGTGCGGCTCGAGCACGGCGGGCGGGTCTGGGTCGCGTCCGGCGACTACAAGCTGGAGGCCGACGGCACCAACGCGCCGTTCGAGCCGGTGCGCTGCGACACCTTCATCACCGAGTCCACCTTCGGCCTGCCGATCTACCGCTGGCCGTCGCAGGCGGCGCTGTTCGCCGAGATCGACGCCTGGTGGCGCCGCAACGCCGAGGCGGGCCGCCCCTCGGTGCTCTACGCCTATGCGCTGGGCAAGGCGCAGCGCCTGCTGCACGGCGTGGACGCGTCCATCGGCCCGATCGTGGCGCACGGCGCCGTCGAGCCGCTGAACGCCGTCTACCGCGCGGCCGGCGTGAGCCTGCCGGCCACCCGTCACGCCGGCGATCCGGCGCTGGACAAGGCGGCGCTGTCGCGGGCGCTGGTCATCGCGCCGCCGTCGGCCGCGAGCTCGCCGTGGCTGAAGCGCTTCGGCCCGGACCTCGCGGACGCCTTCGCCAGCGGCTGGATGCAGCTGCGCGGCACGCGGCGCCGGCGCGGCGTCGACCGCGGTTTCGTGGTGTCCGACCATGCCGACTGGCCGGGCCTGATGGCGGCCATCCGCGGCACCGGCGCCGAGCGCGTCTTCGTCACGCACGGCAGCGTCGCGACGATGGTGCGCTGGCTGGGCGAGCAGGGCCTGCGGGCGCAGGCTTTCGCGACCGAGTACGGCGACGAGGACGACCGCGGCGATCCGGAGACCGCGCCTGAACCGCGCCCATGAGCCTTCCCCGGTCGTGGTCACCGAGGCTTGATCGAAGCTTGACCGGAGCTTGATAGGAGCTTGATAGGAGCTTGATCGGACCTTGGCCACCGGGATCCTCGTTCCCTGATGGCCGTTACCGGGTCGTCGTCACCTTCCGCAGCCGCTCCCGCGCATCCCCGAAATCGAAGCGCCTCACCGCGTCCAGTACCGCGCCCAGTTCGGCCATCCGCGCGCGCTGGTCCTCGTCCCGCGGCGTGCGGCGATGGAGGACGCCGTGCATCCGTTCCGCCAGGTCGACGGCCGTGGCGTCGTCGGCGTCGAGCAGCCGGCGCAGTTGATCCCGATCCGCCGTGTCGTTGGCGTCCACGTCGTCCGCTTCTTCCGTACCGGCCGCGCCGGCCGCGGCATCCTTAGCCTCGGCCCAGGCCTCGATGCGTCGCAGCGCCGGCAGCAGATCGTCCAGCGCCGCCCGCAGCCGGGCCAGCAGCGCCGACCGGTCTCCGGCCGGAAGGCCGTCCTTGCAGGCGTGCTCGAGCCGCGCCGCCGCTTCCGCCACCTCGTGCGCGCCGATGGCGCCCGCGGCCCCGCGCAGCGCGTGCGCCAGCATCGCGGTCGCCCGCGCATCGCCGCTGTCGTGGGCGGCCGTCAGCGGCGCGTCGAAGTCGGCGCGCGTGCGCAGGAAGATCGCAATCAGCCGCCGGTACAGCGGCATCCGCTGGTCCGCCCCGGCCAGCCCCGCGCGCATCAGGCCCAGGTCCCGCGGCGACAGGCCGGCGCCGTCGTCCCCGGCGGGCGCCGGCCCGCCGTCCGCCACCGGCGCCGGCGCTGGTGCCGGCTCTCCGCGGTACACCGCCACCCAGCGGGCCAGGGTCGCATACAGCAGCGCGATGTCCAGCGGCTTAGCCAGGTGCGCGTTCATGCCCGCGGCCATGATGCGATCGCTGTCGCCGGCCATCGCGTGGGCGGTCAGGGCGACGACGGGCAGCGTGCGCCAGCGCGGATCGGCGCGCAGGCGCCGCGTCGTCTCGTATCCGTCCAGCTCCGGCATCTGGCAATCCATCAGCACCGCGTCGAATCCCTGCGGCGACGCCGCCAGCAAGGCCAGCGCCTGGGCGCCGTGGTCCGCCAGCGTCACCGTCACGCCCACGTCCCGCAGCAGTTCGGCCGCGAGTTCCTGGTTCAGCTCGTTGTCCTCGACCACCAGCACCCGTGCGCCGGCCAGGCGGCGCAGCGCCTCGCCGGTGGCGCTGCGTCGGTCCGGACCGGACCTCGCGGGCGCGGGCCGCTGTCCCGGGCTGGCGGCGAGCCCGGCCATCGGGTGCGGGACCGTGACCGGTGCCGTCCCCGTTTCCGTTTCCGTTTCCGTTTCCGTTTCCGCGACGACACCGAAACGTGCCGTGAAGCGGACGGTCGTTCCCTCGCGGGGCGCCGATTCGATGTCGATCCGGCCGCCCATCAGCTCCACCAGCTGGCGGCAGATGGCCAGTCCCAGACCGCTGCCGCCGTAGCGCCGCGTGGTCGAGGAGTCGGCCTGGCTGAAACTGCGGAACAGGCGCGACTGGGTGGCCCGGTCCATCCCGATGCCGGTGTCGCGGACGAGGAAACGCAGCGCGATCGTGCCGCCGTCCGTCGCGTCGCCGGCCCGTGCCGGGGTCCTGTCCGCGCGCCTATCCGTGCGCCCCTCCACAGGCCCCTCCGCGCGTTCGACCACGCGCTCCACGGTCACCACGATCTCGCCGCGGGTGGTGAACTTGACGGCGTTGTTGCCCAGGTTGACGAGCACCTGCCCGAGCCGCAGCGGATCGCCGCGCAGCAGCGGTGGCAGGTCGGGCGCGACGTCCAGGCGCAGGGTCAGGCCTTGCGCCTCGACGCGCAGGCCGATCAGGTCGACCAGGTGATCCAGCACGTCGCCGAGCCGGAAGGGGACCGACTCCAGCTGGAGCTTGCCCGCCTCGATGCGGCTGAAGTCGAGGATGTCGTTGAGCAGGCCCAGCAGGTGTTCGGCCGAGCGGTGCACCTTCTCGATGTAGTCGCGCTGGCGCGGATCGAGCCCGGTGCGCAGGGCGAGGTGGGACATGCCGAGGATGGCGTTCATCGGCGTGCGGATCTCGTGGCTCATGTTGGCCAGGAAGTCGGACTTGGCGCGCGTGGCCTCTTCGGCGGCCTCCTTCGCGCGGCGCACCGCCACGCCGTGGGCCGTCGACCGCTGCAGCGCGGCCAGCAGCGCCAGGCAGAGCAGCGCCATGACGCCGGCCGCGGTGAGCCGTTCGGCCATCGGGGCGATCAGGGCCTCGTCCTTCAGCAGCACCAGCCGCCAGGGGCCGCGCGGGTCGCCCCAGTCCACGTCGGCGCGGCCCGTGAGGAGCCGGCGATGGCCGGCCGCGATCGTCGGCTGGTCCGGGTCGAAGGACAGGCGGTGCGCCCGGCCGGGATCGAGGAAGGCGTTGCCGTACTGGCGGCTGGCGGTCAGCGCCGCGGCGCGCGCGGTGTCGAAGGGACCGACGGCGGCCAGGCGCCACGCGGGCTCGCTGGCCGCCAGGACCACGCCGTCGGGGGAGATCAACAGGCCGCCGGCGTACCGGACGTCGCGGGAGAGCAAGGGCTCGCCCGAGAACTTGGGGTCGACCAGGAACTGGTCGACTTCGTCCACGATGAAGCGCATCGCCACGACCCCGATCGGCCGGCCCGGGGGAGCGGTCGCCGCGGCGGCCTCAACATCGCTCTCCTCCGGCCAGATGGGCGCGGAGAGGAAGATCGCGCGCCGGCCGCTCGACAGGCTGATGCTTGCGCTCACCGCCACCTCGCCGGTCATGGCGCGCTGGAAGTGGGGACGGAAGGCGACGTCCTGTCCGAGCGGCGATTCCAGCCGCGGCTTGTTCCAGCTCGCGACGACGAGGCCGCGACGGTTCACCACGAAAGCCGCTTCGGCCTCCGTGCGCTGCACCAGGGCGCTGAGCGTGCGCTGGGCATGGGGGACGGCGCGCGCGTCCTCGATGCGGTCGAGACGCGCCGCGCGCTTGAGCTCGTCGTCGGCGCGACCCAGCACGCGGAGCGCGCCCATCGACTGGCTGCGCACCGTCACGCGGTTCAGCAGATAGGCCTGGCCGCGGGCGGACCGGTCCAGTTCCAACCGCACCTCGTGGGTGGCCCAGGCGACGTAGCCGAATTGCGCGGCCCAGGCGGACGCGGCCGTCGCGGCCCCGATGAGGAGCCATGCCAGGCGCGGCCGGTCCGCCAGGGCCTCGCGCCATCTCTGCGACCCTTTTCCCCACGACCCCTGCGTCATCGCGGTGTCCCTCGATCCGTCGTTTGTTGTCGGGCGGCGCCGGTCGGTTCCGTCGATGCGTCCACGTGTCGTGACCATGTGACCACATGTCCGCGCCCGTCGCTGCATGCCGTGCGGGCGCCGGCGCAGTGTTGGAGCGCGGCCCGGCGCTTGTCAACCCGCGAACGCGACCGCGTCCTACACCGCGCGGACGGGGCGCTCGCTAGCATCGGCCGCATGAGAGCTTTCGCCGCGCTGTACCGCGACCTGGACGCCTCGACCTCCAGCCTGGCGAAACAGTCCGCGCTGCAGGCCTACCTGCGCCAGGCGCCGCCGGAGGACGCGGCGTGGGCGGTGTACTTCCTCGCCGGCGGCAAGCCGCGCCAGCTGGTGCCGACGAAGCTGCTGCGCGAGCAGGCCCGCCTGG
Source organism: Roseateles sp. GW821-FHT09G03 (assembly GCF_059416045.1). Lineage (NCBI taxonomy): Bacteria > Pseudomonadati > Pseudomonadota > Betaproteobacteria > Burkholderiales > Sphaerotilaceae > Roseateles > Roseateles sp. GW821-FHT09G03. Next base: position 9,170 of record NZ_JBWKOK010000001.1, read on the forward strand.
TGGCCGGCCTGCCGGAGTGGCTCTTCGACGAGAGCTACGAGGCCGTCGGCGATCTGGCGGAGACCATCGCGCTGCTGCTGCCCGAGCCCGCGCAGGCGGTCGAGCGCCCGCTGTCCGACTGGATGACGGCGCACCTGCTGCCGCTGCGTGGACAGCCGCCGGAGGCGCTCGCGACGAGCCTGCAGAGCCAGTGGGCCGCGCTGGCCGTCGATCAGCGCTTCGTCCACCTCAAGCTGATCACGGGCGCGTTCCGTGTCGGGGTGTCGAAGCTGCAGGTGACGCAGGCGCTGGCCGCCGTCGGTGGGCTGGACGCCAAGCTCGTCGCGCAGCGGCTGATGGGCTACACCCACCTCGGCGCGACGCCGACCGCCGCGGACTACGCCGCGCTCATCGCGCCCGCCGACCCCGGCGGTGCCGATGGCGCCGGCCGCGGCCTGCAGCCGTATCCGTTCTTCCTCGCGCATCCGTTCAACCTGCCCGCCGCGCAGTTCGACGCCGCGATCGGGCCGGTGTCGGACTGGCTGGTCGAGTGGAAGTGGGACGGCATCCGCGCGCAGCTGGTGAAGCGCGGCGGCGAGGCGGCGGTCTGGTCGCGCGGCGAGGAACTCGTCACCGACCGCTTTCCGGAGTTGCGCGCGATGGGCGAGGCCTTGCCCGACGGCACCGTGCTGGACGGCGAGATCCTCGTATGGCGCGACGGCCGCGCGATGCCGTTCGCCGAGCTGCAGAAGCGCATCGGCCGCAAGACGATCAGCGCGAAGCTGCTGGGCGAATTGCCGGTCGCGCTGTGCGTCTACGACCTGCTGGAGCAGAACGGCGAGGACCTGCGCGATCACCCGCAGCATGAGCGGCGCGCGCGGCTGGAGCGGCTCGCCGCCGCGCATCCGCTGGCGGGGCTGGAACTCAGTCCGCTGATCGCCGGCGCGGACTGGGAGGACCTCGCCCGGCAGCGCGGGCAGGCGCGCACGCTCGGCGTCGAGGGGATGATGCTCAAGCGCCTGGACGCGCGCTATGGCGTCGGACGGACCAAGGACGTCGGCGTCTGGTGGAAGTGGAAGATCGATCCGCTGTCCGTCGACGCGGTGCTCATCTACGCGCAGCGCGGCCACGGGCGGCGGGCCAGCCTCTACACCGACTACACCTTCGCCGTCTGGAACGGACCGCCGGGCGATCCGGGCCGGCAGCTGGTGCCATTCGCGAAGGCGTATTCGGGACTCACCGACGCCGAGATCCGCGACGTCGACGCGGTGATCCGGAAGACGACGACCGAGACCTTCGGTCCGGTGCGCAGCGTCACGCCGACGATGGTGTTCGAGCTCGGGTTCGAAGGCATCGCGCGCAGCGGCCGCCACAAGAGCGGCATCGCGGTCCGTTTCCCGCGCATGCTGCGCCGGCGCGAGGACAAGCCGGTCGAGGAGGCCGACACCTTGCAGACGTTGCAGGCCTTGCTGCCGGGGGAGGGCGCGTGAACGGCGGGATCGCCGTGATCGACGCGTGGCTCGAGGCGAAGGGCTGGACGCCGTTTCCGTTCCAGCGACGCGTGTGGGAAGAGATCGCGCGTGGTCGCGGCGGTCTGCTGCATTCGAGCACCGGCAGTGGCAAGACGCTGGCGGTGTGGCTGGGCGCGCTCGCCGCGTTGCGCGACGAGGTCGGCGCCGACGCGCGTGTCCATGCCGGCAAGGAAATCGCGCCGCCGCTGACGGTGCTATGGATCACGCCGATGCGCGCGTTGGCCGCCGACACGTTGCGCGCGCTGGAAGCGCCGATGGCGGCGTTGTGTCCTGGCTGGAGCGCGGCGCTGCGCAGCGGCGACACGACGTCCGCGCAGCGGGCCGCGCAGGACCGGCGCCTGCCGACCGTGCTCGTGACGACGCCGGAAAGCCTGTCGCTGCTGCTGTCGCGCGCCGATGCGCGCGATCAGCTCGGGCAGGTGCGACTGGTCGTCGTCGATGAATGGCACGAGCTGATGGGAAACAAACGTGGCGTGCAGACGCAGCTCGCGCTGGCGCGGCTGCGCCGCTTCGGGCAGGAGCACTGCGGAGAGCCCACACCCTCACCCCCGCCCTCTCCCGCAAGCGGGAGAGGGAGCCCTTCAAGCGCCGCTTCCGCGACCGGTCGCGCCCCTTCTTACTCCCTCTCCCGCTTGCGGGAGAGGGCAGGGGTGAGGGCCAGCGGCCGCCGAAGTGCGCTGATGATCTGGGGGCTCTCGGCGACGCTGGGCAACCTGGACGAAGCCATGCGGACCCTGCAGGGCGTCGGCGCCGAGACGGTCGAGGGCGCCGACGCCGTGCTGGTGCAGGGCGAGACCGACAAGACGCTGGTCATCGACACGCTGCTGCCGGAGACCGCCGAGCGTTTCGCGTGGGCGGGCCACATGGGCCTGCGGATGCTGCCGCAGGTGGTCGATGCCATCGAGGCCAGCGCGAGCTGCCTGGTCTTCACCAACATGCGCTCGCAGGCCGAGCGCTGGTACCGCGCGCTGCTGGAAGCGCGGCCCGACTGGGCCGGCGTGCTCGCGCTGCACCACGGCTCGCTGGACCGCGAGGTGCGGGAGTGGGTCGAGCTCGGCCTCAAGGAGGGCCGCGTGAAGGCCGCGGTCTGCACGTCCAGCCTCGACCTGGGCGTGGACTTCCTGCCGGTGGACCGCGTGCTGCAGATCGGCTCGGCCAAGGGCGTGGCCCGGCTGGTGCAGCGCGCCGGCCGCTCCGGCCACGCGCCGGGACGGCCGTCGCGGATCACGCTGGTGCCGACGCACAGCCTGGAACTCGTCGAGGCCGCCGCCGCGCGCGAGGCCGTCCACGCCGGCCGGATCGAGGCCCGGCACAGCCCGCGCGAGCCGCTGGACGTGCTGGTCCAGCACCTGGTCACCGTGGCGCTGGGCGGCGGTTTCCGTCCTGAGGCACTGCTCGCGGAGGTCCGCGGCACCGTCGCCTACGAGCAGCTCGGCGAGGCGAACTGGCAGTGGTGCCTGGACTTCGTCCGCCAGGGCGGGCCGTCGCTGACGGCGTATCCGGACTACCACCGCGTCGTGCCCGACGAGGACGGCCTCTGGCGCGTGCCCGACGCGCGGCTCGCACGGCGTCATCGCGTCAACATCGGCACCATCGTCAGCGACGCGGCGATCAGCGTGCAGTACCTGAGCGGCGGCAAGCTGGGCAGCGTCGAGGAGAGCTTCATCGCGCGCCTGAAACCCGGCGACGCCTTCATGTTCAGCGGCCGCCTGCTGGAGCTGGTGCGCGTCGAGCAGATGACGGCGCTGGTGCGTCGCGCGACGTCGGGCCGCGCGGCCCTGCCGCGCTGGAACGGCGGCCGCATGCCGCTGTCGAGCACGCTCGCCGATGCGGTGCTGCGCGAGCTGGCCGCGGCCGACGCCGGCCGCTTCGACTCGCCCGAGATGCAGTGCGTGCGGCCGCTGATCGACATCCAGCGCCGCTGGTCCGGCGTGCCCGGTCCGGACGTGCTGGTGGCGGAAACGCTCAAGTCGCGCGAGGGCTGGCACCTCTTCCTCCATCCCTTCGCCGGCCGGCAGGTGCACCTGGGCCTGGCGGGCCTGATCGCGTGGCGCGCCGCACAGCCCGAGACCGGCACCTTCTCGATCGCGCTGAATGACTACGGCATCGAGCTGCTCAGCGCCAAGCCCATCGACTGGGCGGAGCGCCTGCCCGGCTTGCTGACGCTGCCGCCGATGGAGACGCTGCTCCAGGAGGTGCTCGCGAGCCTGAACGCCACCGAGCTCGCGCGGCGGCGCTTCCGCGAGATCGCGCGCATCGCCGGCCTGATCTTCCAGAGCCATCCGGGCGAGCGTCGCAGCAACCGGCAGCTGCAGGCTTCGGCGACGCTGTTCTTCGAGGTGTTCCAGCAGCACGATCCGGGCAACCGCCTGCTCGCGCAGGCGGAGCAGGAGCTGCTGACGCAGGAACTGGACGTGCGGCATCTCGCCGCGGCCCTGGCGCGCATGGGACGGCAGACGCTGCGGATCCATGCGCTCAAGAAGCCGACGCCACTCGCGTTCCCGCTGATGGTGGAACGCTTCCGCGAGAAGCTCAGCAACGAATCGCTCGGGGACCGCATTGCACGCATGGTGTCGGAGCTGGAGCGCAGCGCCGGTGGTGATGCCGTCGGGACCGCGCATGAGCCGGCGGAACGAGCGCTTGCAGTGTTCGCGAAGCAGGACTCGCCGCAGTTCGCGGTCGAGGCGGTGCAGGAGTCGCTCGCGCTCGAGACACGCGGCGAGGCGCCTGCGAGACGCCGCGAGGCTGGCACACGGAGAAGACGATGACGGACGCCGATCCGCGGGGCGCGTTGGAAAGGAGGCTCGCCGGTGAGCGTGTCTGGCTGCTGCCCGAGCGCGCGCTGTGGTGGCCCGCGACGCGCACGGTCTTCGTCGCCGATGTTCATCTCGGCAAGGCCGCGAGCTTCCGCGCGCTGGGGCAGCCCGTGCCGTCGGGCACGACCCGGGACAACCTCGACCGCCTGAGCGCCTTGATCGACGAGCTCCGCCCCGGGCGGCTCGTGGTGCTCGGCGATTTCCTCCATGCGGCCGCGGCGCAGCAGTCGCAGGTGCTGGATCCCGCGCATCGCTGGCGCGAGCGGCACGCGGATGTCGCCTGCCTGCTGATCCGCGGCAATCACGACAGCCGCGCGGGCGATCCGCCGTCGTCGCTGCGATTCGAGATCGTCGACGAGCCTCATGCGATGGGGCCGTTCGCGGCCTGCCACCATCCGCGCCGCGTGGACGACGCCTACGTGCTCGCCGGGCATCTGCATCCGGCAACGACCTTGCACGGCCGCGCCCATGAACGACATCGGCTGCCGTGTTTCTGCGAATCCGAGGGGTTGATGATCCTGCCCGCATTCGGCGCGTTCACCGGCACCACGTTGGCCGGACTGCCCGAAGGATCCCGCTGTCACGCCGTCGGCGGCGGTGCGGTCTGGCCGGCCGTCACGACGTTCGGCCTCTGACGCCGCGTCAGAGGCTGAATCCACCCACGTCCGTGTAGAAATCGCCGAGCTCGGTCCATTCCTTCAGATCGGCGGGCACGGCGAAGTGCGCGGACAGCGCCTTGGCGGCTTCCTGCGCGGACGCGAAGGAATCCCCCCACGGCATGCTGTCGTGTTTCACGCGCCAGCGCCGCGACAGCCGCGGTTTGATCGTGAAGGTGCCGTCCAGGCTTTGGAAGACGTAAGAGACGGTATCGAGGTCCATGGTGAGCTCCGGTCCTCTCCGGATCGATGACCCTATCGTATCGGGCGGCAACTGTCATGCCCGAGTCGCCTGAACCGGGTCACCGCGGTCCGTCACGCCGGTTCGTCCGGCCCGGGCGGCCCTGGATGAGTTCAGCCGTCCGGGCGGCCAGCGCCAGGGCCTCGGCCCGCTCCTCGGGAGAGAGGGCGCCGCGGTGCAGCGCCTCCCTGAGCAACTGCGCGTGGGTGTCGGAAGCGCCGCCGGCAAATGCTGCCGCGAGGACCGATCTCGATGGCCGTCCGTCGCGTCTGGCCAGGAGCAGGCGAGCCGCCGTCGCGTCGCCCACGGCACCGGCGCCGATGCACGCGTTCAACAGGCGTTCGAAGCAGGTCAACTGCCGTTGCGCAGCGGACCGCTGCAAGGCGGCATGCCCGTCGGGATCCAGGCGGGGGTGGCTCCGCGCTACGGTGTGCGGCAAGCCGTGGGTGTCGAGCGTGGCGTCGAGGAGCTCGCAGAGATGCGCTTCCGATAGCAGACCCAGGCGCGCCAACTGGCCGAGGCCGGTGAAGAGGGCGGGGAGCCACCCGGTGTCCGCGTACCCGGCCGCGCGTGCGAGTTCGCGCATCTCCGTGTCCGGTGACTGCGAGAGCAGGCCGTCCCGCAGGGCCTGCGGTGGCAGCAGCTGCTCCCGGATCGCCAGGACCCAGGCCTCCACCAGGGTGAGGACCACGGCCGGATCCGGCGTGCGCGGGTCGCGCCGGAACGCGGCGTGCCAGGCGGACCATCCGTGCCGGTCGAGACCCAGCATCAAGCGCGTCGCATCCTGCGCGTGCAGGCGTCGCGCCCGCCACAGGGAGAGGATCTCGGCGTACCAGCGGGCGATGACCGGCGGCGACCCTTTCATGACGGTCTGCATCGAGAAGGGTGTGCTCCGCGCGCGCTGTCCCCGGACGCTCCCGGTGAGGATCCTGCCCAGTTGATCCTCGCTCATCCCTTGCGGTCCCTGGAACTCCCGGAGCCTGTCGAGGAACCGTCCGGCCTCCTCGCAGAAACCATGGCCGAACACCATCGTCAGGCCCCAACCCTCCTCCTCGTCCCCCTCGAGGGTGCCGCCGCCCAGCAGCCGGGTCACCTGTTCGGACGAGAGCCGACCGTCCCGCAGGGCGGGCGCCAGGGCGTCGAGGAAGGCGTCGGCGCAGCGGTGCCCCTGTCTGGCGGCCAAGGGGAGGAGGTCCTTGTCGCGCCAGAGGACGGACAGGGCCTCTTGCGCTGTCAGCCCCTTGCCGATGCCGCCCAGCACGCCGCCGAGGATGGCGCGGACCCGCCCAGCATCGCCGAGGGCGCAAGCCCAGGCCAGCCGTCGTTCGTCCAACCACTGGCCGGGTGTCGACGTCAGGCTGTCCAGGACGACCGCCTTGCCGAGTCGATCGACGTTGCCGGCCACGAGCCCGTGACGCCACGCGTGGACGCAGGACGCCGCGATCCGCCGGGCCAGGTCGGGCCGCTCCGCCAGCGCCTGACGCACCATCCAGGCCGACATCGCGTCGTCGTCGAGCCGGTCCAGCAATGCCCCGGCCACGGCGGACGAGCACACCCAGGAGGCGGGGAAGTCCATCAGCCCGCCGGCTTCCGATGAGTCGACGACCGTGAGCGCCACCCGCTCGCGTGCCTGGGCCGTCAGGCAGGGGCGAAGGCTTTCGGCTTGATCGATCAAGGCCAGATCGGCCACGCGCACTGCTGCGGGCGTGCCGCCGTGTCCGTCGATGCAGACCCATTCATCGCCTTCGATGCGCAGTTGCCGCGACGGTGACCCTGGCAGGGAGACCGCGACGTCGCCCACGGGCGTGTCGTCGGCGAATCCCCCCTCGTACCACAACGCCCGGCCCAGCAGGGACGCGTCTCTGTGCACGTGGACCGCGCCGGTCGCCGCATCCCGCGCAAGGACACAGCATTCAGCCACCGGAAAGCCCAGCGTGTGCTTCAAGCCGGCCGTCCGGGTCCTGAGGAGGTCCGGCCCCGCGGAGACACCGTCCGGGCCCGGGGCACCGATCCTGGACAGCAGTTGCCGCGCCAGCGCCCGGCAGAGCGCCGCCGCCGTCACCCGCGGCGCCGCGCGACGCACGAAGAGCTCGATCTGGGCGTCGTGTTCCGTGGACCAGCCGAAGGAGTCCGGACGCGCCGGATCAGCGGTCGCTGGCGAGGCCAGCCGTGCAGCCGCGCAAGACACGAGGTAGTCGCGACAGTCGGCTTCAAGACGGTGAGAGGAGGGCGCCTCGTCCGGGAAGCTCCTGATCATGGGACAGAGCGCGAGGTGCTCGCGGGCCATGGACTCGAGGAGGGCCTGCCGGGTGACGGCGAGTGCGTCGGCCAGCGGCGTGGTGCCGGAGCCCGGAGGACGAGCGAGGTGGCGCGGCGCAGGGACCGTCGTGTCGTCGTCGATCGCCGCGGCCATGCCGCTCACGATGGTGCTGATGGGGAGCAAATGCAGGTCCTCGAGACGGGGCAGGTATCAGGCTTCGGTGGACGGGTCAGCCGCCGCCGACCCCCGGCTGCGGGCCGTCCCGCCCGGCGATCGCGAGGGCATGGCGTCGGGCCGCCTGCAGCGCCTCGGCCTTCTGCGCGGGGGACAGGTCACCACGGCGCATGGCCTCGTCGAGCATCCGCTCATGGATGTCCGTATCGCCACCGGCAACCCCCGCCGCCCGCACGGATCTCGAGATCCGGCCGTCCGGTCGTGCCAGGAGCAAGCCAGCGGCCGAGGCGCCGTCGATGGCCCGGGCACGGAGGCACAGGCTCATCAATCGTTCGAAAGTCGCCAACTGGTTGCGGGCGGCTGACGCGATGTCTCGGGCGAGATGCCAGGGACCGACGAGGAGGTCCTCCTCCATGGCTTGCACCAGCCCGTCGGTATCCAGCGTGGTGTCGAGGATCAGCCGCAGGTCGGCGGCGGGCAGGATGCCTGCGCGCTGATGCTGGACCAGTTCCCTGACGACGTCGACGAGCCAATGGTTGTCTCGCGCGGACGATGCGTGGGCGAGTTCGCTTCGCTCCCCGCCTGGCGTCCGCGAGAGCAGACCTTGGCGCAGCGTGTCCGGCGCCTGCAGGCCCGCACGGATGGCGGCGCCCCAGGCCCGCACCAGGCACACGACCGTGGCGGTCCTCTCGTGGTGCCAGGGATGCCGGAGCGCCGCATGCCACGCGGTCGATCCACCGCTGTCGAGACCGAGCATCAGGGACCTGGCGTGTCCGGCGCTGATCCTCCCATCCCGCCACCGCTGGAGGATCGCGTCGTACCAGCGCGCGATGTGTGTCGTCGACCCGGTCCTGAGGATCCGGGACGGCGTGCCGCTGTCGAGCAGCAGCGTCGCCTGTCCGGCCGACAGGCGGCCGTCCCGCAATGCAGGCACCAGCGCGTCGAGGAAGTCTTCGTCGTAGCGGTGACCGTTCCGGTCCGCCGTCGAGGGCCAGTCGTCCTCACCGCCCCAGGGGCGCGGCGGGGAAGGCTGGACGTCCTCCTCGCGCCAGAGGATGGACACGGCCTCGTCCGCGGTCAGCCCCTTGCCGATGCCGCCCAGCACGCCGCCCACGATGTCGCGCACACGCCCGGCGTCGCCGAGTGAACGGGCCGCGGTCAGGGATCGCTGGTCCACGTGGCTGCTGGCGCGTGCATTCAGGCTCTCCAGGACGGCTGTTCTGCCGAGTCGATCGGCGCTGACCGCCACGAGCCCATGACGCCAGGCCTCGACGCCGCTCGCGGCAATCCGCCGGGCGATCTCCGGCTGCGCCGTCAACGCCTGGCGCGCCATCCATTGCGACATCTCGTCATCGTCCAGCCGCTCCAGCAATGCGGCCGCGACAGCGGACGTGCAGACCCAGACGGCGGGAAAGGCCAGCAGGTCGGCAGAGGACGACGCGTCGATGGCGGTGAGCGCCACGCGCTCGCGCACGGGGGCGCTCAGGCGCGGCCGAAGACCCTCGGCCTGGTCGATCAGCGCCAGATCGCTCACGCGCACGGGAGCCTCCGTGCGGGCTGGCCCGGCGATGCTGACCCATTCGTCGCCCTCGATGCGCAGTTGCCGTGTCGGAGACCCCGGCAGGGGGACGGTGACGAGGGCGGCTGGCGGGGCGCCTGCGGTGGCCCGGGCCTCGCGCCACAGCGACCGGGCAGACAACAAGGCCGACAAGGCGATCTCGCCGTGCGCGTCGGCGCCGCGCCGCAGCTGCCGCGCCAGGGCCCGGCAGACCGCCGCCTCCGTCAGTTGCGGCGCCACGCGGCTCACGAAGCGTTCGGCTTCCATGGGGACCTCCAGCATCCGTTCCCATGCGGTGGCAGGCACCGGTGGCTCGGTCGATGGCGACGTCAGGCGCGCATCCGCATAGGCGACGAGCCTGTTGAAACAGTGTTCTTCATACTCGCGCATGGCCGGTCTGTCGGGGAAGGCCTTGACCTCGGGGCAAAGGGCGAAATGGTCGCGTGCCATCGATCGGAGCAGGGTGTCCCTCGTCGTCGCGAGTTGGCGCGCCAGCGGCGTGAGATCGCGAGCCGCGGAGCGCGTCCCGTCGACGGATGCATCGATCGCGGCGTCGTCGAGCGATGCCGCGATGGCACGTGCGGGACCGAGGTGGGGGAGCATGCAGGTCCTTGCAGTCGGGGCCGGCTCAGTCGCTCCGAAAGCAGCCGGGTTCGCATGCCGTGGGCGGTGGCTGGCGGTGCGCGAGGCGAATCAGCGCGGTCCAACCTCCGTCCGGTCACCCCGACTTCCGGTCGTCCTCGTTCCGGGATCCGTCCTTCCTGTCCTCGTCCGTCCGGGGATGCGGCCGTGTGAACAGCGGCAGCACCGCCAGGATCAGCAGCGCCAGCAGCATGCTGAAGACGGCCGTCGCCTCGCGGCCGAGTCCGCAGGCGATGCCGATGGCCGCGGTCATCCAGATGCTGGCGGCGGTGGTCAGGCCGTGGACCTGCTCCTCGTCCTTCAGCTTGAGGATGGCGCCCGCGCCCAGGAAGCCGATGCCCGCGATGACGCCCTGCAGCACGCGGCTCATGTCGGCCAGCGCCATGCCGCCTTGCTGCGGCACCAGCACGAACAGCGCCGCGCCCAGCGACACCAGCATGTGCGTGCGGATGCCCGCGGCCTTGCCGTGGTGCTCGCGCTCGTAGCCGAGGATGCCGCCCAGCAGCGCCGCCAGCAGCAGGCGCACGGCGATGCGGGTGATCTGCGCGACGTCGGGGACGTCGGAGAACTCGGACCGCACGGTGGCGATGACCTCATCGGTCCAGGTGCTCATGACGTCTCCTTCTCGCTCGGCTTCGCGACCGGCCCGGTGCGCGCGCCGTCGGCCAGCTTCGCCTCGAGGGCGGCTTCCCGTGCGGCTTCGGCCTCCGCCTCCACGGCGTCGAAGTCGTAGCCTTCGGCGGCATGCAGCTGCCACGCGCCGCCGCCGGTGAGGCGCAGCACGTGGGTGTGATGCTGCAGCACGGCATGCCGGTGGGCGATGCTCACCAGCGTGACGCCGTCGCGGCACAGGCGCTCGTAGAGCCGGCGCTCGTTGCAGCTGTCCAGCGCGCTGGTGGCTTCGTCGAGGATGACCATCTTCGGCGTGCGCACCAGCACCCGCGCGAAGGCGAGCCGTTGCTGCTCGCCCATCGACAGCAGCTTCTCCCAGTCCTGCGAGGCATCCAGCCCGCCGACGCGATCGGCGAGCTCGGGCAGGCAGACCTCGTCGAGGATGGCGCGTAGCGCGTCGTCGTCCAGTTCGGTCGACGTGTCCGGATAGATCATCTGGCTGCGCAGCGTGCCGGGCTGCAGGTAGGGGCGTTGCGGGAGGAAGAAGACGTCCTCCAGCGGCGGATGCTCGATCGTGCCTTCGCCGCAGCGCCACAGGCCGGCGATCGCGCGCAGCAGCGAGCTCTTGCCGCAGCCGCTGACGCCGGTGATCAGCAGGCTCTCGCCGGGCTGGAGCGCGACATCGAGCTTCTCGACCAGCAGCCGGTCGAACTGCGGCGTGTAGAGCGTCAGTCCGCGCAGCGCGAGCTGGTCGGCGCGTTTCGTCGCAATCTTCTCGCGGGCGCGTTCGTCGCGGGGCTTGCGCTTGTGCATGACCTCGGAGAGCGCATGCAGCCGGTCGATGCCAGCGACGAAACGGCTGAGGCTCTCGAAGTTGTCGACGATCAGCGAGACGGCGGTCAGCACCGCGGCGAAGGCGCCGGCGGCCTGCACGGCGGCGCCGACCTCGAGGTCACCGGACAGCACGCGTTCGGCCAGGATCACGGCGGGCACCACCAGCGTCAGCTGGCTGAAGCCGCGCTGGAAGAGGTTGAGCGCGCGCTGCTTGCGGATCAGCTTCCAGTAGTTCTGGTAGACGGACTCGAAGCGGCCTTCGATGTGGGCGCGTTCCTGCGGCTCACCGCGGTAGAAGGCGATGGATTCGGCGTTCTCGCGCAGCCGCATCAGTCCGAAGCGGAAGTCGGCCTCGCGGCGCAGTTGCCAGAAGTTGAGCTGGATCAGCGGCGAGCCGAAGACGTAGAGCGCGAGGAAGGTGCCGACCGTGGCGTACACGACGAGGAAGGCGACCAGGATCTTGGACAGCGACCACAGCACGGCGCAGAAGGCCACGAGCTGCATCATCGAGCCGATCATCAGCAGCCCGAAATGGGTGGAGCGGCCGGTGAAGGTGTTGATGTCCTCGGAGATGCGCTGGTCGGGGTTGTCGATGTCGCCGGCCGCGCCGGTGCCGATCTCGTAGTACTTGCGGCCGTCGAGGTAGCCGTCCAGGAAGCGGCCGGTGAGCCAGCGTCGCCAGTGGTTGGAGAAGGCGTCGCGCATGTAGTAGTAGAAGGCGTACACCGGCACGGCGAAGCCCAGGACGATGAGGCTGTCCCGCACGGCGAGCCAGAAACGCGAGTGGTTGCGTTCGGCGAGCGCGGAGGTCATCTCCCCGGTCTTGTCGTTGAGCATGACGGCGAGCTGCGTCTCGCACAGCATCAGCACGATCATCAGCAGCAGCAGTCCCCAGGCGGCCTTGCGCTGGTCGCCGAGCCAGTAGGGCCTGGCGATCTGCATGAACTGGCGCCAGGCGGCGGCGGACAGGCGCGGCGGGCGGCGCCGCCGGGTCTTCTTGGGCGCTGCGGGAGGCGCGGGCGGGGCCGTCGAAGACGACGATCGCGAGTCCGGAGAGGCGGACGGCGGCAGGTCCGTCGCGGGGGAAGAAGAGTGAACCATGAGGGCTGGACCCGGTCTGCCGATATGGCTCGACAGTAGCTCCGGTGGCTCATGGGGCGGGTAGGACGGGGCCTACTGCGGGTGACGGAGGGAGGCGCGAACCATGCTCCCTCCGGGCGCTGTCATGACAGCAGCCGTGACACCAGGTAGGCGAGGCTCGACGAGCCGGCCGCAGAACCGGCGCACCAACGGAGCAGCTTGTTGTCGGCCGCAGTGGCCGCGTGCTTGATGCGCTCGTCCATCGTGTTGAAGCGCTCGTTGACGGGAGCCATCGCAGCGCTCACGACTTCTCGCATGTCGGCCTTCATGTCCGTTCGGAATTTCTCGAAGTGCGCGTGCATGTCATTGCGAAGCGCCTGCCCTTGCGCGTGCATGTCGTTGCGAAGCGCATCCACCTTCGCGTCGAGCTTGTCGATTTTCTTATCGAGCTTTGCATCGAGCTTCTCGATTTTTGTATCGAGCTTCTCGAGTTTTGCAGAGTGATCATCGAGCCGGTGCACGACGAGGGCGAAGTTGGATTGCTGTTGCTGCTGCGGTTGCGGCGGTTGCTGCGGCAGCAAGGTGACGTTGGTGGTCTGTGCGGTATCGGGATGCATGTATCGACTCCTGGACATGCGGTGAGAGGAGCCGCAGATGCTAGGAGTGATCGACCGAAAATGGCGTGGCGCGAATGCCGAATCCGAGGGTTGTTTGATCAGCCTCAAAGAACCCGCTCGCTTCCCCCGCGAGGGGGATACGAGCGTCAACAAGGGGGTCAGGCCGCCGCGATCTTCGCCAGCGATTTGCGGATCGCAGCCGCGTCGCGCAGGCGCTGAGCGGAGCCGTCGGCGTCGAGCAGGATGACCGTGATGGTCTGGCCGCCGCTCTTCATGCGCATCGCCAGGCAGCGACCGGCTTCTTCTGTGTAGCCGGTCTTGGACAGGCGGATGTCCCAGCCCTTGGCGCCCACCAGATGGTTGGTGTTGCGCAGCTCGCGCGGGCGGCCATTGACCTCGACCTCGCTGGACTTGTCGCTGCTGATGCGCGCGATCACCGGGTACTTCGACGCGGCGGCGGCGATGCGCGCGACCTCGGCGGCCGTCGAGGTGTTGTTGGGCGACAGGCCCGTCGGGTCGGCCAGCGACGTGTGCGACAGGCTCAGCGCGCGGATCTTGGCGACGACCGCTGCCTCGTAGGCCGCGATGCCGCCGGGGAAGTGGCGGGCCAGCGCCGACGCGGCGCGGTTCTCGGACGAGATCAGCGCCAGCTCCAGCGCCGCCTCCCGGCTCATCGTGGCGCCGACGCGCACGCGCGACTTGCTGTGCTTGAGGCGGTCGACGTCGGCGTCGTCGATCTTGATCTCCTCGTTCATGTCCTGCTTCGCGTCCAGCACCACCATCGCCGTCATCAGCTTGGTGAGCGAGGCGATGGGCACGACGGTGTCCGGTTCCTTGGACATCAGCACGCGGCCGGTGTCGTCGACGACCAGCATGTGGCGGGCGTTGACAGGCAGCTTCATCAACGGCTCGTCGGACGGCGCGGGCGCGACGACCGTCCCGGGCGACTTCGCGATCAGCGGCGAGGACGCCGTCGGCGCTGGCTCGGGCATGCCGGCCGACGCGGCCGGCGCGGGTGTCAGGACGCCGTTGGGACTGATGGCCGCCGTGGTGGGGGCGGTGGTGGGAACGACGACCTCGGGATCGTCGCTGGCGGCTTGCACGATCAGGCATCCGCAGGTGAGGATCAGCGCCGGCAGCGCGAGCTTCCAGTTGGTGTGGGCAAGGGTGCGGAGAACGGTGTCGCGGATCGTCACGGCGGTCGGGCTGGGCTGGCGGGCTGGGTCCGGGAGGTGGTCCGGAGATCTTCCGGAAGACGCGGGGTCAGGGTTTGACCGTCGCGAAGTTTAAGTTCTTCGCGCCGGACCGCCATCCGGGCTTGCCGTAACGTGCGTTACGCGCGCGCCGTGGTCATTGGGCGCGCGCGGCGGCCCACCGTGCCCAGGCGAATCGGGACCTCAATGAACGCTTGAACCTGAGGATCAAACCCCGGACTCCGCGTTTCTCTGCTTCGTACTGCGCCGAAAGTTTTGCCCGTTCTTCCTCGATGGGGGCGACGATTTTTGCGAACACCTGATCGATGCACGTGAGTCGGCGCTGGACCAGGCGAAACAGGTCATCAACGCTTGTCAAAGAACCGGACTCGTGCCAAATCTCCCGACCCTGGTCATCAAGCACGGCGAGGACATGTCGCGATATCCAGAGATTGGAGTTCGGCGGCCGGTGGTAGCTGCCGTGATCCAGCTGATACACGGCGAAATGAAAACCTTCGTGTGTTGTCTCGTAGCGAAGCACACCGCGCGCATCCTTGTTGGAGTCGGTGGCCGGCTGGGCCACGTGCCATTCGATTTCCCGGAGCAGCGTCAGGCGATAGAGGGCGAGAACCAGAGAGAGGTTTTTCTCGTTGATGAGCATGGGGATTACTCCAAATGAAAACTGACGGATGCCTCGTTGAGATGCAGCAAGGCCCGGTGCAGCTCATCTCGAGCACGCGCCGATGCCTTGGACGCTCCCGCCTTCTCCCCGTCAAGATCAGCCACTGCTTCTGCCGCGTAGCGGATGGCCTCTCGAACGGGGGTTCGCGCGCGCGACGGCGCGAAGGGCAACGCAATCTCCAACGTCGCAGAAGTTGAAGAGAGGGCCGCTCGCAATACGATCCATGGAGGTTTCGGACTGTCGAGAAGTGCGCTAAGACCTAGGACCTTGATCTCCAGATCCTTGGTGATGGCAGGAAGACGGGCTCGGGACCGGAACGACTGCCTGACGTTCCTGACTTGCCACCCCACTGCGACCGTGATCGCGAAGCCGATCAGACCGACGACTGTGTTGAGGTCCTGGATCCACTGCGGGATCAGGCTGGGCGGACTGGCCGCGAGGAGGGCGGCCACCGCTGTGGCGAGGGCGGGAGACTGCATGCCTTCATGCTATGAGCGCTTCGGCGTATTGCGATCCACCCAGTTGCGGCTCTGCGACGATGACGGAGAGTGCGCACCAATGAGGGATTGAATCGATCGCGTCGGGGGATCCGCTCCGCCCGAAGGGGGAGCTCAGTCCCAGGCCTTGCGCAGCTTCGCGGCGACATCCATCGCCGGCTTCACGAGCTCCGGCAGCGGCGCCTGCGCCTGGTTGGCGGGGCCCACCTTCTCGAAGTGGCGCACCACCTTGCCGGGCAGGAAACGCGACACGCTCGCGTAGAGGTGCCGGTCGCCGTTGCGCGTCTGCTGCGTCACGTAGAAGCGCTGCGGCACCATCACCGCGAGGTGGTCCTTCGCCCGCGTCATCGCGACGTAGAGCAGTCGCCGTTCCTCCTCGATCTGAGCCTGCGCGCCCGTGCTCAGGTCCGAGGGCATGCAGCCGTCCACGCAGTTCAGCAGGTACACCGCGTTCCACTCCTGGCCCTTGGCCGAGTGGATCGTGGACAGGATCAGGTAGTCCTCGTCCTTCAACGGCACGCCGGACTCGTCGCTGCTGGCGTCGGGCGGGTCCAGCGTCAGTTCGGTCAGGAACCGCTCCCGCGAGCCGTAACCCTGCGCGATGCGCGTGATCTGTTCCAGGTCGGACAGTCTCACCGGCGCGTCGTCGTAGAGCCGCTCCAGATGCGGCGCATACCACTGCACCGCCTCTTCCAGATCCATCGGCCAGCTTGAGCCCGAGATGAGCTGCAGCATGAGTTCGCGCAACGCCGTCCACGAGGACGCCGCGGCGCGCGGCGGCTCGAAGTCGCGCAGCGCCTGCGCCGGGTCGGCCGCCGGCGCCATCGCATCGAGCAGCCGTCTCGCGCTCGCCGGACCGAAGCCCGGCAGCAGCTGCGCCACGCGGAAACCGGCCAGCCGGCCGCGCGGGTTCTCTGCCCAGCGCAGCACGCTCAGCACGTCTTTCACATGCGTGCTCTCGAGGAATTTCAGCCCGCCGAACTTGACGAACGGGATGTTGCGCCGCGTCAGTTCCAGCTCCAGCGGCGCCGCGTGGCTGGACGTGCGGAATAGCACTGCCTGGCGCGTCAGCTTCAGGCCCTGCTCGCGGCGCTCCAGCACCTTGTCCGCGACCCATTGCGCCTGCCGCGCCTCGTCGTCGACGGTCACCAGATGCGGCAGCTCGCTCGAGGCCTTGTCGGTCCACAGGCGCTTCTCGTGGCGCTCGCGCGCCATCGCGATCACGGCATTCGACGCGTCGAGGATCGTCTGCGTCGAACGGTAGTTGCGCTCCAGCGCGACCACGCGCGCGGGCGGATCGAACTGCGCGGGGAACTCCAGGATGTTGCGCACCTCGGCAGCGCGGAACGAGTAGATCGCCTGCGCGTCGTCCCCGACCACCGTGAGCCGGTCGCCCCGCGGCTTGAGCCGCTTCAGGATCGTCGCCTGCAGCCGGTTGGTGTCCTGGTACTCGTCGACCAGCACGTACTGGAAACGCTCGCCGAGCTCTGCGGCCAGCGTGCCGTCGCCCATCAGCTCCGACCAGTAGAGCAGCAGGTCGTCGTAGTCGAGCAGCTGCTGGTGCTGCTTCTCCTCGACGTAGGCCTTGAACAGGCGCTTGAGCTCGTCGTGGACCGCGAAGCACCACGGGAAGTGTTCCTGCAGCACCTGGTCCAGCCGCGCCTCGCTGTTGACCACGCGCGAATAGATGTTGAGGCAGGTCGCCTTCAACGGAAAGCGCTCGGTGGTCTCGGCCAGGCCGAGTGCCTGACGCTGCAGACCCATCAGGTCCTCGGCGTCGGCGCGGTCGAGGATGGTGAAGTTGGGTGCGAGGCCGATGCGATGCGCGTATTCGCGTAGCAGCCGCGCGCCCACGCTGTGGAAGGTGCCGGCCCACGGAAAACGCGGGGGCGCCTGCGTCGTGGCCAAGCCCAACGCGCGGTGCAGCACACGACCCGCGCGGCGCTCCATCTCGCCGGCGGCCCGGCGCGAGAAGGTCAGCAGCAGCAATCGCTGAGGGTCCGCGCCGGCCTGGATCAAGCGGGCCACGCGCGACGCCAGGGTCTTGGTCTTGCCCGAGCCCGCACCGGCGATCACCAGCAGTGGTCCGTGGCCGTCCTGAGCGGCTTCGCCGAGGCCATGCTCGACCGCCGATCGTTGTTCGGGGTTGAGGTCGGCGAAGACGTCGTTTGGCGTGTCGGCGAGGGCAACGGGGCACATGGCCGTGATCATAGCTGTATGCATTCACAGCCCCTCGCCGGGCACCGTGCCCATCGCAGGAGCGAGGTCAGCGAGTGCGTATGGGGCCGGAATGACTCTGGGGGTTCGCGGACGCGATGCCCCCTGAGTCGTGGAGAGCCCGCGCTTGGCCTTCCGTTGGCCTGCGTGCACGAGCGCCCGGCTTGCCGGAGGAATGTGCCTTGCCCATGATGGGACATGCTCCAGATCCTCGTCATCCTCAGCGCGCTGGCCATGCCCCTGGTGGCGTGGGCCTCCCAGCGCGGCGTCTTCGGCCCCGACAACGGCGCCATTTCCGACCGTTTCCCGACGCTGCTCGTCGCCGACGGCTACGCCTTCTCGATCTGGGGGGTGATCTTCCTGCTCGACCTGGTCTTCGCCGTGTGGCTGCTGCGCGGCCAGCCGGTCCCGGACCGGGAAGGGCACCGCGATTCCCATCGCTGCCACTGGCTGGTCGTCATCGGTTTCACGCTGACAGCGAGCTGGATGATCGTGTTCTCGCAGCAGTGGTTCGGGCTGGCGCTGGCCGTCATCTGGGCCGCGCTGGCGAGCCTGCTGTGGGCCTTGATGCTGGTGGCGCGCGCGATGCCGCGCGGCGCGCAGTCGTGGTTGGCCGTGTTCCCGCTTGCGCTGCATGCGGGATGGCTGTCGCTCGCCGCCTTCCTGGACACCGCGCAGACCGTCGTCGCCGCGCAGATGCTGCCGACGCAGGACCAGTTGCCCTGGACGCTGGTGCTGTGGGCGCTGGCCGCCTTGCTGCTGCTCGTCGCGAACGCGCGGCTGCACGCGCCGGGCACCGGCCCCGCGGCGCTCGGGTATGCCGGCGCCGCGGTGTGGGGCCTCGTCGGCGTGTACGTGAAGCAGACCGCCTCGCCGATGACCGGCTCCGACGGTTCCGCCTGGATCGCGCTGGCGCTGGCCGCGGTGCTCGCGGCGCAGACGATCTGGCTGCGGGTGAGACCTCTCGGCCCCACCGGCACGGTCACGCCAGGCGGCGCTCGTCCTTCGCGTCGAACAGATGGGCCGACTCCGCCGCCCATTGCAGTCGAACCGCGTCACCGACATTGAGGTGCGGATTGCCCGAGACACGCGCCGTCATCGGGCCTGACGGCGTATCCACCAGCAGGTAGGTCTCGGGACCGGTCGGCTCGCTCATCTTCAGCACGCCGGGCATGCCGCCCGCGCCGGCGTCGGTCGTCTCGGCCAGCCGGATGTGTTCCGGCCGCACGCCGTAGAGCACGCCGCCGGCCGCGTCGATCGAGGCCTGCTGCGCCGCGTTCACCGGCAGGGTCACGCCTTGCGCGGCCAGCGCGCCGCCGCCGTTGCGCTCGGCCTTGACGAAATTCATCGTCGGCGAGCCGATGAACTCCGCCACGAAGCGGTTGGCCGGCCGCGTGTAGATCTCTTCCGGCGTGCCGAACTGCTGAACGAGCCCGTCGCGCATCACCGCGATGCGGTCGCCCAGCGTCATCGCCTCGACCTGGTCGTGGGTGACGTAGACCGTCGTTGTCTTGGTGCGCTGATGCAGCAGCTTGATCTCGGCGCGCATCTCGATGCGCAGCTTCGCGTCCAGGTTGGACAGCGGCTCGTCGAACAGGAACAGCTTCGGATCGCGCGCCAGCGCGCGCCCCATCGCCACGCGCTGACGCTGGCCGCCGGACAGCTGGCCCGGCTTGCGGTCCAGCAGGTGGTCGATCTGCAGCATCTTCGCGACGCGCTGCACCGTGGTCTCGCGCTGCGCCTTCGGCACCTTGCGCATCTCCAGCCCGAAGGCGATGTTCTGCGCGACGTTCATGTTCGGATAGAGCGCGTAGCTCTGGAACACCATCGCGATGTCGCGGTCCTTGCTCGGCAGGTAGGTGACGTCCCGGTCGCCGATGTGGATCGCGCCCGAGGTCGGGTGCTCCAGGCCGGCGATCATCGCCAGCAGCGTCGACTTGCCGCAGCCCGACGGGCCGACCAGGATCAGGAACTCTCCGGCCTCGATCGACAGGTCGATGCCCTTGAGGATGTCGGCCGATCCGTAGCTCTTGCGGACTTGAGAAATGGCGAGCGCGCCCATGCTTGACTCCTTAACCCTTGACGGCGCCGGCGGTCAGCCCACGCACGAAATACTTGCCCGCGACCACGTAGACCACGAGCGTCGGCAGTGCGGCGATCAGCGCCGCGGCCATGTCCACGTTGTATTCCTTGACCGAGCTGGACGTGTTGGCCAGGTTGTTCAGCCCCACCGTGATCGGCTTGCTGTCGGCCCCGGAGAACACCACCCCGTACAGGAAGTCGTTCCAGATCGAGGTGAACTGCCAGATCAGCGTCACCACCAGGATGGGCGTCGACAGCGGCACCACGATGCGCCAGAAGATCTGCCAGAACGACGCGCCGTCCAGCGTCGCCGCCTTGATCAGCTCGTCGGGCAGGCCGGCGTAGTAGTTGCGGAAGAACAGCGTCGTGGAGGGCATGCCGGCCAGGATGTGGACCAGGATCAGGCCCCAGACCGAGCTGGCGATGCCCAGCGTGCCCAGCACCTGGCTCATCGGCAGCAGCACGACCTGCATCGGCATGAAGACGCCGAACAGCAGCAGCCCGAACAGCAGCTCGCTGCCGCGGAAGCGCCACTTGGTCAGCACGTAGCCGTTGATCGCGCCCAGCGCGGTGGAGATCAGCACCGCCGGCACGACCATCAGCACCGAGTTCATGAAGAAGGGCTTCAGCCCGCCGCAGTCCGTGCCGGTGCAGGCGCTGTTCCAGGCCTTGGACCAGGCGTCCAGCGAGGGCGCCAGCGGCACCGACAGCAGCGTGCCGTTGCGGACTTCGTCCATGCCCTTGAGCGAGGTGCTGACCATCACGTACAGCGGCAGCAGGAAGAAGAAGGCGAAGACCAGCAGCACGGCCCACAGCAGCACGCGCTGCACGGTGAGGCTGCGCGAGCTCGCCTGGCTGGAAGAGGGAGGACGGGAGGGGGAATGGGATGAAGAGGTGAGGGTACTCATCACGGCGCTCGCTTTACTGCTTCGAGCGGAGCTCGGAATAGAGGTAGGGCACGACGATGGCCGCGATCGTGGCCAGCATCACCGTGGCGCTGGCTGCGCCCAGGCCGATCTGGCCGCGCGAGAACGCCATCGTGTACATGAAGGTCGCCGGCAGGTCGGTGGCGTAGCCGGGGCCGCCCGCGGTCAGGGCCATCACCAGGTCGAAGCTCTTGATGGCGATGTGCGCCACGACCATCAGCGTCGAGAAGAACACCGGCCGCAGCGTCGGGATGATGATGCGCCAGTAGATGCGCGGCAGCGAGGCGCCGTCGACCTGCGCGGCCTTGATGATGGAGTCGTCGATGCCGCGCAGTCCCGCCAGGAACAGCGCCATCACGAAGCCCGCCGACTGCCACACGCCGGCGATGACGACGCAGTAGATCGCCATGTCCGGGTCGACCAGCCAGCCGAAACTGAAGTTCTCGAAGCCCCATTGCTGCATCAGGTGCTCGATGCCGAGACCCGGGTTGAGGATCCATTTCCACGCCGTGCCGGTCACGATGAAGGACAGCGCCATCGGGTACAGGTACACCGTGCGCAGCACGCCTTCGCCGCGGATCTTCTGGTCCAGCAGGATCGCCAGCAGCAGGCCCACGGCCATCGCGCCGCCGATGAACAGCGCGCCGAAGATGCCCAGGTTGGTCAGGGCCAGCCACCAGCGCTCGTTGTCGAACAGCGCGCGGTACTGGTCCAGACCGACGAACTCGTAGTTCGGCAGCAGCCGCGACGCGGACAGCGACAGGTAGCCGTTCCACGCCATCAGGCCGTAGATGAACAGGAAGGAGATGAGGAAGGTCGGCGCGACCACCAGCTTGGGAAGCCAGGGACTGCGGGGGGCTCGGGAAGCGGACATGCGTGGGAGCGGACCTGAGGACGCGCCGCGGACGGCGTGTCGGGGGAAACGGAGCGGGGGCGGTCCAGTCGCTAGGGTGGGTCCGCCCCCTTCGGGGCCGACGTCGCCGGCGTCGTCGACGACGACGGGGCGACGTTTACTGCATCGACTGCGTTACTTCGTCTTGGCGGCCGACGCCAGCTTCGTCTGCGCCTCCTTGGCCGTCATCTTGTCGCTGTTCCAGAACTGGCTCACGACGTCCTTCATCGCGCCTTCGGCCGCGGCGGGGACCGCCATGCCGTGCGCGATCGACGGCACCAGGGTGCCCGACTTGGCATCGGCGGCGAAGTCCGTCGCGGACTGCTTGGCGCAGTCGTCGAACTTGTCCATCTTCATGCCGGTGCGCACGGGAATCGATCCCTTGTTCAGGTTGAACAGCTCCTGGAAGTCCGGCGACATGATCGCGGTGGCCAGGTCCTGCTGGGCCTTCTCGTTGGCGGCGTTCTTCAGCTTGAACAGCGCGAAGGAGTCGATGTTGAAGGTGAAGGCCTTCTGCGTGCCCGGGGCGGCGACGCACAGCACGTCCTTGCCCGGCGTCTTGCCCGCGGCGACCCATTCGCCCTTGGCCCAGTCGCCCATGATCTGCATGCCGGCCTCGCCCTTGATCACCATCGCGGTGGCCAGGTTCCAGTCGCGGCCCGACGCGTTCTTGTCGGTGTAGTCCTTGATGCGCTTGAAGGTGGTCAGCACCTTCTCCATCTGCGGTCCGGTCAGCGTGGCCGGGTCCAGCTGCACCAGCGCCTTCTTGTAGAAGTCGGTGCCGCCCACGCCCAGCGCGACGGCTTCGAAGGTGGTGAAGTCCTGCCAGTTCTGGCCGCCGTGCGCGACGGGGATGATGCCGGCCTTCTTCAGCGCCTCGGCGGTGACGAAGAACTCGTCCCACGTGGTGGGCAGCTTGGCGTTGGCCTTCTTCAGCGCCTCGGGGTTGACCCACAGCCAGTTCACGCGGTGCACGTTGACCGGCGCGGCGATGTAGTGGCCCTGGTACTTCATGATGTTGGCGACCACCGGCGGGATCACCTCGTCCCACTTGCCGGCCTTGGCCACGGCGTCGACGTTGGTCAGCACGCCCTCGGCCGCCCATTCCTGCAGGGACGGGCCCTTGATCTGCGCGGCGGCCGGGGCGTTGCCCGACACCACGCGCGACTTCAGCACCGTCATGGCGGAGTCGCCGCCGCCGCCGGCCACCGCGAAGTCCTTCCACGTGTGGCCCTGCTTCTGCAGGGTGGCCTTGAGCGCGGTGGCGGCCTTGGCCTCGCCGCCGCTGGTCCACCAGTGCAGGACCTCGACCTCGCCGGCCTGGGCCGCGCCGGCGGCCATCAGCGCGCACAGCGCGGCGGCCTGGGACAGTTGCTTGAGCTTCATCATCGGGTTGTCTCCGTATCGTTTGAAATCGCTTCGAGAGGGTCTCGGGGATCGCGTCGGGGTGGCTTCGGGTGTCGCTTCAGGATGTCGCGTCGTTCAGTGAGTGCGATGTTGTCATGGGATGTCGGATGAGGCGGGGCGCCAGGCGCCCCCGCGCCTCTTCCGATCAGAACCAGACTTCGACCTGCGCTCCGAAGCTGGTGCCCGAGGTCTCGCCGTCGTAGCCGGCCACGCCGGTCACATTGCCGGCGGCCTTGTTCCACTTGGCGTGGGTGACGTAGAGGCGGAACTCGGGCCGGTCCATCAGCGCGGGGCCGGTGGACAGCGTGGGGGCGAAGGTCACCTTGGTCAGGCGCGCGCGCTGGCCGCCGTCGGGCTTGTACTGCGACACGCCGGCTTCGGTGAGCAGCTTGAAGTTGCGGGTGACGCCGTAGGACAGGCGGCCGCCGACCGAGGTGGACACCGTGGCCTTGCCGGCGTTGTCCTTCTCGTTGGCCCACAGCAGCATGCCCATGCCGCCCCAGGCGCCTTGCTGGAAGTTCACCGATTCGACGACGCGGAACTTCTTCGCCGCGGAGGTGTCGGTCTGGTTGCCGAAGTTGGAGTTCAGGCCGGTGGAGCCCTGCGCGTACTGCACCCACAGCACGTTGTTGAAGTCCGAGCCGAACAGCTTGGCCTGGACGTGCTTGGCGGTCAGGCCCCAGCCGTTGGTGCCGCCCGCGAACTGCGACTTGGTGGCGGTGCCGAAGAAGGCCAGGGTGCCGTCGGTGTTGGAGTTGATGTCGACGTACTCGACGTTGCCGCGGTGGGCCGGACGCTGGTTGTTGTCCTTGTCGTTGGTGTAGTACGCGACGCCGAGCTTGCCCGGGCCGACGTTGAGGCCCTTGAAGCCGGCGCCGATGCCGGCCATCTCGGTGAAGTAGGTGTCGACGATGTGGATGTCGCCGCGGCGGCCGCGTTCCTTGCCGGCCCAGACGGTGGCCTCGGGGGCGAAGTCGAAGCCCTTGGCCTCGGCGTACATCTGCGCCAGGCGCAGCTGCTTGGTGTCGTCGGCGTCCGAATGCGGGTTCCAGTAGTCCGTCATCAGCACGACCTTGTAGTCGATGCCGTCCTTCTTGAAGCCCTGGGCGAGCTGGAACTCGCCGTAGATGTCGCACTCGTTGCCGAGGCGGTACTTCATGCCGGCGGTGCCGCCGTTGAGGGCGTAGCAGGCGCGGCTGGCGCCGCCGCTGGTGGTGCCGCCGGGGCCGGCGCGGAAGTAGCCGGTGTAGTCCAGGGCGTGGGCGGATCCGGCGGCCATCAGCAGGCCAGCGGCGGCCGACAGCGTCGAGAGCGTGGTGGTGCGCAAGCGCGAGGTGCGTGTCATGTTCAGTCTCCGGTTGTCTCCGATCGACGGTGCTCCGGGCGTGCCGCCGTTAATCGGACGTTTATCTTTCTTGCATGCGGGCTGAACTTTAATAATTCATTAATGAAACTATATTGGTGCTTACCACTAGCGTTCTGGTGCATGAAAAATGGCGAATCCGGGCGCCCGCCGATGCATTCGGGCGCTTGGCGTGTTGTCGGGGCAGTCTTGGTGCGTCTCGGGCTGCGCCGCGCACGCAGGTTCAAGGAGACGATCGCCGTGGCAAGTCCTGTGAGGACCGACGTGCGATGACCGGCCGCAGCGGGTCCTGGCGGGGTCCAGGGGGCTCGGCGGGGCCGTCCGACCTGGAGCCGCTCAGGCGGCGAGCGGCAGGCTCATCAGCACCCGCAGGCCGCGGGGCTGCGCCGTCGAGAGCGCGATGCGGCCGCCGTGGCGCTCGACAATCTCCTTGACGATCGCCAGGCCCAGTCCGCAGCCGTTGCCTTCGTGGGTGGCGCGGAAGAAGCGTTCGAAGACCTGCTCCCGCAGGTCCTCGGGGATGCCGGGACCGTTGTCGGTGACGACGAGTTCCGCCCGGTCGGCGTCGCCGTGCCCCTGTCCCTGCAATTGCACCTGAACCTGCACGGTCACGCGCGCACCGCGGCCCGCGTAGCGCAGCGCGTTGTCCACGAGGTTGACCAGCGCCTCACGCAGCAGCAGCGGGATGCCGGTGACCTCGACGGGGCGGTCCTCCAGCGATTCCCCGCGGGCGATGCCGGGGACGGTGAGCGGCTCCTCGAGCTGCGAGGCGGAGGCACAGTCCGGATCGCAGTCGGGGCCGTCGTAACCCAGGTCCACGTTCTGCTGGAGCGCGCGCGGCACCAGCTCGGCGGTGACCTCGCGGGCTAGGCGGCCGAGGTCGAATCGCACCGGCGTCTGCCGCGTCAGCGACTCCGGCTCGGTGCGCGCGAGCGCCAGCAGCTGGTTGACCAGATGGGCGCTGCGCGTGGCGCTCTCGTGCACGCGGGCGAGCCGCATCGTCAACGGCCCGGGCGGCGCTTCGGCCAGCGCGAGCTCGCTCTGGCTCTTGAGTCCCGCGAGCGGCGTGCGCAACTGATGGGCCGCGTCGCTGATGAAGCGGCGCTGGCCCTGCACGTTGTGGCGGACGGCCTCGAGCAGGTCATTGATCGCCTGCGCGAGCGAGCGCAGCTCCTGCGGCGCGGCATCGAGCTCGATGGGCCGCAGGTCGTTGGGCTTGCGGCCCTCGACGAGCCGGCGCAGCCGCGCGATCGGCGCGAGTCCCGCGCCGACGCCGGCCCACACGATCATGCTCATCAGCACGATGAGGAGGGACAGCGGCAGCATGGTGTCGATCAGCAGCCGGCGCGCGAGCAGCTCGCGGTTGGCGCTGGAGCGGGCCACCTGCACCAGCATCGTCTGCTGGGCCTTGGGGTTCTCGCCGAACTGCAGGTAGAGCGCGGCGACGCGCACCGGCGAGGCGGTGCGCGCCTCCTCGGCGTCGATCTCGCCGTCGTAGAACTGGGCCTGGCCCAGCGGCGGGCTGGCCGGCATCGCGGGCGGGCTGGGCAGGTTGCGGTTGCCGAGGATGAACTTGCCCGGCGGCGAGCTGACGGTGTAGAGCAGCTTGTCGCTGGGGTCGGCCTCGAGCACGTCCTGCGCCGCGCGCGGGAAGTCGATCAGCAGCCCGTTGCCCATGGGCTTGACCTGGCGCGCAAGCGAGCGCGTGGCCTGCAGCAGCGTGGCGTCGACGGCCTCGTTGGCGTAGCGGCCCGCGAGGCGGTAGCTGAAGACCGCGCCCGCCAGCCACAGCACCACCTGCGGCAGCAGCAGCCACAGCAGGAGCTGGCGCTTGAGCGAGAAGCGGGACGGAGCCATCGGGAGGGCCTGGAGGGGGTGGAGCGCGCGCGCCTCAGGCGCGTTCCAGCTCCAGCAGGTAGCCGAGGCCGCGCACCGTGCGGATGGCCACCTGCGAGCCTTCGAGCTTGCGGCGCAGGCGGTGGATGTAGACCTCGACGGCGTTGGTGGCCGCGCCGCTGTCGGCGGCGCTGGCTGCGCTCGCGGCGCCCAGGGCGGCGGCACCGTTGCGGTCGCCGGACCACGCCTGGTTGATCTGCTCCTTCGTGATCACGCGGCCCTGGTGCGTGAGCAGCAGGTCGAGCAGGTCGAACTCGCGCGGGCTGAGTTCCAGCATCTCGCCGCGCACCTGCGCGCTGCGGGTCTCGCGCTGCATGCTGAGCTGGCCGAGTTCGGTGCTGGCCTTCAAGGCGCGGCTGCGTCGCAGCAGGGCGCGCAGGCGGGCTTCCAGCTCGGGGAAGTCGAAGGGCTTGGTCAGGTAGTCGTCGGCGCCGGCGTTGAGGCCGGCGACGCGGTCCTCCAGGCTGTCCAGCGCCGTCAGGATCAGCACCGGCAGGGAGGCGTCCGTCTGGCGCAGCTGTCTGAGCACCTCGATGCCGCCCACCATCGGCAGGCCGAGGTCCAGCACCACGACGTCGAATTGCTGCTTGGCGAGCAGGTACTGCGCAACCGCGCCGTTGGGCGCATGCTCCACGGAGAAGCCGCTGGCACGCATCTGTTCGCACAGGGCGTCAGCCAGGATAGCGTCGTCTTCGGCGAGCAACAGGTTCATGAATGGAAGATTAACAGCCCGGCCGCGCGCACTGGCCTGGGGCAAGCCCGGGGCGCGGTTTCGGTGCACGGCGCTCGCCGAAGGAAGGCGGGGGCGACGCCCGCTCCCACGCTGGCGGGGCTTAACCGCAGGTCGCGGTCACCGCCCCCGCCTCCCTCCGGCTCGGACCGAGGACTTCCCCACAAGACCCAGCGCATTGCAGCGGATGTCGGGCGATTGCCTACATCAGGTGGCGAAAACCGCCTCTCGCGCGAGAGGCTGGGGCTTCGGAATACTCCCCGCCATGAATGCCAGCGACCTCAAACAGACGCTCTGGCGCGTCGTCTATACCAAGAACGCGAACCTGCAGAGCAGCGGAAACGCGGCGGGACCGTGGCATCCCGACAAGCGGCACATCGAGCAATGCGCGCAGCGGATGCGGATGTTCTCGCAGGAGGTCGGCATCCAGAGCAACGCACAGGCGGCGAAGAACGCCTGCACCTGGCTGAGCACGGGCTGACCCCGGACTGACCCCGGACGGCGGCGCCACGGTGGCGGGCGCCGCATAAGCACAGACGAATTTCTCGCTTCGGTCCGCGCGGTCGGACAGGAACACTCGGCGACATCGCGCATTGCCGCCCCCGAGTGCCTCCCCGCCGATGACTGCTCCCGTGCTGCGGCGTCTTGACGACGCCTCCCCGACTTCCTCCGATGCCCCTGTTGCCGGTCCTGCCGGTCCTGCCGGCGATGCGGCATCCCCGCTGGCCCAGTTGCTGGGGCCAGGTCTTGACCGCGTCGTGGCGCAACTGGCCGCCACGGCCGTGCAACGCGACCGCGAGGGCGGTCACGCCGCCGAGCAGCGCGAGCTGATCCGCGCCAGCGGTCTGCTCGCGCTGACGATCCCCGAGGCGCACGGCGGCCTGGGCGGCGGCATCCCCGAGTTCTTCGAGGTCGTGCGGCGCATTGCCCGCGTCGACAGCGCGCTGGCGCATGTGCTGGCCTTTCACCATCTGCAGCTCTACGGCGTGGCCCTGTACGGCGGACCGGCCGCGATCGCGCACGGCGCGCGTCATCTGCGCGAGACGGCCGAGCAGCGCCTGTTCTGGGGCAATGCGCTCAATCCCGCCGACACGCGGCTGACAGCGGTGCGCGACGGTGCCGGCTGGCGGCTGGACGGTGTGAAGAGCTTCTGCTCGGGCTCGCTGGGCTCGGACCGGTTGACGGTGTCCGCGACGACGGGCGAGGGCGGTTTCCTGATCGGCATCGTGCCGACGCGGCGCGAGGGCGTGCGCGTCGAGCAGGACTGGGACGCCTTCGGCCAGCGCCAGACGGACAGCGGCACGGTGCGCTTCGACGCGGTGCGGCTCGATGACGACGAGCTGTTGCAGGTGCCGGGCCAGAGCCCGACGCCGCGCGCGACGCTGCGCTCGCAGATCGCGCAGCTAATCATGACCCACCTGTACCTGGGCATCGGCGAAGGCGCGTTCGACGAGGCGCGCCGCTACACGGCGACGCGTGCGCGCGCCTGGTCGGCATCGGGTGTGGACCGCGCGGTCGACGATCCGCTGGTGCAGCACCGCTACGGCGACCTGTGGCTGAAGGTGAGGGCGGCGCAGGCCGTGTCCGCTGAGGCCGTCGACCGTCTGCGCCGTGCGCTCGACCGCGGCGAAGCGCTGACCGCGCAGGAACGCGGCGAGGTCGCGGTCGCGGGCGCCGAGGCCAAGGTGCTCGCGCACCGCGCCGGCGTCGAGGTGGGCAGCCAGCTGTTCGAGCTGACCGGCGCGCGCAGCACGTCGGCCGAGTTCGGCCTCGACCGCTTCTGGCGCAACGCGCGGGTGCACACGCTGCACGACCCGGTCGACTACAAGCTGCGCGACCTGGGTCGCTTCTTCCTCGACGGCCGGATCCCCGATCCGACGGCGTACTCCTGATCAAGGAGGTTCCGATGAGCGACCCGAAAACCAACCCGAAAACCGGCCAGAAGAACGACCTGAAGATCGATCAGAAGAGCGATCAAAGGAGAGATCAGAAGAGCGATCCGCTGATCCGCCTCGACGGCGTGTCGAAGTCCTTCGCGCTACCGGATGGGCGACGCTTCGACGCCGTCCGCGATGTGAGCCTGTCCGTGCGCTCCGGCGAGATCCTCGGCTTGATCGGCAAGAGCGGCGCGGGCAAGTCCACGCTGCTGCGGCTGATCAATCTGCTGGAACGTCCCGACGCGGGTCAGGTGCAAGTGGCGGGGCGCGAGCTGACCGCCTTGAAGCCGGCGGAACTCCGTCGCGAGCGCCAGCGGCTGGGAATGATCTTCCAGCAGTTCAACCTGCTGCAGAACGCGACCGCGGCGGAGAACGTCGCCTTCCCGCTGCAGCTGCACGCGGGCCGCTCGCGCCGCGAGATCGCCGACCGCGTCGCCGAATGCCTGGCGCTGGTCGGCCTGACCGACAAGGCCGATCAATACCCGGCACAGCTCAGCGGCGGCCAGAAGCAGCGCGTCGCGATCGCGCGCGCCTTGGCGCCACAACCCGACGTGCTGCTGTGCGACGAGCCGACGTCGGCGCTCGACGCCGAGACCACGCGCGAGCTGCTGGCCACGCTCGCCGATATCAATGCACGCCTGGGCGTCACCATCGTGATCGTCACGCATGAACTCGAGGTCGTGCAGGCGCTGTGCCGCCGCGCCGCGGTCATCGCGGACGGCCGGCTGGTCGAGCAGTTTGACGTCGCCGACGCCTTCCGCGTGGCGACGTCGCCACTGGGGCTGGAGCTCGCGCGGCTGCAGCGGCAGGCGGCGAACCTCGCGGCACTGGAAGCCTCGGCGCTCGAAACCTCCGAAGTGATCGCGTCGATCGGACGCCGGGAGGTCCGCCATGCTTGAGAACCTCATCGCGCTGCTGCCGGAGATCTGGACCGCGCTGGGCCAGACGGCCCTGATGCTCGCCATCGGTCTGGGCGCGGCGGTGCTGTTCGGCGGCCCGCTGGGCGTGCTGCTGTTCCTGCTGAGTCCGGGCCAGTCGCTGTCGGGCTACGGCGGCGCGGGGCTGCTGCACCGCTTGATCAACGCGGTGGTGAACACCGTGCGGAGCTTCCCCTTCATCATCCTGCTGGTCGCGCTGGTGCCGATCACGCGCGTGATCGCGGGCACCTCGATCGGTCCGCTGGCCGCGGCGGTGCCGCTGTCCTTCGCGGCGATCCCGTACTTCGCGCGCCTGGTCGAGCAATGCCTGCGCGAGGTGCCGCGCGGCGTCATCGAGGCCGCGCACGCGATGGGCGCGTCCGAGACGCAGATCGTGCTGCGCGTGCTGGTGCGCGAGGCGCGCGCCGGCCTGGTGGGCGCGCTGACGGTGCTGGCGATCAGCTTCCTGTCGTACTCGGCGGTGGCCGGTGTGGTCGGCGGCGGCGGCATCGGCGACCTCGCGATCCGCTATGGCTACTACCGCTTCCAGACCGACGTCATGGTGCTGACGGTCGCGATCCTCGTCGTGCTCGTGCAGCTGATCCAGTTCACCGGCCAGCGCGTCGCGCGGCGGCTCGACAAGCGCTGAGCGCATTCATCTCTCCCATTCCTCCCATTCCTCCCATTTCCTCCCGGACCTTCAAGGACTTCTCGATGACCTTCTCCCGCCGCACCGTGCTGGCCCTCGCGCTCACCGCCTCCGCACTTTCCGCGCCCCTCGTCCACGCGCAGGACAAGAAGGAGATCACCATCGGCGCGACCGCCGGCTCCAACATCGAGGTGCTGCGCCAAGGCATCAAGCCGCTGCTGGAGAAGCGCGGCTACACGGTCAAGCTGGTCGAGTTCAACGACTACGTGCAGCCCAACATCGCGCTGGCGCAGGGCGCGCTGGACGCCAACTTCTTCCAGCACATCACCTACCTCAACCGCTTCCGCGAGGACCGCAAGCTGGACATCGTGGATGTGGTGCAGGGGCCGATGGCGCCGTTCGGGATCTACTCGAAGAAGCGCAAGAGCCTGGCCGACGTGAAGGCCGGGGACCGCATCACGCTGGCCAACGATCCGGCCAACCTCGCGCACGGCCTGGCGCTGCTGGCCGACCAGAAGCTGCTGACGCTCAAGCCCGGCGCCGATCCGATCCGCGTGACGGAGAAGGACATCGCCAGCAACCCGCTCAACCTGAAGCTGCAGCCGATCGAGGCCGCGCAGATCCCGCGCACGCTCGACGACGCGGAGTACGCGATCGTCAACGGCAACTTCGCGATCTCCAGCGGGCTGAAGCTGACCGACGCGCTGCTGCTGGAGAAGACGCCCGACCACTACATGCTGGTGCTGGCGGTGAAGGGCAAGGACAAGCAGCAGCCATGGACCCTGGCGCTGGCGGACGCCTTCCGCGCGCCGGAGTTCAAGGCCGTGCTGGTGCAGAAGTTCCCCGGCTACGCGCGGCCGGCGTTCCTGCAATGAGTGCCGACGGGCAGCGGCCCGCCGCGGCGTCTGCCGCGGCCGATGAGCGTGCCGGCGCGCCAGCGGAGAAGCCCGTGCGCTTCAACGCCTTCGCGATGAACACGGTGGGGCACCAGTCGCCCGGGCTGTGGACGCATCCACGCGACGAGTCGCATCGCTACACCGATCCGGACTACTGGATCGAGCTGGCGCGGCTGCTGGAACGCGGCGGCTTCGACAGCGTGTTCCTGGCCGATGTGCTCGGCGTCTACGACGTGCACGGCGGATCGCCGGACGCGGCCTTGCGCCATGCGGTGCAGGTGCCGCTCAACGATCCGCTGGCGCTGGTGCCGCTGATGGCGTCGGTGACCCGGCACCTCGGCTTCGGCGTGACGGTGGCGCTGAGCTACGAGCCGCCGTACAGCTTCGCGCGGCGCATCTCGACGCTCGACCACCTGACGCGTGGCCGCATCGGCTGGAACATCGTCACCGGCTACCTCGACAGCGCGGCGCGCAACCTCGGGCAGACCGGGCAGCGCGCGCACGACGAGCGCTACGACCTGGCCGACGAGTACCTGGACGTCGTCTACAAGCTGTGGGAACTCAGCTGGGAGGACGGCGCGGTCAAGCGCGACAAGGCGGGGCGCGTGTTCACGGACCCGGCCAAGGTGCATGCGATCAACCATCGCGGCGAGCATTACCGCGTGCCCGGTGTGCATCTCTGCGAGCCGTCGCCGCAACGCACGCCGGTGCTGTTCCAGGCCGGCACGTCGAGCCGTGGCCGCGCCTTCGCCGGCCGGCATGCGGAGTGCGTCTTCGTGAGCGGTCCCAGCACCTCCGTGGTGAAGGGCTACGTGGACGGCCTGCGCGATGCGGTCGCGGAGTCGGGCCGCGCGCGCGACGACGTGCTGATCTACGGCCAGGCGCTGATCGTCACCGCCCCGACCAGCGCCGAGGCCCACGCGAAGCACGAGGACCTGAAGTCCCACGTTGACATCGAAGCCGCGCTGGCGCTGCTGTCGGGTTGGACCGGTGTCGACTTCAGCCGGTATCCGCTGGACGCGACCATCGACTACCTCGACACGCAGGCGGGGCGCACGGCGCTGGCCTCGTTCAGCAGCGCGGATCCGACGCGGCGCTGGACGGTCGGCGAAGCGGCCGCGTTCATCGGACTCGGCGGGCGAGGGCCTGTCTTCGTCGGCGATCCCTCGGAGATCGCGGACCAGTTGATCGCCTGGCAGGACGCCACGGGCCTCGACGGTTTCAACCTGGCCTTCGCGCTGGCGCACGAGACCTTCCGCGATGTCGTCGATCTCGTGGTTCCGGAATTGCGTCGTCGTGGTCGCTATCGACCCGAAGCGGGTGAGGGAGCCGACGTCGACGCCACGCCGAAGACCTTGCGGGCGCGGCTGTTCGGTGAAGGCGACGGGCTCAAGCCGACGCACGCGGGGCGTCGTGTCCGCCTCGGCGAACCGAGCACCGACGCAGCCGTCGAATCGACCGAACCCGCGCCCTCTGCCGCAGCGACCGCCGACGGTCGTGACCCTACGCTGACTTCCCTGGACATCCCCCTGACGGAGCCCGTCGCATGACCCGCAAGATCGATTCCAAGAACGACAAGAACCACAAGAACGACAAAAACGACAAGAACGACAAGAACGACAACAGCCATCCGACGCGTCGCGACGCCCTGGTGCTGGGCGCGGGCCTCGCGGCCGGACTGGCCGCCGGCCCGCTGCGGGCGCAAGGCACGGCGGCACCGAAGGAGCTCAAGCTCGACTACGCCTACTACTCGCCGACCAGCCTGGTGCTGCGTCGCTTCGGCTGGCTGGAGGAGGACCTGGCCAAGGACGGCTCCTCGGTCCGCTGGGTGCTGAGCGCCGGCAGCAACCGCGCGCTGGAATACCTCAACGCCGGCAGCATCGACATCGGCTCGACCGCCGGCCTGGCCGCGCTGCTGGCGCGCGCGAACGGCAATCCGATCCGCGCGCCCTACATCTTCTCGCGGCCGGAATGGACGGCGCTCGTCGTGCGTCCGGACTCCGGCATCCGCTCGCTCGCGGACCTGAAGGGCAAGAAGATCGCCGCGACCAAGGGCACCGATCCCTACCTCTTCCTGCTGCGCGCGCTGCACACGGTGGGCCTGAAGCGCGGCGACATCGAGCATGTCGCGCTCCAGCACGCCGACGGCCGCGCGGCGCTGGAGCAGGGCCGCGTCGATGCGTGGGCCGGGCTCGATCCGCTGATGGCGGCGAGCGAGCTCGATGCCGGATCGAAGCTGCTGTACCGCAACGTCGGCTTCAACACCTACGGTTTCCTGAACGTGCGCGAGGAGTTCCTGAACCGCAACCCGCAGACCGTGAAACGTGTGATCGCGGCCTACGAGCGGGCGCGTGCCTGGACGATCGCCAATCCGTCGGACGCCGCGAAGATCCTGTCCGAGGAAGCCAAGGTCAGCCTGCCGGTGGCCTTGCTGCAGGTGAAGCTGCGCAGCGATTTCTCGCATCCGCAGCCGTCGGACGAGCACGTCAAGGCATTGCAGGCGGCAG
This sequence comes from Roseateles sp. GW821-FHT09G03, assembly GCF_059416045.1. Lineage (NCBI taxonomy): Bacteria > Pseudomonadati > Pseudomonadota > Betaproteobacteria > Burkholderiales > Sphaerotilaceae > Roseateles > Roseateles sp. GW821-FHT09G03. The sequence goes on from NZ_JBWKOK010000001.1 coordinate 42,962, forward strand.
CGCCGATCCTGAGCGCCGAGCAACTCGTGAAGCCCGGTGTCGACCTGAACCGCACGATCGCGGAGCTGGTCGACACGCGTTTCGCCAACGGGCTGATCAAGGCCTGACCCCGCAGCGATGCAAGGACTGAGGGCACAGCCATGAGCGCCGATCCCGACCTCATCGCACGCGCCGTTTCGTCGCTCGGGCCGGTCTTGCCGGAACAGCCAGCGGCGACTCGAATGAGATCCGACGGGACGCGGACCGCGTGGCCATGGCCCGCGTGGCTGCTGGGCGCGTTGCCGCCGGTGGCGGTGCTCGCACTGGCGGAAGCTGCAGTGCGCTTCGGCTGGATCGCGCCCAACCTGCTGCCGGCGCCCAGCGACGTCGCCGCGGCGCTCGCACAGATGCTGCGCGACGGCCAACTGACGCAGCACGTCCTCGCGAGCACCTTGCGCGTGGCCGGCGGCTTCGCGCTGGGCGCGGGGCTGGCGGTGCTGTTCGGCGCGCTGGTCGGCCTGTCCGGTTTGGCGGCGTCGGTGCTCACGCCGAGCTTCCAGGCCTTGCGCGCGATTCCGTCGCTCGCCTGGGTCCCGCTGCTGCTGCTGTGGCTCGGTATCGACGAGGCCTCCAAGATCGCGCTGATCGCGATCGGCGCCTTCTTCCCTGTCTACATGGGCGTGTCCTCGGGCTTCCGCGATGTGGACCGCAAGCTGGTGGAGGTCGCGCGGCTGCGCGGACTCGGTCGCGTGGCGCTCGCGCGCCGCGTGCTGCTGCCTGCGGCGCTGCCGGCGCTGCTCACCGGATTGCGCAACGGACTCAGCCTCGCGTGGATGTTCATGGTCGCGGCGGAGCTGATCGCGGCGAGCCGCGGCCTGGGCTACCTGCTCACCGACGGCCGCGAAACCGGCCGCGCCGACCTGGTGATGGCGGCCATCGTGCTGCTGGCGCTGCTGGGCAAACTGACCGACAGCCTGATGGCCGCGGTGGAACAACGCGCGCTGCACTGGCGCGACAGCTTCGGAGGCCATGCATGAGCCTGTTGACCGTGTCCGTGCGCGCCAAGCGCTTCACCCGCAATGGCACCGACAACGGTCGCGATGGCCGCGATGACGGCGATCGGAAGGAGGGCGGCGGTCCGCCCGCCGTGCTGCAGGACGTCCACTTCGACCTGAGCGCAGGCGAGGTCCTCGGCCTCGTCGGTGCGAGCGGCTGTGGCAAGAGCACGCTGCTGCGCATCGCGGCCGGGCTGGATCCTGACTTCGACGGCGAGGTGCGTCTCGACGGCCGCGCGCGCCGCGGACCGGATCGCGACATCGGCGTCGTGTTCCAGGAGCCGCGTCTGTTCCCATGGCTGACGGTGGCTGAGAACGTCGGTTTCGACCTCGGCCAGGGACACGACGAGGCGTGGGTCAACACGCTGCTGCGCGAGGTCGGCCTGGGCGAGCTCGGCGAGGCCTTGCCGCGCCAGCTGTCCGGTGGACAGGCGCAACGTGCGGCGATCGCGCGGGCGCTCTACACGCGACCGCGTGTGCTGCTGCTCGACGAGCCGTTCTCCGCGCTGGATGCGTTCACGCGGATGCGGTTGCAGGACCTCGTGCGCGAGGTCGCGGCAAGACATGGCACCAGCCTGATCCTGGTCACGCACGACGTGGAAGAAGCCGTGCTGCTGGCTGATCGCGTGCTGGTGCTCGGCGCCGCGCCGGGCCGCATCGTGCGGCGCATCGAGGTGCCGCTGGTGCATCCGCGCGGACGCGGCAGCGCGGCGGTGGCGGACCTGCGGGGCGAGGTGCTGAGGGAACTCGAACGCCTCTCCTGAGGCGGCGCTTCTACGGTCGCTTCTACGGCCGTGCCACCAGCGCCAGCCGCGCGCCGAAGCCGATGAGCATCGCGGCGAAGGTCCAGCGTTGCAGCGTCTCCGCGAAGGGACGACGCTGCATCCACTGCCGCATCGCACCGCCCGCCAGGGCATAGAGGACGTCGAACGCCAGACCGAGTGCCACCAGCACGACGCCCAGCATCAGGAACTGCGCGCCGACGTGACCAGCACCCGCGTCCACGAACTGCGGCAGCAGCACCGAGCAGAACAGCAGCGCCTTCGGATTGGTGATGTTGGTCAGCAGGCCGCGCCACATGGCGGCGCGGTAGGCGGTGGACGAGGAACCTGCGCCGGCCGAGTCCATGTCCGGCGCCAGGCTCGATGCCCGCGCGAGCTTGAGGCCGAGCCACACCAGGTAGACCACGCCGATGATCCGCACGAGTTCGAAGGCCCAGGGCACTGCTTTGAGCAGTGCTGCCAGGCCGATGGCGGCGAGGGTCACGTGGGCAGCGCGCGCCACGCCCAGGCCGACGGTGGTCGCGAGCGCCTGCCGGCGCCCCTGCGTGCTGGCGGTCTGCAGCACGAGGACCATGTCCGGTCCGGGGACCAGGTAGACGGCGACCAGCGCGCCAATGAAAACTCCGAGATTCGCCATGACCGTGAGCCGGTTCGCCGTGTAGTGAGCAACACCTGGCACTCTATCGGCGCCGGCCGGTGGATGCATTGCGAAGTGAGTCGTCGATCGCCGTTGGATTGGCATACTCCGCCCCAAAAGCACCCCATCGAACTGATTTCATGCCAATGTTGAAACTCGACAACCTGGATCGGCGGATCCTGGCCGCGCTCCAGCGCGACGCCCGGCTGACCAACGTGCAACTGGCGGAGGAGGTCGGCCTGTCGCCGTCGCCCTGCCTGCGCCGCGTGCGCCTGCTCGAGGAGGCCGGCGTCATCCGCGGCTATCACGCGAACCTGGACCGGGCCGGCGTCGGGCTGGGCCTGACGGTGTTCGTGGGCGTGAGGGTCGAGCGCCACCAGGACGTGACCTCGACGGCCTTCCGCGAAGCCGTCGCGCAACTGCCGGAGGTGGTCTCCTGCCACCTGGTCTCGGGCGAATCGGACTTCCTGCTGCAGGTGGTGGTGACCGACCTGCCGGCCTATGAGCAGTTCCTGCTGGGCGTGCTGCTCAAGCTGCCCGGCGTCAGCGACATCCGCAGCAACTTCGCGATCGCCACGGTCAAGGCGCAGACGGAGATGCCGCTCGGGCATCTGCCGCAGGCGACGCAATGACCGGCGGCTGTTCCCGTCTCCGCTGGCAATAAAAAATGCCCCGGACGTTGCCGTCCGAGGCGAATGGGTCGTGTGCCGAACGCACGACAACCCCTGGATCGTGATTCGCGCTGGCGAGAACCGGCGCGAACCGGAGCGGGAGCCGCAGGGGGCGGCGCGCTTAGAAGCTGTACTGGGCCGACACCGCCAGGATGTCGCTGCCCACCTTGTACGAGCCCTGCAGGGTGCTCGCGGAGGGCGAGGTCAGGTTGACGCTCGTGTCCTTGATGAACAGGTGCGTGTACCCCACGCTGTAGGCCAGCTGCTTGCTCGTGCGCCACGTCGCGCCGAGCGACAGCCACCGGCGGCTGACATCGGGCACGCGGACATCGCGCACCGCATCGGTGACCGGCGTCTGGTCGTAGGCGAAGCCGCCGCGGAAGGTCCAGGCGTCGTTCATCCGGTACTCCGTACCCACCGAGTAGAACGACGAATCCCGATAGCCGAAGTCCAGCGTCTGGTTGGGCAGGTTGGACGCGAAGTCCAGCACCACCTTGTCGAACTTGTGCCACGCGGTGCGCGAGTAGTCGGCCATCACCGTCCATTGCGGGCTGAGCCGCTGGCTGACGCTGAGCGTCCATGACGCCGGCATCGTCAGCTCGGTGTCCACCGTGGTGTTCACGAAGGTGTTGGGGGCCGCCACCGACAGCACCGCGTTGGCCGCGGCGGGAATCGAGAAGCGCGCGTCCACGCCCTTGGCCTTGTGCTTGACCTCGGAGCGGTAGGCCAGGCCCACCGTCGTGCCGTCGACGGGGCGCAGCAAGGCGCCCAGCGTGTAGCCGACCTCCGTGTTGTCGCCTTCGACATCGAGGGTCCCGTCCGCGCTGGTGGGCAGGAAGCCCGGCACGCGGGCGGCCGCCAGCTGTGCGCCGAAGTCGACGGCATTGCGCAGTTTGACGTCCAGGCGCTCCGCAAACACGGAGGCACCCAGCGACAGGACGTCATTGACCTTGTAGGCGCCCGACACGCCGACGTCGATCACCTTCAGCGAGGTCTTCACGCCCTGGTAGCGTCCCACCCAGCCGTCGTCGTACTCGGTCTTGAATCCGAAAGGGGCGGTCACGGAGAACCCCAGATGGATCCGGTCCGTGACCGGCGTGTGGAAGTACAGCGAGGGGATCACCGCGGTCTGACCCGCATCGCCGCCATTCCCGCCCGACAGGGGACGGCCCAGCGCATCCCGGCCCGAGCCGTCGAACTTGGCCGAGTAGCTCACGACCGCGGCGTCCGCCTGGACGAGCCGCCCATCGAGCAGCGTCATCGCGGCGGGGTTGTTGGCGATCACGGAGGCATCCCCGCCCTCGCTGATCGACCCCGCGAAGGCGCGTCCCTGGGCGGCGGCACTCTGCTCCTTGAGTTTGAAGGCCGCGGCATGGCCGAGGCTGGCACAGGCAAGACCTGCCACCAGCGCGAGCACGGAACGGGCATGGACCTCGATCAACTTCATTCGTCTGTCTCCAATCTTTGGACTTCAATGATTATGTTTGTAATCCAAAAAGTCAACGTTTAAATGATGATCGGCATCTATGTATAGTGACCCTCTCGCACGCATCCACAGGCACGGCGACAGATGAAAGTCAGCAAGGCACAGGCGCAGGCCAACCGGGAGCACGTGGTCCGGACGGCGTCCAGCGTGTTCCGTGAGCGGGGCTACGACGGCATCGGCGTCGTCGACCTGATGGCCGCGGCGGGCTTCACGCACGGCGGCTTCTACAAGCAGTTCCAGTCCAAGGCCGAGCTGATGGCGGAGTCGGCGGCCTGCGGCATCGCACAGACCGCGGAGCTGACCGCGGGCATGGCGGCGGCAGACTTCGTCCGGTTCTATCTGTCGCGCGAGCACCGCGACACGCCGGGGATGGGATGCACGATGGCGGCGCTCGGGGGCGACGCGGCGCGCCAGCCCGAGGCGGTGCGCACGACGTTCGCCGACGGCGTCGAGCGCTTGCTGGCTGCGCTGAACCTGGAGGGCACGACGCTCGAGAACGCGAACGCCGACGAGGTGCGCGCCCGGTGCCTCGGCATGTTCGCGCGTGCGATCGGCGCGATCGTCATGTCGCGCGCCTGCCCGGACGACTCGCCGCTGGCGGATGAGATCCTGGCCACCTGCCGCGATGAGATCCTGGCGTCGCTCGTTCCGGCGGAGAAGCCGGCGGCACCGGCGCGCAAGCGAAGCAAGGGCTGAACGGAAGGGGCGAAAGGCGTCGATAGCCGCAAAGCGCGTAAGCATCGGCGATCTCCTTCGTTCGGCGAGGGAGGGGCGGTTCGCAGAATGAGGCGGTTCCTGCTTCATCTCCCCCCGCCATGACCGCCTCCGCCACCGCCTCGACCCCCGACGTCCCGGGCTCGCCCGTCCTGCTCATCGCCGCGAGCCCCAGCGTGAAGTCGCGCTCGGGCGCCTTGCTCGGCGCCGCCGCGGAGCGGCTTCACCATCACGGCCTGTCGACCCGCACGCTGCGGATCCGCGACCTGCCGGCCCAGCCGCTGCTGCATGCCGACGTCGAGGACGCCGAGATCCGCGCCGCGCTGGCCGCCGTCGCGCAGGCGCGCGTCGTCGTGCTCGCCACGCCCATCTACAAGGCCGCGTACAGCGGGCTGCTGAAGGTCTTCCTCGACCTGCTGCCGCAGGACGGCCTCGCGGGCAAGAGCGTGTGGACGCTGGCCACCGGCGGGAGCCTCGCGCATCTGCTGGCACTGGACTACGGCCTGCTGCCGGTCCTGTCCGCGCTCGGCGCGCGCTCGCATGTCGACGGCGTCTACGCCTGCGACGCGCAGATCGCCAAGGATGCCGCCGGCGAGTACCGCATCAACGACGACATCGCCCGCCGCCTGCTCGCCGGTGCGTCGCAGGTGCTGGACCGCGTGCCGACCCCCCGGCCCGTCGAGCCGCTCTCGCGACCCGCGCTGGTGCTCTGAGCGCCTCCGGACGCTTCGGGCAAGCACCGAGCCTCGCACCTGCGATTCCTCCGACCCCTCCCGACTTCTCACACTCCAGGACCACGACCATGACGTTCTTCCTCGACCGCCGCGGCGCGCTCGCCTTCGCTGCCGCGCTGACCACGTCGCTCAGCCTGTTCGCCGGCGTCGCCAGCGCGCAGACGGCGGCCAAGCCCGCCGAGGTCCGCATCGGCTTCCAGAAGTACGGCACGCTCACCGTGCTGAAGGCCAAGGGCGATCTGGAGAAGCGCCTGAGCGCGCAAGGCATCGCCGTGAAGTGGACCGAGTTCCCCGCCGGCCCGCAGTTGCTGGAAGGCCTGAACGTCGGTTCCATCGACTTCGGCACCGTCGGCGAGGCACCGCCGATCTTCGCGCAGGCCGCCGGCGCGGACCTGGTCTACGTCGCCAACCAACCGCCAGCGCCGGCCGCGGAAGCGCTGATCGTGCCGAAGGATTCGGCGATCAGGACGCTGGCCGATCTCAAGGGCAAGAAGGTCGTGCTGAACAAGGGCTCCAACGTCCACTACCTGCTGGTCAAGCTGCTGGAGAAGCAGGGCCTGAAGTACACCGACATCACCGTCGTCTACCTGCCGCCGGCCGACGCGCGCGCGGCGTTCGAGCGCGGCGCCGTCGATGCCTGGGTGATCTGGGATCCATTCCTGGCCGCGGCCGAACGCCAGCTCGGCGCGCGTGTCGTGGCCGACGGCAAGGGCGTCGTCGCGAACCACCAGTTCTACCTGGCCGAGCGCGGCTACGCGGAGAAGTACCCGCAGGTCGTCCAGGCCATCATCGAGGAACTCGCCAAGCTCGACCGCTGGTCCGAGAACAACAGCGCCGCCGTGGCCGCGTTGCTCGCGCCGCAGATCGGGCTGGACCTGGCGACGACCGAGGTGGCCGCCGCGCGCTTCGCCTACGGCATCCAGCCGATCACGCCGGCCATCGCCGCCGAGCAGCAGAAGATCGCCGACGCCTTCCACGCGCTCAAGCTGATCCCCAAGCCGATCCGCATCGCCGACGCGTTGCCGACGGCGCTCCGCACCGCTGCCAAGTAAGCGACGCGCTCAGCGACTCGGCGACGCCTCGCAGGCACGACCCAGCCAACCCGCAAGCCCTCCGCCGCGGCGTCCGCCGTGGCTCCCTCACACGAGCTTCCCCCATGAAGATCCTCTGGTTCATCCCCACGCACGGCGATTCCCGCTACCTCGGCACCTCCAAGGGCGCCCGCGTCGCGGACTTCGACTACTACCGCCAGATCGCGATCGCGGCCGACAGCCTCGGCTACGAAGGCGTGCTGCTGCCCACCGGCCGCAGCTGCGAGGACAGCTGGATCGTCGCGGCCAGCCTCATCGATGCCACACGGCGCCTGAAGTTCCTGGTCGCGCTGCGGCCGGGGCTGGTGCAACCGGTGCAGTCGGCGCGCATGGCGGCGACGCTCGATCGCTTGTCCGGGGGGCGGCTGCTGGTGAACCTGGTCACCGGCGGGGATCCGGATGAACTCGCCGGCGACGGCCTGTTCCTTCCGCATGAGGAGCGCTACGCGCTGTCGACCGAGTTCCTGACCGTGTGGCGCGACGTGCTGCGCGCGAGCCACGACGGCGAGGCCATCGACTTCGACGGCGAGCAACTGCGCGTCAAGGGCGGCAAGCTGCTGTACCCGCCGATCAACAAGCCGTATCCGCCGGTGTTCTTCGGCGGATCGTCGGGGCCGGCCATCGACCTCGCGGCTGAGCAGGTCGACACCTACCTGACCTGGGGCGAGCCGCCCAAGGCCGTCGCCGAGAAGATCGGCGAAGTGCGCGCGGCCGCGGAAGCGAAGGGCCGGAAGCTCGAGTACGGCATCCGCCTGCACGTCATCGTGCGCGAGACCGAAGAGGAAGCGTGGGCCGCCGCCGGCGATCTGGTGAAGCACCTCGACGATGACGTGATCGCCGCGGCGCAGGCCAAGTTCGCCTCGATGGATTCGGTCGGTCAGCGCCGCATGGCGGAGTTGCACGGCGGTCGCTTCGACAAGAACGACATCCGCGCGGGACTGGAGATCTCGCCCAACCTGTGGGCCGGCGTGGGCCTGGTGCGCGGCGGCGCGGGCACGGCGCTGGTCGGCAATCCCCAGCAGGTGGCCGATCGCATCCAGGAGTACGCGGCGCTGGGCCTCGAGTACTTCGTGCTCAGCGGGTATCCGCATCTGGAGGAGGCCTACCGCTTCGCCGAACTGGTCTTCCCGCTGCTGCCGCTGGACGTGCGCGAGAAGCTCAGCGCGCCCAAGCTGACCGGTCCGTTCGGCGAGATCGTCGCCAACAACTTCGTTCCCGGTCCGGCCAAGCTGGCCGCGGCGAGCTGAGATGAGTGCCGTCGCGATCAAGGCCCAGGCCTCTGCCGAGGGCGAGGCCAAACCCCAAGCGGCCCCGACGACACCGGGCCGCGGCATCGGCGCGTTCAAGGGCCTGGTGCCCTGGCTCGTGCCCCTGACGGTGCTGGCGCTGTGGCAGTTGAGCGCGCAGGCGGGCTGGCTGTCGACGCGGGTGCTGCCGGCGCCGTCGTCCGTGGCGAAGGCCGCATGGGAGCTGGCGCTGTCGGGCGAGCTGTGGCGGCATCTGGCCGTCAGCACCGGCCGGGCCTTCATCGGCTTCACGATCGGCGGCGGACTCGGACTGCTGCTGGGCCTGCTGACCGGCTCGCAGCGCTGGGCCGAGACCGCGCTCGACACGACGCTGCAGATGCTGCGCAACATCCCGCCGCTGGCGCTGATCCCGCTGGTCATCCTGTGGTTCGGGATTGACGAGACGGCCAAGCTGTTCCTGGTCGCGCTGGGGGTGTTCTTCCCGGTCTACCTGAACACCTTCCACGGCATCCGCGGCGTGGACCGCGATCTGATCGAGATGGCGCGCTCCTACGGCCTCAGCGGCTGGTCGCTGTATCGCCAGGTGATCCTGCCGGGCGCGATCGCGTCGATCCTGGTGGGGCTGCGCTTCTCGCTCGGCCTGATGTGGGTGCTGCTGATCGTGGCCGAGACGATCTCGGCGCAGAGCGGCATCGGCTACATGACGATGAACGCGCGCGAGTTCCTGCAGACCGACGTGGTGCTGGTCGGCATCCTGATCTACGCGCTGCTGGGCAAGCTGGCCGACGTCGCGGCGCAGGCGCTGGAACGCGCGTGGCTGCGCTGGCATCCGGGGTATCAGGCATGAACGCTGACGTGACCGCAGACTTGATGGGCAACACATGATGAGCGTGACCGAGATCGACGTCCTGACCGAATGGCAGGATTCGCAGCCTGCGGCGCTGCCCCCTGCGGCGTCGCAACGCGAAGCCTCGCATCGTGCAGCCGTGCATCGCGAGGCCGGCGCGACGGCGCCTGCGAATGGGCCGGGGAGGGGGCAAGCCGTGGCGCTGGCCGGTCTGGGCAAGGCCTTCGGTGAGCGTCAGGTCTTGCAGGGCATAGACCTGGACATCGCACCCGGCGAGTTCGTCGCGATCATCGGGCGCAGCGGCTGCGGCAAGAGCACCTTGCTGCGCCTGCTCGCGGGGTTGGAGACGCCGAGCGCCGGCGCGCTCGAAGCGGGCGAGTCGGAGGACACGCGCTTCATGTTCCAGGATGCGCGGCTGCTGCCGTGGGCGCGGGTGCTGGACAACGTGGCGTTGGGACTGGCAGGCGCCGATGCGCGCGAGCGCGCACGGCAAGCGCTGGCGCAGGTCGGTCTCGCGGACCGCGCCGGCGAGTGGCCGGCCCGGCTGTCCGGCGGTCAGCGGCAGCGTGTCGCGCTGGCGCGCGCGCTGGTCCATGCGCCCAAGCTGCTGCTGCTCGACGAGCCGCTCGGCGCGCTGGACGCGCTGACCCGCATCGACATGCAGCGGCTCATCGAGACGCTGTGGACGCGGCATCGCTTCACCGCGCTGCTGGTCACGCATGACGTGGCCGAGGCGGTCGCGCTCGCCGACCGCGTGCTGCTGATCGAGGACGGTCAACTCGCGCTGGACCTGCGCATCGATCTGCCGCGTCCGCGTCGACGCGACGCGGCCTTCGCCTCGCTGGAGCAGCGGCTGCTCGACCGCGTGCTGAGCACGCCCGGCCGCGAGCCGGAAGTCGTCCACCAGCCGGCACCACTTTCCGTCGCCGCGCCGATGTTGCGCTGGGCGGTGTAAGGGCGCAGCGCGGGCCGTCAGTGCTTGAGGGGCCGGGGGGCTCTCCACACTGACGGCCTCGCGCGGCCACTCAATTCCCGAATGCCTTGCGCAGCCGTTCACCGGCGAAGGCCTGCGCATTGCGCGCCTTCTCCACGACGGCGGCCATGCCGAAGAACTCGTGGGTGACACCCTCGTAGTCGCGGCGCTCGACCAGCACGTCGACCTTCTTCAGCGCGTCTTCCATCTTGGCGCTATCCGAGCGCAGCGGATCCACGCGGGCGCTGATCAGCGTCACCGACGGCAGGCCCGAGAGCTTCGCGTCGACCAGGTTCAGACGCCAGTCCTTGAGCTGTTCCTTGTTGTCGAGCAGCTTGTCGATGAACCACTCGACCATCGCGCGGTTGAGCGGCTGTGCGGCGGCGTTCTCGAGGTAGGACTCGGTGTTGAGGCTGCTCTGCGTGACCGGATAGATAGCGAGCACATGCGCGGGCTTCTGAAGGTTGGCATCGCGCGCCGCGATCGCCGTGGCCAGCGCGAGGTTGCCGCCGGCGCTTTCGCCCGCCAGCGCGACGCGGCTGATGTCGCCCTTGAAGCTGGCCGCGTTGGCGATCGTCCATTTGTAGGCGGCCAGCGCATCGTCCCAGGCGGCGGGGAACTTGTTCTCCGGCGCCTGCCGGTAGTCGACGGACACCACGACCGCCTGCGCCGCCTTGGCGATGCCCCGCGCGCTGGCGTCGTAGACCTGCTTGTCGGCGATGACCCAGCCGCCGCCATGGAAGTAGACGACGACGGGGAAGGGGCCGGGTCCGGCCGGCGTGTAGAAGCGCGCCGGGATCATGCCGGCGCCGCCCTGCACGGTGCCGTCGATGCTGGTCACGCCGGGCACGAACTGCGCGGGATCGGTGCTGCGGCCGTTCTGGCGCAGCAGCGCGTTCACGGCGTCGGCGACGGTGGGATTGGCGCGGGCGGCGGGCACGTCGATCTTCTCGATCGCCTTGGGCCGCAGGCCCTCATGCGCCTTCAGCACGGCGAGCATGTCGCCGTCCAGCCGGATCTTTCCCACGGTCCTGGCGATGGCCGTCTTGAGCTTGCCGGGCTGCTCGTTGCCGGTGCCCTTGCCGGCCTCGTCGGCGGCCTGCACGAAGGGCAGGGTGAACAGCAGCGCGCTCAGCGCGGCGACCTGAAAATGAAGGCGGGGCATGGCGATGTCCTTGTCGAGCGGTGCGGCGCATCCGATGCGGATGCTCGCGGCAGGCTCAGCAAACCGGGTGCCCGATCGGTTAATCTCCCGCGCGGCGCCTTGGAACGCGCCGACAAGAACGAGCCGGACCACCGGCATCCAGGGAGGATCCACTGTCGCACGACCCCGATCGAGGGAGCGCGTGAGCCTGCCTGCATGTCCACGACGGCTCGCCCCTCACTTCGACGCAGGATCTCCCATGCGACTCCACCGTTTCTCTCTGCGCAGCGCCGCCCTGAGCCTGCTCGTCCTCGGCTCCGCGGCGAACGCCGACCCCCAGTGGTGTACCGGCAAGGTGCAGCGGCTGCTGCAGGACAAGGACGGCACCGTCCACGCCTACATGAATTTCCGGAACGACTGGATCCAGCTCTGCAACACGGAAACCGCCTGGAACGGCGTGAGCCCGAGCATCTGCAAGGGCTGGGTGAGTTCGGCCAAGGTGGCGGTCGCGGCGGGGCTGAACGTCACCATCCAGTACGGAGAAGCGCCGCCGTGCCACCTGCTGCCGCTCTACGGGGCAGCGCCGGGGCCGGGCTACTTCATGCTGTTGACGCCTGGGCTGTGATGAGGCGCTGACGGGTCATCGTCGCGCCCGGGCTTCGAGCACGAAGTAGGCAACGGCCGCGATCGACAGTGGCGCGAGGTAGTACAGCGCCCGGTACGCGATCAGCGCGGCGAGGACCTGCCCGTGGCCGAGCGCCGGGCCTAGGAACGCGACGAAGACGCCTTCGAGCACGCCCAGGCCAGCGGGCACATGCGCGATGACGCCCGCGACCGCGGCCACCAGCAGCACGGACAAGGTGTGGCCGTAGTCGACACCCTGCTGCAGCAGCACCCAGAGCACCGCGCCCATCGTCAACCAGTTGGCCGACGAGATCGCCAGCTGCATCAGCGCGATGCGCAGGCTGGGGACGAAGAAGTCGTGGCCGCGCAGTCTGAATTCGCGGCGTCTGGAGAACGCGCACAGCGCCAGGTAGGCGGCAACGACGACCCACATCACCGCGCCCAGCCCGCGCAGCGCGGTGGCGCCGACGTGCCAGTCGGCCGGCGGTTCGAGCCAGCCGAAGAGGAACAGTCCGCCCGCCAGCAGTCCGTAGCCGAGCCAGTTCGAGGCCATGCTCAGCGCGAGGATCTTGGCCGGCAGCGGGTGCCTCAGGCCCTCGCGCGCATAGAGCCGCAGCCGCATCGCGACACCGCCTACCAGCGAGCCGAGGTTGAGATTGAACGCGTAGCTGATGAACGTGATCAGCATCACCCGCCGCGTCGGCACCGCGTGATGCGCCCAGCGCTTGCCGATCAGGTCGTAGCCGCTGTAGATCAGGTGGCTGACCGCGCACAGCGCCGCCCCGCCGATCAGCACGCTCGACGGCAACTGCCGCAGCGCGTCGCCGACCTCGTCCCAATCGACCTGATGGGCCGCCCACGCGAGCAGGGCCACGACGGCGACTGCGAACACGCCACCCAGCCATCGGCCCCAACGCCAGCGCGCCGGGCGATGCCCCGCGGCGTCCGGCGTCGGTGTCGCACTCACTCGACCGTCTCCTTGCTCAGACGCTCGGCGACCTGCCATTGCCAGGCCTCCGCGCCCGGTGTCTGCGGTGCGCTCACCACCACCGGCGTTTCGGCCACCGGCATCAGCGGCTGCGTCTGCCGCGGCAGGCGCGCCAGCCAGCGCGGGAAATGCCGCAGCACGTGGAAGACCAGCGTGCCCACGCCGAAGCGCCACCACCAGCGATGCGCGTTGGTGTGCTCGAGCTTCAGCAGCTTGCACTGGCTCTTCATCAGCGGCAGCAGCTTGTCGCGCAACGCGCGGTTGAATGCGCGGTCCTCGACGATCAGGTTGGCCTCGAGGTTCAACGAGAGGCTCAGCGGATCGAGGTTGCTGGAGCCCACCGTCGCCCAATGGTCGTCGACCAGTGCGACCTTGCCGTGCATCGGCCGTTCGCAGTATTCGTGGATGTGGACGCCAGCCCGCATCAACTGGTCGTAGACCAGCTGCGCCGCCCAGCGCGCCCACGCGATGTCGGGCTGACCCTGCAGGATCAGATGGACGTCCACGCCGCGGCGCGCCGCGCGCTGCATGCTCCGCAGCAGCAGGAAGCCGGGGAAGAAATAGGCGTTGGCGATGATCACCTCGCGTTGCGCCGCGTGCAGCGCGAGGCGGTACATGCGCTCGATGTCGTCGCGGTGGCGGTGGTTGTCGCGCGTGACGAGGACCGCCTTCGCCTGACCGGCCGTGGAGGTGCCCTCGCGGCCGGCGGAAGGCTCGCTCCTGCGGGGCTCATGCGAACGGCTCGGCCACCAGCGACGCTGGGCGCCCGGCCCGGCGGACGGCGTCTGCGAGGTCGCGGTGGCCAGGATCTCGCGCGTCGCGCGCCGCAGTTGCTCGACCACCGGCCCGCGCACGCGCACGGCGTAGTCCTGCTTGGCCTCGGGACCGAAGTCGAGCAGGTGATCCGCGGAATAGTTGATGCCGCCGATGAACCCGGTCCCGCCGTCGACGACGACGATCTTGCGATGCAGCCTGCGGAAGGGCTTCAGACGCCGCGACAGCTTCGGCGGCGGATCGAACACGTGCAGCCGCACGCCCGCGTCGGTGAGCCCGTTCACGAAACTCATCGACAGCTCCGGCGAGCCGAAGCCGTCCACCGTCATGTCCACGCGCACGCCGCGTTTCGCTGCGGCGATGAGGACTTCGCGCAAGGCCAGGCCGACCTTGTCCTCGAACAGGATGAAGGTCTCGATGAGGACCTCGTGCTTCGCCCCCTCGATCGCAGCGAAGACGGCGGGGAAGAACTCCTCGCCGTTTTCGAGCAGCTCGAGGTCGTTGCCGGTGCGCCAGTCGGGGCGTTTCACAGCCGGATCTCCGCGGCCAGCGGCGCGTGGTCGGACAGGTGCGACCAGGGCCGGCGCGGCAGCACGATCGGGTGCTGCACCGACGCGCCGCGCACGTAGATGCGGTCCAGCGCCAGCAGCGGGAAGCGCGACGGGAAGGTCCGCGCCGCGGAGCCATAGGACTTCACGAAGACCTCCGCGAGGCCGGCGCATCGGCTCAGCATCCGGTGCGCGCGTTGCCGCCAGTCGTTGAAGTCCCCGGCGACGATGACCGGGTCGCCCGGGGGCAGGCTGTCGATCAGCTGGCACAGGCGCTCGACCTGGCGCTGGCGATGCGATTCGCGCAGGCCCAGATGAACGCAGATCGCGTGCAGCTCACGCCCGTCGGAGAGCTTCAGCACGCTGTGCAGCAGGCCGCGGCGCTCGGGACCCTCGACGGAGACGTCGTGGTTGGTGTGCCGCGCGATCGCGAACTTGGACAGCAGGGCGTTGCCGTGGTGACCCTGCGGATAGACCGCGTTGCGGCCGTACGCGAAGTCGCTCCACAGGCTGTCCGCGAGGAACTCGTAGTGGGGCGCCTGCGGCCAGTCGGCGATGCGGGCGGCGTGCAGTTCATGCTCGCCGAGCACTTCCTGCAGGAAGACGACGTCGGCGGAGACCGCTCGCACCGCTTCCCGCAGCTCGTGCAGGATGAAGCGGCGGTTGAAGAAGCCGAAACCCTTGTGGAGATTGACGGTGAGGACGGTGAATTTCATGACTTGCCTGAACGGCAAGCCCTGTGCCCGTCATGCGCCCGTCATGGCCTCAGAGGTCGTCGGACTTCAGCATCATGGGGCCCACGCACAGGACCCCGAAGGTGAGCGCGAACGCGCCCACGAGAATCGCGCCGATCAGTTCAAGCATGGGGTGCTCCTGGTGGCGGTGCCGGTTTGGCAGTGCCGCATGGCGGCGGGTTCCCGGCCCCTGGAGCGCATGGCCCCGGATGCCGGGTGGGAGCGATCAATACTAGACCTGTCGGACGCCACGCCGCAATCGCGTCGGACGGAGTCCCACCGCCCGTTCGGGGGATTCGGAGCCCGGGTTGCGCAATCTTTCCGGGCGTGCTCGGAACGGGCCCCACGCGGGGCGGCGTGCCGTACATGCACGGCAAGCGGGCCGACGGGCCGAATGGCGGAAGGGTTGCAAAAGGGGGCGCGACCTGACCCCGTCTTGCGCCTACGTAACGTCGGTGCAATGAAGTCCTGCAAAGCGCAACGCGGCGCTCCGGGCGCAGGCATCGCCACTAGATTGCGGGCACTCGTTGCCCAGGAGCATCTACGTGGCCAAGCCTCTCCCCAATCTTTCCCAGGCTCAATTCAAGCCTCAATCCAAACAGGCGCCCAAGCCGCTCCTGTTGCCCCGGCTCATCGGGCTGGCGCTGGGCGCGGCGGCATTCGCGTCCGCCCATGCGCAGGAGGCCAGCCAGCAGCTCGACACCGTCGAGGTCCGCGGCGTGCGGGCGACGCTGAAGAAGAACCTGGCCGAGAAGCGCGAGGCGCAGAACATCGTCGACAGCATCAGCGCCGAAGACGTGGGCAAGTTCCCCGACAAGAACGTGGCCGACTCGCTGCAGCGCGTGCCCGGCATCTCGGTGGACCGCATCTGGGGCGAGGGCAAGGCCATCTTCGTCCGCGGCACCGACAAGAACCTCAACATGACGCAGCTCAACGGCCAGGCCGTGGCGTCGTCGGAGTGGTGGCTGAACGAGCCGCAGACGCGCAGCTTCAACTACGACGTGCTGCCCTCGGAGATCGTCGGCAGCCTGGACGTCTACAAGAGCCCGTCGGCCGATCTGGATGAAGGCTCGATCGGCGGCCTCGTCATCGTCAAGACGCGCCGGCCGCTGGCCTTCAAGGACCCGCTGACGGTGCAGGTCGCCGCCGAGGCCATGTACAGCAAGCTGCCAAGCAAGACCGACCCGCAGCTGTCGGGCCTGTTGAACTGGAAGAACGACGCCAAGACCTTCGGCGTGCTGCTGGCCATCAGCAGCCAGAAGCGCCACATGCGCCGCGACGGCCTGGAGCAGTTCTCCGACGGCAAGTACGACGTGAAGGACCAGAACGGCGCCGTCACCAACGCCTATGCCTCCTGGGGTGGCGGCTCGGCCATATTCCGCCAGGAGCGCGAGCGCACGACCGCCAACCTCGCGCTGCAGTTCCAGCCCAACCCGGCCACCGATCTCGTGCTGAACCTGATGGATTCGGACATGAAGATGAACAACAACAACCAGAACTACCTCTGGCAGGCCGGCGGCCTGGCGGTGGGCGGCGTCATCAGCGCCGTCGACCCGAAGTTCATCACCGTGGCCGACGGCAGCAAGGCGCTGGTCGGCGGCACCTTCGGGCCCAAGACCGGCGTGTCCTTCGAGCCCATCTATCGCGAGAGCTACATCAAGTCGCGCGTGGCGGATCTCGACGGCACCTATCAGGGCGGCAACTGGCAAGTGCACGGCCAGGCCGGCACCACGAGCAGTTCCGGCGGCAGCAAGCATGACCGCCATTTCTGGATGGAAGGCGACACGCGCACCACGATCTCGCTCGGGCCGGACCACTACGGCGTGAAGTACCTCGACATCAACCCGCTGGACCCCAACGCGCTGACGCTCAAGTCCGGCGACGACCGCATCCGCCGCATGGACGCCCGGGAGAAGTACGCCCAGGGCGACCTGACCTTCGACATCGACGGCAGCGTCGTCAAGGCCGTGAAGGTGGGCGTCAAGCTGCGCGACAACACGCTGAGGAACACCCGCATCCAGGGCACGGCCGGGCCGGGCTCGACCGGCTGGCAGTCGTTCTCGCTGGCCGACCTGTCCACCGGCCCCTCGCCGCAGTTGAGCCAGGCCGCGGGCACGCCCGACGCGCTGAGGCAGTACGCCTGGTTCGACGACAGTCTCGTTGCCGGCAAGGGCATCCCGATGTTCGACAAGGCGATGACCTACAAGGACGTGCTCAACGAGAACTACAAGATCCACGAGCGCATCAGCGCCGTGTATGCCAAGGCCGACTTCTCGGTGGCCAAATTCCGCGGCGACGTCGGCCTGCGCGTCGTGCGCACGCAGCAGACCTCGGACGGTTATCTGGGCAATGCCAGCGGCGGTTTCTCGCCCACCAGCGTCGACCACAACTACACCGACGCACTGCCCAGCCTGAACGTCGTCTACGACCTCAGCAAGGAAGTGGTCCTGCGCGGCGCGGTCTCGCGCGCCATGGCGCGCCAGACCTTCGACCTGCTCAGCCCCGGCCTGCGCCGCGACGGCACCGTGCTGTCCAAGGGCTATGCGGGCAACCCGCTGCTCAAGCCCGTGCACGCCAACCAGGCCGAGATCGGCGCCGAGTGGTACTACGCCGATGCCGCGCTGGTCTCGGGCACCTTCTTCATCAAGAAGCTGGACACCTTCACCTACAAGGCGTCCAAGTCCGAGCAGGTGGGCAGCGAGACGCTGACGGTGGAGCGCCCCTACAACGCCGACAACGGCGCCGACATCAAGGGCTTCGAGCTGCAGTGGCAGCAGCCCTTCGGCAACACCGGATTCGGCACCGTCGTGAACTACACCTTCACCGACGCCAAGGCCGGCGCCGTGGCGGGCCAGCCGCGCCTGAAGGTGCTGGGCAACTCGCGCGACCAGTTCAACGTCAGCGGCTATTACGAGCGGGGACCGCTCACGCTGCGCGTGTCCTACAACTACCGCTCCAAGAGCTACGGCAACGTGGAGATGGGCGGTCAGGTCGTCAACGCCGCCTATGGGCAGTGGGACGCGTCGGCCAGCTGGGACGTGACGCGCCACATCGCGATCTATGCCAGCGCGGTCAACATCAACAACGAGGTCATCAAGTCCAACACCGTGGACGGCATCCCCATCGGCGTGTACGAGAACGGCGCGCGCTACAGCGTCGGTGTCCGGGCCAAGTTCTAAGGGTCGACCTCCTCCATGCACACCACCACCCTCACATCCCCGGCACGCCAGAGCGTGCTGCTGCCCATGCTCTTCATCGGGCTGATGTTCTTCATCCTCGGCTTCGTCACCTGGCTGAACGGCTCGCTGATCCCCTTCCTGAAGATCGTCTGCGAGCTCAACAACTTCCAGGCCTTGTGGGTCGCCTTCGCCTTCTACATTGCCTACACGGTGATGGCGCTGCCGTCGGCGGCCGTCCTGGCCCGCATCGGCTACAAGAAGGGCATGACGGTCGCCCTGGGCGTCATGGCCGTCGGCGCGCTGGCCTTCATCCCGGCCGCGCGCTCGGGCCAGTACGCGATCTTCCTCGCCGCGCTGTTCACGCTGGCCAGCGGCATGACGCTGATGCAGACGGCCATCAACCCCTACATCGTCTGCATCGGCGCGCGGGAGAGCGCGGCCATGCGCATCTCGATCATGGGCCTGTTCAACAAGGGCGCGGGCATCGTCGTGCCGCTGGTGTTCTCGGCGCTGATCCTGTCGGGCATGGAGCGCTTCTCCGAGCCGGCCCTCGCGGCCCTGGATGCCGTCGGCCGCGAGGCGCTGCGCAACGAGCTGTCGCAGCGCCTGGTCCTGCCCTACGCGGTGATGGCCGCAGGTCTGCTGGTCTTCATGGCCCTGATCCATTTCTCATCGCTGCGCGAGCCCGATCTGGACGAGGAAGATGCATCGTCGGGTGCGCGTTCGGACGGCGTGAAGCGCTGGGGCGTCTTCCAGCATCCGCAGGTCGTGCTCGGCGCCATCGCGCTGTTCGGGTATGTCGGCGTGGAGGTGATCGCGGGCGACACCATCGGGCTCTATGGCCGTGAGCTCGGGGTGGAGCACTACGGGGTGCTGACGTCCTACACCATGGGCTTCATGGTGCTGGGTTATCTGCTGGGCGTCGCGCTGATCCCGCGCTGGATGTCGCAACGCACGGCGCTCATCCTGTCGGGGGCGAGCGGCCTCTTGTTCGTGCTCGGCGTGGCGCTGTCGTCGCCGACGGGATCCGGCGTCTCGCACGCGCTGCTGGGCTGGGCGGGCGTGCCGCCGGTGCCCGACACGGTGTTCTTCCTGGCGATGCTGGGCCTGTCCAACGCGCTGGTGTGGCCGTCCATCTGGCCGCTGGCGCTGGAGGGCCTGGGCAAGTACACGGCCGCCGGCTCGGCGCTGCTCATCATGGGCATTGCCGGCGGGGCGCTGCTCCCCATGCTCTACGGCCATCTGGCCGATGTGAGCAGCCCGCAGCGCGGCTACTGGGTCATGCTGCCCTGGTACGGACTCATCCTGTTCTATGCCCTGTTCGGCAGCCGCCTCCGGCGGTGGTGAGGCCTCAGCCGGCGGGGAGGGCGACGCGCACTTCGAATCCGCCCGCCGGATGATTGCGGAAGCGCACCGTGCCGCCATGGTCGGCCACGATCTCGCGCACGATCGAGAGGCCCAGGCCGAGGCCTTCCTTGCGCAGGCTGGCGCCGTGCTCCAGCCGCGTGTAGGGCTGACCCAGTCGGGCAAGCGCACTGTCCGGCACGCCGGGCCCGTGGTCGCGCACGGTGAGGAGCACGAGTCCCGACTCGTCGCTGCCCACGCTGACTTCCACCGCCTGCCCGGCATCGCCGTAGAACATCGCGTTGTCCAGCAGGTTGCCGATGGCGCGCTTGAGCGCCAGCGGCTTGCCGAAGACGGTCAGCGGCTCGTTCTGCAACTCGATCGTGTGCCCGCCCATGCGCGCGTCCCGCACCATCTTCTGCAGCACCAGGTCGATGCGCAATGGGACGCGGTTCTCGTGGATGTCGGTGTCCTTCACGATCTGCAGGGCGGTCTTCACCATCATGTCCAGCTCGTCGAGGTCCTCATGGAACTCGTCCTGCACGGCGGTGTCGTCCAGCAGCTCGCTGCGCAGCCTCAGGCGCGTGATGGGCGTGCGCAGGTCATGCGAGATGGACGCGAACAGGCGCTCGCGATCGCCGATGTAGCGGCGGATGCGCTCCTGCATGTCGTTGAAGGCCTCGATGGCCTGGCGCACCTCCTGCGTGCCGCTGACCGGCAGCGGCTTGGGCGCCACGCGCCGCCCCACGTGCGCGGCGGCCTGGCTCAGGCCCGCCAGCGGCCGCGTGATCGCGCGCACGGCGATCAGCGTCAGCAGTACGGCCAGACCCAGCGCGATCAACTGCGGGGTCAGGCGTTGCCAGGTGAAGAACTCCAGCTGTTCCAGGTAGTAGGGGTCGGGCAGGGTGCTGCTGAGGTAGAGCCACACGCCCGGCTCGGTCTCGGCCTGGATGACGAGGAAGGGCGCCGGCCGCTCGGCGGCGATCAGCGAGGGCTCCACCCAGCTTTCCGGCAGATCGCTGAGCAGCGCGCCGCTGGGCGCCACCGCCAGGCCGATGGGCGAGGCCAGCACGACGCGGACCGGCGTGCCCGGCGGAAGCTGGGCCGTCAGCTCCTGGGCGACCCGCTGCTCCAGCATGCGCGCGATGGGTTGGCCGGGCAGGGGCGTCACCGTCACCGCGGCGTTGTTGAAGAAGACCTGGAAGCGCGTGCCGCCCATGGTGCGCAGTTGCTCGATGAGCAGCGGCCGGTAGGCGGCGGGCAGTTCGCGCAGGGCGCGCACGGCCCCCATGGCGCCGCTGGTCACATGGTGGGCGGCCAGCTCGGTCTGGCGCCGCACGCGCTGCTCGATCTGGCTGTACCAGACGAGGTTGACCGTGAGTTGCACCAGGGCCAGGCCGCCCAACATGGCCAGCACGAAGCGGCCCTGCAGGCTGTCGAAGAGGAATTTGCGGGCGCGCTGCCAGGCGGATTCACGGCGCATGCCGCGGCGTCACGGTCGTCGAGAACACATAGCCCGACCCGCGCACGGTCTTGATCAGCGCGGGTTGCTTGCCGTCGTCCTGCAGGCGTTGGCGCAGGCGGCTCACCTGCACGTCCAGCGAGCGGTCCAGCGGTCCCAGGTCGCGGCCGCGCGTGACTTCGGCCAGCCGGCTGCGATCCAGCACCTCGCCGGGGTGTTCGACGAGCAGCTTGAGCAACTGGAAGTCCATGCCCGACAGCGCCGTGCTGGTGCCGTCGGGGTCGACGAGGCGGCGCTCCAGCAGGTCCAGCGTGAAGCCGTTGAAGGCGTAATAGCGCGGCTCCCGGGTCTTCTCCTGGCCGGTGCGGCGCGTGATGGCCTTGATGCGCGCCAGCAGCTCGCGCGGGTTGAAGGGCTTGCCGAGGTAGTCGTCGGCGCCCA
Organism: Roseateles sp. GW821-FHT09G03; assembly: GCF_059416045.1. NCBI lineage: Bacteria > Pseudomonadati > Pseudomonadota > Betaproteobacteria > Burkholderiales > Sphaerotilaceae > Roseateles > Roseateles sp. GW821-FHT09G03. The sequence goes on from NZ_JBWKOK010000001.1 coordinate 64,416, forward strand.
GCTCCAGGCCGACGATGCGGTCGGTCTCGTCCGCGCTCGCCGTCAGCATGATGACCGCCACCTCGGAGCGGCGGCGCACCGACTGGCAGAGCGTGAAGCCCTCGGTGTCGGGCAGCATCACATCGAGGATGCACAGGCTGATCTCGTCGCGGTGGCGCTCGAACTCGGCCATGAAGCTGGCGCCGTCATGGGCCAGCAGCACCTCGTACTGGTTCTTCTCGAGGTAGGTCTTGAGGAGGCTGCGGATCTTCTGGTCGTCGTCGACGATCAGGATTTTTCGCGGGGTCATGGGGCGGCTTTCCTTGGGCTCAGCGCGCGCAGCAGGCCCTGCAGCTTGCGCTGGGCGGCGGCGGGGGTCTGGCTGGGGTCCAGCGCGAAGCGGTGGACGGTTTCGATGATGGCGTTCTTGCCGATCTCGCCGAAGGCCATGCGGTGCACGAGGCTGGGCACGCGCGGCGTGGCGGGGTTGGCGAAGAGGTGGAAGGAGGCCTGCGCGCAGGGGTCCAGTTCGTCCACCGGCACGTCGCGGCGCACGGGGATGGAGCCCTTGATGCGGTTGTAGCCCAGCTGCAGCGTGGCGCTGCCGAGCAGCTCGGCCATCTTCTCCTGGTCGGCCTGGCTGGCGCCGTTGCCGGCCAGCATGGCCAGCGTGTCGATGCTGTAGAGATGGGCCTGGGCGGTGCCCGGCACGGCCTTGCAGGTGAAGTCGCGCTCGCCTTCCAGCCCCATCGTGCCCAGCTCGCCGCGGGCCCAGTCGCCCATGATCATCATGGCGCTGCGCTCGTTGGCGAAGTCGGCGACGACGTCGGTCCAGGGCCGCTCGCCGGGCGCCGCGCCGCTGGCGGGCAGCGCGAGGTTGCGCCAGTTGCGCAGGCGCTTCAGCGCGCGCTCCAGCGCGGGATCCTCGAAGGCGCTGAGGTCTCGCTGTTCCAGCATGCGGCGGTACAGCGCCGGGCCGGCTTCGCTGAGCAGCAGCGCCTCGAAGACGGTGGCCACCTGCCAGGGCTCGTCGCTGAAGGCCACCGGCGTGACGCCGGCCGCGCGCAACTTGATGGCGGCACGCTCCAGGCCGTCCCAGTCGTTGGGCGGCTCGATGCCGTGGCGCTTGAGCAGCGCCTTGTTCAGGTAGAGGTTGTTGATGCGCTGGATCCCCAGCGGCGCGGCGACGATGTGGCCGCGCACGGTGACCTGGGCCATGACCTGCGGGAACATGACCGAGGCCCAGTTGCGCCGGGCGGCCACGCCGTCGAGTTCCAGCAGCAGGCCCATGTCGGCCCACTCGTTCATGGACGCGCCGTTGAGCTGGGCCACCTTGGGCGCCATGCGGCGCAGGATGCGTTCGTTCAGCACCTTGATGGCCGGGCCACCGCCGCCGCCGGCGACCGCGCCGTCGACCCATTTCAAGCCGTTCTCGGCCATGCGCGCGGCGACATGGTTGGCCGCGGCGCGCTCGCTGGCGGAGGTCCACCAATGAAGGACGTTCAGCTCACCCGCGCCCTCCACCGAGGGGGCGGACGCCGTCGGCCCGGCCGCCACGACCGCGCAACTCCAGGGCAAGACCGCCAACGCCACCATGCGTCGCATCTTGCGGGTTGCCCAAGGGCGCCCACCTTGCGTTTTGTACGACCACTGTAATGTTGTGTGACTCAAGGACGCCGCCGGGTGCAGGGAGGCGTGGATTGTCTTGAGCGAGGCGGCGGATGGCGATTGGGGCTTTACCGCGAACCGGTGGGCGGTGACGCGTTGGTCCGCGTGCAAAGAAAAGGCCTCGAAGCGCGCAGGCTTCAAGGCTTTCCTGGTTTCCCGGGATGGCGCGGGACCGCCTTCTGGGAATTGCGATTCCGGGCCGCGTCAGTCGAGCGCACTAGTTCTACAACGTTCAAAGGCTTCATGAACTTCGTCGACCGCCACTTGGATTGCCTGGATGAGGGCGTCCTCATGCTCAAGGGCCGCATCGTGCTCGTCCTGAAAGTGAGCCAGCGTCATGGCTCGTCGCATCTGTTGAATCACCTTTGGAGGCACGATGAACCGACTTTCATCTAGCGCAGGGAAGGTGAACTTCTGCGCGACATAGTCTGTGAGTCCGGCGCACGCCTTTTCGAAGCGTGTTAATTGGCCGACTATTTTGCTCTCGGCACCGCGGTCTCGCGGACTTGTGTGGTACGTGACGATGTCCGTTTCAAGATCACTAAGAGTTTTCTTGAGTTCTGAGATTCTCTCGCGAGCCTGCTTTCTTCTCTCTCTATTTGACTGTAATTTGTTTACTACGATCCATCCAAGGACGACTAGTACGCCGGAAAAGAAAGTCGGAGAAAATTTGTCCGCCAAACTTTGTTTTTCTGAAGGCTGAGGGATTGCAACGACTACTATATTCTGCGAAGCCTGAGTGCTTCGGAAATACGAGTCGGTAACCCCGTGAGGCTGAATGAAGCTCTGCACAGAAATTTCCATGCTGTGTTGCATAACGCTGGCAACTAGTTTCTATTGTTGGAGATATTGTTCGCGGCCGTTCGAATGTATTCGTCCACGTCCAGCCTCCAACTAGGTGTGTTTGTGGCGATCTGTATACGGCTGAGTGCATCTTCCAGCGCAAGATTTAATTCTCGAACGGTTCCGCCAAAGGCCTCTTCCAAGAAGCTGCTGCCATATCCGCGAACGCCATCGAGTTCTACGAGTACGGATTTTCCTTCGCTCAAGGGACCTATTAGAAATTTCTTCCTAAAGTCTTCGCCGCTATTGGGGCCAAGGCGGATATAACGACCTCCTGGAAGTTTGGTGAACTGCGTAGCGATGTTGATCCGCACGATTTCTCGTTCATTCATGTGGAGCTCCTGGCAGTCTCTGGATTGAGGGGGAGGCGCCAACCCATAATCGTGCCGTTGATGGAATATCTTAGTTTCTTGGTGCTGATCCGAGCACTGGCTTCTGGGTGTGCTTTTTCATAGGAGTAGAAGCCCTGGTCGCTGATAGCATAGAAGAATCCGCTGCCTGTTTGATCGACCACGGCATGCGCGTTTCTCATGCCACGTCCTCGTTCGTCTTTCCCAGTCCCAGAGCGACCATACTCCATCGCTGCCATCAGCGCCCGACAGTCTGCGCCCTTAACTCTACGAACGATGTGAAGAAATTTCTTCAGGATTCCTTCCTCTTCAGAGAAGGAAAGAGGCAGCGCACGTCGTACGCCGATTCCCAGATCGCATACATTGATGAACAGGTGGCCGTTGCGAACCTGCTGAAATACCCACCAGCCTGGAGTCTTCGGAAGTTGGCGTGTTATCTCCGGATGGGTCTTATATGCATGCTCCACGCAGTTTCCCATGGATTCTATTACCCCCTGGTATACCGGGTGGGATGCTAGGCCAGTTACTTCCTCGATGTCGGCCATGATTGGTTCAAGGAGTTCCGGGTCAACATGGTTGCTGGGTCCGTCTGCCACCCTCCAGTGCACGACATCTTCTCGTACTGCAAGCACATCGCAACTAATTCCAAGAAGTTCGGCTAGGCCAGTTTGCTTGATTACTTGAAGCGTCCGATTACTCAATGGCGCAATAGCCGAAACTGCCACCGATCTCGTCTGAATCAGAGTACTCAACTCCGCTTTGAAAAGGAGCGCTGCATCTGCAACCATTCGGCGCACTCCAGATAGATCAATAGTGAGCCTTCCACCCCTAAAGTTCCGCAACTTGCCTATGAATTCGAAGTAAGAGCAAACGTCGCTCCCATTTTGATGACCCTTGGGTGAGAGGAGTGCAAAGTGAGTCGGGGCAATCAGAACATCAGTCGGACAGCGGACCATTCTCCGGTAGAGCCGCGTCGTACGCGACCGACCGGCTCGTCGGCGTCGCCTCATCACGTAGTCGCTCTTCCAACGTTGGTGCATCCGCTGCTTCGGACGGGCTCGCCTCATCTTTCATCCTCCTCAATGGAAGAAGTGTATTTCGGCGCAGCGCCGCAGCCTGCTGAAGTAGTAGATGGAGGCTTCCGAACAGAAATCTAGGTGGAGCGCGCACCTCTTGAGATCCTTGGCCTAGATTGCAGAGGCGTTGTGCCTGTGCCGCTAACAAATTGCGCGTCAAGCTTCAAGAAGGCGCGTGACCATGGCCGCGATGCTGTGTGTCGTTGACTCTTGTTGGGAGCCGTGCGGCCCAAAGCTCTTGGTGCGCGGTGTCCATCATGCGGCTTAAGGAGTAGCTATCTGCAAGTCCAGAGGCCGGGGCGCTAGCGAAGCCGCGAAGGTGATGAGCTGCTTGGCTCGGTTGCGTGATTCGCAAGAGCATCGCTGTCCTCTGGACCGTCAGCCGGTCTGCGGCGACTGTCCACGACGCGTCCAGTGCATGCGGACTGTTCGCGAGCGGGGTGACCGAATTCAAAACCGGAGCGCCAAAGAGAAAGGGGTCGCGCCTTTCGGTGCGACCCCTTCCGGATCTGTTGGTGGAGAGGAGGAGGATCGAACTCCCGACCTTCGCATTGCGAACGCGACGCTCTCCCAGCTGAGCTACCCCCCCAACGAAGACATCGACTATAGCAGAGATTTCACGATCGCCGCCCAGACGTCGGGAACTGGACCGAAGTTCGCACAACGCGAGGCGCGCGCCAGCGCGACTCGAGGCCGGTGGAACTCACCAGCGGCAGCCCTTGTCTCGCGCGGCATCCCGCACCAGCGGCACCACCGCCAGCAGGCCCTTGTCGGCGTAGGCCTTGCGGCATTCCTGCTGGCCGGCCTCCCGGATCTTCTCGGCCAGCGCGTCCTTGTCCTCAGGCGGCTTGGGCACGGCGGAGATCACGCCCGAGGGCGTTCCGCGCGGACGCATCGGACCGCGCGCCGCGTTCAGGTCGAGGTTCAGCTTCGGGGCGTTCGGCGGGGTCGAGGCCGGGGTCGCCACGTCGTGGCCGGTGCGCGCGCCCGCATCGGGGGCGCCGACGCTGGGCTGGGTCGTGGTGGGATTCGTCGAGCCGTCGAGCGAAATTCGATTGGCCGGCGTCGGCGTCGGCGCCGGGGACGGCGTGGTCGACGTGCGCGGTTGAGGCGTCGGCGAAGGGCTCGGCGTGGGAGTTGCTGCCGCGGGCGGCGTCGGCGCCGCCGTGGGCGACGGCGCAGGAGCGGGCGGTGCGACCTGCGGCGCAGGTGTTGGAGGCGCCGGTGTGGGCGTCGGCGCCGGTTGCGGCGCGGCGGCTGGTGCCGGCGTCAACGGCGGCAGCTCGGCGGGCGCCTTCAGTTCCGGCGGCACGGGCGGTGTTGGTGTCCGCTCGATCGGCGTGCGGTCGATGCGCCGCACGGTCGTCGGTGTCTCGCTGAGGATGGGCGCGGGCCGCTCCGGCAATTGCAGCGTCGGCGAAGGGGCCTGCAGCGCATCGGCCGGCACCGTCGAGCGGGCAGGCGCCGTGTCGCGTGCGGGAGCGATGCGCGTGGGCGCGGTCACCGTGGCTTCACCGGGCGTCGTCAGCGTCGTGATCGCAGGGGCCGGCGCGGGTTCGGCGGCTGGCGCAGGCGAGGGCGCTGGAGAAGGCGCCGGCGTGGGGGGCGCCGGTGTCGGCGCAGGCGTCGGTGCGGGCGTGGGTGTCGGCGCCGGTGGAGCCGGTGTCGGTGTGGGAGCCGGCGTGGGCGCCGTCGCTGCCGGCGGTGCGCTGCGGTCCGCGGGCGCGTCGCCGGTCAGCTCGTCACCGGGCTGCCGCTTCCATTGCCCCTGGCGCGCGGCGCCAGGAGTCTTCTGTTCTTCCGGTGTGGGCGGACGTTCCCGCACCGCGCCGCCGGAGCGCGGCTGCTTCGCCTCGCCGACCGGTCCGCGCTCGGGCAGCACGACGGCGGGCTCCCCCGAGCCGGGCTCGTAGCGATCACCCTGCAGTCTCACGTTGAGTGGGCCCCACGCGCCTTCGCCGGGTCTCGCCGCCCCTCCGGGCGCGTTGCCGATGGCCACGAGCAGCAGCACGTGCAGCAGTACGGCCAGCAGCAAGGCCTGCCCCATCTGGTCGGGGGCTCGGTGCAGCGGTGTCTGGGCGGGATCGAGGACGGCGGACAAGGTGGATCGCGGAGGATCGCGGCGGACGGCGCTGGGGCGCAGCATAGCCGGGATCGGTGGCGTGCCGTGTCAGGGCTTGTCTTCAGGAATGCGCCGCGTTGGCGTGGCGGGCCAGGGGCCCGCTGCGGGTGTCCTCGGCGGGCTCGGAGACCGCCGCGCCAGGTCCGGCTCAGGTGCCAGGATTTGCCTGGTTCAGATCGGCGCGCCGGGCGCCGGTGAAACGCTTGGCCCAATAGGCTTCGCGCATGTCCTCGACGCGCACGGCGCCGCCGACACGCGGCGAGTGGATGAACTTGCCTTCACCGACGTAGATGCCGACGTGCGAGAAGGTCGCGCGCATCGTGTTGAAGAAGACCAGGTCGCCGGGCTTGAGGTCTTCCTTCTTGATCGGCACCAGGCTGGAGAGCTTGGCCTGCTCGTCGGCGCGGCGCGGCAGGACCAGGCCCACGCTCATCTCGAAGATGTGGCGCGTGAAGCCGCTGCAGTCGAAGCCGTTGTTGACCGAGTTGCCGCCGCGCTTGTACGGCACGCCCAGGAAGTTCATCGCCGACAGCACCAGGTCCGAGGCGTTGTCGCGCACCCGGTTCAGCAGGCCCGGCGCGGGGGCGTCGGCGCTTGGCGAGGCGGAGGTCGACTGCGCCTGCGCGACGATGCCGCGCTGCTGCAGGAAGCGGGCGACGGAGTCGCTGGCGTTCGCGTTGCCGGCGGCGGCACCCATCAGGGCGGTCGGCGGCAGCGAGGTATTCGGGGTCGCGGCAGGCGAGGGCGGCGCGATCAGCGCGGCGGCGGTGCCCGCGGCGGCGACGGTCGTCGCGACCGCCGCGGCGCCGGCGGGCGAGCGCATCAGGCTCTGCCCGTAGGCGCCCATCATCGTGCCGGCAGGCGGTGCGACTTCGGGCTTGGCGTCCGCGACCTTCGCGTCGGCCTTCACCGGCGTGGGCTTGTCCGCGGCCTTCGCTTCCGGCTTGCTCGAGGCGAGCTTGTCGGCAACGACCTTGTCCGAAGCGGTCTTGTCGGAAGTCGTCTTGTCCGCAGCAGCCTTCTCGGCGGCAACCTCAGTCGCCGGGGACTTGTCCTCGTCGGCCTTGGCCTTCTTGTCCTTGCCGGCGTCCTTGGCCGAGGCCTGCTTCGAGGACTTGCCGTCCTTCGAGGCCTTCGTGGCCGGCTTGACCTCGGCGGTCTTCTTCGCAGCCGGCTTGGCGGCGGCCTTAGCCGGCGCTGCCTTGGCCTGCGCCTTGGGCTTGTCGTGCGACCCGTTGGTGGACGAGGTCGACTGTTGCGCCCAGCAACTACCGCTGGCGACGACGCAGATCAGCCCCAGTGCGGCCATGGCGCGCTGGAGCTTCTGGTGTCGGGGAGCGGAGCGGGAAGGACGAACAGTACTCATCGGTGTTGGGCGCGGAGACTAGGCACCATCTCCGTACCGGTCAAGCGCGAATGCCCGCAGGTGCGCGCCTGGCTAGGGAAAGTCCGGGCGTGGCCACGAGGCTCTTCCCAGGAAAACCCGGATTGGACCACAGCACCATGACGGAACGCTGTGAACGAAAGTTTCAGAAAAGCTCCCGATGCGAGGATCCGTGCGGATTTCGCGCATTCAATTCCAAGATCCAAGGAGACCCTGATGACCGACAGCTACGCGGCGATGTACCGGCGTTCGATCGACGATCCAGAAAGCTTCTGGACCGAACAGGCGGCGCTGATCGACTGGGAACGGCCATTCGATCAGGTCTGCGACACGAGCCGGCCGCCGTTCGCGCGATGGTTCGTCGGCGGGCGGACCAACCTGTGCCACAACGCGGTCGACCGCCACGCCGCCGCGCGACCGGACGACGCGGCGCTGATCTGGGTGTCGAGCGAGGTCGGCCAGGAGCGCGTGTACAGCTTCGCCGCGCTGAAGGACGAGATCGAGGCCATGGCCGCGATGCTGCGTGAGCAGGGCGTGGGCGTCGGCGACCGCGTGCTGATCTACCTGCCGATGATTCCCGAGGCCACCTTCGCGATGCTGGCCTGCGCGCGGATCGGCGCGATCCACTCGGTGGTGTTCGGCGGTTTCGCGAGCCACGCGCTGGCCAATCGCATCGACGATGCCGAACCGGTGCTGATCGTCAGCGCCGACGCGGGCAGCCGCAACGGCAAGGTCGTGCCCTACAAGCCGCTGCTCGACGAGGCGATCCGGCTGGCCGCGCACAAGCCGGCGAAGGTGCTGATGGTCGATCGCGGACTCAGTGCGTTCGAGCGCGTCGACGGCCGCGACCTCGACTACGCGGAGCAACGCGGGCGTCTGCTCGGCACCCGCGTGCCCTGCGAGTGGCTGCCGTCCGATGCCATCAGCTACACGCTCTACACCAGCGGCACGACGGGCAGGCCCAAGGGCGTGCAGCGCGACGTCGGCGGCTATGCCGTCGCGCTGGCCGCGAGCATGAAGCACATCTACGACGGGCATCCGGGCGAGACCTTCTTCTCCACGAGCGACATCGGCTGGGTCGTCGGCCACAGCTACATCGTCTACGGCCCGCTGATCGCGGGCATGGCCACGCTGATGTACGAGGGCACGCCGGTCAGCCCCGACGCGGCGATCTGGTGGCAACTGGTCGAGCGCCACCGCGTGACGCTGATGTTCAGCGCCCCGACTGCGGTCCGGGTGCTGAAGAAGCAGGACCCCGCCTGCCTGACGCGGCACGACCTGTCGTCGTTGCGCACGCTGTTCCTCGCCGGCGAGCCGCTCGACGAACCGACGGCACGCTGGATCGCCGATGCCATCGGCAAACCCATCGTCGACAACTACTGGCAGACCGAGACCGGATGGCCGATCCTGACGCTGGCGCGCGGCGTCGAACCCGCCGAGCCGAAGTTCGGATCACCGGGCGTGGCCATGTTCGGTTATCGCGTCCAGTTGCTGGACGAGCGGACGGGCGAAGTGCTTGAAGCACCGAACCAGAAGGGACTGCTCACGATCGCGTACCCGCTGCCGCCGGGCTGCATGCAGACCGTCTGGCGCGACGATGACCGCTTCATCCGCACCTACTGGGAGAGCGTGCCGGGCCGGCAGGTGTACTCGACCTTCGACTGGGCCCTGCGGGATGAGGACGGCTACTACTTCATCCTCGGCCGCAGCGACGACGTCATCAACGTGGCCGGTCACCGGCTCGGCACGCGCGAGATCGAGGAGTGCATCGCCGGCCATCCCGCGGTGGCGGAAGTGGCCGTGGTCGGCGTCGCCGATCAACTCAAGGGTCAGGTCGCGATGGCTTTCGCGGTGCTGAAGGATCCGGCGCGCGCCGCGACGCCGCAGGACGCGCTGGCGCTCGAAGGCGAGATCCTGAAGCGTGTCGACCAGCACCTGGGGGCGGTGGCGCGGCCGTCGCGGGTGCGCTTCGTCGCGCTGCTGCCGAAGACGCGTTCGGGCAAGCTGCTGCGGCGCGCGATCCAGGCCGTCTGCGAGCATCGCGACCCCGGCGATCTGATCACGCTCGACGATCCGGCCGCGCTGCAGCAGATCCGGGACTTGATGACCTGAGGGACCTGAGGGTCCGGACGCAGGGTCGGGTTTCCTCTGCCCCGGGATGCGGGCACGACTTTCGGGATGGGGGAGGGCGGGGACGAGAATCCCCGCCATGCCAATTCCTGGAGAGTTTCCGATGGCCTCGACGCATGCGTTGATCCTGGCGGCCTGCGCGATCCTGTGCGCGCCGGCGTTCGCCCAATCCGAGGCGCGAGCGCCCGCGCTGCCGACGCCGGCCTTCCCCAGCTTCGCCGACGGCAAGGCCGTGGACCGGGCCTGTGATGCCGGCCTGAAGGCCCTGAATCGCGAGGTCTCGCAGCTGGCGAAGCGCAAGGTGGACAAGGGCTGGCTCGCCGCCTACGACCTGGTGATCGCACACCATGAGGACGCTCGTTTCCCGATCGACTTCGTCCAGAACGTGCATGCCGACAAGGCCGTGCGCGATGCCGCCCAGGATTGCGCGCTGCGCTGGACCGACTTCCAGACCGCGCTGACGCAGAACGAGAAGATCTATCGCGGCCTGAAGACCGCCCCTGCGGCGGACGCGATCGACCGTGAGCTCAAGCGCAACGCGCTGGGACTGTTCGAGGACAGCGGCGTCGGCCTGTCCAAGGACAAGCGCTCGCGCGCCAAGCACATCCTGGACCGGCTCTCGGCGCTCGACCAGCAGTTCTCGAAGGCGATCCGGGACGCCAACATCCGCGTCGCTTTCACCGCCGAGGAACTGCGCGGCGTGCCCGACAGCGTCTGGAAGGACAAGCCGCGCGACGACCAGGGGCGTTATCTGCTCGGCGTCGACAACCCGACCTACACCGCGCTGATGCAGACCGCCGAGAGCGGCGCCGCGCGCGAGCGCATCTGGCGGGCCAAGACCAACGAGGGCGGCGAAGGCAACCTCAAGCTGCTCACCGAGATCATCACGCTGCGCAAGGAGTACGCCGGCCTGTTCGGCTACGACAACTACGTCGACTTCAACCTGCGCCGCCAGATGGCCAAGGATGCGGCGACGGCGACGCGTTTCCTCGGTGAGGTCAAAGGCACCGTCCAGCAGGGCGAACGCGCCGATCTGGAGGAGCTCCGCCGCGCGAAGGCGAGCCACCTGGGCACCGCGGTCGAAGCCACGACCGTGACGCAATGGGACGGCGTCTATTACGCCGAGCGCATCCGCAAGCAACGCTTCACCGTCGACCAGGAAGCCTTCCGTCCGTACTTCCCACCCGCGGAGAGCCTCGCCTTCACGCTGCGTGTCGTCGACCGGCTGTTCGGCGTGACGCACACCGCGGTGACGCTGCCGGGCCTGTGGCATCCCGACGTCAAGGCCTACGTGGTCAGCGACACGGCCACCGGCCAGGCGCTCGGCACGCTCTACGTCGACCCGTTCCCGCGCGACGGCAAGTACAACCACGCGGCGGTCTGGCCGCTGCGCTCGAGCAGCACGCGCCTGGGACGCCATCCGGCGGCGGCGCTGGTCGTCAACCTCGATCGCAGCGGACTCTCGCTCGACGAGCTGGAGACGCTGCTGCACGAGCTCGGGCACGCAGTCCACAACAACCTCTCCAACACGCGCGACGTGTCGCTGGGCCAATGGGCGGTGATGCACGACTTCGTCGAGGCGCCGTCGCAGATGCTCGAGGATTGGGTCTACGACCCGCGCGTGCTCAAGCTGATGGCCGAGGTCTGCCCGGCCTGCAAACCGGTGCCCGACGACCTCGTCGGCAAGGCCCGCGAGGCGCGCGACTTCGCCAAGGGCACGAAGTTCGGCCGCCAGCATCTGTACGCGAGTTATGACCTCGCGCTGCACGGCGCCCAGATCCAGGATCCGCTGGCGCTGTGGTCGAAGATGGAAGGCGACACGCCGCTGGGCCACGTGCCGGGCACGATGTTCCCGTCGCGCTTCGCGCACATCGCGGGCAGTTACGGCGCGGGCTACTACGGCTACCTGTGGAGCCTGGTCGTCGCGATGGACCTGCGCACGCCCTTCGCGGCCGACAAGCTCGATGCCGCCGTCGGCCGCCGTTATCGCGACGCGGTGTTGTCGCGCGGCGCGGAGAAGCCGGCGCCGGAGCTGGTGCGCGACTTCCTCGGCCGCGATTCCAACGCCAACGCGTTCTACGACCATTTGCGCAAGTAGGTCCGCCAGTCGTCGCGGATGAACTGCATCACGGCGTCCTCATGGTGGAAGCCGATGATGCGGTGCGCGGCCTGTTTCACGTCGTCGCTGGCATTGGCCATCGCGATGGCGTGATGCGCGGACTTCAGCATCGTCAGGTCGTTGACCTGGTCGCCGAAGACGACGAGCTCGCGCTCATGCAAGGCGTAGCGCTGCGCCAGCGTCGCGATCGCCTGGTCCTTGCTGGCCCGGCGGTCGTGCACGTTGAGCCAGGGCCAACCCGGCATGTAGAGGTCCTCGGCCAGGTGCGTCGTGACGAGGTCGCCGCAGGTTGCGAGGATCTCGGCCTGCAGCGCTTCCAGCGGCTCCGCGCGGCCGACGACCAGCAGCGTGACCAGCGGATCGTCCAACTGGTCCTGCAAGCGGTCGACGTGGCGCAGCCGCGGATCGGCGTTGCGCTGGCGCTCGGTGACGAAGCGCTGCTGGCCTTCGTTCTGCACCTCCTGCCAGAAGAGCTGGTCGCCCTTGGCGCCGTGCGTCGCGATGAAGGGCATCAGCCCGTGCCGGCGCACGAGCGCGAAGATGGCCTGGCCCAGCGCCGGGTCCATCGCGTTGACCAGTTCATGCCGGCCGGTGCGCAGATCACTGATGTAGGCGCCGTTGGACGAGACCACCGGCAATGAGATGGGCAGCCCGTCGAGGATGCGGGCGATCGACACCACGTGCCGCGCGCTGGCGACGGTGAAGGCCAGGCCTTCGGTCAGCAGTTCGGTGAGGCCGGCGCGGGTGGCGTCGGAGAGGCGGGCCTGCGGGTCGAGCAGGGTCCCGTCGAGATCGGAAACGTAGAAGCGCATGGGTCCTGGGCAGCGAGGTCCGGGGCGCGTGCGCGCGCCGCGACAGGCGCACATCCTACGCCGCCGGGGTCCGATACTTGCCGGATGCCGCCCATGCCTTCCTCCTCGACGACGCCGCTCGACGTGCTCGGCCGCCCGGTCCTCGACGACGCCACCCGCCGCTGGCTCCCGTGGGTCGTCGCGCTGGCGTTCTTCATGCAGACGCTGGACACGACCATCCTCAACACGGCGCTGCCGGGCATGGCGCGCGACCTCGGCGAGGACCCGCTGCGGATGCAGTCCGCCGTCGTCGCCTACCTGCTCACGGTGGCCTTGCTGATCCCCGCGTCTGGGTGGCTGGCGGACCGCTTCGGGACGAGGACCGTCTTCCTGTGGGCGATCGGGCTGTTCAGCCTGGGCTCGCTGGCCTGCGCGGTGTCGCCCAGCCTGCATGTGCTGGTCGCGTCGCGGGTGGTGCAGGGCGTCGGTGGCGCGTTGCTGGTGCCGGTGGGGCGCCTGGTCGTGCTGCGGGCCTTTCCGAAGGCGGAGTTCCTCGCGGTGATGACCTTCATCAGCCTGCCGGGACTGGTCGGCCCCTTGCTCGGTCCGACGCTGGGCGGCGTGCTGGTGGAGTTCGTCAGCTGGCATTGGATCTTCCTGATCAACCTTCCAGTCGGCCTGGCTGGCGCCTTCGCCTGCCGGCGCTTCATGCCGGAGATCAAGGGGCCCATCGGCAAGCGCTTCGACTGGGGCGGCTACGGGCTGTTCAGCATCGGGCTGATGCTGATGTCGCTGGCGCTGCAGGGTTTCGGCGAGCACATGGTCAGCGTCGCCGTGTGCTTCGTGATGCTGGTCGCGGGCGTCGCCTGCATGATGGCCTACTGGCTGCATGCGACGCGCACGGAGGAGCCGCTCTTCACGCCCGCGCTCTTCGCCGTGCCGACCTTCCGCATCGGGCTGCTGGGCAACGTCTTCGCGCGGCTGGGCAGCGGCGCGACGCCGTTCCTGACGCCGCTGTTCCTGCAGGTGGGGCTGGGGTTCTCGCCGAGCGAGGCGGGCCTGTCCATGATCCCGTCGGTGCTGGGCGCGATGTTCACCAAGACGCTGGCGATCCGCCTGATCAAGCGCGCCGGCTACCGCCGGGTGCTGATCGTCAACACGCTGCTGCTGGGCGTGCTGATCGCGAGCTTCGCGCTGATCCCGCGCGGCGTCGGGCACGTCTGGCTCGCCATCCACCTGGGCCTGTTCGGGATGGTCAACAGCATGCAGTTCACCGCGATGAACACGCTGACGCTCGGCGACCTCGACGAGCGCACCGCCAGTCCCGGCAACAGCCTGCTGGCCGTGGTGATGCAGCTGTCGATGAGCCTGGGCGTGGCGACGTCGAGCGCCTTCCTGCTGCTGTTCTCGCACGGGCTGCCGCGCACCGAGGGTGCCGCGATCGTGCCCGCCTTCCACGGCACCTACCTCGCCCTCGGCGCCATGGCCGCGCTCGCGGCGTTCATCTTCTACCAGCTGCGCCGCGACGAGGGCGCGGCGGAGGAAACCGTCCAGTCGAAGCTGACCCCCGAAGAGTAGGAGCAGCAATGAAAAAGCCACCCCGAAGGGTGGCTTTGAGGGAGCGAGAGGGCCGGGAGGGTCTTGAGGCCCGGCGCTCAGCGCACGGTCACAGCACTTCGGAAGCGAAGTCCGCGAGTCGCGAGCGCTCGCCGCGTGCCAGCGTGACGTGCCCGCTGTGGGCCCAGCCCTTGAACTTGTCGACCGCGAAGGTCAGGCCGGAGCTGCCCTCGGTCAGGTAGGGCGTGTCGATCTGCGCCAGGTTGCCCAGGCAGACGATCTTCGTGCCCGGACCCGCGCGCGTGATCAGCGTCTTCATCTGCTTGGGCGTCAGGTTCTGCGCCTCGTCGATGATCACGTACTTGTTCAGGAAGGTGCGCCCGCGCATGAAGTTCAGGCTCTTGATCTTGATCTTGCTGCGCACCAGGTCGTTGGTGGCCGCGCGGCCCCATTCCCCGGCGCCGCTGTCGCCGCGTCCCAGCACTTCCAGGTTGTCGTCGAGGGCGCCCATCCACGGGCCCATCTTTTCTTCTTCCGTGCCGGGCAGGAAACCGATGTCCTCGCCCACCGGGACCGTCACGCGGGTGACGATGATCTCGGTGTAGCGGCGCTCGTCCAGCACCTGCGACAGGCCCGCGGCCAGCGTCATCAGGGTCTTGCCGGTGCCGGCCGAGCCGGTCAGGGTGACGAAGTCGCAGTCCGGATCCATCAGCAGGTTCAGCGCGAAGTTCTGTTCGCGATTGCGCGCGGTCACGCCCCAGACCGAGTGCTTCTGGTGGCCGAAGTCTTTCAGCGTGCGCAGCACGGCGGTCTTGCCGGTGATCTCCTGCACCTTGGCATAGAGCGGCGCGGCGCCCGGCGCTTCCAGGTAGATGAGCTGGTTCACCAGCAGCGTCGGCACCAGCGGACCGCTGATCCGGTAGAACGTGGTGCCGCCTTGCTGCCAGCTCTCCATCGTCTTGCCGTGGCGCTCCCAGAAGTCCGCCGGCAGCGCCTGGACGCCGGTGTAGAGCAGGTCGGAGTCTTCCAGCGTCTTGTCGTTGCGGTAGTCCTCCGCCGGCAGGCCCAGCGCGCGGGCCTTGATGCGCATGTTGATGTCCTTGGACACCAGCACCACCTCGCGGCCGGGCTGCTGCTGCTTCAGCGCCTGGACGACACCCAGGATCTGGTTGTCGGCCTTGCCCTGCGGCAGGCCCTGCGGCAGCGGTGTCTCGAACAGCGTGGTCTGGAAGAACAGCTTGCCGCCGGCTTCGCGGTGGCCGGTCTGGTCCAGCGGCAGGCCCTTGGACATCTCCTCGATCGTGCTCGACTTGAGGCTGGTGGCCAGCGCGTCCAGGTCGCGGCTGACCTGGCGCACGTTGCGGGCGACCTCGGTCATGCCCTTCTTGTGGCCGTCCAGTTCCTCGAGCGTGATCATCGGCAGATAGATGTCATGCTCCTCGAAGCGGAACAGCGACATCGGGTCATGCATCAGCACATTGGTGTCGAGCACGAACAGCTTGGGATCGCCGGCCGGCTTGCGCGCCTTGGCGCGGGTCGGGGCGGCCTTCTTCGCGGGGGTCTTGTCCGGGGCGGGCGACACCAGCGCCAGCGACGGCGAATTGCCGCCGCGCGCTTCCACCGGCTCGGCGCGCGAGCGGGCGTTGACCGCTGGCGGCAACGCGGGGGCGGCGACGGGACGGCTGGCCTCGGGTTCGGCTCTGTGGGCGGCCCTGCTCGCGGGGATCGGGGCGGCGATGGGGGCGGACGCTCTGGCCTCGTTCTGGGGGAGGCGTTTGCTGGGCGACAGATCGGTCGCGAAGGCGTCGGTATCTAGGCGGCTGGCGCGCTTGGTCGGAGGCTTGGGCAGTGGCATGTGCGGGGGTGACGGGCTTGCGTGATGAGCCTGGGTCGATGCGGACCAGGGGTCATGCCCCGGGCCTGACGGGCGGTGGCGATGCCGGAGGTATCGGCGGCATCGGGGGCCTCGAACTCGCACGCGGACCCCAGAAGGCAAAAAGCCGCACCGGGGCCGGTGCGGCTCGTCTTCGGGAAGTCATTCGCTGCGATCAGGCACAGGGGCATGCGACTGATTATGCACAACTCCCGGCCCGCGCCCGTGACGGGCGCAAGAAGTTCAGGCCCGGATCAGGCCGCTTCCTTCTTGAGGGCCTTGACGGCCTTCAGCACTTCCTCGACGTGGCCGGCGACCTTCAGGCCGCGCCACTCTTCGCGCAGGATGCCCTGGGCGTCGATCAGGAAGGTCGAGCGCTCGATGCCCTTGACCTTCTTGCCGTACATGATCTTGTTCTTCACCACGCCGAACATGTGGCAGAGTTTCTCTTCCGTGTCGGCGATCAGTTCGAACGGCAGTTCCAGGTTCTGCTTGAATTTGTCGTGCGAGGCCATGTTGTCGCGGGAGACTCCCAGCACGACGGCGCCGGCCTTGACGAATTCCTTGTGGTGATCACGGAACTGCATCGCTTCGGTCGTGCAGCCCGGGGTGTTGTCCTTCGGATAGAAGTACAGCACCACGACCCGACCCAGGAATTCCTTGGGAGTGAACTTCACGCCTCCCGTGGCAAGAGCTTCAATGTCCGGGAGGGGTTTGTTGAGCGCTGGCGTCATGTGGCGTTCTTCAGAGAGATGTGCCCGGGTGGGCATAGCCATCGATTATACGTTGAATGGGTTGTTCCTCGCCCCCTCTGACATGGACGAGTCAGCAGCCTCCCAGAGAGAGGGAGGGAAGCCGCCGGAGCAGCAGGGGTTGCGGTGACCTGAAGCTGCGCCTTCAGGCCTGGTTCAAGCCTGGTTCAGGCCAGGATCACCGTCCCATCCCGCCTGGTCACGCCTCGATGAGCAGTGCCGCCAGCACCGCGCGGCCTTCGCTCGCGAGCACGTTGTACGTGCGGCAGGCGGCGCCGATGTCCATCGTCTCCATGCCGATGCGGGCCTGGATCAGTCCCCGGTACAGCGCGGGCCGGACGAAGCGCAGCTTCGAGCCGCTGCCGAAGATCACGAGCTCCGGCTTGAGTGCCAGGATGCGTTCGAAGTGGGCCTCGGTGAGGTCCTCGAAGCGGGTGACGTCCCAGTTCTCCGGCTGCCCTTGCCAGGGCACCAGCACGCTGTGGGCCTGCTCGACGCCGTTGACCCACACGTGGTTCAGGTCGTGGGCCGAAATCATGTTGCCGCCGAGCGGCTGGTCGGGTTGAAATTTCATTGAGGGTGATTCTGGCAGCGACGGAGGGTGTCTCCCCGCGGGCGTGGGATTACCCGCGATTACCCTGTGTTTAAATCGATGGCCCTGCTTTTCCCCTGTGCGTTCCCCGTGTGGAACCCTTGAAACCTCGCCCGGAGTCATCTTGAGAACCGTCGCCAAGTCCAGCAAGCTTTCCAGCGTCAGTTACGACATCCGCGGGCCCGTGCTGGACAAGGCGCGGCAGATGGAGGAAGAGGGCCAGAAGATCATCAAGCTCAACATCGGCAACACGGCGGTGTTCGGGCTGACGCCGCCGGACGAGATCGTGCAGGACATGATCCGCAACCTGGCCGACGCCGGCGGCTACACCGACAGCAAGGGGCTGTTCGCGCCGCGCAAGGCGGTCGTGCACTACACGCAGGAGAAGGGCATCCGCGGCGTGACGGTGGACGACGTCTACCTCGGCAACGGCGCGTCCGAGCTGATCCAGATGGCGATCAACGCGCTGGTCAACGACGGCGACGAGATCCTGATCCCGTCGCCCGACTTCCCGCTGTACACGGCGGTGGTCGGCCTGTCGGGCGGCCGCCCGGTGCACTACCTGTGCGACGAGGGCACCGGCTGGCTGCCGGACCTGCAGGACATCGAGGCCAAGATTACGCCGCGCACCCGCGGCATCATGGTCTGCAACCCCAACAACCCGACCGGCGCGCTGTATCCGGACGACGTGCTGCTGGGCATCATCGAGATCGCGCGGCGCCACGAGCTGATCGTCTTCGCCGACGAGATCTACGACAAGACGCTCTACGACGGCAACACCCACACCAGCATGGCCAGCCTGGCCGACGACGTGCTGTTCGTGACCTTCAACGGCCTGTCGAAGAACTACCGCAGCTGCGGCTACCGCGCCGGCTGGATGGTGGTGTCGGGCGAGAAGCGCCATGCGCGCGACTACATCGAGGGCTTGAACATGCTGGCCTCGCTGCGCCTGTGCGCCAACACGCCGGGCCAGCTCGCGATCCAGACGGCGCTGGGCGGCTACCAGAGCATCAAGGACCTGGTCGCGCCGACCGGCCGGCTGTGCCACCAGCGCGACCTCGCGTACGAGCTGCTGACGCAGATCCCGGGCGTGAGCGTCGTCAAGCCCAAGGCCGCGCTGTACATGTTCCCCCGCCTCGACCCCAAGATCTATCCGATCGAGGACGACCAGCAGTTCGCCTACGAGCTGCTGGCCGAAGAGAAGGTGCTGATCGTCCAGGGGACGGGCTTCAACTGGAAAGCCCCCGATCATTTCCGGCTCGTGTTCCTGCCCAACACGGACGATCTCCGTGAAGCCATCGGCCGCATCGAGCGATTCCTGGCGCAATACCGCAAACGCCACGCACGCTGACCTCCCGACCTTCTGAAAGACAAGACGATGAACCCGATCAAAGTTGGCCTGCTGGGCATTGGCACCGTGGGCAGCGGCACCTTCCAGGTGTTGCGCCGCAACCAGGCGGAGATCCGCGGCCGTGCCGGCCGCGGCATCGAGATCGCGATGGTGGCCGACCTGGACGTCGAACGCGCCCGCAGCATCGTCGGCGACGCCTGCCCGGTGGTGGCCGACGCGCGCGACGTGATTGCGAACCCTGAGATCGACATCGTCGTCGAGCTGATCGGCGGCTACGGCATCGCGCGCACGCTGGTGCTGGACGCGATCAAGGCCGGCAAGCACGTGGTGACGGCCAACAAGGCGCTGCTGGCGGTGCATGGCAGCGAGATCTTCGCCGCCGCACGCGAGAAGGGCGTGATGGTCGCCTTCGAGGCCGCGGTGGCCGGCGGCATCCCCATCATCAAGGCGCTGCGCGAAGGCCTGACGGCCAACCGCATCGAGTGGATCGCCGGGATCATCAACGGCACGACCAACTTCATCCTGTCGGAGATGCGCTCCAAGGGGCTGGACTTCGCGACGGTGCTGAAGGAGGCGCAGCGGCTGGGCTACGCCGAGGCCGATCCGACCTTCGACATCGAGGGTGTGGACGCCGCGCACAAGGCGACGATCATGTGCGCGATCGCCTTCGGGATCCCGGTGCAGTTCGAGCAGGCGCATGTCGAGGGCATCACCGCGCTGCAGGCGACCGACATCAAGTACGCCGAGCAACTGGGCTACCGCATCAAGCTGCTGGGCATCGCCCGCAGAAGAGAGAACGGCATCGAGCTGCGCGTGCATCCGACGCTGATCCCGGCGGGCCGCCTGATCGCCAACGTCGAAGGCGCGATGAACGCGGTGCTGGTGCAGGCCGACGCCGTCGGCACGACGCTGTACTACGGCAAGGGTGCCGGCGCGGAGCCGACGGCCTCGGCGGTGATCGCCGACCTGGTCGACATCACGCGCCTGGCGACGGCCGATCCGGACCACCGCGTGCCGCACCTGGCCTTCCAGCCGGACGCGATGAACGACACGCCCATCCTGCCGATGGCGCAGGTGCAGACGGCGTTCTACCTGCGCCTGCGGGTGGCGGATCAGGCGGGCGTGCTGTCGAGCATCACCACCATCCTGGCCGAGCACGAGATCAGCATCGACGCGGTGCTGCAGCGCGAGTCGGCCGAAGGCGAGAGCCAGACCGACCTGATCATCCTGACGCACGACACGCAGGAAGGCCGCATGAGCGAGGCGCTGGCGAAGATGCAGGCGCTGACGACGGTGTTGGCGCCGATCGTGAAGCTGCGCAAGGAAGAGTTGGCGTGACAATGGCCGCCTGACGCCGCCCTGATCGAGATTTCCCCTCATGCCGAACGCCGCCCCCTCGTTGGAAGACCTGTACGACGCCTTGGACAACGAGGCGCCGTTGGACATCGACGACGCGGGGGATCGGGCGCTCTATGTGGCGGACCTTCACAAGACGGAAGGCCCCAGTCCCGTCGAAGAACTGATCTTCCAGGTCAAGCGCAACAAGACGCCCGGGGCCTGGTACTTCACCGGTCATCGCGGAGTCGGCAAGTCGACGGAGCTGCGTCGCGTCGCCCATGAACTCCGGCAGGCGGGGCATGTCGCCGTGGTTGCGGACATGGGCGAGTACCTGAACCTCGCCGAAGAGATCAGCATCGAGTTGCTGCTGCTCACGATGATGGCGGCGCTGTCGGAGGAAGTCGAACGATTGAGCGGTGGCGATCCGCTCGTCCGAGGCTACTTCACGCGCTTGAGGGACTATTTCACCCGAACCCAGGTCGACATCCCCGAGCTGACCGCGGGCGTCGATGCCGCGGGAGGCAAGCTCAGCGCGAAAGCCGTGTTGAAGAACAACCCGACGCTCCGCGAGAAGGTCGTCGGTGCGGTCCGGGAATCGCTGGGGACGTTCTCGGACGATGTCGAGGCCTTCGCCGACGAGATGGTCGGCTACCTGAAGAAGGACAACCCCAATCGCAAGGTCGTCCTGATCCTGGATTCGCTGGAGAGGCTGCGTTTCGGTGGCGTCGGTGCTGACAAGCGCTACGAGGCTATTCAACGGACGTTCGATACCTACGCGGAGCATCTCAAGTTCAAGTCGCTGAACGTGGTCTACAGCATTCCGCCGTACCTGCCGCATCTGGTGCCGAAGCTGGGGTCGTACTTCGGCGTCAACGTGTGCACGTTGCCGCACGTGAAGGTCTTCCAGCGACCGAAGGCGGCTGGAGAGCCGGCTCAGCCATTTGCTGAAGGCGTCCGGCTGATGAAAGAGTGTTTGAGCAAGCGTTATCCGCTGCTGGATCAGACGGTCGATCCCGGTCTGACCGAACGCCTGATTCAGGCCTCGAGCGGCAGTCCGCGTGAGTTCTTTCGCCTCATGCGCACGCTTTGCACGAAATCGATCCTGTCCGGAGAGAAAGTGCCGATGCTCAATGAGCGCTGGGCTCAGGCTGCGGAGCAGGAGCTTCGCAATGAGATGCCGCTCGCCGAGGCGGACATCCATTGGCTGAAGAAGGTGCGGGGCAGCAATGGCACCGGTCTGGACAAGATCGAGAACCTCTCCAGTCTCGCGAGACTGTTCGACAGCGGCCTCATCCTCGGCTATCGCAACAGCGAGGATTGGTGTGATGTCCATTGGCTGCTGCGCGGCGAGGTTGATGCGTATCAGCCGCCGGAACAGTGATGTCCGAGACTGCCGCCGAGTTGTCTCAAGCTGGAGCAGCGACGCCTGATGCGGTGTGGGCGGAAATGAATCTTCACTTGACGCGGTCCAAAGGGCTATGTCTTGTGTTTCTGTATACGGCAGATGTACGGCCACTCCTTGAAGTGCGTGGCCGGATTGATGACGTGTGGGCTTGGCGAACGGCACCATTGAGGCTCATCGAACCGGCGAACTCCCGTGACGTCACGGAGATCGTGCTGACCAGTCTCCAGGATGAAGTGCAGAGGCGCCCCGGGCTTCGAGCACCTGTTTGGGTGCAGCTCACCACACTAGACGTTGAGCGCGAAGGTGGATGGGACTCGGCAAGGCATCAAGTTCTCTACCGCTTGAATGAGTGGCGAAGTTGGCTGCAGCAAGAATTTAGACGACCGCTGATCATTGCGTTGCCTCTGGCTTGGCGAGCTGAGCTTCCCTCAGTCGCTCCGGACTTGTGGCACGTGCGGACAATGTCTGCTGTACTAAAGGTCATTAAACAGGGAAGAGCACCGGCGCAGGTGTCGACTTCGTCTCTGCGAGTCAGGGGAAGGGGATCCGACGAGCATTCAGTCGATGATCGGGAGTCGATTGCGCGCAAGCTCGAGGAACAGCGGGTAGCGGTTGAGCAGGCGCGTGCGCAGGCAGACGGGGGGAGCGAGTCCGCTCGGTTCAATCTCGCCTCGCAACTATCTCGACTTGGTCAATTGCTGTCTTTGCAAGACCGAGCTCAAGATGCCGTTGCTGTGTTGAAGGAGTCGGTGTCGCTCTGGATTGGACTCGGCAACACAGAAGCGCATTCATTTGCCGTGGAGCGGGCAGGTGCCTATGAGCGATTGGGCGACACGCTGTTAACGCTGGGTCAGTTTTCCGAAGCCAGAACAGCATACCAGGGGGCGGTGGCCGCGTATCAGGTGTTCTTGAAAATGCGGGACATGCCGATAGCTCGTGTTCTTCGAGCGGCAACGCTGCTTTCGAAGATTGGTGAAGCCTCTCAAGGTGATGGTCGTAGTGAAGAAGCGCGAGCAGCCTTCACGGGGGCTCGGAAGATGCTTGACCTTCTTCCTACCGAAGTCCGTGAGTTGCCGCCGTTTCAATCGTTGAATGCTGTGCTTCTTCAAAGAGAGGGTGAGCAACTGATTGGTGATGGTCGTGCGGATCTGTCAGTCGACTACTTCCGGCGCGCGGTAGAAATCCATCAGGTGCTACAACAGGGGGCCAGCGATCCTGTTTACTCGAAAACCATATTGGCCGTCGCGCTAACGAAACTTGGGCAAGCGCAGCTGTACATCAATCAAATTGATGCGGCACAACGATCGCTCGAGGAGGGTGTCTCACTTTTGCGGCAGAGCTACCTAAGTCGGCCCGACGATCTGGAAACTCTGCACGATCTGACGTGCGACATGGCAATCCTTGGTGACATCGCCGATAGGCAGGGTCGAACCAACGATGTCGCGGACCTCTACGCGGAGTCTGCCTCCTTGGCACGAGAATTCAGGGAGCGGGAAGGAGATACCCCACGTTCTTTGCGATTGCTCAACAACTCCCTTTCTCGGCTCGCTCAATCACAACTTCTTCAGGATGAAAAAGCCGCAGCCTTGTTGACTTTGGAAGAGGCTCTCAGCCTCTGCGAAGAACTTCTCCGCCGACTTCCAGATAACGCAGAGGATCTACGAGGCCTTACGGTGATTCTGGAAGGGCTTGGCTCGGTGCATATGCAACTTGAGAACCACGACGTGGCAATCAAGTGCTATGAGCGTAGTCTGCAGATTGGGCGACGCCTGGTGAGTCTTCCTGGTGCTTCGCCAATCGAGACGCGTCGCGATCTTGCCATGACGCTTGAGCGGCTGGGCGACGCTCTTCTCAATGCGGAGCAGAGCGGGGGGGCGCTACCTGTTTTGGAGGAGGCTCTTGGACACTATCGGGCATTGCGCGCGATTGAAGGAGATAGCCCCCGCGTGCTTGCCGAGGTTGCTGGAACATTGGAAAGCCTCGCCATTGCGGAGATCGAATGCTCGTCGGGTGATCTCACCATTCGTCAGACTACGGCCAAACGACACATCTCAGAAGCGCTCTTGTTGCGTCAACGTCTTGTTGAAGCATTCCCAAACCAGACAGTGAATCTAGAGGCGAATTCGCGTGCTTTAGAACTTCACGACTTTATCCATCGAACCATCCTGCCATCCCCGTGAAATACCTCAGCACCCGCGGCGACCGCGCCGAGCGCCACTTCTGCGACATCCTGCTGGAAGGCCTGGCGCCCGATGGCGGGCTGTACCTGCCGGTCTCATATCCGCAGATCGACACGGCCACGCTGGCGCGCTGGCGCGGCCTGTCGTACGCCGACCTGGCCTTCGAGATCCTGTCGCTCTACATCGACGACATCCCCGCCGCGGACCTGAAGGCGATCGCCCACCGGACCTACACCGAAGCCGTCTTCGGCACGCCGCAGATCACGCCGCTGAAGCCGCTGGAGCCAGGTCTTGCGCTGGTGGCCCTGTCCAACGGCCCGACGCTGGCGTTCAAGGACATGGCGATGCAGCTGCTCGGCCAGCTGTTCGAGTACGAACTGAAGCGCCGCGGCGAGACGCTGAACATCCTGGGCGCGACCTCCGGCGACACCGGCAGCGCTGCCGAGTACGCGATGCGCGGCAAGGCCGGCATCCAGGTCTTCATGCTCAGTCCGCACGGCCGCATGAGCCCGTTCCAGCAGGCGCAGATGTTCAGCCTGCAGGACCCCAACATCCACAACATCGCCGTGCAGGGCGTCTTCGACGACTGCCAGGACATCGTCAAGGCGGTGTCCAACGACCTCGAGTTCAAGCGCGGTCACCGCATCGGCACGGTCAACTCGATCAACTGGGCGCGGCTGCTGGCGCAGGTCGTCTACTACTTCGCCGCGTATTTCCAGGCGACGAAGACCGACGGCGAGCGCGTGAGCTTCACGGTGCCGTCGGGCAACTTCGGCAACGTCTGCGCGGGCCACGTGGCGCGCATGATGGGCCTGCCGATCGAGCGCCTCGTCGTGGCGACCAACGAGAACGACGTGCTCGACGAGTTCTTCCGCACCGGCCTCTACCGCCCGCGCGGCGCCGAGCACACGCTGGAGACCTCCAGCCCGTCGATGGACATTTCCAAGGCGAGCAACTTCGAGCGATTCGTCTTCGACCTGCTGGACCGCGACGGCGGCCGCGTGAAGCGGCTGTTCGGCGAGGAGTTGAGCTCGAAGGGCTTCTTCGAGATCACCGCCGAGGAACGCGCGCGCATCAGCGAGCGTTACGGTTTCGTCTCGGGCCGCAGCACGCATGAAGACCGCGTCGCGACCATCCGCCTGTGCCACCAGCAGTACGGCGTCGTCATCGACACGCACACGGCGGACGGCCTGAAGGTCGCGCTCGCCAAGCGCGAACCGGGCGTGACGATGCTCGTGCTGGAAACCGCGCTGCCGGCCAAGTTCGCCGTCACCATCGAGGAAGCGCTCGGCATCGTGCCGCCGCGTCCAGCTGCGCTGGCCGACCTCGAAACGCGCCCGAAGCGCGTCAGCGTGATGCCGGTCTCGGTGGAGCAGGTCAAGCAGTTCATCGTCGACCATGTCTGATCCGAAGAACGCCACGGGTGTTGCGGCGGCCACGCCTGTCGCTTCCGCTGCTGCCAACGCGGGCGCACCGCGCGCGCCGATGATGCCGATGGAGGAGGCGTTGGAGCGCCTGCTTTCGCAGGTCACGCCGCTCGGCCGGACCGAATCGGTGACGACGCCGCTGGCGCGCGGCCGTGTGCTGGCGCAGGACCTGGTCTCGCCGCTGGACGTGCCGCCCTACGACAACAGCGCGATGGACGGCTACGCGATGCGCGCGGCCGATGTCGCGGCACTGGGCGGTGAGGGTGCGGTGCTGCCGGTGTCGCAGCGTGTGCCGGCGGGCTCGGTGCCGCAACCGCTGCAGCCCGGCACGGCCGCGCGGATCTTCACCGGCGCGACGGTGCCCGAAGGCGCCGACTCGGTGCTGATGCAGGAGCAATGCGAGGCGATCGCCGATGCCGCGGGCGCGGCAGGCAGCCTCGGCCAGGTGCGCATCAATGGGCCGCTGACCGTGGGTCTCCACATTCGTCGACGCGGCGAGGACCTGCGCGTCGGGCAGCCGGTGCTGAGCACCGGCATGCGTCTGAACGCGGCCTCGCTGGGCCTGGCCGCGACGGCCGGCGCGGCGGCGCTGACGGTGGCGGCGCGTCCTCGCGTCGCGCTGTTCTCGACCGGCGACGAGCTGGTGCTGCCCGGCCAGCCGCTGGGTCCCGGCCAGATCTACAACTCCAACCGCACGACGCTGCACGCGCTGCTGCTCGCGATGGGCTGCGACGTGCGCGACCTCGGCATCGTGCCCGACTCGCTCGAGGCGACCCGCGCGGCGCTGCGCGAGGCGGCCAAGGACGCGGACCTGATCCTCAGTTCGGGCGGCGTGTCCGTCGGCGAGGAAGACCACCTGAAGCCCGCGCTCGAACACGAGGGCCGGCTGGACCTGTGGCAGATCGCGATCAAGCCGGGCAAGCCGCTGGCGTTCGGCGAAGTCACGAGTACCGGCGGGCGGACATGGTTCATCGGGCTGCCGGGCAATCCGGTGTCGAGCTTCGTGACCTTCCTGCTGTTCGTGCGGCCGGTGCTGCTGCGCATGCAGGGCGCGACGCAACTGACGCCGCGAGCCTTGCCGCTGCCGGCCGAGTTCACGTGGACGAAGGCCGACAAGCGCCGCGAGTTCCTGCGTGCGAAGCTGAGCGACGCGGGCGGGCTGCAGCTGTTCGGCAACCAGAGTTCCGGCGTGATGAGCTCGGCGGCCTGGGCCGACGGCCTGATCGACCTGCCGCCGGGCAGCACGGTAGCACCGGGTCAGGTCTTGCGCTTCATTCCGTTCAACGAGCTGTTCTGACCCCTGTTCTGACGAATAGACCCGAGATGACGATCACCGTGCGCTACTTCGCCTCGCTGCGCGAGGCCCTGGGGACCGACGAGCGCTTCCCGCACCATGCCGGCGCGACGCTGGGCTCGATCCGCGACGCGCTGATCGCCAGCGACGCGGCACACGCGGAAGCGCTGGCGCGCGGCCGCGCGATCCGTTGCGCGCTGAACCAGCAGATCCTGCCGGAGGACACGCCGGTCGAGGATGGCGCGGAAGTGGCGTTCTTCCCGCCGGTCACGGGCGGCTGAGTCCGGCGGCGGGGCCACCGCCGACGCCGATGCTGAAGCACGCGACGCGCTCGACTGCGTCGCTGTCGCTCCTCACTCCTTGAAATAGACCATCTGGTGCGTGCTGGCCAGCATGTGGCCGTCGTCGCTCCAGACTTCGGCGGTCTGGTCGAAGTAGCCGTTGCGGAAGTTGAGCGCCTTCGCCATCGCGAGCACGTGGCGGTCGCCCTGCTGCGCGAGCATGGCCGAGTCCGCATGGAAGTAGGTCGTCAGCGTCACGGTGCCGATCGCGCCGGGCTTGCGGCGGCGCACGAAGATGCGCGGGAAGAAGCTGTCGCAGATCGCGGCCAGGGACGGGAAGTCCATCGGTCGCGCGGGTTCGTCGCGGACCCAGTAGCGGCTGATCGAGTGCGGCTGCTCCTGGCCGTCGAACGGCCCTGGTCCGAAGCCGGGTAGGAAACGCATGTCGTAGCGCGAGACCCAGGCGGGCAGGAAGCCGACCTTCGGTAGCGGCTTCAGTTCCGAGGCTGGCGGGATGTCCGCCGGGAGCTCGGCTTCCTTCGCGGACCACGTCTCGCGACGCTGCGCGAAGACGGCGCTGCCGGTGGCGGCGACCTCGCCGTTCTGCGTGAGCTCCAGCACCCAATGCTGCGTCGACCGGTTCGTGCGGGCGGGTCGCGCCTCGACCTCGAAGGCGCCGTCGGCGAGCGGGCTGCAGAAGTTGATCGTCAGCGCGATCGGCTCGCCGATGCGCTCGGAATGCAGCAGCGCCGCATTGAGCATCGCAGCCCCGGTCGTGCCGCCGAACGGTCCGACCATGTTGGCGTACGCCGGATTCGTCGCGCCGGCGAAGCGGTGTCCGCCGGCGGGGGCGAGGAGGATGGCCTGGTCGAGGTCGTGGGGCATTGGCACTCCGAGATGTGCATGGTTGAGTCGATTCTGCTCAATCGTGCAGGAGCGGGCTGTCACCTCAAGGACCCGATGGCTATGCATGAGCTGCGGCGCAACGTCTTCAAGTCGGCGTGTCGATGATTTCAACCGGGATGAGTGATTGGCACGAGACGTCCATTTGCCATCATGAGACTTCGGATGGAGATGCCATGAACGAGTTGCTTGAAGAGATTTATCCCGGGGAAATTCTCCTCGAGGAATTCATGAAGCCGATGAGGCTGACCGCTCGTCAACTTGCGGCGGACATCGACGTCCCTCCGAGCCGCGTGAGCGATCTGGTGAACGGCCAGCGGCCAATTACCGTCGACACGGCGATGCGGCTCGGACTGTTTTTCAGCATGGATCCGCGGTTCTGGCTGAACCTGCAGGCCGAGTACGACATTCGTGTTGCGACTCGCGACCTGATGCCGACGCTGGAGGCGCGAGTTCGCGTCTATCAAGCGAATCTCGCCTGATCAAGACATGCGCAGAACGCGCCCTGCGACGACTTCACCTTGCGTGAACGCCTCTTCGAACACCGAGTATCCCGCCAGGTCCGCATGCGCGAAGTGGAGCCGACCTTGCGCGCGCTCGCGCAGCGCGGCCAGCGCCTGCGACCCGCGCAGCCCCGGATGCGGAATGCTCATCGCGTGTCCGTAGCGCATGAGCTCGATGCGCTGCAGCCGCTCCGGCAGGTCCGGATGCAGGGGCGCCATATCCGCGAACACGCGGGCGCTCCAGGCGCGCCAGTCGTCCTGCAGCAGGTCCTTGCGCTGCGACTCGCGCAATGAGCGGTAGGCCGTCAGCACCATCGGACCGCGGCTCGGGTCGAGGTCCTGCTGGTTCGCGTTGACGTAGCCCAGCGCCTCGCCGCCGTAGGCGACGTTGTCCCAGGACATCGGCACGCCGAGCCGCTCCAGCGGTGGCGCGTCCAGCAGCAGGTTCGCGACGAGCCACGGCGCGTAGCGCATGATGCCCGCGGCCTCTTTCAACGCGGACGGCGGCTGCTCCGGCAGCCTCGCCGCGATGAACAGCGGCATCGCCATCACGACCTGATCGGCTTCCCACCGCTCCGCCATCTGGTCCTTGTCGTTCCAGACGAGCACCTGCACCCCATGGCGTTCCTCGCGCACGCGCAGCGCCGTGCGACCGCCGTGGAAGGCGTCCGCCAGCGGCGCGGCCAGGCGCTCCGACAACCAGCCGTTGCCTTGCGGCCAGGTCAGCACGGCTTCGCGTTCCTCGCCGCTCATGAAGCCGTGACGGCTGCCGAAGTAGTGCAGCCCCGCCCAGGCGGAGACCTGCGTCGCATCGGCGCCGTAGTCGTCGCGGCAGCAGTAGTCCAGGTACCAGCGCAGCGGGGCCGCGGTCAGCGCGTGCTCATCGAGCCACGCGGCGAAGGTCTTCGCGTCGAGCGCCTGATGCGCCGGCGTCCACGCGTGATGCGTGCTCGGCATCGCGAAGCCGACTTCGTGCCGCGCCTGGTCGACCAGCTCGCCGAAGCGGCGGTACTGCGCCTGCACCTCCGGCGATTCGGCCGGCGGCAGCAACCCGTCGACCCACTGGTCGTGCCACCAGAGCCGCTCCTGCGGGCTGTGGCAGAGCCAGCGTTCCTCGTAGACGGTGCGGCCCTGTTCCTGGCGTGCGAGGCCGAGGTCCTCCAACAACGCGCGCACCTCGACGGCCTCCGGTCCCGGCGTGGGCAGGTAATGAGCGCCGAGCGGGCAACGCAGCCCCTCGCCGAGCGCCGGACCCGCGCCGATGCGATGGCCGCGGCTGTTGCCGCCGGGGCGGTCCTCCAGGTCCAGCAGCGCGACATCGACGCCTTGCAGCCGCAGCCGACGCGCGCAGGCGAGTCCCGCGATCCCCGCGCCGAGCACCAGCACCTGCGCGCGCTTGGCCGCGCCGGTGGCCGCCGACCAGACGGGCAGGGCGCCGCGCAGCCGATGACCGCGCTCCCAGTTCGCGCCGGTCCATCCGCCGGGCAGTTCCGCGATGCGTTCCGCCAGCCGGTCGGCGAGCGGCCGCGCTTCGCGTCCGCAGGCCGACAGCATCGGCAGCAGGGAAGCCGCCAGCGTGCGCGTCAGCAGGTCGCGGCGCTTCAATGCAGCTTGCCCCATTCGCGCTCGAACTCGTGGACCAGCACCTGGTTGGACAGCCGGTTCACTTCGAGGTGCTCCGGCCGCGCCATGTCCGGAGGGAAGCTCATCAGCGCCGGAATGCCGTCGAGGCTCAGGAAGCGCAGACCGTCGGGCAGCTTCCTCGGCATCGACCACGGCCGCCGGCTCGCCAGCACGAAGCCCCATTCGCCGAAGCTCGGCACGTGCGCGTGGTACGGCGTCGCGGTGAGGCCGACCGACTCCACCGTGTTCACCACGGTCCAGAACGCGCGCGGCGCCACCAGCGGCGAGGTCGACTGGATCACCGCATACCCCGACGCGCTCAGGTGCTGGTCGACCATCTTGTAGAGGCTGGCCGTGTACAGCTTGCCGAGCGCGAAATTGCTCGGGTCGGGGAAGTCGATGACGATGACGTCGAAGATCTCGTCCGTCGTCTCCAGCCAGCCGAAGGCGTCGGTGTTGACGATGTGCAGCTTCGGGCTCAGCAGCGCGTCCCGGTTCAGCTGCTTGAGCAGCGGCATCGTCGAGAACAGCGTCGTCATGTGCGGGTCGAGCTCGACCAGCGTGATCTGCTCGACTGACGGATAGCGCAGGATCTCGCGCACCGCCATGCCGTCGCCGCCGCCCAGCACCAGCACCTTGCGCGGCGCGCCCTGCGCGGCCATCGCGGGATGCACCAGGGCCTCGTGATAGCGGTACTCGTCGCGCGAGTGGAACTGCAGGTTGCCGTTGAGGAACAGCCGCGTGCCCGCCGCGCCCTGCGTGACGACGATGCGCTGGTAGTTGCTGCTTTCCTTGAAGACGATCTGCTCGCCGTAGAAGCGGTCCTCGGCCCAGGTGCTGAGCCGGTCGGCGCCGGCCATCGCCGCGGCCAGCAGCCCGATCGAGACCGCGCAGGTCAGCGCGTGCGACCGCCAGCCGCGCAGCTCCGCGCGGAACAGCCACAGCGCCCACACCGCGACGGCGACGTTCAGCAGGCCGAAGAACAGGCCGGTGCGCACCAGCCCGAGGTTGGGCACCAGCAGCAGCGGGAAGGCGACGGCGACCAGCAGCGCGCCGAGGTAGTCGAAGGTCAGCACCTGCGACACCAGTTCCTTGAGCGCGTAGCGCTGGCGGAAGTGGCGCTTGAGGATGCGCATCACCAGCGGGATCTCCAGGCCCACCAGCGTGCCGACCAGCAGCACCAGTCCGTACAGCAGCACGCGGAAGGCGGCGACCTGCGACGGCGGCAGCAGGCTGTGCGCGGTGAAGAGCGCGGCGGGCATCAGGCCGCCGATGACGCCGACGAGCAGCTCAAGGCGCAGGAAGTGCGCGACCAGTTGCCGGTCGATGTAGCGCGACAGCCAGGAGCCCACGCCCATCGCGAAGAGGTAGGCGCCGATGATGGTCGAGAACTGCAGGACGGAGTCGCCGAGCAAGTAGCTCGCGAGCGCGCCGGCGGCCAGCTCGTAGACCAGCCCGCAGGCGGCGATGACGAAGACGCTGGCGAGCAGCAGCACCTCGGGCAGCGAGGCGCGCGCGGGGGCGTCGTCGACGGTGGGCTCTTGGGACATGGGGCGCGAGGCTATCACGCGCGCGAGGGCGGTTTCAGCCTTGACGCGCCGCCTCGGCCAGCGCGTGCGCATAGGCGTCGATGAAGGCCTCGCGCTGGCGCCGGAAGTCCGCAGCGGAGGTGAACACCGTCTCCTTCTGGTTCAGCAGATAGGCGGTGACGATGGCCGCCTGCCGGGGCAGGAAGAAGTGGAACTGCGCCGGCACGGCACTGGCGGCGAAGAGGTTCTCGGCTGCCAACAGCGTGTCCACGCCGTGCACCGGCTTGTCCGACAGCTCGACCATCGGGCGACCCGGTTCCAGGGCGGCCTCGAATTTCTTCCGGACATCCTCCGGCTGCGTCTTCAGCCAGGCCGGCAGCGCGCTGGCCTTGCGTTCATGCATGTTGCGCAGCGCTTCCGCGCACAGCGCGCGGTCGCGGTCGAACTGGGCCGGATCGGAGAGCTCCACCTTCACGTTCGCGAAGACCTGGCCGCTGGTCAAGGCATACATCGCCCGCACACCGGCGCGGATCGAGACGCGCTCGGTGCGCACCGCGCCGCTGGCGGACACGGGCGGAATCTGGAGTTCCCGCCAGGCCGGTCCGTCGCCGCGGAGATCCAACTGGCGCAACTCGACCTCGCTGCCCAGACGGGGAGGCACCAGCCGGTTGAGCGGCGGCGGCAGTGTGGCGGGGTTCGGCGCTTCCGTGGCGGCCAGCAGCGGTCGCGAGTTCGCCGCCGCCACGGTGAGGGCCGCGGCCCGGCGGAGAAGGGTGCGTCGATCCATCGGTTCTCTCCCTGTTGTCGATCCGTCGCGATGCAGTCTATGCGTGGCGGAGCGCCACAGGCGCGACACCCTCCACTGGGGGAAATCCGGTCCGATCCCGATACCGATCAGCAACAAACGGCCTCTACAGTCCGCCCTTGGCTTGACGGCGGGATCGTGCGTCCCCGTTCAGGCCGCGAGGTCCATGCCGCCAGCCCATGCCAGACAACAAGCCGCCCAACAAGCCGCCTTTTCCTTCCGCCCTGCAGGCCGGCCTGCTCCTGCTGGCCGCGCTGGTGCTGCAGCAGCTCGTCGGCGCGGCGCTCTACGACGTCCGCGAGACCCTGGGGCTGACCCTCGAGCAGATGACCGTGCTCATCACGGTGCTGGCCGACGGCATCGTCATCGCCGTGGCGATGCAGATGCAGGGCGTCGGTTATCGGGACGTGATCCATCCCGACCGGTCGTCCCTGCTGCCGACGCTGGTGCTGGTCGTGCCGGCGGTGCTGCTGCTGACGCCGCTGCTCCTGCTGCTGAACTCGGTGCTCTTCACCGGCCTGCAGGCCGTGCTGCCGCTCTCGGACTACGAGGCCCGGGCGTTCACCGAGCTCCATGAGCCCACGCTCTCTATGGCGCTCATGGTCTGCGTGGTGGCGCCGGTCGTGGAAGAGCTGCTCTTCCGGGGCGTGCTGCTGCGCGGCTTCCTGCAGCGTTATCCGCGCGGCCTGGCGATCGGTTATTCCGCGCTGTACTTCGGCGTCGCGCATCTGAACATCTACCAGTTCTGCCTCGCTTTCCTGCTCGGACTGCTGCTCGGTCTGCTGTACGAGCGGGGGCGCTCGCTGATGCCGTGCATCGCGTTGCACGCGGCGTTCAACACCATCGGCTTCGTGCTGGGCAATTCCGGCGAGGCGGCATCGGACGCGGCGGGTGCGGCCGCGACGGATTCGGCCCTGGCGTCGGGCGCCTCGGGCGCGACGCTGTTGTGGCTGACGGCCCTGGTCGCCGCGGCGCTCGGCGCGCTGGCGCTGCAGAAGTTGCTGGGGCTGTGGCGGCGATGACCTGATCAGGCCGCGAGCCGGTGCTCGTAGAACGGGCGCTCGCGGTCGTCGAGCAGGCGTTGCATGGCCTCCACGTCGCCTTGCGGATTCAGCCACGCGTCGAGATTGGATTCCTTGATCGGAATGACGCAGCGGTCGTGTCCCGTGGCCGCGATCTCGGGCGGCGGGTCGTCGGTGATCGCGGCGAAGGAGAGCAGGGGCGGCTCCCCGGGCGATTCCGACGATTCCCAGCGCGACCACAGGCAGGCCACCAGCATGTCGCCATGGCTTTGCGGACGGAACTCCAGCACCACCTTGCCGCCGTCGCGCTCGACGATTTCGAAGAACGCGTCCGCGACCATCACGCCGTGGCTCACGCCGAACTGGCCCTTCCAGAAGCCGGAGAGCGCGTCACGCCGTGCGTTGTAGGTGCCCGGGTACTTGGTGTCGAAGAATGCCGGCTTGGTGGCGGGGCGGCATTGGTAGCGCATCGGCTTGAGCACGCGCTGGCCGTTCTCCATGACGAGGACGGGCACGTACCAGCCGGGGTAGATGCGCGAGTCCTGTTCCTCGGTGGGCAGGTCGCGGCGCAGGTCGCCGAGCCATCGCAGGCGCTGGTCGATCTTGTTCAGGGCGATGCGCCGGCCGTCCTCGGCGGACTGGGTGGGCCTGGCGGCGAGCTTGCGTTCGGCATCGGCGACACGTCGGCGAAGGTCGAAGAGCTCCTGCTCGATCTCCGAGGTCCGCGTCGCGCGGTAGCGGACGATGGGCTCCCAGGCGCGGTGCTCTTCCTCCGTGCGCGGGTCCGCGAACATGGCCTCCATCGTCTTGGGGAGGGGCAGCCTGCGGCCGTCGGCGCGTTCCCAGAAGAGCTCGATGTAGTCGGCCAGCGAGATCTTCACGCCCAGGCGGACGCAGAAGGTCTTCCACTCCTGGCGGATGCGGGCGCTGTAGCACATGGGGCGATGCTAGCGCCGGGGCGGCGGCGGGCGCGACCCTCAAACGCGGGCCCGATCGCACGCCTCATTGCTGGCGGCGATCGCCCACGCTGAACATCACCCACTCCGGCCGCATGTTGATGCGGATCGGATAGATGCTGACGCCCAGGCCGCTGGTGATGTAGACCGGCCGGCCGCCGACGTCGACCCAGCCGTGGGTCTCGTCCTTGGGCCAGCCGTGCGGGGCGACGGCGGAGCCGTAGAAGGGGATCCAGACCTGCCCGCCGTGCGTGTGCGCGGCCACGGCAAGACCTGGCACCGGCGGAAGGTTGCGCGCGCTGGCCGGGTCATGCATGAGCGTGAGCGCCTGGGCGCCGGCGGGCAGCTGGAGCGCGGCACGGACCGGGTCGCTGCGCATGGACGTCCTGTCGCCGATGCCCAGCACCCACACGTCGGTGCCGGGCAGCGGCACGGCTTCGTTGAGCAACACCTTGATGCCGGCCGCGCCCAGCGCCGCATTGAACCCGGGGCCGTCGGTCCACCAGTCGTGGTTGCCCAGCACCGCGTACACGCCGCGCGTGGCCCGCAGTCGGCCCAGCACGGCCGCTACATCCGCCGGCGTGGTGCCGTCCTCGCCGCGGCCGGAGATGAAGTCGCCGGGCAGCAGCACGACATCGGGCTTGGCGGCGTTGATCTCGTCGACGATGGCGTTGGCGCGGGCGATGGTCATGACGCGCTTGAACTCGTGCGCGATGTGCCAGTCCGAGGCGACCACGACCTTCAATCCCGGCGGCCCGCGCCAGCCGGGCACCTCGACGGGAATGTCGCGCCGGGCGACCCAGCGTGGCTCGATCAGCAGGCCCCAGACCGCCAGCAAGGCGAGGGCGAGCAGCAGGCAGAGCAGGAACTTGAAGAACTTGCGGAGCGCGGACAGCAGCATCGAGAGGCGTCGGGGACGTCGTGGATCTAACGGGTTGGGTCGCAGTATCGATGGATCCGCCCGTCGGTCTGGGCGCACAGGAGTCCCGCGCCGATCACGCGTGCCCGCGTCAGCGGGGCTCCGGACGACAGTGATCAAGGTACGGGGGGCGAGGGCGTTTTGCCGGAAAAGGACTTGGCGTCATACGGCTTGCCGAGATCCCAGCGCGATTGCCAATGTGCCAGGTATTGCCTGACGACCTCGGGGGCGTTTCGGATCACGACCACGTTCTCGGAGTTGAGCGTCTCCGCCGAGGGCGCGAAGTTGAACGAGCCCGTCTCGACCGTGTGGCCGTCCACGATGATGGTCTTGTCGTGGTGGATGTGGAAATGATCATTGGTGCGCAGCTCGACGCCGTGGCCGGTCACGAAGTCCATCGCCTTCTTGCTGGGCTTGTTCTGGTTGCGCTTCTTGTCCACGACCACCTGCACCTGCACGCCGCGCTGTCTCGCGTCGACGAGCGCCTGCATGATGTCCGGCGCCTGGAAGGCATAGGCGAGGATCTGGATGCGTTCCTTCGCACCGCCGAGGGTCTCCAGCACGAGCTGCCGCGCCGAGCCTTCCGGCGAGAAGCCGACCTGGATCTCGGGTTCGGCATGGGAGGCAAGGGAAACGCCCAGCAGGGCTGCGAGCGTCAGGCATCGAATCGGTATCAAGTGAACTCCTTCATCGCGCGGAAGGCGCCGACGGCGCGTCAGCACGACTGATGATGATGTTGCCGGATTCCAGCAAGCTAGGGATGCGCCGCCGACGCGGGAATACTAGATTGACCCCAAGGCGCCGTTGAATCGGCGCGAGCGGGGAGGGATCATGCCCACAGATGCCAATCAATGGCTGCAGTTCGTTTTCTCGATCACGGTCATCGTGCTCTTCGGTTATCGGCAGTTCAATACATGGACGCCGGCCGAAGTCAGTGGGGAGATCGAAGGCACGGAGACCTTCAGCTTTGCTCCGCCTCGATCGTTCACGACGATGCTGTGGAAGTTCGTGGCTGCAGCGAGCTTCTATTGCCTCGCGCTCGTGGTGTTCTACGTCGTGCTCATGGCGCTGCTGAGTTCCGCGCCCGCCAGCGTGCTGAGCTTCCTGTCCCTGGACGGCGTGGTGACGAAAGAGAACGCCTGGCTGGTGGCGCTCTTCGTGGTGACCGGCCTGAGTCCGATGCTGCCCGTGATCGCCAGGATCGAGCGCACGCTGCGCGAAGTGCTGCATGACTGGGCCTTCATTCCACGCAAGGCACAGGAGATGGCACTCGAACTGGCACTGCCGACGGCGCAGATCCATTTCGACGATCAGCTTTTCAAGGGTGATCTTGGTCGGAAACTGTTGTCGAGCGGGTACTTCCATCGCGCGGACTTCGTCAAGGACGGTCCGACGACGGTCGCCGAGAAGTGGTGCCGCCTGATGTACCTCTTCCATCGATTCCAGCCGGCCGTGAAAGTCGGCCGTCTCGCCGCCAAGCTCAATTCGCCCTACGTGTTCCAGGTCGACAACGACTTCAAGGCGCTCGAGCGCGAGGTCATGACCTTCGCCAAGGACTCGCCGGAACTCCTGCGCGCGCAGTACGACAACGGAAGCAGCGAGCTGCTGTCGCGCATCGATGCGTTGCAGGGGCGGCTCTACCTGCTGATGTGCTGCCTGGCGTTCGCGACGTCCAGGACCGACGACCAGGTGGTCAGGCAGTTCGAGCTGCAATATGGCCTGCATGTGGAGCGGGCCCAATGTCCGCGCCCGCCGTTCAATCCGATGCTGGATGCGTTGATGGTGATGACCATCGTGGTGCTCGTGATCTGCGTGGCCTTCACGGTCGTCTTTCCCAACACCACGGTGCAGCCGCTGTACTGGACGATCAGCGCCTGCCTCACGCATGGCGCGGGGCTCCTGGTCGGATGGCTGGTGTTCTCGCGCCATCGGCGCGCGGTGCCGACACGGGAGAACATCCTGGTCGAACCGGTCAGTCGCAAGCTGCTGCTGGCTTGCGTGGTGCTGGCGTTTGTCCTGGCGACCCTTCCCACTTTCGGGGTGACCTTCAGCAACCTGCTGCTGCATGCCCTGCCGGTGCCGGCCGGCGAGGAGGGGCCTTCCGTGCTCGACGTCGCGCTGCTCGCATTGCAGCGTTCGTGGCCATGGGCCTTCCTGGGATCCGCGACCGCCTTCTCGACCTATCTGCACCTGGAGGGATCCGCCGACGTGCCGGTCACGACGCGCTCCTGTCTGCGGTCGGGGATGTTGCAGGCGGCAGGAAACACGGCGATCTCGTTGCTGATCATGGCCGTCCATACACCGACGCGAGACGGCGGTGAGCCGGATCTCCTGACCAATCTGCAGAGCCCCGTCCTCCGGCTGGTCCTGGCATTGACGGCCACGATCGGTCTCGTGATCGGCTTCTTCCTGCCCTTGGTGGTGCGCGGGTACGGCCGGGATCGGCGCGTCGGCCTGCAGCGTTGTGTCGTGCCGGATGAGCGCATGCAGGCGACCTTGACGCACAACGGGCACCAGACGCCGGTGACGCTGCGGGAGATCTCGCTGTCGGGTTCCGTCCTGGAGATCCGCGATCCTTCCGCGAGCGTGGACCCTGGTCATCACGGGGTCCTCACCCTGTGCGATGGCACGGCGCTCCGGGTGCTCATCGTCCGGCTGATGGAGAAGTCCCCGCAGTCGCACGACCTGGAGGGAGTGAGACGCTTCGCAGTCAGCCATGTGCAGAACCGGGGTCCCGCCGCCACGCTGACCAGCGCGATGGCGCTGAAGCTGGGGGCCTTCCTGCAACCTGAGGCGGGCGCGGCGATCCACGCGTGGCCTGCCCGGAGGGACTCGAACCCCCGACCTGCTGCTTAGAAGGCAGCTGCTCTATCCAGTTGAGCTACGGGCAGACTGAAATCAGTCAACGACCGCCCGGAGTGCAGAAATGACTTCGGACCCTTGGAAGGCGTTCCCACGCCTGCCGAAGGGCCCGAATTGTGCCACGCGTTCCGCCGTCAACGCCGGGCGTGGAAAGGTTCGAAGTCGATCCTGGTTTGATCGGTCTCCGATCGACTGTCGATTAGCTCAAATTCAGCTCAAGCTCAGATCAGCACGTTGACGATCGCGTTGCCGATGCCCATCAGCGCCGCGCCCGAGATCAGGCCCGCACAGATCGGCTCGCAGCCGTCCACCCAGCGCTTCCAGCCCTGGGTGCCCGGCGTCTTGTAGATCTTGCCCATGACGAAGAACATCATGGCGCCGACCCACATCGCGAAGGTCGACTCCGGCGGCAGCACCACGCCCAGGCCGATCGCCACGGACGACAGCGGGAACTTGCCCTTCGTCGCCATCTTGATCACCTCGATCACCACCGCGCAGATCGCCGCGATCGCCATCGTGATCAGCGCCGATGCCGGCAGGCTGTGCAGGCCGTTGGCGATGATCTCCGCCACGCCGCGCCATTGCACCGCGGCTGGCATCGAGAACTGGTCCGAGATGATCGTTGCGGTCGAACGCACACCCTCGGCGTTCTTCGGCACGAACAGCAGGAAGAACAGCGGCACGCAGAACAGCACGCCCGCCACCACGCCGATGATGTGGCCGATCGCCTGGTGGCGCGGCTTGCCGCCCAGCATGTAGCCCGGCTTGATGTCGCTCAGCAGGTTGGCCGCGTTCGAGGCGATCTCGGCCGTCATCCCCGCCGGCACCAGGTTCGAGGCCGGGTTGGAGCGGTCGATCGCGCCCATCGTGAACTGCGTGATCTTGGACAGCGCGCCCGTGGGCGTCCACGAGGTCAGCGCCATCGAGTTCGTGCAGATCACCGTCAGCACGAAGATCAGCGGCAGCGAGATCAGCGCCATCAGGAAGGGCACGCCGAAGAACGCGTGCGAGGTCCACGCCGCCAGCACGCCGAAGACCGGCACGCCCACGTAGGAGATCCACAGCGGCACCTCGATGTGGTTCAGCAGGTCGCTGCCGTCGCTCTTGCCCGGCTCCTTCTTGCGGAAGGTCTTGAACACCGCCAGGAACAGGTCGGGCTTGGCCAGCAGCGTCGTCAGCGAGCCCGCGACCATCATCGCCACGCCCCACCACATCGACCACTGGTTGACGATCTCCACGCGCGAGATCGGGATCAGCGCGCCCGTCGGGCCCACGCGCTGCACGATGTCGCCGGCCTGGATCATGATCGGCGCCAGCACCACGAAGTTGACGAAGGCACCCAGCAGGCAGCTCGTCGCCACCGCGATGCCCATCAGGCCGCCCACGCCCAGCATCGCCGCGTCCAGCGTCAGGCGCAGGCCCAGCGCGCGGATGTCGGTGCCCAGGATCTTGGGGATCCAGATCTCGGCCTTGGCGGCCAGGCCGTAGTAGTACTGGTCCAGCCGCTCGTGGAAGGTCCAGGGCTCGGTCATGCCGGCCCACTGGTCCATGCGCAGGATCTTGAACTGCAGCAGCTTCATCCAGCCGTCGCTCACGATGGCCTGGTACAGCGCGGCGCCGCCGGCCACCTTGGCCAGCAGCTTGGCCTTGTAGATGCCTTCGCCGCCCTCGCCGGTGTACAGCGAGTCCAGCACCACGCCGCAGGCGCGGCCTTCAGGGAAGGGGAGCTGGTCCTCGTTGATGAAGCGCCGCTTCATCGGGAAGGCCACCAGCACGCCCAGGACGGCGATCACGACCATCCAGATGATCATCTGCCACCACGGCACGATGCGGTCCACGACCAGCATGTAGGCCGCCAGCGACGAGAACAGCGGCGACACCACGTAGCCCGCGGCCGTCGCGATCGACTGGGTGCAGTTGTTCTCCAGGATCGTGTAGTCCGAGGCCCAGCCCAGCGTCGCGAAGATGCGGAACATCGCGAAGGCCAGGATCACCGAGGTCAGGCCCACGCCGACGCTGATGCCGGTCTTGCCGCCGATGTACAGCGAGGTCGCCGCCAGGATGCCGCCCAGCATGAAGCCGGTGAAGCCGGAGCGCAGCGAGAGCTGCGCCATGTCGCCGCGAAAGACGTTCTTGAACCACCACTCGTCCTTCTGCGCGCGCGACCAGGTCTGCACCTGCTCGTCGGTCAAATGCTGTAGCGCCATGCTGTGCTCGATCTTTCCGGGTTCGTCCGTTGTCGCGCCCGGCTCCCGGCTCGTGACCAGAAAAAGGCGCTGTTTTGAAACAAAAAAACAGCGCGCATTGTCTCTGCCTGACATCGTGCTGACATGGTCGTGCGCATGGGGTTTCCACCTATCTGCGCTTGCCTATCGCCCCTAAGGGTGGGGTGTCGCGCGCACGCCGCGCCGCGCGGGCCATCCCGGCGCTGAACGCCCGGGCCGCGCCGAGTTCTTCACGGCTCCGAGTAACAGGGGGTCAGACCTGCCCCCGCATTCCGGTGCTGACAGCGCACGGAAGCGCGTTCAGCGCCTAGCATGCGAACTTCTCCCCTGTCGATTCCGGAGCCGTTGTTGACGCTGATGTGGGTTCTCCTGGGCGTCCTGCTGGGCGTCGCGCTGACTCTGGCCCTGCTGATGGCGGCGCAGGGCCGGTTCGGTCGCGTCGGTCGACGGCGCCAGCGCGACCGGCTCACGGGGCTGCTGCTGGCGCGGCGTTTCGAGGATGAGTTCGCCGCCACGCTGGAGGGCCTCCAGCGCCGCGAGGGGCAGGGCAGTCTGCTGTACATCGGCCTGGACGGCTTCCGCCTCGTCAACGACGAACACGGCAAGGCGTCCGGCGATCACCTGCTGGTCCGCACCGCGGAGCGGCTGCGGCAGATCGGCGGCAAGAAGGCCCTTGTCGGCCGGCTCGCGGGGGATGAGTTTGCCCTCTGGAGCGAGATGCCGCCGTCGCAGACCGACGCGCTCGTGCGCCAGGTGCTGGACAGCCTGACCGAACCGGTGGTGATCGGAACGACTGCGCTGCGTGTTGGCCTGTCGGTGGGCGTGGCCATGTCGCCCGAGCACGGCAGCTCGATCCGGCTGATCCGGCGCGCGCAGACGGCGATGCGCTCGGTGAAGCGCCTCGGCGGCAACGGGCATGCGTTCTTCGACGCGGTGCAGGAGGAAGAGCTGCGCGAGGAACTGACGCTGGCGCGCGAGCTGCGCGAGTCGATCAAGAACAAGGAACTCGAGCTGGTCTACCAGCCGAAGATGGACGCGAAGACCATGCAGGTCACCGCCGTGGAGGCGCTGCTGCGCTGGCGGCATCCGACGCTGGGCATGGTCAGCCCGTCGCGCTTCATCCCGATCGCCGAGCGCTACGGCGTGATCGACGCGATCGGCGACTGGGTGGCCGACACCGCGCTGGCCCAGGCCGCGCGCTGGCGCGAGATGGGCCTGCGGATGCGCGTGGCCATCAACGTGTCGGGCTACCAGATGCGGTCGGACGACTTCATCGTCCGGCTCGAGAAGGGCCTCAAGAAGCATCGCCTGCGGCCCGAGCGCTTCACCTGCGAGATCACCGAGTCCGTCGCGATGGAACACGCCACCGTCACCGGACGCGCGTTCAAGCGGCTGGGCGCGCTGGGCGTGCACATCTCGATCGACGACTTCGGCACAGGCTACTCGAGCCTGGCCTCGCTGCGCCAGCTGCCGGCGCAGGAGCTCAAGATCGACAGCAGCTTCGTCGCCGACGTGGCGACCAGCGTGGAGGCGCAGGCGATCGCCCGCGCCGTCATCGAGATGGCGCGCGTCCTCCACCTGAAGGTCGTGGCCGAAGGCGTGGAGACACCGGCGCAACGCGACCAGCTCGTCGCGATGGGCTGCGACGAGTTGCAGGGCTACCTGTTCGCGAAGCCGATGTCGGCCTTCGCGATCGAGGTGCTGGCCTCGGACTCGGGCAAGGCCGCGAGCGGCCATGCCGAGGGCTTCCGCCCGTCGATCTTCGTCGAGACCGCGGCGGTGCCGCTGGACGTGGCGAGGCGCTGAAGCAGGGCGCGTGGATGTCCGGTCCGAGTGAGGCCGGGCCTTCATCGCAGCAGCAAAGAGACTGCCGCAAATAGAAAAGCCGCAAGGAGCAGAACTCCTTGCGGCTTCACGTGTTAGTTGGTCGGGGCGGCGGGATTCGAACTCGCGACCCTCTGCTCCCAAAGCAGATGCGCTACCAGGCTGCGCTACGCCCCGACTGAGCCTCGCATTCTAGCCTGGAAAATCGCCTCCCTCTGAAGAACGATGCAGAACGTTCTTTGGAGGGGGCGAGAACTCAGTTCGACAGCTTCTGCGCGAACGACCAGCCCAGCTCCGCCATCGGCTTCGCGCCGGCGCCGGCCTCGCGGGCCTGCTGGCTCGAGGCCGTGCCGTCCTCGACGCGTTTGGCGATGCCCTGCAGGATCGCGCAGATGCGGAACAGGTTGTAGGCGAGGTAGAAGTTCCAGTCCTTCATCACCGTCGCCGCGTCGCCGCGGCCGGTGCGCTCGCAGTAGCGGCGCACGTAGTCCAGCTCGTTCGGGATGCCCAGCGGCGCCAGGTCCACGCCGCCCAGGCCGCGCGCGGCGCCGCTCTTGCGGATGTGCCACGACATGCAGTGGTAGCTGAAGTCCGCCAGCGGATGGCCCAGCGTCGACAGCTCCCAGTCCAGCACCGCGAGCACGCGCGGCTCGGTGGGATGGAAGACGAGGTTGTCCAGCCGGTAGTCGCCGTGGACGATGGCGACCTCGCGCTCGTCGCGCGCCGAGTCGGGGATGTGCGCCGGCAGCCATTCGATCAGGCGGTCCATCGCCTCGTTGGGGCCGGTGATCGTCGCCTGGTACTGCTTGCTCCAGCGACCGATCTGGCGCTCGAAGTAGTTGCCGGGCTTGCCGTAGTGCTCCAGCCCCAGCGCGCGGAAGTCCACGCGGTGCAGCGCGGCGATGACGCGGTTCATCTCCTCGTAGATCGCGGTGCGTTCCGCGTTGGAAGCGCCGGGCAGCGTCTGGTCCCACAAGACCCGGCCCTGGATGAATTCCATGACGTAGAACGCGCGGCCGACGATGGATTCGTCCTCGCACAGCGCCAGCATGCGCGGCACCGGGACATCGGTGCCGGCGAGCGCGCGCATCACCGTGAACTCGCGCTCGATCGCATGCGCGGACGGCAGCAGCTTGGCCACCGGCGCCGGCTTGGCGCGCATCACGTAGGTGGCGCCCGGCGTGATCAGCTTGTAGGTGGGGTTGGACTGGCCGCCCTTGAACTGCTCGATCGTCAGCGGGCCGGCGAAGCCGTCGATCTCGCGCGCCAGCCAGGCGGCGAGCGCCTCGGCATCCATCGATTGCGAAGGGGCACGGGTGCCGGTGAAAGCGTCGTCCACAAGGTCTCCTGGAGTTGTCGTGATTCGTGATCGACGCGCCCCCGGAGCCCGCCACCCTGCGCAGGTGGCGACGATCCCGGGACGCTCAGCGGTTGGCGATGGCCAGCAGCTTTTCCTTGCTCAACACCACCAGCCGGGTCGGCTCGACGCGCACCGCGCCTTCGCGCTCGAAGCCCTTGAGCTCCTGGTTCACGCGCTGCCGCGACGCGCCCAGCAGCTGCGCCAAGTCCTCCTGCGCCAGCTGCAGGCCGATGCGGACCTCCTCGCCCTGCGCCACGCCGTAGCTGCGCGCCAGCAGCAGGATCTGCTTGGCCAGGCGCGAGGCGAGGGGCCGGGTGTTGAGGTCCTCGACCTGGTCGAACATCAGCCGCAGGCGACGGCAGTTCAGCCGAAGCAGCGCCTCGTAGAGTTCGGTGTGGCGTTGGAGCAGGTCCCGGAAGTCGGGCTTGCGGATCACCAGCAGCGTGGTCTCGCCATGCGCGCTGGCATCGTGCGTGCGCGGCAGGCCGTCGAAGAGGGCGATGTCGCCGAACCAGATGCCGGGCTCGACGTAGGTCAGCGTGACCTGCTTGCCCGACAGCGAGACCGAACTCACCCGCACCGCGCCCTTGGCCACGCCGATCCATTCCTCGGCCGGTTCGCCGCGCACCGACATCAGCGCGCCGTCGGACAGACGTCTCACCGTGGCACGCGCCAGAATGTCGCTGCGCAGCGGCAGTGACAGCTTGGAAAACCACGGCCCCGTCTCGATGTTGTTGCGTTCGGAAATTGTAAGAACCGAGCTGTTCATGCTTTGTCGCTGGCGTGACAAGCCAGCGGTCTCCTGAAATGTGCGGATGGACCGCGTGCGTCGCGGCTTCTTCCGGCTTATTGTGCGGGACCCGCGGCGAGCCCGCGGCCACCACGACCATGCTCGCATGATGCGTGGGCGATGCGCATCCGGGGGGAAGGAACGGCGCTTTTCCGGGTTTGTCCCTGTAAGCCCCGTGCTAGAGTGAAACGCACACCAACAGCAACAACAGCGGGAATGGATCGAGATCTTCACGACCCGCGCGGCGCACTGCCGCCGCACAGCGTTCTCGTGCTTGCCATCCTCGTGATGTCGGCGCCGGCCTGGAGCCTTGGTGTCGGCCGCCCCCAGGCGGCATCGTCACTCGGCCAGCCGCTCAACCTGTTGTTCCCCGTCCAGCTCAGCCCCGGCGAGACCGTGACGCCCGAGTGCGTGCGCGCGGAAGTCACCGCCGGCGAGAACGCGCTGGCCACGTCGGGCCTGCACTGGCAGGTCGAGGGCGACGGCACGCGCGTCACCGGCGTGCGGCTGCGCAGCGCGCAGCGCATCGACGAACCGATCGTCTCGGTGCAGCTCAGCGTGGGCTGTCCGGCGCGGCTGACGCGCCAGTACACCGCGTTCATCGATCCGCCGGGCCTGAACGGCGAGCCGATGGTCGATCCCGGTCCGCCGCCTGCGGCGACCGTGTCGCCCGCGCTGCAGGCGCTGCAGGAAACCCAGCCGGCGCGTCCGGCTGAAGCGCCCCCGCGCTCGTCGACGCCGCGCGCCGGCAATGAGCTGGCGATCGCCGCCGCCGCAACGCCTGGCACCACGGCCAGCGCCGCCGAGCGCCCCCGGCGCCCGCAGCGCCGGACGGCCGAGGCAAGTCCTGGCACCGACGGTGCCCGCTCGACGGCCAGCGAGACGGGCGGGACCCGTGCCCAGATACAAGCGCGCGAGGCCCGCGCGGCCCGCGTGACGCGGGCGCCGACACCGCGACTGTCGCTCGAGCCCATGGAGGCGCTGCAGCCGCCCGCGTCCGCGTTGCTGGCCGCCGAGGCCGCCGCCAGTGCCGCGAGCGCCGCCGAA
This sequence comes from Roseateles sp. GW821-FHT09G03, assembly GCF_059416045.1. Taxonomy (NCBI): domain Bacteria; kingdom Pseudomonadati; phylum Pseudomonadota; class Betaproteobacteria; order Burkholderiales; family Sphaerotilaceae; genus Roseateles; species Roseateles sp. GW821-FHT09G03. The sequence goes on from NZ_JBWKOK010000001.1 coordinate 109,296, forward strand.
GAGGCGCGCCAGCAGATGCAGACGATGCAGAAGCAGCTCGCCGACCTGCAGGCCGAACAGAAGCGCACGCTGGCCGCGATGACCACGCTGCGCCAGGAACTGCAGGCCGCGCGCGAGCACGCCGCGAGCGGCGGCAACGCATCGTCCGTCTGGGTGCTGGGCCTGAGCCTGCTGAGCCTGGCGCTGGCCGCGAGCAGCCTGCTGCTGTGGCGCAGCAACCGTGTGCAGAAGCGCGAGGCGGGCCAGCACTGGCTGGGCGATTCCCGCCACGATGGGCAGGGGGCCGAGACGGTGTTGCCGCCCGTGCCGACGGGGCCGTCCCCGTTCACGCCGACCGATCCGCACAGTTCGCCGGCGCCGCTGATGTCGCACCTGTCGAGCGACGGACCGGTGGCGTCGCAGGCGCCGTCGACGATCCCGATGCCGCTGAGCCTCGACGAGGTGCCGACGCGTCCCGCGCCGTTGATGACTTCTCCGTCGCCCGCGCCGCGCCAGCCGGCCCGCGCGCCGACGACGGCCGCGGACGACGCGCTCGACGCCCTGGCGGCGCTCGATGCGCTGGAGCCGCTGAGCCTGCAGTTCGAGCGCGGCGATACTCGGCCCGCGCCGCTGTCGGCCGACCTGGGCGGTGGTGGCGTCACCGTGACCGTCGAGGAACTGATCGACCTCGAGCAGCAGGTCGACTTCTTCATGGTGCTGGGCCAGGACGATGCGGCGATCGAGTTGCTGTCCTCGCGCCTCAATCACCGCGACGCCGCCAGCGGCCTGCCGTTCCTGAAGCTGATGGAGCTCTATCAGCGCCGCGGCGACCGCGAGGCCTTCGATCGCGTCGGCGTCCGCTTCGCGGAGCAGTTCCATGCGCGCGCGCCGTCGTGGAGCGATGACCTGAACCTGGGCGAGGCGCTGGAGGCCCACGGGGAACTGATCGAGCGGCTCGAGGCCGCCTGGTCCGATCCCGAAGGCAGCATGAGCCTGCTGCAGGACCTGCTGTCCAACCACCAGGAATACAACGGCGACCTGGGCCTGCCGGCCTACCGCGACCTGCTGCTGCTGTACGCGGTGGCGCGCGACCGCGCCGAGCATGAGATCGATGGCAATTCGATCGACGTCGTGCTGCCGCTGGACGCGACCGCGCCGGCGGACCAGATGGCCACGATGGTCTGGCAGACGCCGACAGCGGCGCCGTCGCGGACGCCGCTCACGCAGTCGGTGGACCTGGATCTGTCGCTCGTTGAGGACGAGACGCCGCGGGAGCCCAAAGGGCGCTGATCGTCTTTCGCTTCGACGGGGCGTCGTGCGGGTGGCCGAACACGTTGTGCGTGTGGCCGGGCGCGGGCACTCCACGATGCAGGGGGCATCGCGTCCGCGAACCCCCAGCATCATTCCGGCCCCAGTGGCACTCGCTGTGAACGGGCCTGGGGAGTGCGGTTGACTCAGATCTTCTTCAAGCGCTCCAGCGCGAGGTCGAGCGTCTCATCCTTCTTTGCGAAGCAGAAACGGATGACCTTCGCATCGCTGCCGGCACTGTAGAACGCCGACAGCGGAATGGCCGCGACGCCGATTTCGCGCGTGAGCCATTGGCTGATCTCCATGTCGCCCATCGCGGCCTGCGCCGCGGGCAGGGCGCTGTAGTCGACGCACTGGAAGTAGCTGCCCGGGCAGGGGCGCAGCACGAAAGCTGAGCCTTCGAGTCCTGCACGGAAGCGGTCGCGCTTGCGCTGGTAGAAGTCGCTCAGGCCCAGGTAGGGCGCCGGGTCGCGCATGTAGGCCGCGATGCCGTGCTGCATCGCCGAGTTCACGGTGAACACGTTGTACTGGTGGACCTTGCGGAACTCGGCCATCAGTGGCGCCGGCGCGGTGACGTAGCCGACCTTCCAGCCGGTCACGTGATACGTCTTGCCGAAGCTCGACACGACGAAGCTGCGTGCCGCCAGTTCCGGCAGGCGCGAGACGCTCTGGTGGGTCTGGCCGTCGTAGACCATGTGCTCGTAGACCTCGTCGCTGATCACCAGCACCTCGGTGCCATCGAGCAGTTCGGCGAACTGACGCAGCTCGTCCGCGCTCCAGACGGCGCCGCTGGGGTTGTGCGGGCTGTTGATCATGATCGCGCGGGTACGCGGCGTCAGCGCGGCGCGGATGCGGTCGAAGTCGGGACGGAAGCTGGCCGGATCCAGCGGCACCGGCACCATCACGCCGCCGGCCAGCGCGATATTGGGCGCGTAGCTGTCGTAGGCGGGCTCCAGCACGACGACCTCGTCGCCCGGATGCACGATGGCGAGCAGCGCCGTCAGGATGGCCTGCGTCGCGCCGGCGGTGACCGTGATCTCGGTGTCGGGGTTGTAGGCGTGGCCGTACAGCGCCTCGATCTTCGCGGCGATCGCCTGGCGCAGCACGGGCACGCCGGGCATCGGCGGGTACTGGTTGTGGCCGGCGCGCATCGCGGCGTCGACGGCGTCCAGCAGCGCCGGGTCGCCTTCGAAGTCCGGGAAGCCCTGGCCCAGGTTGACCGCCTGGTGCTGCTGCGCCAGCGCCGACATGACGCTGAAGACCGTCACGCCCAGTTGGGGCAGGCGGCTCGCGGGAACGGGAGTGTGAACACGCATGGTCTGGATCGATGAGGATCGATGGAGATCGATGAAGGGGCGGGTCGTGAGCGGGGGAGGCGCCGGACGCTGCCGTGAGTGATCAGGGGGCGGTCACAGATCGTAGTCGCTGGCCTCGCCGCTCATCGCGCGCTGCAGCAGCGTGCGGTTGAGGCGGTCGGAGAGCAGTTCGGCGAAGCTGTAGACGTAGTTGCGCAGGTAGGCGCCGCGCTTGAAGGCGATGCGGGCGACGTTCTGGCCCAGCAGGTGACCGAGCGGGCGCGAGACGAGTTCGCCGCCGGGCGGGTCCTCGCGCACCGCCATCTCGGCGACGATGCCCACGCCCAGGCCCAGCCGGACGTAGGTCTTGATGACGTCGGAGTCGATCGCCTCCAGCACGATGTTGGGCTTGAGCTGGCGCTGCGCGAAGGCGCGGTCGATGCGGGTGCGGCCGGTGAAGCTGGGGTGGTAGGAGACCAGCGGCTGGGCGGCCAGGTGCTCGAGGTCGATGCGCTCGAGCTGCGCGAGCGGATGCTCCGCGCGCATCACCAGCACGTGCTGCCATTCGTAGGCGGGCAGGGTGACGAGCTCCTCGAACTGCGACAGCGATTCGGTCGCCAGGCCGACGTCGGCGGTCTCGTCGATCAGCATCTTCGCGACCTGGTCCGGGCTGCCCTGGTGCAGGCCGATGTTGACCTGCGGGAACTGCTTGCGCAACTGCGTGACCGGGCCCGGCAGGACGTAGCGCGCCTGCGTGTGCGTGGTGGCGATCGAGAGCGTGCCGACGTCCTGCTTGGAGTACTCCTCGCCGATGCGCTTGAGGTTGCCGACCTCGCGCATGATGATCTCGATGGACTTCAGCACCTGGCGTCCGGGCTCGGTGATGCTGCGCAGCCGCTTGCCGTGGCGCGAGAAGATGTCGACGCCGAGCTCTTCCTCGAGTTCCAGGATCGCCTTGGAGACGCCCGGCTGCGAGGTGTACAGCGCCTTGGCCGTCTCGGTCAGGTTGAGGTTGCGGCGCGCGGCCTCTTGGACGAAGCGGAACTGGTGCAGGTTCATGGCGGGTTCATCGCAGGATCGTCGTGGAGTCAGGTCTCGGGAAGCACGGTCGGCCTGGCGGGGTCGAGGGGATCGGCGGGGAGCGTGACGGAGGAGATCAGGTCCAGCGTCGCGCCCGCCATCGCGCGGATCACCGAGGGCTGCTCACCGATGGCGTCATGCAGCACGAACTGCCGGCCTGGATGCGCCGCGCGCAGCGACTCCACCAGCGGCGGCACGTCGCGGCGCACATGGCCGCTGGCGCCGAGGAACATCGGCACGATCTGGATGCGCGTGCAGCCGACCGCGGCCAGCGCGCCGGCGGCGGTGGCCAGGTCCGGCGCCATCAGCTCCAGGTAGGCGAGGGCGATCGGCAGGTCCGGACGCCGCGTCTGCAGTTCCGCGGCGATGGCCTGGAACGGGCCGGCCCAGGCCGGATCGCGGGCCCCGTGGGCGAAGAGCAGCAGACCGTCCATCAGCAGACCTCCCTGAACTTCCTGGAGCGCGGGCAGGCGGCGATCCCACCCCTCATCGATAGCGCACCAGCCAGTAGAAGGCGCCCATCGAGATGCCCAGGTACAGCAGGCTAGGCGCCGACGCCACGAGCCACGGGGTCCAGTCGCGCAGCAGGCCGAGGTGGCCGGTGATCGCGTTCAGCACCACGAAGCTGATGCCCAGCATGATGCCGCCGAAGACCTTCACGCTGATCCCGCCCGAGCGGAAGTGCAGGTAGGCGAACGGCAGCGCCAGCGCCACCATCACCATGCAGGCGAACGGATAGAAGGCCTTGCGCCAGAACTGGATCTCCGGCTGCGCCGACGACTGCTCCTGCGAGGACAGGTGGCGCGTGTAGCGGTAGAGCTCCAGCGTGGACATGTTCCAGGTCGGCTGGACGGCCGCGGCCACCACGCCCGAAGGCAGCTGGCTCTGCCATTCGTACTTCGGCAGCAGGATCTCGCGCACCGCCGGGTTCTCGGCGAGCTTGTCCTGCGGCGCCGCCGGGTCCGCGTGCTCGGGCGTGGACAGGGCGGGCTGGTTCAGCGGCGTCGGCGTGCGCGTCCACTGCATCAGCCGCACGTCGTTCATCAGCCAGCGGCCGGTCGGGTCGACGGTCGCGTCCTTCGCGGTCAGCCGGGTGGCCATCGCGCCCTTGCTGTCGAACTCGAAGACCAGCACGTCCTCCATCTGGCCGTTGGCGCGGGCCCGCCCGACGTGCACGGCGTAGCTGTAGTCGCCGATGCGGTCCTTCATCCACGCGCCCTGGGCATTGGTGACGCCGCCGCTGGCGCTGGACTTGAGCAGCTGCGCCTGGCGGTCCGCCCAGGGGTTGACGAAGTCGCCCACGACGAAGGCCAGCACGGCGAAGGCCAGCGCCATCACGCTCAGCAGGCCCAGCGCGCGCTGCGGACCGAGGCCGCCGGTGCGCAGGATGGTGAACTCGCTGGACTGCGCCAGCCGCGCCATGCTGAAGATCGTGCCGATCAGCACCGCGATGGGCATCAGCTCGTAGAAGCGGCCCGGCAGCTTCAGCACGCTGGACCAGACCGCGAGGCCGATGCCCAGGCCCAGGCGCTGGAAGCGGTCCAGGTCGTCGATGAAGTCCAGGAAGAAGAACAGCGCCAGGAACCCGGCCATGACCAGGGTGAAGGAGCTCAGGATGTCGCGGTACAGCAGCCGCCGGACGGTTCTCATGTGGGGACTCCCGGCGTGGAGTTGGACATCGACGCCGGCGCGATCACCATGCCGGCCGGCGGCGCGGCGAAGACGGTCTCGTCATAACCCGGCTTCTCGGGCGGGGCCGGGATCACGCCGCTGCGCGGAGCGCCCAGGCGGGCGCCCTGTTCGCGCCAGAGCAGCAGCAGCAGCGTCACCAGGAAGGCGCCGCCGTGCAGGGCCAGCAGCGCCGGGCCCAGCTTCATCTTGCCGGCCACCACCCAGGTCTGGGTCAGGTTGATCAGGTTGAAGTAGACGATGAACGCCAGCAGCGCGAAGAGCAGGTTCCAGTTGCTGGCGCGACGCGGATTCGTCGCCGAGATGCCGATCCCCAGCAGCACCAGGTTGACGCAGCCCAGGATCATCCCGAAGCGCCAGGCCAGTTCACCGTCGTTCTGCGGCGTGCGCTCGACCAGCAGGTCCAGCGTGGGACGCGACTTGGGCGGGCGCGCGCCGCCGACGCGCATCACCTCCTCGTCGACGACGACCTGGTACTGCTGGAATCGCGCCACCGACTTGTCGCCGTTGCGCTGGTCGACGTCGTTGCGCTGGCCGTGGTCCAGCACCAGCACGCGCTGGTTGTCCTTGTACTGCAGCGCGCCGCGCGCCGAGGTCGTGACCGACTCCAGGTGCTCGGTGTTGTTCATGATGAAGACGTTGCGCGCCGCGGCCTCGTCGGTGGGGTCGCGCTCGATGAAGAACACGCGCGAGCCGTCGTTGGAGGTCTGGAACTGGCCCGGCGCGACACGCGACAGGTCGCTGCGTTGCTCGAACTGCGCGCGCAGCTGGGCGCTGTTGTCATTGCTCCAGGGCCAGACGACGGTCATCAGCACCGCCACGACCACCAGCACCGGCGAGGCCATCGTCAGCACCGGCCGCACGAAGCGCGTCAGGCCCAGGCCGCTGGCGAACCAGATGGTCATCTCCGATTCCTTGTACATGCGCCCCAGCGACATGACGACGGCGACGAACAGCGACAGGCTCAGCATCACCGGCAACTGTGCGAGGGCCAGATAACCCAGCGACAGCAGCACGTGCTGCGGGGCCACCGTCCCCTTGGCCGCCATGCCGAGCGAGCGCACCAGCAGCATCGTCACGACGATGGTCAGGATGACCACGAAGGCCAATCCGAAACTGCGGGCCAGTTCCTTGCGTACGGTTGAATCGAATAACATCCGGGCACTTTATCTACTTCTGGGCATTATGGACTTCCGCTCTCAGCTCGTTTCCCTCGACGCCCTGTCGTCGCACGGCGCCGACGCTCTCGTGCTGGTCGTCGCGGGCGACAGCCTGCCGGCGTCGCTCGACAAGACCGTCACCGCGCTGGTCAAGGATGCCGTCAAGCTCGGCGACTTCGAGCTGAAGGCGGGTCAGGTCTTGTCCCTGGTCCGTCCCGCCGGCCTGAAGGCCCCCAGACTGATCGTCGCAGCCAGCGGCGCCACGCTGAAGGCCGCCCGCGCCGCGCTGGGCGCCGCGCTGGGCCAGCTCAAGGGCAAGGGCGCGACCGGCGCGTCGGTGGCCTACGCCGGTTTCGGCGCCGAACTGACCGAGTCCCTGGTCGAGCAGACCGTGCTCGCCGCGCTGGAAGCCACCTACGTCTACCGCGAGACCAAGCCGAGCGCGCCCGCCGCGTCGAAGCTGACGAAGATCGCCCTGCTGCACGGCAAGGATGACGTGAAGGCGGTCAAGGCCGGCCTGACCCGCGGCCAGGCCATCGGCGCCGGCATCGCCGTCGCGCGCGAATGCGCCAACCTGCCGCCCAACGTCGCCACGCCGGCCTACCTGGCCGACCAGACCAAGGCGCTGGCCAAGAGCCACGGCATCAAGGTCGAGGTCCTGGACCAGAAGGGCATCGAGAAGCTGGGCATGGGGTCCTTCCTGTCGGTGGCCAAGGGCTCCGACGTGCCGCCGCGTTTCATCGTGGCCAAGTACGAAGGCGCCGCCAAGACGCAGGCGCCCGTCGTGCTGGTGGGCAAGGGCATCACCTTCGACTCGGGCGGCATCTCGCTGAAGCCCGGCGCCGGCATGGACGAGATGAAGTTCGACATGGGCGGCGCCGCCTCCGTGCTGGGCACGCTGCGCGCCGTGGTCGAGCTCAAGCCCAAGATCAACCTGGTCGTGCTGATCGCCGCCTGCGAGAACATGCCCAGCGGCCGCGCGGTCAAGCCGGGCGACGTGGTGACCTCGATGTCGGGCCAGACGATCGAGATCCTGAACACCGACGCCGAAGGCCGCCTGATCCTGTGCGACGCGCTGACCTACGCCGAGCGCTTCAAGCCCGCGGCCGTCGTCGACGTCGCGACGCTGACCGGCGCCTGCGTGATCGCGCTGGGCGGCGTGCGCTCCGGCATGTACGCGAGCGACGACGAATTGGCCGCCGCGCTGAGCGCCGCCGGCGAGACGGCGCTGGACCCGTGCTGGCGCCTGCCGCTGGACGACGACTATGCCGACGGCCTGAAGACCAACTTCGCCGACGTGGCCAACGTCGCCGGTCGCGAGGGCGGTTCCATCACCGCCGCGAAGTTCCTGCAGCGCTTCGCCTCCAAGTACCGCTGGGGTCACCTGGACATCGCCGGTACCGCCTGGAAGGGCGGCGGCGCCAAGGGTGCCACCGGCCGTCCGGTCGGTCTGCTGACGCACTTCGTGCTGTCGCAGGTCCGCTGAGCGCCGTCGGCGTTCTTCCGGAAGCTGAAGCGGGAAGGGTTCGTCCGGTGACGGAAGTCAACTTCTATACCGGCGTGCCCGACCGGCAGGTCTACGCCTGCCGCCTGCTGCGCAAGACGCAGGCCGCGGGGCTGACCGTCGGCATCTGGGGTCCGATGAGATTGCTGGAGCGGCTGGACCAGACGCTCTGGACCTTCGAGCCCGGCGAATTCCTCCCCCACCTGCTGCTGCGCGCCGGCACCCCGGCGCCGCTGCGCGATCGCACGCCGATCCTCCTGTCGGACCAACTGGATGCGCTGGCGGGGTGCCAGGTCTTGCTCAATTTCGAGCCCGGCGTGCCGCCCGGCCTCGAGCGTTTCGAACGCGTGCTGGAGCTGGTCTCCACCGACGCCGAGCAGGTCGCCGCGGGACGCGGTCGATTCAAGGCCTACAAGGCGCTCGGGCTGACGTTGAATCACCACGTGATGTCGGCTTGAGCCGACCGATTCCTGCTATTTCGTCGTCAGGCGAAGCCCGCGCCGGGTCGGTGCCGGGCTGCGCCGTCGTGGTGCCGCGGAGCCCGTGGACAGGGCGCTGATCCCCCTGATACGCGATCGATTGGGCGGAAATCCGCACTCCACGTGCGACCTGTGTGCGCGCTGTCGCACTCCTGCGAAAACCATCCGGGTTTGCCCCGGTGACAGGGGCGCGACAACGCTGCCGCCGTGACCACGTTCACAGCATTTTCACTATGGAAACGCTTCCGTCTTTCGGGGTATGGTCGCTCGCGTTGAGAACTCAACGTCATTCCACATATCCCGAGTCGGAGGTTCCTAGATGCAATCCAAGCTGAATGTGATCGTGGGCGCAATCGCCATTGCCGCAAGCGGCGCCGCCCTGGCGCAGGATGCGGTGGTCAAGATCGGCCACGTGGGTCCCACCAGCGGCGCCATCGCGCACCTGGGCAAGGACAACGAACTGGGCGCCAAGATGGCCATCGACGAGCTGAACGCCAAGGGCGTGACGATCGGCGGCAAGAAGGTGAAGTTCGAACTGCTGGCCGAAGACGACGCCGGCGATCCGAAGCAGGGCACCGCCGCCGCCCAGAAGCTGGTCGACTCCAAGGTCAACGGCGTCATCGGCCACCTGAACTCCGGCACGACGATCCCCGCGTCCAAGATCTACAGCGACGCCGGCATCCCGCAGATCTCGCCGTCGGCGACCAACCCCAAGTACACCCGCAACGGCTACAAGACGGCATTCCGCGTCGTGGCTGACGACGTGCACCTGGGCGGCACGCTGGGCAAGTACGCGGTGACCTCGCTGAAGGGCAAGTCCATCGCCGTCATCGACGACCGCACGGCCTACGGCCAGGGCGTCGCCGACGAGTTCGAGAAGGGCGTCAAGGCCGCCGGCGGCAAGGTGGTCGGTCGTGAATTCACCAACGACAAGGCCACGGACTTCACCGCCATCCTGACCTCCCTGAAGGGCAAGAAGCCCGACGTCGTCTTCTTCGGCGGCATGGACGCCGTGGCCGGCCCGATGCTGCGCCAGATGAAGCAGCTGGGCATCGAAGCCAAGTTCATGGGCGGCGACGGCATCTGCACGGCCGAACTGCCCAAGCTGTCGGCCGGCACGATCTCGGACAGCCAGGTCGTCTGCGCGGAAGCGGGCGGCGTGGAAGGCGAGTCGAAGAAGTCGCTGGACGCCTTCAAGGCCAAGTTCAAGGACAAGTACAAGGTCGAGGTGCAGATCTACGCCCCGTACGTCTATGACGCCGTGAACGTGATGGTCGACGCCATGGTCAAGGCCAAGTCCGCCGATCCGAAGGTCTACCTGCCGGTGCTGGCCAAGACGGCCGACTACAAGGGCGTGACCGGCACGATCGCGTTCGACGCCAAGGGCGACATCAAGAACGGCGCGCTGACCCTGTACACCTACAAGGGTGGCAACCGCGAGCAGCTCGCCGTCGTGCGCTGATTTCATCGACGCGCCGGGTCCCTCCCTGGAGGGGCTTCGGAAGTCATGGAAATCGCAAGAACGCCCACTTCGGTGGGCGTTTTTTTTCGTCCTCGGCGGCCTCGTCCATCCTTCACGTTTTCTCTCTGACAGGACGACGACGGCGCGACACCGTCCTGTCCCCTGATCGAGGGGTCACCCCCTCACTCACGTGCATTCCCGCACGAGAGCCCCTCAAAGCATTCAGTCAGGGGGTTCGCACCTCACAGGGCCTACAGACAATGGCCCCCGTCAGCGCGCCGATGGGTCGATTCGGAGATCCGGAGGCGGACGGCGAGACGGGTTCAACCGAGCCGGATTGCAAGGCGAACGCCCCTGCAAACAGGGGGCTTTCAAGCCTGGGGGTGGGAGGCATGATGCCCCCCGCAGCGAATGGGGCCTCCTCTGGCGGAGGGCTTGTCCGCGATGAGCAGTCCTGAGAGGTTCACCCGGGTCGGCGACAGCATCCCAAGAGGGTGCCGTGACCAGCTTTGGGGACGGGCATGATTCGAATTTTTAACCATTACCTCCATCGTCGTACCCTGGTCCAGGTGCTCTTCGACCTGGGCCTGATCGTGGCGGCGGTGTTTGCGGTCGCATTGAGCCAAGGCAGCAGCGAGCACATGGTGAGCTTCGCCGCGTCCTACGGTCTCTCGCTCGCCGGCGGCATGTTCGTCATCAACTCCGCGTCCGGCCTCTACTCGCAATCCCACAAGCGATCGCTGACGCAGTCCTGCGCCCGCGCGCTCTTCGCGCTGCTGATCGGCCTGCCGCTGGCCTACGGCCTGTTCAGCCTGATTCCCGCCACCGTGTCCCACCGCGACCTGCTGACCACGACCGCCATGCTGGCCGTCGCGCTGGTCATGGTGCACCGCGTGTACGCCGCGCATTCCGGCGCGCAGGGCGCCGGCCGGACCAAGATCCTGATCTTCGGCAGCGGCCACGCCGCGCTGGCCGTGAGCGAGAGCCTGCGCGCCGCCGACCCGCACGCGCAGATCGTCGGCTTCCTGCCCGGCCCGAACGAGGTCGACCCGCAGGTGCCCGCGCACGAACTGCTGGCGGCCGAAAGCCTCACCGACGCGGCCATGCGACTGGGCGTGGACGAGATCGTCGTGGCGCTGTCCGAGCGCCGTGGGGGCAGCATGCCGCTGCGCCAGCTGCTGGACTGCAAGCTCTACGGCATCCGTGTCGTGGACCTGGCCACCTACTTCGAGAAGACGCTGGCGCAGATCAAGATCAGCCACGTCCATGCCGGCTGGCTGATCTTCGGCGACGGCTTCAACCAGGGCGTGCTGCGCAGCGCCGTCAAGCGCGCCTTCGACCTCGTCTCCTCGCTGGTGCTGCTGGTCGCGACCGCGCCGATCATGGCCGTCACCGCGCTGCTCATCAAGCTGGAATCGCCCGGCGGGATCTTCTACACGCAGGAGCGCGTGGGCCTGAACGGCGCGACCTTCAAGGTGATCAAGTTCCGCAGCATGCGCAACGACGCCGAGAAGGACGGCCGCCCCCAGTGGGCGACCAAGAACGACGCCCGCGTCACGCGCGTCGGCAACATCATCCGCAAGGTCCGCATCGACGAGCTGCCGCAGCTGATCAACGTGCTGCGCGGCGAGATGAGCATGGTGGGTCCGCGTCCCGAGCGTCCGTTCTTCGTCGACGAGCTCGTCGCGCAGATCCCGTACTACGCGGTGCGCCACAGCGTGAAGCCGGGCGTGACCGGCTGGGCCCAGGTCCGCTATGAATACGGCTCGACCATCGAGGACTCCCTGGAGAAGCTCCAGTACGACCTGTACTACGTCAAGAACCACACGCTGTTCCTCGACCTGCTGATCATGCTCGAGACGGTGGCCGTGGTCCTGACGGGCCGGGGGGCGCGCTGAGCGCGACGTCGGAGCGTTCCGCTCCCGGCGTCCCGTTCCCGTTCCCGATCGCGGCCCACGCGCCGGGACCCTGATCCATGTGGGCCAACACCTTGAGCCTCGGCGCCGCGTCGGGGATGGTCGCGGTATTCGCGCATCTGGCCCTGGCGGTCGTGGTGCTGCCCCAGTTCGGTCAGCATCGTCGCCGCGCGCTGCGGCTGCAGGCCGCGCTGCTGCTGACGGCCCTGTGGGCCGGCCTTGACGCCGCGGTCGAGCAGGGCTGGCTCGGCGGCCACCAATGGCCCGCGCTGGTGCTCCTCCCCATCTGCGACGCGCTGCGCTACGGCGCGTGGTTCTCCTTCATCCTGGCGCTGATCGAATCGCGCGACGACGACGGCCGGGCGCGCAGCGCCGGCGTCGCGCGACCGCTGCAATGGCTGGCATGGGGCGGCGTGGCCGCGGCCGTGGCGCTGCCGCTGTGGCGCTACTGGGGCGACACGCCGCTGGTCGCGATGCAGCGTCCGATGACCATGGCCTGGCTGGGCCTGGGCGTGTTCGGACTGGTGCTCATCGAGCAGATGCTGCGCAACATCGACAGCGATGCGCGCTGGAATGCCAAGCCGGTCAGCCTGGGCCTGGGCGCGGTCTTCGCGTTCGACGTGTTCGTGTTCTCGCAGGCCTCGCTGTTCGCGCAGTTCGACGGCGATGCCCTCAGCGTGCGCGCCGCCGTGCACAGCCTGGCCGTGCCGCTGCTGTGGCTCGCCAGCCGCCGGCACAAGAAGTGGCTGGACAAGCTGCATGTCTCGCGCACCGCGGCCTTCCACTCCGCGACGCTGCTGATCGTCGGCGTGTACCTGCTCGGCGTGTCCGGCATCGGCTACTACGTGCGCTACACCGGTGGCGAATGGGGGCGCGCGCTGCAGCAGGTGCTGCTCATGGTGGGCGTGCTGGCGCTGCTGACGATGGGGCTGTCGGGGTCGCTGCGCGCGAAGCTGCGTGTCTACATCAGCAAGCATTTCTTCAGCTACCGCTACGACTACCGGCAGGAGTGGCTGCGCTTCACCGCGATGCTGTCGGCCAGCGCGTCGCCGGCGGAGCTGGGCGAATCGGTGATCCGTGGGCTGGCCCACCTGGTGGAAAGCCCCGCCGGCGCGCTGTGGTTGCGCCGGGCGCCTGCGATGGCCGCCGCCGCGGAGTACCAGCAGGCCGCGCGCTGGAACCTCAACGACGACCGCCAGCCGCTGACCGCCGACGAGCCGCTGCTGCGGCTGCTGCAGGAGCGCGCGTGGATCGTCGACCTCGACGAATGGCGCCGCGATCCGGGTGCCTATGAACATGCACCGCTGCCAGAGGCGATCGCCGGCGATGCGCGCCATTGGCTGCTGATCCCGCTGCTCAATGCGGGCGTGCTGACCGGCTGGGTGATCCTGGGCCAGCCGCGCACGCGGCTGGAGCTGAACTGGGAAGTGCGCGACCTGCTGCGCACCGCCGCCCAGCAGGCGGCCAGCTATCTCGCGCAGATGCAGGCGGCGGAAGCGCTGCTGGAGGCGCGCAAGTTCGAGGCCTTCAACCGCATGTCGGCCTTCGTCGTGCACGACCTCAAGAACATCGTCACGCAGCTGTCGCTGATGATGAAGAACGCCAAGCGGTTGCGGGACAACCCGGAGTTCCAGCAGGACATGCTGGACACGGTGGAAAACTCGCTGGAGAAGATGCGGCAGCTGATGCTGCAATTGCGCGAGGGCGACAAGCCGCATCACGGCAGCGCCGGCGGCGTCGCGCTGACGGCGATCGCGCGGCGGCTGGCCGCGGCGGCCGTGAGCAAGGGCCGCGCGCTGGAACTGGAACTGCGCGACGAGGTCAGCGCGCGCGGTCATGAGGAACGCATCGAGCGCGTGCTCGGTCACGTCGTGCAGAACGCGCTGGACGCGACGCCGATCGACGGCCGCGTGACGCTGCGATTGCAGCGCGTGGGCAGCCACGCGCAGGTGGAAGTGGAAGATACTGGCTGCGGCATGTCGCAGGAGTTCATCGATCAACGGCTGTTCAAGCCGTTCCAGACGACCAAGGCGGCGGGCATGGGCATCGGCGCCTACGAGAGCTACCAGTACCTGCAGGAACTCGGAGGAAAGATCATCGTGGAAAGCGAGCCCGGAAGAGGCACCAAGGTCACCATCCTGCTGCCGCTGTTCTTTGCCCAGTCGGGCAGCGACGCGGGCCTGGTGGAGGCGCGATGAGTGCACAACCGCCTTCGCTGCTGATCGTCGAGGACGATCTTTCGCTGCAGAAGCAGCTCAAGTGGTCGATGGACCGCTTCGAGTCCGTCACCGCCGACGACGTCGCCAGTGCCGTGCTGCAGTTCCGCCGTCACAAGCCGCCGGTCGTCACGATGGACCTCGGCCTGCCGCCCGATCAGGACTCGACCTCCGAGGGCTTCAAGCTGCTCGAGAAGCTGATCGAGCTCGAGCCCGGCACCAAGGTCATCGTGCTGACCGGCCAGAACGACCAGGCCAACGCGCTGCGCGCGATCCGCATGGGCGCCTACGATTTCCTGGCCAAGCCGGTGGACCCGGACGTGCTGGTGCTGACCGTCGAGCGCGCGATGCGCCTGCACGAGCTGCAGCAGGAGAACCAGCGGCTGCTCACCCAGCAGGACGGCGAACCCACCGGCAAGCTGATCACGCGCGACGCGCAGATGCAGCGCATCTGCCGCACCGTCGAGCGCGTGTCGGGCAGCGACGCCACCGTGCTGCTGCTGGGCGAGAGCGGCACCGGCAAGGAAGTGCTGGCGCAGTCTCTGCACGACGCGTCCAAGCGCAAGGGCCGTTTCGTCGCGATCAACTGCGCGGCCATCCCCGAGGCGCTGCTCGAGAGCGAGCTGTTCGGCTACGAGCGCGGTGCCTTCACCGGCGCGACCAAGACCACGGTCGGCAAGATCGAGACCGCGCACGGCGGCACCCTGATGCTCGACGAGATCGGCGATCTGCCGATGCCCTTGCAGGCCAAGCTGCTGCGTTTCCTGCAGGAGCGCAGCATCGAGCGCCTGGGCGGCCGCCAGGAGATCCCGGTCGACGTGCGCATCGTCGGCGCGACGCACCAGGACCTGAAGGCCAAGATCGAGCAGAACCTGTTCCGCGAAGACCTGTTCTATCGCCTGGCGGAGATCGTGGTCGACATCCCGCCCCTGCGCGACCGCGCCGGCGACGCGGTGCTGCTGAGCCACGCCTTCCTCCGCCGCTTCTCGTCGGAGCAGCGCCGCCCCATCCTGCGCCTGGCCGACGACGCGATCCGCGCGGTCGAGGCCCACCGCTGGCCCGGCAACGTGCGCGAACTGCAGAACGTCATGAAGCGCGCGTCCATCATGGCCGACGGCGACCGCATCACGGCCGACGACCTCAACCTGCCGGTGCCGGCCGGCGGCGACGCGCCGGCGGACGCCGCCGACCTCGATCTGCGCACGGTGCGTGAGCGCGCCGAGCGTCAGGCGGTGGTGGCCGCGCTGGCCCGCACCGACGGCAACATCGCCAAGGCCGCCGACCTGCTGGGGGTCAGCCGGCCGACTTTGTACGATCTGATGGCCCGCCTCGGCGTCAAGGCCTGAGTGTTGATCAACCCGACAGCGAAAGAGACGACGCATGTCCCGCAAGCCTGAGAACACCAAGATGTCCGGACCCCTGCCTGCTGCCCTGTCCGCGGACCGCGGCGTGGAGGACGCCGGCCGCGCGTTGCGGCGCGGCGCCACCGCGCTGGCGCTGGGCTCGGCGCTGCTGCTGGCGGGCTGCTTCGGCGAGTCGGCGCAGGACCTGGTGAAGTCCGCCAAGGGCCACCTGGAGAAGCGGGACAACAAGGCGGCGATCATCCAGCTCAAGAACGCGCTGCAGAAGGACGAGACGCTGGCCGAGGCGCGTTTCCTGCTCGCGAAGGCGCTGCTGGACAGCGGCGATGTCGCCGGCGCGGCGATCGAGGCCGAGAAGGCCAAGACGCAGGGCTTCGGCGGCGACGCGCTGGTCGCGCTGCAGGTGCGCCTGCTGCTGATGCAGGGCAAGGTTGACGAGCTGCTCGGCCGGTACGGCAACGCCCATCTGCAGAACGCCGCCGACGAGGCCGACCTGCAGATGACGCTGGTCGGCGCCTATGTCGCGAAGCAGAAGATGGCCGAGGCCCGCAGGGCCGCCGACGCGGCGCTGCGCGCGGCCCCTGACAACGCGGCGGTGCGTCTGGTCAACGTGCGTCTCCTGTCCAGCGAAGGCAAGCTGCCCGAGGCCCGCGCCGAGGTCGACCGCATGCTCGAGAAGTCGCCGCAATCCGCCGAGGCCTGGCTGCTCAAGGGCGAGCTGCAGGTGCTGGCGGAAGCCCCCTCGGCGGAATCGATCGCGAGCTTCCGCAAGGCGCTGGAGATCGACAAGAAGCTGGTCGGCGCGCATGCCGGCCTGATCAACCAGCTGATGCGCACCGGCGACAAGGCCGGCGCCAAGGACGCGGTCGCCGCGATGAAGGCGGCGGCGCCGCAGCATCCGCAGACCTACTACTACGGCGCGGTGTTCGCGATGGACTCGGGCCAGGTCAAGGAGGCGACCGACCTCACGCAGGCCCTGCTGAAGGCGGCGCCGACCAATGAGCGCGCGCTCTTCCTGGCCGGCCGCGTGGCGCAGGCCAACGGCGACTTCCGCCAGGCGGAGGCGCAGTACAGCAAGATCATCCAGACCAGCCCCGAGGCCCAGTCGGCCCGCGTCGCGCTGGCCCAGCTGCAGTTGCGCGGCGGCGACGCCGAGCAGGCGATGACGACGCTGCAACCCGCGCTCGACGCGAAGCTCACCTCGTCCGAGGCGCTCGCGCTGGCCGCGGAGATCCGCCTCAAGCAGGGGCAGGGCGCCGAAGCGGAACGCTTCCTGGCGCGCGCCGCCGAAGCCAATCCGAACGACGTGCGCAGCCGCGTCGGGCTGGCGCTCAACCAGATCCAGAAGGGCCAGGAAGCGACCGGGCTGACGGCGCTGCGGCAGCTGGCGGCCGAGGACAAGGGCACGCTGGCCGACATCGCCTTGATCAGCGTCCTGGCGCGCAAGAAGGACAGCGAGGGCGCCTCGCAGGCGATCGCGGCGCTGGAGAAGAAGGATCCCAAGTCGGCGACGCCGTCCGAGCTGCGCGGCCGCCTGGCGCTGCTGCGCGGGGACCGCGCGGGCGCGCGGGCCGGCTTCGAGGAAGCGGTCAAGCGCGACCCGGGCTCGATGACCGCCGCCAACAGCCTCGCGGCGCAGGATCTGCAGGATCGCAAGGCCGAGCAGGCCGTCAAGCGCTACGAGGTGGTGCTGAAGGCCGACCCGAAGAACCTGCGCGCGGAGATGGCCATCCTGGGCCTGAAACTGACGCATCAATTGATCGACAAGGACGCGGCGGCCAAGCGCCTGGTCGAACTCGCCAAGCAGCATCCGGACGAGCCCGCGCCGCGTCAGGCGGCCGTCGGCCTGCTGATGGAGAAGAAGGACTTCAAGACGGCGCTCTCGCTGGCCCAGGAAGGCGTGACGGCCAGCCCGGACAACCCGTCGCTCGTCGACCTGCTCGGACAGGTGCAGGCGGCGACCGGAGACCGGCAGCAGGCGATCAGCAGCTTCAACAAGGTGGCGACGCTGCAGCCGCGATCGCCGCTGGGGCCGTTGCGACTGGCCGATCTCCATGCGCAGGCGGGCGACAAGGCCGCGGCGACCGCGGCGCTCAAGCGTGCCCAGGCCATCTCGCCCGGCGACGGGGAACTGGCCCGCAAGGTGGTCGAGAAGAGCCTGCAGCTGGGGCTGCTCGATCTGGCCCAGTCGACGGCCAAGGGCCTGCAGACGGCCCAGCCGAAATTCGGCCTGGGCTGGAAGCTCGAGGGCGACATCGCCCGCACGCGCAAGGATCTGCCGGCTGCGATCGCGGCCTACCGCAAGGCGGATCAGCTCGCCACGGAGGCCGGCGCGACGGTGCCCAACACCGAACTCGCGATCGCGCTGCACAGCGCGCTGATCGAGGCCGGCAAGAAGGACGAGGCGGACCGCTGGGGCACCGCCTATCTGGCGAAGTTCAAGTCGGACGAGCTGTTCTCGTATCACCTTGGCGACGTGGCGCTCAACGCCGGTCGTTATCCTGAGGCCGAGCAGCGTTACCAGGCGGTGCTGGCGGTCAATCCGGAGAACGCGGCAGCGGCCAACAACGTCGCCTGGCTGAGGCTGCGGGCCGGCAAGGCGGACGAGGGCTTGAAATTTGCCCAGCAAGCGAACAAGCTCCGTCCCAATGTGCCGCCGTACATGGACACGCTGGCCGAGGCGCTCGCCGCCAAGGGGCAGAACGCCAAGGCCATCGAGGTGCAGAAGGATGCCGTGAAGCAGGCGCCGACCATCCCTGCGTACCGGCTGCGCCTGGCGCAGCTGTACGTGGCCGGCGGCAACAAGGGCGAGGCCGAGGCGGAACTCAAGCGCCTGGCGGACCTGGGACCGAATTTCGAGCAACAAGCCGAGGTGCGCAAGCTGCAGGCCGCGATCCGTTGAGGCGTCCGATCCAGAGGTCGATCGCCGCGGGGATGGCGTGACGGTGGCACCACCGCGCCCGGGGAGGGGACGGTCATGAGCCAGATTCGACGATCCAGCCTGCGCAAGCGGCTCCATCAGGGGCTGCGGCGCCTGTTCTCTTCGCTGCCGAAGCCGATGCGCTTCGCGGTCTACCGGCGCATGGTGGACTGCGATCCCGCCCCGTCGGAGCGCCTGGAGCTGAAGGTCGCGGACACGCAGGAGGAACTCGACGCCTGCTTCCGCATCCTGCACGACGCCTACGTCGGCAGCGGCTTCATGAAGCCCGACCCCAGCGGCATGCGCGTGACAATCTATCACGCGCTGCCGACGACCACGACGCTGTGCGCCAAGTACGACGGGGTGGTGGTGGGCACGATCTCGATGGTGCGCGAGGGCGTCTTCGGCTTCCCGCTGCAGTCGGTCTTCGACCTCGAGGGCGTGCGCGCCAAGGGCGGGAAGGTCGCGGAGATCTCCGCGCTGGCGGTCGCGCCGGCGTTCCGCAAGACCGGCGGCGCGATCCTGTTCCCGCTGATGAAGTTCATGCACCAGTACTGCACCGAGTACTTCGACACGCGGCACCTGGTGATCGCGGTGAACCCCGACAAGATCGAGCTCTACGAGGCGCTGCTGTCCTTCACGAGACTCCGGGAGCAGACGGTGGCGGAGTACGACTTCGCCAACGGCGCGCCCGCGGTCGGCGCGACGCTGGACCTGCAAGAGGCGGACGCGCTGTTCGAGCGCCGCTACCGCGGCCGCCGGCCGGAGAAGAACCTGCACCACTACTTCTTCCGCCACCGGCTGCCCAACATCCGCTTGCCGGAGCGCCGCTTCCACACGACCAACGACCCGGTCATGACGCCGGCGCTGCTCGACCATTTCTTCAACCGCGTCGTGCCGGTCTTCCCGACGATGGACGACCGCAAGAAGGCGCTGCTGTGGTCCGTGTATCGCGATGACGCCCAGTTCCGCGAGGTGCTGCCGATGCTCAGCGGCGGCGGCCAGGACCTGGGGCGTTCCTTGCGGCAATACCCGCGCTACTCGATCCGCTGCCCGGGGCACCTCGACATCCGCGCGGCCAACGACAGCCAGCTGGGCCATTTCGACCTGGATGTGATCGAGGTCTCGGCGCACGGTTTCCAGGCCGAGTGCGACCACGACCTGCCGCTGAACCAGGACGGCACGGTGGAGATCGAGCTCGGCCACAACGAGACCGCGCACGTGACCGCACGCGCGGTGCGCCGCAAGGACACCGAGCAGGGAAGCTTCTATGGCTTCCGCATCGACGAACCCGACCGCCATTGGCGCAGCTTCGTCTCCACGCTGGAGATGGGCACCACGACGAAGGACCTGGCCGCATGACTGGTCGTCTTGATCCGAAGTTCGATCCCCTGCTCGATCCGGAGAGGGATGCGGCGAATGAGCCGATCACCGCGGGCACGCGCGCGGGCGCAACGCGCCGCCGCGAGTGGCTGGCGCTGGGCGCCGGGGGCGCCCTGGGCATGGCCGGCCTGCTCGGCGCGTCCGCGCCGGCGCGGGCGCAGGAGATGTCCAACACGCTGCCCGACCTGATCGACCGCAGCCGGCAGGCCGTGGTGGCCGTGGGCACGTTCGCGGCGACGGACAACCCGCGTTTCGGTTTCCGTGGCACGGGATTCGCGGTCGCCGACGGCAGGCGCATCGTCACCTGCGCGCATGTGATCCCGAATCCGGTCGAGAAGGACCTGATGGTCATGGTGCCCGCCGCGGGCAACGCGTCCGGTCAGCCGCAGCTGCGGGCCGTGAAGCTGCTGCGCCGGGACACGGCGCGCGACCTGGCGATCCTGGAACTGGCCGACGACAAGGGCGCGCTCGTCGACGTCCTGCCGCTGGCCGAGGTGGAAGGCGACCAACCGGTCGTGCGCGAAGGCGCCGCGATCGCACTGATGGGCTATCCGATCGGTACCGCGCTGGGCGTGACGATGGCGACGCACCGCGGCACCGTGGCCGCGATCACGCGCGCGGCGCTGCCGGCGCCGACTTCGAACACCCTGTCCGAACGCGCGGTGCGCCAATTGCGCGAAGGCGCGATGGAGTTCCTGCAGCTCGACGCGACGGCCTATCCGGGCAACAGCGGCGGTCCGCTGCTGGACATCCGCACCGGCAAGGTGGTGGGCATCGTCAACATGGTCGTGCTCAAGGGCACCCGTGAATCGGCGCTCAGCGCGCCGAGCGGCATCACCTACGCGGTGCCGGTGAAGTACGTGTGGCCGCTGCTGGGGAAGTGACCGGCGCGTGATCACTGAGTGATCGCGGCCTTGACCGAGAGGTCAGGGACTCACCCCGGATGCGCCACCGGCGCCGCCGCGCCGGCTTGCGGCGCGGGCTCGCGCAGCAACAGCGCCAGCAGGCCGCCCGACGCCGCGAACACCGCGCCGACCGCGAACGCCACGCGGTAGCCGCCCGCCAGCGCGGCCGGCATCGCGGCGCCCAGCGCGCCCAACTCCGCCGTGCGCGCCGCCGCCAGGCTGGCCAGCACCGCCAACCCGAGCGAGCCGCCCATCATGAAGGACGTGTTCACCACGCCAGAGGCCAGGCCGGACTCGCTGGGCGCGACCTCGCTCATCGCCGCCAGCAGCACCGGGTTGAACGCGACCCCCGCGCCCAGTCCCAGCAGCAGCATCCCCGGCAGTACGTCCAGCCAGAAGCCGCCGTCCGCTGGCGCGCGCGCGAACAGCGCCAGCCCCAGCGCCGCCAGCAGCAGCCCGCCGCACAGCGGCTTGCGCAGCCCCAGCTTCATGACCAGCTTCGCCGACAGGCCCACCGAGAACACGGCCATGATCAGGTTGGCCGGCAGGAAGCCCAGGCCCACGTGCATCGCGTCGTAGCCCAGCACCAGCTGCATGTAGAGCGCGGACAGGAAGAACCACGCGAACATCGCCGCCGCCCACAGCACGCCGATCACGTTGGACACCGCCACCGACCGGAGCCGGAACAGCGACAGCGGCATCAGCGGATGCGCGACCTTCGTCTCCAGCACCAGGAAGGCGGCCAGCAGCGCGACCGCGGTGCCGAGCAGCCCCAGCGTGCGTGCCGAGGTCCAGCCCGACTCGTTGCCGTTGACCACCGCGTACACCGCCAGCATCAGCGACAGCGTGACCGTCACCGCGCCGGCCCAGTCCAGCGACTCGTCCGGCGCGGTCGGTCCGCCGCGCTCGATGAGCCACAGGCAGAGTCCGATCACGACCGCGCCGATGGGCAGGTTGACCAGGAAGATCCAGTGCCAGCTGAGCGTGCTGGTCAGCAGCCCGCCGAGCAGCACGCCGATGCTGCCGCCACCCGCGCAGACGAAGCCGTACACGCCCATGGCCTTCGCGCGTTCGCCGGGTTCGGTGAACATGTTCATGATCAGCGACAGCGAGATCGCCGACACCACCGCGCCGCCCAGCCCCTGCACGGCGCGCGCCGCGATGAGCAGCTCCTGCGTGTGCGCCAGCCCGCAGGCTGCCGACGCGGCCGTGAACAGCGCCAGACCCGCCAGGAACATGCGCCGGTGGCCGTAGAGGTCGCCCAGCCGCCCGCCCAGCAGCATGAAGCCGCCGAAGGTCAGCATGTAGGCGTTGACCACCCAGACCAGCGAGGTCTCGGTGAAATGCAGGTCGGCGCGGATCGAGGGCAGCGCCACGTTCACGATGGTCGTGTCCAGCACGATCATCAGCACGCCCAGGCACAGCACGCCCAGCGCCAGCCAGCGGCGCCGTTTCGGATCAAGGTGGGATGTCATGGCATGAATCGTTTCGTCGAGGAGGGAAGGGTGTCTGCCCCCACGACGCGCGGGCCTTCGTGAAATCGACACGGACGCGCTTGTAGCAGCGCGCGGGGCCTGGCCGCCAGTGCCGTTCGCCTGCCCGGCGTTTCCTGCTGCCGCGGGCTGTCAGCTGTCGGTCGATCGCCTACACGGCCTGCCGACATCCGTGCACCGCGCGATGAGGCATGCGCGTCTGCCGCGCCAACGCACTGAGGCGGAAGATTCGTTCCATCAACAGGGGGACACCACATGAGCACGACCAAGTATCTGAAGGCGATCCGCGCCGAACGCAACAGCGGCTTCAAGTCCGCGATGCTGCTGAGCAGCCTGGCCATCGGCGCCGGCCTGCTGTTCAGCGCGGTCCAGGAGGCGCGCGGCGCCACGCCGGTGACCAACACCTTCCCGGTGACGGCCACGATCACGAGCTCCTGCACGGTGTCCGGTTCCAACCTGAATTTCGGTTCCGCGATCGATCCGCTGGTCGCCGGCACGCCGCTGGACGCCACGTCCACGCTGACCGTCACCTGCTCCAACACGACGCCCTACACGGTGGCGCTGAACGCCGGCGCGAACGCGGGCGGCGCGACCAACTTCAGCAGCCGCACGATGAAGAGCGGCTCCGACACCCTGGGCTATCAGCTGTACCTGGACTCGGGCCGCAGCTCGGTCTGGGGCGACGGCACCTCGTCCTCCAGCGCGAAGAACGGCACCGGCTCGGGCTCGGCCCAGTCGCTGTCGGTCTACGGCCGCATCCCGTCGCTGGCCAGCGTCGTGCCGGGCAGCTACACCGACACCGTCACCGTGACGATCAGCTACTGAGGCTGATTCGATCCCGGTCCCGATCCTGTGCCATCAGGACCGACCGTTTGCTCGAGTGCTGACAGCTTTCGCCGCAGACTCGCGATTGATTCCGGCCAGCAGTACCGCCGGGGCACGCGAATCGGCCTCCCCCTCTGACACGTCGGCGGCGTGTCAGCACTCGACAATGTTCACCGCGAGACCGCCCCGGGCGGTCTCCTTGTATTTGGTCATCATGTCGGCGCCGGTCTCGCGCATGGTCTTGATGACCTTGTCCAGGCTGACGTGGTGCGTGCCGTCGCCGCGCAGCGCCATCCGCGCCGCGTTGATGGCCTTCACCGATGCGATTGCATTGCGCTCGATGCAGGGGATCTGCACCAGGCCGCCGACCGGATCGCAGGTCAGTCCCAGGTGGTGCTCCATGCCGATCTCGGCCGCGTTCTCGGTCTGCGCCGGCGTGCCGCCCATCACCGCGCACAGCGCCGCGGCGGCCATCGAGCAGGCCACGCCCACCTCGCCCTGGCAGCCGACCTCCGCGCCCGAGATCGACGCGTTCTCCTTGTAGAGGATGCCGATCGCCGCGGCCGTCAACAGGAAGTCGACGATGCCGTCCTCATTGGCCGAATGCACGAAGCGCGCGTAGTAATGCAGCACCGCCGGCACGATGCCGGCCGCGCCGTTGGTCGGTGCCGTCACGACGCGGCCGCCGGCCGCGTTCTCCTCGTTGACCGCCAGCGCGTACAGGTTGACCCAGTCCATCACCTGCAGCGGATCGCGCAAGGCGGCCTCGGGATGCGCGATCAGGTCGCGATACAGCGCGGCCGCGCGGCGCTTCACCTTGAAGCCGCCCGGCAGGACGCCCTCGGTGCGGCAGCCGCGCTGGACGCATTCCTGCATCACGTGCCAGATCTTGAGCAGCCCGGTGCGGGTCTCCTCGTCGGTGCGCCAGTGGCGCTCGTTGCGGCGCATGATCTCCGCGATCGAGCAGCCTTCCTTCTCGGTCAACTCGAGCAGCTCCGCGCCCGACTTGAAGGGATAGGGCAGCACGGTCGTGTCCGGCGCGATCTGCTTCTGCTTGCTGCCGTCGGCCAGCACCTCCTCGCTGACGACGAAGCCGCCGCCCACCGAGTAGTACACGCGGTTCTGGATCTCGTTGCCCTCGGCGTCGTAGGCGATCAGCCGCATGCCGTTGGCGTGCAGCGGCAGGCTTTGCCGGCGGTACATGACGAGGTCGCGCGCCTCGTCGAAGGCCACGACGTGATCACCGCCCAGCGCGATGCGCTTGTCGTTGCGGATGCCTTCGAGGATGCCGGGAATCGATTCGATGTCGACGGTGTCGGGCTCGTGCCCGGCCAGCCCGAGCAGCACGGCCTTGTCGCTGCCGTGACCCTTGCCGGTCGCACCGAGCGAGCCGTACAGCGCCGTGGCGACGCGCACGGTGCGGTCGAGCACGCCCTCATGCCGCAGGCGCTGCACGAACATGCGCGCGGCGCGCATCGGGCCGACGGTATGCGAGCTCGAGGGCCCGATGCCGATCTTGAACAGGTCGAAGACGGAGACTGCCATGGCGGACCTCGAAGTGGATCCCCCTTTCTCCGACGTCTGCGAAGGGCAGGGCGTTGGTGGAGGAGGGGGACGGAGCCCTGTTTTCGGAAGTATTAGGAGGAGACCGCGGAGCGGTCGGGGGACATGGAGAAAACAGGGCTCCGTCCCCCTCCTGGTGCTAGGCGATACGAAGGAAGGGGGTCACTCGTAGGCCGACATCGGCGGGCAGGAGCACACGAGGTTGCGGTCGCCGTAGACGTTGTCCACGCGGCCCACCGGCGACCAGTACTTCACGTGGCGCAGCGCGGGCACCGGATACGCGGCGTCGTCGCGGCTGTAGCCGTGGGACCACTCGGTCTTCAGCAGGCTTTCGGCCGTGTGCGGTGCGTTGACCAGCGGGTTGTCCTCGCGCGTCCACTTGCCGGATTCGACCTTCGCGATCTCCTCGCGGATCTGGATCATCGCGGCGATGAAGCGGTCCAGCTCGAACTTCGATTCGCTTTCCGTCGGCTCGACCATCAGCGTGCCCGCGACCGGGAACGACAGCGTCGGCGCGTGGAAGCCGTAGTCGATCAAGCGCTTGGCGACGTCCTCGGCGGAAATGCCCGAGCTGTCCTTGAGCGGGCGCAGGTCCAGGATGCACTCGTGGGCCACGCCGCCGCCCTTGACGCCGTCGATGTTGCCGCTGAAGTGGATGTCGAAGTGGTCCGACAGGCGCGCGGCCACGTAGTTGGCCGACAGGATCGCGGTCTCGGTCGCGGCCTTGAGGCCGACCTCACCCATCATGCGGATGTACATCCACGAGATCGGCAGCACGGCCGCATTGCCCAGCGGCGCGGCGGACACGGCGCCGATCGCGGTCTTCTCGCCCAGGCCCGCCGAGCGGTGCGCCGGCAGGAAGGGCACGAGGTCCTCGACCACGCAGACCGGGCCGACGCCCGGGCCGCCGCCGCCGTGCGGGATGCAGAAGGTCTTGTGCAGGTTCAGGTGGGACACGTCGCCGCCGAACTGGCCCGGCGCGGCGATGCCGACCAGCGCGTTCATGTTGGCGCCGTCGACGTACACGCGACCGCCGTGTTCATGCACCAGCGCGCAGATCTCCTTGACGTGCGTGTCGAACACGCCGTACGTCGAGGGGTAGGTGATCATGATCGCGGCCAGGTTGGCGCTGTGCTGCTCGCACTTGGCCTTCAGGTCGGCCAGGTCGATGTTGCCTTCCTTGTCGCACTTGGTGACGACCACCTGCATGCCCACCATCTGGGCCGACGCCGGGTTGGTGCCGTGCGCCGATTCCGGGATCAGGCAGATCTTGCGGTGCGCGTCGCCGCGCGACTCGTGCCAGGCCTTGATGATCAGCAGGCCGGCGTACTCGCCCTGCGAGCCGGCGTTGGGCTGCAGCGAGACGCCCGCATAGCCGGTCGCCTGGCACAGCCAGGCGGTGAGCTGCTGGTCGAGCTGCGCGTAGCCCTGCAGCTGGCTCTGCGGCGCGAACGGGTGCACCTGCGCGAACTCGGGCCAGGTGATGGGGATCATCTCGCTGGTCGCGTTCAGCTTCATCGTGCACGAGCCCAGCGGGATCATGCTGCGGTCCAGCGCCAGGTCCTTGTCGGAGAGCAGGCGGATGTAGCGCAGCATCTCCGTTTCGGAGTGGTGGATGTTGAAGATCGGATGCGTCAGGTAAGCGCTGGTCCGGGCCAGCGCAGCCGGGATCAGCGTCGAGGCCGAAGCGCCGGCGAAGGCGTCCGCGACCGGCTTGCCTTCGGCGAAGACCGTCAGCAGCGCCTGCAGGTCGGCGCGGGTGGTCGTCTCGTCGAGCGTCAGGCTGATGCTGTCCTCGCTCGCGCGGCGCAGGTTCATGCCGGCGGCGACGGCGGCGGCCAGCACCGGGCCGGTGTGCGCGCCGGTCTTCACGTGCAGCGTGTCGAACGAGGTCTCATGGACCAGCGTCAGGCCCAGCGCCTTCAGGCCCTGCGCCAGCACGGCGGCATAGGCGGCGACGCGTTGCGCGATGCGCTTCAGGCCTTGCGGGCCGTGATAGACCACGTACATGCTGGCCACGACGGCCGGCAGCACCTGCGCGGTACAGATGTTGGACGTGGCCTTCTCGCGGCGGATGTGCTGCTCGCGGGTCTGCAGCGACAGGCGGTAGGCCGGCTTGCCGTGCGAGTCGACGGACACGCCGACCAGGCGGCCCGGCAGCGAGCGCTTGAACTCGTCGCGGCAGGCCATGTAGGCGGCGTGCGGGCCGCCGGCGCCCATCGGCATGCCGAAGCGCTGGGTCGTGCCCACGGCGATGTCGGCGCCTTGCTCGCCCGGCGACGCGATCAGCGTCAGCGCCAGCAGATCGGCGGCGGCCACCAGCAGGCCGCCCTGCGCGTGCACCGCGTCGGCGATCGCCTGCAGCGGGCGCACCACGCCGGTCACGCCGGGGTACTGCACCAGCGCGCCGAAGCATTCGGTCTTGCCCGCGTCCTCGGCCTTGCCGACCTGGACGGTGATGCCCAGCGGTTCGGCGCGGGTGCGCACGACTTCCAGCGTTTGCGGCAGCACGTCGTCGGCGACGAAGAACACCTGGCTCTTGCTCTTGCCCATGCGCGCGGCCAGCGTCATGCCTTCGGCGGCGGCGGTGGCCTCGTCGAGCATGGACGCGTTCGCGATGGCCATGCCGGTCAGGTCGCAGACCATGGTCTGGAAGTTGACCAGCGCCTCCATGCGGCCTTGCGAGATCTCGGCCTGGTAGGGCGTGTAGGCGGTGTACCAGGCGGGGTTCTCGAGGATGTTGCGCAGGATCACGCCCGGCGTGATGGTGCCGTGGTAACCCTGGCCGATGAAGCTCTTCAGGATCTGGTTCTTGCCCGCGATGGCCTCGAGTTCGGCCAGTGCCTGCGACTCCGTCACGGCGTCCGGCAGGTCCATCTTCGCGGCGCGCTTGATGGCGGCCGGGACGATGGCGTCGATCAGCGCGGCGCGCGACGCGGCGCCGATGGCCGACAGCATCAGCGTCTCGTCATGGGCGTCGGGGCCGATGTGGCGGGCGTGGAACTCGGAAGCGTTTTCAAGTTCGGCGAACGAGGGCAGGGCGGACATGGCGGGGGCGATCCTGGAGAAATGAATTCATTGCTGCAGGGCCCGCAGGCCCTGCGCGCATCGCTCGGTGATTAGCTGTTCTTGACGAGCTCGTCGTAGGCCGTGGTGTCCATCAGCTCGTCGAGTTCCGACGGGTTGGACAGCTTGACCTTGAAGAACCAGCCGGTCTTCAGCGGGTCGCTGTTGGCCAGCGACGGGTCGGCGCGCAGCGCCTCGTTGACTTCGACGATCTCGCCGGAAACCGGCGCGTAGACGTCGGCGGCGGCCTTGACCGACTCGACGACACCGGCCACTTCCTTGGCGGCGAAGGACTTGCCGACATCCGGCAGGTCCACGAACACGACGTCGCCCAGCGCGTCCTGCGCGTGGACCGTGATGCCCACGGTCGCGATGCCGTCGGTGGTGTCGACCCATTCGTGGTCGGGCGTGTACTTGATGCTCATGGAGAGGCTCCGTGTAGGGATAAACGTGACCCAGGATCGCGGATCAGCCGCGGAAGTATCCGTTGGGCGTGAACGGCGTGGAAGAGACCGTCATCGGGGTGCGCTTGCCGCGCACTTCGGCGAAGAGTTCGGTGCCGAGCGCGGCGTACGGCGTCTGCACGTAGGCCAGCGCGACGGGCTTGCCGACCGTCGGGCCCAGCGTGCCGCTGGTGACGACGCCGATCTCCAGGCCGTCCGCGTTGACGAGCTTCGCGCCTTCGCGCACCGGCATGCGTTCCGAGCTGACCAGGCCCACGCGCTTGCGCGCGACGCCTTCGGCGAACTGCTTGTCGATGACCACCGCGCCCGGATAACCGCCGGCGCGGGCGCCGCCGGCGCGGCGCACCTTCTGGATCGCCCAGGTCAGCGAGGCTTCGATCGGGGTGGTCGTCGTGTCGATGTCGTGGCCGTAGAGGCACAGGCCGGCTTCCAGGCGCAGCGAATCGCGCGCGCCCAGGCCGATGGGCATCACTTCCGGCTGGGCCAGCAGCTTGCGGGCCAGTTCCACCGAGCGGTCGGCCGGCACCGAGATCTCATAGCCGTCCTCGCCGGTGTAGCCCGAACGGGTCACGAAGGTCGGGATGCCGTCCAGCTCGAAGAAGCCGCCGGTCATGAAGACGAGCTTGGCGACGTCCGCGTTCAGGCGCGACAGCGCCGTCACCGCCTGCGGGCCCTGCAGCGCCAGCAGCGCCTGGTCCGGCAGGGGGCGCACCTCGCAGCGGCCCGACAGGTGCTTCTGCATGTGCGCGATGTCCTGGTCGCGGCAGCCGGCGTTGACCACGACGAACAGGCCGTCGGTGCGGCGCGCGACCATCAGGTCGTCGAGGATGCCGCCGTCGTCGGCGGTGAAGAGCGCGTAGCGCTGCTTGAACAGGCCGAGGTCGACGATGTCGACGGGGACCAGCGTCTCCAGCGCGGCGGCCGCGTCGTCGCCGACCAGCAGCACCTGGCCCATGTGCGACACGTCGAACAGGCCCGCCTTGGCCCGCGCATGCTTGTGCTCGGCCATCACGCCGGCGGGGTACTGGACCGGCATGTCGTAGCCGGCGAAGGGGACCATCTTGGCGCCCAGCTCGACGTGCAGCGCGTGCAGGGGGGTCTTGTGCAGGGGCGTATTCAGGGTCTGATCAGCGGACATGTCTCGCTCCGAGGGCATTCGTCGTGACCACCCCGACTGTGAACCTGTCACGTCAAGGTGGGGGAGATGCCCTCGCTGTCCGCTTTACCTGAGAGATTGGCCGCCGGCGTTTGACCGGTGGCTTGCCCCTTCGGTGGACGGGCTCGACCGCAAGGTCCGCCCCGTCTCTCTCCAGTGAGGACGCCCGATGTCTCGAGCGTTTCGTCAGTCCTTTTGCCTGAGCGTTCGCAGCGTGGGATCACCAGTGCCACTGCGCCTTCGGCGGCTCCCGCGAGGGAACTCTCTCCTGACAGGCGCGCATTGTAGTCATGGAATCGGGAACGATGAGGCGCCGACCGGGCCGGTCGACGCGCGGCGGCCGAGGTGCCCGTCCGCCCGCCCGCTTGCCTGCAACTTTGCCGCCGCGTGCACAATCGCGCCCATGCGACTCCTGCTGGTGGAAGACGACCTGATGATCGGCGAGCAGCTGCTCGAGCTGCTGCGCGCCGAGGGTTATGCCGTGGACTGGGTGCGTGACGGCGAGATCGCCGACACCGCGCTGCAATCCCAGACCTACGACCTGGTGATCCTGGACCTGGGCCTGCCCAAGCGCGACGGCATGAGCGTGCTGCAGGCGCTGCGCGGCCGCAAGCAGGCGGTGCCGGTGCTGATCGCCACCGCGCGCGACGCGACCGCCCAGCGGGTCGCCGGCCTGGACGCCGGCGCGGACGACTACGTGCTCAAGCCCTTCGAGCTCGACGAGCTCCTCGCCCGCATCCGCGCGCTGCTGCGCCGCGCCGCCGGCCGCGCGGAGCCGGTCTACGAGCACATGGGCGTCAGCATCAATCCCGCCACGCGAGAGGTCACCGCCAACGGCCATCCGGTCACCCTGTCGCAGCGCGAGTGGGCCGTGCTGGAGCCGCTGCTGGCGCGCCCGGGCATGGTGCTCTCGCGCCAGCAGCTCGAGGAAAAGCTCTATGGCTGGAAAGACGAGATCAGCAGCAACGCCGTCGAGGTCTACATCCACGGCCTGCGCAAGAAGCTGGGCGCGGAACTGATCCAGAACGTGCGCGGCGTCGGTTACCGCGTTCCCAAGGAATGACCCCGGACGCCGGGGCCGGCGCGGGCCGCCGCGGTCCTTGGAGCCGGATCGGCCGGATCTTGAGCCGCATCTTCGGCCGCGGTACGGGGCGGATGCAGCTGCTGCCGAGCTCGCTGCGCTACCGCCTGCTGCTGTTCCTGCTGGGCGCGGTGCTGACCGGCGCGCTGGTGCAGGGCATGAGCGCCTACCGCAACGCGCTGATGGAGACCGACGAGATCTTCGACTACCAGATGCAGCAGGTGGCGCTCTCCTTGCGCGCGGGCATGGGCACGGGCCTGCCGCTGCCGCTCGGCGAGGAGCAGAGCATCGACCTGATCGTCCAGGTCTGGGGCCTGGACGGCACGCCGCTGTACCGCTCGGCCGGGCCGGACTGGCTGCCGCAGCGCGCGGTGCTGGGGTTCTCGAACGTCGCGTTGCGCGGCAAGCGTTACCGCGTCTTCGCGGTGCAGGGGCGTTTCCAGGTCGTGCAGGTGGCGCAGGACATCGCCGTGCGCCAGCGCATGGCCGGCCAGCTCGCGTGGCGCACCGTGCTGCCCACCGCGCTGATGCTGCCGATGCTGGCGCTGGTCGTGTGGTGGGTGGTGTCGCATTCGCTGGCGCCGCTGGAGCGGGTGCGCCAGCAGCTCTCGCGCCGCGCCGCGCAAGACCTGGCCCCGGTCGACGAGGAGGACGTGCCCGCCGAGGTCCAGCCGCTGGTCACCGAACTCAACGCGCTGCTGGACCGGGTGCGCCAGGCCTTCGAGCAGCAGCAGCACTTCGTCGCCGATGCCGCGCACGAGCTGCGCTCCCCGCTGGCCGCCTTGAAGCTGCAGCTGCAGTCCCTGCGCCGCGCGCCGGACGAGGCGGCGCGCGGCCAGGCGCTGGAGAAGCTCGGCCTGGGCATCGACCGGGCGTCCCACCTGATCGAGCAGCTACTGGCGCTGGCGCGCCAGGACAGCGCCAAGGTGCAGGCGCCGGCGCAGCCGATCGCGCTGGACGCGTTGTGCCGCGATGCCGTCATCGACGGCGCGACGCTGGCGCAGGCGCGTGGCATCGACCTCGGCATGGAGCGCTGCGATGCGGTGCTGGTCGACGGCCATCGCGAGGCGCTCACGATGCTGCTGCGCAACCTGCTGGACAACGGCATCAAGTACGGGCGCGGCCGCGTGGACCTGAGTCTGGAGCGCAGCGGGGGTCAGGCCTTGCTGGTGGTCGAGGACGACGGCCCCGGCATCCCCGACGCCGAGCGGGGGAGGGTGTTCGACCGCTTCTACCGGTCCGAATCGCAGGCGCAGCAGGCGCCGGGCAGCGGTCTCGGGCTGGCGCTGGTGCGCAGCATCGCCGACGACCACGGCGCCACGCTGCGGCTGGGTCACAGCACGGCGCTGGGCGGGCTGAGGGTCGAACTGGCGATGCCCTTGTCGAGGACCGCGCAGGCCGCCGTGCTGCCGGCGCCCGGGACCGCGATCGCGACGGGCCTGATCCCCTTGAGCGATTCGAACGACTCGAACGGTCCGAACGATTCGAACGGCCCGGCCGTCGGCCGCTGACCGGCCGCTGGCGGACTGCTGGCGGACTGCTGGCGGACGGCGCGCCGCGGCTCGGGTTTCCGGCGAACCCGAGCCCCTGAGCGCCCACCCAGTGACTCCCTAGGCTGTCACGAGGTCCCGTCATGTCAATCCACAGTCTCGGCGGTTGGACGCCCGCGAGTTCGGTCACCGGCCTGGAGCACGCGCCGCTCGATCTGCCGCGGCAAGCCCGCGCCGATGTCGATGTCGACACGGGCCGGCCGTCCGGTCCTGGGGCGCCCGCGGACAGGGCGCCGTCGCGCTTCTCCCGCTTCTGGGGCCACCAGCGCCTGAAAGCGTCCCAGCGGGTGGCGACGCCCGCCCACGAGGACCGTCCGGAGAAGGCGATCCCGAAGGTGCCCGGCATCGAGAACGGGGCCTATCGCGGCCCCGAGCCCCCCTCCGGCCGCTTCTCCGCCGCGCCGGGCCGAACGGTGCGCCAGCAGGAGGACCTGTACGCGAGCGGCGTGCGTGTTCCGGCGCTGAAGATCTCCGCGGATCAGTTGGCCCGGCGCATGACCCGGCCCACGGGGCTGTCGGGCTGGCTCACCGGGCTGCTCAAGCCGAAGAAGAGTTCCGTCTCGGGGCTGGCGATGAGCCTCGCGGCACCGACCTTGGCGAGGTTGCCCAAGCACCTGGAATCCGGATTGCGGCGCTCGGTCAGTGCGGAGATCTGCAAGACGGTGGTGAGCCGGGCCTTCGACGCGCTGGACGAGCGAGGCAAGCAGCGTTGGATCCGCCGCACGACGGCCACGCGGGGCGCGTTCGCCGCGACGCTGCGTCATCTGGATCGCCGGTGCGTGCTCGAGCAGGGCCAGGGAGGGCCGGGCCCGGAGCGCCATCGCGTCATGCGGGACCTGCTGAACGCGATGCGCGAGCTGCCACGGACCGCTTCACGCGGGCCCGCACCGGATTAAGAGCGACCTAAGCGAAGCTGCTCAAACTTCAGCCATCGAGTCGGCGCCAAGGCCCTCCGCCCTGGTCCCCGACTCCCAGTGAATCTGGAGGTTCAGATGGCTCAAGTGGAGAAGATGATTCCGGTGAAGAAACTCGTGTGGGCGCTGGCCGCGGCCGGCGTGCTGGGGGCCGCGGGCGGTGCGCTCGCGATGCGCAACGGGAAGCTGATGCCGGTCGCGCAGACCTCGGCGCCGGCGTCGACCGACGGCGCCTCGACGTCGAAGGGCGACACCCAGGTGGCCGCGGTCACGACGCCGCTGGCGAACGCCGCCGCTCCGGCCGGCAACTTCACGCCGCCGCCCTCGGGCATGCCCGACTTCGCGCAGATCGCCGCGGCGCAAGGCCCGGCGGTCGTCAACATCAGCGTGTCCGGCACCGTCAAGACGCGGGCCGCGCGCGCGCCGCAGATCGATCCCGACGATCCGTTCTACGAGTTCTTCCGCCGCTTCGGGGTGCCGGGCATGCCCGGTGGTCCGAATGGTGGTGGCGGCGAGGGCGGCAGCCGCGAGATCCGCGGCCAAGGCTCCGGCTTCATCGTCAGCACCGACGGCGTGATCCTCACCAACGCCCACGTCGTGCAGGACGCGCAGGAAGTGGTCGTCAAGCTGACCGACCGCCGCGAGTACCGCGCCAAGGTCCTGGGCAGCGACAAGTCGACCGACGTCGCCGTGCTGAAGATCGAGGCCAAGAACCTGCCGACGGTCCGGCTGGGCGCGACCAAGGACCTGCGCGTGGGCGAATGGGTGCTGGCGATCGGCTCGCCCTTCGGCTTCGAGAACAGCGTCAGCGCCGGCGTGATCAGCGCCAAGGGCCGCTCGCTGGGCCCGGACGAAAGCCGCGTCCCGTTCCTGCAGACGGACGTCGCGATCAACCCCGGCAACTCCGGCGGTCCGCTGTTCAACGCGCGGGGCGAAGTGGTCGGCATCAACTCGCAGATCTACAGCGCGTCGGGTGGCTACCAGGGCCTGTCGTTCGCCATTCCCGTCGAGGTGGCCAACAAGGTCCGCCAGCAGATCGAGAAGGGCGGCAAGGTGCAGCACGCCAAGCTGGGCGTGGTCGTGCAGGAGGTCAACCAGGGCTTCGCCGACTCCTTCAAGCTGGACCGTCCCGAGGGCGCGCTGGTCGCCAACGTCGAGGACAACGGCCCGGCCGCGAAGGCCGGCCTGCGCTCGGGCGACGTGATCCTCGGTTTCAAGGGCCAGCGCATCGTGTCCAGCGGCGATCTGCCGGCGCTGGTGGACCAGTCGCTGCCCGGTGACAAGGTCGACATCGACGTCTGGCGCGGCGGCAAGCGCGAGACCATCACCGCCACCCTCGGCGACGCGAACGAGAAGGGCGCCAAGGTCGCCAAGGGCGGCGACGGCGGTGGCGATGCGGACGCGGATCACGTCAAGCTGGGCCTGGCCCTGCGGCCGCTCCAGCCCGAGGAGCGCCGCCAGCTCGGCACCCGCGACGGCCTGCTGATCCAGGAGGTCGGCGACGGCAGCGCGGCGGCGCGGGCGGGCGTGCGCCCCGGCGACGTGCTGCTGGCGGTCAACGGCACGCCGGTGCAATCCATCGATCAGGTCCGCAGCGCCGTGAAGGGCGCGGAGAAGTCGGTCGCGCTGCTGGTGCAGCGTGGCGGCGACAAGATCTTCGTGCCGGTGCGCATCGGCTGACGCGCCGAGTCTTCCTCTTTCCCGGTCCCCAACCAACCGCTGCCTGTGGCGGTTGCTCCGTAGGGCCCGCGCGTGGTGGCGCGGGCCCTTTTTTTTCGCGCATCATGCGCGGCATGTCGTCGTCCACCTCCGCGTCCACATTCCCGTCTTCTTCCGGCACCGGACCGGTCTCCCCTTCCGCCGCGCGCGAGCGCAGCGGGCGGGCCATCGATGCCTTCGTCGAGTCGCTCTGGATCGAGGAAGGCCTCTCGCGCAACACGCAGCTGGCCTACCGGCGCGATCTGCAGCTGCTCGCCGACTGGGTCGCCGCCGAGCGGGACCGGACCCTCGACCAGGTCGAGGAACTGGACCTGATGGGCTACGCCGCCGCGCGTCATGACGGCGGCAAGGCGAGTTCGGCGAACCGGCGCCTGTCCGTCTTCAAGCGCTACTTCCGCTGGGCGCTGCGCGAGCGCCGCATCGAGCGCGACCCCACGCTCAAGCTGATCACCGCCAAGCAGCCGATGCGCGTGCCCAAGACGCTGTCGCAGCAGCAGGTCGAGGCGCTGCTCGACGCTCCCGACGTCGGCACCGCGCAGGGCCTGCGCGATCGCGCGATGCTGGAGCTGATGTATGCGAGCGGCCTGCGCGTGACCGAGCTGGTGACGCTCAAGAGCGTGCACGTGGGGCTGCGGGAGGCCGTGCTGCGCGTGACCGGCAAGGGCGACAAGGAGCGGATGGTGCCGTTCGGCGAGGAGGCGCACGTCTGGCTGATGCGTTATCTGAAGGAAGGGCGCACGCAACTGCTCAGCGCGCGCAATACCGACGACCTCTTCCTCAGCCGCTTCGGCCAGGCCATGACGCGGGAGAGCTTCTGGCGCATCGTCAAGAAGTACGCGCTCATCGCGGGGATCACGAGTCCGATCTCGCCGCACACGCTGCGGCATGCCTTCGCGACGCATCTGCTCAACCATGGCGCGGACCTGCGCGCGGTCCAGCTCCTGCTGGGGCATGCGGATCTGTCGACGACGCAGATCTACACGCACGTCGCGCGGGAGCGGCTCAAGCAGCTGCACGCGGCGCATCACCCGCGGGGGTGAACGGGCGGAGTGAACGGGCGGAGTGAGCGGGCGGGGTGAGCGGGCGGCGGCGGTCCGCTGGGGGAACCGGAGCCGGGCGAGGGAGCACCAATCCCACATTCCAGCACCTGGCCGCAGTCCCGCATCGGGAATGCCGACTCCCCATGTATCTCCACGCCCATCCGCATTCGTTCGAGGTGAGGTCGACCCCGTTTCAAGGCGGCCTGGCCGCTGGCGGTGCCGGCTCCCTCCTCCATCAACCCTGGCCGTCCCTGGGACCGGGCATCCTGGAGGCCAACCTGATGATGCTGGCCGCGGCGGCGCCCGGCGGCTGGCTGGCGGGCATCGTCCCGGCCATGCTCAACGCGGCGATGACGCCGGCCTTCCGGGGTTTTCCGCCCGTGATGCAGGCGGCCTTGCCCTTGTCGCAGGCGACCATGGAGTCACATGGCGCGATCCTGTTCGCCAGTGCCCTGAATGAGTTCGGCATCACCGACCTCATCGTGGCCGAAGGCCATGTGCCGGGGCCGCTGCTGGCCAGGCTCCGCGAGCCGGGCGGGTCGCAGCGCTGGCAGATGCCGGGGCCCGACGGCGAGCCGGTGACGGCGACCTTTTACCGCGTCGACGTGCCGACCGACGACGGCAGCTGGCTGATCCAGGCCGACGTGTCCTGCGGCGGGCGGACGGTCTCCTCGCAGCTCGTGCGGGCGCACGAGGTCATCGCGGATCCGCGCCGTCCCCAGGCGTTCCGGGACGGCGTGGCGCGTGGACATGCGTCATGGATGCGCCATGCGGCCGAGGGCCAGGATGCGCGCATGGCGGTCGTCTGCGACGACGGTGCCGGCCGTTCCGGCGCCGCGGCGGTGCTGTTGCGACAGATGAGCCATCAGCAGGCTCATGAGTTCAGCGGACGCCCCGGTGCGACCGTGCCTTCCGATGAGCTCCGGTGGGCCGACAACGAGTTCATCGGCGAGGGCGCGCGCAGGCGCGGGTCAGCCTTCGCCGAGAACCAGGAACTGTTCCTGAACCCGACCGCGGGGCGGCCGGCGGACGGCCGCCGCGACGGCTCGGAGGGCCGGGCCGGAGCGAGGCCTTCTCCGCCGGAAGCACTGTTCCAGCCGCCTTTCGTCTGGAGGCCACGCCGAATGCCACCGGACTCCGGCCGCGACAGCGATGGGAGCAGCAGCAGTGGCAGCGGCACCAGCCGTGGCAGCAGCACCAGCGGCTGCTACAGCATCAGCGATGTGTCGTCTCTGGGCGATGTCGATTGGACAGAGGACGACGTGTTCGAGTCCGGCAGCGTAGGCGAGGGATCTTTCGTCGTCGTCGAGGACGCGTCGGAATCGCCAGCATCGCCGGCATCGACACCCGTCATCGCGCAGGAGCCCCGGGCGCCCGTTCGACAGCGGGACGCGGAACCAGCGCTGCTGGATGAGCCGATCCCCACCGGCACCGACTTGCCTCAGCCCTTGATGCCGACGCGGGCAAGCACCCTCGCGGAAGTCGATCGGATGCTGGCGCGCCTGCCCGCCGTGGCAACGCATGACCCCGAAGCCGACGATCGCGCGGCCGCCCGGCTCAAGGATCGCAGGATCATCTCGGCGATGGCCCGTGCGCCGGATTCGCCCACCGCGCTGCCGAGGTCCAGCTCGGCCCCGGATCTCCTGCGTTCCGCCAGGGATGCCGAAGCGGCGACGACGCGCGCCCTGGCCCAGGCGCGCGCCGCGAGCGAACCCACGCTGGGGACGACGTCGCGCGAGCGGCCGCTGCGGAGGGCGATGGGGACCTTGTTCCGGGAGATCGAGAGCTCCCAGGGGCTGGTTCAGACCTTGAAGCGCGCCGTCACGTTCGGCAAGGGAGCGGGCCCATGGGCGGACGAGGTCACGGACCGGATGACACTCGTCGTCGACCAGCTCCGCCGTCTCCATGCGAAGCGGGACCCGGCACGCGAAGGCGCCAGGACGAAGACCGGCGACGACGCCGACTTCATCCTCCAGAGCCTCGCGAAGGCCGCCGGCCACGCGTTCGATGACCTGCAACCGGACACCCGCCTGCGACTCATCCGCGCGTTCCATGGCGATGGCGGCCAACTGGCGGCGCTTCGCGACAAGCGGGACGACCTGCTGACGACCATGACACGCCTGGCCCGCTCGAGCGACCCCGTGTCGGGTGACCCCGGTAGCCTGAGTCCGGCGTTCCGGACTGCTGAACGCGAGCACGAGGCCTTGAACTACACGATCGCGGCCCTGGAATCCGCCGTGCCGTCCAAGCAGGTCCCAGCTAGCCGACCGGCAGCCCCGCCGGCGGCTTGATCTCCTCCAGGCAGATCATCGAGCGCACGTCGGCCACGCCGTCCAGCTGCATCAGCTTGTCGGTGAGGAACTTGGACAGCGCCTGCAGGTCGCGCGCCACCACCTTCAGCAGGTAGTCCGAGTCGCCCGATACGGTGTGGCATTCGAGGATCTCGGGGAAGTCGCGGATCAGCGACTCGATCTCCCGCACGCGGACGAAGGCCTGCGCCGTGATGTTCAGGCTGACGTAGGCGGTGACGCTCAGCCCCAGCGCGAGCGGGGCGACGTCGGCGCGGTAGCCGCGCAGCACGCCGCGCTCCTCCAGCGCGCGCACGCGGCGGAAGCACTGCGGCGCCGACAGGTGGACCTGGGTCGCGAGCTCGACGTTGGACATCCGGCCGTCGCGCTGCAGCGCCTCCAGGATCCGCAGGTCGATCGCATCCAGCGCCACGGGGCCCGTCGGCCGGGCGGGCGTGGTCTTCTTGTCCTTCCGGGTGGTCATCTTGTTCGTCATCGGCATCGTGGCGAGGAATCCTTGCGATTCTATGGAGACCAGTGAACGAAGCGTGCGTGGCGGCGCGCCAACGTCCGGCCGCCCGCGGGTCGCCATCGGCGAGAATCCCGCCCCATGGATCACAGCTTTCTCTCCGCCCTCATCCTGCTGCTGCTGGTGCTCGACCCGCTCGGCAGCCTGCCGATCTTCATCCCCATCATGCGGGCCGTGCCGCGCGAACGCCGGCTGAAGGTCGCCTTGCGGGAGGTGACCATCGCCTTCGGCGTGCTGCTCGCGTTCATGTTCCTGGGAGAAGGTTTCCTGCGGCTGATGCACCTGTCCGAGCGTTCGCTCGAGGTGGCCGGCGGCGTGATCCTGATCATCATCGCGATCCGGATGATCTTCAGCCACGCGGGGGAATCGGCCTACGGCGTCGAGACCGGCCGCGAGCCCTTCATCTTCCCGCTGGCCGTGCCGCTGCTGGCCGGCCCGTCGGCGATGGCGACGGTGCTGCTGCTGGCCTCGCGCCAGCCGGACCGCGTCGCCGAGTGGATAGGCGCGCTGTTCACGGCGATGGTGATCTCGTTCCTCGCGCTGATCCTGGCGGACCGGATCCGCAAGCTGCTCGGCGACTCGGTCGTCTCCGCGATCGAGAAGCTGATGGGCCTGGTCCTGACCGCCATCGCGGTCGAGATGATCCTGTCCGGCCTGAAGCGCTATTTCGTCGGCGGCCTCTGACGCAGCGCCGGTTTGGGCGCTCCGCGTCGTTGCAAATCCTCGCCATAGCGCTGCTATGGCTCCGGTTTGCGCCTAGCGGTGCATCCCAAACCGACGCCGCGTCAGACGCCGCGAGCGATCGGCGACATCTCTTCTGCCGCCTTCGCGGCGGACGGCGAGCGGCGCCATTCGTCGACGGTCATGCCATAGACCGCGATGTCCGCGTCGTGCCAGCGTTGCGTCTCGCGGTAGCTCATGCCGAGCTTCTTCATGATGTGGGCCGAGCCTTCGTTCTCCGGCTCGCAGACCGCGACGATCTCGGGGGCCTTCAGGTCGTCGAACGCGAAGGCCGCCATCCGGCGCGCCGCCTCCGAGCCGTAGCCCCGGCTCCAGCGGTCGCGGCGCAGGCGCCAGCCGATCTCGTGCGGGTTCGTCGTCTCGCCCCGCAGATGCTGGATGCAGCCGGCGCCGACGATCTCGCCGGTCTCGATCTCGAAGAAGGTCCACCAGCTGAAGCCCCAGTCGCCCCAGCGCTTCTTGACCCGGTCGATCATGGCCTGCGTGTCCGCCAGCGTGTCGGGCTTGCCGGTGATGTAGCGCATCACCTCGGGGTCGCGGTTCATCTCGAACAGCCCGTCCAGGTGGGCGTCGGTCATCGGCTCGAGGCGGAGCCGGGCGGTGGTCAGGATCGTCATCGCCACACTGTACGACGCGCTCAGCGCGCGTGACTGTGGTCACCTTCGTGCGACTCCGGCGACTCCGGCGACTCGGGCGATCCTGGCGGCCCAGGCCTCTCGCGACCCGCCGCGGTCCAGGCTGCCGCCGCGGACTGCCGCAACGCCGAGAGATCGATCTCGTGCGGCGGCAGCGCCCCGTTGAGCCAGCGGATCCGGCAGCGCCCGGCGCGCTTGGACTCGAACATGGTCTGGTCCGCGCGGCTCATCAGCACCTCGGCGTCGACCCCGTCGAGCGGGTAGTGCGCGACGCCGATGCTGCTGCCGACCTGCACCATCGCGCCCGAGCTCAGCCGCACCGGTTCCAGGATCGCCCGCAGCAGCCGCTCGCAGATGGGCCGGCTGTCGGTCGGGGCGGGCAGCGGGGAGAGCTGCACCACGAACTCGTCGCCGCCCAGGCGCGCGGCGGTGTCCGTCGCACGGATGCCTGCCAGCAGCCGTTGCGCAACGGCCTTCAGCACCTCGTCGCCTGCGTCGTGGCCGTGCGTGTCGTTGACGGCCTTGAAACCGTCCAGGTCCAGGTTGACCACGGCCACCGCCTGCTTCAGCCGTTGCGCCGAGGCGATCGACTGGCGCAGCCGGTCCGCCAGCAGCACGCGGTTGGGCAGGCCGGTGAGCGCGTCGTGGAAGGCGGCGCGCTCCACGCGGGCCTCGTAGGCCTTGCTCTGCGTGATGTCGACCATCATCCACAGCGTGATCTCCTCGTCGCGTTCGCCCGGCAGCGCGACGCCGTTCAGGTCCACCCAGACGAGGCCGCCGTCCTTGCGCCGCATCTGCTGCTGGCTGCGGTAGTGCTCGCCGCGCCGCAGCACGGGATAGGCGTTCTGGCCGAGTGCGACGAAGCTGTCCTCGTCCAGGTAGAGCTCGCGCACCGGCAGTCCCAGCATCTCGTCCCTGCCGAAGCCGAACAGCCGTTCCAGCGCGCCGTTCTTCCACACGATGCGCCGGCCGCGCAGCTTGGCCATGGCGATGACCTCGGTGTCCAGCATCGCCTGCTGGTCCAGCGTCAGGCGGCGCAGGTCCTCGGTCATCGCGTCGGCGAGCGCCTGCGCGCGGGCGCGCCCGGCGGCCAGCAGGTAGGTCGTCACCGCCAGCAGCGCCGTCAGCACGAGACCGATCAGCCCCGGCCCCCAGCCCGCGGCGTCGATGACCGCGCGCTCGTAGGCCGTCGTCAACGCGGCTTCCACGCGGAAGGCGCGGCCCGCGATCTCGACGCGATGCTCGACGGCGACGACGCGGTTGTCGAAGCCGGCCCGCGCGCCCGGCGGGGCGTCCAGCGGCTGGATGCCGGTGGCCGAATCCAGCAGCAGGTCCTCGACCGGGGTGTGGTCGTCGACCAGCAGCCGGAAGTCCATCGGCGCGGCCGCCAGCCCCTCCTTGAGCCCGTGCAGGATCTCCTGCGCCACCAGCGGCGCGTAGAGCACGCCCAGCAGCGCCTGGCGACGCTGCTCGGGGGTGGCCGGATCGGCGCCGTCGCGGAACACCGGCACCAGCAGCAGCATCCCGGGCCCGTGGGCGCGGTCCTGCACCAGCGGCACCGGCGCGGAGAGCGTCGCCTCGCCGGCGGCGATCGCCTGCTCGATGGCCCGGCGGCGGACCGTTTCCGATCCGAGGTCGAAGCCCCAGGCCGGATAGTTCTGCGCCAGCGGCTCGATGTGCGCGACGACGAAGAGGTCCGGCGCGGAGTCGCCGAAGCTTCGCACTGAAAACTGCGGCGCGCCGTCGGCCCGTTCGGCGGCGATGAAGGCGGGGAGGTCCTCGCGCATCACGCGGGGCACGAAGCCGAAGCCGCGCACGCCCGGAAATTCGCGCGGCAGGTCGCGCGACTGCACATAGGCGCGGAACGCGTTGCGGTCCAGCCGGCCGTGCAGCGCGGCGATCGTGCCGCGCGCGCCCTTGAGGCGGGTTGCATGAAGCGCTGGACGACGTCGTGCTGCAGGCGTTCCATCTGGGCCTCGAGCACGCGGTGACCTTCGGCGACGACGCGGTTGCGGTTCCACAGCATCGCGCTGAGCGTCAGCGCCAGGCCGGTCAGCAGGACCAGCAGCGCGCCGACCACGGCCGGCATCGGCAGGTCGCCGGACGGCGGGACGCCCGGTTCATGGAACGTGGCGTCTGGCGAGTCTCCCGGATCTCGCGAACCTTGTTCTGTTGTGGCGTGCACGGGCAGGGCGGCGGGGCCGCGGGCGCTGGACACAGCCGTTGACTGTAGAGCAGGCGCGGACCGGCGGCACGCGTCCCTGCGGCGCGTCCGGATTCGTTACAACTGGCGAGACGGACCGTGGCGCAAGCGCCTATCCTCCCTCGCTCAAGGGGGCGGCGCGCGGCTTGCTCCTGTGCTGCAATCGATCCTCATCTCCGGCGAAGGTGGGCGGCATGGCTCAAGACTCGGACAGGGGCCCAGGGGCCTGGTGGACTTCCCTGCGGCGGCGCTGGTTGGCGCGTCGCGAGCCTCCGGCGCGGATCGCCGCCGCCGACGAGGCGCAGTTGATGGACGACCTCAAACGCGAGGCCGCCCGCGCGCAGCGGCACCGCCACGACGGCGTGCTGATGCTGCTGGAGCTCGATCCCTGGGCGCGCCTGCAGCAGCAGTACGGCGACGATTGCATCCAGGCGCTGGACGAGCGGCTCGACCAGCTCGTGCGGCAGCAGCTGCGCGGCGGCGACTGGCTGCTGCCCCTGCCGCGCGGCGTGTGGGCCGCCTACCTGCCGTGCACCGATCCGCTGGGCGCGCTGGACGCCGCCGACCGGGTGCGCGCCCGCGTGGCGACCCTCGATTACCGCTGGTCGGGGCAGGCGCTGCCCTTGAGCGCGAGCCTGGGACTGGCCCATTGGCAGGACTGGCGGCGCGAGCCGCAGCAGGGCGCGGACCAGCTGCTGCAGCAGGCCCGCCAGGCGCTGGCGATGGCGCGCGGCGCCGGCTGCAACTGCGTGCGCGCCTACGCGGCGATCCCGTCGGGGCGCAACCGCTACAGCGGCACCAGGCCGGCCTAGCCGGGCGCAACAACGGTACGCCTGCCGGCGTAGCACGCCGCCATCACGCCTCCTGGCCGCGTGGCCGGCGCTACAACGGCACCTTGCCCGCGTAGCCCGTCATCTCCAGGTAGCCCCAGCCCAGCGTGCGGCCGGCCTCGTCCGCCACGCGCGCCACGCCTTCCCAGTACGGGAACCCGGTG
Organism: Roseateles sp. GW821-FHT09G03; assembly: GCF_059416045.1. Taxonomy (NCBI): domain Bacteria; kingdom Pseudomonadati; phylum Pseudomonadota; class Betaproteobacteria; order Burkholderiales; family Sphaerotilaceae; genus Roseateles; species Roseateles sp. GW821-FHT09G03. The sequence goes on from NZ_JBWKOK010000001.1 coordinate 152,214, forward strand.
CTGCGGCGCGCGTCGATCTCCTGGGCCGCGTAGGCGGCCTCCACGATGTAGGTGCCGCGCGGCGTGCGGATCCGCCACCGGACCGGGTAGGTGGCCAGGCTGACCGGACTCTTCCAGAACGCCAGCGGCTCGAACTGGAGCTGCTGTTCGAAGTCGACCGGCGCGCCGCCCGTCGCCGCGCGCCAGCTGCCGCCGGTCCAGATGACCGTGCCGTCCTGCCCCCGCATCCGGAACAGCGTCAGCGACGCGCCGTCGTCGAGGTTCAGCCCCAGCCAGTCCCAGCCGACCGCGCGGTCCGGTGCCGCGTCGGCGCCGCGGCCCAGATACTGGTTGCTCCATTCGTGGTCGAGCCAGGCCCGGGCGCGCACGTCGCGTGTGCCGTGCGTGCCGTCCTCGCGCAAGGCGAGCCGGCCGGTGCCGCTCAATTGCGGCTCGCTGACGTAGCGGCTCGCCTGCTGCGCGCCGGGTCCCTTGCGCGACCAGCCGGCGCGGCCCTGCAGCAGAGGCGTCTGTGGCGCGTCCAGCGTCAGCTCGAGCGCGAAGCCGGCGTGCTCGCTCGCCATCAGCAGCGTGTAGCGGCTGTGGCCGCCGCGTCCGTCAGCCGCGCCGGGACCGCCCGCACCCGCCATGCGGCGCAACTGCCAGTTGCCCAGGCGCACGCGGGTGTCGTCGAGCTCGGTCCGCGCGTTGGCGAAACCGTGCCGCAGCACCTGCTGGTCGTGCAGCAGCCGCTGCCGGCCCAGGTCCGAGATCGCCGCATGGCCCAGCATCATCTGGTCCGGGACGAAAGCCGATTGCAACGGACGCTTCAGGTCGTTGCGGACGCGGAAGAAGGTGAGCTGGAAACCGAAGTCCGGGCGCGGGCTGCCGGCGCCGTCCTTGCCGGTCCTGGCTGCCGGTTCATTGGCAGTCGATCCCGCGGACAGCACCCCGGTCACGTACCACCACTCGACGCGGGTCTCGGGATGCGCGCCATGGTCGCGCGGGAAATGCAGCGGCGCGGCGGACAAGATTTCAGAAGCCGATGAGGCCGTCGATAAGGCCGTCGATGCGGCTGCGGATGGCGGCGCCGATGCCTTCGTGGCAGGGACCCTCCGGCTCTGCGCGAAGGCAGACCCCGGCGTCGTCGTGAGCGCTGCGAGTCCCAATCCGCCCAGCAGCGGGCGTCGTCCGATCATCACCAGTCCTCCCGCACGGCGCGCAGGGCCTCGCCGCTGCCGGCGCGCAGCGCGCGCGCGCTGGCCCAGGCGGCCGTCGCGCCGGTGGCGAGCAGGCTGGCCGCCAGCAGCGCCGCGACGCGCCAGCCGGGGACCGACCAGTCCATGCTCCAGTGGAAACTCTGCGGATTGAGCCGGAACACCAGCACCGCGCTGATGGCCAGGCCAACCAGCAGGCCCATGACCGCGCCGGCCAGCGCCTGCAGCAGCGTCTCGGCGAGCACCAGCCGGCGCAGCATCGCGCGCGTCAGGCCGAGGTGCATGAGCAGGCCGAACTCGCGCCGCCGCGCCAGCAGCTGCGCCGACAGGCTGGCGGCGACGCCGAACAGTCCCAGTCCGAGTCCCACCGCCTGCAGCCAGTAGGTGATCGCGAAGCTGCGGTCGAAGATCGCGAGCGAGAAACGGCGCAGCTCGCCGGCCGACGCGATCTCCAGCGACTCCGGCGCGCCGGTGGCGTCGCGCAGCGCCTGCTGGACGGCGATCGGATCGGCGCCGGACTTCAGCCACAGCGCGAGCTCGGTGATCGCGGCATCGCCGCTGAGCCGCTCCCAGTCTCGCCGCTCCATCAGCACGGCGCCGCTCTGGCGGCTGTAGTCGCGCCAGATCGCCTTCACGCCGACCGGCAACTGACGTCCGTCGAGCCGGAGCATGAAGCGGTCCCCGGGCGCGAGGCGGAGCTCATCGCGCATCGCTTCGTTGATGTAGACCGGCTGCAGGCCGTCGGGCAGCGTGGCGGCCTCGCCCTGCAGCGGCAGCCGGTGATCGAGCGGCCGCGCCAGCAGCGTCGTGCCGCCGGTCATGCCGCGCACCCGGATCCCGATCGCGCGCGTGCGCTGCGCCGCCACGCGTTCGACGCCCGGCAACGCCGCCGCCGACGCGGCCAGGCCCGGCGGCATCGGCTGGCCCTGCTGGGCGCTGTCGCGGGCGGTCTGTCGCAGGTAGAGGTCGGCGGGCAGCATGTCGCTCAGCCATTGGTCCAGCGAATTGCGGAAGCTCGCGACCATCACCAGCATCGCCACGGCGAGTGCGAGCGCGACCAGCACGCCGGCGATCAATCGGCCCGCTTCGCCGGCTTGGTCGCGGGCGCGTTCGACGGCCAGCAGCGGCAGCGCGCGCCGCGCGGCCCAGCCGCGCAGCAGGCCCGTGATCGCGCGCAGCACGAAGGGCACCGTGCCCAGCGCGCCGAGCAGCAGCGCGACCATCGCCGCGTAGGTCCCGAGCGGCAGTCCGAAGACCAGGCGCATCCCCGTCAGCGGCACGGCCGCGACCAGCAGCACGGGGCCCATCCACCACCAGCGGCCGGCCTCGCCGCCGCTGCCCAGGCCCTTGAGCACCTGCGCGACCGGCAGCCCGCGCAGACGCGCCAGCGGCAGGGCCGCCGCGCCCAGGCTCACCAGCGGTCCCAGCGCAAGCAGGCCCGCGATCGAGGCGCCGGAGAGCTGCAGCTCGGGCCGTCCGCCGCTGAGCCCGGTCAGCCCGCTGCCGAGATCGCCGCCGAGCGCATGCAGGCCCAGTTCCGCGAGCGCGACGGCCAGCCCCAGTCCCAACACCGCGCCGGCGAGTCCGAGCGCCAGCGCCTCCGACACCAGCAGCGCCAGCCGCTGCCGCGCGCTCATGCCGAGCACGCCCAGCAGCGCGAGTTGCGGGAGCCGCTGCGCCACCGACAGGCTGTGCACCGCGAAGACCATGAACGCGCCGACGAAGAGCGCCATCAGCGACAGCACGCCGAGATTGAGCCGGTAGGCACGCGTGAGGCGGCGCGCCTCGTCGGCCTGCTGGCGGGCCTGGTCCTCGGGCGCGCGGGCCTGGACGCCGGCGGGCCAGTCGGTGGGCACCGCGCGGCCCGAGGCCATGCGCAGCAGGATCGCGTCGAGCTGGCCGGGGCGATGCAGCAGTTGCTGCGCCCAGGCGATGTCGACGATCACCAGCGGCTGCTGGCGGTCCGGCACGCGGCCGGCGACCGGGAGCGGGTTCGGCTCGTCCGGGAGATCGACGCGCAGGGATGAGGGAGGGACATCGAAGCCGAGCCGCGTCCACGCCGCGTCGCTGACCAGCAGCGCCGGCTCGCGCAGCGCGCGGCCGAGGTCGGCGCCGTCCAGCCGGGGGAACCATTGCGGATGAAAGGCGCCGAGCTGCACCAGATCCAGTCCGATCAGGCGGACGCGCTGCCAGGACCCGTCGCGACCCTGCAGCCGGATGCTGGCGTCGAGCCGCGGCGCGAGGGCCGCGATGTCGTCGCGCGCGGCGAGTTCGGCGAAGTAGCGGTCCGACAGCGGCGCGGCGCCGGGCGCGGGGCTGAGTTCGGTGTCGGCCACCGCGCTGCTCTGGCGCGCGGCGGATTCGAACTGCGCCAGCGCCGATGCGTTGATCCAGTGCACCGCGCCGGCCAGCGCCAGCCCCAGCGCGATCGTCAGGAGCGCCGCGAGCTGGCGGCCCCACTGCAGGCGCAATGCCGGCCACGACAGCTGCCACCACCAGCCCCAGGCGCGGCGCAGGCCGGCGAATGCGGAGGAGGCGACGACCTGGTTCATTGCGGGCTCATCTCGGACTCATCTCGGGCTCATCTCGGGCTCAGGCCTCGACGAGGTGACCGTTCTCGAGCCGCAGCCGGCGGTCCGCATGTTCCGCCGCATGCGCCGAGTGCGTCACCAGCAGACAGGCCGCGTTCTGCTCGAGCAACTGCTGGCGCAGCAGCCGCATGACCTGATCGGCATGCGACGGATCGAGGTTGCCGGTGGGCTCGTCGGCCAGTACCAGCACCGGCCGGTGCACGAGTGCGCGGGCGATCGCGACGCGTTGCAACTGGCCGCCGGACAACTGCCGCGGCAGGTGCCGCGCCTGCGCGGCCAGGCCGACGGCGTCGAGCATCTCGGCCACGCGCTTCGCATCGGGCTTGCCCTGCAGCAGCAGCGGCAGCGCGACGTTGTCGTGCACGTTCAGATGCGGCAGCACGTGGAAGGCCTGGAACACGAAGCCCAGCTGCTCGCGTCGCAACTGCGCCTGGCCGGATTCGTCCAGCGACAGGATGTCGCGGCCCAGCAGCACGACCTGACCCCGGTCCAGCGGCTCCAGCGCGGCCAGGCCGTTCAGCAGCGTGGACTTGCCGCTGCCGGATTCGCCGAGCAGCGCGAGCATCTCGCCGCGCTGCAATGTGAGCGACAGGTGCTCGAACAGCGTCTGCGTGCCGTAGCGCTTGGTCAGGCCGGTGGCCGTGAGGAGCGGGACATCCATCGTCGGAACCATCGTCGAAACCATCTTCCCAATCGTCGTGGAGGAGCCGGAGGTCGATCGATGGATTGTGGCGCCTGTGCCGCCGCAGGACGGGTCAGATCGTGTCGACGTGTGCGATCAGACGGTCGAGCGCGTCCGGCGCCTCGGCCGGCACGATGCGGCGTGCCGGCATGCCGCGCAGCCAGGTGATCTGGCGCTTGGCAAGCTGCCGCGTGGCGGCGGTGCCGAGCTCCTGCAAGGCCGCGAGGTCGGGCGCGGCCTCGTCCGCGTCGAGCAGTTCCCACGCCTGCCGGTAACCGACGCAGCGCATCGACGGCAGGCCCAGGTGCAGGTCGCCGCGCGCGCGCAGGCGGCGGACCTCGTCGATGAAGCCTTGTTCCAGCATCAGCGCGAAGCGTTGTGCGAGCCGCGCATGCAGCCAGGCGCGGGCCTCGTCGGACGGTTCGAGCGAGATCAGCGGCCAGTCGACACCTTGCGAGCGCTGGCGCCGGTAGAGCGCCGACATCGGCTCGCCGCTGAGCAGGCAGACCTCCAGCGCGCGCTGGATGCGCTGCGAGTCCAGCGGCGCCAGCCGCGCGGCGGTCTCGGGATCGAGCGCGGCCAGACGCGCATGCATTGCGGGCCAGCCGTCGCGCGCGGCCTCGGCGTCGAGTTGCGCGCGCAGCGCGGGGTCGGCCTGCGGCAGCTCCGACAGCCCGTCGAAGAGCGCCTTGAAGTACAGCATCGTGCCGCCCACGAGCAGCGGACGCGCGCCGCGCGCCTGGATCTCCGGCACGAGGCGCAGCGCGTCGCGGACGAACTGTGCGGCGGAGTAGCTCTCCGTCGGCTCGAGGATGTCGATCAGGTGATGCGGCACCGACGCGAGTTCTTCCGGTGTCGGCTTGGCCGTGCCGATGTCCATGCCGCGGTAGACCAGCGCGGAGTCGATGCTGATGATCTCGACCGGCTGGCGGCGCGCGAGCGCGAGCGCCGCGGCGGTCTTGCCGCAGCCGGTCGGGCCGGCGAGGCAGAGCGGGGTCAGGTCGTGCCCGGAAGCGAGGTCGGCGCCTGCGCCTGCGCCGGCATTGGCATTGGCGTTGGTATCGACGCCGGGGTCGGGGAGGGGAAGGTCGCTCATGCGGGACGAGGGGAGGGCTGGCCGTGCCGGCGGACCAGCGTCCAGGCGCAGGTGGCGGTGCACAGGCCCAGCACCATCATCGTGGCGGCGAGCGGTGTCACGGTGCCGTTCAGGCTGGCGCTGAGCCACGCACCGACGGCGAAGGCGGCAAGCGCGATCGCGAAACCCGACAGCGCCGCGGCCGCGCCGGCCTGGCGCGGGAACGGACCGACGGCGCCGGCCTGGCCGCAGGGTTGCAGCACGCCGTGGCCGATCATGATGCCCACGTGCGGGATCATCAGCGCCCAGGGCGACGGCGGCAGCACGAAGGCCGCGAGGCCCATGCCCAGCGCGCCCACTGCGGTGAAGCAGGCGCCGCGCGCGACGGTGTCGGCGATGCTCAGCGTGCGCAGCCAGCGCCGGCAGATCAGCGTGCCGGTGACGTAGAGCGCGGCGCCGCCGGCGACGAGCGCGCCGTAGGTGGGGTGGCGCAGGCCGAGGACCTCGATGAACACGAAGCTCGAGCCGGCGAGGAACGCGTACAGCGTCGCATAGGCCAGCGCGGTGAGCAGCGCATAGGCGCGGAAGGTCGGGTTCGAGAGCACGGTCTGCCAGTTGGCGATGAGCCCGGAGGGGCGCAGCGCGGCGGGGTCGGGACGGGGCAGGCTCTCGGGGATGCGCCATGCGATCAGCGCCAGCGTCGCCGCGCCGAAGACGGCGGTCGCCAGGATCGCCCAGCGCCAGCCGACGCCGGCCGCGAGCACGCCGCCGATCAGCGGCGAGGCCAGCGCGATCACGCCCAGGCCGGACAGCGCCTTGGCCATCATGCGCGCGCCTTCCTGCGGCTCGAACCAGTCGCGCAGCATCGCGCGGGCGACGACGACGGACGCCGCCAGACCCAGGCCCTGCAGCGCGCGGCAGGCGACGAGGCCCTCGATCGTCGAGGCCAGCGCCGCGCCGATCGCGGCGACGACGTACAGCGACAGCCCGCCCAGCAGCACCGGCCGGCGGCCGAAGCGGTCGCCCAGCGGGCCCAGCAGCAACTGGGACAGCCCGAACGCGAGCATCAACGCCGACAGCGTCAGCTGCGTCGCCCCCATGCCCGCGTGCAGGTCGGCGCGGAGGCCGGGCAGGGCGGGCAGGTAGAGGTCGGTCGTGACCGGTTGGAGGCCGAGCAGCATCGCCAGCGCGACGACCTGCAGCGCGGGCGCGGGGCTCGCGCCGCGGTCAGCCGCCGTGGGCGACGGAACGCTCAAAAACGCTCCCAGGGCGCGAGGTAGCGCCACTGTCCCGGCGGGAGCTGGCCCAGCGGGATGCGGCCGATGCGCACGCGCTTCAGGCCCAGCACCTTCAGGCCGACCAGTTCGCACATCCGGCGGATCTGGCGCTTGCGGCCCTCGCGCAGGACGAAGCGCAACTGGTCCTCGTTGGCCCAGCTCACCTTGGCGGGCTTGAGCTGCACGCCGTCCAGTTCCAGGCCGTGGATCAGCATGGCGACCGCGCGCGGGTCGAGCGCGTGCTGCGGGGCCTGCTCCGGATCGCCGCCTTCGACGGCGACGCGGACCAGGTACTCCTTTTCGACGTCGGAGTCCTCGCCGATCAGGTGGCGCGCGATGCGGCCGTCCTGGGTCAGCACCAGCAGGCCGGTCGAGTCGATGTCCAGCCGGCCGGCCGGCGCGAGGCCGCGGCCGTGGCCCGGCGCCCACTGGATCTTGGACGGATCCTCGCCCCAATGGGTGTCGGCCTTGACCAGCACCGAGGCGGGCTCGTAGCCGTCCTCGGCCTGGCCGGAGACGTAGCCGATCGGCTTGTTCAGCAGGATGGTCACGCGCTGCGCCTGCTGTTCGCGGGCGGCGGGGTCGACCTCGATCTTCGCGTCCGGGCCGACGCGCTGGCCGAGCGTCGCGAGCTGGCCGTCGACGGTCACCCAGCCGGACTCGATCCACTCGTCGGCTTCGCGGCGCGAGGCCAGGCCGAGTTCGCTCATGCGCTTGGACAGGCGCTCGCCGGCGTCCTGGTCGGCGAGGCGCACCGGCGCGGGCTGACGCGGCGCGTCCGGCTGGCGCGGACGGTCCGTGCGCTCGGCGCGCTCCTCGCGTTCTGCGCGGGCGTGGACGTCGGACGGATGGCCCGGATCGCGGTCGCCGTAGGGCGCGCGACGCGGGCGTTCGTCGCCGTAGCGGTTGCCCGGGCCAGTGCCGGGGCCGTTGCCGTAGCGGTCACCGCCGCGATCGTCGCGACGCGGGCGATCGCCGTAGGGACGGTCGCCTTGAGGACGATCCCCTTGAGGCCGGTCACCGTAGGGACGATCGCCATAGGGCCGATCATCGCGCGGCCGGTCGCCTTGGGGGCGGTCGCCATAGGCGCGGTCGCGCTGCGGGCGATCACCATAGGGCCGATCGCCCTGAGGACGGTCTCCATAAGGACGATCGCCTTGAGGACGGTTGCCGTAGGGTCGATCCCCTTGCGGACGATCGCCGTACGAGCGATTCCCTTGCGGCCGGTCCCCATAGGAACGATCGCCTTGCGGGCGGTCCCCGTAAGGACGGTCTCCTTGCGGGCGGTCCCCCTGGGGGCGGGCAGGGCGATCGCCATATCGGTCATCCCGGCGGGGGCGGTCGCCCTCGAAGCGGGGACGGTCATCCGAGCGCGGACGGTCGCCGTACGGACGGCGCTCGCCACCCTCGGGTCGACCGGAGAAGCCGGGGCGGTCCCCCTGGCCGCGCGGGCCACCCTGGCCGCCTCGATCGTCGTGGCGCGGACCGCGATCGGGCCGGTCGCCGTAGCTGCCGCCTTCGCGCGGCGGACGGCCGCCGGGGCCGCCACGGCGGTCGTCGCGGCCTTGCGGGCCGCGGGCATCCGGGCCGCGATCGTCACGACGCGGGCCCTGGCGCTGCCGGCCTTCCTCGGCCAGCCGCTGCTGGAACGCGGCCTCGCGTTCGGCGCGGTCGGCCTGGGCCTGCGCCAGCGTCGGGCGCGGCTTGTTGACGCCCTTGCCGCGCAGCGGCGCGCGGCGCGGCCCCTTGTCGGTGGCGTTGTCCGCCGACTTGGCATCGGCCGGTTTGTTCTTGTTGAGTTTGAGCGTGGCCATGTCGGTACTGCGTCGGGTGAATTGCGGGATCGCGGGGCGGAAGGAGACGGGAGGCGGGCGGTGCGGAGACGGGAGCGGAAACAGGAACGGAAGCAGGAACGGAAACGGAATGAAAAGCGGAGCGGACGATGGGCGGGCGCGGTGAGTCGCCCGGACTCAGCGCCCGCGCAGGAACAACGCGTCGAGGTCGCGGAGGGTCAGTTGTCGCCAGGTCGGGCGGCCATGGTTGCACTGGTCGGCGCGCTCAGTGCGTTCCATATCGCGCAGCAGCGCGTTCATCTCATCGATCGTGAGCTGCCGGTTGGCCCGCACCGCGCCATGGCAGGCCATCGTCGCCAGGATCTCATGCTGCGCGCGCTCGATCGCATGGCTGGCGTCGAACTGCGCCAGTTCGGCCAGCACGCCGCGCGCGAGTTCGACGACGTCGCCACCGGCCAGCAGCGCCGGGCGCTCGCGCACCGCGAGCACCTTCGCCGACAGCGGGGCGATGTCGAGGCCCAGGCGCTGCAGCGTCTCGGCCTGCGCCTCGGCGGTGGCGATCTCGGCCGGCGTCGCGGCGAAGGTCACCGGGATCAGCAGCGGCTGCGAGTCGATGCGCGTCTCGACGAGCGCGGCCTTCAGGCGCTCGTAGACGACGCGCTCATGCGCCGCGTGCATGTCGATGATGATCAGGCCCTGCGCGTTCTCGGCCAGCACGTAGACGCCCTGGATCTGAGCGATCGCGCGGCCCAGCGGCCATTCGCCGGCCTGGCTGGACGGCAGCGGTCCGGCAGGCGCCGCGCCGAGCGCGGACAGCGCGGAAGCCGATGCCGCCGCGGTCGGCAGGCCGCCTCTCGGACCGGACGCATAGAGCGCCTCGGCCTGTTCCAGCGCGAGTGCCGTCTGCGCGCGGGTGGGGATCGGCGCGCGCCAGCCCTCGGGGCCGGCGAACCGGGCGGAGGGCGCGGTGTAGGCGGCCGGAGGCTCGTAGGCGCTCTGGCCGGAAGTCGCGTTTCCTGGCGCCTGTCCGTCGGTGCCCGACGTTCCTGCGCCGGCCATGCCGCCTTGTTCCCATGCCGGCGTGCCGGTCCAGCGCTGGCGGCCGGACGGGGGCGCGGATTCGGTCGACCCCGGACCGTCGGCGGTGTGCTGGGCGTCTTCGCTGCTGCGCGAGAGCGCGAGCGCGGCCACCACGGCGCGGCGCACCTGCTGATGGATCTCGCGGCCGTCGCGGAAGCGGACCTCGATCTTGGTCGGATGGACGTTGACGTCGACCAGTTCGGGCTGGACGTCGATGAAGAGCACGTAGCTCGGCTGGCGGTGGCCGTGCAGCACGTCGTCGAAAGCCGAGCGGATCGCGTGCGAGATCAGCTTGTCGCGCACGTAGCGGCCGTTGACGTAGACGTACTGCATGTCGGCGCGGGCGCGGGCGGCCTCGGGCAGGCCGACGCGGCCATGGATGCGCATCGGGCCGACCTCAGCGAAGACCTCGCGGCTCTGCGCGATGAAGTCCTCGTTGAGCACTTCCGCGATCCGCTGCGGCAGCGGCGCGGCGCGCCACTGGTCGACCAGCTTGCCCTCGTGCCACACGGCGAAGCCGACGTCGGGGCGGGCCAGCGCATGGCGGCGCAGCGCTTCGAGGCAGTGGGCGAGCTCGGTGCTCTCGCTCTTCAGGAACTTGCGGCGGGCGGGCGTGTTGAAGAACAGCTCGCGCACTTCGACGGAGGTGCCTCTGGCACGGGCGGCAGGGCTGAGTTCGCCCGTGCGCGCTTCCAGCCGCCATGCATGCGCGGCGCCGTTGTAGCGCGAGACCAGGGCCAGTTCGGCGATGGACGAGACGGCGGCGAGCGCCTCGCCGCGGAAGCCCATCGTGGCGACGGCCTCGAGGTCGTCCAGCGTGCCGATCTTGCTGGTGGCATGGCGCTTGATGGCCAGGGGCAGTTCGCCGTCGGGGATGCCGTGGCCGTCGTCCTCGACGATGAGGCTGCGGACGCCGCCGGCGATGAGTTTGAGCTGGATCTGGCCCGCGCCGGCGTCCAGCGCGTTGTCCACGAGTTCGCGGACCACGGAAGCCGGGCGTTCGACGACCTCGCCGGCGGCGATCTGGGAAATCAGTTCATCGGGGAGTTCGCGGATCGCGCGCCGGCCGGCGGGGGGGGCGGGGGCCAAGGCGACCGCGGCGTTCGCCGTGGGGGCGAGGGTGTCATCCATGGGGGCGATTGTAGGAGGTGGCGCAGTTCCAGGGCCGACCACTGCGCATCTGAGGGCTTGACTCTGTTCGGTGGACCACACCGGACTTCCGGGGGGATCGATCTCCACGTTCTCCCGTTCCTGCGTTCCCGTTTCTTCACGAGCGCATAAGAATGCGCCCGCCATAATCCGCGCCCATGGATCTGATGCACTTCCTCATCGACTTCATCCTGCACGTCGACAAGCACCTCGCCGAGTTCGTCGCCGCCTACGGGATGTGGGTTTACGCGCTGCTGTTCCTGATCGTGTTCGTCGAGACCGGTCTCGTGGTGATGCCGTTCCTGCCGGGCGACTCGCTGCTGTTCGTCGTCGGCGCGCTGTGCGGGACCGGCATGATGAGCCTGCCGCTGGCGATCGCCGTGCTGCTCGTGGCCGCGATCCTGGGCGACCAGTGCAACTACACGATCGGGCGCTACTTCGGGCCCAAGGTCTTCCAGTGGGAGCAGTCGCGCTTCTTCAACAAGCGCGCCTTCGACGCGGCGCACGAGTTCTACGAGAAGCACGGCGGCGTCACCATCATCCTGGCGCGCTTCATGCCCTTCATCCGCACCTTCGCGCCCTTCGTGGCTGGCGTCGCGGCGATGACCCGCAGCCGCTTCACGGCCTACAACGTCGCCGGCGGCGTGATCTGGGTCGTGGGTCTCACGATCGCGGGCTACCTCTTCGGCAACATCCCGTTCGTGCAGACCCATCTCAGCAAGATCATCTGGGCGATGATCCTGATCCCGGGCCTGATCGCGTTGTATGGCGGATGGCGCGCCTCGCGCGCCAAGACCACCACTGCCTGATCGACGCCGACAGCGAGCCCCAACACGGCGTACACCACGAGTGATCGGGGACGGTGGTGCTGGGGGTTCAGGCGCTTGACGCCTGTGGCCCCCTGCACCAGCGGCCAACGCACTGACCGTGGCAGGTAGGCAGCCTGCAAAGGGAAAACACCGACCCGCAGAGCGCGCAAACCCCGGGGGTGAGCTTCGTCACGGTGAATCCGCAGGGCTATTCTCGCCCGCTGTTTTCACCGCCGATCACGCTCATGCAACCCAGCCTCCTCAGCAAGGCCATCACCCTGGCCCTGAGTCTGACCGCCGTCATCGCGGCAGCTCCCACGCAGGCCCAACAGGCCGCGACTGCTTCTGCCGCGGCCACCGCGACTGCCGCGCCGGCGCCCGCCGTGACGATGCTGCTGCGCGATCCCGCCGTGTCCGCGCGCCATCTGGCCTTCGTCTACGGCGGCGACCTGTGGATCGCCAACCGTGACGGCAGCCAGCCGCGCCGGCTCGCCGGTCACGCGGCCGGTGAATTCGCGCCGCGCTTCTCGCCCGACGGCCAGTGGATCGCGTTCTCCGCGGGCTACGACGGCAACACCGATGTCTACGTGATCGCCGCCAGCGGCGGTCAACCGCGCCGCCTGACCTGGCACCCGGCCGCCGATCAGGTGACCGGCTGGAGCCCTGACGGCAAGCGCGTGCTGTTCGCCTCCAACCGCGAGGTGCTGAACACCCGCAGCAAGCAGCTGTTCGAAGTGCCGGTGGACGGCGGCTTCGAGCAGAAGGTGATGGAGGCCGTCGCCTACGAGGGCGTGTGGTCGCCCGACGGCACGCGCCTGGCCTACCGGCCCAACGGCGCCGCGTATTCCGGCCCGAGCGGCTGGCGCCAGAGCCGCGGCGGCACGACACCGCCGATCTGGATCCTCGATCCCAAGGGCAAGACCTGGGAGCAGATCCCGCACGTCAACGCCACCGACAGCAACCCGATCTGGATGGGCGACGAAGTCGTCTTCATCTCCGACCGCAACGACGGCGCGGCCAACCTGTTCGCGTTCAACACCAAGACCAAGGCGCTGCGCCAGCTGACGAAGGAAGCCGTCTGGGACGTCCGCAGCGCCGACGGCCGCGACGGCCGCATCGTCTACGAGGCGGGCGGACAGCTGAAGGAAGTCGGCATCGATGGCGGCACTTCGCGCATCCTCAGCATCGCGCTGAACGAGCCGAGCAACGAAGCGCGCCTGCAGTGGAAGGATGCGGCCAAGACGATGACCGGCGCCTCGCTGTCGGCGACCGGCAAGCGCGTCGTCGTCAGCGCGCGCGGCGAGATCTTCTCCGTGCCGGTGAAGGACGGCGTCGTGCGCAACCTGACGCAGACCTCCGGCGTGCGCGAGAAGGACGGCCTGTGGAGCCCCGACGGCCAGCAGGTCGCGTATGTCTCCGACGAGCCCGGCATGCGCCACCAAGTCGTGATCCGCGACCAGCTCGGCGACCAGGCCGCCAACAAGCCCACGCGCAAGCTGCTGCTGCCGGAAACCGGCTACTACACGCTGCTCGCGTGGTCGCCCGACGGCGCGCGGCTGGTGCTGCAGGACAACCACCTGAACCTGTACCAGCTCCCGCTGACCGGCGCGCAGTCGGGCAAGCTGGCCAAGATCGACAGCAGCGAGCGCCGCGCCGGTTTCGACGTCGGCTTCTCGCCCGACGGCCGCTACCTGGCCTACACGGTGGTCGGCAAGAACTTCTTCAGCCAGATCCGCATCGCCGACTTCCAGACCGGCCAGCAGCACACCGTCACCGACGGCCTGAGCCACGCCGGCCTGCCGGCGTTCTCGACCAAGGGCGACGTGCTGTTCTTCGCCGCGTCGATCAACTCGGGTCCGGCGCAGGTGGGCCTGGACATGTCCACGCAGGAGCGCTCGGTGCGCATGGGCCTGTACGCGGCGGTGCTGCGCGCGGACGGCAAGTCGCCGCTCGAGCCCAAGGCGGGTGACGAGGACGGCAAGGACAAGAAGGCCGACGAGGACAAGAAGGACGAGAAGTCCGACAAGAGCGACAAGTCGGACAAGGACTCGAAGGACGACAAGAAGTCCGACAAGAAGGACGACGGCAAGGACGTCAAGCCCAAGGTCAAGCCGGTGCGCATCGATTTCGCCGGCTTGAAGGACCGCATCGTCGGCCTGCCGGTGTCGACCGCGCGCTACGACGACCTGGGCGTGGCGGACGACGGCGCGCTGTTCTACATCGAGCGCAAGCAGCCGGGGGTGTCGATCGACGCCGAGGGCGGCAATGGCGGCAAGGGCGACCTGTACCGCTTCGACTTCGAGGAGAAGAAGGCGAAGATGGTCAAGCCGCAGATCGAGGGCTACAGCCTGAGCCCGGACGGCAAGAAGATCCTGCTGAGCCCGGGCGGCGGCCGCCTCGAGATCGCCGATGCCAAGGAGAAGATCGACACCAAGAGCATCGACCTGTCGGGTCTGAAGACCCGCGTGGATCCGCGCGCCGAATGGCGCCAGATCTTCGACGAGACCTGGTGGATGGAGAAGGAGTTCTTCTACGACCCGAACCTGCACGGCCTCGACTGGAAGGGCGTCTATCAGCGCTACTCGCCGCTGGTGGCGGGCGTGCAGCGCCGCGAGGACCTGAACGACCTGCTGGTCGAGATGATCGGCGAGCTGCAGGTCGGTCACAACCGCGTGGGCGGCGGCGACGTGCACCAGGAGGCGCGTGTCGCGGTGGGTCTGCTGGGCGCCGACTTCAGTGTCGAGAACGGCAAGTACCGCATCAAGACGATCTTCAAGGGCGACCGCTGGGATCCGTACCTGAAGGCGCCGCTGGCGGCGCCGGGCCTGGGCGTCAAGGAGGGTGACTACCTGCTGGCGGTCAACGGCCAGCCGGTCGACGGCGCGCACAACCTGTACCAGCAGCTGGAGAACACGGTCGGCAAGCAGGTGCAGCTGACGGTGTCGGCCAACGCGAACGGGCAGGGCGCGCGACGCGTGACCGTCGAGCCGATCGCGACCGAGGGCCGTCTGCGCCAGTGGGCCTGGATCGACCACAACCGCGAGGAAGTGGATCGCCTGAGCGGCGGCAAGATCGCCTACGTCTACATGCCGGACACGGCAGGCCCCGGCTTCCAGCATTTCAACCGGATGTTCTTCGGCCAGGTGGACAAGCCGGGGCTGATCGTCGACGACCGCCGCAATGGCGGCGGCCAGGCGGCGAACTACGTGACGGAGCTGCTGAACCGCGCCTACCTGGGCAGCTGGAAGGACCGTGACGGCCTGATCTACGACACGCCCGCGGGCGCCATCTACGGCCCGAAGGCGATGCTGATCGACCAGGACGCGGGCTCGGGCGGCGACTTCATGCCCTATGCGTTCAAGCGCACGGGGCTGGGCCCCTTGATCGGCAAGCGGACCTGGGGCGGCCTGATCGGCATCTCGGCGAACCCGAGCCTGATCGACGGCGGTTTCCTGGTGGTGCCGTTCTTCCGCTTCTTCACGCCGGAAGGCGAGTGGCGCATCGAGAACGAAGGCGTCTCGCCGGACATCGATGTCGACCTGGATCCGGTGGCGGTCAACGCCGGCCGCGATGTGCAGCTGGAAGCAGGTGTGGCGAACGTCCTCGAACGCCTCAAGACCTGGAAGCCGATCCAGCGCACGGTCGCTCCGCCGATGCCGACGCAGGTCGGCAAGTAAGGCATCTCGCCGATGCAGAACAGAACGGGGCTTCGGCCCCGTTTCTCATTGGAGCAAGGATGTGGCGAGCGCCAATGTCCCTAACGCGATTCTGACGAGCATCGCAATTCCAACTGCCAGCCACGCCGACTTGAACTTCCCATCGGCCGCCTTGTGAGCGCGATGACAGTCCCGCAGGATGAGCCATGTGGGCAAGCTCAGGACGAGCCACACCGGGACGTGGGCCAGTAGCTGGGAGATCGCATCCGGTGGCACGTGCATCAGGCACCACCACCAGACGGCGGTCGCCGCCACGAAGAATCCGAGCGTCAGTTGGCGTGCGCGCGCCGGGGCTGTTTGCAGGTTGAAGAAGGCCAGCACGCCTGCAGCAAGTGGTCCGCCGATGAACCCCGCCAGCAGGATCGAGCCGAAACCGAACAGCGGCTGGGGCGCCGCAGGCTGATCGTCGCGAACCGTCACAGCGCGCGATGTCTTGCGGCGAGCGGCGGATTCTTCGCGAAGTAGCGCGCGATGCCCGTCGCCAGCGCCTTGACCAGGTCGTCCTGGTAGTCCGGATCGCGCAATCGGGCCTCTTCCTCGGGGTTGGAGATGAAGGCCGTCTCCACCAGGATCGACGGCACGTCCGGCGCCTTCAGCACCGCGAAGCCGGCCTGCTCGACGCTGCCCTTGTGCAACTTGGCCAGCTTGCCGATCTGCCCCAGCACTTCGCCGCCCAGCTTCAGGCTGTCCTTGATCTGCGCCGAGGTGCTCATGTCCAGCATCGCGCGCAGCACGCCCGCATCCTTCACCACCTTGGTGTTGACGCCGCCGATCACGTCGGCCGCGTTCTCCTTGTCGGCCATCCAGCGCGCGTTGGTCGAGCTCGCGCCGCTGGTCGACAGCGCGAAGACCGAGGCACCCCGCGCCTTCGGCGTGATGAACGCATCCGCGTGGATCGACACGAACAGGTCGGCCTGCACCCGCCGCGCCTTGCGCACCCGCTCGTTCAGCGGAACGAAGAAGTCCGCGTCGCGAGTCATCATCACGCGGATGCGCGGGTTGGAGTTCAGCCGGTCGCGCAGCTTCTTGCCGATGGCCAGCACCACGTCCTTCTCTCTCAGGCCCGTGGGTCCGATCGCGCCCGGATCCTCGCCGCCGTGGCCCGGATCGATCGCGATCACGATCAGCCGGTCCAGCTTGGTCTGGCTCATCTCCGGCGCCACTTCCTTCAGCGGCGGCGCGGCTGGCGGCGGGGTGTCGATCTTCGCGATCGCCGTCGCGCTCGCAGGACGCTGCGGTGGTGTCGCCGCGGCGCTGGCGGCCTGCTCGGCCGAGGAGGCCGCCGTCAGCGGCCGGTCGATACGGCCGATCAGCTCGCCCAGCGCGTCGTTCACCGACTGTGCCGCGGCGCTCTCGGCGGCCTCCTTGCCGCGCACCAGGTCCAGCAGCGGATCGCGCTCGCGCGTCGGGTACAGGTCCAGCACCAGCCGGTTCTGGTAGGCCGCCACCGGCTCGATCGTGAACACCTGCGGCGCCACCGTCTGCTTCAGGTCCAGCACGATGCGCACCACGCGCGGCTGGTTCTGCCCCACGCGCACGCCTGCGATGAACGGATCGTCCGGCTTGACCTTGCCCAGCAGTTCCTTCAGGCCCGCGTTCAGCTCGAGCCCATCGATGTCGATGACGAGCCGGTCCGGATTCGCCGCCATGAAACTCTTGGCGGCCAGCTGACGATCGGACTCGATGGTCACGCGCGTGTAGTCGCTCGCGGGCCAGACGCGCACCGCGACGATGTTGGCGGAGCTCGCCGCCAACGCCGGCACGGCGGGCAGCACGGAGAAGCTCAGCACCGTGGCGCCCATGCGGCCCAGGGCCTTGCGGCGTCCGCGCGACGGCGTGTCGGCGCGGACCACCGGGGTCCCGGCGGCCGTGTCCGCGGGCGCGTCCATGCGGGAGGAGGGCAGGCCGGTCATGTCTCCGTTCATGTCTGCGTTCATGTGAGGCTTGGCGGTTGCCACCGGATCAGTCGGAATGGCCGGCGGAAAAACCGGCGAGTTGCCGGTCCAGCTCGGCCAGCAAATCCTGACCCCGCGCCGTGTGCGCTTCAGCTCGAACGTCGCGGCTGTCGTCGTCGTTGACCGTGAGGAACAGCCGCAGGTCTGGCGTCGGCAGCATGCCGGCCGCCTTCTCGGGCCATTCGCTGAGCTTGAGCCCCGGCGCGGCGAACAGGTCGCGGAAGCCCGCGTCCTCCCACTCGCGCGGATCGCTGAAGCGGTAGAAATCGAAATGGTGGGCGGGTTGACCGGACAGGCCCGGCGGGGCGTAGTCTTCGACCACCGCGTAGCTCGGGCTCTTGATGCGGCCGGTGACCCCCAGCGCCCGCAGCAGATGGCGGACCAGGCTGGTCTTGCCGGCGCCCAGGCCGCCGTCGAGTTCGATGCTGAGGTCCGCGATCTGCGGACAGCGGGCCAACGCCTGTGCGAAACGTTCGCAGGCGGCCTCGTCGGGCCAACGGTACGGGCGGGTTTCTAGAATGCTCAACTGCGATGAATTCCCTGGTCAACACCCCACGGCCCGACGCGTCCTCCGAAGACGCGGTGAGCCCCTCCCGACACCCCGACGCGCTGCTTGCGCTGATGGTCGAGGTACGCGCCTGGGCGCTTGAGTTCGGATTCTCACAGATTGGGGTGGCCCACGTCGATCTGAGCGATGCGGAAGCCGGCCTGCAGGCCTGGCTGGACGCCGGTTTCCATGGCGAGATGCAGTACATGGCCGCCCACGGCCTCAAGCGCGCGCGGCCGGCCGAGCTGGTGCCGGGCACGATCAGCATCCTGACCGCCCGCATGGACTACCTGCCCGAGGCGGCCGGCGACGACTGGCAGGACCGCGAGTGGGCCGCGATGCGCGACCCGTCGCGTGCGCAGGTCTCGCTCTACGCCCGCGGCCGGGACTATCACAAGGTCCTGCGCCAGCGGCTGCAGCAACTGGCGGACCGCATCCAGGAACGCGTCGGGCCGATGGGGCACCGCGTGTTCACCGACTCCGCGCCGGTGCTGGAGGTCGAACTCGCGAGCCGCTCCGGCATCGGCTGGCGCGGCAAGCACACGCTGACGCTGCACCGCGACAGCGGCTCGATGTTCTTCCTCGGCGAGATCTACCTCGACCTGGAACTGCCGCCCAGCGAGCCCGTCACCGCGCATTGCGGCCAGTGCCGCGCCTGCCTCGACGCCTGCCCGACCGGGGCGATCATCGCCCCGTACCGGCTCGACGCGCGACGCTGCATCAGCTACCTGACGATCGAGCAGGACGGGCCGATCCCGATCGAGTTCCGCGAGGCGATCGGCAACCGCATCTACGGCTGCGACGACTGCCAGCTTGCGTGCCCCTGGAACAAGTTCGCGCGCAGGAACGCGCTGCCGGACTTCGCCTGGCGCGAGCCGCTCGGGCACGCGTCGCTCCTGGAACTCTTCGCCTGGGACGAGGCGACCTTCCTCAAGCGCACCGAAGGCTCCGCGATCCGCCGCATCGGCCATGCGCGCTGGCAGCGCAACATCGCCGTGGCGATGGGGAACGCGCTGAGGCAAGACCTGGCGCCGGACCTGCGCCGAGAGATGCGTGCCGCGCTGGAAGCCGCGTTGCAGGACGCGACGCCGTTGCTCGCGGAGCACATCGTGTGGGCGCTCGATCCTTGAGGCCTTGAGCTCCTGGGCCGCTGCGACGCGACGCAAGGCCGATGGACGCGCGCATCGTCGTCGTGCGAACTGAATGACACCCCCGGAACACTGCGAAGGTACGGCCGATCAACGACGCCATCGGACCCTCCACGTTCCGGGAGAAGACCGTGCATCCCACACGCAGACAGTTCGTCGCAGGCGCCGCCGCCGCGATCGCTTCGGGCGCCGCGCCGCTGGCGGGCGCGCAGGCGCCGGAATCGACGCTGTCCCGGATCAGGCGCACCGGCAAGCTGCGGCTCGGCGTCGTCCCGGGCGCCGTCCCGTATTCCGTGAAGGACCTGGTCTCGGGTGAGTACCAGGGGTTCTGCATCGACCTGGGCCGGGACCTGGCGCGCCATCTGCAGGTCGACGTGGAATGGGTGGCCACCAGTTGGGGCAATGCCGTCCTGGACCTGCGCACCGGCAAGGTCGATGCGCACTTCGGTCTCGCCCCGACGGCACGGCGGCGACAGGCCGTCGATTTCACGGAGGCGCTGTTCAACAACATGAACACCGTCGTGGCCAGAAAGGGCCTGGCGTTGCAGACCTGGGCCGACATCGACCAGCCCGGCGTGACCGTGGCGGTGGATGTCGGATCGAGTCATGACCAGGTCGCCACCCGCTTGCTGACGCATGCGAACGTGCAGCGCTTCGATTCGACGGCCGCCGCGACGATGGCCGTGCAGAGCGGTCGTGCAGACTGCCAGATCCTCGCGATCCTGCTGTCCACCGCGCTGGTGGCGAAGCGGCCGGGCATCGGCCACCTCGTCATTCCCACGCCCCACGAGTCCGCGCCGTCGTGCATCGGCGTCCGACAGCAATCCGATCCCCGATTCCTGCAGGCGCTGAATGCCTGGATCGCCGAGGCCCGCGCCAGCGGCCGGGTGCGGGCGGCGCTCGTCGCGAACATGCACAAGCTCGCGAACGTGGCGGTCGACAGATTCCCTCCGGAGGTGCGGTTTTGAACGGCCCCGGACAGCGGCCCGGCCGTCGTCGCTGAACAGCCGGGAGCGCCCGGGATGTATCAGTGGGACTTCGCTTCATTGTGGGAATACCGGGCACTCATCGCCGGCGGCGTCCTCACGACGCTCCTGTACACGGTGATCGTCATCCTCACCGGCTTGCCTGTGGGCGTCCTCGCCGGCCTTGGACAGCTCTCGTCCCGTCGTCTGCTGGCGGGCGCGTTGCGCGCCTACGTCGAAGTGTTCCGGTGCACGCCGGTGCTGGTCCAGCTGGTGTGGTTCTACTACGCGCTACCCGTGGTCCTGGGCATCGAGCTGGCGCCTGGCACGGCCGCCGTCCTCTGCCTGACGCTCTATGGCGGCGCCTTCTATGCCGAGATCGTCCGCGCCGGCGTCCTGTCCATCGACGCGGGTCAGCGGGCTGCGGGTCTCGCGCTGGGGATGACCCCGGGTCAGGTGATGCGCGGGGTCGTCCTGCCGCAAGCTGTCCGGCGCATGGTGCCCCCGCTGGTCAGCCAGTCCATCCTGCAGTTCAAGAACACCTCGCTGCTGTCGGTGCTGGCCATCCCGGACCTGCTTTATCAGGGTCAGGCCATCGCGCATGACACCTACCGCCCGATGGAGGTCTACACGCTGATCGCCGTCCTCTATGTCCTGCTGCTCCTGCCGGCCACCCTGTACGCGAGGCGCCTCGAAGCCAGGACCACGCGGGCACTTGCCGGGGACTGACGCCGCATGCACGCCGACAGGCGCCTCATTCCTCGATCGCCTGCCTGAACGCCGCGATGAAGTCCGCGACCGGTTGCGGCGATCGCAGCCCCTGCGGCTGAACGGCGCGGACCTCGACCGGCACCTCCGGCAGCAGGGTGCGGATGTGCAGATCGCCGCCGCTGGCCTGCGCGGTGAAGGAATCGATGATGGCCGGCCCGAAGCCCTGCTCGGCCATCACCATCGCGATGTGGTGCGTCTGCACCGTGATGCCGGCGCGCGGCGACAGCGCCAGTCGCGCCCATTGATCGGCGAGCACGGCGCCCAGCGGATCGCGCTCGTCGATGCGGATGAAGGGCTCCCTCAGCAGGTCCTGCAGCGCCACCGTGGTGCGACGGTCCGCGCCGGCCTTGCCGCGAGGTGACGCGCACACCAGCCGCCCGGTGGCGACGAGTTCATCGGAGAGCGCGGCGTGCGACGGGCGGCCGTACACGATGCCGACATCGCCTTCCTGCAGCAGCATGGCCCGCGCGATGTCGTTCGAATGCAGCGTCCGCACGCTGATCGGCAGATCGCGATAGCGGCGGCGGAACGCCTTCAGCGCCTGGGGCAGGGCCTTCACCGCCAGCGAGGGCACGATCAGGATGCGGAAACCTTGCCCCTCGCCGGTGCCCAGCGCCGTGGCCATGCGCCGCACCGACTCGAGCTGCGACATCAGCGCCTGCACCTCGGGGTAGAGCGCCTGCGCTTCCCTCGTCGGCATCAGGCGCCGCCGTTGCCGCGTGAACAGGGCGTACCCCAGCTGCAGCTCGGCGAGTTGCAGGGACTGGGTCACCGCCGGCTGCGTCACATGCAGCAGCTTCGAGGCCGCGCTCACGGAGCCCGTCAGCATGACCGCGTGGAAGACCTCGATGTGCTTCAGGCGCATGGATGAGAGCAGCCGACGAACATAAGCCCAGCTTATACGAAGCGGCGCGATCCCGATGCTCGGAAACGGCGATGGTCACTATCGTCGAGCCCATGCAAACTTCACTTCTCCCGACAAAGGAAACCGCCATGAAGATGCCCGCTCCCCGTGCCGTCGCCGTGTCCTTCGCTTCGATCGCGTCCGTCGCCTCGATCGGCGTCTGTGCCTTGACCGCCTTGATCGCGGGGCCCGCCGCGGCGCAGCCCGCGGGCACGCTCGAGAAGGTGAAGGCCTCCGGCATCATCACCGTCGCGTACCGGGACTCTTCGATCCCGTTCTCCTACCTGGGCGGGGAAGGGCAGCCGACCGGCTTCGGCTGGGAGATCTGCGGCAAGGTCGTCGAGCAGGT
This sequence comes from Roseateles sp. GW821-FHT09G03, assembly GCF_059416045.1. Lineage (NCBI taxonomy): Bacteria > Pseudomonadati > Pseudomonadota > Betaproteobacteria > Burkholderiales > Sphaerotilaceae > Roseateles > Roseateles sp. GW821-FHT09G03. The sequence goes on from NZ_JBWKOK010000001.1 coordinate 174,221, forward strand.
GAAGAAGGCCACCGGCCGCGCCGACCTGAAGGTGGCCACGCAGTCCGTGACCTCGCAGAACCGCATCCCGCTGCTGGACAACGGCACCATCGACATCGAATGCGGCTCCACCACCAACAACAGCGATCGCGCCAAGCAGGTGGACTTCGCGATCAACTACTTCTACACCGGCACGCGGCTGCTGGTGAAGGCGAACTCGCCGATCAAGGGCTTCGCCGACCTGAGGGGGAAGAAGGTCGTGTCGACCACCGGCACGACCAACTACCAGGTGATGCGGCGGATGAACCAGGAGCAGAACCTGGGCTTCGAGCTGATCAGCGCCAAGGACCATGCCGACGCCGCGCTGCTGGTGCAATCGGGCCGGGCGGACGCCTTCGCGATGGACGACATCCTGCTGTACGGGCTGCGTGCCGGGGCGCTCAATCCGGCGGACCTCGCCGTCGTCGGCGAGGCGGTCCAGGTCGAGCCCTACGCGATCATGGTCCGCAAGGACGATGCCGCGTTCAAGAAGCTGGTCGACACCACGCTGGCGGGCCTGATGAAGAGCGGCGAGTTCGAGGCGCTCTACAAGAAGTGGTTCCAGTCGGCGATCCCGCCCAAGGGCATCACGCTGGGCGCGCCCATGAGCCGCGAGCTGCAGGACAACCTGCAGGCGCTGTCGGACAAGCCCGCGCGCTGATCGCGCGCCGAGCACGAGCTGACCCCGTCATGACCCACACCACACCGCGCGACGCGCGCGGCGCCGGCGCAGCCTTGCCCGCCGCGCCGGGCATCGTCGGCATCCTCGGCGGCATGGGGCCGCTGGCGACGGTCGACTTCATGCGCAAGCTGCTGGACGCCACGCCCGCTGCGACGGACCAGGAGCACATCCCCGTCGTCGTGAGCAGCATCCCGCAGGTCCCCGACCGGACCGCCGCCTTCCGCGGCGAGGGCGAGTCGCCGCTCGCCGCGATGATCGTCAGCGGCCGGCGCCTGGCCGCCGCGGGCGCGGGCGTGGTGGTGGTGCCCTGCAACACCGCGCACCTGTGGTTCGAGGACCTCGAGCAGGCGCTGGGCCTGCCGATGATCCACCTCGTGGATGCCGCGATCTCCGAGGCCCTCGACCTCGTGCCCGAAGGCGGCAAGGTCGGCCTGCTGGCAACCGACGCGACGCTGGCGTCCGGGCTCTACCTGAATCGCAAGCCGCCGTCGGGGAGGGCGGTGCAGTGGCTGTTGCCGACGGCGGGGGAAATGATCGAGCTCATCATGCCGGCTATCGCCGAGGTCAAGGCGGGCCAGCTCGCCGCCGCGGCGCCGCGATTGGCCGCGGCCGCGCAGCGTCTGCGGGCACGCGGTGCGCGCGCCCTCGTGCTCGGATGCACGGAGATCCCGCTCGTGCTCGATGAACCATCGGCCGGGCTGCCGGTGATCGATGCGACGGCGGCGCTGGCACGACGCGCGGTGGCGTGGGCGAAGCGGGGCGGCCCCTCCGACACCGGCAGGTGATCGACATCGGAACTCCCGAACTCCCCCGCAGGCCGCGCCAGGGGTTTCCCGCCCCTGCGACGGGGTCTCTACGTAGTTCCGCTAGGCCGGGCTCGACAGCGACATACTTAAGCTGTTCCGATCACGTTATCCATTGTTCAAAAGACGAGGAGCCCAATGAACCGTCGCTCGATCCTCCAACACGGCCTGCTGCTGAGCACGCTGTCGCTGTCCTGCGCCGCGGCGCTGGCCCAGTCCTATCCGACCAAGCCGGTGAAGCTGGTGGTGCCGTTCGCGCCGGGCGGCACGACCGACATCGTGGCCCGCGTCGTCGCGCAGCACATCAACGGCCCGCTGGGCCAGACGATGATCGTCGAGAACAAGGCCGGCGGCGGCGGCATCATCGGCGCCAACGACACGGCCAAGTCCGCGCCGGACGGCTACTCACTGGGCGTGGCCACCGTGTCCACCACGGCCACCAACCCCGCGATCAATCCCAAGACGCCGTACAACCCGCTGACGGACTTCACGCCCATCATCAACCTCGCGGCCACGCCCAACGTGATCGCCGTGCATCCGTCCTTCCCGGCCAAGGACTACAAGTCCTTCGTCGCCGAGCTGAAGAAGAGCCCCGGCAAGTACAGCTACTCGACCTCCGGCACCGGCGGCATCGGCCACCTGCAGATGGAGCTGTACAAGAGCCTGACCGGTGTCTTCGTCACGCACATCCCATACCGCGGCGCGGGCCCCGCGCTGAACGACACCGTCGCCGGCCAGGTGCCGATGATCTTCGACAACCTGCCGTCCGCGCTGCCCTTCATCAAGGACGGCCGCCTGATCGCGATCGCCGTGGCGGCGCCCCAGCGCCTGGCCGTGCTGCCCAACGTGCCGACCTTCAAGGAGCTCGGCCTCGAGCCCGTGAACCGCATGGCCTACTACGGCATCCTGGGCCCGAAGAACTTGCCCAAGGAAGTCGTGGCCAAGATCAACGAGGCCGCCCGCAAGACCGTCGAGATGCCCGAGGTGCGCAAGCGCATCGAGGAGACCGGCTCGATCGTGATCGGCAATACGCCGGAGCAGTTCTCCGAGCAGATCAAGGCCGAGTACGCGGTCTACAAGAAGGTCGTCGAGCAGCAGAAGCTCAAGCTCGACTGATCCGGAAGACCCGGACCGCGTCGACCAGGCCCAGCGCCTGGCCGCGCAGGCTGGACGCCGCGCTGGCGATCTCCTCGACCATCGCGGCGTTCTGCTGTGTGGCGGCGTCCATCTCGCTGACCGCGCTCGACACCTGCGACACGCCCATCGCCTGCTCGGCGCTGGCGACGCTGATCTCGCCGACGATGCGGTTCACCTGGCCGATGGCCTGAACCACCTCGCTCATCGTGTCGCCCGCGCGGTTCACCAGCGCGGTGCCGGCCTCGACCTGTTCCACGCTCGCCGCGATCAGCGACTTGATCTCCTTGGCCGCGGCCGCCGAGCGGCTCGCCAGCGTGCGTACCTCCGAGGCCACGACCGCGAAGCCGCGACCCTGCTCGCCGGCGCGCGCCGCTTCCACGGCCGCGTTCAACGCGAGGATGTTGGTCTGGAACGCAATGCCGTCGATGGTGCCGATGATGTCGGCGATCTTGCGCGAGCTGTCGTGGATGCCCTGCATCCGCGTGACGACCTCCGCCACGACCTCGCCGCCGCGTGCCGCGACCGATGATGCCGCCACCGCCAGCTGGTTGGCTTCGCCCGAGGACTGCGCCGTGTGCCCGACGGTGCCGCTGAGCTGCTCCATCGTGCTGGCCGCCCGCTGCACGTTGGAGGCCGTCTGCTCGGTCCGCTGGCTCAGGTCCTGGTTGCCCGCCGAGACCTCGTGGCAGGCGTTCTGGATGTTCTCCGATGACTCGCGCACCTGCGAGATCGCCGTCTGCAGGCTGGTCCGCATGCGTTCGAGCGCGCCGACCATGGCGCCGATCTCGTCCTTGCCCTGCACGGGCGCCGCCTGGGTCAGGTCGCCGGCGGCCACGGCCTCGACCAGACGCACCGCCTCCGACAGCGGCTTCGTCACCGAGCGCGTCAACGCCCACGCGAACAAGGTGCCCGCGACGATCGCCAGCAGGCCGATCACCGTGATGCGGGTCTGCGCGCGCGCCGTCACGTGGTCGACCTCGGCGGCCATCTCGTCCAGCGTCTGCTGCTGGAACTTCAGGTAGCCGGTCATCTTCTGCAGGTAGGCCTCGGCCTGCGGACGGAACTGGTCGTTGAGCAGGCGTTCGGTGGCGTCGGTGTCGCCACCCTTCTTGAGCTCGGCGATCTTGTTGCGCGTCGCGATGTAGGTCTGGCGCGCCTCGGTGAGCTCGGCGACGACCTGCTTCTCGGCGTCGCTCTTGGGCAGTTCGTCCAGCGCCTTGACGATCTCGTTGCCGCGCGCGGTGGAGATCTTCACGTCGCCGGCGAAGTAGTCGGCCAGCGAGGCATCCGTGCTCTTGGCGATGGCGGTGTAGCGCTTCACGCCGACGATGGTCAGCATGTACCACTCGCTCACCAGGCGTTCCTTCTGCAGCGGCACCGCCATCATCGTGCGGGTGGCCTCGGCGGTCCGGTTCAGTCCCAGCCAGCCCACGGTCATGATCGCCGCCACCAGCAGCAGCACCACGCCGAAGCCCATGGCCAGCCGCGCCGACAGGCGCAAGTCATTCAGTTTCACGTCATCTCCCTGCTCGATGTCCGTCATGGCGGACACCGGTTGTCGTACAACAAGTCCGCCAATGATTCGGCGGCGACCCTCTTAACGGCGCCACCACATCGAGATGGGTGCGCCTTTGAGGATCAACTGTAGAAGGCAGTTGTCTGACAACGTACGGGGTGAAACGGCGCGAACGTGCACTTATGCCGGGCGATGCCCGCTGAGGCATCGCGAGCACGGAAAGGAACAAGGGGCGCATGAAGCGCCCCTCGTCAGCCTGGGCGGATCGCGCCGGATATGGGCGACTGACGGCCGGAGAGCCGATGTCGCCACATCTGGCGGACCGCCGGAGCGGGCTCAGCCCTTGAACAGGCTGCCCAGCGTGTTCGTCACGCCGCTCAGCAGGTTTTTCGCCACGCCGCCGGCGATGCCGCCAATCCCCGAAGCCAGGCCGCCGCCGGCGGAACCCGAAGCCTCGCCACCGCCGAGTCCCAGCAGCTTCGTTGCGCCACCAATCAATGCACCAATCATTTGTTTTCTCCTAGAGAGAGCCACCGCGCGATCGGAAGGTCGCCACGGTGCCGCGGAGCACGACCGGCTTCCCGGCACGCGGCGGCCTGAAATCAGGTCGCGGCACGAATGCTCTAGTGCGGAAAGCGGACGCGCTGGGTCGTGCCTCGGCTTGCCGACGACCGACAAACGACTGACCCAATGAGGCAGTTCACGCCTCAATGGTCGAGCGATCGATCAGTGCGCAGGTCCCATGAATTTCATATCTTGAAAAGAACTTGGCGGCATGCAAAAAACTGGCGTGCTGCAGCGCCGCAAGATTTCTCATCATGGAAGACCTACTCTCACGATCCGGTTTTTGTTTTGCAAGTCATTGATTTAAATGGATTAAAAAATCAGTCTTATATAAGACATTGACCACCCCGCCGGGAGTCGAGGCGTCTAGATTTGAGCCATCGGTTTTTCAACTTCACTCGAACCATCAGGAGCTCACCATGACGACATTGACCCGCGAACAGCAGATTGCAGCCCTCGAAAAAGACTGGGCCGAAAACCCCCGGTGGAAGGGCATCCAGCGCGGCTATTCGGCGGCCGACGTGGTCCGTCTGCGCGGCTCCATCAACATCGAGCACACGCTGGCCAAGCGCGGCGCCGAGAAGCTGTGGAACCTGGTGAACACCGAGCCCTTCATCAACTCGCTGGGCGCGCTGACCGGCAACCAGGCCATGCAGCAGGTCAAGGCCGGCCTGAAGGCGATCTACCTGTCCGGCTGGCAGGTCGCCGGCGACGCCAACAGCAACGGCGAGATGTACCCCGACCAGTCGCTGTACTCGGTGGACTCGGTGCCGAAGGTCGTCAAGAAGATCAACGCCACCTTCAAGCGCGCCGACGAGATCCAGTGGAGCGAAGGCAAGAGCGACATCGACTACTTCGCGCCCATCGTCGCGGACGCGGAAGCCGGCTTCGGCGGCGTGCTGAACGCCTTCGAACTGATGAAGGCCATGATCGAGGCGGGCGCTTCGGGCGTGCACTTCGAGGACCAGCTGGCCGCCGCGAAGAAGTGCGGCCACATGGGCGGCAAGGTGCTGGTGCCCTCGCGTGAAGCGGTGGCCAAGCTGGTCGCGGCGCGCCTGGCGGCCGACACGATGGGCGTGCCCACCGTGCTGCTGGCCCGCACCGACGCCGAAGCCGGCGACCTGGTGACCAGCGACATCGACGACAACGACAAGCCGTTCTGCACCGGCGAGCGCACCGTCGAAGGCTTCTTCCGCACCCGCAACGGCCTGGACCAGGCCATCAGCCGCGGCCTGGCCTACGCGCCGTATGCCGACATGATCTGGTGCGAGACGGGCAAGCCGGACCTGGCCTTCGCCAAGGCCTTCGCCGAGGCGATCCACGCGAAGTTCCCGGGCAAGCTGCTGGCCTACAACTGCTCGCCGAGCTTCAACTGGAAGAAGAACCTGGACGACGCCACGATCGCCAAGTTCCAGCGCGAGCTGGGCGCGATGGGCTACAAGTTCCAGTTCATCACGCTGGCCGGTTTCCACAGCCTGAACTACTCGATGTTCAACCTGGCCTACGGCTATGCGCGCAACAACATGAGCGCCTTCGTCGAGCTGCAGGAAGCGGAATTCGCCGCCGCCGAAAAGGGCTTCACCGCGGTGAAGCACCAGCGCGAAGTGGGCACGGGTTACTTCGATGCGGTCACCACCACGATCGAAGCGCAGGCGTCGACAGCGGCGCTGAAGGGCTCGACGGAGGACGAACAGTTCTTCGACGCGAAGCACGGCTGATCCGCCGCGCGGGAGGCTCCGCCACGACGGAGCCGATGAAGCCGAAGGGGCTGCCGGAAGGCAGCCCCTTTTTCGTCGTGGTCGTCACGCCAGGGTCCGCCACGAGGTCGACGGGGTCAGGTCGTGCCGGGTCCGGCGGTCCAGCTGCACATGGGCCAGGTCGGTCAGCGCATCGCGGGCGTCGGCGCGTCCGAAGCGATCGGCCGGCGTCAGGTAACGTGCCAGGGTCTCGTTGTGGTGTCGCAGGTAGACGGCCTTCGCCGCGGGGTGCGCGTCGAGGTGCGCGAAGAACCGCTCGTCCGCCCGCAGCGTCTTCAGGCGTCGACCGCTGGCATCACGGAACAGCGCCTGCGTGTCGGGATCCCGTCGACGGGCTAGCTCGGACGCCGTTGCGAAGAGGACGTCCCGCTGGAACGCCTGGAGGCCGACGATGAGCGCGCTGGCGGGATGTCGCCGCAGCGCGACCGACAGGCGTTCGTGGAGATCGCGCACGGGCCCTTCGAACCACTCTTCCGGATGATGTTCCCGACGCAGCGCGTGCAGGCGATCGACGCCGTCGCGCAGCAGGGCGGATGCGCCGCGCCGCTTGTCGTTCTGGGCGAGCAGCCGGCGGTGGCGCGCTTGCGCGGCACCGGGCCGCCCGGGCGCGTCGATGTCCTCGGCCTTCAGGACCGCGAGGATGTCGCTCCACAGGCGGGTGTGCGCCAACTGGTCCTGATGGCCTTCGAACTGCCCGGACACTTCCCGCAGCACCGTGTCGAGCGGGGCCTCGCGCAGGCGTTGCCCCAGGTTGCCCAGGCGCATCTGCTGCTTGACCGGCTCGACCGTGCGGTCGCCGAGGTAGTCCTCGCGGTGCGCGTCGTTGACGCTGGTGCCGATGCTCGCGCCGATCGTGAGCAGCGCGCCGGGTGCCGCCAGACCCAGTGCGACCGGCGGGCATGCGAAGCTCGAGACGCTGGACCCCAGCATCAAGCCTTGGCCGGCGGTCAGCATGGCATCGCAGACCTGGCTCCGGGTGCTGTCCGCCAGCCGGAACCGGGTGTCCTGGGCGTGCAGTTCGCGGGTGCGGGGGGAGAGGTCCGCGGCGATCGCCTGCAGGGCCGCGCGGTCCCGCCGGATCTGGCTGTGCTGCGCGATGTGGAGGCGGCCGTTCAAGATGCCGGCCACGCCCTGGGCCGCCTGCGCGCCCATCATGATTCCGGCCGTCGCCGTTTCGAGCGCGCGTTCGGCGGCCTGGGCCGCCACCTGACCGGCCGCATGGCCCGCTGCCTGTGCGGCCGCGCCGCCCGCGGTCGCAGCACAGGCGCCGGCGGAGACCGCCATGCCGCTCGCCATGCCCGGCATGCCGATGCCGGTGAACAGCGCGGCGGTGCGGGCGCGCTTGTCCTGCCGCTGTCCGTCACCGAGCTTGCGCACCAGGTGGTGCTGGTAGGACGCCTCGGGCGCCTCGAGCGCCCGGTTGCGCGCGAACCGCGCGGCGATGACGTCTGCCGCCTCTCGATTGAAGTCCTCGCCCAGCCGGCTGTTGCCCGGTCGGTGATGCCACTTGCTGGCGACGTTGTGCTTGAGCAGGGGAAGGAAGCCGCGGGCGCGATGGTGTTGACGTTCCTCGAAACGGCGGACACCGAGGTCGTGCAGTGCGACCAGTCGCGCCAGCTCGTCGTCGACGGCGCGGTCCGTGCCGTCCGTGCCGCAGGCGTTTGATGTGGCGCCTTGCCGCAGCGCCTCGATCAGCCGTTGCTGCTGGTCCAGGCTTCGCCGCACGCTGTCGGGATAGGTCTGCGCGTAGCCGGCGCGGGCGGCTTGCACCGCGCCCCTGGCGGAGATCGCCACCAGCGGGAACAGGAGCGTCAGCAGGCCGATCTCGATGTAGGGCTGGTCGGCTTGCGAGAACCCGGCCGGGATGACCCCGGCCGCGTCGTCCGGGCCGTCCAGGTTCCGCAGGCGCGCCATCATCCGCAGCAGCGACAGGAGGCCGGAACCCGAGAAATCATCGATCACCTTCGGGCGCGACGAGGGAAAGCAACGCCCGAGGGTGACGCTCGCCGGATCGTCCGGCGTCAGCGGGGCGTCACATGAAACGCCCGCGAGGGGGCCCGTCACTTGAAGAGATTCGGCAGCAAGCCGCCGGCCACGTTGCCGATGCCGTTCGCGATGCCTGAGATCAGACCGCCGACGAGGGGAATCTTGCTGGCGATGCCGGACACGGTGTTCGTGACGGCACCGATGCCGCCGGCAGCCGCGCCGAGGCCCAGTTGACCGAGGGGGGCGAGGGGAGTGAGGGACATGGACATCGTCCTTGAACAGTGGCGGTACGACGTAGTGCGTCGCCAGCGTCTCCCGTTCGGCGCACCCGTCCCGCGCGCTGCCGCCACTCACCCGTTCGGCTCACCCGTTCCGCTCACCCGTTCCGCTCACCCGATCACCGCGCGGCCGCCTCCGCGGGCCGACCGGTCCGGTCGCGCTGCCGCCATTCCTGGATCAGTTCGACGACCGCGTCCGGGTCGGCCGGCTTGACCAGGTGGACGTCGAAGCCGGCCTCGTGCGCACGGCGGCGATCGTCCTGCTGGCCGTAGCCGGTGAGCGCGATCAGCAGCCAGTCCATGCCGCCGGGCAGGGCGCGCAGGCGGCGGGCGACCTCGTAGCCGTCCAGGCCGGGCAGCCCGATGTCGAGCAGCACCACCTGCGGTGCCCGGGCAGTCGCGGCATCCAGCGCGCAGGGGCCGTCGAGCTGCACCGTCGTATCGAAACCCGCGAGTTCGAGGAAGACCGCCATCGAGTCCGCCGCGTCGCGGTTGTCGTCGACGACCATCACGCGGCAGGGGCCCTCGTTCTCATGACCGTCTTCGTGGCCTTCATCGCGGACGTCGTCGCGAACGTCATCGTGGATCTCATTTCCCCCCGCCGCTTCGGCGCGTACGGACGCGACGCGTTCCGCGGGAACGGCGGGCGCGAACGCCGCCCCGTGGGCCTCGTCCACGACCGCGGGCAGGCGCACTTCGAAGGTCGAGCCGTGGCCGGGGCCCTCGCTGCGCGCCTCGACCTGGCCGTGATGGAGCTGCACCAGGCGCTGCACCAGCGTCAGGCCGACGCCGAGTCCGCCCTGGTTGCGGTCGAGTCCGCGCGGCCCCTGCTCGAACAGGTCGAAGACGTGCGGCAGCAGCGACGCGGCGATGCCGCGTCCGTTGTCGCGCACGGTCAGCACGAGGGCGCCGTCGGGGCCGCCATGGACGCCCTGGACGCCATGGCCATCATGGCCTGCGGTGTCGGTGTTCCTGTGCGCGAGCGTCAGCTCGATGCGGCCTCCGGCGCCGGTGTACTTGCTCGCGTTGTGCAGCAGGTTGGTGACGACCTGGATCAGACGCGCCGCGTCGCCGCGCACCTTGGCCGGGCGATCGGGCAGGGTCAGGCGCAGCTGCTGACCCTGGCCGTCGATCAGCGACTGCACCGGCTCCAGCCCGTGGCGCACGATGTCGCGCAAGTCCACCGTCTCGGTCTTCAGCACGATCTTGCCCTGGCTGATCCGCGCCACGTCGAGGAGTTCGTCGACCAGCCGCGTCAGGTGCCGGGCCTGGCGATCCGTCACCGCGACCGCCTCGCCCAGACGCCGGTCGCGATCCTGCGTGTCGCCGATGTCATGGCGCGTGGAGGTGTCGGACAGCGCGCGCATCACCTCGATCGCGTTGCGGATCGGCGCGAGCGGATTGCGCAGTTCGTGCGACAGCATCGCGAGGAATTCGTCCTTGCGCCGGCTCGCTTCGAGCAGGCCGGCCTCGGCCTGGCGGCGTTCGACGATCTCGGCCTGCAGCGCGCCGTACAGCCGCGCGTTCTCGAAGGCGATCGCGGCGCGGCCCGCCAGTTCCTCCAGCGTCGGCCAGTCGGGCGGCTGATGCGCATCGGACAGCAGCAGGCCGCCGAGCATGCGTTCGCCGGCGACCAGCGGCAGCACGACGCCGCTGGCGGTGTCGCGGCGCAGCGGCGCGCGCGGCGGGGGCTCGTCGTCGGACAGTCCGGGCGGCAGCGTGGGGGCGAAGGTCGGCGGCGCAGGCGGCTCCGCGGCGGTGCCGGGCAGGAGGGCCGGCATCATCTGCTCGATGGCGTCGCGCGTGGCGTTGTAGAGGACCTCGGACAGCATCTGCTCGCGGCCCTGGATGAGCAGGGCCGGTTCGCCGGCCGCGGTCGGCGCATCGCAGCGCAGCACGCGCTCATGGCCGTGGCCCGCGTCGCGCAGCCACAGCAGCGCGCGCGGTGCGAAGCTGGGCACCAGCAGCGACAGCAGGCGCCGCATCGCGACGTCCGCGTCCAGCGAGTCGGCCAGTTCCCGGCCCGCCTGCGCCAGGAAGATCGAGCGCCGCGTGTTCTCCTCGGCGGCGCGCTGCGCGGCCTCGGCGCGCGCGATCGCGATGCGCTCCAGCGCCTGCTGCCGCAGCCGCTGCTGCATGAGGAACAGATCGACGAAGACCCGCACCTTGCTGCGCAGCACGTCGGGGATCACCGGCGAGAGGATGTAGTCGACCGCGCCGAGCGAGTAGCCCTGCGCCGTCTGCAACTCGTCCGCGTAGGCGGTGACGAAGATGATGGGCGTGTGTGCCGAGCGACGGTAGCCGCGGATCAGCCGGGCGGTCTCCAGGCCGTCGATGCCCGGCATGTTCACGTCCATCAGGATCACCGCGAACTGCTGGCGCAGCACCTCGCGCAGCGCCTCGCTGCCGGAACGCGCGATGACCAGGTGCTGGTCGAGGTCGGCCAGGATGGTCTCGAAGACGAGCAGCTTTTCCGGCAGGTCGTCCACGATCAGGATGCTGGCGCGCTCCGCCGCGTCGGGCGTCGCGTAGCCGTCGAAGAGGGCGCTCAGCGGCATAGCCAGCCCCGCAGCACGGTCAGCATGTTGGCCGGGTCGACGGGCTTGGACAGGTAGTCCCAGGCGCCGGCCTCGATGCACTTCTGGCGGTCGCCCTTCATCGCCTTGGCGGTGACGGCGACCATCGGCAGCTCGCGTCCGCGCGGCAGGCGGCGGATCTGCTGCATGGTCTCCAGGCCGTCCATCTCCGGCATCATGATGTCCATCAGCACGATGTCGATCGACGGATCCTCCTGCACCAGGCGGATCGCCTCGCGGCCGTTGTCGGCCGAGACGATGACCATGCCGTGCCCGTCCAGCACGGTGGCCAGCGCGAAGATGTTGCGCATGTCGTCGTCGACGATCAGCGCCTTCTTGCCGGCCAGCGGGCAGCTGGCTTCCTGCGCGTCGTGCAGCGCCTGGCGCTCGCCGTCGCCCATGTCGGCGGGCGCGCGGTGCAGCGCCAGCGCCATCGCCGCGAGCGCCGCGTCGGTGCCCGCGGCCGTGCGCACCGGCAGCCCGTGGGGCCGCGTCCAGCGGCGCGCGGCGGCGTGTTCCTCGGAAGGCTCCGCCGTGCCGGCGCTGGCGGCACTGGCGGCGTTCGCGGCGGGCGTCTCGGTGTTCAGCGCGACGACGGGCAGCGGCAGCGTGCCGGGCCGTTGCTCGAGCGCGTCCAGCACGTCCTGCGGACCGAAGGCGCTGGCGACCGCGTCGACCAGCAGCGCGTCGACGCCGGGCAGCACCTCGCGCGCCTGCGCCGCGGTCTGGACGAACACCGTGTCGATGTCGTCGGCCAGCGGCGTCAGCAGCGCGAGCCGCTCGGGGCCCTCAGGCATCGCGACGGCCAGGCGCCGTCGCGGGCGGTCCAGGTAGCGCTGCAGGTCGCGCAGGGCGACGTCGACGTCGTCGCGCGACTGCAGCGGCTTGGGCAGGAAGCCCAGCGCGCCGGCCTGCAGCGCGCGCTCGCGCGCGTCGTCGGTCGAGACCACGCACACCGGCAGGTGCCGCATGTCGGGATCGGACTTGAGCCGGTCCAGCACGCGCCAGCCCTGCATGTCGGGCAGGAAGATGTCCAGCGTGATCAGGCTCGGGCGGAACTCCTGCGCCATCGCCAGCGCGCCGGCGCCGGTCGTCGCCACCAGGCCCTTCATGCCGGCCTGGCGCGCCGCCTCGAGCAGCACGCTGGCGAAGGCCAGGTCGTTCTCGACGATCAGCAGCACGCGGTCGCCGCTGCCGATGTCCTCGCGATCGTCCTTGGCGACGTTGGCGAACACGATGCTGTCCGGCGGCGTGTCCATCTGGACGCGGTGGGCGTCCAGCGGCGTCAGGACGGCGCCGCTGCTGCCGTCGTTGCCGCCGTCGGCCGCGCGGGCCTGCGTCGACGGCGCCCGGCGCGCGGCGGCGCGCTGCACGGCCGCCTCGGCCAGTTCAGCGGCGGAGATCGCGGCCGGTGAGTGGGTCGGCAGGTCGTCCCGGTCCTCGGACGGCGGCGAGGCGGCCGTGTCCGGCTTGGCCGGCGAGGCCGGCGCCAGGCGCGGCCGCGCGTTGCGCGCCGGCGTGTAGTGCTGCGGCAGGTAGAGCGTGAAGGTCGAGCCGCGGCCCGGCGCGCTGACGAGCCGGATCTCGCCGCCCAGCAGCCGCGCGAGCTCGCGGCTGATCGCCAGGCCCAGGCCCGTGCCGCCGTACTTGCGCGAGGTGGAACCGTCGGCTTGCTGGAAGGCCTCGAAGATGATCTGCTGCTTGTCGGCGGAGATGCCGATGCCGGTGTCCGCGACCGCGAAGGCGATCACCTGGCCCGCGTGGTTGAGCACCTCGTTGTCGGCGGCCCAGCCGTCGGCCGCCGCGGTGACGCTGAAGGTGACCTGGCCCTGGTGCGTGAACTTGAAGGCGTTGGACAGCAGGTTCTTGATGATCTGCTGCAGCCGCTTGACGTCGGTGACCAGCGACTTGGGCAGCGGCTGGTCCATCTCGACGGCGAAGCCGACGTGCTTGGATTCCGCGAAGTGCCGGAAGCTGCGTTCCACCGAGCGCTGCAGCTCGTCCAGGCGCAGCTCGCTGACGTCGACGGCCACCGTGCCCGACTCGATCTTGGACAGGTCCAGGATGTCGTTGATCAGCATCAGCAGGTCGTTGCCGGACGCGTGGATGGTCTTGGAGAACTCGACCTGCTTGAGCGTCAGGTTGCCCTCGCTGTTCTTGCAGAGCTGGTCGGACAGGATCAGCAGCGAGTTCAGCGGCGTGCGCAGCTCGTGCGACATGTTGGCGAGGAACTCGGACTTGTACTTGGAGGTCAGCGCCAGCTGCTCGGCCTTTTCCTCCAGCGCCTGGCGGGCCTGCTCGACCTCGGTGTTCTTGCGCTCGACTTCCTGGTTCTGGTGGGCCAGCAGCTGCGCCTTCTCCTGCAGCTCGCCGTTGGTCTGCTGCAGTTCCTGCTGCCGGCGCTGCAGTTCTTCCGCGAGCGACTGCGACTGGATCAGCAGGTCTTCCGTCCGCGTGCTGGCCTCGATGGTGTTGATCACGATGCCGATGGATTCGGTCAACTGGTCGAGGAAGGCCTGGTGGGTGGAACTGAAGCGCTCCAGCGAGGCCAGCTCCAGCACGCCGCGCACGCGGCCTTCGAAGACGACCGGCAGCACCAGCACTTCCATCGCCGCGGTCTCGCTCAAGCCCGACGCGATGCGGAAGGCCGTGCCCGGCACGTTGGTCAGCAGGATCTTCTCCTGGTCCAGCGCGCACTGGCCGACCAGCCCCTGGCCGAGCGCCAGTTCCTTGCCGTGCGTGGCCAGGCCGCCGGACGCGTAGCTCGCGATCAGCTTCAGGCGGGGCATCTCGCCACGCATGTTGAGCACGAAGAACTCGGCCTGCTGCACGCCGACGACGGGCGCGAGCTCGCTCAGGATCAACTGGCCGACGGTGACCAGGTCCTTCTGGCCCTGCAGCATCCGCGTGAACTTGGCGAGGTTGGTCTTGAGCCAGTCCTGCTCGGTGTTCTTCTGCGTCGTGTCCTTCAGGTTGCGGATCATCTCGTTGATCGTGTCCTTGAGGGACGCGACCTCGCCCTGCGTCTCGACGGTGATCGAGCGCGTCAGGTCGCCCTGCGTCACGGCGGTGGCGACCTCCGCGATCGCGCGCACCTGCGTGGTCAGGTTGGCGGCGAGCTCGTTCACGTTCTCCGTCAGGCCCTTCCAGGTGCCGGACGCGCCCGGCACCTTGGCCTGGCCGCCGAGCTTGCCCTCGACGCCCACCTCGCGGGCGACGGTGGTCACCTGGTCCGCGAAGATCGCCAGCGTGTCCGTCATCGAGTTGATGGTGTCGGCCAGCGCGGCGATCTCGCCCTTGGCCTCCACGGTCAGCTTCTGCGCCAGGTCGCCGTTGGCCACCGCGGTCACGACCTTGGCGATGCCGCGCACCTGGCCGGTCAGGTTGCCGGCCATGAAGTTCACGTTGTCGGTCAGGTCCTTCCAGGTCCCCGACACGCCGCGCACCGTCGCCTGGCCGCCGAGGCGGCCTTCGGTGCCGACCTCGCGCGCGACGCGGGTCACTTCCGCGGCGAAGGAGGAGAGCTGGTCCACCATCGTGTTGATCGTGGTCTTGAGCTCCAGGATCTCGCCGAGCACGTCGACGGTGATCTTCTTGGACAGGTCGCCCGCGGCCACGGCCTTGGTCACGTCGGCGATGTTGCGCACCTGCG
>NZ_JBWKOK010000001.1:189288-778212 GCF_059416045.1 Roseateles sp. GW821-FHT09G03
TCACGTCGACGGTGATCTTCTTGGACAGGTCGCCCGCGGCCACGGCCTTGGTCACGTCGGCGATGTTGCGCACCTGCGAGGTCAGGTTGCCGGCCATCGAGTTGACGGAGTCGGTCAAATCTTTCCACGTACCCGACACGCCTTCCACGCGCGCCTGGCCGCCGAGCGAGCCTTCGGTGCCGACCTCGCGCGCGACGCGGGTCACTTCGGAGGCGAACGACCGCAGCTGGTCCACCATCGTGTTGATGGTGTTCTTCAGCGTCAGGAACTCGCCCTTGACGTCGACCTCGATCTTCTTGGACAGGTCGCCCTGCGCGACGGCGGTGGTCACGTCGGCGATGTTGCGCACCTGGTCGGTCAGGTTGCCGGCCATCGAGTTGACGGAGTCGGTCAGGTCCTTCCAGGTCCCGGCGACGCCCTTGACCTCGGCCTGGCCGCCGAGCTTGCCTTCGGTGCCGACCTCGCGCGCGACGCGGGTCACTTCGGCCGAGAAGTCGCCGAGCTGCTCCACCATCCGGTTGATGGTCTTGGCGGTGTGGAGGAACTCGCCCTGCAGCGGGCGGCTGTCGACCTCCAGCGCCATGGACTTGGTGAGGTCGCCCTCGGCGACGGCGCCGATCACGCGGGCGGCTTCGCTGGTGGGGTGGACGAGATCGTCGATGAGAGCGTTGATGCAGTCGATCTGCTGGCCCCAGAAGCCGCGCAGTTCGGGCAGCGTGGCGCGCTGCTTGAGGCGTCCTTCGCGGCCGACGACCTGGCGCAGCCGGGAGAGTTCCGCGGCCATCGAGGCGTTCTGCTCGACGACCTCGTTGAAGGCGTCGGCGAGCTTGCCGGCGACGCCGGTCCAGTGGAAGGGCAGTCGCACGTCCGGGTCCCCGCGGCGCAGCGCATGGAGCGCCAGCAGCATCGCATTCAGGTGCTCGGCCGGGACCACGGCCACCCCTTCTTCCAAGACGCTCATAGAGGACTCCCGACGGCCGTCTGATCGCGGCTCAACCAATCGACTTTAGCCGTACGACAACGCTGGCGGGACCTGGGTTTAGGAGGGCAGGGCCGGGCACGCAGCTTGCCGATGTCGGGTGTGGACGGACGGCGGATGCCGGACGCGCTTTGTCACGCGCGGACCGCTGTTGCGTCGTGTTGCATTCAGGGAGAAGACTTCGATGTCCGACACATCGGCTCACGTGTCACCTCACGCGTTGAGGGTCCTCGTCATCGACGACGACCCGGAGGGTGCCCGCAGCCTCAGCGAGCTGTTCCGCTGCTACGGTTGCGCGACCTCGGTCGCCTACAGCGGCCGCGTCGGCTTGCGGCTGTTGAAGCTCTTCAAGCCGGAGCTGGTCTTCGTCGACTTCGACATGCCGGACATGAACGGCCTGGAGGTGGTGGCCGAAGCCAAGCTCATCGATGCCGAGGCCGGCCGCCATGTCATGTACGTGTGTCTGACGGGCGGCACGGACATCACCGACGAGAGCGCGGGCGCGGCGGGATTCAACCGCCTGCTCTACAAGCCGCTGAACGTGACCGACCTGCTGGCGGTATTGCTGGCGGCAAGACCGGGCAATTTCTCGGCGGGCAGCAACGCGCCGGCGATCCGGCCGACGCGTCCGATGTACAGAGATCGCACGCCTCGGCATTGAGTGTGGCGGCGGCGCCATGGCGCCAAGGATCTGTCACGGTCGACCCCGGCCCGGAGGAGGCATGGCAACCAATTGCTTGCCAAAAGCAAGCAATTGTCGGAGGATCCGGCCATGTCCGATCCCGACCGCATCGAAGCCGTCCGCCGCTTCAACCGTTTCTATACCCATCGCATCGGCGTGCTCAACGAGGGCCTGCTCGATTCCCCGTTCAGCCTGACCGAGGGGCGCATCCTTTTCGAACTCGCGCATCTGGAGAACGGGGAGGGCATCACCGCCACCGATCTGGGTCGGCTGCTCGACCTCGATGGCGGTTATCTGAGCCGCCTGCTGCGCGACCTG
Organism: Roseateles sp. GW821-FHT09G03; assembly: GCF_059416045.1. Lineage (NCBI taxonomy): Bacteria > Pseudomonadati > Pseudomonadota > Betaproteobacteria > Burkholderiales > Sphaerotilaceae > Roseateles > Roseateles sp. GW821-FHT09G03. The sequence continues at coordinate 191,268 of NZ_JBWKOK010000001.1, forward strand.
AAGGAACGCGACCTCGTGCGCGCCACGCGCAGCGCGGTCGATGCGCGCCAGTCGCTGCTGCAGCTGAGTCCGGCCGGACGCAAGGCGTTCAAGCCGCTGGAGAAGCGCTCGCAGGAGCAGGTCGGCGCGTTGCTCGACCAGCTCGGCGAGGCGCAGCAGACCGAGTTGCTGCAGGCCTTCCGCCGTGTGCAGGGACTGCTGGAATCGCCCGGCGACAAGCCGGCGAAGCAGGGCTTCATCCTGCGGCCGCACCGGCCCGGCGACATGGGGTGGATCGTGTCGCGGCACGGTGCGCTCTATGCGCGCGAGTACCAGTTCGACGTCCGCTTCGAGGCGCTCGTGGCGCACATCGCCGCAGACTTCATCGAGCGCTTCGACGCCCGCCGCGAGGCCTGCTGGATCGCCGAGCGCGACGGCATGAACCTCGGCAGCGTGGCGCTGGTGCAGGCGCGCGACGAGACCACGGACGCGACCATCGACGGCACCGCGCAGCTGCGTCTGCTGCTGGTGGAACCGGCCGCGCGCGGACTCGGTCTGGGCGACCGGCTCGTCGCCGAGTGCCACCGCTTCGCGCGGGAGGCCGGCTACCGGCGCGTGCGCTTGTGGACCAACAGCCAGCTCGACGCGGCCAAGCACATCTATCGTAAGGCGGGGTACCGGCTCACCGGGACAGAACCCTTCCAGGGATTCGGGTTGGACCTTGTCGGCGAAACTTGGGAACTCGATCTCCAGACGATCGCGTGACCGCGCCGCTTCCGGCGTGGTCCCCGGCGTCCTCCTGTTTCCTTCCCGACCCATGAATCTCGATCAATACCTGGACTGGACCGGCCTGCGCGGCGACCTCGCCGATGCCGCCGCTTCCCCTTCGTTCGCCGAGGCCGTGCGCACGCACCAGGCGGCGCTGCAAGCGCTGCTGACGCCCGAGGCGCTTTCCGCCACGCCGGTGAGCTGGAGCTTCCGCGTGCCGGAACTCGGCGAAGGCGGCGCCTGCTCGCTGTTCGGGCAGTTGGCCGAACAGCCGTATGAACTCGCCGGCATCCTCGGCGGGCAGGGCGCGGACAACCAGCGGCTGCTGGCCGAGGCCACGATCGTCACCCGCTACTACAGCGAGCACAGCCGCAGCCATTGGTTCGGCGTCTACCAGGCGAGGCGCAAGTCCGCCGACGAGTCCGTGCTGTTGAAGCTGGCCTACTTCGGCGCGGAAAGCCGCGCCGAGTTCCCGTTGACCGAGGCCTTCGCCGCGGGCAGCAACAACAGCGCCGTGGGCCTGAGCGGCCGCGCGCGCCTGATCAACGACGTGGCCGCCTTCGTGGCCGAGGGCGGCGGCTACTACACCTGCGATCCGAAGGTGAACGCCGAGGCCTGCCTGCCGCTGTTCGACGCCGATCGGCGGATCGTCGGCATCCTCGATTCCGAGGCCTTCGACAAGGACTTCTTCGGCGGCGACGAACTGGCGCTGGTGATCGCCGTCGCCATCACGCTGTCCGGTGGCCTGATCGCCCGGCCGGCCTGATCACGCCACCGTGATCACGACCTCCGCGTATTCGCTCGGCACGACCAGCCCGCGGCCGCCGCCGACGTCGAGCTCCTCCAGCAGCGCGCGGATGTCGCTGGCCAGCGCGGCCTGGCCCGCCGGATCCAGCGCGCCGAACGCCTTGTGCGTCGGGCCGTAGAAGTCGCGGAAGACCTGCAGGTAGTGATCCGCCGAGCGGTACCGGAAGTTGAAGTGCTTGCGTTGGACGCGCAGCTCCTGCGCCTTCGGTCCGAACAGCGTGACCAGGTGCGACTCCGCGCCCCACAGCGCCGGTGAACGCACGCCGGCCGGCGGCGGCACATGCGCGCCTATCGTCTTGAACAGCCGGCCGATGAAGCCCTCCGGCGTCCAGTTGGCCAGGCCGATGCGTCCGCCCGGACGGACCACGCGCAGCAGCTCGCGCGCGGCGCTGGCCTGGTCCGGCGCGAACATCACGCCGAAGGTCGACAGTGCCACGTCGAAGCTGCCGGCCTCATAGGGCAGCGACTCGGCGTCCGCCACCTCGAAGCGGACCGCGAGGCCTTCGGCCTCGGCGCGGCGGCGGCCACGATCGAGGAGCGCCTCGACGTAATCGGTCGACGTGACGTCGGCATACCGGCGCGCGGCGGCCAGCGTCGCGTTGCCGTTGCCGGCGGCCACGTCCAGCACGCGCTCGCCGGCGCGCAGGTCGACGGCCTCGGCCAGCGACTCCCCGACGATCTGCAGCGTGGTGCCGACGACGGTGTAGTCGCCGCTGGCCCAGGTGGCCTGCTGGCGTTGCTTGATGGCGGTGTAGTCCGGCGCGGCGGTGCTGCCGGGGGCGTGGGCGGGAATGGTCGGGGGAATGCTCGCGGGGGTCGTCATGTCTGTGTTCCTTCAAACTTGGGGGTGTCCGTCGGTGCGCCCGTCGGTGTGCCTATGATTCCCAGGCACCGCGCCGGACGCTTCACCCGATGTCGCGCGGGTTTGCTCGAACGTCCGCCGTTGCGGCGGCACCGGCCATGTCCCCAGTCACCCACGACCTCCCGGCGGACGCCCAGTCCGGCCGCTGGCCTGATCGCGCGTCCGACCCGCTGTCCGACGTGCTGCGCAGCGTGCGCTTGCGCGGCTCGGTGTTCTTCCATGTCAGTTGCCGCGACGACTGGGCCGCCTGGGCCCCGCCGTCGCGGGAACTCGCGCCGGCGGTCATGCCCGGCGCCGAGCACGTCATCGAGTACCACCTGGTCGTCAAGGGCGAATGCTGGATCGCCCTCGACGGTGAAGCGCCACGGCGTCTGCAGGCCGGCGACATCGCGATGCTCCCGCACGGCGATGCCCACGCGGTGTCCAGCGCGCCCGGCCTGCACCCGGCCCGCGGCGACGGCCTGCTGTTCCAGCCCGAGGATCCGAAGCCCATCCCGGTGACCTACCGCGGCGTCATGGTCGAACCGGGGCAACTGCCTTCCGAGGAGGCGAGCGTCGTGCTGCTGTGTGGCTTCATCGCCTGCGACCTGAAGCCTTTCAATCCGCTGATCGACGCGCTGCCGCGGCTGCTGGTGCTGCCGCGGGACTCGGTCGGCGAGTGGGTGGCACCGATGCTGTCGCACGCGGCCAGCGAGACGGTGAGCCGGCGCGCGGGCACGGCGGCGATGCTGGAGCGCGTCAGCGAGATGGTCTTCGTCGACGGCGCGCGCCGGTACCTGGAGTCGATGCCCGCGGCCTCGCGCGGCTGGCTCGGCGCGCTGAAGGACCGGCAGGTCGGGCACGCGATCACGCTGATGCACGGCGATCCGGCGGCGCCGTGGACGCTGGAGGAGTTGGGCCACCGCGTCGGCCTGTCGCGGTCCGCGCTGCATGAGCGCTTCGTCTCGCTTGCCGGCATGCCGCCGATGCAATACCTGACCCATTGGCGGATGCAATGCGGTGCGCGGCTGCTGCGCGAGAGCCGCGCCGCCGTGGCGGCGATCGCGCTGGAGGTCGGGTACGACTCGGAGGCCGCGTTCTCGCGCGCCTTCAAACGCGCCGCGGGACTGCCGCCCGCGACGTGGCGACGCGCGCAGCAAGGCCGCGTGGCGGCCTGACGTCCCCTCGATGGAGGACGGCCGGCTGCGCGCGCTGGCGCGGCGGGCGCCGCCGGGCTTACGCTCGCGACGCCCACTCCTGGAGCCCGCCGTGAGCCTCGAAGAAAGCTTCCGCGACAGGACCTTCGTCGTCGACGACCCGGATGCGCGCATCCGCCGCGACGACGATCTGATGGCCTTCGTGCCGTCTCCCGGCGGCGGCTTCAAGACCATCGCGAAAGGCACGTCGGTGAAGATCGTCGAGGTCCGGCTCGAGGAGGCGGGCAGCAAGAAGCGCATCGTCTTCGGGCGCGCGGCGACGGCGGACGGACAGACGCTCGGCTGGACGTCGACGCGCAACCTCGCCGGCACCTTCATGAACGAGACGATCGGCCTCGTCCCGCCCGGGCCCGGCGCCAACCGCTTCGGCCCGAATGCCGCGTGGGACAACGGCGAGTTCCTCGAGCAGCTCGACCTCGTCGCGATCGTGGATTCCGGTCTCGAGATCGAGCGCCTGGCGATGAAGACCATCGCGCCCTTCGCCGCGCTGGTGGCGGCCGCGAAGGACGACGGCGTCAAGATCACGCTCAACAGCGGCTTCCGGTCTTACCCGGAGCAGAAGCTCCTGCACGACGGCTTCGTGCGCGGTCTGCCCGGGTTCAACACGGCGGCGAAGCCGGGTTTCTCCAAGCACCAGAACGGCATCGCGTTCGACCTCTCCGTCGCCGGCGGCGACGGCAACCCGACCTACGAATGGCTCAAGCGGCACGCGACCTCGTTCGGCTTCGTGCGCACGGTCAGCAAGGAGCCGTGGCATTGGGAGTTCGACGAAGCCAAGGCCCGCGCCGCGCAAGCGGGCGGCGGCTTCAAGACGCCGAATGTGAGGGACTGACTCCGACACCGGTGGACGTGTCCCGCATCTTGAATTCATTCTCCGCTTCGTCACGTGGTACTCGGCCGATGCTTGTGATACGTCCTTTCTCTTACCTGAGTGCTCGGCGCTCTCATCAGCGTGAATGATGCGTGAGGCCGCTGAGGCCTTTAGCATTGCGCGCGACCCAAGGGCGTCGCCACGCAGACCAGCGACATCGTCAACGATCAAAGGCTGACGCTTGCCGCAGGCGCCATCGGAGAAAAACTCTTGACTGATCTTGCTCTGCTTCGGGCCGAGGCCGTCGGATTTCGGCAGGAGGCCGCCAAGGCGTTCTTCGACGGACGTGTCTCGGATGCACGCCATGCATTCTTGGCGAGCGCTTCGCGTCTGCGCGAACTCGGCGATCGCGCTGCATTGAGCGATGTGATGTCTGATCAGGCAGTCCTGGAAGTGAGCGTGGGTCGCACGGACATTGCGCGTCAGTTGTTGAACGAGGCCTTGGTGGAAAACGCGGCCATTGCGGACGGGAATGGCCGCGCGCGGCATCTCAGAAGAATGGGTGACCTCGAAGCCACGCTGGGGAATTGCGATGCGGCGAAGCGGCAGTACGACGTAAGTCGCGCGATCTGCCGCGAACGCTCCGATGAAACGGGCGAGGCGCTGTCCTGGTTGAGTGACGGCGCCTTGGCGGTGGCGATGTCACTCCACGACGAAGCTCGCGACTGTTTCGATCGCGCGCATGTGCTGCACCTGGAGCATGGCAATGCGGCCGAATCGGCCAGGCTGTTTCGGCTCCTTGGAGATCTCGAGCGTAAGGTCGGGCGTAACGAGGAGGCGCAATCGGCCTATGGTGAGGCTGAGGCACGCGAGATGTCGCTGTCATTACTCGAACGCGGCTATTTGAAGTTCGGATTGGGCGACCTGGCTCGCTTGCGCAGTGAGCCGCATGCGGAGGACACGTTGCGACTGGCGCTGGCGAGCTTCCAGGAATGCGACCATTGTGCGGGGGAAGGGCAGGTGCGCTGCGCGCTGGGAGAAATCGCGCGCGGCGAGGGTGACGACGCCAAGGCGCGTACAGAGTTCGATGCGGCCATCGTGGCGCTGAAGCGGGCGAATTCCCGTCTCGGCCTGGGCAATGCGTGGCGAGGATTGGGGCTCGTGGAGCGCAACCTCGGAAGCTACACCGAGGCGAGAAAAGCTTTCAGGGCTGCGGAACTCTATTACCGCGCCTCTCGCAACAGGGTGGGCCAGGCCCATGCGCTGCGCGGCAAGGGCGAGATCGATCATCTGCTGGACCAGAATCCTGAAGCGCGTGAGAACCTGCAGAGGGCGTTGAAGATCTATGAGGAGTGTGGCCAGCTCCAAGGCCAGGCCAACGCGCTCCTCAAGATGGGGGAGTTGGAGCACAAGTGCGACGACCTGATCGCGGCCAAAGGCGCCTACCGGCGCGCGATGGAACTGTCCAAGGAAGCTGGCGATCCTATCGGGCAAGCCTATGCGCGACTGGGAATGGCGAACATCGAGATTGAAGAGGGGCTGCACGTGGAGGCGCGCCGCAACCTCACTCAGGCCGCGGCAGCGTTCCAACCGCGCAAGGCGCGCGCTGGGATGGCGGACTGCAGTCGAGGGCTGGCCGAACTTGAACTCGCGATGGGCCACCTGGACGAGGCACAGCGCCTATGCGAAGAGGCGGAACGGCAGTACGAAGAGATCGGGCAGGAGCTTGGACTCGCGCAGATGCTGGTGTTGCGGGCGCGAGTGCAGGTCGCCCTGAAGCACGAGGAAGATGCAGCCCGGTCGCTCGACCAGGCTGCAGCGAAGTTCGACATGCTGGGCCAGCATCGAGATCGGGAGGAAGCCACCCAATGGGCCCGTAAGCTGCGCGGCGCGTCGACCAGCCAGGGGGCTGCCGATCAAGGCTGTCTGGTCATCCTGCTGCACGGCATCCGGACCAATGCCGGATGGATGCAGACGGTGAAGCCCGTGCTGGAGGAGGCGGGCTTCTCCGTCGCATGCACCAACTACGAGAGGCTCGGCACGCTGGCCTTCTGGCTGCCTTTTCCCTGGTTTCGAGCCGGCGCGATGAAGAAGGTCAAGACTGACATCGAGTCCGCCAGGAATCGGTATCCCGCGCGGAAGGTCTCCTTCATCGCACACAGCTTCGGCTCGTACGTTCTTGCCCGCCTGCTGCACGAGCATCCCGAGATGCGCGCCGAGCGCATCATCTTCTGCGGCAGCATCGTGCCTGCCAGGTTCAAGCTGGAAGATGTCATCACCAAGGTCGACGCCGGGTCGGTACTGAACGAGGTGGGAACTCATGACCCTTGGCCAGCAATTGCCGCTGCAGTGACCTGGGGTTACGGCTCTGTCGGCACGTTCGGATTCCATCGGCCCTTGGCCGATGACCGATGGCATGCTCGCTTCGTGCACAGCAGCTATCTCGATGCAGAGTTCTGTCGCAAGTACTGGGTGCCGTATCTGACCGACGGCACGATCGTTCGCACGCCTCAAGCTCAATGCGGACATCCGCGCTGGTTCGAATCGTTGCATTGGATCAAGCGGCTCTATTGGGCGATCCTTGCTGGGGCGCTGGTTGCGGCCGGCACGGTCATCGCGCGTTGAACGAGTCCCACTCTGGACAAGCATTGGGGATATCTGCCGCATGGGCGCCTTGCGCATTGGCGTGCCTGCCATGTCCCTGCCTTCGAGCTTGCCGGAGGTCGGCGACGGTCGTACACCTTCGATGGTCTCAACCGCCCGTGGAGATCCCATGCGCGCCACTGCCGCTTCCCTGCCCGTGACCGCATGCATGTTGGCGCCGGAGGGGGACGCGACGGCCGGGCGCCGCTTTGGACCTCCTGCGCGTCAGGCCGGCTGCGCCCCCGGCCGTCCCGCTTCCACCGCGAATCGCGCCGCCGTGAACATCGGGCTCTTCGCATCCCACGGCGTCTGCACGCTGCGCAGCTCGGCTTCCAGCCGCGCCGCGCGCAGCTCGAATCGCATGTAGCCGCGCTGGTCGCTGCGTCCATAGCGGATGTGCGGATTGAAGGGCATCGCTTTGTCCAGCCGCGACTGCTCCGAGCCGTTGCTGGAGATGGACGTACCGCAGAACTCGCTGGCCAGGACGGGAGCCTTCGCATCGTCCCAGTCGAGCTTCAGGTCGGCCACGTAGTTCGCGTGCACGTCGCCGCCGAGCACGACCGCGTTGGGCACCTGCCGCGCTTCCAGGTCGCGGAGCAGCCGTTCGCGGGCGAAGGGGTAGCCGTCCCAGCCGTCGGTCCAGTAACGGCCCGGACCCTTGGCCGGATCCTGCGAATTGAAGCGCGCCATCAGCGTCTGCTGGGCGAGCAGGTTCCATGGCCGCGTGGCGTCCCAGCTGTCGCGCAGCCACTGCTCCTGCGGCGCGCCCAGCAGCGTGCGCTGCGGATTGAGCATCGAAGGGCAGTCCTTCAGGTCGACCGTGTTGGAGCCGCCGCGGCCCGGCTTCGGACAGACCTGCGGATCGCGCCACGAGCGGTCGTCGATCGTGACCAGCCGCGCCAGACTGCCCCAGTCGTAGCGCTGGTTCAGCGTCATGTCGGCGCCGCGCGGGCGCATGTGCTTCGGGAAGGGTTGGTGTTCCCAGTAGGCTTGCGCGGCGGCGATGCGGCGCTGGTGGAAGTCGGGTTCCAGGTCTTGCGACACGTCGCCCGCCCAGTCGTTCTGCGTCTCGTGGTCGTCCCAGGTGAGGATCCACGGCGCGTTGGCGTGCATCGCCTGGAGCTGCGGATCGCCCTTGTACTGGGCATAACGCTGGCGGTAGTCGTCCAGCGTGCGGCACTGGCCGCCGCGATGCCGGCGCGGCGCCTTGCTGTCGACCGCGGTGGCGGATTCGTAGATGTAGTCGCCGAGGAAGAGCACCAGGTCGAGGTTCTGCGTCGCCATGTCGCCCCAGGCGGCGTATTCGCCGTGGTCGTAACGCTGGCAGGACGCGATGGCGAAACGCAGCGACGACGCGGCGGCGCCGGCGGCCGGCGAGGTGCGCGTGCGTCCCACCGCGCTCTGCTGGCCCAGTGCACGGAAGCGATACCAGTACCAGCGGTCGGCGCGCAGTCCCGCCGGCTCGGCATGCACGCTGTGGGCGGTGCCGGGCTCGGCGCGCTCGGTGCCGCGCGCGACGATGGTCTTGAAGGCCTCGTCCTCCGCCAGTTCCCATTGCACCGGTACCTCGGCCGGCAACCGGTCGCCGATCAGCCGGGTCCACAGCACGACGCGCTCGGCGCGCGGGCTGCCGGACGCCACGCCCAGGGCGAACAGCGGTGCGCTGGCAGCGTCGGCATGACGGAGCAGGGCCGGCGCGCAACCGGCGGCGAGGGCGGCCTGCAGCAGGCCGCGGCGCGAGGGGGTCCAGAGGCAAGTCATGACCCCGGAGCGTAGCCGCGAAGCCTGACGACCCCGTGACCGCCGACGGGATCCGATGCTCCCTGGCTACCTCTCCCGGGTGACCTGTAGCGGGCTGCATCAGGCGTAAGAGTTGGTCAAGGCGAGGCAAAGAACCTGGAAGGATCGTTGATCATTCGCCGCCTTTGCAGATTCGTATGTCGCACTCATGACGGTTCCCTCCTCCAAAGCGGTCGTTTCCGCTGCGGCGTTCATCGCCGCGGCGTCGTTCGCCGCCTACAAGGCGGGGGGCGGCAGTCAACCCGAACGCGAGATCTCGACCGCGCAGGGCGCCGCTGCAAACGCGAGCGCCAGTGCCCGGATGGGGCCGGAGAGGCCGCCGGAACCGCCAGCGCCCGCTGCGAAGAAGCCCAGATTCGCGGCGACCGGCGCGCTGCCGACACCGCCCCCGGTGATTCCGCCGGCGCCCGTTCCCGCGACCGTGACGGCACGATCGAGTCCGTCCGTGCCGATGCGCTACGCCATCTCCAGCGTGTCCACGCAGCCGGTGGATCCGGCGCCCGCGCCGGTGCGCGCGATGGCGCTCTACCTGCCGGGGCCTTCGTCCGCGCCGGCCCCGTCGCCTGCGCCAGCCCCTGCGCCGACGCCCGCGCCGGCACCCGCCCCCGTGTCCGCGCCGGCGAGCACGCCCGCGCCGACGCCCACGCCGGAACTGCTGGGCGTCGAGCTGGCGCAGACGCATGTGATCCCGGCCAGCGGTCGCATCCTGCAGTCGCCCAACGAAGCCAAGCTCAACAAGAGCCGCAAGCTCCAGCTGGTGGCCGACCGCGCGGCGCTGCTGATGCTTCAACCGTCCGCGACGGTCGGCACGCTGCTGGTCCGCGCGAAGCTCGCGGACGGCCGCACGCTCGGTCCGCTGACGATGAACGCGCCGGCCCGGCTGCCGACCTCGGACGGCGGCGGCGTCGCGTATTCATCGGTCAAGTACAGCGCGCTGCTGCCCAAGGAATGGGTGCAGATCGGCGCGACGCTGGAAGTCGGGCAGAACGACTTCTCGTCGCCCCGCACGATGGCGCTGACCGTCACGCCGGCCACGACACTGAAGCACCACACGGTGCCGATCTATCTCTTCGGCGCGCGCGCCGCGCAGTCGGTCGTGCCGGACTTCAACCTCAGTGCGTTCTCGACGGCGGGATATCCGATCGACGTCGAGTACCGCGAGAAGCTGCCCATCGCGAAGCTCGACACGCGCCTCGCGGGCGCGGTGACCATCGACCAGCTGGCGGTGCCCGGCCGCAACGACGACAAGTTCTGCCATCCCGCGATGACGGTGTCGTCGTGGGCCGACTACCGCGCCATCGACGGCGACACGAACGCCCGGATGCTGCGCCTGCTGCGCGACCTGCGCGGCTGGACGGCCAACCGCGACCAGTCCTTCGCGGCGGGCTTCTACGGCTTCGTCCAGACCCTGAGCGGCGGCAAGCAGGTCGCGGCCTCGACGGGCGGCGGGCTGGGCGGCAACGGCGTGGCCGTGTCGGGCGGCGACTACCGGCCGGACACGATCTACTCGGCGATCTTCAATCACGAGATGGGGCATGCCTACGGGCTGCCGCACGCCGATGCCGCGGCCGAGGCGGGCGACGATCCGTACAAGCTGGGCACGAAGAGCGGCTCGAGCTGGGGCTTCGACAGCGTGAAGCAGCAGTTGCTGACGACGCGCGAGTTCAGCGGCCAGTCCTGCGACACGCGCACCGTCGACGGCGTCTGCTATCAGCGCACGCCGATGTCCGGCGGCGATGACGACCGCAACGCGGCGAGCTACCGGTGGAACGCGTTCTCGGACTACCAGGCGGCGATCCTGCAGCAGGGCTTCCTGGACAAGCTGTTCCCGGACTCGAGCTTCGACGGCGGCTACAAGCGCTGGAACCGCACGACGGGCGCGTTCGAGAAGGTCTCGAACGACGACCGCGCGCGCGCGGGCACGGACGTGTTGCAGCTGGACCAGCAGGTCCAGACGGTGATCGGCACGGTGTCGCACTTCAACGTTGCGCCGACGGCCAGCACGATGGTGGTGACGCCGGCGTGGACCGGCAACCTGCCGCAGCGCATCGACCCGACGGTGCAGGCCGACGTCGACCGCCTCCTGAGCGACAAGCCCGGCGGCTGGAGCGGCTACTACTGCGTGACCAGCGGCTGCGACTACACGCTGGTGGCGACCTACGCGGACGGCACGGTGCTGCGTCACCTGCTGCCGATCGGGTACCGCGACTGGAACAAGCCCAACGATGCCACCGGCTACAAGCGCGGCGCGAAGGACGCGACCAGCGCGGACAACTTCGCGACCTACGCGGTCAACCTGCCGACGGGGCGCGGCGGTCTGGTGAAGCTGCAGCTCTTCAGCACGCCGCATGGCTCGTTGTGGCAGACGCACTTCACGGCGATGAACGCCGCGGACTTCGGCGGCAGCCTGCCGCTGGTGAACGAGTGGACGCCAGCGGACGGCAGCACCGGCGGCCGCGGCGCGCCGGGCACGACGCATTTCGACACGGCGTCGTGCAAGGTCGGCGCCGTGGTCAAGCGGCCCGCGCGCTGATCCTCAGTCCGCCGTCATGTTGGCGCTGCGCGCCACCTTGCCCAGGCGCTCGTACTCGTGCGCCGACAGCGTCGCGAGCTCCGCGGCGGTCGAGGACTTCGGCGAGAAGCCGGCGGCGATCAGCTTGTCCTTCACGCCGGGATCGGCGAGCGCGGCCTTCAGCGCCTGCTCCAGGCGGCGCACGACCGGCGCGGGCAATCCGGCGGGGCCGTACACGCCGAACCACGGCTCGATCGCATAACCGGGCAGGCCGGCCTCGGCCAGCGTCGGCACGTCCGGCAGCGCCGGGTTGCGCTGCGAGCCGGCCACCGCCAACGCGCGCAGTTTGCCGGCCTGGATGTGCGGCAGCGACGCGGGCAGGTTGTCGAAGGCGACCTGGATCTGGCCGCCGATGAGGTCGGTGATCAAGGGCGCGCTGCCCTTGTAGGGCACGTGCACCCACTCGGTGTGGCTCAGCTGGCCGAACAGCACGCCGGCCAGATGCATCGACGTGCCGGCGCCGGCCGTGCCGAAGGGCATGCCCGGATTCTTCGCGACATGGGCGCGCAGTTCCGCGACGGTCTTGACCGGCAGCGACGGCGAGACCTCCAGCACGATGGTCGAGTTGCCGAGCAGCCCGATCGCGCTGAAGTCCTTGCGCGGATCGAAGGCCATCTTCTTGTAGATGTGCGGGTTCAGCGCATTGGTAGAGATGGCGCCCATCCCCACCGTGTAGCCGTCGGGCGCAGCCTTGGCGACGGCGTCCATGCCGAGGTTGCCGCCGGCGCCGCCGCGGTTCTCGATGACGACGGCCTGACCCAGGGTCTGCGACATGTGTGCGCCGACCGTGCGGGCGACCAGGTCGGTCGTGCCGCCGGCCGCGTAGGGCACGATGAAGCGGATCGGCTTCGAGGGGAAGTCCTGTGCCATCGCGGGGAGCGCGGCGAAGGCACCGAGCAGCGCCGCGGTGGTGGCCGCGGTGACGAACGTGCGCCGGGAGGCGACGCTGTGGGAGGCGCCGGGCGTGGCGAGACGGGTGGCGACGCGGGTGGCGACGCGGGTGGCGACGCGGGTGGAGCGGGGAGTGGACATGGTGTCTCCTGATCTTGTGGATCGATGAGACGACGATTCCCCGCGTGTCGCGAGCGTGAATACCCGGCCGGGCCGCGCGGCGGACGCGCAGAGCGCCCGTTGTGCGTGAATGCGCGCGCGCCTCGCCCGGACGCGCCGGACGCGCTGCGAGGGCTGTCCGGCGAGGGGCGGGGCGTGCTCAGTCCGGCTTGATCTTCGCGGCGGTGATCAGCTTCGTGTAGCGCTCGCGCTCGGCATGCAGGTGTTTGGCGAAGGCGGCGGCGTCACCGGGCGTGCTTTCGCCACCGGCCTGGGCCAGGCGTTCCTTCACCTCGGACGACTGGGCGGCCTTGACGGCGGCGGCGCTGAGCGCGGCGAGCACCGGCTTCGGTGTGCCGGCCGGTGCCATCAGGCCGTACCAGACCGAGGCCTCGAAGCCGGGGAAGCCGGACTCCGCGATCGTCGGCACATCGGGGAACAGGGTGGAACGGTGGGCGCTCAGCACGGCGAGCGGACGCAGCTTGCCGCTCTTCCAGTGCGGGAGGATCTCGAGCGCGTTGAGCGCCACCACGGGCACCTGACCGCCGATGACGTCGGTGAGCGCCTGGGCGCCGCCTTTGTAGGGAACGTGCATCAGGTTGATCTTGGCGGCGCTGGCGAACAGCTCGACGGCCAGATGCGGCGTGGAGCCGTTGCCCGGCGTCGCGTAGCCGACGGATTCCGGCTTGGCCTTGGCGGCCTCGATCAGCTGGGCGAGCGTCTTGTAAGGCGACTCGGGGTTGACCGCGATGATGACCGGCACGCGGCCGATCAGCGCGACGGGGGCCAGGTCTTTCTCGACGTCGTAGGGCGGCGGCTGGTAGAGGGCCATGTTGGCCGCGACGGCATTGGCGGCCATCAGCAGCGTGGCGCCGTCGGCCGGCGCGGACACGACGGTGCGGGCGGCGATGTTGCTGCCGCCGCCGGGCTTGTTGTCGACGATGACCGGCTGCTTGAGCTCGGTCTGCAGCCGCACGGCGACCGCGCGGGCGACCACGTCCACGGCGCCGCCGGCCGAGTAGCCGACGACGATCTTGACGGGACCGGAAGGGAGGGATTGCGCGAACGCGAGCGGGGCGGCGAACGCCAACGCGGCGCCGGCCCAGAGGAATGCTTGTCTCTTCATGGGGACCTTGTGGGGGAATCGGCGCCGGGGACGGCGCGCGGAGGGCAGGACCGGGAAAGTCCGCCCGCGCGCATTCTGGTCGGTGCCGCAGCCGCGACCAATGCCGGAAGGGCGCTAGCTGTTATGCCGCGGTGGCATGGCTGGGGGCTACGCATTCCGGATGGTTTACCAGGCGTTTAGCCGTTTCTGCGGCCCGCCAAGCGTAAGCGCCTGCTTTGCCAGGATTTATGGCGTCACCGCTTCCTCTTGCCCTTCGGCGCGAACAGCGCCTCCGCCTGCTCCAGGAACATCCGCGCCAGTGGCGCGCGCGGGCTTTGCGCGCTCCAGACGAAGCCGCTCTTGCGGACCGGCGCGGTGCCGGGCAGCGGCACCTTCTGGATCGAGAGCCCGCTGGACCACAGCGCCGACCAGTCCGGCAGCAGCGAGATTCCCAACCCCTGATCGACCATCGCGGCGATGGACATCAGGCCGTTGATCTCCAGCCGCCGCCGCGGGGTCAGGCCTTGCTGGCGCAGGTAGCGGTCCGCCAACTGGCCGCCGAGCACCGAGCGGTCGTACTGGATGAAGGGCTCGGTGCGGAGCAGGTCGTGCGCGTCGCGCCGGGCCAGCTCCTTGGGCGCGACGACGACCAGCGGCTCCGTCATCAGCTCGCGCCACTCGCAGGTCTTGGGGATCGTGAACTGAGGCTCGACGACGACCGCCGCATCGAGGTCGCCGGCCGCAACCATCCGCACCAGCTCCGTCGACGCGTTCGAGACCACCGAGACCGAGAGGTCGGGGTGGCTCGCGTAAAGGCGCCGCAGCACCGGCGGCAGCACCGTCGTCAGCGCCGAGACGAAGGCGCCCAGCCGCAGTTCGCCCAACTGCACCTTCTCGTTGGCGAGCGCGCGCAGGTCGCGCTCCTCGCGCAGCATGTTGCGGGCGCGGTCGAAGATGTTGAGCCCCGCTGCCGTCGGCTTCACCGAGCGCCCGGAGCGCCGGATCAGCGCCGTGCCGAGGTCGTCCTCCAGCGCCTTCAGGCGCGCGGCCACCGCCGGCGCGGTCATGTCCAGCCGTCGCGCGGCCTCCGCGATGGAGCCGCACTCCACCGTCGTCACGAAGCTCTGTACGTAGCGCAGATCCATCCCGCCGTCCCTCCTCGCGCCGGTTCGAGCCGGCGCTTCGGAACATAAGGAATTTTTTGCTCTGAAGCAATGGGAAGCAAATTGTTCTCGGGTCGTGTTTGACCAAACATGGCGACCCATAACAACGCCATCCACCAGGCCAGGAGACAACGTGCCCAGCTCATCCCATCCGACGTCCGGCGTCGATCGACGCCAGGTCCTTGCCGCCGCCGCGGGCGTCGCGGCGTCCTCGCTCGTTCTCGGCGGCCCTGCCGTCGCCGCGACCTGGCCGGACAAGGTCATCACGATGATCGTTCCGTTCTCGCCCGGCGGCGCCACCGACATCATCGGGCGCATCCTCGCGGCGGAGCTCTCGACGGGACTCGGCAAGCAGGTCATCGTCGAGAACCGCGCCGGCGCGGGCGGCAACCTCGGCGCGCAGGCCGTCGCCAAGGCCACGCCCGACGGCTACACGATCCTGATGGGCGCGATGACCTCGCACTCGACCATCGCGACGCTGGAGAAGGGCAAGGTCCGCTACGACCTGGTCAAGGACTTCCAGACCGCTGCCGTTGTCGGCAGCGTGCCGCTGGTCTTCGTGGCCAACGCCTCGGTGCCGGCGAAGTCGCTCAAGGAACTCGTCGCCTACATCCAGGCGAATCCGGGCAAGGTGTCCTTCGGCTCGTCCGGCGCCGGCGCGCCGCAGCGCATGGCCTCCGAGATGCTGAAGCTCCAGGGCAAGCTCGCCACCGAGAACATTCCCTACCGCGGCAGCGGTCCGGCCGTCACCGACCTGATCGCGGGCCAGCTCCAGTTCATGGCGGAGACCGTGCCGGCGGTGCTGCAGTTCATCAAGGGCGGCAAGCTGACGCCGCTGGCCGTGGCGGCCTCCGCGCGGGACCCGAGCCTGCCCGACGTGCCGACGACTGCCGAGGCGGGATTCCCCAACCTCCTGGTGACCTCGACCTTCGGCGTGCTGGTGCCGGCGGGCACCCCGGCGGACGTCGTGTCGCGCCTGAACGCGGAGATCTACAAGGCGCTCCGGAAGCCCGAGGTGCTGGCACAGTTGGCCCAGCAGGGCGTGGTGGCGCAGGCGCCGCTGACGCCGGCCGCCGCGCAGGAGCGCCTCAAGGGCGAAGTGACGAAATGGGCCAAGGTCATCGCCGCGGCCAACATCAAGGCAGACGAGTGAGCCAATCGTGAGTGACACCCCCAAGGGCCTGAAGAAGGGCCTCACCAACTACGGCGACCAGGGCTTCTCGCTGTTCCTGCGCAAGGCCTTCATCAAGGGCGCGGGCTACACCGACGATGCGCTGGACCGGCCGGTCATCGGCATCACCAACACCGGCAGCAGCTACAACCCGTGCCACGGGAACATGCCGCAGCTGCTGGAGGCGGTGAAGCGCGGGATCATGCTCGCCGGCGGGCTGCCGATGGACTTCCCGACGATCTCGGTGCACGAGAGCTTCTCGGCCCCGACCAGCATGTACCTGCGCAACCTGATGTCGATGGACACCGAGGAGCTGGTGCGCGCGCAGCCGATGGACGCGGTGGTGCTGATCGGCGGCTGCGACAAGACGGTGCCGGCGCAGCTGATGGGCGCGGCGTCGGCGGGCATTCCGGCGATCCAGCTGATCACCGGCTCGATGCTGACCGGCAGCCACCGCGGCGAGCGCGTCGGCGCCTGCACCGATTGCCGCCGCTACTGGGGCAAGTACCGCGCGGACGAGATCGACGACCAGGAGATCGCCGACGTCAACAACCAGCTCGTCGCGAGCGTGGGGACCTGCTCGGTGATGGGCACGGCCAGCACGATGGCTTGCGTGGCGGAGGCGCTCGGCATGACGGTGCCGGGCGGCGCCTCGCCACCGGCCGTCACGGCGGATCGCATCCGCGTCGCCGAGCAGACCGGTGCGCAGGCGGTGGCGCTCGCCCGTCAGGGGCTGACGATCGACAAGATCCTCACGCCCGCCGCGTTCGAGAACGCGCTGCGCGTGCTGCTCGCGATCGGCGGCTCGACCAACGGCATCGTGCACCTGACCGCGATCGCAGGTCGCATGGGCATCGACATCGATCTTGCCGGGCTTGATCGACTCGGGCGCGAGACGCCGGTGCTGCTCGACCTCAAGCCGTCGGGTCAGCATTACATGGAGGACTTCCACCACGCGGGCGGCATGGCGACGCTGCTGCGCGAGCTCAAGCCGCTGCTGCGCCTCGAGGCGTTGACGGTCACCGGACGGACGCTGGGCGAGGAGATCGAACGCAATGGCGAGGGCTTCGCGCAGGACGTGGTGCGTTCCTTCGGCCGGCCGATCTATCCGCAGGGCGGCCTGGCCGTGCTGCGCGGCAACCTGGCCCCGGGCGGCGCGATCATCAAGCAGTCGGCGGCGGATCCGAAGCTCATGGAGCACGAGGGCCGGGCGGTCGTCTTCGAGAACAGCGCGGACCTTGCCGCGCGCATCGACAGCGATGATCTCGACGTGACGGCCGACGACATCCTGGTGCTGAAGAACATCGGACCGAAGGGCGCGCCCGGGATGCCGGAGGCGGGCTACATCCCGATCCCACGCAAGCTCGCGCGGGCTGGCGTGAAGGACATCGTGCGCGTGTCCGACGGCCGCATGAGCGGCACGGCCTTCGGGACCATCGTGCTGCACGTGACGCCGGAGGCGGCGGTGGGCGGGCCGCTCGCCCACGTGCGCAACGGCGACCGCATCCGCCTGAGCGTGAAGGACCGGGAGATCGCGCTGCTGGTCTCCGACGAGGAACTGGCGAAGCGCGCCGCCGAGAACCCGGTCATCGAGCCGACAGCCGAGCGCGGCTATCGCAAGCTGTTCCTGCAGACGGTCACGCAGGCCGACCAGGGCGTGGACTTCGACTTCCTGCGCGCGGTGAAGACTACAGGCAAGGCTCCCGAAGACCGCTGAGGGCCAGCGGCCGTGGCAGTCAGGCCGGCTGGGTCAGCTTGACGATCGCCGGCTGCACGATGGCGGCAAAGGACTTCGGGTCATCGAGCGCGCGGGCCACCAGCATGGCCCCGTGCACCACCGCCATGAAGGCACGCGCCGAGCTCGCGGGGGTGCCGGGCAGGTGGAACTGTCCCGCCGCCACGCCGCGCTTGAGCACCGACGCGATCCACGTGCCCAGGTCGTGGAAGTGGCCTCGCACCTCGACCGCGACCTCCTCAGGGATGGTCGGCATCTCCGTGGCGAGCATCGCGCAGATGCAGAACGGGTGCTCGCCGCTGCGGATGCAGCCGGCCCAGTAGTCCGCGTAGGCGTTGAGCTCGGCCACCGGGTTGTTGATCTTCTGCACCAGGCCGGCGAGGCCGTTCCTCGCTTCTTCGCGATAGAGCGAGACCACACGCTGGACCAGCACCGCCTTGCTCGGGAAGTGGTGGTGGATGCTGGCCTTGGTGATGCTGACGCGCTCGGCGAGGTCGGCGTAGCTGAAGCTGTTGTAGCCGCCCGAGACCAGCAGCGATCGCGTGTGCGCGACGATCTCGGCGGCCTTGGGGGAGAGCTCGACGGTCATGGGGCTGCTTCGAATGAATGGGCCCGCATTCTACCGTTTCTCTACTAGTTGGTAGATCACATGGACTCGTCCAGCATCTTCCGGTAATCGCTCGCCGAGGCCTCGCGCGGATTGGTCTTGTGGGTGTGGTCGTGCAGCGCGCGTTCGACGATCTGCTCATGGAGATCGACCGTCACGCCCATCGCGCCGAGTCCCGCCGGCAAGCCCAGGCGCTGGTTCATCGCCTTGACCGCGCCGGCGAGTTCGTCGGCCGGCGTGCCTTCCTGCAGGTTCATCGCATGGCCCATGCGGGCGATCTTGTCGTCGCGCCGCATCGAGTCGTGCGCGCCGTTGAAGCGGATCACCGCCGGCAAAAACACGGCGTTCAGCGTGCCGTGATGCAGCTTCGGCATCAGCCCGCCAAGCGCGTGGCTCAGCGAGTGCACGCAGCCCAGCCCCTTCTGGAAGGCCAGGGCGCCCATCGTGCTCGCGGCCATCATGTCGAGGCGGGCGGCGATGTCGTCGGGATGCGTCGTGGCGCGTTCGATCTGACCCCAGCCGCGGCGCAGGCCTTCCAGCGCGATGCCGTCGGCCGGCGGATTGAAGGCCGAGGACATGAAGGTCTCCATGCAGTGCGCGATCGCGTCCATGCCGGTCGCGGCCGTCAGCGAGGCGGGCAGCTTGCGCGTCAGCTCCGGATCGCAGATGGCCGACTTGGGCATCAGCTCCCAGTTGTGGAAACCGAGCTTGCGACCGTCGTCCACGATGATGATCGCGCCGCGCGCGACCTCGGAGCCGGTGCCCGCCGTCGTCGGCACCGCGATCAGCGGCACGACCTGGGGCGTGATGTTGCCGGCGCCGCCGAGGATGGTGGCGTAGCGCGTCAGCGGGCCGTCGTGCCTCGCGGCGATCGCCACCCCCTTGGCCAGGTCGATGCTCGATCCGCCGCCGATCGCGATCAGCCCGTCGCAGCCGTGGGCGTGGAACAGTTCGACGGCCTCGCGCACGGCGGCCTCGGTCGGGTTGGGGGGCGTGCCGTCGTAGACGGGCAGGGCGCCCGCGGCGATCGGCGACGCGGTCCAGGCCTCGAGGACCAGGTCCAGCACGCCGGCCGCGCGCACGCCCTTGTCGGTGACGATCAGCGGCCTGGCGATGCCGGCGCGCGCGCATTCCGCACCGATCAGCCGGCGCGCGCCGGGCTCCAGGTGGATGTGGGTGAGGTACTGGATCAGGGCCATGAGCGAAGTCCTTTGCCTGGTGATGGCGGGCCGCGGCGGCGCGGGCCCGCGGGGTCTGGGAGAATCCCGCGATTGGGGCTTGGCAACAGCCGAGCCTACGTCCTGGAGTTCCCGTTGAGTAGCACCTTGTTGACACCGCGTATGGCCGCGGTGCTGGAGCGCATCCACCGCGCCAACCGCCCGTCGTTCCACAGCCTCACGCCCCGGCAGGCCCGCATCGCCTACCTCATGGGCGCCGAGATCCTGGACCTGCCGCGGGCGCCGCTGCCGCGCATCGAGAATCTGGCAATCCCCGGTCCCGCCGGCGACGTCGCCGCGCGCCTTTACGCGCCGCTCACGCGTGAGGAAGCGGCCGCGCGGGACGCGCGCGGTCTGCCGGTGCTGCTGTACTTCCACGGCGGCGGCTTCGTCATCGGCAGCCTCGAGACCCACGACAGCCTGTGCCGCCAACTCGCGCTGCGCACCGGCGCGGCGGTGATCGCGGTCGACTACCGCTTGGCGCCCGACCACCCCTTCCCCGCAGCCGTCGACGACTGCTGGGCCGCGCTGGAATGGCTCGCGACCGCGGCGCCCGACCGCGGCCTGGACCGCGAGCGCATCGCGGTCGGCGGCGACAGCGCCGGTGGCACGCTGGCCGCGGTGACGGCGCTGCACGCGCGCGACATCCGCGATCGGCTGGGCCTGTCGCTGGTAATGCAGCTGCTGATCACGCCGGGCGCGACCGCGCATGCCGACACGGACTCGCACCGCCGCTTCGCCAAGGGCCATCTGCTGGATGCCGACACCATCGCGTGGTTCTTCAACCAGTACATCCCGACGGAGCAGCGCGACGACTGGCGCTTCGCGCCGCTGCAGGCCGAGGACCACGAGGACCTGGCGCCCGCCACGCTCATCCTGGCCGAGGCCGATCCGCTGATCGACGAGGGCATCGCCTACGCGGACCTGTTGCGTGCCCACGGCAACGAGGTGCGGCTGGAGCTGTACCGCGGCGTGACACACGACTTCATCAAGATGGGTCGTAGCATTCCGGAGGCCGATCAGGCGCTCGATGCCTGCGCGGATGCGCTGAGGACGGCCTTCGGCCTGCCGGCGCCCGCCGCCGTGCCTGCATCGGGTCCCGTGTCCGAACCGACGGCTTCCTCGACCCCATCGACCCTCTCGACTTCTCCCCGGGCTTCCGCATGAGCACCACCGCCACCGACGCCGGCATGACCCGCGACCGCTTCCGTTTCTTCGAACGCCTGCGCGTGCGCTGGGCCGAGATCGACGCGCAGCAGATCGTCTTCAACGGCCACTACCTGACCTACTTCGACACGGCGGTCGGCGGCTACTGGCGTGCGCTGGCGCTGCCCTATGCGCCGACGATGCAGTCGCTGGAGGGCGATCTCTTCGTCCGCAAGTCGACGCTCGAGTACCTGGGCTCGGCGCATTACGACGAGCTGCTCGACATCGGCGTGCGCACCGAGCGTGTCGGCACGACCTCGCTGACGGTGAGCTGCGCGGTCTTCCGCGGCGACGAGTGCCTGGTGCACGGCGAGCTGGTCTATGTCTTCGCCGACCCGGCGGTGCGCGTGCCCAAGGCGGTGCCGCAGGCGCTGCGCGATCTGCTGCTGGGCTTCGAGCGCGGCGAGGCGATGACCGAGGCGCGGGTGGGCAACTGGGCGACGGTGGGCGAGGATGCGCATCGCATCCGCCAAGCCGTCTTCGTCGAGGAGCAGAAGATTCCCGCCGAGATGGAGTGGGATGCCGCCGACGAGAGCTGCACGCACGCGGTGGCCTACAACCGGCTGGGCCGGCCGCTGGCGACGGGCCGGCTGCTGGAGCATGTGCCGGGCGTGGCCAAGATCGGGCGGATGGCGGTGCTGTCGCCGATGCGCGGCAGCCGCGTCGGCCGCCAGGTGCTGGACGCGCTGATGCAGGCCGGGCGCGAGCAGGGCTACCGCGAGGTGCTACTGCACGCGCAGCTCAGCGCCGAAGGTTTCTACACGCGCGCAGGGTTCCAGCGGCGCGGGCCGGTGTTCGAGGAGGCGGGGATCGCGCACGTGGAGATGGTGCGCGGTTTGTAAAACGGGTGCATCCATCCTGGACCCACCTCCGTAAGTGGATGATGTGCGGCACTGAGGCCGCTTCATCTGCCACCCGTCCAAGGAGACTTCCATGATGCGAATCGCCGCCACCTTGTTCCCCGTGCTCGCTGTCGCCATCGCCACCTGCGCGAGCGCGCAGGCGTCCCGACCGTCCGCGGACGAACTGTCCCGCCTGCCGGATGCGCCGACTGCCGCCGGGAACGCCATCGCGATCAGGAACCCTGAGGTCCCCGCAGCGCTCCGCCCAGCGGAAGGCTCGCGTTTGCTCCTCCAGGTCCATGCCACCGGCGTGCAGATCTACGAGTGCGCGCAGGGCGCGAACGGCGCCTGGGAATGGCAGTTCCGCGGTCCTGAGGCGACGCTGTTCAACGCGAGCGGCGCCAAGGTCGGCGACCACGGCGCCGGCCCGTTCTGGCGCCTGGAGGACGGCTCCCGCATCGTCGGCCAGGCCAAGGCGTCAGTCCCGTCGCCGACGGCGGGCGCCATTCCCTGGCTGCTGCTGTCGGTGAAGTCGCGCAGCGGCACCGGCGGCCTCGATCCCGTCGACGCCGTGCAGCGCATCAGCACCGTCGGCGGCGTCGCCCCGCCTTCCTCGGAATGCGTCGCCGCAGCCACCGGCCGGACCGTCCGGGTCGACTACACCGCCGACTACCTCTTTTGGGGCGTGACCCCGTCGCGGTGAGCGCCGTCTTGACGGATCATCCCGGGTCCTCGCAGTGACTCCCGGTGATGCAAGCGAACCAAGATCTCCCCCAGTTGATGGCCCGCGTCGCGCTCCGCGACCGCGCGGCCTTCGAGCTCCTCTATCGCCTGACGAGCGCGCATCTGTTCTCCGTTTCCTTGCGTATGTTGAGGAACGAACAGCGCGCGGAGGAGAACCTCCAGGAGGCTTACGTGAGCATCTGGCACCACGCGCAGGGCTATCGGCCCGATGCCGGCACGCCGATGACCTGGATGATCAACGTCGTCCGCAACAAGGCCATCGACCAGCTGCGCTCGCGCCGGAACGAGGATGAGCAGGCGGTCGAGCTCGACGAGGACGCGCTCGCCGTGCCGGCGGACGCGGCCGGCGAGCCGCTGCAGCTGCTCGAGCAGAACCTGGCCGACGCCCACATCGGCGCCTGCATGCAGGCGCTGTCCGCGCAGCAGCGCCAGGCCCTGGCGCTGGCCTACTACCGCGGCATGGTCCACACCGAGATCGCCGAGGCGCTGCAGGCGCCGCTCGGCACGATCAAGGCGTGGGTGCGCCGGGGGCTCGATCGCCTCAAGGCCTGCCTCGAAGCCGGGGGAGTGACCGCGCCATGAACTACAACCGACCCGAGCTGGTGGAACACCTCTCGCGCGAGTACGTGCTGGGCACGTTGCAAGGGCCCGCGCGGCGTCGCTTCGTCGGGTTGATGCGCGACTCGCGGCCGATCGCCGTCGCGGTCGCGCAGTGGGAGCATCGCCTCGCGGTGATGGAGCGGTCGCCGGTGCTCATCCAGCCGCCCGTCACGACGTGGCAGGGCATCGAGCAGCGCCTGTTCCCGCGAGCTCAGGCTTCTCAATCTCAAGCGACCAAATCCAGCGGAGGACTCGGCGCCGTGCTGGGCTGGCTCACCGGCCGCGCGGCCGGCGGCGTCCTGGCCGGCCTGCTGCTCGCGGTGGTCGTCGTCAAGACGGTGCCCACCACGGTGGGACTGGAACCCGCCTCGGAAGCGCTGCCCGCGAGCTACGTCGGCGTGCTCAGCGCGGAGGCCGCGCCGCCGTCCGTCGTCGTGAGTTCCAAGCGCCACGGCAAGCTGCTCACGG
Source organism: Roseateles sp. GW821-FHT09G03 (assembly GCF_059416045.1). NCBI lineage: Bacteria > Pseudomonadati > Pseudomonadota > Betaproteobacteria > Burkholderiales > Sphaerotilaceae > Roseateles > Roseateles sp. GW821-FHT09G03. The sequence continues at coordinate 214,614 of NZ_JBWKOK010000001.1, forward strand.
TGAAGGTGCTGCGTCCCATCGCCGTGCCTGAAGGCCGTCGCGCCATGCTGTGGGCCGTCCCGAAGGACGGCGCGCCATTCGTGGTCGGCACCGTCTTGCCATCGGGCCAGACGCAGATCGCATTGCCGGCCGAATCCGAGAAGCTCTTCTTCAGCGTGAATCGCGTGGCGATCAGCCTGGAGGCGGGCGATGGTCCTGCACCGGCGATGCCGTCGGCGTTCGTGCTTGAAGGGGCTTGCGTCAAGGTGTGGTGAGGCCGGGGTGAGGGCGGCATCAGCCCTCGGGCGCTCGACGAATCGTTACAACGAATTTTGGAGCCGAGTGCGTCCGCCGTCATGACAAGCCCGTAAGTCAAGGAGCAGGATGTCCTGCATCACGCTCGAGGAGCAACACATGAAGACTATGAAGCTGCTGTCCCTGGTGGCCGCCGTCTGGGCGCTGGCCGGTTCCATCCAATCCGCGCAGGCCGCCGACATGGCACCGCCGCAATCGGCTGCTCCCGCGCCGGCGGTGAACCGCCTGGCCACCGCGCGCCAACTGATCGAGGCGCGTCAGTGGGAAGCCGCCCGCGACGAGCTGAAGCGCGTCGACGACCGCCGCAGCGCTGACTGGAACAACCTGATGGGCTACGTGTCGCGCAAGGCCGGCAATCCGGACCTGGCCGCGTCTGAGCGCTACTACGACGAGGCGCTGCGCATCGACCCGCATCACCGCAATGCGCTGGAGTACTCCGGCGAGCTCTACCTGATGAAGGGCGACCTGCCGAAGGCGCAGGCCCGGCTGGCCTCGCTGGCCACGGAATGCAAGTCGTCCTGCGAGCAGCACACCGAGCTGAAGGACGCCATCGCGCGCTTCCAGGCCAACGGCAACAAGTACGTGGCCAAGGGCGGCTGGTAAGCCGTCGTCTCTCCGTTTCCCCCGCAAGGAGTTTTGAATGAACCTCGTGAAGTCGTTGTGCCTGGGCCTGCTCGTGTCCTGCGGCGCCGTGGCGGCGGCGCATGCCGCCGAGCTGACCGTCAATCTGTCCATGGCCCAGCCCGACGGCCCCGGTGCCTCTGCCGGCACGGTGCGCATCGTCGAGACGCCCTACGGCCTGGCGTTCTATCCGCAGCTGACCGGACTGCCGCACGGCGTGCACGGCTTCCATGTGCATGAGAACCCGTCGTGCGCGCCGTCCACGGCCAACGGCACGGTCACGCCGGCCGGCGCCGCCGGCGGGCACTTCGATCCGCTCGGCAGCAAGCACCACGGCGAGCCGTGGGGCGACGGCCACCTCGGCGATCTGCCGCCGCTGTACGTGTCGCACGACGGCCAGTCGACGAACCCGGTCCTCTCGCCGCGTCTGAAGAAGATCGACGAGGTGAAGGGCCACGCGCTGATGGTCCACATGGGCGGCGACAACCACTCCGACCATCCCGCGCCGCTGGGCGGTGGCGGGGCGCGCGTCGCCTGCGGCGTCATCGGCGGCTGAGGCCTTCCGGCACGAGCGCCATGCAAAGGGCCCGGAGGTTTGCACCTCCGGGCCCTTGTTCTTTGGGGCGGCCCTCAAGCCGCCCGTGTCATCACGCGACCGACTTCGCCGTCTCCGCGTATTCCTCGATCTGGTCGAAGTTCATGTAGCGGTAGACGCTGGCCTTGTCGGCATCGATGACGCCCATTTCCTTGAGGTACTCCTCCTTGGTCGGCAGGCGGCCCAGACGCGAGGCGATCGCGGCCAGTTCCGCCGAGCCCAGGAACACGTTGGTGTTCTTGCCCAGACGGTTGGGGAAGTTGCGCGTGGAGGTGGAGATCACCGTCGCGCCCTCGCGGACCTGCGCCTGGTTGCCCATGCACAGCGAGCAGCCCGGCATCTCGGTGCGCGCACCGGCCGTGCCGAAGGCGGCGTAATGGCCTTCCTTGATCAGCTCGCTCTGGTCCATCTTGGTCGGCGGCGCGACCCACAGCTTGACCGGGATGTCGCGCTGGCCGCCCAGCAGCTTGGCCGCCGCGCGGAAGTGACCGATGTTGGTCATGCACGAGCCGATGAAGGCCTCGTCGATCTTCGTGCCGGCGACTTCGGACAGCACCTTGGCGTCGTCCGGGTCGTTCGGGCAGCAGACGATCGGCTCGGTGATGTCGGCCAGGTCGATCTCGATCACGGCCGCGTATTCGGCGTCCTTGTCCGCTTCCAGCAGGTCGGGCTTGGCCAGCCAGGCTTCGACCTTCTCGATGCGGCGCTGCAGCGTCTTCGCGTCGGCGTAGCCGTCGGCGATCATGTTCTTCATCAGGACGACGTTGGAGCTCAGGTACTCCTTGATCGGCGCCGGATTCAGCTTGATCGTGCAACCGGCGGCGGAGCGCTCGGCGGACGCGTCGGACAGCTCGAACGCCTGTTCGACCTTCAGGTCGGGCAGGCCTTCGATCTCCAGGATGCGGCCCGAGAAGATGTTCTTCTTGCCGGCCTTGGCGACGGTCAGCAGACCGGCCTTGAGCGCGTACAGCGGGATCGCGTGCACCAGGTCGCGCAGCGTCACGCCCGGCTGCATCTCACCCTTGAAGCGCACCAGCACCGATTCCGGCATGTCCAGCGGCATCACGCCGGTGGCCGCGCCGAAGGCGACCAGGCCCGAACCCGCCGGGAACGAGATGCCGATCGGGAAACGCGTGTGCGAGTCGCCGCCGGTGCCGACGGTGTCGGGCAGCAGCAGGCGGTTCAGCCAGCTGTGGATCACGCCGTCGCCCGGGCGCAGCGAGACGCCGCCGCGGTTGGAGATGAAGGCGGGCAGCTCGCGGTGCGTCTTCACGTCCACCGGCTTCGGGTACGCGGCGGTGTGGCAGAAGGACTGCATCACCAGGTCGGCCGAGAAGCCCAGGCAGGCCAGGTCCTTCAGCTCGTCGCGGGTCATCGGGCCGGTCGTGTCCTGCGAACCGACGGTGGTCATCTTGGGCTCGCAGTAGGTGCCCGGACGGACGCCTTGGCCTTCCGGCAGGCCGACGGCACGGCCGACCATCTTCTGTGCCAGCGTGAAGCCGGCCTTCGTTTCGGCCGGCGCTTGCGGCAGGCGGAACAGCGTCGAGGCGGGCAGGCCCAGGAACTCACGCGCCTTGGCCGTCAGCGAGCGGCCGATGATCAGGTTGATCCGGCCGCCGGCGCGGACTTCGTCGAACAGCACGTCGCTCTTGAGCTTGAACTCGGTGACCGTCTCGCCGTTCTTCACCAGCTTGCCTTCGTACGGCAGCACGTCGATGACGTCGCCCATCTCCAGCTTGCTGACGTCGACCTCGATCGGCAGCGAGCCCGAGTCTTCCTGCGTGTTGAAGAAGATCGGGGCGATCTTGCCGCCCAGCGTCACGCCGCCGAAGCGCTTGTTCGGAACGAAGGGGATGTCCTGGCCCGTGGCCCAGATCACCGAGTTGGTCGCCGACTTGCGCGACGAGCCCGTGCCGACGACGTCGCCGACATAGGCCACGACGTGGCCCTTCTTTTTCAGTTCCTCGATGAACTGCATCGGGCCGCGCTTGCCGTCTTCCTCGGGCTTGAAGGCCGCGTCGGGGCGCGTGTTCTTCAGCATCGCCAGGTAGTGCAGCGGGATGTCCGGGCGGCTCCAGGCGTCCGGGGCCGGCGACAGGTCGTCGGTGTTGGTTTCGCCGGGCACCTTGAAGACGGTGACGGTGATCTTCTTTTCAACTTCAGGGCGCGAGGTGAACCACTCGGCGTCGGCCCAGCTCTGCATCACTTCCTTGGCCTTGGCGTTGCCCGCCTTGGCCTTGGCGGCGACGTCGTTGAAGAAGTCGAACATCAGCAGGGTCTTCTTCAGACCCTCGGCGGCGACGCCGGCCACGTCGGCGTCGTCCAGCAACTCGATCAGCGGATGCACGTTGTAGCCGCCGACCATGGTGCCCAGCAGCTCGGTGGCCTTGGCCTTGGAGATCAGGCCGACCTTCAGGTCGCCGTGCGCGACGGCGGCCAGGAAGCTGGCCTTGACCTTGGCGGCGTCGTCCACGCCCGGGGGCACGCGGTGCGTCAGCAGGTCCAGCAGGAAGGCGTCTTCACCGGCCGGCGGGGTCTTGATGAGCTCGATCAGCTCGGCCACCTGCTTGGCGTCGAGTGGCAGCGGCGGAATGCCGAGCGCGGCGCGTTCGGCTTCGTGTTGGCGGTAGGCTTGCAGCATGCGAACTCCAGTCTCTGTGGTCTTTGCTTGGGTCGGAAAAACGGGTCTGTCGTCGGTCACGGTGCGCTGGGCACGATGACCTTGAGGCCCTTGAAATAGTCTCGGAAGAATCCCTGGTCGCGGGTGATCAGGCCGTCGCACTGCAGCATCGCGTGCGCGCCCACCAGGAAGTCGGGCATGGCGCGCGACGAGGCCGCATCGGCCCCCTTGTCGGCCAGCCGTTGCTTGAACTTGCGTTGCATCTCGCCCGCGCGGATCGCGGCGCGCTGGTCGATGGCCAGGAAGCTCAGGCCCATCTCCTCCAGCGCGTCCATCACCTCGGAGCCGTGGCCCAGGCCGGCGGTCACCTCGGACAGCACGACGTCGCACAGCACCACCGGACCGCTGGAGAGCGCCAGACGCAGGGCGGCTTCGGCCGCGTCCGCGCCGGGCGCGTCGCCCAGGAGGTCGATGAGGACGGAGCTGTCGACGGCGATCATCGGATCAGGCGTCCTTGCCGTCGTCGGTGGCTTCGTCCGGGGCGCGGCCGCGGAGGTCGCGCATGACGTCGTCGGTGGCGGTGCCTTCGGGCAGCTTGAAGCGGCCGCGGGCGCGGGAGATGGCGTCGTCGACGTTCTTGCGCAGGATGATGCGCGCGCCGTCGAGCTCGACCTTGAGCGTCGTGCCCTTGGTCAGGCCCAACGCGTCGCGCACGGCCTTGGGCAGGGTGATCTGACCTCGTTCGGCGACGGTGGCTTCCATGCGGGCTCCTGGTGATCCTGGGAGATTAGGCGACGGCTCTGGCGGATTCATGACCGTTCAGTGCGCAGGCGCACGGTGGGTATGAATCAGAAAGTATGCATGAATTGTACGTACTTCCGCCCCATGAAAGCCAGCGTCGACCCCTGAAGCCCGACTGCCGCAGTATGGATAGGGGCGAGAGGGGTGGGCAAGAAAAAGCCGCCTCGAGAGGCGGCTTCGTCCGGCGAGGCGCGGTGTTTACTGCGCGCTCGGGGTGATGCCCAGGCCGCCGCCGGCAGGCGCCGACGCGGAGCGCGCGGCTTCGATCGCGGCACGCTGTTCCGGATGGACGCATTCATCGACCAGGCGCTGGCCGGCCTTCACGTCCAGCAGCATCGACTTGTTGGCGATCTGGACCATCAGCGTGCGGCCGGTGACGTCTTCCAGACGCAGGGCGCCGGTGGTCGACAGCACGGGCTTCATCACGAAGGTGTCCTTCTTGAAGGCCACGTTGATGTAGCCCACGTCCTTGGCGTTCGGCTCGATGGTGATCGACTGCTTGAACTCGCACTCGTACAGGCCCAGGTAGGCGCGCTTGGCGGCGGCGAGTTGTTCCTCGCTCGCTTCCGGCAGCGGAGGCGGCGGGGCGGGCGTCTTGGCGGCCGGCTTCTTGGCGGTGGCCTTCGCCGGCGCGGGCTTGGCGGCAGCGGGCTTGGCCGGTGCGGCGGGCTTGGCGGTGCCGGTGCCGGAGTTGGCCGCGGGTTGCGCGGCGGCGATGCCGGTGGTCAGCGTCAGCGCGGCGGCAGCGGCGCCGGAGAGGAGGAGGGCGGTCAGTCGCATGGGGAGGGCGTGGAAGTTGGACCTGGGGACCTGAGGGACCTTGAATCACCAGCCGAAGCAACGGCCGGAAAAACGAAACGCCGGAGCTCGGCGATGCGGGATTGTGACCGCGCGCGCGTCCCTTGAAGCGGGGATTTAATGTGTCAAACCGTTGATCGTGGCTAGGGTCTTCACGGAGTGCTCATGGGGTCAGAGGGGCGATGGATGCGGGGCAAACCAGGCCTGCTCCACCTCTGTCGGCAGGCTCTGGCCCGTGCCGTGCGCACGCTGCAGCAGGTGCCAGAACAGACGGTAACTGGCGCGGTCGTGGAGCATGTCCCGGTGTTGGATCGGTGCCCACTGCGCGGCCTGCGCGGCCTGCAGGATGTCGATCGCTTCGTCGATCTCCGCGACGCTGGGCGCGAAGGCATCGATGATCGGCTGGATCTGGTTCGGGTGGATGCTCCACATCCGCGTGTAGCCGAACTCGCGCGCGGCGCGCTCGGCGGCGGACTGGATCGCGCGTTCGCTCTTGAATTCGGTGACCACGCAGTGCGACGGCGTCTTGCCATAGCTGTGTGCGGCGGAAGAGATTGCGAGCTTCGCGCGCTGCACCAGCGGGTGCGTGAACTGGCCTTCGACCGTCAGCGCCGAGCGCGGGATCGCGCCGCGATGCGCGGAGACGAAATCCATCAGGCCGAAGGAGAGCGATTCGATGCGTGGATGTGCGGCGATCGCCATCACGTCGCGCAGTGCGCCGTGCGTCTCGATCAGCGTGTGCAGCGGCAGCGGTTTCCTGATGCCGTGGCGTTTCAGGCTGTCGTCGATGAAGGCGATCGCGCGGCTCAGATCCTCGATGCCTTCGGGCTTCGGGATCATCAGGAAGGCGAGCTTCTCGCCGCCGCCGGCGATCACCGCCTCGACGTCGGCCTCGAAGGCGGGATGCTTGAACGGATGCACCCGCACGCCGACGCGGCCATGTGCGTTCAGCGAGCCGTTCAACAGGTGCAGCACCAGCAGCATGTGCTCGGCCTCGCCGCCGACCGGCGCGCCGTCCTCGCAGTCGAGCGTGATGTCAAAGACTGGCCCCATCCGCACCTGCAGCTCCAGGCTCTTGAGCATGCGCGCCTCGACGCCGCAGTAGTGGTCGACGACCGGCAGCACGACGGGCGCCTGGCCTTCTTCGAACAGGGCCTGGGCGGGAGTGAGGAGGGCGGTCATGGGATGAATGGAGTCTGGAAAGAAGAAGGGCCGGCCCTCTTGCGAAGGTCGGCCCGTCGAGTGTCGCTCAGCGAGATGCCTCAGGCGGCATCCGCGAGGATCACAGGAGGTGCTTCACACCGTTCTGCTCTTCGAGCAGTTCGTCCAGCGTCTTCTTGATCGCGCCTTGCGAGAACTCGTCGATCTCCAGGCCTTGGACGATCTTGTACTCGCCGTTCTCGACGGTGACCGGGTAGCCGAACATCACGTCCTTCGGGATGCCGTAGGAGCCGTCCGACGGGATGCCCATCGTGACCCACTTGCCGTTGGTGCCCAGGGCCCAGTCGCGCATGTGGTCGATGGCGGCGTTGGCGGCCGAGGCGGCCGACGACAGGCCGCGGGCGGCGATGATCGCGGCGCCGCGCTTGCCGACGGTCGGCAGGAAGGTCGTGCGGTTCCACTCTTCGTCGTTGATCAGGGCCTTGACCGACTGGCCGTCGATGGTGGCGAAGCGGTAGTCCGCGTACATCGTCGGCGAGTGGTTGCCCCACACGGCCAGCTTCTCGATGCCGGCGACCGGCTTGCCGGTCTTGGCGGCGATCTGCGAGGCGGCGCGGTTGTGGTCCAGGCGCAGCATGGCGGTGAAGTTCTTGGCCGGCAGGTCCGGGGCCGACTTCATCGCGATGTAGGCGTTGGTGTTGGCCGGGTTGCCGACCACCAGCACCTTGACGTTGCGCGAGGCCACGGCGTTCAGGGCCTTGCCCTGCGTCGTGAAGATGGCGCCGTTGATCGACAGCAGTTCAGCGCGTTCCATGCCCGGGCCGCGCGGACGCGAGCCGACCAGCAGCGCGTAGTCGGTGTCCTTGAAGGCGGTCATCGGGTCGCTGTGGGCCTCGATGCCGGCCAGCAGCGGGAAGGCGCAGTCTTCCAGCTCCATGATCACGCCCTTGAGCGCGTTCTGGGCCTTCTCGTCGGGGATCTCCAGCAGTTGCAGGATGACGGGCTGGTCCTTGCCCAGCATCTCGCCGGAAGCGATGCGGAACAGCAGGGCATAGCCGATCTGGCCGGCGGCGCCGGTGACGGCGACGCGAACGGGTTTCTTGCTCATCAGGGTCTCCGAGAAGTGCGAGTGAATGATGCGTGAGGCGCAGTCCGCGCCAGCGGCGGCAAGTGTAGGACAGCACGGCCCCGGCACGGATCGCGATAGGGTCTTCTTCGCCCACCGGTTTGGGGAGCTGCCCCCAAAAGTAGCGCCCCGGCATGGCGCAAAACTGACACTCTTCTGTCTTATATAAGACTAATCCGGTCGGACTCCCTCTGGAGGGTGGACGCTGTATTCGGGTTTGTGCTCGAATCGCGCCCCATGACGCCCCCCGCCGTCCCGGTCCACCCCGTCACGCCGCTCAATGAGCTGGCGCGCGCGGAGGCCGCGCCGTCGTTCAGTCCGCTGTATCGCCAGATCAAGGGGCTGATCCTGAAGGGCTTGCAGGCCGGTGAGTGGAAGGCGGGGGAGACCATCCCCAGCGAGATGGACCTGGCGGCCCGCTTCGGGGTGAGCCAGGGCACCGTGCGCAAGGCCGTCGATGAACTCGCCGCCGACAACCTGCTGGTCCGCAAACAGGGGAAGGGCACCTTCGTCGCCACCCATGCGGAACAGCAGCAGCAATACCGCTTCCTGCGGCTGACGCCTGACGCCGACGAGGCCTCGTCGCTCGGCCGCCAGCTGCTGGACTGCAAGCGCCAGCGCGCGCCGGCCTTCATCGCCAAGCTGATGCAGCTGCGCGCCGGCGACCCCGTGATCGAGATCCGCCGTCTGCTGCACAGCGGCGGCCATCCGGTCGTGATGGACGACATCTGGCTGCCCGGCGCGCTGTTCAAGGGGCTGACGACCGAGCGGCTGCTCGAGCATCGCGGCCCGTTCTACAGCCTGCTCGAAACCGAATTCAACGTGCCCATGATCCGGGCGCAGGAAAAGATCCGTGCGGTCGCGGCGGAGGACGATGCCGCCGCGCTGCTGCAGGTAGCGCCCGGCAGTCCGCTGCTGAGCGTGGAGCGGCTCTCCTTCACCTACGGCGACAAGCCGGTGGAGTTGCGCCGCGGTCTCTACAACACTTCCCACCACTTTTATCGCAACGACCTGAACTGATGCTTTCGCGTTGCGGTGCTGACGTTTTCATGGCAACGCCAGAAGACGAGATGCGCCCAGGACACCCTTCGTGGGTGCTGCGTTGCCATAAAATCTTCGGGTTTCACATTGATTACAAGGTCGGACATGACGGACGCCACCCAAGCCACCAAGAAGAATCGACCGGTCTACACCAACATCCATGTCACGCAGATCGTGGGGTACCGCCTGCCGCCGGCCGGCCTCGTCTCGATCCTGCATCGCATCAGCGGCCTGCTGATGTTCTTCCTGCTCCCGTTCGTGATCTGGATGTTCGACACCAGCCTCACGTCCGAGATCTCGTACGAGACCTTCACCGCGGCCTTCGTGTCCGGCATCGGCTTCCTGCCGGGCTGGTTCATCAAGCTGGTCGCGCTGGGCCTGATCTGGGGCTACCTGCACCACTTCATCGCCGGTGTCCGCCACCTGTGGATGGACGCGACGCACAGCGTGAGCAAGCAGCAGGGCCACGTCAGCGCCATCGTGACGCTGGTGCTCAGCATCGTGCTGACGCTCGCGCTCGGCGCCAAGCTGTTCGGCCTGTATTGAGCGGGCCGCGACCGGACGGCGCGGACCGTGCGGTCGGATTGAATTCCGACGATTGACCCAAGAGGCAAATCAACAATGACAACCTACGGAACCAAGCGCATCGTCACCGGTGCGCACTACGGTCTGCGCGACTGGATGGTCCAGCGCGCCACCGCGCTGCTCATGGCGCTGTTCACCATCGTGCTGCTCGCGCAGGTGCTGTTCACCAGCCGCGCGATCGGCTACGACCTGTGGGCCGAGATCTTCACCCGGCAGTGGATGAAGTTCCTGACCTTTGCGCTGATCGTCTCCCTGGCGTATCACGCCTGGGTCGGCGTGCGCGACATCTGGATGGATTACGTGAAACCGGTGGGTGTGCGGCTGTTCCTGCACACGTTCACGCTGGTGTGGTTGACGGGTTGCGCGGGTTGGGCGATCCAAGTGCTCTGGAGGCTGTAAGAAATGCAAATCGGAACCTCGCTGCCCAAGCGCAAATTCGACGTCGTGATCGTGGGAGCCGGCGGCTCCGGCATGCGCGCGTCGCTGCAGCTGTCGCTCGCCGGCCTGAACGTGGCCGTCCTGTCCAAGGTTTTTCCCACCCGCTCGCACACCGTGGCCGCCCAGGGCGGCATCGGCGCCAGCCTGGGGAACATGTCCGAGGACAACTGGCATTACCACTTCTACGACACCGTGAAGGGCTCGGACTGGCTGGGTGACCAGGACGCCATCGAGTTCATGTGCCGTGAAGCGCCCAAGGTCGTCTACGAGCTCGAACACTTCGGCATGCCGTTCGACCGCAACCCGGACGGCACGATCTATCAGCGTCCGTTCGGCGGCCACACGGCCAACTACGGCGAGAAGCCGGTCCAGCGCGCCTGCGCCGCGGCCGACCGCACCGGCCACGCGCTGCTGCACACGCTGTACCAGCAGAACGTCAAGGCCCGCACCAACTTCTTCGTCGAGTGGATGGCGCTGGACCTGATCCGCGACGCCGACGGCGACTGCGTCGGCGTGACCGCGCTGGAGATGGAGACGGGCGAGGTCCACATCCTCGAAGCGAAGACCGTGCTGCTGGCCACCGGCGGTGCCGGCCGCATCTTCGCCGCGTCGACCAACGCCTTCATCAACACCGGCGACGGCCTGGGCATGGCGGCGCGCGCCGACATCCCGCTGCAGGACATGGAGTTCTGGCAGTTCCACCCGACCGGCGTGGCCGGCGCGGGCGTGCTGCTGACCGAGGGCTGCCGTGGCGAGGGCGCGATCCTGCGCAATGCCAACGGCGAGCGCTTCATGGAGCGCTACGCCCCGACGCTGAAAGACCTGGCACCGCGCGACTTCGTCTCGCGCTGCATGGACCAGGAGATCAAGGAAGGTCGCGGCTGCGGTCCCAACAAGGACTACGTCGTGCTGGACATGACCCACCTGGGCGGCGACACCATCGCCAAGCGCCTGCCGTCGGTGCTGGAGATCGGCCACAACTTCGCCAACGTCGACATCACGAAGGAACCCATCCCCGTCGTGCCGACCATCCATTACCAGATGGGCGGCATCCCGACCAACGTCCACGGCCAGGTCGTCACCCCCAAGGGCGACAACTACAAGGACGTCGTCAACGGCCTGTACGCGGTGGGCGAATGCTCCTGCGTGTCGGTGCACGGCGCCAACCGCCTGGGCACCAACTCGCTGCTGGACCTGCTGGTCTTCGGCCGCGCCGCGGGCAACCACATCGTGGACGCCGTGAAGAACGGGGGCAAGGCGCACAAGCCGCTGCCCAAGGACGCCGCCGACCAGACGCTGTCGCGCCTGAACCGCCTGGAGTCCAACACCGGCGGCGAATACGCCCAGGGCGTCGCCGACGACCTGCGCGCCGCGATGCAGTCGCACGCCGGCGTGTTCCGCACCAGCAAGCTGCTCGACGAAGGCGTCACCGCCGTCGCCGCGATCCGCGAGCGGGTCAAGAACATCACCCTGCAGGACAAGTCCAAGGTCTTCAACACGGCGCGTGTGGAGGCCCTGGAAGTGGACAACCTGATCGAGGCCGCGCAGGCCACGATCGTGTCCGCCGCCGCGCGCAAGGAATGCCGCGGCGCCCACACGGTGAACGACTTCGAGCGCGGTGCGGACGATGCGGAATTCCCGCTGGGCCGCAACGACAAGGAGTGGATGAAGCACACCCTGTGGCACTCCAAGTCCAACAGCCTGACCTACAAGCCGGTGAATCTGCAACCGCTGACCGTCGATAGCGTCCCCCCGAAGGTCCGTACCTTCTGACCGGCCGCAGGAGCATTCAAACATGATCAAGCGCACCTTCAAGATCTACCGCTACGACCCGGACAAGGACGCCAAGCCGTACATGCAGACCATCGAGTTGGAGCTCGCCGGCAACGAACGCATGCTGCTGGACGCCCTGCTCAAGCTCAAGGCGGTCGATCCCTCGCTGTCGTTCCGCCGCTCGTGCCGCGAAGGCGTCTGCGGTTCCGACGCGATGAACATCAACGGCAAGAACGGTCTGGCCTGCCTGACCAACCTGCGCTCGCTGCCGGACGTCATCATCCTCAAGCCGCTGCCGGGCCTGCCCGTCGTCCGCGACCTGATCGTGGACATGACGCAGTTCTTCAAGCAGTACAACTCGATCCGTCCGTTCCTGGTGAACGAGGAAGCGCCGCCCGAGAAGGAACGCCTGCAGTCCCCGGAAGAGCGCGACGAGCTCAACGGCCTGTACGAATGCATCCTGTGCGCGAGCTGCTCGACCAGCTGCCCCAGCTTCTGGTGGAACCCCGACAAGTTCGTCGGCCCCGCCGGTCTGCTGCAGGCCTACCGCTTCATCGCCGACAGCCGCGACCAGGCCACCGCGGAGCGCCTCGACAACCTCGAGGACCCGTACCGCCTGTTCCGCTGCCACACCATCATGAACTGTGTCGACGTCTGCCCGAAGGGTCTCAACCCGACGAAGGCGATCGGCAAGATCAAGGAACTGATGGTGCGTCGCACCGTCTGAGCCCGCTCGCACTCGTTTCCGAGTGCATACACGCACACGCATGAACGCCGTCGCTACCAACACCCTCATCGATGAGAGGGATCTCTCCAAGCTCAAGTGGCGCTGCCGCCGCGGGCTGTTGGAGAATGATCTTTTCATCGAGCGGTTCTTCCGGCGGCACGAAGGCACGTTGACCGAATTCCACGCGGAAGGCCTGCGTCAGCTGATGGACCTGTCGGACAACGACCTGCTCGATCTGCTGCTGGCCCGCAAGGAACCGGCCGACGAGCTGGACCGGCCCGACGTTCATGCCGTGCTCGCGATGCTGCGGACTCCTCAGTAACCAGAACCCCCGAAGTCATAAGGAATGCCCATGACCCCGTCTGACGTCAAAGCCACCCTGTCGTTCTCCGATGGCAGCCCGCAAATGGATCTGCCCCTGTACAAGGGCACCATCGGTCCGGATGTGATCGACATCCGCAAGCTTTACGCGCAGACCGGCAAGTTCACCTACGACCCGGGCTTCCTGTCGACGGCGTCGTGCAACTCCACGATCACCTACATCGACGGCGACAAGGGCGAGCTGCTGTACCGCGGCTACCCGATCGAACAGCTGGCGACCAACTGCGACTACCTCGAGACCTGCTACCTGCTGCTCTACGGCGAGCTGCCCAGCCCGTCGCAGAAGGAAGAGTTCGTCAACCGCGTGACCAACCACACGATGGTCAACGAGCAGATGCAGTTCTTCCTGCGCGGCTTCCGTCGCGACGCGCATCCGATGGCGGTCATGACGGGCCTGGTGGGCGCGCTGTCGGCCTTCTATCACGACAGCACCGACATCAATAACCCCGAGCACCGCGAGATCGCCGCGATCCGCCTGATCGCGAAGATGCCGACGCTGGTGGCGATGGCCTACAAGTACACGATCGGCCAGCCCTACATCTATCCGAAGAACGACCTCTCGTACGCCGGCAACTTCATGCGCATGATGTTCGCCACGCCGTGCGAGGAGTACAAGCCCAACGACGTGCTGGTCCGCGCGATGGACCGCATCTTCACGCTGCATGCGGACCACGAGCAGAACGCGTCGACCTCGACCGTGCGCCTGTGCGGCTCGTCGGGCACCAACCCGTTCGCGGCGATCGCAGCCGGCGTCGCCTGCCTGTGGGGCCCGGCGCACGGTGGCGCCAACGAGGCCTGCCTGAACATGCTCAACGACATCCAGCAGATGGGTGGCGTGGCCAAGATCGGCGAGTTCATCAAGCAGGTCAAGGACAAGAACAGCAACGTCAAGCTGATGGGCTTCGGCCACCGGGTCTACAAGAACTACGACCCGCGTGCCAAGCTGATGCGCGAGACCTGCCACGAAGTCCTGAACGAACTGGGCCTGCACGACGACCCGCTGTTCAAGCTGGCGATGGAGCTGGAAAAGATCGCGCTGGAAGACGAATACTTCGTCGCCCGCAAGCTGTACCCGAACGTCGACTTCTACTCCGGCATCGTGCAGCGCGCCATCGGCATCCCGGTGCCGCTGTTCACGGCGATCTTCGCGCTGGCCCGCACGGTCGGCTGGATCGCCCAGCTGAACGAAATGATCGGCGACCCCGAGTACAAGATCGGCCGCCCGCGTCAGCTGTTCGTCGGCGCCACCAAGCGCGACGTCACGCCGATCGCCCAACGCTGATCGAGAGCGGACATCGAGCCGGAACACCGGCTCACCGCACCAAGCCCCTGCGCTCCGCCCAGGGGCTTTTTCATTTCCCGCACGCCGCAAGACCTGACCCGATGTCAACGTGCGAGGGTGGGGCCGAAGTGATGCTGGGGGTTCGCGGACGCGATGCCCCCTGCGTCGCGGAGAGCCCGCGCTTGGCTACCCGGGGTAGGGCTGCCTTCGAAAAGCGCGCTTGAATATTTGATGCGCGGGGTTCGCCCCCACCGGAAGCGCATCGCCCTTGGGTTATGCTCTGCAAACGTTTGCAATTGACTGAACCAGCCAGTTTGGCACGAGCAGAGGACCGGATCGACCGATGAGCACCATCAAGGATGTGGCCGCGCTGGCGGGGGTGTCCTTCACCACGGTGTCGCATGTGCTGAACAACACGCGGCCGGTGAGCGCAGAAGCCCGCGCGCGCGTGCTGGCGGCGGTCGACGAGATCGGTTATCTGCCGAGCGCGGTGGCCCGGTCGCTGCGCCGCAGCGAGACCAAGATCGTCGGCGTGCTGGTGCCCAACGTGCGCAACCCGTTCTTCGCGGAGCTGGTCGTCGGCGCCGAGGAGTGGTGCCGCCAGGCGGGCTACTCGGTCTTCCTCTGCAACTCGGACAACGACCCCAAGCACCAGCAGGCCTACCTGCGCACGCTACTCGAGAAGCGCATCGACGGCCTGCTGCTGAGCTCCGCCGGTGACGCCGAGACGCTGGCCAGCACTTTCCGCCACGCGAGCGTGCCGGTGGTGACCGTGGACCGTCTGGTGCCCGGCGCGCGCGCGGACCGCGTCAGCGTGAACAACCAGCTCGGCGCCTTCGAGGTGGTCCGCCATCTCCTGGAACTGGGTCATCGCCGCATCGGCTGCGTGAGCGGCCCCGCTGAATTCGAGGTGACGACCGAACGCGTCGCCGGCTGGCGCAATGCGATGCAGCAGCGCGGCCTGGCGGCGCGCGCGGAGTGGCTGGCCGAAAGCGACTTCAGCACCGCGGGCGGCTACGACGCCGTGAAGGCGCTGCTGACGCGCCAGCCCGAATTGACCGCCGTGTTCACCTGCAACGACCTGATGGGCATGGGCGCGCTGCGCGCCGCGGCCGAGCTCGGATTGAACGTGCCGCGCCAGCTGTCGGTCGTGGGCTTCGATGCGATCGAGCTCGGCAGCTATGTCTATCCCGCGCTGACCAGCGTGGGCTGCTCGATCCGCGAGCTGGGCCGGGAGGCCGGCCGCGCGCTGATCGAGCGCATCGAGAATCCCCAGGCGCCCTTCAAGGACCTGCAACTCGTGCCGCAGGTCGTGCTGCGCGAGAGCACCGCGGCGCCGTTGTCTCCGGAGCTTTCATGACTTCAGCAAAGGCTGCGGCCACCGTCGTGGTGGTGGGCAGCGTCAACATGGACCTCGTGGCCCACGCCGCGCGCCTGCCCGCGCCGGGCGAGACCCTGATCGGCGAGGCCTTCGCCGGCACGCCCGGCGGCAAGGGCGGCAACCAGGCGGTGGCCGCGTCGCGGCTGGGCGCCGAGGTCGCGCTGATCGGCCGCGTCGGCATGCGCCAGCATGGCCAGGACCTGCTGAAGGCGTTGGAAGCGGAGCGCGTGCAGGTCCAGGCGATCCGCCGCGACGAGGCCGCGTGGCCCGGCGTGGCGGTAATCATGGTCGCGAGCGAGGGGGGCGAGAACGCGATCGTCGTCGTGCCCGGCAGCAATGCGGATCTCGACGCCGCCGACGTGGAGCAGGGCGGGGCGCTGCTGCGTCAGGCCAAGGTCGTCGTGGCGCAGCTGGAAGTGCCGGTGCCGGCCATCCAGCGGGCCTTCGAGATCGCCCGCGAGGCCGGCGTGACCACGGTGCTGAACGCCGCGCCCGCGCAGGATCTGCCGGCCGCGCTGCTGGGCCTGAGCGACTGGCTGATCGTCAACGAGACCGAAGCGCTGCAACTGGCGCGCGATGTGGCGCTGCCCGGCGATGCCGACGGCATCGCCATCGCGCGCGCGACCGCCGCGCATCTGCGGACGCTGGGGCCGCGCCACGTGCTGGTGACGCTGGGCGGTGCCGGTGCCTGGCTGCTCAGCGACGAGCATCCCGAGGGGCTGCACCTGCGCGCCGCGCGCGTCGACGCGGTGGACACGGTCGGCGCCGGCGACACGCTGGTGGGCGGGCTTGCGGTCGGCCTGGCCGAAGGCCTGGTGCCGGCCCGCGCGGCCGCGCTGGGACAACTGGCCGCGGCGCTCGCAGTCAGCCGGACCGGCGTGCAGCAGGCGATGCCGCACCGCTCCGAGTTGCCGGAATTGCCCGAGCTCGCCACGCTCACCGCATTCGTCGCGAACGGGGCACACTCCCAAGACGGCAACTCCTGACCCTGGAGCGCAGTACTCCCATGGACAGCAAGATTCCTGCTCCGGACCGCATCCCGGTCCTCTTCGACACCGACCCCGGCATCGACGACGCGCTCGCGCTCGCGCTGCTGGCCTGCCATCCGCGTTTCGAGCTGGTGGCCGTCACGACGGCCTTCGGCAACGGGCCGGTCGCCACGACCACGCGCAACGCGCGAGGGCTGACGGCCCTCTACCGCAATGAGGTGCCCGTCGCCGCCGGCGCCGAAGGCCCGCTGCGCGACGAACGCCGTCGCAAGGACGCCGCGCACGTGCACGGCGACGACGGCCTCGGCGGCGTCGCCGACCGCTTGCCGGCGCCGACGCGTCCGCTCGATCCGCGGCCCGCGCATCAGCTGATCTGCGACCTCGTCAACGAACGGCCGGGCGAGATCACGCTGGTGGCCGTCGGTCCGTTCACGAACCTCGCGCTCGCGCTGGCACATGACCCGGCGATCGCCGGCAAGGTGAAGCGCGTCGTCGTGATGGGCGGCGCCTTCGGCCTCAAGGGCCACGGCGGCAATGTGACGCCGGTGGCGGAGGCCAACATCCTGGCCGATCCCGAAGCCGCGGACCAGGTCTTCACCGCCGGCTGGCCGGTCACCATCGTCGGCCTGGACGTGACGCAGGAAGCGATCATGAGCGAGGCCGATCTGGCGAAGCTGCGCGGCCGCGGCGAGGGCGCCGGCGACGTCCTCTGGCAGGCGACGCGCCACTACCAGCAGTTCTACGATGCGCGCGACGGCATCGGCGGCATTTATGCGCACGACGCGAGCGCGGCGGCGATCCTGCTGGTGCCGGACGCTTTCACGTTGCGGACCGGCCCGGTGCGCGTGGCGCTGGACGGCATCGCCACGGGCCAGACCATCCAGGACTGGCGCAACGAGCACGGCAGCGGCACGCCCTGGAGCGGCCACCCGGCGCAGCAGGTCTGCGTCGAGGTCGACGCGGCGCGCGTGCTGGCGCTCTTCGACGAGATCTTCTGAATCCGCATCGTCGCCAGGAGGCGATGATGCGGGGACGCCTTCAAGAATCCAGACAATGCACGTCGCGCCAAGCGGCGTGAGCAAGGAGAACCCCCCATGACGACCCAAGCCGTGAAGCTGCTGTTGCCCCGCTGGCTGATCACCATGACCCCGGACAGCCCGGTGCTTGAGCAGCACGCGCTGGCCATCGAGGGCGAGCGCATCGCCGCCGTCCTGCCGCGCGAGGAAGCCCTGAAGCGCTATGCCGACGCCGAACGCGTCGAGCTCCCGAACCACGTGCTCATCCCCGGCCTGATCAACGCCCACACGCACTCGGCGATGTCGCTGCTGCGCGGCGTCGCGGACGACCTCGCGCTGATGGACTGGCTCAACAACCACATCTGGCCGCTGGAGCGCCAGTGGGTGAGCGAGGACTGGACCTACCAGGGCTCGCTGCTGTCCGCGGCCGAGGCGCTGCGCGGCGGCGTGACCTATCTGAACGACATGTACTTCTTCCCCACCGCGATGGCTCGCGCGGCGGTGGACAGCGGCATCCGCGCCGGCGTGTCGATCAACGTGATCGACTTCCCCACCGGCTACGCCGCCAACGCGCAGGACTACATCGACAAGGGCCTGGCCGCCTACGAGCAGTTCAAGGGCGAGAAGCTGCTGGACTGGACCAGCGCGCCGCACGCGCCGTACACGGTCTCGGACGAGACCTTCATCCAGCTGCGCGAGCTGGCCGAGAAGTACGACCTGCAGATGCACTGCCACATCCACGAGACGCAGGACGAGATCGACGGCAGCGTCAAACAGTACGGCGAGCGTCCGCTGGCCCGCCTGAACAAGCTCGGCCTGCTGAACGCGAAAATGATCGCCGTCCACATGGTCCACCTCACTCCGGACGAGATCGACCTCGTCGCGAAGCAGGGCGTGCACCTGGTCCACAACCCGAGCTCCAACCTGAAGCTGGCCTCGGGCGTCGCGCCGGTGAAGGCCCTGGAGGCCGCCGGCGTCAACACCATCCTCGGGACTGACGGCGCGGCCTCCAACAACCGCCAGGACATGTTCAGCGAGATCCGCGCCGCGGCGTTGCTCGCCAAGGGCGTGACCGGCGACCCGCTGACCGTCACCGCGCGCACCGCGCTGGAGATGGCCACGGTGCGCGCCGCCAAGGCCATGGGCCGCGCGAACGACCTGGGCACGCTGGAGGCCGGGAAGCTGGCCGACGTGGTCGCGGTGGCGCTGGACTCGATCGAGTGCCAGCCCGTCTATCACGCCGATGCGCAACTCGTTTATGTCGCGGGGCGTGAACATGTCACGGATGTCTGGGTGGGCGGCCGTCAGGTGCTGTCCGAGCGCAACGTTCTGACCTTCGACACCCGGGCCTTGCTTGGGCGAGTAGAGGACATCGTGGCTAAGATGCGCGCGGGGCGCTGATCCCCCCTGAACATGGGGGTGCCGGCGCCGAGGGGCCGGCGGCGATCTGACCGCCGGCGTGCTGGAGACACAGCCGGCCGCCACCGCGAGCCGGCGGGACAGACCACCATGAGCAAGTCAACACGCAGCCGGCCCTTGAGCCGGTTCGCCGCTTCCATCGCCACCGCCCTGGTGGCCTTCGGCCTCAGCGCCGCCGCCCGCGCGGACATCCTGATCGGCCAGACCGCCGGTTTCACCGGCCAGGTCGCCGCCAGCGTCAAGGAACTGACGCTGGGCGCCAAGCTCTACATCGACAAGGTCAACGCCACCGGCGGCGTCAACGGCCAGAAGATCGACCTGCAGTCGCTGGACGACGGCTTCGATCCCAAGCGTGCCGCCGCCAACGCGCAGACGCTGATCGACAAGGGCGCCGTGGCGCTGTTCCTGACGCGCGGCACGCCGCACACGCAAGCCGTGATGCCGCTGCTGGAAAAGAGCCAGGTGCCGCTGATCGCGCCGTCCACCGGCGCGATGCTGCTGCACAAGCCGGTCCATCCCTTCGTCTTCAACGTGCGGTCGACCTACCAGCGCGAGGCCGAGCGCGCCGTCCAGCTGCTGCTGGAGATGGGCAACACGCGCATCGCGCTGGTGCAGGTGAACGATACCTTCGGCGCCGACGGCATCGCCGGCGCGATGGCGGGCTTCAACGACCGCAAGATGAAGCCGGTGGCCCACTTCACCTATGAGCGCGACAAGCCGGACATCGCCGGCGTGGTCAAGCAGCTCATCGCCGCCGACCCGCAGGTCGT
This sequence comes from Roseateles sp. GW821-FHT09G03, assembly GCF_059416045.1. Taxonomy (NCBI): domain Bacteria; kingdom Pseudomonadati; phylum Pseudomonadota; class Betaproteobacteria; order Burkholderiales; family Sphaerotilaceae; genus Roseateles; species Roseateles sp. GW821-FHT09G03. The sequence goes on from NZ_JBWKOK010000001.1 coordinate 234,432, forward strand.
GCTGATGGTCGCGTCGCAGCAGATCACCGCCGACACGATCAACGCGCTGCGCGCGGCCGGCTCGCGCATCCTGGGCGCGACCCTGTCCAACAACGCCTCCAACGGCTTCGTCCAACTGCTGGGCCAGAACGCCGCGGGGATCATCGTCTCGCAGGTCTTCCCGAGCGAGCGCTCAACCAACGTGCCGATGGTGCGCGAACTGGGCGACCTGGTGAAGGCGCATCCCGCCGAATCCAACGGTCAGGTCACGCCGGCCATGATGGAGGGCTTCGCTTCCGCCAAGGTCCTGGTCGAGGCGCTCAAGCGCGCCGGCAAGGATCCCAGCCGCGCCGCCATCCAGAAGGTCCTGAACAGCATGACCCGCTTCGACCTCGGCGGCATGGAAGTGGGTTACTCGCCCACCGACCACACGGGCACGAACTACGCGGACATCGCGATCATCGACCCGCGGGGCCGCTTCCTGCGCTGATCCCCGTTCGGGAGTTCCCCTTCGCGACGGGCGCCTTCGGGCGCCCGTTCTGCTTTTCCTGACGCGAAAGCCGGCCGGACAGACCGCTGCGGACCGGTCTTTCGCGACTGAGTCGACGTCCGTCGATCATGGCTTCGATATTGGAAACGATACGAATTCGTTGGCCGATCAGTTAATTCGACATTCGAATCGCTGAGTCCCACCTGTTTGAGTCGATAAATGCATTCATGAGTGATTAGCAAACTGATCGCAGTCGGTGGCACTGGCGCCAACAGTTTGCAGATGGATTGGTGTGATGAGAAACATGTATGCGATCGCTATCGGTTTGACGCTCGCCGGCGTGGGATGCCTGTTGGCCGAGCGGACCGAGTCGCCGGCCCCCGGACATCCCTTATTTGAACTTACTGTCATTGGTTATCTGCTGGCGATCGGTGGACTGATGCTGCTGATCGTCTGCCTGGGCGCCAGCACGGAAGATTGGGTCAAAGGCCGATGGCATCGGGCCGCGCGGCCCGTCGACGGGCAGTGGGACCAGGCGCCCCCGCGGGTCCTGGACCACCACTGAATTCAGTAGTCTGGCGTTTTCGGGTTTACTTGCTTCGGTGATTGCTGGTTTCTGCTCGCTCGCGAAACTGTGCCCGCCTCTGGGCAATGGGATAACGAGTGAGAAGGAGCCAATGAATGAGTATCGCCGTCGTGATCATCGAAGACGACCCCACCGTCATGAAGAGGTTGGTGGACGTGATTTCGAACAGCAGTTTTTGCGAGGTCGTGGGCATTGCCAAGAATCGTGGAGAGGCGGTGGCGGCGATCCTCGCCAACCGTGCGGACCTCTACATCGTCGACCTGGGGCTGCCGGACGTCGACGGTGTCGAACTGATCCGGCTGATCCAGGACAAGTGCCCCGAGTCGCGCAGCGTCGTCGTCAGCACCTTCGGCGACAGCAAGCATGTGATGCGCAGCCTGCGGGCGGGGGCCAGCGGCTACCTGCTCAAGGAGGAGATCCAGCCGTCGATGGTGGACAAGCTGGTCAGCGCGCACAACGGGCAGGCACCGCTGAGCCCGGCGGTCGCGCAACTGGTCGTCGAGCGGATCACGATGCTCGAGAACAACGTGCGGCCGCATGTCGACCGGCAGAAGGTGCTGCGCGACCTCGGGCTGGGCGAGCGGGAATGGGAGGTCCTGCGGCATCTGGTCGACGGCCTGCCCATCGTCGAGATCGGGCGCCGGCTGAGCATCTCGCATCACACCGTCAACCAGCACCTGCGCAGCGTCTACCGCAAGCTCGGTGTGAAGTCGCGGGCCATGGCGGCCAATGCCGCGCGGTTGCACGGGCTCATCGATGAGTAGTCCGAGGCGGAGTTCGCTGAAGACGGTGTTCTTCTGGCTGACCTTCTTCATCCTGGCCCTGCTGGTCGTGGCGACCAGCAGCCTGGCGACGCGGGTCTACCGCGTCGAGGGGGCCCAGGACCTGGAGATCGTCGAGGCCTCCGCCGGTTCGCGCGATGCGGGCCCGGAGGTTCCCCGCCTGGAAGGGGGGCCAGTCCTTGCCCACGAGGGGGGCTTCGCCCTCCCGTACTTCCACGACGTCAGCCAGTCCGTCGGCTTGAAGCGGGCGAGATTCCGGATCGATCTGGACCGCTATCTCTCCCGCCCGGCGCCGTGCTGCGAGTCCCGGGCGGGCACGCCCTTCCGGGGGGAGTCGCGGATCCCCGGCACCAGCCTGCTGATCAGCCAGGCCCTGGATGGCATGGACGTCTACCTCAACGGTGTCTGGGTCGCCGGGCTGCCGAAATCGACCGCCGACGCGCGCTACAAGTGGTACCGCCCCTTGCAGGTGCCGCTGGCGCGCAGCCTCGTGCGGCCCGAAGGCAACGTGCTGACCGTCGAGCTCACGACCTGGGACCGGCAGATCCACATCGCGCCGATCTACATCGGGGACCTCGACACCATCTCCTACATCAGCGAACTGACCTTGTTCGTCGGGACGTCGCTGGCCAATGCATCCAACGTCTTCTGCCTGCTGGCGGGCATGTTCATGCTGGGCGCCTGGCTGGCGAACCGGCGGGAGGGCGCCGTGTTCCTGCATGCGGGCGCGACGACGGTGCTGTGGTCGGTGCTGTTCTCGCTGGTGCTGCTGCCCTACGTCCCCGCCGCGATGGTGCCGCTCTGGCTCTGGGCCCAGTACGCCTGCATCGGCGGCGTCGTGGTGGTGCTGACGCTGTTCATCTTCGCCTTCGTCGACGAGCCCCTGGGCCGGAGCGGGAGCCTGGCCCTGTTCGGCGCGGCGGCCTTCGCGGCGGTCACCTACCCGTTGCTGGATGCGCGCGGGCGCGAGTGGCTCGACGCCTACTGGTTGCCCGTGCTCTTGGTGTTCCATCTCTACGCCTGCTCGCGCCTGGCCCTGCACGTGGCGCGGACGCGGTCTCGCACGGCCATGTCGCTGCTGTTCCAGTCCGTGCTGGCGCAGGTCTTCGCGCTGCGCGACCACAACGCGGTGCGGCAGCTGGTGTCCTTCCCGATGCCCGACGCGGGCTGGTCGCTCTCGCACCTGTTGGTGACGCCGATCTTCCTGAGCCACCTGAGCGTGCCGCTGCTGCTGTTCGTCGTCGCGCAGATCCTGTTGACGAAGTTCCAGACGAACGTGAAGCGCGTGCGCGACAACAACCGCATTCTCACGGACACGCTGCAGCAGCGCGAACGGGAGCTGCTGATCAGCTACAACCGTCAGCGCGAGATGGAGGCCGAGACCGCCGCCCAGGCCGAGCGGGACCGGATCTATCGCGACCTGCACGACGGCATCGGTTCCAAGCTGGTCACGACGCTGTTCAGCGTGCGCGACCGCGACATCGACCATGACCGTCTCGAGCGCGGGCTGATGGACGCCTTGAAGGACCTGCGCGAGATCATTTCGGTGACCGAGGTCCACGAGCAGCGGACCCTCCACGACATCCTGTTCACCTACTGCAGCAACCTCGACGAATCGCTCACCCGGGCTGACTTCCAGATCGAGTACGACATTCCCGAAGGACCCGAGATCGTGCTGCTGGCGGATCTCTCCAAGCAGGTGATGCGCATCGTCGAGGAGTCCGTCGCCAACACCATCAAGTACGCCCAGGCGAGCCGGCTCTCGATCCGCATGACGGTGCCGCAGGGAGATCGGCTGGAAGTCCAGATCGAGGACAACGGCCAGTCCGGGGCGGCGCAGCGTGATGCCCGGGCCGACGCGTCCGGCGACGAGTCGCCGCTGGCGGGAGGAACCGGCCTGCAAGGCCTGCGACGCCGCGCCGAACGCATCGGCGCCGTCTTCCATTTCGAGCGCACGCCGCAGGGCGCGCGTACCTCCTTGAGCCTTCCGTTGACGGCTTTGCCGGTTCAGGACTCAGCAAACGAGTCGGTCGACGACTGTTCCCAGTCGGAAACCGCTGCATTGCCACTGAGCTGAGCCATCGAACGTTGAGCCGTTCCTGGAAATACTGATGTCCCGCCCGGGCATCCGGGTCTGTCGACGCTTTCCATGCTCATGCCATCCTCCCGACCCTCCCGCAGCGGCGTTACGGTGACCCGGCTGCTGATCCAACCCGAACCGGCGCACTCCCGTTTCGCACGCCAGCCCATCATCGACGGCTCCGTCGAGCCGATGGGTCAGGAACTGTGCTTCCGCTGGAACGCCGGCTCGCGCCGCACGCCGCCGCCCAGCGCCTACGCGACCAGCCTGCTGCTGAGCCAGGCCTTGCTGGACGGCGGCCTGGCGCATCGCCGTCCCGGTTGCCTGTTCGTCGACATGGACGCGGCGACGCTGCTCAGTCCGATCGCCGATGTCCTGTGCGGCTCGCTCGGCGCCATCCAACTGCCCGTTGGCGTGCCCGTCCAGGAATCGCTGACCCGCCGCATTGCCCAACTGCATGCGCGCGGCTACCGCTTCGCGCTGGCGGGCGTGGTGACGCCGGACGATCCGCGGACCGTCTGGCTGCCGATGGTCTCGTTCGTGAAGCTGGATGTGTCGCTCGCGCCGGTGAGTGCCTGGGCGGCGGTCCAGGAGCTGGCGCGCCAGGCCGGCGCGACGCTGATCGCGGACCGGATGACCGAGCCGGGGGACTACCTGCGCCTCAAGGCGCTGGGCGTGCGCTACTTCCAGGGCGACCTGCTGATGGCGCCGCAGGAGGAGTCGCCGCGATCGCTGCCGAGTTGCGATCTGGATGTGCTGGGGCGCCTGTTCCGACTGGTGCGGCATGGCGCGCCGCATGAGGCGCTGGCCATGACCGCGGCCTCGGATCCGGCGCTGGTGATCCGGCTGCTGATGCTGCACCGTCTGCATGCCGGTCGTGCGCAAGCGCCGGAGACCCTCACCGAGACACTGGCGGCTCTGCCGGAGCCGGTGCTGACCGGCTGGTTGCACGTGCTGCGCAGCAGCACCTTCGACCTGACGCCGAGCACCCAGAGCTGGTCGCACGCCGTGCGGGAGCAGATCCACAACTACCGCGCGCGGCTGATCGGCGCACGCGTCTGCTGCAGTCCGGCCGAGCTGGAGGCGAAGGTCTTCGACCTGTATCGGCGGCTCTGCGCCCGCGACGTTTGAAGGGCCGTCTCCCGTCACCGGAGAGGTGGTTTGCTTGGTGTTGATTTATCGTTAAACAAGCGTTAAGTCGTTTGTATACTGCGCGCCCAAAGGTCCTGTCAGCAGACGCGAACACGCGCGGCAAGACCTGACACGCGGCGCAACGCCGCGTCAGGGGAGGGAGGAAACGCGCAGCTTGCTGCGATCGACCGCTCGCGGTCGATCCGCATCGGGTCAGCCCGTGCCTGTCCGGCCCTGGACGCGGCACGAGGCGGAAGACACACGATGCGATTGAATCTCCACAACATGTTGAGCCCGTTCCCGGAGGGGATGCGGCGCTTGTCCGGACGCGCGACCACGGCGGCGGCGGTCGCGCTGGCGCTGGCGGCCATCAGCCCCGGCGCGCGGGCCGAGATGACGACGCCCCACGAGTTCTCCGTCAACGCGAGCGGTGCCGCCAGCATCAACGTGCCGATCAAGGTCGTGCCGGGCATTGCGGGGATGGAGCCTCAACTGAGCCTCTCCTACGGCAGCCAGCAGGGCAACGGCATGGTCGGCCTGGGCTGGATGCTGACGGGGCCGTCGGCGGTGACGCGTTGCCCGAAGACGGATCTGCACGACGGTGAACGCGGCGCGGTCACCTTCGGCGTGGGCGACCGCTACTGCCTGGACGGCCAGCGCCTGCTGCTGGTCAGCGGCAGCAGCAGCGATGCCACCTACGGCCTGGCGGGCACGGAATACCGCACCGAGCGCGACAGCTTCTCCCGCGTGCGCGCCGTCGGGACCTATCCGGTCGGCAGCAACGCGCCGCAGAGCTGGACGGTGGAAAGCAAGTCCGGACTGATCATGCATTTCGGCGGCGAGGCGAATGCCATCGTGCGCAGCAACATCGGATCCGGCCTGGCGTCGACGCAGTTCGCGGTCCGCTGGATGCTGCGCCGGATCGAGGATCGCAACGGCAACAGCGTGGACTTCGTCTACTGCGCCGGCGAGATCCTTGAGGACGGCGCCCGGTGCACCGAGTCGACGCAGTCGATGTGGGCGGGCTCGCACCTGCTGCACTACGTGCGCTACACCAACCGGCCGGGCGCGCCCGGCAATTCGGCGGTGCTCCTGACCTACGAAGCGCGTCGGGACCGGCTGCTGAGCTATCACGCCGGTTCGCGTCAGGAGCAGGGGCAGCGGCTGAAGTCGCTGCAGACCTACACCGGCTTCTCCGGCCCGTCGGTCGCCGAACGCGGCACGCGGGTGCGCACCTACGAACTGACCTACGAGGCGCTCACCAACGGCAGCACGCCGGTGCGGGCCACGCGCACGAGCCGTCTCGCCAGCATCCAGGAGATCGGCCGCGACGGCACGCGGCTGCCGCCGCTGCAGTTCAACCACACCGCGGACCTGGTGTGGGGACAGGCGACGACGCAGGTCGCGGGGGAGGGCGGGGTCGTGAATCCGCCGATCGGCGGCACCGACTGCGGCATCGATCCGCGCACCGGCCGCCGGCTGCTGTGCCCGTGAGGTCGCCCATGTCGCACGCCTGCGTCCTTCCGTTCCGCCCTCGCGCGTCCACGTCCACATCCGCGTCCACGAGCATCGCCATGGTCATCGCTTCCGGATTCCTTCAACGCCTCTCGCCGTTCATGGTGCTGGGCCTGCTCCAGCTGGTGCTGGGCCTGGCACTGGGTCTGTCCGCGCCGGGCGCGCAGGCGCAGGGTGCGCAGTCCTATGCCCGCGAGGGCTTCGTCGATCCCGGCCCGAAGGAGGGCCGCTACTGGGTCGACATCAACAACGATGGCCGCGACGACCTGTGCTTTCTGGTCGGCAACACGCGGCTGGACTGCTATCTGTCGAACGGGACCGCGCTGGAGACTTCGCCCGTGAGCTTCGGCGAGATCGGCTGGACCGATCCGGAGTCGCTCCGCTGGGTCGACCAGAACGGCGACGGCAAGGTCGACCTGTGCAAGGTTTCGGAGCGCGACGGCGGTGCGCGCCTGGGCGTCGAATGCCGGCTGGGGACGGACTTTCGCGCGACAGTCGACTTTCCCGTCGGTCCCAGCCACATGCGATATGTGGTCCGCCTGAATCCGATGGGTCCGACCGAGCGCGGCGATTTCATCTTCGCCGATCTCAACGGTGACGGCCGCACGGACTACTGCGTGCTGATGACCGGCGGCGGCAGCAACAGCCGCATCGAATGCACGCAGGCCAGCACCGGCGGCTTCACGCTGCTGCCCAACTGGGGCAAGGTGGCGCTCTCCGACGTCAGCAAGGACACCCTGCGCAAAGGCGGCTTCCATGACGTCAACGGCGACGGCTACCAGGACTACTGCTTCGTCAACAACAACGCGATCCGCTGCCTGCTCGGGACGAAGGACGGTCCCTTCACCGGCGGCGAGTCGCGCTCGACCGACCTGGGGCCTGGCAACGAGGAAGCCGGTTCCGCGTTCATCGACATCAACGGCGACGGCAAGATCGACTACTGCCGGCCGACCAACAACTCCAATGTCCGGCGCGTGGCCTGCCGGCTCTCGACGGGCAGCGGCTGGCTGGGCTCCGGCTCGGACTCGATGACCGAGCCCACCGACACCGGCTGGTTCGCGCGCTGGTGGATCGACGTCAACGGCGACGGCAACCCGGACTACTGCCGCGCCGTCGGTGGCGGCGATCCGCATGCGACGCCGTGGCAGAACTCGACCAACTCGATGGTCTGCCGGCTGACCTCGGGCGACTCGACGATCTTCGCCAGCTCCGATGTCCAGCTGCATTGGGTCAATTTCGGCATCCCCGACGGCGGACGCGGCTTCTGCGACATGTTCGGGAGCGGGGTGTCGACCTTCTGCCGCATCACGATGCGGACCGAAGAGATTCCCGGCACCGAGACCTGCAACGAGAACGGCTGCTGGAACCAGACCCGCGACATCTACGGCGTGATGGCGGGCTTCCCCGAGCAGCGCCTGCCGGAGTCGCCGCTGATGACGCGCTTCGGCGACGGCGTCGGCGCGGAGACGCGCATCGGCTACACGTCGATGACGACCAACCGCGTGTACTACCGCAGCGGCTACGGCGAGGCCAGCGCGGTGAACAGCAAGAACGGCTCGCTGATCCTGCAGCCCAAGCAGCAGGTGGTCTTCGAGACGCGCGCCTGGCGCGAGGGCACGAACCAGCGGCTGACCGGCAATGCCCGCTACTACTACAAGGACCTGCGCTACAGCCCGCTGCTGGGCTCGCAGGGATTCTCGGAGCGCTGGATGCTGACCGAGGGCAGCAATGCGATCGAGCATCTGATCTACTTCCAAGGACTGGGCAATCGGAACGGGACCGGCCCGGGTACGAGCGGCAACGACGACGTCGACGGCTCGACCAAGGGCGACTACCGGGAGGTCGGCCAGTTGCGCATCCAGCGGCGCTTCGCAATGACGGGCAGCAAGCCGGGTAACGTGCCCGGGAGCGAACTCGGCACGGCGTTGGGGCACATCCTGAACACGATCGCGTCCACCGCGAGCGGCGGTGACCTGAACTCGGCTGACTTCCTGCTGACCCAGGTCACGGTCAACCGACTGGGCGATACGGTGCCGGCGAATCCACGGGTGCGCCTTGCCACGACGACGACGACGGACAAATGGGACCTCGACGGCAGGTCGCGCATTCGGCTGCCGCAACAGACTGTGCGCACGCAGATGGATGCTTACGGCAACGTCACCGAGGTGGTGCAGGACACCATGATTCTCGAAGGTGCCGGTACCGGTCTGAACTGGCGCAAGTCGACAGTCAACTCCTATCAAGACAACGTCGACGCATGGATGCTGGGCCGCCTGACGCGCAGCACGGTGACCAGCGTGGCACCGACGCCGGAACAACAACTCCAGATGCATGGCGTACCGAATGTGGGCACCTCGCCTCACGCGGCCGAGGTGATGTCGACGATGCCGCCCAAGGGCCAGACGCCGCCGCCGAACCAGATCTCGCCGGCAGTGCTGTCGGCGATCCTCCAACTGCTGCTGGAGGACTGACATGAGCCGCAAGGATTTCCCGATGCTCAAGACCCGAGTCCTGCGCGGTGTGCTGCGCATGGTCGCCGCGATGCTGACGGCTTGGTCGATGTCCACCGTGCTGGCGCAGAGTCAGGTGACGCGCACTGTCGCCTACGAGTACCACCCGGTCACCGGGCAGGTGATCAAGGAAACGGTCGAGCCCGGTTCGAACGACTGCGTCCTCACCGAGCACGTGCTCGATGCCTACGGCAACCGCAAGCTGACAACGACCAGCTCGTGCAGCCCATCCGGTGCCAACTTCGTGCCGCGTGCGACGCAGTACGTGTATGCGGCGCAGAACGGACACGCCGAAGGCGCGTTCGTCACTGCGTTGCGGGTGGGCAAGCCGGGACTGGACACGAACCCGGCACTGGCGATGAGCCGCGCGTCCAATCGCATCGACCCGGGATCCGGCCAGCCGTTGGACAAGACCATCGAGGCCGATGCCGGCCGCCAGTTGACGACGAGGATCGAGTACGACGGCTTCGGTCGTGTGAGGCGTCAGTACACGCCAGTGAGTCGTGATGGCTCGGGCGCCAGCGTCGACGGGTACGCGGACACGCGCCGCGTCTATTGCCTCGGGCCGATGAAGACGGCGCAGCCGGGTGAACTGGGCGCATGCCTGGATATCCGCTCGCTGCCTTCGATCCCGGTGGACTACCGCTCGCGACTGAACACCGATGGCAACGGTGAGCCAGTGAGCCACGTGGCGCCGACCATCGTTTCCGCCTACTACATCGAGACGCAGTCGTACGGCCCGTCAGGCGAGGCGGCTGGTCCGCCCTCCCGCGTGCATTACGACAGCCTGCATCGTGTGGTTGCGAAAGAGATCCGGCATTTCAGCGGCCGGTGGGTCATGGAACTGACCGCCTACGATGAGCTCGGCATGGTCGTGGCCGGCTGGAACAACTTCTATGGGCGCGATGCCTCGGGAACCGTCACGCTGGGCGACGCGGAGTACCACCGACAGTGGACGGTGGCGTTCGACCTGATGCATCGCGCGGTGCATCAGCGCGGTTACTGGCGCAACGTCGACGGAGAGCAGCCGTTCTTCCGCGATCAACTGACGATCTTTCGCGGGCTCGAATCGATCGCGGAGATCCCGGCCGCCTCGACCCCGGACAATGCCCCAAGGCAGACGATTGCGCGCAAGGACGCGCAAGGCCTGGTGGTCCAGACGGTCGACGCCTATGGGGCGACTCTGAACACCGCCTATGACGCGGTGGGCAACCCGGTGCGCATCGTGGATGCGATGGGCAACAAGACTTCCATCACCTACTCGCCAGGTCATGCGCGCTTCAAGCTCGAGATGAGCGACCCGAGCGTCGGCACCTGGAACTACGAGTTTGACGGACTGGGGCAACTGCGTCGGCAGATCGACGCCAAGAGGCAGCCGACATCGCTGGAGTACGACGAACTCGGGCGCATGACGGCCAAGCGCAATCCCGACCTGAACACGGTCTGGTACTACGACCGCAACGCGGCAGGGCTCTCGTGCGCGTCCGGACACAACCGGCTGTGCGAAGTGGCCGCCGGCGGAGATCCGACGAACGCGTCGGTGCCGAAGGTGGCGCACACGCGCATTGCCTATGACACGCTGGCTCGGGCCTCGCAGACGACGCTGAGCAGTGGCGATCGAGCATTCACGACCGGCGTGGGCTATGACGGTCTCGGCCGCGTGGCTACGCAAAGCTTCCCGACCGGCTTTGCGTTGAGCTACGGATACGCGGGATCCACCGACGCAGTGCCCGGTACGCTGGTGCGCGTGGCCGACGCGGCGAACGCTGGACGGGTGTTCTGGCAGATCGACGGGCTCGCGCGTGAGACGGTATTCAACTCGCGCGGCAACCTGCAGAAGTCACGCCTGGGCAATGGCATCCTGACCAGCCACAGCGTGGACGTGGTCTCGGGCAAGGCCTTCCTTCTGCGTGCGGGTACCGGCGACGGATGGGGCGATGTGCTGGACCACCGCTACGAGTACGACGTCGCCGGCAACATCAAGACCCGCATGGAAGCTCGCATGGGTGTACTGGATACCTTCCAGTACGACCGGCTGAATCGACTGACGCATCACCATTTGGGCTCGGCCAGCAACGCGGCGGCGACGCGCGATGTGGCGGTCACCTACAACGCGCTGGGTAGCATCCTGAGCAAGGAAGACGTTGGCGGCTATCGCTACAACGCGGCCGGCACCCCGCAGCCGTTCGCGGTGAAGTCCGCAGGGGGCAGCGACTATTCCTATGACGACAACGGGCAGTTGGCTTCGGTGACGGGCGTGCAGCGGCGCACGAATACCTGGAATGCCTTCAATCGGCCGTCGAGCATGAGCTACGGCAGCAACAAGGTCACCTTCGTCTACGACGGCGATCACAAGCGGCTGCGCGAGGACTTCTATTCGGCCGAGGTGCTGCAGCGGCGCGTCTTCCAGTTGCATCCAGATAGCGCGGGCGGCCTAGGCTATGAGCGCGAGGACGTCATGGAAGGTGCCAACCGGCGCGTGGAGCACCGGCATTTCGTGAGCGTTGGTGGGGAAGTGGTCGCAGTCGTGAAGACGCTGGGCGAGGGCGCTGGTGCCGGTGCAGTGCAGGCTGATCCCAGACTGGTGAGCTACTGGCACAAGGATGCGCTGGGCTCGATCGTCGCGGTCAGCGACGCGAGCGGTCAGGTGATCGAGCGTGCGCTGTTCGACCCGTGGGGGCGGCGCCAGGCGCCCACCGGCGCGGAGGCAGCGCTGACGGAGAGCCCGGCGCACGGCGATCGGGGGTTCACTGGTCACGAACACCTGGATGAGCTGGCGTTGGTGCACATGAATGGGCGCATTTACGACCCGCTGCTGGGGCGCTTCCTCAGCGCGGATCCGCTGATTCAGGATCCGACGCTGCTGCAGGGCTACAACCGCTACAGCTACGTGCTGAACAACCCGCTGATCTACCGCGATCCGACGGGAGAGTGGTGGCAGGTCCCGGTCTTCATCGTCGGTTTCGTGCTGGCTCAGGAGGGCAACCAGTACTGGCGCATGGCGGGACAGATCATGATGATGGCGGCCCTGTCGGGCGCCGGGAAGGCGGGCGGTCTGGTGGAAAGCGGGCTGGGATCCGTCGGCCCCACCTTTGCCGCCGGTGGTCTCGGAAATGCGGTGGTTTCTGCTGGCGTGGCGACCGCGTTGACGCCCGGCGCGACGTTCGAGTCAGTGGCGCAGTCGATGCTGTTTGCTGCTGCATTCAATGGCATTGCCGATGGCGTCAAGAACGTGCCTGGCCGCATGGTGGCGCATGCCATGGTGGGATGTGTTCAAGGCGCAGTGAGCGGAGGGCAATGTGGACCCAGCGCCATGGCTGCGTTCGTCTCCAAAGGAGTTTCCGAGGGTACCCAGGGCTTGGACATGCACTGGTCGACTCGTGGCGTCATGACGATGGTGGCCGGCGGAACGGTATCGGTCATCGGCGGCGGCAAGTTCGTCAACGGCGCCGGGCAGGCGGGCCTGGCCTACCTGTTCAACCAGATGTCGCGCGGAGGATGCGTGGCGGGCCGGGAGATGGAATGCGCCGGGTTCCAGACAACGCCGTCGTCGGGAGCGGAAAGCTTCCGGCGTTTCTTCACCTCCTATTGGGGGTCGGTGATGGAGCAGACCTGGACGGCGGGTGTCGGGCCAGAAGTGTCTCTCGGCCCCATGGGATCGGGAAGCCTGTCGGCAGCCGTGAGCTTCAAGGGATTCATGCCGACCGACGCTGGCCTGGTGACCGAATACACCTTGCCCGCCGAAGCGAGTTTCTCGGCCTACAAGTTCGGAACTTCCATGAACGGCACCATCTGGAGTGGCGATCTGAGGAGCTTGAATGGAACGATGGGAGTGCAATACTCCGCCGCTGGTGGATTCTGGAATGTGGGTTACAGCACCAACATGGATGGCAGTTTCTCTAGCATCAAGGCAGGAAAGTCGGTGTTCGAGATCGGTGTCTCCGCGGCGCCCCAGGAGACGCGCACGATTTCTTTGCGTGGTCTTGCCGACTGGTTGAAAGCAAAGTTCCGCTGATATGTGGTTCGTCGTCATGACCCTCTTTTCGCTGGCTTTCATCTGCATCTGCCTCGGGATCTATCACATGATCCGATTGGTGAATGTGGAGTTGCCCCTGAAGGCGCGCGTCAAGATGGGCTTGATGGGCCCCTTTGCCTTCCTGATCGAGGACCTTTGGGAGCGGGAAGCCGAGAAGGCCGCGGTCAGATCGGTGAAGCGCTGGTTCGCATGGGGTTGCGCCTTCCTCCTGGCGCTCGGCCTCGTTGCCCTGTTGCCGGACTGGATGCTGAGGCTCTGAAATCGTTTCCCGGCTGGCGCCTCTCAGCAGTTTGTATGCGGCACCGTGGCGTGCAACGCTGTGTCGTGAGCACAAGCATCGCTGGTTCGCGACAGTGAGCCTCTGCGCGCTTCAGACGGGTCTCCGTAGATGGAATCGACGATGCAGTACATGAGCTACTCTGACGAGGACGGTTGGGACTACCGTTCGTATGAGCAGTATCTGGAGAGGTGGAGGCCGGGCTTGGCGCTGGATCTCGCCGATCTGTTGAGCGAAGAACGGCTGCTGATGACCGGCGACCACACCTTGCACGATGCCTACGTTTCATCGCTCGGGCGTCGTTTCGAACCGGCCGTGATCGCCGATGTCCCACGTCGGCAGTCGATCCGGCTGGAGCTGGTCGGACGATACGGCGATCGGATATTCGAGCTTTCTTACAACGACGTCGAGGAATTCCATTCGGATCGTGACTGGGCCGCATTGAACGACCTCGATGCTCATGAGCTTGTTCAAGATTCAGAGGGGCGGTTTCGCCATCACCTGCAGTTCCGAAACGGGGCGATGGTCATCGTCTGCCGCCTGGTGCGATTCGATGAGCGACTCCTCTGATCGGTTCCAAGCGATGGACTTTGACAAGGAAGAAGCGAGACGTTGGCTCCAGGAAGGCGATGTGGCCAAAGCGTTGCGCCACATGAATGAGTGCGCCGATGCTGGATCGATCGACGCGCTCGTTGCTCTCGCCGATCACTATTTGGACGCGGGCGAGTCGGCGTTGAGCGAACAGTGCATCGAACGAGCGGAGCGCAGTTTGCAAGCTGACGACTGGGATGGCCATGTGTCCTTGTCCTCCGCATATTTGATCGGCCTTGGCGCGGGAGATCCTGTTTCGCGTCAGAAGCGATCTTTGGCTCATCTCGAGCAGGTCGGCGAAGCCGGCAACCTCTTCGTCCAGGAATCGTTGATGCTGCATTACCTGGAAGGACTCAACGGCGCGCCGTGTGATCCGGTCAAGGCACGCTACTGGGCAGAGATGGCAGCGAAGAACGGATCAGCCCGGTCCTTGCGCGAGTGGAAAGAGAATTGAATGGCACGAGGCTTTGGGAGAGTCGCGTTGCAGGCGCTGGCGCAAGCGCTCGAGGCGCGAGGCCGGACTGTGGTGGTCAATCAGGCCGCGTCGAGTGTCCAGGCCAGCGTCCGGGTCGCCGACGGCGTTGATCACGTGATCTCCTTCGTCGCGATCTACAACAAGAAGGACGCCCTCTGTTTTCAGGCAGGCATCGGCATCCGCCTTGAAGCGATCCTTCGACAGGAAGTCGCCTTGGGACACACCGTCGCGGACGAGTCGTTCACAGCCTATGCGCTCATCAATCACATGGTGCCGGCGGAGCGGCGAAGGACTGGGTGGTGCTTCTATCCGGGCGATGAGGCTGAAATCGCTCGCACTGCGCAGCAGCATGTGGACGACGTGCTGACGACGCCCGAGGTGCAGGCGCTGCTCTCGTCCGTGGTGGACGTCCCGTCCTATGTGGCGGCAGTGGAGCAGTCCCGCTGGCCATTCCTGACCGTGCTGGAGCCCTACACGGCGGCGCTGATCGTTCTCGGACGAGTGACCGACGCCGTCGAGCATGCAGCCAAGGCCGAAAGACAAATGATTGCGGTCGTGGCCGAGCGTGGCCTGCAACTTCGTGACGAGGATCTGATCTTCTTGAGAAACGTTCAGAAGCTGGTGCAATGACTTTCCGTTCACCAACGTCAAGTCCGGCGCGCTTCGAGACGTTGAAGAGTGATGACTTGCGCTTCACTCCACCGAAGAGTTCGAGCAGGCGTTCTGGGGACGTTGAGGGTTGAGAGTTGATGAAGCTCAAATTCAAGATCGCGGCCCACGTCGCTCTGGTGTTGGCGGCCCTGACGGCGATGGTGGGCATGTCCATCCGCAATCGCGAAGCGCTTGGCATTTTCCGTCCGGAAGCGAAAGTGCAGATCGAGCAGACGCTGGCGGTGGCGTGCGAAGCCAGCGAGCGTCAACGCATCGCTCGCTGCGGCGGAGTGACCTGGCACGGGAAACATCGCTGGTTCGGCAAGATTGAACTCGAGGGCTTCAACGGTGCGCCGGAGCGGAGCGATGTCGAGCGGATGCTCGGGGAGCTCGGATGGACTCACTCCACAACCTCCGGGGAGGTTGTGTCTTTCGAGCGGGGGGACATGGAACTCTC
This sequence comes from Roseateles sp. GW821-FHT09G03, assembly GCF_059416045.1. Lineage (NCBI taxonomy): Bacteria > Pseudomonadati > Pseudomonadota > Betaproteobacteria > Burkholderiales > Sphaerotilaceae > Roseateles > Roseateles sp. GW821-FHT09G03. The sequence goes on from NZ_JBWKOK010000001.1 coordinate 249,992, forward strand.
GATCCATGTCCCCAGGGAAGGCGTTCGGACATTCATTGCGACCACGGCGAAGTAGCGTGCACGCAGTTCGCATAATTAGGAGTCCATCGGTGGATGAAGACTTGCTTGAGTCGGGACGCAATCGTTCAGATGCGTTTCGACTCATTCTTGAAGCGCTGGAGCGACGCGAGGGAATGCCGCGAGTGGCCGCTGGAAACGCATTGATGTTCGGCGAGCGCGTGCCGCAGTTTCCTGGTGAGGACAAGTGGTTCTCTGTCCTCTATGCGCCGCTCCCGTCATCGGCGCTCGACGAATGCTGGAGGGATCTGGGTGCCAGTGTCTGGCGACCCGAGGGGTTGCCTGCGAGTGCGATCGCCGACATTGCCGACGCTGGATTCTGGAGTTTCCCCAGTGTCTATCGGGAACTGCTGCAGGTGCTGAACGGCGCGCGCTTCTTTTCCGGACACCTGAACTTCTTTGGGATTCGTACGAAAGATCCCGGGAAGACCTCGCAGCCGCTGGAATTGATTTCTGCCAACGCGCCCGCGCGGACCGTGCTCGGCAAGAGGGCGCTGGTCTTTGGTGGCTACCGGTGGGATGGTGTTCTCATCGCCTGTCTTGAAAGTGACAAGCGCGTATTCGCACTGGAGCGCAGTGGGAGTGTCATTGCCGAGTGGCGTGATCTGGCCACCTACGTCACTGCGGAATTCGGTCGACTCGACAGTCTCTTCGACGATGGCGGCAACTTGCGGGACGGCTGCTCGTCAGGCCTGACTCAGGCGTGAGAATCTGTGGGCCGGTGAACGCCAGATGGGAGCGCTGATGGACGAGGATGAAGATTGGGGTGATGAAGCTGAATGGCTCTCGGTGGTGACCCTGGTGCGGCATGGCCTGGATCACTTGACGCCGGAGAGCTACGACGTCGGTTCAAGTCGCTTCGATCCTTTCGTTGTCGATCTGACGCTGCTCGACACCGCGGCATTGAGCCGCCAGGCGGGCCTGGCGTTTGGTCAGGACCTGAAGGCCGCCTTGGCCGACGACATTCCAGGCAACTGGTCCGTCCGCGTCTGGGTGCCTTGCAAGTCTCCATCCGGAACGGATGAACTCCTCGTCTGGCTGGAGGTCGACCGCTGGCGCGTGGCGGAATTTCGCGGCAAGAGGACCAGCCTGGCCTTCGAATCCAGCGAGGAGTTCCAGCGGGCGATCTGGGACCGTTGATCTCGCCACGAATCTTTGTCTTGAGGAAGCGGGGAGATGCGCATCAAGGTCCACTTGAAGGTGTTCGGCGCCATCGCGCTGGCGACCTACGTCGTTTTTGTTTTCATCACCGGGCCCGCCAGCAACCGGGAGACCCTCGGCACGTTCAGTTCTGAAGCCCGACAGCGTATCGAACGGGAGTTGTCCCTCCTCTGCGAGCAGCTCGCGCAGCCTCCCCTGGCGAAGTGCGGGCCCGTGGACTGGTCGGGGAAACATCGCTGGTTCGGGAGGGTGGCGCTGTCGACGCCGCTGGGCCGGCCTCCGGAGACCCTCATGGTCGAGTTCATCGACAGCCGCGGATGGCGGCGCTCACACAGCATGAATGATGAGATCCTTGAATATTGGCGAGACGACATGATGCTGTCTCTGCATTCCCCGATCGGTGGCGTCCGGGCCATCTCGGTGACGACGATGACGCCGGCGGCGCTCCGGGCGCGAGTGCAGCAATGAGGCCGCGGGCACAAGAAGGACGAGGCGGGCCATGATCGATCGGATGGACTACCTGGACGCGGCGGTCAATGGCGACGAGGAACTCGTCGACCGCTTGCTCCGTCAAGCCATCGAGGAGGGCCAGGTCTGGGCGCTCGTCGCGATGGCCCTGTCGCGCGCCAGTCGCGACGAGGATCCCGCGACGGTCGGACGACTCCTCGCCGAAGCCGAAGCGATCGCCCGCGACGACGACCGGGACACCCAGATCGAGTTCCTGAAAGCCTATGAGCTGATGATCGGCGACCAGTCCGTCCAGGACGCGATGCGCATGCGCTTCAAGCACATGATGGCCCTGGCCACGCATCAGCCCGATCCGCACTTCAGGCTCGAAGTCGCTCGGGGATATGGCTTCGGCATCGGTGAGGATCCACCGGACGCCGAGTCCGCGCGGCGCTGGTATGCCCTCGCGGCCGAAGCGGGCGATCCCCATGCCGAACCGGAACTCGCCTCGCTGGAGGCGCGATGGCGCCTGCTCGGCGACTAGACAGCAAAAAGCCCCGCATCGCGGGGCTTCCATGGATTCGGACTTCGGAAGAACTCAGTGGATCGGCTCGTCCGGTCCCGGACCGGCGGTGAGGCCGGTGGCAACGGTGAAACCCGAATCGCCCAGCGAACCGGCTTCCAACTCTTCCTCGGTGGCCTCGCGCACGTCGTGCACCGTCACGTGGATGCGCAGGCCGACACCCGCCAGCGGATGGTTGCCGTCCAGGACGACGTGCTCCGGATAGACCTCGGTCACGGTGTAGATGCGGTCGGCCGGCATGTCCGGCGTCGATGCGCCTTCGGGCAACCCTTCGAACTGCATGCCGGGGTCGACGTTCTCGGGGAAGACCTCGCGCGGCTCGAAGCAGACGAGGGCGCTGTCGTAGTCGCCGAACGCGTCCTCGGGCTCGAGCGCCACGCTGACCTCGTCGCCGGCGACCTTGTCGGCCAGCGCTTCCTCGACCTTCGTGAACAGGTCCTGGCCACCGTAGAAGAACTCCATCGGCGGGTCCAGCACCTCGACGGATTGGCCTTGGGCGTCCTCGAGTCTCCAAGTCAGGGAGACGACGCAGGGGGCAGTGATTTGCATCGTGCAATTCTCTCAGACAATGCGCGCCCATGAGCTCCAAGTCCAAGTCCCCCCAGACACCGCCGGCCCCACCGGCCCCACCGGCCGCACCGAAGCGCGCCCCGGCCGCGGCCGCCGCTGCCGGTTCCTCCGGCATCGACATCAACGCGAAGCTGCCGCTGCTCGGCGGCCTGAGTCCCGCCCAGTTCATGAAGCGCCACTGGCAGAAGCAGCCGCTGCTCGTGCGCCAGGCGCTGCCCGGCGTGGTGCCGCCGATCGATCGCGCCGGCCTGGCCCGCCTGGCGGCCAGCGACGAGGTGGAATCCCGCCTCGTGTCGCAGCAGGACGGCGACCGCTGGACGATGCGCCAGGGCCCGATCGCCAAGCTGCCCGCCTGGAGCAAGCCGCAATGGACGCTGCTGGTCCAAGGCCTGGACCTGCACGTCGAGCCCGCCCAGGCGCTGCTGAGCCGCTTTCGCTTCGTCCCTGAGGCCCGGCTGGACGACCTGATGCTGTCGTATGCCAGCGAGGGCGGCGGCGTCGGCCCGCACTTCGATTCCTACGACGTCTTCCTGATCCAGGTGAACGGCCGACGCCACTGGCGCATCGGCCGCCTGGGCGTGTCGACCACCGGCGCGCTGCGTGAGGACGTCCCGCTGAAGGTGCTGGCGGACTTCGAACCCGAACAGGAGTTCGTGCTCGAGCCCGGCGACATGCTCTACCTGCCGCCGGGTTGGGCGCACGACGGCGTGGCCGTCGGCGGCGATTGCATGACCGCCTCGGTGGGATTCCGCTCGCCGTGGCGAAGCGAGCTCGCCAACGAACTGCTCGTGCGTCTCACGGACGACGAGGAGGCCCCGCGTGGCGACCGGATGTACGTCGATCCCCGCCAGACCGCCACGGGCGAACCAGGGCGCATTCCCGACGCCTTGACGGCCTTCGCCCGCGAAGCGGTGCTCAGAGCCGCCTCGCAGCCGCTGGCGCTGGAGCGCGCGCTCGGTGAGGCGCTGACCGAACCCAAGCCCCGCGTCGTCTTCGAACCTGGCGAGGCATTGCCGCCGGGGCAGGGCGCACGGCTGAGCGCCCGCTCGCGAATGATGTACGACGCCGCGCATGTCTTCATCAACGGACAATCCTTCCGGGCCGGCGGACGCGATGCGACGCTGATGCGCCGGATGGCGGACTGCCGTGCGTTGTCCGCGGCCGAGGTTGCCAGGCTGAGTGACGGCGCACGCGACTTGCTGGACCAATGGACCGAGGACGGCTGGGTGCTGCCCGCCTGACCGATCCGCATCGCCCACGCCATCGTCAGGAGCACGACATGTCGCCGGAAATCACCCCCGCCCCCGACCTCCAGCCTGGACTCGTGGAATCCCCCGCGGAAGTCCGGCAAATGCTGCGGCAAGCGCTGCAGTTGGCGGCGGAGCAGGGTGGACGCGAGTTGTGCTGGCTGGACCCGGACTTCGCCGACTGGCCGCTGTCCGAGTCCGGCTTGCTGGACGCGCTGCATCGATGGGCGCTGCCCCACCGCAAGTTGCGTCTGCTGGCGAGCCATGACTACGAGACGCTGCGGCGCGTCCATCCTCGTTTCGTCCAGTGGCGCCAGACGCATGACCATGTGGTCCAGGCGCGCGCCTACGATCCGGCCGACCTCGCCGAGCGCAGCACACCCGCTCCCATGGGCCTCCTGCTGGCACCCGGATTGCTGACGATGAAGCTGTGGACACCGGCGAGGGCCTCACTGTCGCTGCGTGACGCCCGCGAAGAGGCCATGGCTGGTGAGTGGTTTGATGCTATTGAGCAACGGTCTGCCGACTCGTTCGCCAGCAGCACCCTAGGCTTGTAAGGAGATTACAAACTGGTGGCTATAATCATTGGCTAGGCGAGGGAAGCGCTCGAGGTTTCTCACGTCTTGGTCTGCTGAAGTTGTACTTGTCATCTGGTACGACTTCATTAATTACCGGTAATTGATTGTTCGTCTAAAAGTTACTTGAGGACAAGTATGAAAAAGTCGATCCTGTTGGCCTCCCTGCTGGCCGTTGTTGCCCTGACCGCTTGCGGCAAGAAGGAAGAAGCTGTCGCTCCCGTGGCGACCCCGGCTCCGGAAGCTTCGGCTCCCGCCGTTGAAGCCTCGGCCCCGGCCGTGGAAGCTTCGGCTGCCGCTTCCGACGCTGCTGCGCCTGCTTCGGCCGCCAGCAACTAAGACGATCACTCGTCCAGAAAAAGCCGCAAGGGTTCGCCCTTGCGGCTTTTTCTTTGCCTCGCACTGGTATTAGAGTGGAGTTTGCCGAGCCGCTCCGCAGCGAATGTGCGCGAGGGCGTGCGTCGAATGCGCCCCAATGAAAAACGCCACCCGAAGGTGGCGTTTTGATTTGCGCAAACTGATGGCGTACGGTGGTCCGCCATCGAGAGAGATCAGCGCACGTCTTCCATCAGCAGTTGCAGGATGCGCTTGGCCATTTCGTTGGTCTGCTGCTGACCCTTGTCGTCCAGGATCATGACGGTCGAGGTCGTGCCCTCGGTCTTGACCGACACGCGATAGCGCACCGCGGTGGACGCGCTGGTCGCGCCGAACAGGCGCTGGAAGAAGTTGGGCTCTTCCTTGCCGGCCTGGTTCGGATCGGCGTAGCGCAGGAAGAACAGGCCCTGCTTGCGGTCCCGGTCCTCGATCGTGAAGCCATGGCGATCCAGCGACTGGCCGACACGGCGCCAGGCGCGGTCGAAGTCCTCGTTGATCTTCAGCTGATCCGGCACGTCGGCCAGCGAACGCGGCGCGTTGCCACGCGGCGCCTCGGCGAACGAGGGCGCCGGCTGCTGCGCGTTGGCGACCATCGTCTTGGCGTCCTCTTCCTTGCCGCCGAGCTTGAGCATCAGGCGCGAGGTCATCTCGGCTTCCAGCTCCGGATCGGACGGGCGGGGCTGCCAACCGGTCTCGTCGCGCTGCGAGTTCGTGTAGACCTCGATCAGGCCGCGGTGCGTGACGTAGATGTCGGTGCCGCCCTGGTCGTTGCGTTCCAGGCGGGTGCGGTAACGGTCGCGCTCACCGGTGGAATACAGCGAGTCCAGCAGCGACCCCAGCGTCTTGCGGATGAAGTCCTGCGGCAGCTTGGCCTTGTTCTCGGCCCAGTTGGTTTCCATCAGGCCGACGTTCTGGTCCTCGGACTCGATCGTGAAGCCACGGTCCTGCCAGAAGCCCTTGATCTGCGGCCAGAGCTGCTCCGGCGGCAGCGCGCTGTGCAGCCAGCGGGAGTTGCCCAGGCGACGGAATTCGACGGTGCCGGCCTTGTCCAGCGCGACCGGCGCGCCGGCGGTGGCGACTGCCTGGCGCTGGGCGTTCGGCTGCGCGGCCAGCTGCGCGGCGCTGATCGGGCCGGTGGGGCGGTTTTCCTTGGGCAACTGCGTCAGGTCCGGCGGCACGTCCAGGCCGGTGGTCTGCTTGGCCTGGGTGCGGTAGTCGACCTTGTCGCTGCTGGTGATGCTCTCGAACGTGCTGCACGCCGTCAGCGAGGCCAGCGCCATCAGGCAGGCCACGCGCACCGGAGTGGGCGCGCCGGATTCAGAAAGGGAACGAGTCACGCTGGAGATCTCCGAGGTAGGTCGCTGCGGCCCGCGGCCGCTGAAGGAAAAAGGTGCGGCCGGCGCGCGCCGGCCGGGGGTGATTAGAGCAGGCCGGCTTCACGCAGGGCGCCCTCGACCAGATCCTGGCCGGCGGGCGTCAGCGGCGTCAGCGGCAGGCGCAGGTTGTTGGGGCAGCGGCCCAGCTTGTTCAACGCCCACTTGGTCGGCGCGGGGCTGGGCTCGCAGAACAGCTGCTTGTGCAGGCCCAGCAGCTGGAAGTGCAGGGCCGTGGCTTCGCGCACGCGTCCTTCGATGGCGGCCGTGCACATCTCGTGCATCGCCTTCGGGGCGACGTTGGCGGTGACGCTGACGTGTCCGCGTCCGCCCAGCAGCATCAGCGCGATGGCGGTGCCGTCGTCGCCGGAGTAGATGCCGAAGTGCTTCGGCGCGTTCTTGATCAGCCAGGCGGCGCGCTCGATGTTGCCGGTGGCTTCCTTGACGCCGAACACGCCGGGCAGCGACGCGCAGCGCAGGGCCGTTTCCGGCGCCATGTCCGCCACGGTCCGGCCGGGCACGTTGTACAGCATCATCGGGATGTCGACCGCTTCCGCGATCGCCTTGAAGTGCTGGTAGATGCCTTCCTGCGAGGGCTTGTTGTAGTAGGGGACGACCGACAGCGTGGCGTCGGCGCCGACCTGCTTGGCGAAGCGGCTCAGCTCGATGGCCTCGGCGGTGGCGTTGGCGCCGGTGCCGGCGAGGACCGGCTTGCGGCCCTTGACGTGCTCGACCGCGACGCGGATGACTTCGCGGTTCTCTTCCATCGTGACCGTCGGGGACTCGCCCGTGGTGCCGACGACGCCGATGACGTCCGTGCCCTGGTCGATGTGCCAGTCGATCAGGCTGCGCAGCCCATCGAAGTCGATGCGGCCGTCTTCATGCATCGGCGTGACCAGCGCGACGATGCTGCCAACAATTGCGTTCATTGAGGATTCCTCTGGATCGGCGGATTCTACTGAAGCGCCGGGGCGCTTCCGGGCTTGCGCGCTCAGCGCAGCCGGTATCTCGGGTAGACCCCAGGCGGCGCACCCGCGTCGCCGCCAGCGCCGTCAGGCCGGTTCTCCCGAACGGCAGCAACGCGTTGCACATACCGGCCGTTGACGACCCCGTCCCCAGGGACGGGGGATTCCGCCTCGATGAAGCCGTCCTCGTAGGCGATCACGCGCAGGCCACCCACGGCCTCGAGCAGTTCGCCAGGGCGCAGCAGGAAGTCCGGACGCGCCGGCCGGCCGACCGTCTGCTGTCCGTCGGTAAAGGTCTCGTAAATCAGCCAGCCGCCCGGCGCGACGGCCTCGACGACACGCGGCAGCAGCGGCCGCCACAGGTAGTTGGTGACCAGCACGACGTCGAAGGCGCGCCCCGCCAGCGGCCACGGACCCTGCTCGATGTCGGCCTCGATCAGTTCGACCCGGCCGGAGAGCCCGGCGAGCGTCGCCAGCGCCGCCGCGTCCCGGTCGACGCCCGTGACGGCCAGGCCTTCGCCCGCCAGCAGTTTCAGATGGCGGCCCGAGCCGCAGGCGAGGTCGAGCGCCGTGATGCCGTCGCGGTCCCGCCAGGCCTGCGCCCAGCGCAGCACCCAGTCGCTGGGGAAGGCGGCGCTGGCGGCTGGCGCGCCGGAAAAGGGGGTGCCGGGGAAAGAAGACATGCTCATGCGGGTCGTTGTTCCTTCTTGAGGGCCTTCATCGCCATCCGGTCGACCATCGCCGGCGCCAGCAGCTTGAGCCAGCGGCCCAGCTTGCCCTTGGCGGTCATGACGATGTCGCGCTCGCGCGCCAGCGTGCCGTCGAGGATCAGTCTGGCGCACTCCTGGACCGGCATCGCGCCGCGTTCGTCGAGGCTGCTCAGCCCCGAGGCGTGCCCCTGCGCGTTGAAGCCGCGGTAGCGGATCTGTGTGTCGACGACGCCGGGATACGCGATGGTCACGCTGACCCCGCTGGCGGCGACTTCGGTGCGCAGCGCCTCGAAGAAGCCGGTCATCGCGAACTTGCTGGCGCTGTAGGCGGTGCGGCCCGGGATGCCCAGCAGCCCGGCCAGGCTCGAGACCGCGACGATGCGCCCCTTGCTGGCCTTGAGCGCCGGCAGCGCCGCCTGCGTGCACCAGGCCGAGCCCCACAGGTTGATCTGCATCAGGCGCTGGTACCAGGCGAGGTCCTTGACCTGGTCGAAGAGCGCGTGCGCCGACATGCCGGCGTTGTTGACCAGCACGTCGATCGCGCCGAAGGCGCCCAGCGTCGTGCGCACGAGCTCCTGGCAGTCTTCCTGCGACTCGACGTCGCAGCGTTGCACGCGAGTGTGGGCGCCGAGCGCCTCGCACTCCGCCGCCACCTTCTCGAGCTTGTCGACGCTGCGCGCCGCCAGCACGAGCGAGAGCTTGGCGCCTTCGCGCCGCGCCCATTGACGCGCCAGCTCGGCGCCGATGCCGTCGGAGGCGCCGGTGATGATCACGACCATGTTGTCTCCGTTGTCGTTGCGCTCGTGGCGCCTGTTGTATCCGTCGTCAGATCGAAACCCGGAATCAGATCAGAAGCAGGCCCAGATCGCGTCGCCCAGCTGCTGCATCAGCGAGGGCTGCGTGTAGGTCAGGAAGACCGCCGCCAGCACGCCGCAAGCGGCGAGCCACGCCACGATCCGCCAGAGCCCGCGGTGCTTCATGCTGCGGCCGGCACCGCGCGCCGCGGGATCGCGGTCTCGCGCACCGGCAGGTTGGCCAGCATCGCCATCACGCCCAGCGCGATGGCCAGGTACCAGACGACGTCGTAGGACCCTGTCGCGTCGTAGAGCTTGCCGCCCAGCCACACGCCCAGGAAGCTGCCGATCTGGTGGCTGAAGAACACGAAGCCGCCCAACATCGACATGTGCTGCACGCCGAAGATCTGCGCCACGATCGCGTTGGTCGGCGGCACGGTGGACAGCCACAGCACGCCCATCACGGCCGCGAAGACGTAGACGCTCGCGGGCGTCAGCGGCACGTTCAGGAAGACGATGATCGCGATGGACCGCAGCAGGTAGATGCCCGACAGCAGATAGCGTTTGGGCAGCTTCTGGCCCAGCGTGCCCGCGGCGTAGGTGCCGAAGACGTTGAACAGGCCGATCAGCGCCAGCGCGTTGGTGGCGACCTGCGGCGTCAGGCCGTGGTCCTTCAGGTAGCTCGGCATGTGGACGCCGATGAACACGACCTGGAAGCCGCAGACGAAGTAGCCCAGCATCAGCAGCTGGAAGCTGCGGTAGCCGAAGGCCTCGCGCAGCGCCTGGCCGATGCTCTGGTGGTGGGCGCCGTGCGCGGCGTCCCGGGCCGGCTCGCGCAGGCCGAAGGCCAGCGGAATGATCAGGCAGGCGGCGATCGCCAGCACGAACAGCGCGTTCTGCCAGCCGTTGTAGCCGATCAGCCAGTTCTCGACCGGCACCATCAGGAACTGCCCGAACGAGCCCGCTGCCGCGGCCACCCCCATCGCCCAGGAGCGCTTCTCCGCGGAGACGTTGCGGCTGATCACCCCGTAGATGACCGCATAGGTGGTGCCCGACTGGGCCAGCCCGATCAGCACGCCGGCGCTGCCGAGGAAACCGGCGGTGGAGGTCGACACCGCCATCAGCGCCAGGCCCGCGGCGTAGAGGAGGGCGCCGACGATCAGCACCCTCAAGGCGCCGAAGCGGTCGGCCAGCATGCCGGCGAACGGACCGGCCGCGCCCCAGGCGATGTTCTGCACGGCCAGTGCGAGCGAGAAGGCTTCGCGGGTCCAGCCCCGGTCCATCGTGACCGGCGTCAGCCACAGGCCGAAGCCGTGCCGGATGCCCATCGACAGCGTGACGATCGCGGCGCCGCAGATCAGCACCTGCCGCATGGACAACGTGCGGGGGGAGGAGGGGGGAATCGGCATCGCGCTCATCCGGTCAATGTAATGGCTTCATGCGCGATCCGCTGACGCCTGGATGACTTGCGGACGTCAGTCTCCCTCCGAAGGGCGATCGACCGGCCCATCAACCGACGACCCGACGGGCGATCAGGCGCGTGCCGTCGAGGACTGGCGCGCGCTCGTCTTCGTGCCCTTGGCGGGCTTGCCCGCCGGCTTGGCCTTGGTGCCGGACGACTTCTTGGTGGACTTCGCGCTGGACTTCTTGCCGGAGGCCTTCTTCTCGGCGCCGGCGGCAGAGTTCAAGGCGTTGTTTTCTTCGCCCGCGGTTGCGGCGACGTCCTCAAGCTGCGTCAGCACGCGGCCCTGCTTGATGCGCAGGATCGGCTTGTCCAGGGTGTCCAGGTCTTCGAGCGGGTTGCCGATCAGCACCAGGAAGCTGGCCTCGCAGCCGGGCTGGAAGCAGCCGAGCTTGCGCTGCGGGAAGAGCGCCTTGGGCGTCTCGACCGTGGCCAGGCGCAGCAGCGCGGCCTTGTCGAGCACGCCCAACTGGTCGAGGTGGTGCACCTCGTTCAGCGCGTTGCCGGTGAACAGGTCGGAACCGACCAGCAGCCGCGCGCCGGCGGCCTTCAGCCGCTCCAGGTTCTGCTTCTGCACGGCCTCGATGCGCGCCAGCAGTTCCGGCGCCGGCTGGAACAATCGCGTCGCCACGGTCGCGGTGACGATGCCGATCTTCTTTTCGGCGGCCAGCGCCGCGACGTCCGGCGGGATCAGGTGGGTTTCGGGCTCCTCGCCGTGCTGCGGGAAGTAGCCCGGCAGCTCGGCGATGAAGTCGGCGCCGGCGCGCACCGCGGCGGCGAAGTCGGCGGCGCTCTCGATGTGGACCACGACACGGCGCTGCTCCGCCTGCGCGCGGCGGACCACCTCGGCCACGACCTCGGGCGTCACGCCCAGCCGGCCGCGCTGCTCGGGCACCTGGCGCAGCTCGGGCCGGTCGTGGTAGCTCATGATGACCTTCACGAGGTCGCTGTGGCGGCCGGCGATCAGCGGCCACTTCTGGCCGACCTGCTCAGGCGTGTCCATGACCAGCACCGCCTTGTCGACGATCTGGTCCAGCGCCATCGGCGGCGTGCCGGACTGCAGCATCGCCAGCGGCTGGCCATCGGACGAGGTGATGCAGGCGGTGGCGAACAGGACGTCCGGCGCCTCCGGCTGCGAGATGCGCGCGCGGATCGGCTCGATCGCGGCCGGGTCGGCGCACAGCATCGCCGCGTAGAACACGCCGTCGCGCAGGTAGTCCTGACCGAACTTGTCCAGGCCCCAGGCGCTCTGCAGGTTGTGGTTGTGCGCGTCGGCGAGCGGCGCCACCAGGGTCTGGCCGCGCAGTTCCAGCAGGCGGTTCACCTTGCGCGGGCGCTTCTCGACGAAGCGGCCGTCCTCGACGTAGAGCGTGCCGCTCTGCAGCTTCTCGCCGTCGAACCAGCGGGCGTGGCGCAGCTCCATCGCCATCTCCGGGCTGGCCTTGTAGTTGTCGGCCTGGGCCGCACCCGCTCCGAGGAGGGAGAGCAGTGTCAGGACGAGCGGGGCCAGCAGCGGGCGGGGGGAGCGGGGCAGGGGCGACATCGGGCCGGTCGGTCGGGTGCGTGCGGACAAGCGGCGGATGCTACGACAGCGCTCCCATGCCTTCGGGGCTCGATCGGTAACCGGACGTGCGGGAGCGCGTGTGCCGTGCGGCATGCGCGCGAAGGCCTGCCCATGGGGGTGGAAACCCCCATGGGAACGACCCGTGCCGGCAGGCGTCCGGAAGCGTCGCCGACGCTGCATAGAATCCCGCCCCATGGCAACCAAAGCAGTCACTTCCACCGGCAGCGCGCCGGGCAGCTACGGCGAAGGCTCGATCCGCGTCCTCAAGGGACTGGAGCCCGTCAAGCAGCGCCCGGGCATGTACACCCGCACCGACAACCCCCTGCACGTCATCCAGGAGGTGATCGACAACGCGGCCGACGAGGCGCTGGCCGGTCACGGCAAGCGCATCGCCGTCATCCAGCACACCGACGGTTCGATCACCATCGAGGACGACGGCCGCGGCATTCCCTATGGCCTGCATCCCGAGGAAGGCGTGCCGGTCGTCGAGATCGTCTTCACCCGGCTGCACGCCGGCGGCAAGTTCGACAAGGGCTCGGGCGGCGCCTACAGCTTCTCGGGCGGCCTGCACGGCGTGGGCGTGTCGGTGACCAACGCGCTGGCCAAGCGGCTGCAGGTGACGGTCTACCGCGAGGGCAACGTCGCGACGCTGGCCTTCTCCGGCGGCGACGTCATCGAGCCGGTCGCCACGCGCAAGGCCGACCTCAAGACGGGCGACCGCAAGCAGGGCACGACGGTGCGCGTCTGGCCCGACGGCAAGTACTTCGAGAGCGCCGACCTGCCCAAGGGCGAGCTGGTGCACCTGCTGCGCTCCAAGGCCGTGCTGATGCCCGGCGTCACGGTGACGCTGACGCAGGAGAAGACCGGCGAGACGCAGACCTGGACCTACAAGGGCGGCCTGCGCGACTACCTGATGCAGGCGCTGCCGGCCGATCCGCTGATCCCGCTGTTCGAGGGCGAGCAGTTCGCGACCGCCTCCGAAAGCGAGAACTTCGCCGAGGGCGAGGGCGCCAGCTGGTGCGTGGCCTTCACCGAGGAGGGCCAGGTCATGCGCGAAAGCTACGTGAACCTGATCCCGACCGTGGCGGGCGGCACGCACGAGTCCGGGTTGAAGGACGGCCTGTTCGGCGCGATCAAGGGCTTCATCGAGATGCACGCCCTCGCGCCCAAGGGCGTGAAGCTGATGGCGGAAGACGTGTTCTCGCGCGCCAGCTTCGTGCTGTCGGCCAAGGTGCTGGATCCGCAGTTCCAGGGCCAGACCAAGGAGCGGCTGAACTCGCGCGATGCGCTGCGGCTGGTGTCCGCCTTCGTGAAGCCGGCGCTGGAGCTGTGGCTCAACCAGCACGTCGAGCACGGCAAGAAGCTGGCCGAACTCGTCATCAAGCAGGCGCAGACGCGCCAGCGCGCGGCGCAGAAGGTCGAGAAGCGCAAGAGCTCCGGCGTCGCCGTGCTGCCCGGCAAGCTGACCGACTGCGAGAGCACCGACCTGCTGCACAACGAGCTGTTCCTGGTCGAGGGCGACTCCGCCGGCGGCTCCGCCAAGCTGGGCCGCGACAAGGAGACCCAGGCCATCCTGCCGCTGCGCGGCAAGGTGCTCAACGCCTGGGAGGTCGAGCGCGACCGGCTGTTCGCCAACAACGAGATCCACGACATCTCGGTGGCCATCGGCGTCGACCCGCACGGCAAGAACGACGAGCCGGACCTGTCCGGCCTGCGCTACGGGAAGATCTGCATCCTGTCGGACGCGGACGTCGACGGCGCCCACATCCAGGTGCTGCTGCTGACGCTGTTCTTCCGCCATTTCCCCAAGCTGATCGCCACCGGCCACGTCTACGTGGCGCGGCCGCCGCTGTTCCGCGTGGATGCGCCGGCGCGCGGCAAGAAGCCCGCGGCCAAGCTCTACGCGCTGGACGAGGGCGAGCAGACCGCCATCCTCGACAAGCTGCGCAAGGAAGGCGCGCGCGAAGGCAGCTGGAGCATCAGCCGCTTCAAGGGCCTGGGCGAGATGAACGCCGAGCAGCTCTGGGACACCACGTTGAATCCGGAGACGCGCCGCCTGCTGCAGGTGCAGTACGGCGAGCTCGACTTCGGCGACACCGAGGGCGCCATCAACAAGCTGATGGGCAAGGGCGAAGCGGCTGCGCGTCGCGAGTTGATGGAGTTGCACGGCGACTCCATCGAAGTCGACGTCTGAGCCGCTCCAGCGTCTTCAACCCCGGACCCCGCCATGCTCGACCACCGCGTCACGCTCCGACCCACGATGCTGTCCGACCTGGACTTCGTCGTGGGCGTGGAGCAGGACGCGGGCAACCGCCCCTTCATCACGCCGTGGGAGCGCACGCAGCACGAGGGCGCCGTCCGGTTCCCGGACGCGCGGCATTTCATCGTGGAACTGGACGCCGAGCGCGCCGGCTTCGTGATCCTGCAGGGCTGCCGCAACCCCAACCGCTCGATGGAGCTCAAGCGCATCGTGCTCGGTCCGAAGGGGCAGGGTGTCGGACGCCTGTGCGTGCGGCTGCTCAAGAAGATGGCGTTCACGCAACTGGGTGCGCACCGCTTCTGGTTGGACGTGAAGGGCCGCAACACGCGGGCGCAGTCGCTGTACCGCAGCGAGGGCTACGTCGAGGAAGGCCGCCTGCGCGAATGCGTGCGGGTCGAGCCGATGCCCGATGCCGGCGGCGTGATGGACGAGGGGTTCGACGACCTGATCGTGATGTCGCTGCTCAAGCGCGAATACGAGGCGCGCGCCGCGCAGGGGCTGGAGGTGGCATGAGCCACGGCCGTTCCACGTCAAGCGGACGCGGGTCGCGCAAGCGGCTGGCGCTGAGCATCGCGGTGGCCTTTGCCGCCAAGATGTCGCCGGCGCATGCGGAGCTGTGGGGCTACGTGGACGCCGACGGCATCGCGCATTTCGCGCCGGTGCAGGTGGACAGCCGCTTCCAGCCGGTAATGTCGCCGCTGAGCGGCATCCGGCGCGTGCCGGGCAAGACCGACCACGGCCAGCGCATGCTGACGTGGCTGGACATCGCGCCCGAGGTCAAGGCCGTGCAACCGTATCTGCGCGAAGCGGCGGCGGCGACCGGCATCGACGCGGAGCTGCTGAAGGCGATCATCGCGGTCGAATCCGGCTTCAAGCCCGATGCGGTGTCGCCCCGCGGCGCGACCGGCCTGATGCAGATCACCGCGGTGACCGCGCAGCGCTATGCGACGCCGGAAGAACTGCGGCGCGTCGGCTACCTCCAGGACCCGCGCACCAACGTGCTGATCGGCGCGCGGATGCTGGCGGATCTGACGCGGCGCTTCGGCCGCCTCGACGCGGCGCTGGCGGCGTGGAATGCCGGCGAGGGCGCGGTGCGGCGCGCCGGCGGACACATGCCCGACATCGACGAAACGCAGGCTCACGTCCACCTAGTGCTGGAGCTCTACTGGGCGCTGCTGCAGCGCAGCCTCGGCAGCCGGGCCAGGCAATTGACGATGGTGGCGGCGCCGCTCGAATGAGCAGTCGCGGCGGCCGGCGCTTCTGACGAGGCGGATTCCGAAGCATCAGATTCCCGAGAACGTTCCCAGGAGCGTTCCTCAAGACATTCGCAAGAAGTTTCGAACGACCGGCGCAGGCCGGCATGAGAGAGATGACCCAAGAGACCTTTGATTTCGAGAACCCGAACGGCGCTGGCGGCCCGGGCGGACAGTCCCCGTCCGGCGACGCGCTGACGCTGGCGCAGTACGCGCAGCAGGCCTACCTGGAGTACGCGCTGTCGGTGGTGAAGGGCCGTGCGCTGCCGTCCTACAGCGACGGCCAGAAGCCGGTGCAGCGCCGCATCCTGTTCACGATGGAGCGGCTCGGCCTGGGCTTCACCGGCACGACGGGCGCCAAGGCGGTCAAGAGCGCCCGCGTGGTCGGCGAGGTGCTCGGCAAGTACCACCCGCACGGCGACCAGGCCGCGTACGACGCGATGGTGCGCATGGCGCAGGACTTCAGCCAGCGCTACCCGCTGGTCGACGGCCAAGGCAATTTCGGCAGCCGCGACGGCGACAACGCTGCCGCGATGCGCTACACGGAAGCGCGCCTGTCGGCCTACTCGCGCCTGCTGCTGGACGAGCTCGACCAGGGCACGGTCGACTTCCAGCCCAACTACGACGGCTCCGAGAGCGAGCCGCGCGAGCTGCCGGCGCGGCTGCCCTTCGTGCTGCTGAACGGCGCCTCCGGCATCGCGGTCGGCATGGCGACCGAGATCCCCAGCCACAACCTGCGCGAGGTCGCCGAGGCGGCGGTGCTGCTGCTCAAGCGCCCCGACGCCAGCGACGACGAACTCTTCAGCGCGATCAAGGGACCGGACTATCCGGGCGGCGGCCAGCTGATCAGCTCGGCGGACGAGATCCGTGCGGCCTACAGTACCGGCCGCGGCAGCCTGAAGGTGCGCGCGCGCTGGAAGATCGAGGACCTCGCCCGCGGCCAGTGGCAACTGGTCGTCACCGAGCTGCCGCAAGGCGTCAGCACGGCCAAGGTGCTCGAGGAGATCGAGGAGCTCACCAACCCCAAGGTCAAGACCGGCAAGAAGACGGTGACGCCGGAGCAGCTGCAGCTCAAGGGCGCGATGCTGGCGGTGCTGGACAAGGCCCGCGACGAGTCCAACAAGGACGCGCCGGTGCGCCTGGTCTTCGAGCCCAAGAGCCGCACGGTCGACCAGCAGGACTTCATCAACACGCTGCTCGCGCAGACGAGCCTGGAGACGACGGCGCCGCTGAACATGACCATGGTCGGCGACGACGGCCGGCCGACGCAGAAGACGCTGCGCAAGATCCTGACCGAGTGGAACGGCTTCCGCCTGAATACCGTGACCCGGCGGACCCAGCATCGCCTGGACAAGGTCCTAGAGCGCATCCACATCCTGGAGGGTCGCCACAAGATCCTGCTGCACATCGACGAGGTCATCGCGCTCATCCGCAACTCGGACGAGCCCAAGCCGGCGCTGATCGAGCGTTTCTCGCTCAGCGACCGTCAGGCCGAGGACATCCTGGAAATCCGCCTGCGTCAACTGGCGCGGCTGGAGTTCATCAAGATCGAGCAGCAACTGAAGGAACTGCGCGAGGAAGCCGGCAAGCTCGAGGAGATCCTGTCCAACCCGTCGGTGCTGCGCCGCACCGTGGTCAAGGAAATCGAGGCCGATGCCAAGCAGTACGGCGACGACCGCCGCACCGAGATCAAGGAAGACAAGCGCGCGGTGGCCGAGGTGCGCATCGTCGACGAGCCGGTGACCGTGGTCGTCAGCCTGAAGGGCTGGGTGCGCGCGCTCAAGGGCCACGAGGTGGATCCGGCGGCGCTGGCGTTCAAGTCGGGCGACTCGCTGTACGGCGTGTTCCCGTGCCGCAGCGTCGATCCGCTGGTGGTGCTGGGGACCAACGGCCGGGCGTACTCGGTGCCGGTCTCGGCGCTGCCGGGCGGCCGCGGTGACGGCCAGCCGATCACCACGCTGATCGAGCTGGAGTCGGGCACCCAGATCGCGCACTACTACGCTGCCGCGGCGACGCAGAAGCTGCTGCTGGCGGGAACGGGCGGCTTCGGCCTGGTGGCCGAGGTCGGCGACCTGGTCGGCCGCCAGAAGGCGGGCAAGAGCTTCCTGAGCCTGGAAGGCGAGGAGCGCCCGCTGCCGCCGTCGGTGGTGCCGGCCGGCGAAGTGGCGGGTGTGCAGGTCGCCTGCCTGTCCATGACCGGCCGCCTGCTGACCTTCGCGATCGACGAGCTGAAGCATCAGCCCAAGGGCGGTCGCGGCCTGACGCTGATCGACCTGGACGCGAAGGATGCCCTGGTCAGCATCGCCGCCTTCACCACCGTGCTGATAGTCAGCGGCACGGTCCGCGGCGGCAAGGCGAAGGAGGAGCCGCTGCGCAACGCGGCGCTCTCGGCCTATGCCGGCAAGCGCGCGAAGAAGGGCAAACCCTGCGACGTGATGACGAAGCCGATGCGCGTCACGGCGGGCTGATCGCGCGCCGTCACGGCGTTCACTGCTTGATCGTCAGCCCGATGGCCGTTCGATCGTCGGCGTGCCTGGAGCAGGCATGACAGGGACAACGACAAGGGACAAAACCTGTCCCTTGTCCCCTGCGCATGTGACGCCTCAGTGACGCACTGCAACAAAAGTCGCTGGTTTGTCCAGGACACGAACTCATGCTGCAGTGCAAACTTCGTCACGAATCAACTCGACTGACGGGATCGGCAGCCATGAAATTGAAGTCTCTCGTGCTGGCGCTTGGCGCCGCGCTGCTCGCCGGTGCCGCAGGCGCCGCCACCCTGGATCCGGTGTTCGTCACGCCGACCGTGACCCCGAGCGGCAACAGCTTCTCGGACGTCGTCCTCGGATCCTTCACCCTGACCCAGGCCTCGGACGTCACCGGCTCGGTGCTGGCGGCGACCACCATCAGCTTCGGCAACGGCTTCACTGTGCCGCTGCAGTCGGTGAGCTTCAGCTTCGCGGGCCTGAACGGCCTGACCGATCTGGATGCGAGCGCCACCGGCTTCCATTACGCCAACCTGGCCGCCGGCACGTATCAGCTGCTCGCCAGCGGCACGCTGAGTGGTGCCGGCTTCGGCGGCGCGGTCTTCTCGACGACGGTCAACGTCGCCGCGGCGGCGGCCGTCCCCGAACCCGCCACCTACGCGCTGATGCTTGCCGGCATCGCCGGTATCGGTGTCGTGGCGCGTCGTCGCCGCCACGACTGATCGGGGGCCCGGCCGCTCGAAGCGGCCATGCCTGTCCGGCCGCTCACGCGGCCGTTTCTCTTTCGGCCGCTCAACTCGGCCACAGTGCCTTCAGCCATCGCGGGCGCCACGACAGTGTGGCCGCGATGGCCGCTGCCGCGCCTGCGAGCAGCATCAGCCACACGAGCGCGGCCATCGACGGGTGATCCGCCTTCAGGCACAGGCCCAGCGAAAGCGCCAGCGCCAGCACGCCTGCCGCGCGGAGATTCCGGGCGGTGGCCGCTGTCGGCGCCTCTTCGCCGTGGACCTGCTCCCAGTGGGTGTCCATGGCCAACGCCAGCCAGCCGAAGCCCAGCACGGCGTTCGCGGCGGCGGCGCTCAGCAGAATCACGGGCTCAGCCATGACGAGCCCCTGCGGTCTTGAGGGCGGACGGCGAGGCAGGCTCTGCCGAGACTGAGTGCCTGGCCCGTCGAGCGAGCTTGCCGGCGGCGAAGAGTGCGATCAACGATGTCGCGATCAGGCTGAGGTCCACACCGGCCACCGGCCAGTAGCCCGCGGACAGCGTCTTTCCGAGGTGATCGCCCGTCGTGACCGCGTTCGCGACCACCGCCGTCGCCGCGCCCGCGGCGATCACCCAGCATTGCTCGCGCCAGGCCGGATTCATCTTCGCCCGCGCGACCGCGCCGCCCCGGACGAAGGCATGCACCATCGTCAGCGCCCACGCGCTCCAGAAGACGTTGCGCTCCCACTCGCCCTTGTCGGCGAGCGACTCCGGCAGCAGGCGGTTGGCGATCAGCATGGCCATCGTCGCGACCAGCATGCCGGTCACGGTCGTCACCGCCAGCGCATCGACGATGCGGCTGCCTTGTCCGCCCGCCTTCGCGTGCTGCTGCTTGCGCTTCTCGACGAAGAACAGGAAGCCCGTCGCGATGCACACGCAGCCCAGCAGTCCGCCCAGCACGTACAGCCAGCGCAGCAGCCAGTGCCGGAAGTGCTGCAGGTGCAGCCCGGTGAGGAACTCGTTGACGCTGTCGACGGCGGTGCGCGGGGGATCCTCGCGCAGCAGCTCGCCGGTGGTCGCCTTGAAGTGGATGCCTTCGCCGGTCAGCGCGACGCGGTCGGTGCCGGCGCGATACACGCTCACATAGGCGTTGGCGTCGCCGACGTGCTGCAGGTTGACGAAGCCGACATCGCCCGCCATGCCCTTGGCCGCCCAGCGCCGCTGCGCCTCGGCCACCATCGCGTCCACCGAGGCCAACGGCGCGGCGACGCCGGCGCGCTCGTGCGGCAGACCGGTTTCCTGCGCCTCCACGCGCTCGTGCAGGTCGTGCAGGTCATGCAGCTGCGTGTGCGCGACCGGGAAGTAGATGCCCGCGAAGATCACCAGTCCCGTGAACGCGAAGAAGAAGTGGAAGGGCAGCGCCACCACGCCGGTGAGGTTGTGCAGGTCCAGCGCACTGCGCTGCACGGTCTTGTTGCGGCGGAAGGTGAAGAACTCGCGGAAGATCTTGCGGTGCATCACCACGCCGCTGACCAGCGCCGCCAGCATCATCAGCGCCGAGAAACCGACGATCCAGTAGCCCAGGTCCTTCCACGTGAGGTGCAGGCTGTAGTGCAGCGGATAGAAGAACTCGCTGCCGATGCGCAACTGGCCCTGCGGCAGCACCGCGCCGCTGCGCGGATCGAGCGCATGGACGGCGAAGACGGTCTCGTCCGGGTCCTTGGCGTTCGGCACCTTGTAGCCGGCGAACACCGACACCACCGGATCGCGGTGCGTCGTGTACGCGCCCCAGCTGTTCACGACGTCGAAGCGCTCGGGCAGCGGCCCGTTGACGCGGCCCTCGAGCAGCGCGACGGCCTCCTTGGCCGGCTGCATCTTCTCGAAAGCGGGCTTCAGGATCTGGTCGAACGACGGCATGGGCTGCGGCTCGAAGCGCGAGGACGGAATCGCCCAGCGGTCGATCTCGCGGTCGAAGACCGAGAGTGAGCCGAAGAAGAACACCACCATCAGCACGAAGCCCAGCACCAGGCCGAACCAGGTGTGCAGCCAGGCCATCGAGAGCCGGAAATTCTGGAACACGGTTCGCTCCTTTCGGGTCAGGCGAGCAGCGCGCGCTGGATCAGCGCGGCCGCCCCGGTCATGACGCCGCCGCCCACCAGCAGTACCGCCCAGCTCACGCCGACGCGGCGTGCCGCGAAGGTCCACAGGAACACCACCAGGAAGAGCAGCACGCCCAGGATGGCGCTCAAGTGCTCGGCATCATGGAAAGGCATGCCCAGCGCATAGAGGCCGCTGTGCGCGATCGCGATGAAGCCCCAGCAGAACGCGTAGCCGCCGAAGATCGCCGCGCCGATGCGCGACAGCAGCGGGAGAGGCTGGGGTCGGCTCTTCCCCCGGGTGGGGCTGGTCACGTGATCCATCATGGGCGGGCAGTCATCAGACAAATGGGAATGCGAGGCATTATCGTCTGGTCAATTCCTCCTTCGAGTCAGGTTCCGTCACCCAGCAGCAGGTCTTTGCTGATGGGCCCAACGAAAAAGCGCTCACGAGGAGCGCTTTTTTGGGGGGGAGGAGGGGCGGAGGGGGCGATCGTGACTGGAGCGGCAGATCAGAGCCGCGCCATCGCCTTCGCGCACTCGGGAACGAGCGCCGGACCCTTGTAGATCAGGCCGGTGTAGAGCTGGACCAGATCCGCGCCGGCCTGCAGCTTGGCGCGGGCGTCCTCGCCGCCCAGGACGCCGCCCACGCCGATGATCGGGTAGCCGTTGCCCAATGCGGCGCGCAGCAGGCGGATCACGCGGTTGCTGGCTTCGAAGACCGGCGCGCCCGACAGGCCGCCGGCCTCGTTCGCGTGCAGCAAGCCTTGCACGGCCTCGCGCGAGATGGTCGTGTTCGTCGCGATGACGCCGTCGATGCCGTGACGCTTCAGGCTCGCGGCGATGACGGCGACCTGGTCCTCGTCGAGGTCGGGCGCGATCTTCACGAACAGCGGGACCTGCCGTCCGCTGGCATCCTGCAGCGCCAGCCGGCGCGCCTGCAGCGGACCGAGCAGGGCATCCAGCGCCTCGTCGCTCTGCAACTGGCGCAGGTTCTTGGTGTTGGGGCTGGAGATGTTGACGGTGATGTAGTCGGCGTGCGGGAACACGCCTTCCAGGCCGATCAGGTAGTCGTCGACGGCGCGCTCGATCGGCGTCGCGGCGTTCTTGCCGATGTTCAGGCCGAGCAGCCCGCCGTGGTGGCGGAAGCTGTACGAGCGCTTGACGTTGGCGATGAACGCGTCCAGCCCTTCGTTGTTGAAGCCCAGGCGGTTGATCAGCGCCTGTTTCGCGGGCAGACGGAACATGCGCGGCTTGTCGTTGCCGGGTTGCGCCTTGGGCGTGACGGTGCCGACCTCGATGAAGCCGAAGCCCATCGCGCCGAGACCGTCGATGCAGCGGCCGTTCTTGTCGAGGCCGGCGGCCAGGCCGATGCGGTTGGGGAAGCGCAGTCCGGCGACGGTCACCGGATCCGAGACCCGCGTCTGCGCCCAGGCGCATTGGGCGGGGGTGTTCTGCAGACGGGCGATGCTGCCGAGGGTCAGTTCGTGCGCGTGTTCGGGATCCAGCCCGAACAGGAAGGGACGGGCAAAGCCGTAGGGGATGAGAGCCATGATGGGGGCGGATTGTCTCATCGTGCCTTGGACCGCCCATGCCGCCCATACTCCTGCCGTGCGAACGATGATGGGGGACTCTCCGTGGCCCGAACGGGCCGGGGCCCGGAGGAGGCGTTCCACCGGAAGTCCGCCGCAGGCCCGTAGAGGCGGGTGGGAAATCAGTTTCAAGCGGGATCCGGGCGGTCCCACGGCGGGACGTCGCCGAACCGTTCGACACAGAAATCGATCAGGGCGCGGACCTTCGGACTGGGGAAACGGCTGGGCAGGTAGACGGCGTAGAGCACGTTCGCCTCCGCCGGTCCGCCCAGCGGCGTCCAGTCCGGCAGCAGGGCGGTCAGGCGGCCCTCGCGCAGGTCGCGGCCGATCGCGTAGGTCGGCAGCACCGCCAAGCCCATGCCCGCCAGCGCCGCCACGCGCAGCGACTCGCTGCTGTTGGCCGTGAGGCCGCTCTCGAAGCGCAGCGCGCCGGAGATCTCGACCTCCGTCTCACCGTCGGCGGGATGCCGGAAGCGCCAGCGCTCCGGCGCGTGCAGGTAGCCGAAGCGCAGGCAGCGGTGGTCGGCCAGATCCGCGACCGCCGCTGGTGTTCCGTGCCTCGCGAGGTAGTCGGGCGAGGCGCACAGCACGAAGCGGATGTCCGCCAGCTTGCGCGCCACGAGGCCGGGACTCGGACGCCCCGTCAGCCGCATCACGACGTCGAAGCCTTCCTCGGCGAGGTCGACGTAGCGGTCGTTCAGGCCGAGCACGACCTGCAACTGCGGATGCAGCGCGCAGAACTCGGCCATCAGCGCGGTGAACTGCAGGTTGCCGAAGGCGGTCGAGGTGCTCAGCCGCAGCACGCCGCGCGGCTGCTCGCGCTGGCCGGCGAGTTCCGCATCGAGCGCCTGCGCCTCTTCGATCAGCCGCTGGGCGCGCTCGTACACGCCGCGACCCTCCGCGGTGGGGCTGATGCTGCGCGTGGTCCGGTGCAGCAGCCGCGTGCCGAGCTGCTGCTCCAGCCGCGCAACCTGCTTGCTGACGGCGGACTTGGTCGCACCCAGCAGCTTGGCCGCGCCCGAGAAGCTGCGCGCGTCCACGACGCGGGCAAAGGCTTGCAGGTCTTCCAGGCGTCCCATGGCGATCCCTTGATTGTTCTCGATCTGGAAACTCTAAAACGAATCGGAAGCGGATTGTGTCCAAGGGCTTCCATTTCTAGAGTTCATCCCATCGCCGATCAACTGCCGATCCACTGGGAGTACGCCATGACGACCTCGACCCTGCTCACTGCCTCCCCGCATAGGGCGCCTGTGTCGCCCGCGCCATCAGCGGCGTCGATGTCGCGCGCGCTCCCTCATGTGCCTGTTGCCACGCGGCCGGACCGTCTCGGCGCCCTCGTCGCGCTGAGCCTGCCGGCGCTCTTCATCCTGCTGTGGAGCACCGGCTACGTCGCCGGCAAGCTGGCCTTGCCGCACGCGGGACCGTTCACGCTGCTGGCGCTGCGCTTCGGGCTGGCGGCGGTGGTGCTGCTGGCCGTGTCGTTCGCGACGCGCGCGCCTTGGCCCAAGACCGCGCGGGCCTGGATCCACCTCGGCGTCGTCGGCCTGCTGATGCAGGTGCTGCATTTCTCCGGCGTCTACTGTGCAATCGCGTGGGGTCTGCCGACCGGCGTGGCCGCATTGCTGATCGGGATGATGCCGCTCGCCACCGCGATGGGCGCCCATCTTTGGCTGGCGGAGCGCATGAGCACCGGTCAGTGGCTGGGCATGCTCGGCGGCGCGGCCGGTGTGGCGTTGGTGATCGTGGACCGGCCGCTGGGTGGTGGCGCGTGGATGGCGTACGGCGCGGGGCTGCTCGGCCTGACGGGCCTGGTCGCCGGCACGCTGTACCAGAAGCGCTTTTGCGCCGGCATGGACCTGCGCACCGGCAGCGGCATCCAGATGACGGTCTCCGCGGTCGCCGTGCTGGCGCTGGCGCTCTGGCGCGAACCCGGCGCGCCGGATTGGAGCCTGGAACTGATCGGTTCGACGCTGTGGCTGGGGCTGGTGAACTCGATCGGCGCGTTCAGCCTGATGTTCGTGATGATCCGGCGCGGCCAGGCCGGCGCGGTGGCCAAGCTCTTCTACCTGATCCCCGGCGTGTCGGCGCTGATGGGCATGGGCCTGCTCGGCGAGCACTTCGGCGCGCTGGCGCTGGCGGGCTTCGTGTTGTCGGCGACCTCGGTGGGACTCGCCTCGATGTCCCGGTCGGGCGGATAATCGGCGGTTCCATTTCGCGTTTCGGCGCCCGACAGGGCGCACCGCCGCCGCCATGAAGCACCTCGACCACCCGCAGCACGATCGCGAGATCGGTTCCGCCGATTCCACCCGCGACGACACCCGCACCGACGACACCCGCATCGACGCGGTCCGACCGCTGATCTCGCCGGCGCTGCTGCTCGACGAGCTCCCGCTGCCGGAGGCTTCGCTGAAGGTCGTCGAGACCGCGCGCCGCGAGATCAGCGACGTGCTGCACGGCCGCGACGACCGCCTGCTGTGCATCGTCGGGCCGTGCTCCATCCACGACCACGGCCAGGCGATGGACTACGCCCGGCTGCTGAAGGACCTGCGCGGCGAGCTCGAGCAGGACCTGCTGATCGTCATGCGCGTGTACTTCGAGAAGCCGCGCACGACGGTGGGCTGGAAGGGCTACATCAACGATCCGCATCTGGACGGCAGCTTCCACATGAACGAAGGCCTGCGGCTGGCGCGCCAGCTGCTGCTGGACGTGACGGCGCTGGGCCTGCCCGCGGGCACCGAGTTCCTGGACCTGCTGTCGCCGCAGTACATCTCCGACCTGATCGCCTGGGGCGCCATCGGCGCGCGCACGACCGAGAGCCAGAGCCACCGCCAGCTGGCGTCGGGCCTGTCCTGCCCGGTCGGCTTCAAGAACGGCACCGACGGCTCGGTGAAGATCGCCGCCGACGCCGTGCTGGCGGCGCGCGCGAGCCACGCCTTCATGGGCATGACGAAGATGGGCCTGGCCGCGATCTTCGAGACCCGCGGCAACGACGACTGCCACCTGATCCTGCGCGGCGGCAAGGCGCCGAACTACGACGCGGCCTCGGTGCAGGCAGCGGCCGAGGTGCTGAAGGCGGCGGGCCTGCGCGAGCAACTGATGATCGACTTCTCGCACGCGAACTCGTCGAAGAAGTACGAGCGCCAGATCGACGTCGGCCACGACGTCGGCGCGCAGATCGCCGGCGGCGACGAGCGCATCACCGGCGTGATGGTGGAGTCGCACCTGCAGCCGGGTCGCCAGGACCTGCTCACGGGGCAGACCAAGGCCGACCTGCTGCCCGGCGTGTCCATCACCGACGCCTGCCTGGGCTGGAGCCAGACCGAGCCGCTGATGCGCTCGTTGGCCGCCGCGGTGCGCCAACGTCGCGAGCGTCGCGTGGCCTGAGTGCATGTGGCGCACGATGACGACGCTGGTGGCCCATCCGTGGGCTTACCCGGCGTTCTCGGTCGTGCACCTGATCGGGCTCGGCGCGCTGTTCGGCGGGTTGCTGGTCTTCGAGTTGAGGACGCTGGGCGTGCGGCGCGAGCTCGATCCGTCGTCGCTGGCCCGACTGGCGATTCCCACGGCCTTGGCGGGCTTCGCCCTGTGCGCGGCGTCGGGCGCGGCGATGTTCGCGATCCAGCCGCAGGAGCTGTGGGTCAATCCGGCGATGCGCATCAAGGTGGCGCTGATCGCGCTGGCGGGCCTGAACGCCGCGTGGTTCCACTGGCGCGGCGGCGTCCGGGCGCAGGACCGGCTCGGTCGCTGGCAATGCCTGCTGTCGTTGGGGATTTGGGTCGCTGTCATCATCTGCGGGCGCTGGATCGCGTTCGTCTGACGCGTTCGTGGACTTGCCACCCGCCGGCGCGTCCTTCACTTCCTTCACTTCCTTCTCTTCCTTCCAGGAGGCTTCGATGGAACGTCGTCTGTTGCTGGCCGCGCTCGCGGCCGCGCCCCTCGTGCCCGCCACGGTCCGCGCCCATCACGGGTGGAGCGGCTTCGATCAGGATCGACCGCTGTACCTCGAGGGCCGCGCGGCCAAGGTCATCTGGCGTAATCCGCATGCGGAACTGGATCTGGACGTGCCGGAGCGGCTCGTGCTGCCCGCCGACCTGAAGCAGCGAGCGCTGCCGAAGCAGACGACCGCCGTCGACGGCGAGGCCCTGCTCGCGAAGACGCAGGTACCGACCCGGCGCGACCGGCGCTGGGAGGTCGAACTGGCGCCGCTGACGCGGCTGGAGGCCTGGAAGGTCGAGGAGATCAGACCTGGCACCGAGGTGTCGGTGATCGGCTTCGCCGCGCCGGGAGAGCAGGGGGCGGCCGTGTTGCGGGCGGAGTACCTCTTCGTCCGCGGGAAGGTGTACGGGCTGAGGTCGTCGCCGGCGTGAGCGTCCCTGAGCGGCGGAGATAATCCCGCCTTTCCTCTCCCGCCATCAACGACGAGCGTTTGCTCGCTCCCCCGCCATGACCCAAGACGAATTGAAGACCCTGGTCGGCCAGGCCGCATTGCAGTACGTGACGCCGGACACGGTGGTGGGCGTGGGCACGGGGTCGACGGTGGACAAGTTCATCGACGCGCTGGCCGCGAGCGCGATCCGCATCTCGGGCGCGGTGTCGAGCTCGGTGCGCAGCACGGAGCGGATGAAGGCGCTGGGCATCCCGGTGCTGGACGCGTCGGAGGTCGAGTCGCTGCAGGTCTACATTGACGGCGCCGACGAGATCGACCGCCAAGGGAACATGATCAAGGGCGGCGGCGCCGCGTTGACGCGCGAGAAGATCGTCGCCGACCTGGCCAGGACCTTCGTCTGCATCGCCGACGAGAGCAAGCTGGTCGACGTGCTGGGCGGCTTCCCGCTGCCGGTCGAGGTGATCCCGATGGCCGCCGCGCAGATCGCGCGCCGCTTCCGGGCGATGGGCGCGGAGCCCGTGCTGCGCAAGGACTGCGTGACGGACAACAGCTGCCAGATCCTGGACGTCAAGGGCCTGAAGATCACGGATCCGGCCGCGTTCGAGGCGGAGGTCACCCAGTGGCCCGGCGTGGTCACCGTCGGCGTCTTCGCCCGCAACAAGGCCGGTGTCTGCCTGCTCGGCACGGCGCAGGGCGTGAAGACGATGACGTTCTGAACGTCGCCCCCTGGAACGACGACGAGGCCCCGCGGGGCCTCGTTTTTCATCCTGCTCCAGGAACGCTCAGCGCAGCCGGAACACCGAGATCGCGGTGGCCAGCCGCTGCGACTGCTCCTTCAGGCTCTCGGCCGCGGCGGCCGATTCCTCGACCAGGGCCGCGTTCTGCTGCGTCATCTGGTCCAGCTGGCCGATGGCCGCGTTGACCTGGTTGATGCCGTCGCTCTGCTCGCGCGAGGCGGCGCTGATCTCGCCGATGATGTCGGCCACGCGCTGCACGCTGGCCACGATCTCGGTCATTGCGCCGCCCGCGTCCTCGACCAGGCGCGAGCCCGATTCGACGCGCTCGACGCTCGCGCCGATGAGCGTCTTGATCTCCTTGGCCGCCTCGGCGCTGCGCTGCGCCAGCGAGCGCACCTCGCTCGCGACCACCGCGAAGCCGCGGCCCTGTTCGCCGGCGCGCGCCGCTTCCACGGCGGCGTTCAGCGCGAGGATGTTGGTCTGGAACGCGATGCCGTCGATGGTGCCGATGATGTCGGCGATGCGGCGCGAGCTGTCGCTGATCTCGCCCATCGTGCTGACCACCTGACCCATCACCGATCCGCCGCGCTGGGCCGTCTCGGCCGCCGAGCTCGACAACTGGTTGGCCGTCATCGCCGAGTCCGCCGTCTGACGCACCGTGCCCGTCAACTGGGTCATCGACGCGGCGACTTCCTGCAGGTTGGAGGCCGTCTGCTCGGTGCGCGCGCTCAGGTCGTGGTTGCCGGTGGCGATCTCGGCGCTGGCGGTGCCGATGCTCTCCGCCGAACCGCGCACGTCGCCGATCAGCTTCAGCAATTGCGACTGCATGCCCCCCAGCGAGCCGAGCAATTGCCCCGTCTCGTCACGGCCGCCTTGCGGCACGCGTTGCGTCAGGTCGAAGTGGGCGATGGCGTCGGCCACTTCGGCGGCGCCGCGCAGCGGTCCGGTGATCGAGCGCGTCAGCGTCACCGCGAACCACACGCCCAGTCCGAGCGCGACCAGCGAGAACACCAGCAGCGCGGTCCGCGCCCGGCTGTTGGTCGCGTCGAGCTGCTTGGCGGCGTCGTCCAGCAGCGAACGCTTGTGCTGCACGATGGCCTGGATCGCCTCCTGGAACTTGGCCGCGGCGGGCTGGAACTCGCGGTCGAAAACCTCACGCGACTTGTCGGCGTCGCCGGCCTTCTTGGCGGCGGCGACCGCGTCGCGCGTGCTCAGGTAACCCTTGCGGGCTTCGCTGAGGGTCTCGAACATCTTGCGCTCTTCGGGCGTGACCATGAAGCCGTCGAGCTGCTTCTGCAGCTCGCCCGACTGCTTGGTCGATTCGGCCGAGGTTGTGGCGAAGAACTGGGCCAGGCTCGGGTCCGCGCTGACCGCGATCGCGCTGGTGCGGTTCACTCCGTTGGTGATGTTGCGGTACCAGTCGGAGGCGACGCGCTCGGCCGCCAGGTCCTGGTTCAGCATCACGTCGGTCTCGGAAGCCACGCGGCCCAGGGCCAGGTAGCTCAGGCCCGAGCCCACGAAGGCGATCAGCAGCACCAGCCCCAGCACCACGCCGAGCCGCTGGCCGATCGATCGGCCCGCCACGAGATGAATCATGAATGTGTCTCCCGAGATGTTGGATCCGCTTGGATCCGTTTGGATTCGTCTGCCTGCGCTCATGCGGGCGCGCAGCGCCCTGGATGGCACCTTCGCTCCATATCGACGCGTACGTGAAGAAACTTAAATGGTTCGGCGGAGGTGCGCCGGACAATGCGCCATCCGTCACGACCCCGGCCATCGCCGACGTCCGCCATGTCCGACACGCCTTCCCCGATCACTTCGACCGCCCCGGCTGCCCCGACCTCCGCGGACGGCAGCTTCCTGCAGGTCATTGCCCACTACCACGTCAAGCCTGGGCTGGGCGACCAGGTCGGCGTGCTGCTGGTCGAACTGACCGAGGCCACGCGCCGCGAGGCCAAGAACCTGGCCTACGCGTTCTACCGTTCGCCGCAGGATCCCGATCGCTACGTGATCCTCGAGCAGTACACCGACGCGAGCGGCCTGGACGAACACCGCGCTTCCGAGCACTTCCAGCGTCTGGGCTTCGGCGCCATCATCCCGATGCTGGTGTCCCGCGAGGTGACGAGCTACGTCGTGCGCATCGGCGCGGACGGAAAACCGGTGGATGCCGTCAAGGCCTGACCCCCGGCCCGACCAGATAGATCCTGCGCGGGCGAGCGAGGTGCCTTAGTCGCTGGTGCGGCGCGCCTTGGCGGCGAAGCGGGCCGGATCGAGCGCTTCCGCGAGGCTGGCTTCCACCGGCCACGGCGCGCCGGTGAGCTGCGCGGCGACAAGCTCGGCGCACAGCGTCGCCCAGGTGATCCCGCGCGAGGCGAGGGCGCCCACCACCATCAGGCCGGGCTGACGCGGCCAGAAGCGTGCCTGCTCGGCGCGTCGCTCGGGCATCTCGGCCGGCAGGGCCCCCACGAGCGGGAGCCGGTCCGGCACCAGGCTGCGCCAGCCCACGCGGCCTGCGGGCGGCATGTCATCGGGGATCTCGGCCAATGGCAGCAGCGAGCGCAAGCGGCTGACGTTCTGGAACTGATCCGACGCACGAAGTGTGGGATCCATGTCGCCGCCGTCGGTGCTCGCGCCGAAGCAGAGCGTGCCGTCGGGCAGGCTGAGCGCGTAGCCGAGTCCCGCCACCGGCAGTGCCAGCGTCGGCGGGGCCAGGTCTTGCGGCATCACGCTCAGTTGGCCGCGTTGTGCCGTCCACGGCCACGGCGGACCGGCGGTCCACGCCGAGGCCAGCGAGCCGCTGCCGATGCCGCCGCACAGCACCACGGCATCGGCTGTCGCGAGGGCCTCACCCGCCGCGTTGAAGGCCGACCAGCGGCCGCTCGTGTCGTCGCGCTTCAGGTCCGCGACGGGCGTGTTCAAGCGCAGCTGGAAGCCGTCGGCTTGCGCGGCTTCGTCGAGCCACGCCGTCACGAGCGCCGGCGGCGAGACCGCGCCGCCGCCCGCGAAGAACCACGCGGGTTGGGTCAGCGGGACACCTGCCTTCGCGCTCGCCTCGTCGGCGCTCAGGGCCTGGACGTAGTCCGCGGGCAGGCCGCTGCGCGCCAGCAGCGTTCGCATCTGCGTCAGCGCCTCGGGATCGCGTTCGACGCGCAGCAGTCCCCATTGCAGCCAGGGCAGAGCCGGCGCGACGCGGCGCAGTTCGCGCTCGGTCGCCAGCGCCGCGGCGCGGCTGAAGCGGGCATGCGGACCGTCTTCCGCATGGAGCGTGCCGTGGAACAGCCCGCCCGGATTTCCGGAGGCCTGAGCCGCCGCTGTCGCGCCGCCTTCGAGCACCGTGACGCGCAGCCCCTCGCGCGCCAGCACGCGCGCGCAGGCCGCGCCCGCCAGCCCGGCGCCGATGATCAGCACGTCCCTGGCTGCCGGCGCGATGGGCGTCCGGCCCGGCGGCACCGGCGGCCGGTGCCGGGGCGCGAAACGCGCCACGGTCGTCTGCCACTTGCCGCCGATGCCGGGCCGCTTCTCGACCTCGAAGCCCGCCGCGGTCAGTCCGTCGCGCACGCCGCGGGCGACGCTCCAGGTCGCCGCCGTGGCGCCGGATGCGGCCAGGCGGCCGACCTGCTTCAGGATGGCGTCGTCCCACAGCTCGGGGTTCTTCGCCGGCGCGAAGCCATCGAGGAAGAACGCGTCCACCGATGCCACCAGTTCCGGCAGCCAATCGTGCGCGTCGCCCAACGCCAGCATCAGGCGGACGCGGCCGTCGTCGAAGTCCAGCGTGTGCAGGTTGGGCGTGAGCACCGGCCAGGCCTCGATCAGCTGCCGCGCCAGCGTGGGCTCCGGCGAGGCCGCATGTGCAAGTTCGAGATCGGCTCGCGTCAGCGGATGCTTCTCGACGCTGAGGAAGACCAGTCGTTCGCAGCGCGCCGGGTCGTTGCGCCAGGCGGCCCAGGTGGCGAGGAAGTTGTTGCCCAGGCCGAAGCCCGTTTCGAGCACGACGAAGCGCCGCCGTCCAGCCCATCGATCCGGCAGGCCATTGCCGTCGAGGAACACGTGCCGCGCCTGCGCGAACGCGCCGAACGGGGCGTGATAGAGGTCGCCGAAGTCCGGCGCGTTCGGGATGGCGCCAGAGAAATCGACGCGGGCCGGAATGATGGGCGCGGTCTTCATGGGGCTGGGCGTGGCCGCGAGTATGCCGAATGCGGTCTCGCGGAGAAGCAGGGTGGGCGGCGGAGTGGGCGGAAACGACAACGGCGCCACTGAGGGCGCCGTTGCATCACGGAAAGTCCGGGATCAGGAGTTCGACTTCGGACGCGTCAGCGCCGCACCTGCAGGACGGTTGCCCTGGCTGCCGTGACGGCTGCCCTGGCCCTGACCCTGGCCTTGACCCTGGCGTTGACCGCCTTGGCCCTGGCCTTGCGCCTGACGCTGGCCCTGGCCCTGACCTTGTCCGCCCTGGCCTTGTCCCTGGCGCTGGCCCTGCGGTTGAGCGCCCGATCTCTGGCCGCCACCTTGCGCGCCTTGCGCCGGACGGCCCTGGCCTTGGCCCTGACCACCGCCCTGCGGACGGCCGCCTTGCCCTTGCGAACGGCCACCACCGCCGCCACCACGACGGCCACCACCGCCGCCGCCGCCGCCCGCCGGACGCGGCGAACCCGAGGACTTGCCCAGGCCGCCGTTCAGCACCATGCGGCCCAGCACGATGGGTTCGGGCTTGGCGTTCGGATCCGGCTCGAAGCCCGGCACGACCTCGCGCGGGATCTCGCGCTTGATCAGCTTCTGGATCTCGCGCAGGAAGCCTTCCTCGTCGACGCACACCAGCGAGAGCGCTTCGCCCTGCGCGCCCGCGCGGCCGGTGCGGCCGATGCGGTGCACGTAGTCCTCGGCGACGTTGGGCAGCTCGTAGTTGATGACGTGCGGCAGCTGGTCGATGTCGATGCCGCGCGCGGCGATGTCGGTCGCCACCAGCACCTTCAGGTCGCCGCTCTTGAACTCGGCCAGCGCCTTCGTGCGGGCGCCCTGGCTCTTGTTGCCGTGGATCGCCATCGCGGTGATGCCCGACTTGTCCAGGTACTCGGCCAGACGGTTGGCGCCGTGCTTCATCCGCGTGAACACGAGCACCTGGTGCCAGTCGTTCTTCGTGATCAGATGGGCCAGCAGTTCCTTCTTCTTGTCGCGGTCGACCGGGTGGATGCGCTGCGCGATCGTGTCGGCCGTCGCATTGCGGCGCGCGACCTCGATCAGGCCCGGCTTGTCCAGCAGGCGGTCGGCCAGCGCCTTGATCTCATCGCTGAAGGTGGCGGAGAACAGCAGGCTCTGCTTCTTCGCCGGCAGCAGGGCGAGCACCTTCTTGATGTCGTGGATGAAGCCCATGTCGAGCATGCGGTCGGCTTCGTCCAGCACCAGGATCTCGACCTTGGACAGGTCCAGCGTGCCTTGCTGCGCGTGGTCCAGCAGACGGCCCGGCGTCGCCACCAGGATGTCCACGCCCTTGCGCAGCTGGCTGATCTGCGGATTCATGCCGACGCCGCCGAACATCACCATGCTGGTCAGCGGCAGGTACTTGCCGTAGGTGCGCACGCTTTCCTCGACCTGGGCCGCGAGTTCGCGGGTCGGCGTCAGCACCAGCGCGCGGATGGCGACGCGGCCCTTGGCGTCACGGACGGGCTTGCCGGTGGAGAGGCGCTCCAGCAGGGGCAGCGTGAAGCCGGCGGTCTTGCCAGTACCGGTCTGGGCGCCGGCCAGCAGGTCGCCGCCGGTCAGGACGGCGGGGATCGCCTGGCTCTGGATGGGGGTGGGGGTCGAGTAGCCGGCATCGGCGATCGCGCGGAGCAGGGGCTGGGAGAGCCCCAATGCGTCAAAACTCATAAGCTGCTTTGTTGGTGCCCGAACGGGCTTTGTGTGCAGCACGCCGGCCCGGTGAGGGCTGGCGCCAGTCTTCGGCTGCCGTGGGAGAGCGTGAGCTCAAAAGATAAAGCCGCGGCAAGACTGAGCCGCGGCGATGGATGCATTGTAGCTGACGGGGTCTGTGGCCCTGGTGAGCGATGGGTTCGGTGCGCTCGTCGGAGGGTGAAGCGGCATCGGCGATCGGCCTGGGCGAAGGAATGCGTCGGAGGGGCGTCCGCAAGGGTGATCCGGACAGCTTTCAGCAAGCTGGGTGACAGGCCTCACTCAGGCAAGCGTGTCGGTGTCCGCAGCCGTGTTTCAGTGCGGTAAACCGCGGGTAAAAAGGGCGGTGAGGCCCGTCCTGATCGGCATTCAAACGCGATTGCACCGGCATAGTCTTGCGCCAATGTGTCCACTCGTCCCATCGTCATGAGCGCCCTGTTTCCCGATCCTGCCGCCGGCACCCATCTGCTGCTGCTGGACCCCGACCCGCATGCGCGCCTGCGATTCGCCGGCCTGATGCGGGCCTGGGGCTTCCGCGTCACGGACAGCGCCGAGGCCGCCCTGCTGGACCGCGTGCCGCTGCTGCCGGTGGACCTCGCCCTCATCGATCCCAGCGACGCGCGCGAGGCGGGCTGGGGCGCGCTCACCCGGTTGAGACAGCGCTCGCGCATGCCGGTGATCGTGCTGCTGCAGCACGACAGCACGCTGGAGCGCGTGCTGGCGCTGGAGCGCGGCGCGGATGCGGTGCTCGCGAAGGATGGTGAGCCGCGCGAGCTGCAGGCGCGCATCAAGGCGCTGTTGCGGCCGCGTGAGGGCGATGCGGCCGAGGTGCTGATGTTCGGCCGGTTCAAGCTGGAGCCGATGACGCGCCGGCTGTCGGGGCCGGGCGGGTTCTGCGTGGTGCTCTCGCAGAGCGAATACAAGCTGCTGCGGGCGTTCCTGGAGCGCCCGCACAGCGTGCTGCAGCGGCAGGAGCTGCTGCATCTGGCGCGCGGCGACGGCGTCACGGCGCTGGAGCGGTCGGTCGATCTGATGGTGTCGCGGCTGCGGCAGAAGCTCAACGACGATCCGAGTTCGCCGTTGATCCGCACGGTGCGCGGGATCGGGTATCTGTTCGATCCGCCGCTGCGTTGATGGACTGACACGGCCGCTGGCCCTCACCCCTCCCTCTCCCGCAAGCGGGAGAGGGTGAAAGAGAGGGTGAAAGAGAGGGTGAAAGAGAGGGGGCCCTCCAGGTGTTCAGCGTGGCTTACTTCGCGGCGACCGACGCCCAGCGCAGTTCGAACCAGTTGTCGGGGCGGTGGATCACGGTCACGTTGGCGCGGGTCGCCCACGGGATCATCTGGCGGTGCAGCGGGATCAGGTGCGTCTGTGTGCGGAACTCGCGCAGCGCGGACTTGATCAGTTCCTCGCGCTTCTTCGGGTCGGCTTCCTCGCTGGACGCGGCGGCGAGCTGATCGAACTTGTCGTCCCGCCAGTTGCCGAAGTTGTACTGGCCGACCGACTTCTCGCCGCGGTTGCGCATCAGCGGCGTCATCGCGACTTCCGCATCGGTGATGCTGCCGCCCCAGCCGTACAGGTAGAGGCTGGTGTCCAGCTTCTCCAGCTTGGGGAACATCAGCACGCGCGGCTGCGCGTTCACGCTGACCTTGACCTTCAACTGCGCCCACATCGACGCGAGCGCCAGGCAGATGCGCTCGTCGTTGATGTAGCGGTTGTTGGTGCAGTCCAGCGTGACCTCGAAGCCGTTGGCATACCCCGCGTCGGCCATCAGCTTGCGCGCCGCGGCCAGGTCGAAGGGCAGGCGCGTCTCCAGCTGCGGGTCGTTGAACGCGCCCAGCGGCGATGGGGTCAGCCCGCCGGTGGGCAGGCTCAGGCCGTTCATCAGCTTGGTGCGCATCGTGTTGATGTCGATGGCCTGGTAGAGCGCCTGACGCACGCGCAGGTCCTTGAACGGGTTCTTGTCGCCGGGCACCTTGCCGTACAGCAGCTTGTCGCGCGACTGGTCCATGCCGATGAAGACGATGCGGTTCTCCGGGCCTTCCTGGACCTTGACCTGCGGCGTCTGCTTCAGCTTCGGGATGTCGCGCGGCGACGGGTCCAGCACGAAGTCGATCTCGCCCGACACCAGCGCGGCCAGGCGCGTGGCGTCGTTGGCGATCGGCGTGTAGACGGCGTCCTGCACGTTGCCGTCGAACTTGCCCCACCAGGTCGGGTTGCGCTTGAAGGTGGTGCGGATGCCGGGCTCGCGGGCCACCATCGCGTACGGCCCCGTGCCGTTCGAATGCGTGGCGGCGTAGGTCTCCTGCTTGTCCTTGAAATTCTGCGGCTTGGCGACGTTGTGCTGCTCGCACCACTTGCGGCTCATGATGAACAGCGTGTCCAGGTGCTGCAGGAAGATCGGGTTGACCTTGTCGAGCTGGAACTCGACCGTGTAGTCGTCGATCTTCTTCGGCGTTCCGACGGCCTGCGCGTAGACGCTGATCTGCGAGTACGGATCCTTCGCCCGGTTGATCGAGAACACCACGTCGTCCGCCGTGAACGGCGTGCCGTCCTGGAACTTCACGCCCTGGCGCAGCTTCAGCCGCCACAGCGTCGGCTTGAGCTGCGTCCACTCGGTGGCAAGACCCGGCACCAGGTTGAGGTTGCGGTCGCGCGAGACCAGGCGCTCGTAGACCTGGCCGTTCATCGCGTTGGTGACGATCTCGTTCTGCGAGTGGGGGTCGGCCGTCTGCATGTCGCCCTGGCTGGCCCAGCGCAGCGTCTGCGCCTGCGCGCTGCCCACGATGAGGGCCAGCGTGAGCGGGAGCGCCGCCAGGGCGCCGGCTGTGCGCGAACGAACCGGAACGGTGCGCGAGATGGAACGGAACAACATGGTGGTCATCTCTGAGGAAACCGGAAGGGGCGGGAAGGGCCGTCGAGTTTATGGGCAGCGGCGGAAGCTGCGACAATGCACGACTATTGCCCGGGCGCCCCGCCGCCCATGCAGGCTCCGGCCCCGCTGTCGAACCTGTCGCTGCCACCGCCGCGACAGGCGCCCCGAGGCCCCCAGGTCAACCCACGAAACGCTGAAGAACCATCGCCATGGCTCAATACGTCTTTTCGATGAACCGCGTCAACAAGACGGTTCCTCCGAAGCGCCACATCCTCAAGAACGTCTCGCTGTCCTTCTTCCCCGGCGCCAAGATCGGCGTGCTGGGCCTGAACGGCTCGGGCAAGTCCACGCTGCTCAAGATCATGGCCGGCGTCGACAAGGAGATCGAGGGCGAAGCCATCCCGATGCCGGGCATCAAGATCGGCTACCTGGAGCAGGAACCCCACCTGAATCCGGACCAGACCGTGCGTGAAGCGGTCGAGGAAGGCATCGGCGGCGTGCTGGCCGCCAAGAAGCGCCTGGACGAGGTCTACGCCGCCTACGCCGAGGAGGGCGCCGACTTCGACGCGCTGGCCGCCGAGCAGGGCGAGCTGGAGGCGATCATCGCCGCCGCCGGCTCCGAGAACACCGACCTGCAGCTGGAACTGGCCGCCGACGCGCTGAACCTGCCGCCGTGGGACGCCAACATCGGCGTGCTGTCCGGCGGCGAGAAGCGCCGCGTCGCGCTGTGCCGCCTGCTGCTGTCCAAGCCCGACATGCTGCTGCTGGACGAACCGACCAACCACTTGGACGCCGAATCGGTCGAGTGGCTGGAGCAGTTCCTGCAGCGCTTCCCCGGCACCGTGGTGGCCATCACCCACGATCGCTACTTCCTGGACAACGCCGCCGAGTGGATCCTGGAACTGGACCGCGGCCACGGCATCCCGTGGAAGGGCAACTACTCCGACTGGCTGGACCAGAAGGAACGCCGCCTGGAGCAGGAGCAGAAGTCCGAGGACGCTCGCACCAAGGCGATGAAGGAAGAACTGAAGTGGGTGCGTTCGAACGCGAAGGGCCGCCAGGCCAAGAGCAAGGCGCGCCTGGCCCGCTTCGAGGAACTGAGCGACGTCGAATACCAGAAGCGCAACGAGACCAACGAGATCTTCATCCCCGTGGCCGAGCGCCTGGGCAATGAAGTCATCGAGTTCGAGGGTGTGACCAAGTCCTTCGGCGACCGCGTGCTGATCGACAACCTGTCGTTCAAGGTCCCGGCGGGCGCGATCGTCGGCATCATCGGCCCGAACGGCGCCGGCAAGTCGACGCTGTTCCGCATGATCCAGGGCGTCGAGACGCCGGACAGCGGCACGGTGAAGATCGGCAAGACGGCCAAGCTGGCCTTTGTCGACCAGAGCCGCCAGAGCCTGGACGCCAACAAGACCGTGTGGGAAGACGTCTCCGGCGGTCTGGACAACATCATCGTCGGCAAGTTCGTGATGCCGTCGCGCGCCTACATCGGCCGCTTCAACTTCAAGGGCAACGACCAGCAGAAGATGGTCGGCCAGCTGTCCGGCGGTGAGCGCGGCCGTCTGCACCTGGCCAAGACCCTGGCCCAGGGCGGCAACGTGCTGATGCTCGACGAACCGTCGAACGACTTGGACGTCGAAACCCTGCGCGCGCTGGAAGAGGCGCTGCTGGAGTTCGCCGGCTCGGCGATGGTGATCTCCCACGATCGCTGGTTCCTGGACCGGATCTGCACGCACATCCTGGCCTGCGAAGGCGACTCGCAGTGGTTCTTCTTCGACGGCAACTTCCACGAGTACGAAGCTGACAAGAAGAAGCGTCTGGGTGAAGAAGGCGCGCGTCCCAAGCGCGTCCGCTTCAAGCCGATCACTTAATCTCCACGGCTCCCAGCCCCCAGGCCGGCCCTCTGGGCCAGGCCTTGCCAGGCGCCCGCGATGTCTCGATTTCAAGAGGCGCCGCGGGCGTTTTTCATTGGGGTCGATTCATTTCACGAATCTTTACGGCGCACCCACGGCCAATTGACGCGCGCCGCCGACCATTTCCTCACCCCAGAACGATTTGGAGATTCCGAGATGGTCAAGAGCTTCTCCCGCCCCCTCAAAATGCTGGCCCTGGCCGCGACCATGAGCGTCGCCGCCCTGGCCGCGCAAGCCCAGCCGGCCCCTGGCGATGCGCCGCCGCCCCCGCCGCACGGCATGCACCGCGGCGGTCCGGACTTCGGTGGTCCCGGCTTCGGTCCCATGGGCCCGATGCACGGCAAGCTGCTGAAGGACGCCGGCGTCACCGACGCACAGCAGGCGCAGATCAAGCAGATCTTCGAAGCCGCGCACAAGGACCTGAAGGCCCAGCGCGACACCGAGCGTCAGCTGCATGAGCGCATGCAGGCCCTGTTCACCGCGCCGACCGTCGATGCCAACGCCGTCGAGCAGGTGCGCCAGCAGATGCATGCCGCGCATGACGTCGAGTCCAAGCGCATCACGCTGGCGATGATCGACGTGTCGCGCGTCCTGACCCCCGAGCAGCGCACCAAGATCGCCCAGCTGAAGAACCAGCAGCGCGAGAAGATGAAGGAGCGCATGAAGGATCGTGCCGAGCGCGCCAAGGAGCGCCGGGCGGCCAACGAGGCCAACCCGGTCCCGAAGCCTTTCACTGACCGCTGAACGCACGAGGCCGGCTATGCTTCAGTCTTTCGATGAGTCCGCGGCGCGCGGCCTGGCCGATCCGGCCCGGTCGGTGGCTGCACCGCAACGCCCGATGAACCCACGACTGCTCCTGATCGACGACGACGCCCGGCTCACCGCGATGCTGGGCGACTACCTCAGCAGCGCCGGCTTCGACGTCAGCTTCGCCGGTTCGCTGGCGCAGGGCCGCACCGAGCTCGAGGCCGGCCAGTTCGAACTGCTGGTCCTGGACCTGATGCTGCCCGACGGCGACGGCCTCGAGTTCTGCCGCCAACTGCGCAGCGACAAGCGCTGGCGCCGCCTGCCGGTGCTGATGCTGTCGGCGCGCGGCGAGCCGATGGACCGCATCCTCGGCCTGGAGCTGGGCGCGGACGACTACCTGCCCAAGCCCTTCGAGCCGCGTGAGCTGCAGGCCCGCGTGAAGGCGCTGCTGCGCCGGACCGAGCCGCAGGCGATGGGCGACGAGGTGCTGCGCTTCGGCCGCCTGGAGATCGACCTGGCGGCGAGACAGGTGCGCCTGGACGGCAACGCCTGCGACCTGACGAGCCACCAGTTCGACCTGCTGGTCGTGCTGGCGCAGAGCCCGGGCCGGGTGCTCTCGCGCGACCAGATCATGGATGCGCTGAAGGGCCATCCGCTCGAGGCCTTCGATCGCTCGATCGACGTGCACATCTCGCGCATCCGCTCGGTCATCGAGGACGACGCCAAGAACCCGCGTCGCGTGCTGACGGTGCGCGGCGCCGGGTACGTGTTCGCACGAAAGCAGGACGCCGAAGGCCTGGAATGAAAGCTGCGACGCGGTGAAGGCGCTGTACCTGCGCATCTACATCACCGTCGTGGTGGTGTTGCTGGCGTTTGCGCTCGGCTCGGCGTGGCTCTTCCAGGGCCGCATCGAGCAGGAGCGCGGGACCTTCGAGCAGGCCGCCTCGGAACGCCTGGTCGCGCTCGCGGTGCTGGTGCAGCGCGCGCTGCCGCCGGTCACTGCGTCGTCGGACGAACAAGCCGATGCCGTCGAGGACTGGGGCCAGCGCCTGCGGATGGCGTTGGCGCTGGAGGATTCGCGCGGGCGCCGCATCGGTGCCTCGCCGCTGTTCGAGCGCCGCGAGGATCTGCCCGGCTCGCGCGTGCAGCGCGTGCCGCTGGACGACGGCCGGCATCTGCTGTTCCTGCGCCTGGCCCGTCCGCCCGGCGCGTCGGGGCCGACGGGGCAGGACAAGCTCGAAGCCGATGCTCGCGCCGCGAGCGGCCCGCATCGGATGCAGCGCGAGCGCCGCGATCCGTTCGTAGACGGCGCGCCGCCGACCGAGGCGCGCAATCCCGTCCGCCGCGAGCCGCGGCCCGAAGTCGAGCAGATGCGCCAGCGCATGCTGGACCGTCTGGAGCAGCAACGTCGCGAGGACGCGGCGAACGGCTCCTGGCTGCCGGGCTGGATCCCCCGCCCGAGCGGCGAGGCGCTGGCCGTGCTGCTGGCGGTGCTGTTCGTGGCCGTGGCCGTGGGTGCCTATCCGGTCGTGCGCCGGCTGACGCGCCGGCTCGAATCGTTGAAGTCCGGTGTCGAGCAGTTCGGCTCCGGCGACCTGAGCTTCCGTGTGCAGGACAACGGCAAGGACGAGGTCGCCGCGCTGGCGACCAGCTTCAATCTCGCCGCCGAACGGATCGAGGCCTTGCTGAGATCGCAG
Organism: Roseateles sp. GW821-FHT09G03; assembly: GCF_059416045.1. Taxonomy (NCBI): domain Bacteria; kingdom Pseudomonadati; phylum Pseudomonadota; class Betaproteobacteria; order Burkholderiales; family Sphaerotilaceae; genus Roseateles; species Roseateles sp. GW821-FHT09G03. The sequence continues at coordinate 290,504 of NZ_JBWKOK010000001.1, forward strand.
AAGAGCCTGCTCGCCAACGCGAGCCATGAACTGCGCTCGCCGCTGGCGCGGCTGAAGATGGCATTCTCGATGCTGGACGATGCGTCGCCGGCGCAGCGCACGCGGCTGGGGCAGGAGATCAACACCAACATCGTGGAGCTGGACGCGCTCGTCGAGGAGGTGTTGCTGGCGAGCCGGCTGGAAGCCGGCGCGCAGTCCTTGCGCCTGGAGCCGGTCGATCTGCTGGCGCTCGCGGCCGAGGCGGCCGCGCAAGGGGACGCGGAACTGGAGATCGAGGAAGGCATCGAGCGGCTGACGCTGGACGGCGACGAACGTCTCTTGCGCCGGGCGCTGCGCAACCTGCTCGAGAACGCGCGTCGCTATGGCGGTCCGGTGGTCGAGCTCAAGCTGCGCCGAGCGGGCCAGGCTCGCATCGAGCTGCAGGTCTGCGATCGTGGCGCGGGTGTGCCGGAGCCGATGCGTGAACGGATCTTCGAGGCCTTCTTCCGCCTCCCCGGCCATGCCGAGGTGTCGGGCGGTGTCGGACTGGGGCTGAGCCTCGTGAAACAGATCGCGACGGCCCACCAGGGCACTGTGCGATGCGACGCGCGCGAAGGCGGCGGCAGCTGCTTCGTGATCACCTTGCCGCTGAACGCGGCGGGCTGAGCGTCAGGGGCCGATCTCGCGGCGATGGACGAGGGCCAGCAGGATGCTGAGTCCGATCGCGGCGGCGGCGAGCCCGACTGAAGCGGCACTCCAGAAACCCATCGCGCCCTGCATGATCGCGGGCAGCGCGACGGCGTGGTCGCCGAAGACCAGCCAGTAGCCGCCGCCGAGGCCGAGGCCCCAGATCGCGAACGCGTAGATCAGCATCGGCGCGGTCGCGATGTGATGGGCGCGCAGCACGAAAGCGGCGACGGTCTGTCCGGCGTCGGACACGTGGAACAGCCACAGCCAGCCCAGCAGGGGCAGGGCGGCGGCGATGACGGCGGTGTTGCTGGTGTAGAGGCCGAGGACCTGCTCCCGCAGCGAGAAGACCACGCCGCCGAGGACGAACGCGATCGCCAGCGCGATCTCCAACCCGTGCCAGCCGAGCCGGCGCGCCGCCGTGTAGTCGCGCGCGCCCATCGCCTGTGCCACCAGCGTGCTGCAGGCGTTCGCCTGCGACAGCGGCAGCATGAACATCATCGCGACGAGGTTGGCGCAGAGCTGGTGTCCCGCCACCGGCGTCGTGCCCAGACGCGCGATGAAGATCGCCATGAAGGTGAAGCCGGTCACCTCGATCAGCACGGACGCGCCCATCGGCACGCCCAGCTTCAGCAGTCGCGTCAGCGTGTCCTTGCGCGGGCGATGCAGACCTGTTCGAGCGAAGCCGAACGCGGCATAGAACGGATCGCGCCGCAACACGGTCACCGCGATCAGCAATTGGCTCCACATCACGATCGCCGTCGCGATCGCGCAGCCGACGGCGCCCAGCGCCGGCACCTGCAGCGGCCCCAGCGTGAAACCGCCGATCAACAGCGCGCTGGCGGGGAACTTCAGCAACAGCCCGCCGATCTGCAGCGCCATCACCGCCTTGGGCCGCGACACCGCCGTGTTGAAGCCGCGATAGGCGGTGAACAGCAAGGCGGCCGGCAGCGCGATGCCCAGCATGCGCAGGTAGTCGCGGATCTTGGCGGCGATCTCGGGACTGACCTGCGAGATGGCCAGGAAGGGCTGCGGAAACCACAGGATCAATTCGCCGACGACCGTGAGCGCCAGCGCCAGCCACGCGGCCTGATGCAGGCTGTCGCCGGCCTCCGCCATGCGCTTCGCGCCGAAGAGCTGCCCCGCCACCGGTGAGATCGCCAGCACCACGCCCATCAGACCGACGAACACCGAGGTGTAGACCGCGGAGCCCACCGCCAGCGCCGCGAGGTCGATCGCGGAATGGCGGGCGACGAGGAGCGTGTCGATCGTCGAGTAGGCCAGCACCGCGAGTTGCCCGATGAACACGGGCCACGCGAGCGGCAGGATCTGGCGCAGGCTCGCGAGCCGGCCGTGGAGCGCAGCGCTCAAGCGGAATCCTTGCCGGCCGGTGCGTCGGTGCCGGTGGCGTTGCGCAGCTCGATGGCCCGTTCCGAATAGCGGTTGAAACGCCAGGCCGTGCCTTCGATCGTGATCCGCCGCCAGGTCGCGCGTTTCTCGCCGGGCGTGAGCACCGGCCAGTTCTGGACTTCGTCGAAGCTGCGTCCGCAGCCCTTGCAGAGCTCATCGCCCTGGCTGGTCGAGCAGATCGCGATGCAGGGCGCGTCCGGCGTCGTGTCGTACCAGCGCATCCAGGCCTCGAGCGCGCGCGGCGGCATCGAGTCCTCGTCGCACTCCGTCTCGTGATGGAAGACCATCAGCGCATAGACCTCCGCCAGCGCGCGCAGCTCCGGGCCCAGTGTCACGCCGTCGCCCGGCGAGCGATGGCGCCACCAGTTGATGGCGGACTCGATGTCGGTGATGTGGATGCCTGCCATCTCGTTCAACTCAATAGTCGATGCCCATCGCGCCGCGCACCTCGCGCAAGGTCTTGCGGGCCACCGCACGGGCACGTTCGGTGCCGACCTCGACGATCCAGTGCACCTTCTTCGGATCGGCGAGCAGCTCGTCGGCGCGGGCGCGCCAGGGCGCCTGTTCGTCGTGGATCGCCTCGATCAGCGGCTGCTTGCAGTCCAGGCAGCCGATGCCCGCGCTGCGGCAGCCGGATTCGACCCACGCGCGCGTGTCGCTGTCGGCGTAGACCTTGTGCAGCGCCCAGACCGGGCAGCGCTCGGGCTCGCCCGGGTCGCCGCGGCGCACGCGCTGCGGGTCCGTCTGCATCTTGCGCACCTTGTCGGCGACGACCTCCGGCGCGTCGCGCATCGCGATCGCGTTGCCGTAGGTCTTGCTCATCTTGCGACCGTCCAGGCCGGGCAGCCGCGAGGTCTCGGTCATCAGCGCCTGCGGTTCCGGGAACAGCGGCGCCGACGGCTGCCGGTAGAGGTGGTTGAAGCGGCGCGCGACTTCGCGCGTCACCTCGACGTGCGGCGCCTGGTCCTCGCCGACCGGCACGAAGGCCGCCTTGTAGATCAGGATGTCGGCGGCCTGCAGCAGCGGGTAGCCGAGGAAGCCATAGGTCGCCAGTTCGCGGTTCTCGGCGACGAGGTCCTTGTAGCTCGGCATGCGCTCCAGCCAGCTCGACGGCGTGCTCATCGCCAGCAGCGTGAACAGCTCGGCGTGCTCCGGCATGCGGCTCTGGATGAACAGCGTCGCCTGTTCCGGATCGATGCCGGCCGCCAGCCAGTCGACGACCATGTCGTAAACGCTTTGCTCCAGACCTTCGCGATGCTGGTAATGCGTCGTCAGCGCGTGCCAGTCGGCGACGAAGAAGAAGCAGTCGTAGGCGTCCTGCAGCCGCACCCAGTTCTTCAGCGCGCCGTGGTAATGGCCGAGGTGCAGCGCGCCGGTCGGCCGCATACCGGAGAGCACGCGCTGGCGCGGGGTGAGGGTGGGGTGGTCGGTCATGGCGGAGGGCTGGGGGCGGTGGCCGCACCGGCGCGCGACCCTCTCGGGACGAGGTCGGGCGTGCGATGGCGGGATGGCGATTGTAGGGAGCCGCTGCCCGGTCGACGGCGGTCATGACCATGCGCTTGGCTACACTGCCGCCCCATGAAGAACATCGTGATCCTGATCTCCGGGCGAGGCTCCAACATGGAGGCCATCGTCCAGGCCTGCGCCGCCGGCGGATGGCCGGCGCGCATCGCCGCGGTGATCAGCAACCGGCCCGATGCCGCGGGGCTCGAATTCGCGCGGGCGCATGGCGTCGCCACCGCGGTCGTCGACCACAAGACCTTCGGCAAGGGCGACGCGGCACGTGCCGCTTTCGACGCGGAACTGCAGCGGGTCATCGACGGATTCGCCCCTGATCTGGTGGTGCTGGCCGGTTTCATGCGCATCCTGACACCGATGTTCACCGGCCATTACGCGGGTCGCATGCTCAACATCCATCCGTCGCTGCTGCCGGCCTTCACGGGCCTGCACACCCATCAGCGAGCGATCGAGGCCGGCTGCCGCGTCGCCGGCGCCACGGTGCATTTCGTGACGGCGGAGCTGGACCATGGTCCGATCGTGGCGCAGGCCGTCGTGCCGGTGCTGGATGGCGACGACGAGGCGGCGTTGGCCGCCCGGGTGCTGAAGGTCGAGCACCGCATGTACCCGAGCGCCGTGCGCTGGTTCGTCGAGGGGCAGCTCGCCGTCGAGGGCGCACGCGTCCTCCATCGTGGCGGCGAGTCGCAGATGTTCAACTGATCGCACGGCCGCGGGTCGCGACGGTCGAGTTCAGCCCAGCATCCCGGCAAGGAAGTTGATCGTCAGCGCCAGCACGACGGTGTTGAACACGAAGGCCTGGATCGCCTGCACCAGCACCAGCCGCCGGATCGGTCTTGCGCTGACGACGACGTCCGAGGTCTGCGAGGTGGCGGCGACCGTCGCCGCGAAGTAGAAGAAGTCCAGGTAGTCGGGGGCGTCCTCGTCGCCAGGGAACTCCAGCCCGTGGGGCGCCTTCGGGCCGCAGTGGTACAGCGACGCATACGCCAGTCCGAACTCCACCGGCAGCAGCAGCCACGAACCGGTCAGCGTCGCCGACGCCACCAGCAGATGCGGCCAGGCTTGCAGCAGGCCGGACTCCTTCACCTGAGCGAGTTCCAGCGCGATCGCCGCCATGCTCGCGGCGCCGCCGAGGATCGCCAGCACCAGCACCGTCGGCGCGCCGTCGGCGACGGCGCTGGCCTGCTCCTCGACGTCTTCGGCGTCGGTGCGGAACATCATCCAGCCGATCAGCACGAGGTAGGTCCAGACCCCCGCGCTCCAGCCCAGCAGTGCGCGGGTGTGCCAAGCCAGTTCGACGGGCCAGGCGGCGGCCAACAGCGCGCCGGTGGCGGCGCCGATCAGCAGGCGAGGGCGGCGCTTGATCTGGTGCAGCAAGGGCATGGAATCTCCGGCCGGCATCAGTCCGGGACCCGGGCGAAGCGGGGCAGCGTCGCACCGTCGATCTCGACGGTGCCGAAGAACATGTCGTAGGGGCGCACCCACAGGCCGCTGTCGTTGTAGAGCGGCGCGTAGAGCACGAGGGGCTCCAGCGTCTCGCTGTGGCGGACGACGCCGCGAACTTCGTATTCGCCGCCCTTGTAGTGCCGGTAACGCCCGGCGGGCGCCTTGGGCAGGGGCTGCAACGGATCGCCCGCGCCGTGCGTGGCGGGGGGCGGGGTCGGGTGGGAGTGGCTCATGAAAAGAGGGGGCGTGGCGTCGGGAACAGGGCAGGACGCGGGCCTGGGCCCGGAGCCTGGGATAATCGGGCGATGCATCCTAATGCCCTTCTTGAACTCTGCGCCGAACTGGTGGACAGCCTGCTGCTGTTCGACAAGCCCGCCGACTCCCTCGTTTCCGACTTCTTCCGCGCGCACAAGGCGCTCGGCCAGCGCGAGCGCCACACCATCGCCGAAACCGCCTATGCCGTGCTGCGCCAGCGTCCGGTGCTGCAGCATTTGGCCCAGTCGGGCCGCGGCCCGATGTCTCGACGCCTGGCGATCCTCGCCTGGGCCGGCAACGAGGCCTTCCTCCGCGCCGCGACCGATGACCAGGAACAGCAGTGGCTCAAGCAGGTGGCGAAGGTCGATCGCAGCAAGCTGCCGGAGAAGCTGCGACACAACCTGCCCGACTGGATCGTCGAGCCGCTGAAACAGCGTCTGGGCGACGAGCAGTTCTGGCAACTGGCGGACGCCGTCAACGTGTCGGCGCCGCTGGACCTGCGCGTGAACCTGCTGAAGGCCAAGCGCGAGGACGTGCAGGCCGAGTTGAAGGAGAAGGGCTTCGCGTCGTCGCCGACGCCGTTCTCGCCCTGGGGCCTGCGACTCGAAGGCAAGCCGGCGCTGCAGAAGCTGGACGTCTTCACCAGCGGCCAGGTCGAGGTGCAGGACGAGGGCAGCCAGCTGCTGTCCCTGCTCACCGAAGCCAAGCGCGGGGAGATGGTCGTCGACTTCTGCGCCGGTGCCGGTGGCAAGACCCTGGCGCTGGGGGCCGCGATGCGCAATACCGGTCGGCTGTACGCGTTCGACGTCTCGGGGCACCGGCTCGACAAGCTCAAGCCGCGCCTGGCGCGCAGCGGGCTGTCCAACGTCTACCCGGTGCAGATCAGCAACGAGCGGGATGAGCGCGTCAAGCGCCTGGCCGGAAAGATCGACCGCGTGCTGGTTGATGCGCCGTGTTCCGGCCTGGGAACGCTCCGCCGGAATCCCGATCTGAAATGGCGGCAGTCACCGAACGGCATCCTGGAACTGCACGACAAGCAGCTGGCCATCCTGAACAGCGCCTCGCGCCTGCTCAAGCCGGGTGGCCGCCTGGTCTATGCGACATGTTCGTTGCTTGACGCGGAGAACGAGTCGGTGGCTGAAGCCTTCGCCCTGGCGCACCCGGAGTTCACGCTCGTGCCCGCGCAAGACGTGCTCACCCATGCGCAGGTCGATGCGACTCAGGCGGCGCAACTGTCCGAGAACGGTTATCTGCGCCTGTGGCCTCATCGCCATCAGAGCGACGGCTTCTTCGCCGCGGTCTGGGAGCGGAAAAAGTAAATCGGTCGACCCGAACGCGCCACGGCGGGAGGGGCGCGTTTGTTTCTGATTGCGAACAAGTGGCCGTTGATCGATCACGACTTCCGGCCCTTCCGGTCCGGAAGCGTCAAAAGACCGGCGGGAAAGCCGCTTACATTCGGGCGATTTCTAGAGTGCGTCGCCTACAATCGGGGCTTCCTGTGGACAACTGGCTCCTCGCGAGCAGGGTTAGGACCGAATGAACGTATTGATGTCTGTGCACGACGCCATCCTGGCGTGGATGATCGACGGCCTCACCGGCGCCAACTGGTGGCAGATCGTGGTCTTCACCTTGGTGGTGACGCATATCACCATTGCTGGCGTGACGATCTTCCTGCACCGCGCCCAGGCGCACCGGGCGCTCGACCTCGGGCCGATCCCCTCCCACTTCTTCCGCTTCTGGATGTGGCTGACGACCGGCATGGTCACTCGCGAATGGGTCGCCATCCACCGCAAGCATCACGCCAAGTGCGAGACCGAGGACGATCCTCACAGCCCCGTCACCCGCGGCATCAAGACGGTGATGACGCGCGGCGCCGAGCTGTATCGCGCTGAAGCGAAGAACGAGGAAACGATCAGGAAGTTCAGCCATGGCGTGCCGGACGACTGGATCGAGCGTCACGTCTACACCGGCCGTTCGGTCTGGGGCGTGTCCCTGATGATGATCATCGACCTGGCGCTGTTCGGCGTGGCCGGCATGGCGGTCTGGGCGATTCAGATGGCCTGGATCCCGTTCTGGGCTGCCGGCGTGATCAACGGCGTCGGCCACTACTGGGGCTATCGCAACTTCGAGGCGCAGGATGCGTCGACGAACGTTTCGCCGTGGGGCGTGATCATCGGCGGCGAGGAGCTGCACAACAATCACCACACCTATCCGACGTCGGCCAAGTTCTCGGTCAAGCCGTTCGAATTCGACATCGGCTGGGGCTACATCCGCGCGATGGAAATGATCGGCTGGGCGAAGGTTCGCAAGACCGCGCCGCAGATCAAGACGGGCGAGCTCAAGGCCGTGGCCGACAAGGACACGCTGGAGGCCATCATCGCCAACCGCTATGAAGTGATGGCGCGTTACGCGCGCGGGCTGCGTGGCGCCTGCAAGGCCGAGCTGCTTCAGTTGAAGGCGGCTGGCGAGCAGCACAGCGTCAAGTTCCATCAGTTCAAGCTGGCCACGCGCTGGCTGCATCGTGACGCCGAGAAGATTCCGGCGGCCTATCAGGAGCAGTTGGACGGCGCCCGTGCAGCGAGCCCGGTGCTCGACAAGCTGGTGACGATGCGCGAAGAACTGCGTCAGCTGTGGACCCGCACGAACGTCTCGGCCGAGCAACTGGTGCATGACCTGCAAGCCTGGTGCCGCAAGGCCGAGGAGAGCGGCATCGCCGAACTCAAGGCCTTCGCTACGGGCCTGCGCACCGTGCGTGCCTGATCGACAGGCAACACATCGAGCCCGGGTGAGCCGTCCAGAGTGATGGCCGACACCCAGGCGCAGATGAAGCAATGCAAAGGGCGCCCCTACAGGGCGCCTTTTTTCTTGGCGACGCCCATAATTTGTCCGGACTCTTCAGACAAGGAGATTGACATGATGGCCTCGACCCTTTTCAAGCGTGCTGTGCTGGCCGGCCTGACGACCGTGAGCCTGGGCGCGATCGCTGCGGCTGCTCAGGCGCAGGCGGAAGTCAACTTCATCAAGCCGGAGAATTTCTCCGACATCGGCTGGGTCGGCGTGGACCGCGACAACGCCATGAAGCAGTTGGAAGACCACTTCAAGGCGCTCGCGGCGCGCGAGCTGCCGGGCAAGCAGCTCAAGATCGACGTGACGGATGTGGATCTGGCGGGTGAAGTGGAGCCACGTGTCCGCTCGGATCGGCTCCGGATTCTTCGGTCGGTGACGATCCCGCGCATGAGCTTCAGCTACACGCTCAGCGAGAATGGCCAGGTCCTGAAGTCTGGCAAGGCCGACCTGAAGGACATGGACTACCAGAACGGCGTCGGCAACCGCTACTTCGACTCCGAGCCGCTGCGCTACGAGAAGAAGATGATCGACGACTGGATGGCTCGTGAGTTGCTTGGCAAGGCGCACCTGCCGCCAACCCGCTGATCACGAGGGGGCTGCTGGGGCGGCCTCTTTCAAGCGCCCATGAAAAAACCCGCCGAGAGGCGGGTTTTCTTCTTCAAGGACCGGGCCGAATCACTTCAGCTTGGTTTCCTTGTACAGCACGTGCTTGCGTGCCTTGGGGTCGAACTTCATGAATTCCAGCTTTTGGGGCGTGGTCTTCTTGTTCTTGTTGGTGGTGTAGAAATGACCGGTGCCGGCAGTGGATTCCAGCTTGATCTTCTCGCGTCCGCCTTTGGATGCCATGGTGTCGCTCCTGGTTCAGTGATTAGGCTTGACCGCGCGAGCGCAGGTCGGCCAGCACGGCGTCGATGCCCTTCTTGTCGATCAGACGCAGACCTGCGTTGCTGATGCGAAGACGGACCCAGCGGTTTTCGCTCTCGACCCAGAAACGGCGGTATTGCAGGTTCGGGAGGAACCGGCGCTTGGTTTTGTTGTTGGCGTGGGAAACGTTGTTCCCGACCATGGGCTTCTTGCCCGTGACTTCGCAGACGCGTGCCATGAGGACACTCCGATACTTGTCATCCGGCGACCGTCCCAATCGTCCCGACCTTGCTGTCGAGTCGCGGGCGGCGGCCTCACCTCGCCATAGGGTGGCGGTATCCCATCTTCCTCGCGTCAAGATCCTTCACAGGTTGATGGCGCGGGGAAACGAAGAGTGTAGCAGAAACAGACCGGCCCGCGCAAAGGCGGGCCGGTCGGCAGGCCTTGGAGAGGCGCCCGCCAGCGGGGCACCGCATCCGGGACGCTCGCGAAGGATCAGGCCGACTCCTGCTCCAGGAAGCGCTGCGCATCCAGCGCGGCCATGCAGCCCGTCCCGGCGCTGGTGATGGCCTGGCGATAGACATGGTCTTGCACGTCGCCGGCGGCGAATACGCCCGGCACGCTGGTCATCGTGGCGAAACCTTCCAGGCCGCTCTTCGTGCGGATGTAGCCGTCCTTCATCTCGATCTGGCCTTCGAAGATGTCGGTGTTGGGCTTGTGGCCGATTGCGATGAAGCAGCCTTGCAGCTTGAGGTCGGTCGTCGTGCCGTCTTGCGTGCTCTTGATCCGCACACCGGTGACGCCGCTGGCGTCGCCCAGCACCTCGTCCAACGTGTGGAAGACGTGCAGTTCGATCTTGCCGGCCTTGACCTTGTCCATCAGCTTGTCGACCAGGATGGGCTCGGCGCGGAACTTGTCGCGGCGGTGGATCAGGTGGACCTTGCTGGCGATGTTGGAGAGGTAGAGCGCCTCCTCGACGGCGGTGTTGCCGCCGCCGACGACGCAGACTTCCTGCTCGCGATAGAAGAAGCCATCGCAGGTCGCGCAGGCGCTGACGCCGCGGCCCATGAACGACTCCTCGGACGGCAGGCCCAGGTATTGCGCGGAGGCGCCGGTGGCGAGGACCACCGCGTCGGCCGTGTAGACCGCGCTGTCGCCGGTCAGCGTGAACGGACGCTTGGAGAAGTCGACGCTGTTGATGTGGTCGAAGACGATCTCGGTCTGGAAGCGTTCGGCGTGCTCCTGGAAGCGCTGCATCAGTTCGGGACCCTGCACGCCCATCACATCGGCCGGCCAGTTGTCCACTTCGGTCGTGGTCATCAACTGACCCCCTTGCGCCATGCCCGTCACCAGAAGCGGCTTCAAGTTGGCGCGCGCCGCGTAGATGGCGGCGGTGTAGCCGGCGGGGCCGGAACCGAGGATCAACAGTTGGGCGTGACGGGTGTTTTGGCTCATGACGGGGGAGATGGGGATGCGTTCAGCGGACGCAAGGGACGACAGCCTAAGGGGGACGATGGGCGCCCTATGGCGTTGACCCTATGAACAGGCGTGAACAAATTGGCACAATGCATCCATTCTAGGTGGCGGGTCCCTCTGCCATCCTGAGATCCACGATTGACCCTAACCCCCGACAGGAGGCACCCCTTCATGGCCATGTTGTCCAATTTGGATCTGATCCGCAGGGTTCCCTTGTTCTCCCTGCTGACCGCCGACCAGGCCCAGTCCATCGCGGACAGCGTCGTCAAACGGCGCTTCAAACGCGGCGAGTTGATCGTCGAGCAGGGCACCAAGTCCAACGCGCTCTTCATCCTGCTCAACGGGCGCGCCCGCGTGCTGACCGCGGACAGCCGCGGCCGCGAAGTCATCCTCGCCGTGCTGCAGCCGGGCGACTACGTCGGCGAGATGAGCCTCATCGACAACGAGCCGCATTCGGCCACGGTCCGCGCCGAGGTGCAGACCGACATGCTCGTGCTGGGCCGCGCCGATTTCGGGCGCGGACTGCCGGAGTCGTCGAGCCTGGCCTACGGCATCCTGCGTGGCCTCGTCGCGCGGCTGAGAAACGCCGACCGCCAGATCGAATCGCTCGCGCTGCTCGACGTCTATGGTCGCGTGGCTCGCACGCTGCTGGACATGGCCGAGGAAGAGAAGGGCGTGAAGATCATCCGCGGCAAGGTGTCGCGTCAGGACATGGCCAAGGTCGTCGGCGCGTCGCGCGAGATGGTCAGCCGCGTCATGAAGGACCTGGAAGACAAGGGCGTCATCGAGACGCTCGAGAACGGCTCCGTGGTCATCAAGGAACGCCTGCAGCACGACTGAGGTCCGCGTTGAGGCGCCATCGACCGGCGCTTCAACGTTTCTTCACCTTGGCAGGGAGCCTCGTGTCCGGGACGCGGGGCGAGTGCGTCACAATCGAGGCATGAGTTTTCCCGGTTCCCTGCTGGGCGGCGGTGACGACGCCGCGCCGACCGAGCGCCCCGCGCCGGCACGCAAGTCCAAGAAGGCCGCGCCGCCTGCCGCGCCGCCCGCGCCCCCCAGCCCGCTGCGCACGCCGCTGTGGCTGCTGATCGGCGCGCTCGTGTGGTGCCTGGTCTTGCTCGCGATGGTCAGTCATGACCGAGCGGATGCCGCCTTCAGCACGGCCGGCAGTTCGGCGCCGGCGCACAACCGTGTCGGCACGCTCGGCGCGTGGATCTCCGACCTGATGCTGTTCGGCTTCGGCTACTCCTGCTGGTGGTTGATGCTCGTGTCGTTGCGCGCCTGGCTGAGCGGCCTGGCGCGCATGCTGCGTGCGGACGGCTCGACCATTCCCACCCTCAAGGATCGCCTGCCCGCCATTGCCGGCGTCGTCCTGTTGATGGCCGCGAGTTGTTCGCTGGAATGGACGCGCCTGTGGCGATGGGACGTCTACCTGCCGGGTGGCCATGCGGGCGGCGTGCTCGGTTATCTGCTGGGACCGTTCAGCATGAAGCTCCTGGGCTTCGCGGGATCGGGTGTCGTGTGGATTGCGGCGCTGGTGGCCGGCGTGTCGCTGGCGCTGAAGTTCTCCTGGCTGCGCGTGGCCGAACAGATCGGAACCAAGATCGAGCGTCTGATCGAGAAGCGCGAGGTCCGTCGCGAGATCGCCGAGGACAAGCGCGTCGGCAAGGAAGCCAAGCGCGAGCGCGAGGCGGTCGTCGAGGTGGAACGCCTGGTCGAGGAAGAGCATCACATCCCGATCGTCATCGAGCCGCCGGTCGCCGAGGTGCCGAAGTCCACGCGCGTCATCAAGGAGCGCCAGCAGACGCTGTTCACCGACCCGACCGACGCGAAGCTGCCGCAGGTCGACCTGCTGGATGCGCCGCCGCCGCGCGTCGAGACGGTGACGCCTGAATCGCTGGAGATGACCAGCCGCATGATCGAGAAGAAGTTGAAGGACTTCGGTGTCGATGTGCGGGTGGTGGCGGCCTCTCCGGGGCCGGTGATCACGCGCTACGAGATCGAGCCGGCGACCGGCGTGAAGGGCTCGCAGATCCTGGGCCTGGCCAAGGATCTCGCGCGTTCGCTGAGCCTGACCTCGATCCGCGTCGTCGAGACCATCCCGGGCAAGAACTACATGGCGCTGGAGTTGCCGAACGCGCGCCGCCAGACCATCCGATTGTCCGAGATCCTGGGCTCCCAGGTCTACGCCGACGCCGCGTCGCCGCTGACGATGGGCCTGGGCAAGGACATCGTCGGCCTGCCCGTGGTGGCCGATCTGGCCAAGATGCCGCACTGCCTGGTGGCCGGCACGACCGGCTCGGGCAAGTCGGTGGGCATCAACGCGATGATCCTGTCGGTGCTCTACAAGGCCGAGGCCCGCGATGTCCGCCTGATCCTGATCGATCCGAAGATGCTGGAAATGAGCGTCTACGAGGGCATCCCGCATCTGCTGGCACCGGTCGTGACCGACATGAAGCAGGCCAGCAACGCGTTGAACTGGTGCGTCAACGAAATGGAGCGCCGCTACAAGCTCATGTCCAAGATGGGCGTGCGCAACCTGGCGGGCTTCAACAAGAAGATCGCCGACGCGGCCGAGCGCGAGGAGAAGATCCCCAATCCGTTCAGCCTGACGCCGGAAGAGCCGGAACCGCTGGAGCGGCTGCCGCACATCGTCGTCGTCATCGACGAACTGGCCGACCTGATGATGGTCGTCGGCAAGAAGATCGAAGAGTTGATCGCGCGCCTGGCGCAGAAAGCGCGCGCGGCCGGCATCCACCTGATCCTCGCGACGCAGCGTCCGTCGGTCGACGTGATCACCGGCCTGATCAAGGCCAACATCCCGACGCGGCTGTCCTTCCAGGTGTCGAGCAAGATCGACTCGCGGACCATCCTCGACCAGATGGGCGCCGAGGCGCTGCTGGGCATGGGCGACATGCTCTACATGGCCTCGGGCACCGGCCTGCCGGTGCGGGTGCACGGCGCGTTCGTCAGCGACGACGAGGTGCATCGCGTCGTCGAGTACCTGAAGGAACAGGGCGAGCCCAACTACATCGAAGGCATCCTGGAGGGCGGCGTGCTCGACGGCGATGGCGGCGGCGACGGACTGCCCGGCCTGACGGCGGGCGGCGACGGCGAGTCCGATCCGATGTACGACCAGGCCGTGGGCATCGTGCTGCAGCACAAGCGGGCGTCGATCTCGCTGGTGCAGAGACACCTGCGCATCGGGTACAACCGGGCCGCCCGTTTGCTGGAGCAGATGGAGAAGTCCGGTGTCGTCTCGGCGATGGCCACCAATGGCAACCGCGACATCATCGTGCCCAAGCGGGATGACTGATCGCGACGTAGATGAAGGTCTCTCCCATGTTCCGACCCTTGACCCGAAGCATCGCGGCGATCGCCGTCTGCTTCACGACCCTGGCCCACGCCGACGGCGTGAGCGCGCTGCAGCAGTTCGTCAGCGAAGTGAAGAGCGGCCGCGCGACGTTCACGCAGACCGTGACCGCGCCTGACGGCAAGCGCAAGAAGACGACGACGGGCACCTTCGAGTTCCAGCGTCCGAACCAGTTCCGCTTCAGCTATGCCAAACCGGCCGAGCAATTGATCGTGGCCGACGGCAAGGAAGTGTGGATCTACGACCCCGACCTGCAGCAGGCCAGCGTCCGCAACATGGACCAGGCATTGGGCGCAACGCCGGTGTCGCTGCTGGCGGGTGGGGACCTGTCGAAGGACTTCACGCTGAAGTCGTTGCCGGCGGCGAACGGACTGGACTGGGTCCAGGCCACGCCCAAGCGCAACGACAGCGGCCTCCAGAGCCTGAAGCTCGGATTCAAGGGGCGCGAATTGGGCGCGTTGGAGATCGTCGACGGTTTCGGCCAGCAATCGGTGATGCAGTTCAGCGCGATCGAACCCAATGCCAAGGTGTCGGCCGACCGGTTCCGCTTCAACCCGCCGCCGGGTACCGACATCGCGCGCCAGCCCTGAGCGGCGCCTGAGTCAGCATCGATGAGCAACGCGTCGCTCTTTCCGGACGAGTTCGATGCCGTCCCCAGCGGACGGCAGACGGCGGCCACGACCAGCCAGCACGCGCCGCTGCCGGAACGGCTGCGACCGCGCAAGCTCGACGAGGTCGTCGGCCAGCGCCACCTGCTGGGCGAGGGCATGCCGCTGCGTGTCGCGCTCGAGAGCGGCCGGCCGCATTCGATGATCCTGTGGGGGCCGCCGGGCGTCGGCAAGACGACGTTGGCGCGCTTGATGACGCAGCACTTCGACGCACAGTTCATCGCGATCTCCGCGGTCCTGGGTGGTGTCAAGGACATCCGCGAGGCGGTCGACCGCGCGCAGGTCGCGGCAGGGCAGGGCCGGCGCACGATCGTGTTCGTGGACGAGGTCCACCGCTTCAACAAGGCGCAGCAGGATGCCTTCCTGCCGCACGTCGAGTCGGGGCTGTTCAGCTTCATCGGTGCGACGACCGAGAACCCGTCGTTCGAAGTGAACTCGGCGCTGCTGTCGCGGGCGACGGTGCATGTGCTGAAGTCGCTGGACGAGCAGGACATGCGAGAGCTGCTGACGCGCGGCCGTGAAGCGCTTGGCGCGCCGCCGGTGAACGAGGCTGCCACGCTGCGGCTGATCGGTTACGCGGACGGCGATGCGCGGCGTCTGTTGAACACGCTGGAGACCGTGGCTCAACTGACACCGCCCGGCACGGCGGAGATCGACGAGGCGCTGCTGGAGCGCACGCTCGGCGAGCAGTTGCGGCGCTACGACAAGGGCGGGGACCAGTTCTACGACGTGATCTCGGCGCTGCACAAGTCGGTGCGCGGCTCGCATCCGGATGCGGCGCTGTATTGGCTGGTGCGGATGCTCGACGGCGGTGTCGACGCGCGCTACATCACGCGTCGGCTGGTCCGGATGGCGAGCGAAGACATCGGCAACGCCGATCCGCGCGCACTGCGGATCTGCCTGGACGCGGCCGAAACCTATGAGCGCCTCGGGACGCCGGAGGGCGAGCTCGCGCTGGCGCAAGCGGTCGTCTACCTGGCGATCGCGCCGAAGTCGAACGCCGTCTACAACGCCTACAACCAGGTGCGCGCGTTGATCAAGCAGGACAGCTCGCGGCCGGTGCCGGTACACCTGCGCAATGCGCCGACCCGGCTCATGAAGGAGCTCGGCTACGGCAAGGCCTACCGCTACGCGCATGACTTCCCCGGCGCGTACGTGGCCGGCGAGCAGTACCTGCCGGACGGTCTTGAGGATGAGCGCTTCTATGAACCCGTGCCACGCGGGCTGGAAATCAAGATCGGGGCGCGGCTCGACGAACTGCGGCGGCTCGACGCCGGGGCGCTTGGGCAGGATGACGGCGGTGGTCAGAGCGGCGGCGCCAGCATCGGCGACGACGGCGAGGCCTGATCGATATGAGCTCGCGGATCGTCAGCGTCGTGGCCGCGTTGATCCTGGCGCTGGGGTCGACGATCGGCGTGCCTTCCGCAGACGCTGCGCCCGTCAAGCCGAAGCTCATGGCGCCATCGCCGTCGGCATCCAGCCCTGCGCAACCGCCCGAGGGCCCGACGCTCACGCGCATCCGCGAAACCGGCGTCGTCGTCATCGGCTATCGGCCGGCCTCGGCGCCGTTCAGCTACCTCGACGCGCAGTTGCGGCCGACGGGCTATTCCGTCGAGCTGTGCGAGCGCGTGATCGCCTCGCTGCGCGTGAAGCTCAAGCTGCCGGACCTGGAGGTGCGTCGCGTCGCGGTGGGCTCGGCGACGCGGATGCCGATGGTCAGCAACGGCACGCTGGACATGGAGTGCGGTATCACGACCAACACCGCCGAGCGTGCGCGCAGCCAGGCGTTCTCGGTGACCATCTTCGTGGCCGAGACCAAATTGATGACCCGGCACGGCGAGAAGGTGCAGAGCCTGCTCGACCTGCGCGGCAGACCGGTGGTGAGCACCATCGGCACGACCAGCATCCAGCACCTGGCCAAAGTCAATGAACAGCAGGGATTGAACATCCGCATCGTTGCCGGACTGGACGACCCGGACGCGTTCCAGCTGCTGCGCAGCGGCCGCGCCGATGCGTTCATGATGGACGACGTGATCATCCGAAGCCTGCTGGCGCAACAGGGCGCGGCGGTCTCGGCGGATGACTATGTGATCTCCGATCGGGCGCTCACGGTGGAGCCCTATGCGATCGGACTCAATCGCGATGATCCGATGTTCAAGACGATGGTCGACGACGTGCTGATCGGCCTTTACCGCAGTGGTGAGATCCACTCGATCTACAAGCGCTGGTTCGAGTCCCCGCTGCCACCGACGGGCATCAACCTGAAGCTGCCGATGAACGCCGCTTTCCGGCGCGTGGTCGCGCAGCCGACGGATTCACCGGATCCGGAGCGTTACCGCTGAGCGGCGTTCCGGACGGCGTCCGATCGCCGGCGAGGGCGCCGGAACACCCGTCGCGGCCATCCAGCAGTTCGACGAAGCGTCGCGCGGCGAGTCCGAGCGGACGCGTCTGCGTCCAGACAACGTCGACGTAGAGCTGCAGCGCCGTCGTGAAGTTGCCCGCAGGAATCTGCACCAGCTCCCCCGAGGCCAGCGCCGCGCGCACGAATCCCGAAGGCAGCCACGCCCATCCAAGGCCCGCGGCCACCATCCTCAGCGCTGCCACCGGGCTGTCGGTGCGCCACTGCACGCGGGACACGGCGATCCGCTTGTCGACGTCGCAGGCGTCGCGGCCGGCGACGAGGATCTGGCGTTCGGCAATGAGGTGCTCGTCGCGGAGCGCGGACGGCTCGTGCGCGAGCATCGGATGCGTCGCCGCCACGACGGCGATCAGCGTCTCGCGGGCCACTTCCTGGAACTGCTCCGACGGGTCGAGGCCTTGGCGCTCGAAGACCAGGGCCAGTTGGGCGCGCCCCGACTTCAGCATGGCGAGCGCGTCGGCCTGCGGTGCCGTCAGCACTTCGACGTCCAGCAGCGGGAACTCGGCCGACAGCGTCGTCAGCGCGTCGCTCCATGGGGTTGCGGCGACGAGTTCCGGCACGACCGCGATGGTCAGCGAGGGCTCCAGTCCCTGGGTCATCGACAGCGCGTGGCGGTTGAGTTGACCGAGTTGCTCGGCCAGCCTGCGGGCCTGCGGCACCAGCGCGAGGGCCTGCGCGGTGGGAACGGGTTCTCGACCGGTGCGATCGAAGAGCGCGAGGTCGAGCTGCGCTTCCAGGTTCGCGATCGTCATGCTGACGGCCGACGGCACGCGGCCGAGTGCACGCGCCGCGGCGGAGAACGATCCGTGATCGATTGCAGCGAGGAAGACGCGGAGATTGTCGAGATCGAAAGCCAAGGCAAGATCCTTGATCTGTCAGCGGATCTGATTGATCCTGACTTTAACTATCAGGAATCTGAACATACAGTCATGTCCGTCTACTTTCAAGGAGATGGCGATGGTGTGGGGTGTGTTGTTTCTGGCCGGGCTGTTCGAGATCGGCTGGGCGGTGGGTCTGAAGTACACCGAAGGATTCTCGCGACCCTGGCCGACGCTGGGCACCATCACTGCGATGGTGGTGAGCGTCGTGTTGCTGGGCTGGGCGCTGAAGCACCTGCCTGTCGGCACGGCCTACGCGGTATGGACGGGCATCGGCGCCGTCGGGACCGCGATCGCGGGCATCGTGCTGCTGGGCGAGTCGGCGTCGCTGGCGCGGTTGGCCTGTATCGGCCTGATCGCGGCAGGCATCGTCGGACTGAAGATGGTCACACCGCAGTGAGCCTGGCTCAGCGGAAGGTTTTCAGCGCCTGCTGGCCCGTCGGCGTCAGGTAAGGCCAGACGGCTTCGATCGTCAGCGCCACGTCCTCTGCGCAAGGCGTCATCGCGTACGAGGCCTGCGTATGAAAGACCAACTGTTTCGGTTCCGGGTGGATCGAACTGCCCATCCAGCGTACCTCGTCGCGACATTCGGCTTCCTCGCCGTTGCCACCGTTGTCGGTATAGGCCTTCACGAGCAGCTTGCCGAGCCGGGAGTTCTTCGGGATCTCCTTGCGCAATTCGGACTTCAGCCATGAGGCGACGTCGGCCTCCGACCCGGTGTCCAGGCGATACGTGGTGACGCTGTTGCCGTGCCACGGGTGGGCGCCGCCGCAGTAGCCCTCGTTCCAGGTGTCGATGACGACGAAGGCGGCGTTCCAGGCGACGACCTTCTGCGTTTGCGAGGACTCGTAGCCGGCTTCGGGGCCGCGTTCGCGCCGACCCTGCGCCATGCAGTCGACGTGATCGAGGACCGCATCCGTGGCCTTGTCCCACAAGATGGCGTTCAGTGTCGAGATGGCCGGGGTCGTGCCAATCAGGCGGACGCCGACCTGCGTGGTGTCAGGGGTTGCGTCTCCGGTATGGCCTCCTGGCACGGGGAAAGTCAGCGCCTCGTAGCGGCGACCTCCGATCTGCGCGGTCTTCGCCGAGGTGGGCTTGATCGCGGCCTTGCGGGTTGTGTTGTAGTCGCGTTCCTTGATCGCCGCAGCGGCGATCGGCAGCGTCTTCGTGCCGTCGACGGAGCGCCATTCGCCGCTCAGCGTGTCGGCGTCGCAACTGAGCTTGAGTCGTCCGGTCCGCTTCTCCTTGGCGTCGAGTTCCTGCCACTCGCCGGTCCTGGCGTCGCGGACCAGCGTGAGGTCGCCGAGCGAGCTGCGGTAGTAGTAGCGGCCGACCGCAGGGCGCTCGCCTTCGGCGGGATTGAGCTCCATCGACACCGGCGTGCTGCCCAGCGTGCCGCGCCAGGAGCCTTTGTCGCAAGGCTCGGCGGCGTGTGCTGCTGTCGGGATGAGCGTCGTCGCCAGCATCAGCGTGATCCACGCGTGAAGGCGAGTGGCGGGGAGGTGGCGGAGGAGGGTAGAAGGACGTGCGCGCATGTCGACGACTGTAGCGAGCGCAGGGCATGGCGCTTGCCGACGAAGGTCATCGAGACATCCTGGAGATTGCCATGCCCGACTTCGACAAGCCCCGCGACAAGGCCTACGACCACGAGCAAGAGGCCACCTACTGGCGCGACAACTACGCCAAGCGGCCCTACATCCAGCAAGGCGACACGCACGACGACTTCGGTCCCGCGTATGCCTACGGAGTCGATGCGTTCGCCCGTTACCCCGATCGCGAGTTCGAGGACTTCGAGGCCGAACTGCACCGCGACTGGGGTAATCAGCGGCAGGGCTCTTCGCTGGAATGGGCGAGGGCGAAGCCCGCAGTGAAGGACGCCTGGGACCGCATCAAGGAGGCGTCGAACATGCCGCCCTCGACGCGCTAAGGCGCTCCCTCCGAGGCTGCGGAGGCCGGCGCCGACGCGGCCTCTGCCGGCAGCCCGAACAGCGCGTTCGTGTCTGCGTTGGGGTCGGTGCGTCCGGCTTGACCGGCATCGATGCCCTGAAGCATCTCGGTCGCCTTGTCCATGTCGACCGCCTCGGTCTTGTCGAGGAACGCCGTCACCGTGACCGGGAAGAAGATGACGATGGCCACCAGGATCAGCTGCATCACCACCCAGGGGATCGAGCCGAGGTAGATGTCGCTCGACATCACCCGCCTGGGCAGCGCGCCGTTCTTGAACAGCGTGTCCGAGATGCCCCTCAGGTAGAACAGCGCGAACCCGAATGGCGGGTGCATGAAGCTGGTCTGCATGTTCACGCAGAGCATCACGCCGAACCACACCAGGTCGATGCCCATCTTGTCGGCGACCGGGCCCAGCAGCGGCAGGATGATGAAGGCGATCTCGAAGAAATCGAGGAAGAACGCCAGGAAGAAGATGAACAGGTTGACGACGATCAGGAAGCCGATCTGACCGCCGGGCAGGTTCGAGAGCAGGTGCTCGATCCACTTCCCGCCTTCAACGCCCTGGAACACGAGGGAGAAGGTGCGCGACCCGATCAGGATGAACACCACCATCGCGGTGATGCGCATCGTGCCGATCATGGCGTCCTTGACCACCGGCCAGTTCAGCCGTC
The DNA here is from genome assembly GCF_059416045.1 of Roseateles sp. GW821-FHT09G03. Lineage (NCBI taxonomy): Bacteria > Pseudomonadati > Pseudomonadota > Betaproteobacteria > Burkholderiales > Sphaerotilaceae > Roseateles > Roseateles sp. GW821-FHT09G03. Next base: position 310,939 of record NZ_JBWKOK010000001.1, read on the forward strand.
GATGCGATGCCGCCAGGATGAACGCGCCGACCGCGCCCATCGCGCCGGCCTCGGTCGGCGTGCAGACCGCCGTGTCCATGCCGGGCAGCCCGCCCATCGAGCCCAGCACCGCGAAGATCAGGATCGCCGACGGAATGATCCCGCGCAGGCACTTCTTCCACAGCGCCCAGCCGTTGAGTGTGCGCGCCTCCTTGGGCACGCCAGGCACATGCTCCGGCTTGATGCGCGAGACCAGGAAAGTGTACAGCGCGAAGATCAGCACCTGCAGGATCGACGGGCCCCATGCGCCCTTGTACATGTCGCCGACGGGCTTGCCGAGCTGGTCCGCCAGCACCACCAGCACCAGGGAGGGCGGCACCAACTGCGTGATCGTCCCCGAGGCCGCCAGCACGCCCGTGGCGTAGCGCATGTTGTATCCGTAGCGCATCATGACCGGCAGCGAGATCATCGCCATCGCGATCACTTGGCCCGCCACGGTGCCGGTGATCGCGCCGAGGATGAAGCCGACGATGATCACCGAGTAGCCCAGCCCGCCGCGCACCGGTCCGAAGAGCTGGCCCATCGAATCGAGCATGTCCTCTGCGAGGCCGCATTTCTCCAGCAGCGCGCCCATCATCGTGAAGAAGGGGATCGCGAGCAGCAGATCGTTGGACAGGATGCCGAAGACGTTCTGCGGCAGCGCCGACATGAACGACGGCGGGAACCAGCCCTGGCTCACCGCGAAGAGGCCGCAGGCCAGGCCCAGCGCGGCCAGCGAGAACGCTACGGGGAAGCCGATCAGCATGATGATGATCAGTCCCGCGAACATCAGCGGGGGAAACTGCTCCATCGTGATCATTGCAGCGGCCTCTCGTAGTGCGTGTCCATCTCGACGAGATGGGCGAGGTAGCCGACGCGCTTGATCACCTCCGAGATCCCCTGCAGGAACACGAGCGCGAAGCCCACCGGCAGCGTCAGCGCGGCCGGCCAGCGGATCAGGCCGCCAGCATTGCCCGACACCTCACCGCTGGTGAACAGCTTCCACGCGTAGCCGCCGTAGCCCAGCGCGGCGACGGTGTCGTCTGCGCGCATACCGGTGGTGAGCTTCACCAGGAAGAAGTCCCACGACAGCCAACCCGCAAAACCCATCACGGGCAGCAGGAACACGATCAGCCCGAACAGGTCGACGTAGACCTTGCCGTGGCCGCGCAGTCGCGTGTACATGATGTCGACGCGGACGTGCTCGTTGAGACGCAGCACTTGCGCCGCACCGCCCATCACGCAGACGGCGAACAGGTACCACTGGATCTCAAGGAAGGCATTGGAGCTGATGTCCAGGCCGTAGCGGATCACCGCGTTCGCGGCGCTGATAAAGCACGACAGCAGGACAGCCCAGGCGGCAAGCGTGCCGAACCGGTCCGTCAGCCAGTCGATGCCCTTGGCAAATGCAAGCAGGGCTTTCATCGACGAGTCCAGGTCTCCATCTCGAACCCCGACGGGAGGGCTCGGTTCTTTTGTGTGTAGACGTGGACTGTAGCCAGCGAGGGCTGTCGGAAAACTGAATTCGGGAGGGGCTGCGGGAAAGCCCCGACATGCCGAGGAGGGAGCGTTGATCGAGGCGACCGGGGGCCCTTTCCTCCATCTCCCTCCTTTGCTTGCCTCCCGGCAAGCAAATTCCCTCCTTAAGTTCCGGAAAGGGCCCCCGGTCGCCTCGATCCGAGGCACCGAGGGGCTCGTCGTCGGATCAGAGTTGGGTGGCGGCGGCGAAGAGGCGCGTGGAACGCGCGCCAGAGCGGCAGAACGCCAGCACCGGCTTCGGCACTTCGTCGAGCAACGCGCGCATCGCGGCGATCTCTTCCGGCGACTGGTAGCCGCCTTGCACCGGCAGGTGGTGATATACCAGCCCCGCAGCTTCGGCCGCGGCGCGGACCTGCTCGCTGGTCGGCTGATCGGGGCCGTGCTCGAAGTCGGGCCGGTTGTTGATCACCGACTTGAAGCCGGCCTCCGCCAGCGCAGCCATTGCTTCCGGCGTCAGCTGCGGCGCGACGCAGAAATCGGGCGTCAATTGTTGAACGGTCAGTTCCATCGCGGACTCCTGTCGTTGAATCAGTGGGGAGCGAGGGGGGCGTTCAGCCCGCCAGCGCCGCCTTCACCGCCGCCGAGACCAGGCCCATGTCGGCCTTGCCGGCCAGCTTGCCCTTCACGGCGCCCATCACCTTGCCCATGTCGGCCGGGCCCTTGGCGCCCAGATCGGCCACGATGGCGGCGACTTCGGCCTTGATTTCGTCCTCGCTCAGGCGCTGCGGCAGGTAGACCTCCAACACCTTCAACTCGGCCGTTTCCTTGTCGGCCAGGTCCATGCGACCGGCAGCCGTGAACTGGCTGATCGAGTCCTTGCGCTGCTTGATCAGCTTGTCGACGATGCCCACCAGCATCACGTCGTCCACCTCGACGCGCTCGTCCACTTCCTTCTGCTTCACCGCGGCCAGCAACAGCCGGATCGTGCCCAGGCGTTCGCTGTCCTTGGCGCGCATCGCCGTCTTCATGTCTTCGGTGATCTGTTCCTTCAGGCTCATGAGGGCTCCTTGATTCCTGGTCTCGAGGGAGATGTGGGGGATGTCGTAATGTCGCGCAGAAACAGAAAAGCCCGCGGCAGCGTCCTGCGCGGGCTTTCTGTGCTGTTCCGGCGGTGGGGATCGTCAGTGGACGGGTCCCCGGCGCCGAAGCGGTCCGATCAAGCGATCAGTACAGCTTCTTGGGCAGCTGCATGCTGCGCACGCGCTTGTAGTGACGCTTCACGGCAGCCGCCTTCTTGCGCTTGCGCTCGGCAGTCGGCTTCTCGTAGAACTCGCGGGCGCGCAGCTCGGTGAGCAGGCCCAGCTTTTCGATCGTGCGCTTGAAGCGGCGCAGGGCCACGTCGAACGGCTCGTTTTCTTTGACGCGAATGGTGGTCATGAAATTCCTTCAAATAGCGCTCGGTGTTCGCGAGGAAGGGCTTGCCTTCGAAGCGGAGTATCCGGATTCCACTTCCGAATCGACGCGCAGGGTTTGCCAGCAAAACGAGGATTCTAGCCTTATTTTTGACCGTTCGCCATCTGCCGCGACGCAAGCGCGGTGCACAGGACGCAACGCCCCGTGCCGATCGCCTTGTCCCCTGTGAAAGCCCCACGGCTTCCTTGCAAGGGGATGTGACATTTTCACGCCTTGCCCCCGTCGGAGCGCAAGCCCGCCTCTCTGGGCGAAGCGCATCGCTCTTGGTCCGAGCCCGGGCAAGCTAGGATGCCCGCACCCCAAGCTTAGGGGGAGTGGCACCTCTGTCCTGCCGACGGCACTTGCCCCGGCGACGGACGCCCATCTACATTCGATCCACCACCATTCGACCGCGAGGGGCCGCCCCCCTGGCCCGGCCCGACCCATGGAATTACAAGCCGCCGCGACACCCGCGCCTGCCAGTTTCGATGCCTGGCTGGAATCGTCGGGAACGTCCCAGACGCCCGTTGCGGCCGGCTTGCTCAGCCTGCTGGAGCCGACTGGCGCCTGCCTGACCGTGAAGTCGATGGCCACCGGCCGGTATGTCTTCGCCAGTGCCGGGATGAGCGAACTCTTCGGCCGCGTCGAGGCCGGCATCGTCGGTGCCGCGGATGCCGAGCTGATGCGCGGCGACGAAGTGCAGGCCATGCGTCGTTCCGAACAGGCCACGCTTGCGCAGCGCGGCGTCGTCAGTTCCGAGCACCGGCTGGAGATCGGCGGCCGCCGCCGCGAGTTCATGGTGATGCGCGTTCCGCTCGGTGCGGAGCACGTGATGGCGTTGTGGAGCGACAAGACCGAGGAGCGTCATCGCGAGACGCACCTGCAGCGCGCGTTGCAGCAGCTCGAGCAGCAGCAGAAGTCGCTCGAACAGATGCGGCGCGAGCTGCAGCAGGGCAGCGGTCGCGACGAGGTCTCGGGCCTGTACATGCGTGCGCAGTTCGACGATCAACTGCTGCGCGAGATCGATCTCTCGACCCGCGAACATCGTGAGTTCACGCTGGTGCTGATCGCCCTGGATCCGGTGGCGCCGGAGGCTGGCCTCGGCGAGGAGGCGCGTCAGCGCCTGCTCGAAGGCCTCGGGCGCATGCTGCGCGCCAACACCCGTGCGATGGATGCGGCCTGCCGCATCGGTGACGACCTGTTCGCGGTGCTGCTGTCGGGCGTCGGCCTTGCGACCGCGCACGCACGCATGGAACAGCTGCGCCGCCAGTGCCATGCCCAGATCGTCGTGCTGCATGGGCAAGACATCGGGTTGTCGCTGTCGATGGGCGTCGCGAGCTTCCCGCACACCGCCTCCCGGCAGGAGGAATTGCTGGGTGCCGCCGAGATGGCGGTCAAGGAAGCGCAGCGGCGCGGCGGCAACCAGGTGGTGCTGGCCTCGATCCCCTTCGGCATGGGCGACTGAGGTCGCTGCCAGCGACGCTTGCAGTTCAGGCGAGCAGCTTCTGCAGGTGCCGCCACTCCGCGGGTGTCACCGGCGTGATCGACAGCCGGTTGCCGGGTTGCAGCGTGCGCATCCCCGCCAGCGCGGGATCGCGCTTCATCTCCGCCAGGCTCAGCAAGCGCGTCTTGCGCACGAAGCGCACGTCGACGTGCTGCCACCGCGGTTCCTCGCGTTTGGCCTTCGGGTCGTAGTAGTGGCTCGCGGGATCAAACTGGGTCTCGTCCGGATAGGCGGTGCTGCTGACCTCCGCAAAGCCGACGATGCCCGGTTCCGGGCACGAGGAGTGATAAAAGAGCACGCCGTCACCGATGCGCATCTGGTCGCGCATGAAGTTGCGCGCCTGATAGTTGCGCACGCCGGTCCACGGAAGTTCACCGGCGGCCTGCAGATGATCGATCGAGGCCTCGTCCGGTTCGGACTTCATCAGCCAGTACTGAGGGGAAGCGTGCGGTGCGGTGCTCAAGGCGGAACCCTCGCGACGACGGTCGACTTGCGGTCGGCCATGAAAAAACCGCGCGAGACGGAATGATCAGGCGCGGTTTCGGGAAGAGGTGTCCACGGCGAACCGTGAGCCGCATTCCTGAACCCTAGGGGTACAGGTGGGCGAGGTCAGCAGGGCTTCGGGTTCATCTGACGCGAGACGCTCACACCAGCTCTGCAATGTTCCAAGCCCTTGCTCGCGAAAGCATCGGTTCAAGGAAATATAAAACTCACGCGAACGCAGTGGACAAGGTGGATTCTACGCGCCGCGATCCGACGTTCACAGCAGTTGCCCGTCTTGGACAAGGGCTTCATCGAGCCGCTTCATCAGCGTTTCAAGATCAGGTATGGCGCCATTGGCGCCAGCGATGCGTGCGTCACCGGCGGTTGCATCCGTTGCATCGCCAACTGCCGCTGCCGCGTTCGATTCGGTGAGCGAATAAGCGAGATTCAGGGCGGCGAGCACCGCGATCCGTTCGCGCGCCTTGATGCGCCCGGCATCGCGGATCGCGCACATTTCCTTGTCGACCCGTGCCACCGCCTTTTGCAGCGCGGCTTCGCCGCCTTCCGGGCAGCCGAGCAGGTAGCTCTGGCCCATGATCGTGACTTCCATTTGCTTCATGCGCCCGTCTTTCGAGAATCTGAGGGTTCATTGCCTTCGCCGCTCTCCAGCAGATCGACCGCCTCCAGCGGCAGACGGTCCAGCAGGGCGTCGACGCGCGCGCGCGCCGCGGCCAGTCTGGAGCGCAGGCTGTCACGCTCCAGCGTGAGCGCCTGGACCTGTTGCTCGAGCAAGCCGTTCGTGCGTTTGAGTTCCTCGTGACGCACCAGCAGGCGCTCGACGCGGTCGACTAGGTCGTTGATGCTGGACATGGCTTCCCTGACGGATGAACGCGCGGATTGTAGGGGGCGGGGTTCGCTCAACGTGCCGCGGCCATCGGCGCGCTGTCACATTGCGCGACGACGGCGCAGCGCTCGCACAGTGGCCGACGCGCCTGGCAGACATAGCGGCCATGGAGGATCAGCCAGTGATGCGCGTCGACGAGGAATTCCTCCGGCACGCGCTTGAGCAGTTGCTGCTCCACTTCCAGCACGTTCTTGCCTGGCGCGAGGCCCGTGCGGTTGCCGACGCGGAAGATGTGCGTGTCCACGGCCATCGTCGCTTCGCCGAAGGCGACGTTGAGCACCACGTTGGCCGTCTTGCGGCCGACGCCGGGCAGCGATTCGAGCGCCTCCCGGCTCTGCGGCACGGCGCCGCCGTACTGTTCGACGAGGATGCGGCAGGTCGCGTACAGGTTCTTCGCCTTGGTCTTGTAGAGCCCGATCGTCTTGATGAACTCGGCCAGCTTCTCTTCGCCGAGGTCGAGGACCTTCTGCGGCGTGTTGGCGACGACGAACAGCCGTCTCGTCGCCTTGTTGACGCCGACGTCCGTGGCCTGCGCGGACAGCAGCACCGCGGCAAGGAGCTCGAAGACGCTGGCGTATTCGAGCTCGGTCTGCGGCGACGGATTGGCGCGGCGGAGGATCTCGAAGAATTCGCGGACTTGCGTTTGGTTCATGGTGAGGTCGAGGCTTCGTTCAGACACCGCGCTTGGCGCGGGCGCGCGCGAGCGCGGCCTCGATGACGGCGCGCTTGCGGTCGATCTGCGCGGCGTCGGTGAGCCGCGTCTCCTCTTCGAGGTGGTCAAGCTTGTGCTGTGCCTTGGCTTCGAGCCGCGCGTCATGTTCGCGCAGGTCGCGCGCGACGCGGATCTCATGCCAGCGATAGCGCTCGCGAGCGCGTTCGGCCTGCGGCGCGCTCCACGCGGCCCAGCCGCTGCGCGCTGGCGTCACGTCGGTCAGCGAGATGCAGTCGACCGGGCACACCGGGATGCAGAGTTCGCAGCCGGTGCAGTCGGCGTCGATGACGACATGCATCTGCTTGTTGGTGCCGATGATCGCGTCGACGGGGCAGGCCTTGATGCACAGCGTGCAGCCGATGCACCAGCCTTCGTCGATGACGGCGAGCCGGCGAGGCCCCTCGATGCCGTTGTCCGGATTGAGCGGCAATGTCTCGCGAGCCGTCAGCGCGGCCAAGCGGGCGATCCCTTCGGCGCCGCCGGGCGGGCACTGGTTGATCGCCGCCTCGCCACGCGCGATCGCGTGAGCGTACGAATGACAGTCGGGATAGCCGCAGCGCGTGCATTGCGTCTGCGGCAGGGCCAGGTTCAGGCGTTCGACGAGATCGTCGAACGTGGCGGAAGTCGATTCAGCGGAGGCGGAAGCGGCAGGATTCACTCGGTCGGCTTGCGCGACCGGCGTGCCGCAGCCGGACGGGCGGCGGCACGCTTGGCCGCGGCGGGCTTGTGCAACGGGGCCGCATCGTACTTCGCAATGAAGTCACGGATCACCGGATAGACCTTCTCGCGCCAGCGACGACCCGAGAAGATGCCGTAGTGGCCTGCACCGACCGCGTCGTAATGGGACTGGTCCTTCGAGTCGATGCCGCTGCACAGCTCATGTGCCGCCTTGGTCTGACCGGCGCCGGAGATGTCGTCCAGTTCGCCTTCGACGGTCAGCAGCGCCGTCTGGGTGATGTCCTGCGGGCGCACAAGGTCGCCGCCGACTTCCCAGGTCCCGTTCACCAGCGCGAAGTCCTGGAACACCGTCTTGATCGTGTCCAGGTAGTACTCGGCCGGCATGTCCAGCACGGCGTTGTACTCGTCGTAGAAGCGGCGGTGGGCGTCGACGTTGTCGTCGTCGCCGCGGACCAGGTCCAGGAAGTAGTCGTAGTGCGAGCTCAGATGACGGTCCGGATTCATCGCCACGAAGCCGGTGTGCTGCAGGAAGCCCGGATAGACCTCGCGGCCAGCGCCCGGGAAGTTGGTCGGAACGCGGTAGATCACGTTGTTCTCGAACCAGCTGTAGCTCTTGTTCATCGCCAGGTTGTTGACGGCCGTCGGGCTGCGGCGGGCGTCGATCGGGCCGCCCATCATCGTCATCGAGCGCGGGGTGGTCTCGCCCTTGGAGGCCATCAGCGAGATCGCCGCGAGCACCGGCACCGTCGGCTGGCAGACCGAGATCACATGGCAGTCTTCGCCGACGTGGCGGATGAAGTCCTGGACGTAATAGATGTAGTCGTCGAGGTGGAATGCACCGGCCTCGAGCGGCACCATGCGGGCGTCGGTCCAGTCGGTGATGAAGACCTTGTGGTCCTTCAGCAGTTGCTTGACGGTGTCGCGCAGCAGCGTGCTGTGGTGGCCGGACAGCGGCGCCACGACCAGCACGGTCGGCTGCGCCTTCATCTTGGCCAGCACGGCCTGATCGTCCGTATAGCGCTTGAAGCGCAGCAGGCGGCAGAAAGGCTGCTCCAGCGCCACCAGTTCCTGCACCGCGACGTCGACGCCGTCGACCTCGACGCTGTTGATCTCGAACTCCGGCTTTTCGTACTCCTTGGCCAGCCGGTGCATCAGGTCCAGGCCCGCGGACATGCGGTGCGACAGCGGCGTATGGGCGAAGGGCGACAGCGGGTGGCTGTACAGCTTGGCCGTGGCGCTGGCGAATTCGGAGAACGGGCTCAGCAGCGCGCGTTGGGTTTCATAAAGCTGGTAGAGCATCTGGCGGACCTCTCGAGGGGGAGTGAGGCGAAGGCTGGCACCCGTTGTGCAATGCAGCAATTCTAGGCCCCGGGTTCTGGAAGTGTGTGTCTCCAGTGCGCCGTGCAAGGCGGGAGGAGGGGCTTCGAACCGATGCATTTCGCCATAAATGCGCAGGGCCGGCCTGCTTGCAGCAAGTCCGGCCCTGTGTTCGATGGCCGATCGTGCGATCAGCGCATCGAAGTGTGGTGTCGAAGGAAGCCCGGTGATCAGGCCTTCTTCACTGCGGCGATCGCGGCGGCAACTGGCTTCAGGTTCTTGCTGTTCAACGCGGCGACGCAGATGCGACCCGAATCGACGCCGTAGACGCCGAACTCCGAGCGCAGGCGCTGCATCTGTTCGGCGGACAGGCCGCTGTAGCTGAACATGCCCTTCTGGCGGGTGACGTAGCTCAGGTCGTCGGTGATGCCGGCGGCCTGGAGTTCGGCGACGAGTGCTTCGCGCATCTGCTTGATGCGCACGCGCATGCCGGCGAGTTCCTCTTCCCACTGGGCGCGCAGCGCCGGGGTCGACAGCACCGTGGCCACGACCTGGGCGCCGTGGGTGGGCGGGTTGGAGTAGTTCGTGCGGATCACGATCTTGAGCTGGCTCAAGACCTTGACCGTTTCCTCGGCCGAGGCGCAGACCACGCTCAGTGCGCCGACGCGTTCGCCGTAGAGCGAGAAGCTCTTGGAGAAGCTGGTGGACACGAAGAAGTCCAGACCGGCGGCCAGGAACTGCTGGATCACGGCGCCGTCTTCGGCGATGCCTTCGCCGAAGCCCTGATAGGCCATGTCGAGGAAGGCAACGAGGTTCTTGGCCTTGACTGCGTCGACGACCTGGGCCCACTGCGCGGGCGTCAGGTCGTAGCCGGTCGGGTTGTGGCAGCAGGCGTGCAGCACGATGACCGTGCCGGCCGGCGCAGCGTTGAGCGCCGACAGCATGCCGTCGAAGTTGATGCCGCGGTTGGCGGCGTCGTAGTAGGGGTAGGTCTCGACCGGGAAGCCGGCGTTGGTGAACAGCGCGCGGTGATTTTCCCAGGACGGGTCGGAGATCAGCACCGTGGCGCCCGGATTCAGGCGCTTGAGGAAGTCGGCACCGATCTTCAGGCCACCAGTGCCGCCGATGGCCTGCACCGTCGCCACGCGCTTGCTCTTGAGCACTTCGCTGTCGGCGCCGAAGACCAGGCCCTGCACCGCCAGGTCATAGGCGGCGATGCCGTCGATCGGCAGATAGCCGCGCGGTTTCGGAGCCGCCTGCATCTGCGCTTCCGCCGCAGCCACGCAGGCCAGCAGCGGCAGCTTGCCGTTGTCGTCGTAGTAGACGCCGACGCCCAGGTTGACCTTGTTGGGATTCGGGTCGGCGTTGAATTGCTCGTTCAGACCCAGGATGGGGTCGCGAGGGGCCATGGCGACGGCGGCGAACAAGGACATGGAGGCTTTCCTGACAAACGGTGGAGAGGACTGCGCTACGCTGTCGCGTCCTGACGCCCGAGGCGCCTCCTGAGCGCCCAGCGAAGCCCGCCGATTGTAGGCAGGGAACATGCGTTGCCCCTGGGAAACCCTGATGAGTCGATCCTCCGCCGCCAAGCCTGAAACTCCCGTCGCCAAGGGGGAGAAACCTGCCTCTCCAGAGACGGGCACCGCCGGCGCGGGCGAGCCGCCGAAGGGCGAATTCGTCTCTTTCGAAGGCTCTCCGTTCCAGCTCTTCCAGCCGTACCCGCCCGCGGGCGACCAGCCGACGGCGATCCAGCAACTCGTGGAAGGCGTCAACGATGGCGAAAGCTTCCAGACGCTGCTGGGCGTGACGGGCTCGGGCAAGACCTTCACGATGGCCAACACGATCGCGCGGCTCGGGCGTCCGGCGATCGTCTTCGCGCCCAACAAGACGCTGGCGGCGCAGCTGTACAGCGAGTTCCGCGAGTTCTTCCCGAAGAACGCGGTCGAGTACTTCGTCAGCTACTACGACTACTACCAGCCTGAGGCCTACGTCCCGCAGCGCGACCTGTTCATCGAGAAGGACAGCGCGATCAACGAGCAGATCGAGCAACTGAGACTGTCCTGCACGAAGAGCCTGCTGGAGCGGCGCGACGTGGTGATCGTGGCCTCGGTGTCGGCGATCTACGGCATCGGCAACCCGAGCGACTACCACCAGATGGTGATGACGCTGCGGGTGGGCGACAAGGTCGGCCAGCGCGACGTGATCCAGCAGCTGGCGCGCATGCAGTACACGCGCAACGAGATGGAATTCACCCGCGGCCATTTCCGCGTGCGCGGCGACACGATCGACGTGTTCCCGGCGGAGCATTCGGAGCTGGCGCTGCGGATCGAGCTCTTCGACGACGAGGTCGAGGGCCTGGTGCTCTTCGATCCGCTGACCGGCCAGATCCGGCAGAAGATCCCGCGCTTCACGGTCTATCCCTCGAGCCATTACGTGACGCCGCGCGACCGTGTGGTCGCCGCGATCGAGACGATCAAGGAGGAACTGCGCGAGCGCGTCGCCTTCTTCATCAAGGAGGGCAAGCTCGTCGAGGCCCAGCGGCTGGAGCAGCGCACGCGCTTCGACCTGGAGATGCTCCAGGAGGTTGGCCACTGCAAGGGCATCGAGAACTACACGCGCCACCTGTCGCAGGCCGCGCCGGGCGATCCGCCGCCGACGCTGGTGGACTACCTGCCGGCCGATGCGCTGATGTTCCTGGACGAGAGCCACGTGCTGATCGGCCAGTTCGGCGGCATGTACAACGGCGACCGGGCGCGCAAGAGCACGCTGGTCGAGTACGGCTTCAGATTGCCGTCGGCGATGGACAACCGGCCGCTGAAGTTCGAGGAGTACGAGCGCAAGATGCGCCAGGCCATCTTCGTCAGCGCGACGCCGGGCGATTACGAGAAGCGCCAGGCCGGCAACGTCGTCGAGCAGCTGGTGCGGCCGACGGGGCTGGTGGACCCGATCGTCGAGGTGAGGCCGGCCGTTCATCAGGTCGACGATGTCCTTCAGGAGATCCGAGACCGGGTCGAGATCAAGGAACGCGTGCTGATCACGACGCTGACCAAGCGCATGGCCGAGCAGTTGACGGAGTACCTCAGCGACAACGGCGTGAAGGTGCGTTACCTGCATTCGGACATCGACACGGTTGAGCGGGTGGAGATCCTGCGCGACCTGCGGCTCGGAACCTTCGACGTGCTGGTGGGCATCAACCTGCTGCGCGAGGGCCTGGATATCCCGGAGGTGTCTCTGGTGGCGATCCTCGATGCCGACAAGGAAGGTTTCCTGCGTGCGGAACGCAGCCTGATCCAGACCATCGGGCGAGCCGCGCGGAACGTGAACGGCAAGGCGATCCTGTATGCGGACCGCATGACGGAGTCGATGAAGAAGGCCATCGGCGAGACCGAACGCCGACGCGCCAAGCAGGTCGCGTTCAACGAGGCCAACGGCATCACGCCGCGCGGCGTCGTCAAACGCATCCGCGATCTGATCGAAGGTGTCTACAGCGACAAGCCGGGCCGCGACGACGCCAAGGTGATCCACGATGCGGCCGAGGTCGAGGCGCTGAGCGAGAAGGATCTGAGCAAGCGCATCACCCAGCTCGAGAAGCAGATGCTGGAGCACGCGCGCAACCTGGAGTTCGAGAAGGCCGCGCGCCTGCGCGACCAGCTCTCGCAGCTCAAGGAGCAGGCCTTCGGCGCGGCCGTGCACGACAACGTCGTGCCGATCTCGGCCGGCAAGGGCAAGTGAACGTCGCGGTGGGCGCTGTGGCTGTCAAGGCGCCGCGATGGCCGTGGGCATCGGCGTGGCGGTCGTGTCGTGGCCCGGGGACTTGCGGCGGAATATGGCGGGCCGTTCGATGAGCTGGTAGGTGAGGCGGCTGGTCCCCACCAGGAGGACGGTCAGGCCGCAGACGATGCCCCAATAGGCGAATGGACCGATCGGTGCGGCGTCCGCTGCTGGCGAACGGCCCGAGAAGACCAGGTACAGCAGGAGTCCCTGCAGCAGGTACATCGAATACGTCGGTTCTCCAAAGCTCCGCGAGATCGGCGCGGTGAGCGTGCCGAACAGTGTGGCGCCGGAGGCGATCAGGCAGAAGGCGAGCGTGGCGGCGCACAGCGGACGATCCGCATAACCGGTGTCGCCGTCGACGAGCGCGAACACGAGCGCCGCGAGGGCCACCACCGATGCCGCCGCAGACGAGGCGACCCGACGCCATGCCGGGATGCGGACGAGAAGCGCCGCCACGATGCCGCCGAGGAAAGGCTTGGACTGGGCGAGTTGCGGCTGCCAGACCGACGTGAGGATCAGTAGCGGCACGCACAGGCTGACGGCCAGCGCCCACGGCGGCGGCCTCAGGCGCAGCACCCAGGCGGCCGCTGGCAGCAGCAGATAGAACAGCCACTCATAGGGCAGCGACCATGTGACGCCCGCCAGGATGCGCCCGGTTTCGGCGACGCCGTTGATGTCCGGTTGCCCGGCGAAGGTGAAGGTGACCCAGGCACCGAGCTGCCGCGCCAACTGTCCCAGGCCGACGCGCACGGTCCAGCCCGACAGCACGCCGCAGATCAGGACCACGCAGGTCACGGCCACCAGATACATCGGGAGCAGTCGACGCAGTCGGGCGTCGAAGAATTCGTCCCAGGCGATCGAACGCCCGCTGGCGCGGGCATCGAGCAGTTTGCCGACGAACAGGAAGGCGGTGACCATGAAGAACAGCGACACCGCGATCGAGCCCAGGGACCGGGCCGCCGAGGGATCGAGCGCCCAGACGCCCCGCTGCGTCATGCTCCACCAGAGTTCGGCATGCTGGATGAACACGGCGAGCCCCAGGTACCCGCGCAGTCCGTCGATGGTCGGATAGCGGGAATCCGCGATGCGCGCGCCGCTACGGCGCAACCAGACGGCGTTCGCGGCCATGGCGATCCCTGCGATCACTGGCCACGCGGCGTATGTCCCGCTGAACTCCTGGGCAGGCATCCGGACTCCCTGCCGCCGGTTGGCGGCTGCGAGTCAGGATTGTTCCGTCCGGGAGAGGCGCGGGATGCCCCGGCAATCAGGGGCTCACGAGGGGGCGAAACGCGGGTTGGCTCAATCTTCGATCACACGAAAGAAGTGCGTGCCGTCGCGATCGAGCTGGGCGATCAATCCGAATTCCCAGTCGAGGTAGGCCTGCATCGCGTCGTGCGGGTGATTCGTGCCCTCGTAGGGGCGGCGATAGCGGTCGTCTCGCGGGAAGGCCAGGCGCGGATTGGCGGATTCGATCGGCAGGCCCGCGTCGTACCAGGCCGTCGTGCCGCCTTCGAGCACGAGCAGCTCTCGCCCCTCCGCGGCGAGCTCCGCCGCGAGGTCCGCGGCGACGAAGCGCGGGAGCACGCCCAGATTGCCGGTGAGAACGACACGCCGCGCCGGCGGGATCACCGTCCGGAGCGCGTCCGCGAGCCGGGCTCGCGGGCTCCACCAGGCGCCGGGAATGTGCCGGACGATGTAGGTGATGCTCGGCGCCACGTCGACGACGACCGTGTCCGGCTGCTCCCGATCCGCCTCGTCGGCGCGCCAGCGGGCGAGTTCGGCGGGCGTCACGGTCGCGACCGTCGGCGAGAGCGGTTGCGGCGGCAGGTCGGGGCCGGTCTCCGTGTGGGCGGAAGCGTCGGGCGGCAGCACGGCGACCTCCCAGCCCATCTGCGCCAGCCAGGCTGCGGCCATCGGAGCGCGGATGCCGTCGTCGTCGGCCAGCGCGATGCGGGCGCCGCGCACCGGCACGTGGTGATCGGTCTCCTGGACGAGCTGCCCACCCGGTGCATTGCGGAATCCCGGACGGTGGCCGCGGCCGTATTCGGCGGCGCTGCGGACGTCGAACCGGTAGGTCGAACGCCGAGCGTCGGCCAGCCATTCCGTGAGGACGCCGGCGTCGATGCGCTGCACCTGGGCGCGGCGGGCAAGCGCGGCAGCGCCGTCCCGCGCGGCGTCCAGATCCCCCACCGGCACGTCCTCATGCGAACGCCCCTGGCCCTGCGCCAGTGTCAGCCCGGCGAGCGTCCATCCGATCGTGCCATTGCGCAGGGCCGCGACGGGGTTCGGTAGGCCGGCGTCGATCAGCGATTGCGCGCCGATCAGGCTGCGCGTGCGGCCGGCGCAGTGCACGACGATCGTCGTCGATGGATCGGGCGCGAGGTCGCGCGCACGGCGCACCAGTTCGCCGCCGGGCGTGCTGATCGAGCCGGGCAGGCTCATCGTGCGGTACTCGTCGAAGCGACGGGCATCCAGCAGCACGATGTTGTCGCCACGGGCAAGCTGCGCCTGGACTTCCTCCGCTGGCAACGACGGCGTATGCCGACGCGCCTCCACGAGCTCGCCGAAGGCCTTGCTCGGGACGTTGACGTCGCGGAAGAGCTCCAGGCCGTCCTGGCGCCACGCGGTGAGGCCACCCGCGAGCAGGGCGACATCCGTGTAGCCGAGCGACTGCAGCTTGCGTGCCGACGGTGCCGCGACACCTTCGCCGTCGTCGTAGACCACGATGGGCACGTCGCGCCGGGGCAGACGGCCCCAGGCGTCGAGTTCCAGTCGCGAGGCCGCCAGGTTGGCGGCCCACAGCGGATGGGCTTCCGCGTAGGCGGCTTCCTCTCGGACATCGAGCAGCGCGATCTCGACGCGCGCCAGCAGCGCGGCACGGACATCGGCGGGCGTGCGCGTGGGCAGCGGCGTCGGATGCTTGGGCACGGGCGGGCGCGGCAGGTCTTGGGCCGGCGTCGTCGCGTCGGAGTTCAGGAGGGACATGGGCAGGACTCCTTGCAGTCGGGCTATCGTTCCAGTCGGGCGGGCGCGGCTCAAGCCGGGCGCCAGACCGGCGATTCCTGGATGGCGACGCGGCGCGGCAGGATCTGGGCGCCGCTGAAGGCATCGGCGATGCGCTGCTGCTCGGAGAGCGATTCCGTATCGACCGGACGCACCGCATAGCTGCGACGCTCGTTGGCGGCGGCGACGATGGACGCGTCGAGACCCAGCACTGGCGCGTGCCACTCGGCCGCGGCGGCGGGGTTCTTCTTGACCCAGTCGCCGGCGCGCTGGAGTTCGTCGTAGACGCGCTGGAGCACTTCCGGATTCTGTTGCGCGAACGAGGTGGCCGCCAGATAGAAGCGGCGATAGGCGGCGATGCGGGTGCCGTCGACCAGGATGCGGGCGCCCGACTGGCGCTGCACCGCGGCCAGGAACGGATCCCAGACCACCCAGGCGGCGATGGCGCCGTTCTCGAAGGCCGAGCGGCCGTCGGCGGGATTGAGGTAGGCGGGTTCGATGTCGCGGATGGACAGGCCGGCCTGGCTGAGCGCTTCCAGCAGCAGGTAATGCGCGCCCGCGCCCTTGGCGAAGCCGATCTTCTTGCCCTTCAACTGCGCGACGCTGGTGATCGGCGAGTCCTTGCGCACGACGATGGCCTGCGCGGTGGGTGAGGGCGTCTCGATCGCGTAGTAGGTGAGCTTGGCGCCGGCAGCGAGCGCGAACGGCGGGACGGCGTCGGCCACGTCGGCGCTGAGGTCGAGCGCGCCGATGTTGAGCGCTTCCAGCAGCGGCAGGCCAGAGGTGAATTCATGCCAACTGACGGTGACCTGGTGCGGCGCCAGTGCCTTCTCCAGGATGCCGCGCGACTTGAGGAACAGCGTCAGGGTGCTGGACTTCTGGTAGCCGATGCGCAGGGTCTTGGCCTCGGCCGCGAAGACCGGGAGCGCAGGCAAGGTCGAGGCCCCGGCGAGGGCGGCGGCTTGAGCCAGCCAATGGCGGCGGGAGGTCGAGGAAGCGGCAGAGGACATGGCGGGGGGACTCGCAGGGACGAGGAAACGGGAGATCACCGCAGCCTAAGGACCCTGGTCATGACCTGGAACGAAGCAAAGCGAGGATCGATAAACGCGGCCCGCTTCAGGGCGCCGCCGTCTGCGCCTTCAACCACGCCACGACGGCCTGCGCGCTCGCGGACGGGGAGCGCTCGTTGTTGACGGCCACGTGGTAGGTGTGGCCGGCGATCACCGGGCCGAAGGCCTGGACCAGGTGACCGGCCGCCAGCTCGTCGGCGATCAGGGCCTGACTCACCAGCGCGATGCCGTGACCGGCGACCGCCGCCTGGATGGCATGTCCTTCATCGGAGAAACGCAGTTGGCCTGCCGATGGCGGCCCTGCGATCCCTGCCGCGACGAACCAGCGCTCCCAGGTGGGGTTCTCCGGCTGCGCGCGCTTCCAGTCGAAGTGGATCAGCGGCACCCGCGCCAGGTCGGCCATGGATCGCACCCCGAGTCGCGGATTCGCGACCGGAGCGAAATGGTCGGTGAAGAGCGGCTCGGCGATGAGGCCGGGGTAGGGGCCGCGCCCATAACGGATCGCGATGTCCACGGCCGTCGATCGCAGGTCGACCACGTCATCGGATGCCTGCAGCTGCAGGTCGATGCCCGGATGCAGGCGACGGAAGTCCGCCATCCTCGGCACAAGCCATTTCACCGTGAAGGCGTTCGTCGCTGAGATGACCACCTGCGGCCGTCGACGCGGCTGCGTCAGACGCTCCAGCGCCGTCTGGATCGCGTCGAACCCGTCCCTCAGGACGGGGTAGAGCTGCGCGCCGGCCTCGGTAAGCGTCACCCGCCGCACCTGCCGCTCGAACAGCTCGACGCCGCTCAGCGCTTCGAGTCCGCGGATCTGGTGGCTGATCGCTGTCGGCGTGACGGCGAGTTCTTCGGCGGCGGCCTTGAAGCTGCCCAGCCGGGCGGCGGCCTCGAAGGCGCGCAGTGCGGACAGCGGAAGGGATCGACGATCCATCGGAAGGTTGAACGGATGAGGTGGACTCATCTTACGGCTGACAATTGAACCTTTGTCGCGCCTCGCCGGCTTCCTTATCGTTCTCCCACGGACGGCACACGACCCTCCGCCATGAATGAAAGGAATGCAACCATGCTGGAACGCGTCATCACGAATCCCGATCCCTACGAGCCCTTCCTGCTGTCGCAGGGCATCAAGGTGGGCGGGCTGCTGTTCATCTCCGGCCAGGCGGGGGCGGGCGAGGACGGCAGGATCGTCCCGGGCGGCTTCCTCGCGCAGGGCGAGCAGGCCTTCGCGAACCTGCGCCGGGCGCTGGAGGCGGGCGGCTCCGATCTGAAGCACGTCATCAAGGTCACCATCTTCGTGACCGACATGGGGCACTTCGAGGACGTCGTGGCGTTGCGCCGCAAGTTCTTCTCGGCGCCTTATCCGGCCGACACGATCGCGGAAATCAAGGCGCTCTACACGCCGGACGCGATGATCGAGATCGAAGCCATCGCCGAGGTGGCCGCCGTCGATGTCGCTGCCGACGGGCAGGAGCGCTGAGATGAGCGCTTCGAGCCTGTTTTCCCCGACGGCACTGGGTCCGTTGCGGGTCGCCAACCGGCTGGCGGTGGCGCCGATGACGCGCGTCAGCGCGCTGGCGGATGGGCGTGCGACGCCAAGGATGGCCGAGTACTACGCCGACTTCGCCGCCGGTGGTTTCGGTCTCGTGATCACCGAGGGCATCTATACCGACCGGTCGTTCGCGCAGGGGTATCTCCATCAACCCGGATTGGCGGACGAGGCGCACCGCGACGCGTGGCGGCCGGTCGTGGATCGCGTGCATGCCGCGGGCGGGAAGATCGTTGCCCAGTTGATGCATGCGGGGACGATTTCGCAAGGGAACCCGCATCGCGCGAGCGCGAAGGGGCCTTCAGCAATCCAGCCTGTGGGCGCGCAGATGTCCTTCTATCGCGGAGAAGGACCCTACCGGGTGCCGGAGGCGATGTCGGCTGAAGAGATCGCCGAGGCGGTCCGAGGATTTGCCTGCGCGGCAGCGCGCGCCCGGGAGGCGGGCTTCGACGGCGTGGAAATCCATGGGGCGAATGGCTATCTGCTCGACCAGTTCCTCACCGAGCAGACGAACCGGCGCGAGGACGGCTACGGAGGTGCCCTGGAGGCGCGCCTGCGGCTCGGCGTCGAGACGATCGAGGCCGTCCGCCGCGCGGTGGGGGCGGATTTCGCGGTGGGTTACCGGGTGTCGCAGGGCAAGGTCAACGACTTCACCCACAAGTGGCGCGGCGGCGAGGCGGACGCGGCCACCGTGTTCCGCACGCTGTCGGCTGCGCCGATCGACTATCTGCACACGACGGAGTTCGAGGCCTGGCAGCACGCCTTCGGGGAAGGGCCGAGCCTGGCGTCGCTGGCGCGGCGCCACGGCTCGGTGCCGGTGATCGCGAACGGCTCGCTGCATGACGCGGATCGGGCGGTCGGCATGCTCGATCGCGAGGAGGCGACCGTGATCGCGCTGGGGCGCGGCGCGCTGACGCATGCGGACTGGCCCCATCGCGTCCGCAAGGACCTTCCGCTGGAAGATTTCAATCGCGCGATGCTTTCGCCGATCGCGGATCTGGCGAACGCGGATCGACTGCGTCCGAGGCGCTGACGGCCTTGTCCTCCAGGGCCCACGCCAGCAACGATGCGGTCTTCTCGTCGCCGAGGTCGATCAGTTGCAGGCGGGCGAGACGGATGGTTTCGAGTTGCGTGAGGCTCATGGCAGCTTTCCAAAGGTTGGGAACGGTGGAAGGGCAAATCCCGGGCCAAGCCACAATACCTCCTCATGGCTGCCGAGCTCTCCATCCTCTTTGTGTGCACCGGAAACATCTGTCGCTCGCCGACTGCGGAAGGTGTGTTCCGCCACCAACTGACGGCCATGGGCCTGGCGGACCGGGTTCACGTCGACTCGGCCGGTGTCCAGGGCTGGCATGCCGGCGAAGCCCCCGACGAACGGTCCCAAGACCACGCCCTGATGAGGGGCTATGAGCTCTGCGATCAACGGGCGCGCGCGCTTCGCACCGATGATTTCGAGCGTTTCGACCTGCTGGTTGCCATGGACGGCGGCCATCTGCGCGAGCTCCGCCGCCGCTGTCCTGCTGCGCTGCAGCACAAGATTTCCCTGCTGCCCGGGGAGATCGAGGTACCAGATCCGTATTACGGCGGTGCGGACGGCTTCGAGCACGTGCTCGATCTGCTGGAGTCGGGTTGTGTGGCCGTTTGGCGCAAATCGCAGCCAGTCGACTGGCCTGAACAGGCCTCCTCGCCCCCTGTCCGGGGTAACCCGAGCAAGCTTCTTCTTAATTGAGTAAAATGGTCGGACTTAGCCGGGGTTAACCCTGCTCCGTGAGTCGACCCGGCGTCAGCCGAGCCGCCGCCTCCATGTCCTGTAGCCCGACAAGGGCGCCAAGGAGAAGTTCGATGCGTCTCACCACCAAAGGTCGTTTTGCCGTCACCGCGATGATCGATCTGGCCCTGCGCGAAAACGGCGGGCCCGTCGCGCTGGCGGCGATCAGCCAGCGCCAGCAGATCTCGTTGTCCTATCTCGAACAGCTGTTCGGCAAGCTGCGCCGTCATCAACTGGTCGAATCCACCCGCGGTCCCGGCGGCGGTTACTCGCTCGGCCGCCGTTCCGATGAGATCACCGTCGCCGACATCATCGTCGCCGTCGATGAGCCCATCGATGCGACCGGCTGCGGCGGCAAGGAAAACTGCATGGGCGACGACACCGGCCGCTGCATCACGCACGACCTGTGGACGGCGCTCAACAACAAGATGATCGAGTACCTCGACTCGGTCACGCTGCGCAAGCTCGTCGACGACCAGCTCGCCAAGGGCGTCACCGTCGAGGAAGCGCCGATCAAGCGCGCCATCTCGAGCACCCCCGTCGTCAAGCCCATCCGCATCACCGCGCCGAATTCCGTGTTCGCGCTCGGCAATGCGATGAGCAAGTGATTCCGGCCCTCCGGTCCACGTCAACCATTCAGTAGTCGACAAGAAGAACGTTCCCATGGACATGACCCCGCACTTCCCCATCTACATGGACTACGGCGCCACCACGCCGGTGGACCCGCGCGTCGTCGACGCGATGATTCCGTGGTTGCGCGAGCACTTCGGCAATCCGGCGTCGCGCAGTCACGCGTGGGGTTGGGAAGCGGAAGAGGCCGTGGAGAAGGCGCGCGTCGAAGTCGCCAAGCTGATCGGCGCGGACCCGCGCGAGATCGTCTGGACCTCCGGCGCGACCGAGTCGAACAACCTCGCCATCAAGGGCGCGGCCAACTTCTACCAGTCGCGCGGCAAGCACCTGATCACGATCAAGACTGAGCACAAGGCCGTGCTCGACACGACGCGTGAGCTGGAGCGCCAGGGCTTCGAGGTCACCTACCTCGATGTCAAGGAAGACGGTCTGATCGACCTGGACGTGCTGAAGGCGGCGATCCGCCCCGACACGATCCTGATCTCGGTGATGTTCGTGAACAACGAGATCGGCGTGATCCAGGACATCCCGACCATCGGCGCACTGTGCCGCGAGAAGGGCATCGTCTTCCACGTCGACGCCGCGCAGGCCGCGGGCAAGGTCGAGATCGACCTGACCACGCTGCCGGTGGACCTGATGAGCCTGGCCTCGCACAAGTCCTACGGCCCCAAGGGCATCGGCGCCCTGTACGTGCGTCGCAAGCCGCGCGTGCGCCTGGAAGCGCAGATGCACGGCGGCGGACATGAGCGCGGCCTGCGTTCGGGCACGCTGCCGACGCACCAGATCGTCGGCATGGGCGAGGCCTTCCGCATCGCCCGCGAGGAGATGGCCACCGAGCTGCCCCGCATCAAGGCGCTGCAGCAGCGCCTGCTGGACGGCCTGAAGGACATCGAGCAAGTCTTCATCAACGGCGACCTGACCCGACGCGTGCCCCACAACGTCAACGCCTCGTTCAACTACGTCGAGGGCGAGTCGCTGATCATGGGCATCAAGGGCATCGCCGTGTCGTCGGGCTCGGCCTGCACGTCCGCGAGCCTGGAACCGAGCTACGTGCTGCGCGCCCTGGGCCGCAGCGACGAACTGGCGCATTCCTCGCTGCGCATGACGATCGGTCGTTTCACGACCGAAGAGGAAATCGATTACGCCGTCTCGCTGCTGAAGGACCGGGTCGCCAAGCTGCGCGAACTGTCCCCGCTGTGGGACATGTTCAAGGAAGGCGTGGACATCAGCAGCATTCAATGGGCCGCGCACTGAGCGCCCCTCATTGATAGCGACTGATTGATCGCCATCTGATCATTACGAACAAGTTGTTGGAGAACACGACATGGCATACAGCGACAAGGTCATCGACCACTACGAGAATCCCCGCAACGTGGGCGGCTTCGACAAGGGCGACGAGTCCGTCGGCACCGGCATGGTCGGCGCGCCGGCCTGCGGCGACGTGATGAAGCTCCAGATCAAGGTCAACCCCGCGACCGGCCTGATCGAGGACGCCAAGTTCAAGACCTACGGCTGCGGCTCGGCGATCGCGTCGAGTTCGCTGGTCACCGAATGGGTCAAGGGCAAGACGCTGGACCAGGCGCTGTCCATCAAGAACAACCAGATCGCGGAAGAACTGGCCCTGCCGCCGGTGAAGATCCACTGCTCGATCCTGGCTGAAGACGCCATCAAGGCCGCCGTGGACGACTACCGCGCCAGGCACGGCCAGACGGCGGACGCCGGCGCGACCGCCACCGCCTGAGGGTGTCCGCGATGTCCGTCACCCTGACCGAAGCCGCGGCCCGGCACGTCACGCGCTACATCGCCAAGCGCGGTCGTGGCGTGGGCGTGCGCCTGGGCGTGAAGACCACCGGCTGCTCGGGCCTGGCCTATAAGCTGGAGTACGCGGACGAGGTGGCCCCCGAGGACGTGATCTTCGAGGGCCATGGCGTGAAGGTGCTGATCGACCCGAAGAGCCTGCCGTACCTGGACGGCACCGAGCTGGACTTCGTCCGCGAGGGCCTGAACGAAGGCTTCAAGTTCCGCAATCCGCGTGAGAAGGACCGCTGCGGCTGCGGCGAATCCTTCCGAGTCTGAGCTCGATACGCGAGGAAGGGCGCGGCCGCGGTGCCGCGCTTTTTTGTTCATGAAACTCGATGACGACGACTTCACCCTGTTCGGCTTGCCGCAGCGCTTCGCGCAGGACGGCGCCGAGATCGCCGAGCGCTGGAAGGCGCTCGCGGCCAAGGTGCATCCCGACCGCTTCGCCGCCGACGGCGCGGCATCGCAGCGCCTGGCGATGCAGTGGGCGCTGCGCGTCAACGAGGCGCACCAGCGCCTGCGCGATCCGCTCAAGCGCGCGTCCTACCTCTGCGAACTGCGCGGCGCGCCGATCCAGGCCAACGAGAACACCCGCATGCCCGCGGCGTTCCTGATGGAGCAGATGGAGTGGCGTGAGTCGCTCGACGAGGCGAAGACGCCCGACGCGATCCTCGCCATCGACAAGCAGGTCGCGGACCGCGAACGCGCGCTGCTGGCGCAGGCCGGCCGCCAGCTCGATGACGAGGACAACGCCGCCGGCGCCGCCGAATCGGTGCGCGCGCTGATGTTCCTGACGCGTTTCCGCTCGGACATCGACCATCGGCTGGATGCGCTCGAGCATTCCTGAATCCCACATTCGAAGAACAAGACAACATGGCCCTGCTGCAAATCTCCGAGCCCGGCGCGTCGCCCGATCCCCATCAGCGCCGCATCGCGGTGGGCATCGACCTCGGCACGACGCATTCGCTGGTGGCGGCTGTGCGTCACGGTGTCGCCGAGTGCCTGCCGGACGACCAGGGTCGCGTGATCCTGCCGTCGGCCGTGCGCGTGATGCCGGAAGGCCGCCGCCAGTTCGGCTACGACGCGCTGGCCGCGCAGGCCGAGGATCCGGAGAACACCATCGTCTCGGTGAAGCGCTTCATGGGTCGCCGTCTCGACGACATCGCCAACCGCGACAAGCTCCCGTACCGCTTCGAGGACACGCCCGGCATGCTGAGCGTGGTCACGCGCGAGGGCTTGAAGTCGCCAGTGGAGATCAGCGCCGAGATCCTCGCCACGCTGCGCCAGCGCGCTGAGGACACGTTCAACGACGACCTGTTCGGCGCCGTCATCACGGTGCCCGCGTATTTCGACGACGCGCAGCGCCAGGCGACCAAGGATGCCGCGCAGCTCGCGGGCCTGAATGTGCTGCGCCTGATCAACGAGCCCACTGCCGCCGCGATCGCCTACGGGCTCGACAACGGCAGCGAAGGTCTCTATGCCGTCTACGACCTGGGCGGCGGCACCTTCGACATCTCGCTGCTGCGCCTGACGAAGGGTGTCTTCGAGGTGGTAGCCACCGGTGGCGACGCGCAGCTCGGCGGCGACGATTTCGATCGTCTGCTGGCCGACTGGGCGCTGACGCAGGCGGGCTTGAGCGTCAGCAGCGCGGCGGACAAGCGCCGCGTGCTGGTGGCCGCACGTCAAGCCAAGGAAGCGCTGACCGATCATGAACGCGTGACGCTGGGCGCCGCGCTCGACGCCGGCGCGCTGAGCGTCGAGGTCTCCCGTGGTCAGTTCGACGAGCTGGCTCAGCCGCTGGTCAACAAGACGCTGCTGGCCGTGCGCCGCGTGCTGCGCGACGCCAAGATTCCCGCGGAAGAAGTGCAGGGCACGGTGATGGTCGGCGGCTCCACGCGCATGCCGATCGTGCGCCGCGTCGTCGGTGAGCTGTTCGGCCGCGAAGTCCTGACGAATCTGAATCCCGACGAAGTCGTCGCGCTCGGCGCCTCCGTGCAGGCGAATCAACTGGCCGGCAACAGCGCCGATGGCGAGATCCTGTTGCTCGACGTGATCCCGCTGTCGCTGGGTCTGGAGACGATGGGTGGTCTGGTCGAACGCATCATCGAGCGCAACGCCACGATCCCCGTGGCGAAGGCGCAGGACTTCACCACCTTCAAGGATGGTCAGACCGCGCTGGCCGTGCACGTGCTGCAGGGCGAGCGCGAGCTGGTGAGCGAGTGCCGCTCGCTCGCACGTTTCGAGCTCCGCGGCATTCCGCCGATGGTGGCCGGCGCCGCCCGCATCCGCGTGACCTTCCAGGTCGACGCCGACGGCCTGCTGAGCGTTTCCGCGCGCGAGCTGGGCTCGGGCGTCGAGGCGGCGGTGCAGGTCAAGCCCAGCTACGGCCTCTCCGACGACCAGATCGCGACGATGCTGCGCGAGGGCTTCGCCAGCGCCGAGGGCGACATGGTCGCCCGCAAGCTGCGCGAAGCGCGCGTCGACGCCGAGCGGATGATCCTCGCGACCCAGTCCGCGCTGCGCGCCGACGGCGATCTGCTCAGCGACGCCGAACGCGCCGAGATCGCCGCGCTGCAGACGGATCTGCTCGCGAAGGCGCAGGCTGACGACGCGGTCGCGGATGCCGATGCGATCACCGCCGCGGTCGAAACGCTGGCCAAGGGCACGGAGGCCTTCGCCGCCGCGCGCATGAACCGCGGCATCCAGCAGGCCCTCACGGGCCGCAGCATCGATCAGGTCTGACCGCAAGCCGACGCCCCGCCGGAACAGCGCCGCCCGCCAGCCTCAAGGACACCTCCCCATGCCCGTCATCAAGATCCTTCCCCATCCCGAATACGCGCCCGAAGGCAAGTCGATCGAGGCTCCCTCCGGCACGACGATCTGCGAGGCGATGCTCGACAACCACATCGACATCGAGCACGCCTGCGACCAGGTCTGCGCCTGCACGACCTGCCACGTGATCGTGCGCGAGGGCTTCGCGTCGCTGTCGGAAATGGAAGAGAACGAGGAAGACATGCTGGACCGCGCCTGGGGCCTGGAGCCCAACTCGCGCCTGTCCTGCCAGGCCATCCTGTCCAACAAGGATGTGACGGTCGAGATCCCGAAGTACTCGATCAATCACGCCAAAGAGAACCATTGAGCCTTCGCCCCGCGAAGCGGAACGACTGATCCCATGCGCGTCCTCGGCATCGAATCCTCCTGCGACGAAACCGGCGTGGCGCTGGTCGACGCGTCCGGCGACGGCGTGCCGACGCTGCTCGCGCATGCGCTGCACAGCCAGATCACGATGCACCAGGCCTACGGCGGCGTGGTGCCCGAACTGGCCTCGCGCGACCACATCCGCCGCGTGCTGCCGCTGACCCGCGAGGTGCTCGCGGGCGCCGGGTTGTCGCTGGCGGATGTCGACGTCGTCGCCTACACGCAGGGGCCGGGTCTTGCCGGCGCGTTGCTGGTCGGTGCGGGTGTCGCCGCATCGCTGGGCGCGGCGCTCGATCGGCCGGTGATGGGCATCCATCATCTCGAAGGTCACCTGCTGTCGCCGTTCCTCTCGGCGGACCCGCCCGAGTTCCCATTCGTCGCGCTGCTGGTGTCCGGCGGTCACACGCAGCTGATGCGCGTCGACGACGTCGGCAACTACGAGTTGCTCGGCGAGACCATCGACGACGCCGCGGGCGAAGCCTTCGACAAGTCGGCCAAGCTGCTCGGCCTGCCCTATCCCGGTGGCCCGCATCTGTCGAAGCTGGCAGAGCAGGGGAATCCGGAAGCCTTCGCGCTGCCGCGTCCGCTCATGCACAGCGGCAAGCCTGATTTCAGTTTCGCTGGCCTGAAAACCGCAGTGCTGACGCAAGTCCGCAAGCTCGAGGCGCAGCCCGGCGGCATCACCGAGCCGCAGCGCGCCGATCTCGCGGCGTCGACGCAGGCCGCGATCGTCGAGGTGCTGGTCAAGAAGGCGCTGCTGGCGCTGAAGGAGACCGGCCTGAAGCGTCTGGTCGTGGCGGGCGGCGTCGGCGCCAACAAGCGCTTGCGCGAGCAGCTGGATGCGGCCTGCGAGAGGCGCCGCGTGCGCGTCCACTATCCCGAGCTGCACCTGTGCACGGACAACGGCGCCATGATCGCGCTCGCGGCCGGCTTGCGCCTGCAGCGCGACATGGCGAACCTCACGCGCGGCGGCGGCTTCGAGGTCAAGCCGCGCTGGGATCTGTCGCAACTCGCCAGCCCGGCCCAGCTGTGACGCGCTGGACGGGGAGGGCGGCGGTCGCCTTGACTGCCGCGATGGCTGTTGTGTCCGCGCTCGCCGCGGGCGTTGCGCCCGCTCAAGCCGTCACGGCTGCCGCGGTCGCGGCCGCGCCTGTTGCTCCTGCCGCGCCGATCCGCCTCGCCTTGATCGAAGGGCTCTCCGGCCCGCTCGGCAACGGCGGCGAGGCGGTCTTCCGCAATCTCATCTGGGCGACCGAGCGCGTCAACGCCCGCGGCGGCGTGAAGCTGCCAGGTGGTGCGCACCGGCTCGAGATCGTCCGCTTCGACAGCAAGGGTTCCGTCGAGGAGTCGCTGTCGATGTTGCGTGCAGCGACGGATCAGGCGATCCCGGTGGTCCTTCAAGGCAACAGCTCCGCCGTGGCGAGCGCGCTGATCGGCGCGCTGGACAAGCACAACGCCCGCGAGCCCGACCGCCGTGCGCTGTTCCTCAACTACGCGGCCGTCGATCCGGCGCTGACCGGCGCGCAGTGCAGCTTCTGGCACTTCCGTTTCGATGCCCACACCGACATGCGCCTGGCGGCGCTGGTCGAGGTGATCGCCCAGGACAAGAGCCTCAAGCGCCTCTACCTGATCGGCCAGGACTACAGCTTCGGCCAGCATCTGCGCGAGCAGGCGAGGGCGATGCTGGCGAAGCGTCGTCCCGATCTGCAGATCGTCGGCGACGAACTCCACCCGCTCGGCCGCGTGAAGGACTTTCTCCCCTACGCGACGAAGATCCGCGCGAGCGGTGCCCAGGCGGTGCTCACCGGCAACTGGGGCAACGATCTGACGCTGCTGATCAAGGCGGCGAAGGACATCGGGCTCGATGCGCGCTTCTACACCTTCTACGGCAATGCGCTGGGCGTGCCCGGCGTGCTGGGCGAGGCGGGCGTCGACCGTGTGCTGGCGGTCGCCGAGTGGCACCCGAACGTCGGCACCTTGGACTCGGAGCGCTTCTACGCGGCGTTCCGCCAGCGCTTCCCGAAGCCGGAGCACGACTACCTCCATGCGCGCATGCAGCTGATGGTCGAGATGCTGGTTGCTGCGATGGAGAAGGCTGGCAGCGTCGAGCCAAAGGCGGTCGCGCTGGCGCTGGAAGGGCTAACGCTCGACGGCCGATCGCTCGGCGTGGCGCACCAGGGCTGGATGCGTCCTTCAGATCATCAGCTCCAGCAGCCGCTGTACGTCAGCGTCATGCGCCGCGCCGGCGAGGCGGGCGCGCCCCACGACAACGAAGGCTCCGGCTACGGTTTCCGGACGCTGCGGTTCCTCGATGCCGGCCAGGCGGAGCAGCCTTCCAGCTGCCGGATGAAGCGCCCCTACTGAGAAGGGCGGTTTGCGGCTATACTCCCCGGCTGTCCTGTCAGGTTCGTCCTGGCGGCGGCAATCAGCACGACACGGGTCGGTTTCACCTGTGATCGCAAGTCAAACCTCGGAAACCGTCTGCGCACCTGACGCCTTCACTGGCCATGCCGGCGGACCTTCCGAATCATTCCGGAACAAGGAACGCATCATGTCCAGCTTCGACCAAAACAAGGCCGAGATCGTCAAGGCCAACGCGCGCAGCGCCAACGACACCGGCTCGCCGGAAGTCCAAGTGGCCCTGCTGACCGCGCGTATCAACGAACTGACCCCCCACTTCAAGCTGCACGCCAAGGACCACCACGGCCGCCGCGGCCTGCTGAAGATGGTCAACGCGCGCAAGAGCCTGCTGTCCTACCTGAAGAAGAAGGACGCCGACCGTTACACCGCCCTGATCCAGAAGCTGGGTCTGCGCAAGTAATCGGCGCATGAAAGCAAAGAGCCTGATTGGTCTGACTCCAACAGGCTCTTTGTCGTTTCTGCGTGCTTTCAGCGTGCTGTCGGCCGGAGTGTTCCGGCAGGCAGCCCGACCGGTCAGCGGACCGGTCACACAACGGAGTTGAACTGACGTGGCGCCGATGTGTCATTCCAAAGCGTTTGCAACGCGTTCGCCGGCAGCAGCCGGGGCCAGCAGCCGCTCTGGAATGGCATCCCGCCAAACCCAGTTTCACTCCCGGTCCTTGTGCCGCACCGTGAGCGGCGCATCCCTGAACTGAGGAGAACTCGAATGAGCATGTTCAACAAGGTCGTGAAGACCTTCCAATGGGGCCAGCATCAAGTCGTGATGGAGACCGGCGAGATCGCCCGTCAATCCTCCGGCGCCGTGCTGGTGAACATCGAGGACACCGTGGTGCTGGCGACCGTCGTCGCCAAGTCCTCGCCGAAGGCCGGCCAGGACTTCTTCCCGCTGACCGTCGACTACATCGAGAAGACCTATGCCGCCGGCAAGATCCCCGGCAGCTTCTTCAAGCGTGAAGGCCGCCCGAGCGAACTCGAGACCCTGACCTCGCGTCTGATCGACCGCCCGATCCGCCCGCTGTTCCCGGAAGGCTTCTTCAACGAAGTCCAGGTCGTGGTCCACACGGTGTCGCTGAACCCTGAAGTCCAGGCCGACATCGCCGCCCTGATCGCCACCAGCGCCGCGCTGGCCATCTCCGGCATCCCGTTCAACGGCCCGATCGGCGCCGCCCGCGTGGGTTACGTCAACGGCGAGTACGTGCTGAACCCGGGCAAGACCCAGCTGATCGACTCCAAGCTGGACCTGGTCGTCGCCGGCACCGAAGCCGCCGTGCTGATGGTCGAGTCCGAGGCCGACCAACTGAGCGAAGACATCATGCTGGGCGCCGTGACCTTCGGTCACGACCAGGGCAAGACCGCCATCGCCGCGATCAACGAACTGGTCCGCGACGCCGGCAAGCCGTCCTGGAACTGGGTCGCTCCAGCCAAGGATGAAGCCTTCATCGCCAAGGTCACCGCCCTGGCCGAAGAAGAGCTGCGCGCCGCCTATCAGATCCGCTCGAAGCAGGCCCGCACCGAAGCCTGCCGCTCGGCCTACTCGAAGGTCAAGGCCGCCCTGACCGCCGAAGGCACCGCCTTCGACGGCGTCGAAGTCGACGGCCTGCTGTTCGAGATCGAAGCCCGCATCGTCCGTGGTCAGATCCTGGCCGGCGAACCGCGCATCGACGGTCGCGACACCCGCACCGTGCGCGCGATCGAGATCCGCAACGGCGTGCTGCCGCGCGCCCACGGTTCGTCGCTGTTCACCCGTGGTGAAACGCAGGCGCTGGTCGCCGCGACGCTGGGCACCGACCGCGACGCACAGACCATCGACGCGCTGGCCGGCGAGTACTCCGAGCGCTTCATGCTGCACTACAACATGCCCCCGTTCGCCACCGGCGAAACCGGTCGCGTGGGCAGCCCCAAGCGCCGCGAAATCGGCCACGGCCGTCTGGCCAAGCGCGCGCTCGTCGCCGTGCTGCCGACCAAGGAAGACTTCCCGTACTCGATCCGCGTGGTCTCCGAGATCACCGAGTCGAACGGCTCTTCCTCGATGGCGTCGGTTTGCGGCGGCTGCCTGTCGCTGCTGGACGCCGGCGTGCCGCTGAAGGCGCACGTCGCCGGTATCGCCATGGGTCTGATCAAGGACGCCAACCGCTTCGCCGTGCTGACCGACATCCTGGGCGATGAAGATCACCTGGGCGACATGGACTTCAAGGTGGCCGGCACGACCTCGGGCATCACCGCGCTGCAGATGGACATCAAGATCCAGGGCATCACCAAGGAAATCATGCAGGTCGCGCTGGCGCAAGCCAAGGAAGCCCGCCTGCACATCCTGGAAGCCATGGTCGGCGCGCAAGGCTCGGCCAATGCCGAGATCTCGCAGTTCGCGCCCCGCCTGTACACGATGAAGATCAATCCGGAGAAGATCCGTGACGTGATCGGCAAGGGCGGCGCGACCATCCGCGCGCTGACCGAAGAGACCGGCACGCAGATCGACATCGGCGAAGACGGCACGATCACGATCGCGTCGACCGACGGCGCCAAGGCCGAGATCGCCAAGAAGCGCATCGCCGAGATCACCGCGGAAGCCGAGATCGGCAAGGTCTACGAAGGCCCGGTCACCAAGATCCTGGACTTCGGCGCGCTGGTCAACATCCTGCCCGGCAAGGACGGCCTGCTGCACATCAGCCAGATCGCGCACCAGCGCGTCGAGAAGGTCACCGACTTCCTGAGCGAAGGCCAGATCGTCAAGGTCAAGGTGCTCGAGACCGACGAGAAGGGCCGCATCAAGCTGTCGATGAAGGCGCTGCTGGACCGCGACGCTCCGGCGCCGAACCACGGCCACGGCGAAGGCTCGGCCGAGTAATCGGCCGGCTGTCCGGCACGTCACCTCGCTTCACGTCATGAAGGCGATCGCCATCACCCAGCCCGGCGGACCGGAGGTCCTGCAGCTGGTCGAGCGTGCCGACCCCGTCGCCGGGGCCGGCGAGTGCTTGATCCGCGTGCAGGCCTACGGCATCAACCGTCCGGACGTGCTGCAGCGCAAGGGCGCGTATCCGGCGCCGGCCGGTGCCAGCGATCTTCCAGGGCTGGAAGTCGCGGGCACGGTCGAGTCGGGTGACGTCGAGGCGCTGGCCGCTGCCGGCCTCAAGGTCGGTGACGCGGTCTGCGCGTTGGTCGCAGGTGGCGGTTATGCCGAGCTCTGCGTCGCGCCGGTGGCCCAGTGCCTGCCGGTGCCCAAAGGCTGGAGCATGGTCGAGGCGGCGAGCCTGCCGGAAACCTTCTTCACCGTCTGGAGCAACGTCTTCGAACGCGCGCGCCTGCAGCCCGGCGACAGCCTGCTGGTTCATGGCGGCAGCAGCGGCATCGGTGTGACGGCCATCCAACTGGCGAAGGCGTTGGGCTCGACGGTGCTGGTCACCGTCGGCAACGCGGAAAAGGCGAAGGCCTGCCTGGCGCTCGGCGCCGATGTCGCGATCAACTATCGCGACCAGGACTTCGTCGAGGAAGTGAAGACGGCCACGAGCGGTCGCGGCGTCGACGTGATCCTGGACATGGTCGCCGGCAGCTATGTCGCGCGCAACGTGCAATGCCTGGCCGACGACGGTCGTGCCGTGATCATCGCGGTGCAAGGCGGCGTGAAGGCGGAGTTCGATGCGGGTCAGGTCTTGCGCCGCCGGCTGACGATCACGGGCTCCACGCTGCGCCCGCGTCCGATCGCGTTCAAGGCTGGCATCGCCCGCGCGCTGCGTGAGCGCGTGTGGCCGCTGCTCGAGTCGCGGACGATCTCGCCGGTGATCTTCAGGCAACTGCCCGCGTCGGAAGCCGCCGCGGCGCATGCGCTGATGGAGTCGGGCGAGCACGTCGGCAAGATCGTGCTGAGCTGGTGAGCGGTCCGCTCATCCGCAGGATTTTTCGGATTCAAGGGAGTTGATCTGATGCGCAAGAAACTGGTGGTCGGCAACTGGAAGATGCACGGCACCCGTGCGTCCAACGCCGTGCTGCTGGCGGGCCTCAAGGAAGCGGGTCCGTGGAACGCCCAGGTCGCCGTGTGCGTGCCGTTCCCGTACATCACGGACACGGCGCTCGCGCTGACTGGCACGCAGGTCGCGTACGGCTCGCAGGACGTGTCCACGCACGAGCAGGGCGCCTACACCGGTGAGGTGTCGTCGGCCATGCTGGCGGATCTGGGCTGCCGCTATGCCATCGTGGGTCACTCGGAGCGTCGCGCGTACCACGCCGAAAGCGACCAACTGGTCGCCGACAAGGCCAAGGCCGCGCTGGCGCACGGCGTCACGCCGATCGTCTGCGTCGGCGAGACGCTGGCCGAGCGCGAAGCCGGTCGCACCGAAGAGGTCGTCAAGCGCCAGCTCGCGGCGGTCATCCACACGCTGACGCATTGCATCGGCGAGATCGTGGTGGCCTACGAGCCGGTGTGGGCGATCGGCACGGGCCTGACGGCCTCGCCGGAGCAGGCGCAGCATGTGCACGCGCTGTTGCGTCAGCAGCTGCGCGCGGCCACGCAGAAGGCCGAACAGATGCAGATCCTCTATGGCGGCAGCGTCAAACCTGACAACGCCGTCCAACTGTTTGCGCAGACTGACATCGACGGCGGCCTCATCGGAGGCGCCGCGCTGAAGGCGGTCGATTTCGCGGCGATCTGCCGCGCTGCCGGCTGAAGCTGGCGTTCAAGGTTCCTGGAGAAAATAGCAATGCAAGTGATGATGAATCTGGTGCTGGTGCTGCAACTGCTCGCGGCGCTGGCAATGATCGGCCTGGTGCTCGTGCAGCATGGCAAGGGCGCGGACATGGGCGCGTCGTTCGGCAGCGGGGCTTCGGGCTCGCTGTTCGGCGCGACCGGCAGCGCGAACTTCCTGTCGCGTTCGACGGCTGTCGCGGCGACCATCTTCTTCGTGTCGACGCTGGCGCTGGCCTACATGGGCAGCCATCGTGACGGCGGCATCGGTTCGGGTCCGTCGGCGGGCGAGCTGCTGCTCGAACGCGCCGCCAACCCCGCCGCGCCGGCCTCGGCCGCCGTGCTGCCGGGCGCCTCGATCGCTCCGCAGGCGGCGCCTTCGGCTGCCGCATCCGGCGCCTCCAACTGACAGAGCTGGGCGGCAAGCGCAAGCACCTCGACAAAATTGCTTTGGTTTCCTTTTGGAGCTCTGAAAGCGCTATAGAATTCGAGGCTGTCTGAAGCGCAAACCGTCAAGACAAGGTCACTGAAAGGTGATCACAAGCCGACGTGGTGAAATTGGTAGACACGCTATCTTGAGGGGGTAGTGGCGAAAGCTGTGCGAGTTCGAGTCTCGCCGTCGGCACCAGAATAAATCGGCCTGCCATGGTCTTCGCGATCTAGCCGGAAAGCCGGATCGAGAGTGATCAAGCAGGTCGTAGGACTCAGGAAATCCCGGCACACATCACGTGTGCGAATTTCCGGAGGACAAGGCGGGCGCGGTCCGTGAGCGATTGGATAATCGCTGGCGGCGCGCCCGTTGCTTTTGCCGAATCGTTGGTCGGCCCCGGCCCGCCAATCTTCGGTGACACGTCGGGAATTGGTTTTGTCGCGTCATGGCGGCAGTATCTAATCCCGGCCATACAACGAGAGCAAGTCGTGAGCCTGGAACAATACCTGCCCGTCATCCTTTTCATCCTGGTCGGTTGCGGAGTGGGTATCGCTCCGCAAGTGCTGGGCTTCCTGGCGGGCCCGCGTCGCCCTGATGCGGCGAAGAACAGCCCCTACGAGTGCGGCTTCGAGGCCTTCGAGGACGCGCGCATGAAGTTCGACGTGCGCTACTACCTCGTCGCCATCCTCTTCATCCTCTTCGATCTGGAAATCGCCTTCCTGTTCCCGTGGGCCGTCTCGCTGCGCGAGATCGGTCCGGCAGGCTTCTGGGCGATGATGCTCTTCCTGGGCATCCTGGTGGTGGGCTTCGCCTACGAATGGAAGAAGGGCGCGCTCGACTGGGAGTGACGATCCGACGGCGGATCCGCGATGACGCGCCGGATCCGTGAACGCATGAAGACACGGCGCCCGTTTCGGGCGCGTGTCCGTTAGGGAAGGGCAACGCGTCAACGCGGCGTTAGCGTGGCTTTCACGCAGCGACCGCAGTCCGACGTGCCTTCTCCGCTGATCTCGAAAGATGGGAATTCGATATGGGTAACGAAGGCGTAATGAAGGAAGGCTTCATGACCACCCAGCTGGACAAGCTGGTGAACTGGTCCAAGACCGGTTCGTTGTGGCCGATGACCTTCGGTCTTGCCTGCTGCGCGGTCGAGATGATGCATGCGGGCGCCGCCCGCTATGACATCGACCGCTTCGGCATGCTGTTCCGTCCCAGCCCGCGCCAGTCCGACCTCATGATCGTGGCCGGCACGCTGTGCAACAAGATGGCGCCGGCGCTGCGCAAGGTCTACGACCAGATGGCCGAGCCGCGCTGGGTGCTCTCGATGGGCAGCTGCGCCAACGGCGGCGGCTACTACCACTACAGTTATTCGGTCGTGCGGGGCTGTGACCGCATCGTCCCGGTCGACGTCTATGTCCCGGGCTGTCCGCCGACCGCCGAAGCGCTGCTCTACGGGATCCTGCAGCTGCAGGCCAAGATCCGCCGCGAGAACACCATCGCTCGCTGAGCAGAAGCAGGCAGACCTCATGACCATCAAACTCGACACCCTGCAGGCGGCCCTGCACAGCGTGCTGGGCGACCAGATCGTCGCGTTCAAGCGCGAGCTGGGTGAAATCACGATCACCGTCGCGGCCAAGGACTACTTCAACGTCGCCAAGCTGCTGCGCGACCACTCGGAGCTGCGCTTCGAGCAGCTGATCGACCTCTGCGGCGTGGACTACTCCGACTACAAGGACGGCGCCTACGAAGGCGCGCGTTTCGCGGTCGTCTCCCACCTGCTGTCGATCAACAAGAACTGGCGCGTGCGCGTCAAGGTCTTCGCGCCGGAAGACGACTTCCCGTCGGTCGCCGCCGTGACCCCGATCTGGAACGCCGCCAACTGGTTTGAGCGCGAAGCGTTCGACATGTACGGGATCATCTTCGAAGGCCACGAGGACCTGCGCCGCATCCTGACGGACTACGGTTTCATCGGCCACCCGATGCGCAAGGACTTCCCGGTGACGGGCCATGTCGAGATGCGTTACGACCCCGAGCAGAAGCGCGTGATCTACCAGCCGGTGACCATCGAGCCGCGCGAGATCACGCCGCGCGTGATCCGCGAAGACAACTACGGGGGCCTGTGAGCATGCCAGCCGAAATCAAGAACTACACCCTGAACTTCGGCCCGCAGCATCCGGCCGCGCACGGCGTGCTGCGCCTGGTGCTGGAGCTGGACGGGGAAGTCATCCAGCGCGCCGATCCGCACATCGGCCTGCTGCACCGCGGCACCGAGAAGCTGGCCGAGACGAAGACCTTCATCCAGTCGCTGCCCTACATGGACCGCCTCGACTACGTGTCGATGATGTCCAACGAGCACGCGTACTGCCTGGCCATCGAGAAGATGCTCGGTCTGGAAGTGCCTGAGCGCGCGCAGTACATCCGCGTGATGTTCGGCGAGCTGACCCGCATCCTGAACCACCTGCTCTGGCTGGGCGCGCACGGCATCGACTGCGGCGCGATGAACATCCTCATCTACTGCTTCCGCGAGCGCGAGGACATCTTCGACATGTACGAGGCGGTGTCGGGCGCGCGCATGCACGCGGCCTACTTCCGCCCGGGTGGCGTGTACCGCGACCTGCCGGACTCGATGCCGCAGTACAAGGTCAGCAAGATCAAGAACCAGAAGGCGATCGACAAGCTCAACGAGAACCGCCAGGGCTCGCTGCTCGATTTCATCGAGGACTTCTGCAACCGCTTCCCGGCCAACGTCGACGACTACGAGACGCTGCTGACCGACAACCGCATCTGGAAGCAGCGCACGGTCGGCATCGGCGTCGTGACGCCCGAGCGCGCGCTGAACCTGGGCCTGACCGGCCCGATGCTGCGCGGCTCCGGCATCGCCTGGGACACGCGCAAGACGCAGCCGTACGACGTGTACGGCAAGATGGACTTCGACATCCCGGTCGGTACCAACGGCGACACCTACGACCGCTACTGTGTGCGGGTCGAGGAAATGCGCCAGTCCAACCGCATCGTCCAGCAGTGCGTGAAGTGGCTCAAGGCCAACCCGGGTCCGGTCATCACCGACAACCACAAGGTCGCTCCCCCGAGCCGCGTGGCGATGAAGACCAGCATGGAAGAGCTGATCCACCACTTCAAGCTGTTCACCGAAGGCTTCCGCGTCCCCGAGGGCGAGGCCTACGCGTCGGTCGAGCACCCGAAGGGCGAGTTCGGCATCTACCTGATCAGCGATGGCGCCAACAAGCCGTACCGGCTGAAGATCCGCGCGCCGGGCTATTCGCATCTGGCCGCGCTGGACGAGATGGCCCGCGGACACATGATTGCCGACGCGGTGGCCGTGATCGGCACGATGGACATCGTGTTCGGTGAAATTGACCGTTGAGTGGTGACCGCATGAGCAGCACTGAAATTGTGAGCACCGGGTTCGTGTTGAGCGAGGCCACCGCGGCCCGCTTCGCGCGCGAAGTCGCGAAGTACCCGGCCGAGCAGGCGCAGTCGGCCGTGATGGCCTGCCTGTCCATCGTCCAGCAGGAGCAGGGCTTCGTGTCCCGCGAGGCCGAGGACGCGATCGCGCTGTACCTGGGCATGCCGGCGATCGCCGTCTACGAGGTCACGACCTTCTACAACATGTACAACCAGCGCAAGCTGGGCCTGTTCAAGCTGAACGTCTGCACCAACCTGCCGTGCCAGCTGCGCGACGGCCAGAAGGCGCTGGACCACCTCTGCTCGAAGCTGGGCGTCGAGGCCGGCGGCACGACCGCCGACGGCGTCTTCACCGTGCAGCAGAGCGAGTGCCTGGGCGCCTGCGCCGACTCGCCGGTGATGCTGGTGAACGACCGCCAGATGCTGAGCTTCATGAGCGCCGAACGTCTCGATGAGCTGGTGGATGCGCTGAGAGCGCACCACGCGGCCAACAAGAACTGAGGGACCTGGACGATGACCAACATCGCGAACATCGACCTCTCGAAGTGGCAGGCCACGGGTGCCGAGACCTGCTTCCACGACCGCAACATCACCCCGCAGATCTACGCGGGCCTCGATGGCAAGAACTGGTCGCTGAAGGACTACGAAGCGCGCGGCGGCTACCAGGCCCTGCGCAAGATCCTCGCCCAGGGCGAGGGTCAGGGCATGACCTCCGACCAGGTCATCGCCGAAGTGAAGGCCTCCGGCCTGCGCGGCCGCGGCGGCGCGGGCTTCCCGACCGGCCTGAAGTGGAGCTTCATGCCCCGCCAGTTCCCGGGCGCGAAGTACCTGGTCTGCAACAGCGACGAGGGTGAGCCGGGGACCTGCAAGGACCGCGACATCCTGATGTTCAACCCGCACATCGTCATCGAAGGCATGGCGATCGCGGCGTTCGCGATGGGCATCAAGGTCGGCTACAACTACATCCACGGCGAGATCTTCGAGGTGTACGAACGCTTCGAAGCCGCGCTGGAAGAGGCCCGCGCGGCCGGCTACCTGGGCGACAACATCCTGGGCAGCAACTTCAGCTTCCAACTGCACGGCCACCACGGCTTCGGCGCCTACATCTGCGGCGAGGAAACCGCGCTGCTGGAATCGCTCGAAGGCAAGAAGGGCCAGCCGCGCTTCAAGCCGCCGTTCCCGGCCTCGTTCGGCCTGTACGGCAAGCCGACGACCATCAACAACACCGAGACCTTCGCGGCGGTGCCCTGGATCATCCGCAACGGCGGCCAGGCCTACCTCGAAGTCGGCAAGCCCAACAACGGCGGCACCAAGATCTTCTCGATCTCCGGCGATGTCGAGCGTCCGGGCAACTACGAGATCCCGCTGGGCACCTCGTTCGAGAAGCTGCTCGAACTCGCCGGCGGCATGCGCGGCGGCCGCAAGCTCAAGGCGGTCATCCCCGGCGGCTCGTCCGCCCCGGTGCTGCCGGCCGACGTCATGATGCAGTGCACGATGGACTATGACTCCATCGCCAAGGCCGGGTCGATGCTGGGTTCGGGCGCCGTCATCGTGATGGACGAGACCCGCTGCATGGTGACCAGCCTGCTGCGCCTGTCCTACTTCTACGCGCACGAGTCCTGCGGCCAGTGCACGCCCTGCCGCGAAGGCACGGGCTGGATGCACCGCGTGATCGAGCGCATCGCCCACGGCAAGGGCCGCGTCGAGGACATCGACCTGCTGAACTCCGTGGCCGACAACATCCAGGGCCGCACCATCTGCGCGCTGGGCGACGCCGCGGCGATGCCGGTGCGCGCGATGTTGAAGCACTTCAAGGGCGAGTTCATCGCGATGATCGAACAGGCCCAGCAGAACAAGGCGCCTGCCGCGTCGTCCCCGTCCGCCACGGCGAAGTCGCCGGCGCACGCCTGATCGGAGCCGCTGAGAAGAACTATGGTTGAAATCGAACTCGACGGCCAGAAGGTCGAAGTGCCCGAAGGCAGCATGGTGATGCATGCCGCCGAGAAGGCCGGCGCGTACATCCCGCACTTCTGCTATCACAAGAAGCTGAGCATCGCGGCCAACTGCCGCATGTGCCTGGTGGACGTGGAGAAGGCGCCCAAGCCGCTGCCCGCCTGCGCCACGCCGGTGACGCAGGGCATGATCGTCCGCACCAAGAGCGAGAAAGCCATCAAGGCCCAGCAGGGCGTGATGGAGTTCCTGCTGATCAATCACCCGCTGGACTGCCCCATCTGCGATCAGGGCGGCGAATGCCAGCTGCAGGATCTGGCCGTCGGTTACGGCGCCAGCGCTTCGCGCTACTCGGAAGAGAAGCGCGTGGTGTTCCACAAGAACGTGGGCCCGCTGATCTCGATGGAAGAGATGAGCCGCTGCATCCACTGCACGCGTTGCGTCCGCTTCGGCCAGGAGATCTCCGGCGTGATGGAGCTGGGCATGGCGCACCGCGGCGAGCACAGCGAGATCCAGACCTTCGTCGGCCGCACCGTGGACTCGGAGCTGTCGGGCAACATGATCGACATCTGCCCGGTGGGCGCGCTGACCAGCAAGCCCTTCCGCTACAGCGCCCGCACCTGGGAGCTGTCGCGTCGCAAGAGCGTCAGCCCACATGACTCGACTGGCGCGAACCTGATCGTCCAGGTCAAGAACAACGAAGTGATGCGCGTCGTCCCGCTGGAGAACGAAGCCGTCAACGAGTGCTGGATCGCGGACCGCGACCGCTTCTCCTACGAAGCGCTGAACGGCGACGAACGCCTGACCACGCCGATGCTGAAGCAGGGCGGCGAGTGGAAGCCGGTCGACTGGACCACCGCGCTCGAGTACGTCGCCAACGGCCTGAAGCAGGTCAAGACGGAGAAGGGCGGTGCCTCCATCGCCGCGCTGGGCTCCGAGCACAGCACCGTCGAGGAACTGCACCTGCTGGCGCAACTGGTGCGCGGCCTGGGCAGCGAGAACATCGACACGCAGCTGCGCGTCACCGACCCGGCGCTGCGCGCCGCGGACGGCAAGGCGCTGTGGCTGGGCACCGCGATCGCGTCGCTGTCGCAGCTGGACCGTGCCTTCGTCGTCGGCTCGTCGCTGCGCAAGGACCATCCGCTGTTCGCGCAACGCCTGCGCCAGGCGGCCCGCCGCGGCGCGCAGGTCGTGTCGCTGGCCGGTTCGGTCGAAGACTGGAAGATGCCGGTCGCCGCCGCGATCACCGCCGCCCCGTCGACCTGGGTCGCTGAACTGGCCAACGTCGCCGCCGCCATCGGCGCGGCGAAGGGCGTCAGCGCTCCGGTCCAAGGTACCGCCACCGACGCCGCCAAGGCCATCGCCGACACGCTGCTGTCGGGCGAGCGCAAGGCCGTGCTGATCGGCAACGCCGCGGTCCAGCATCCGCAAGCCGCGACGCTGCTGTCGCTGGCGAACTGGATCGGCGAGCAGACCGGCGCCACCGTCGGCGTGCTGTCGGCCGCCGCGAACAGCGTCGGCGCGCAGCTCGTCAACGCGCGTCCGGGGCAGGGCGGTCGCACGGCAGCCCAACTGCTGAATGACCAGCCGGCCAAGGCGCTGCTGCTGCTCAACACCGACCCGGTGCTGGACGGCGCGAACGCCGCCGCCGCCAAGAAGGCGATCAACGCGGCCGAGATGGTCGTCGTGCTGACGCCGTTCAAGACCGGCCCGGTGGTCGAGTTCGCCGACGTGCTGCTGCCGACGGCGCCTTTCACCGAGACCTCGGGCAGCTTCGTCAACGCGGAAGGCCGCCTGCAGAGCTTCGTCGGCGTGGCCAAGGCCCGCGGCGAGACCCGTCCGGGCTGGAAGATCCTGCGCGTGCTGGGCAACCTGCTGAGCCTGCAAGGCTTCGACTTCGACAGCTCCGAGCAGGTCCGCACCGCGGCACTGGGCTCGTCGCTGGACCTGGCCGAGCGACTGGGCAACACCGTGTCGGCGCAATCCGCTGCGGCCGCGCCGGTGCAAGGCCTGGAACGCCTGACCACGGTGCCGATCTATGCGACCGACGCCCTGGTGCGCCGCGCCACTTCGCTGCAACTGACCCGCGACGGCCGTGATGCGGCGATCGCGTCGCTGCCGCAGGCGCTGTGGACCGAACTCGGCCTGGCCGAGAAGGGCGCGCAGGTGCGCGTGACGCAGGACGGCGGCGAGGCCGTGCTGGCCGCGCAGCTGGACGCATCGCTGCCCGCGACCGTGGTGCGCATCCCCGCCGGCATCCCCGAGACCGCCGCACTGGGCGCGTTCACCGGCGCGATCGCCGTGACCAAGGCCTGAGGACGAGACGACGATGGAAAACTTCTATAACGCCGGCGCCTCGCTGCTGGGAGGTGTGGTCTGGCCGGTGGTCTGGAGCGTGCTCAAGATCATCGCCGTGCTGCTGCCGCTGCTGGGCTGCGTCGCCTATCTGACGCTGTGGGAACGCAAGGCCATCGGCTGGTCGCAGATCCGTCCGGGTCCGAACCGTGTCGGTCCGCTGGGCCTGCTGACCCCGATCGCCGACGCCGTGAAGCTGATCTTCAAGGAGATCATCGTCCCGAGCGCCGCGAACAAGGGCCTGTTCTTCCTCGGCCCGATCATGACCATCATGCCGGCGCTGGCCGCCTGGGCGGTCGTGCCCTTCGGCCCGGGCGCCGCGATCGCCGACGTCAACGCCGGCCTGCTGTTCCTGATGGCCATCACCTCGCTCGAGGTCTACGGCGTGATCATCGCGGGCTGGGCCTCGAACTCGAAGTACGCCTTCCTGGGCGCGCTGCGCGCCTCGGCCCAGATGGTCTCGTACGAGATCGCGATGGGCTTCTGCCTGGTCGTCGTGCTGATGGTGACGGGCTCGATGAACGTCAGCGCCATCGTGATGAGCCAGGAGCAGGGCTGGTTCGCCTCGCACGGCGTGAACATCCTGTCCTGGAACTGGCTGCCGCTGCTGCCGATCTTCCTGGTGTACTTCATCTCCGGCCTGGCCGAGACGAACCGCCACCCCTTCGACGTCGTCGAAGGCGAATCGGAAATCGTCGCCGGCCACATGATCGAGTACTCGGGCATGTCGTTCGCGATGTTCTTCCTGGCCGAGTACGCCAACATGATTCTGGTGTCGGCCCTCGCGGTACTGATGTTCCTGGGCGGCTGGTCGGCCCCGATCTCCTGGTCGCTGCTGGGCATGGACACGCCCGCGTGGATCCAGCACTCGATGGCGTTCTGGAACTGGTTCTGGCTGTTCGCCAAGACCTTCTTCGTCGTGACCTGCTTCCTGTGGGTGCGCGCGACCTTCCCCCGCTACCGCTATGACCAGATCATGCGTCTGGGCTGGAAGATCTTCATCCCCATCACGCTGATCTGGCTCGTGGTCGTGGGTCTGTGGATCCAGTCGCCGTTCAATATCTGGAAGTAATCCGAGGTACCCGCTGTGATCAAGGACCTAGTCAAGAGCTTCATGCTCACCGAGCTGCTGAAGGGCATGGCCCTCACCGGCCGGCATTTCCTCTCGAAGAACATCACGGTGCAGTTCCCGGAAGAGAAGACCCCGCTGTCTCCTCGCTTCCGCGGTCTGCACGCGCTGCGCCGGTACGAGAACGGTGAAGAGCGCTGCATCGCCTGCAAGCTGTGCGAGGCCGTGTGCCCCGCCATGGCGATCACGATCGAATCCGACGTGCGCGAAGACGGCTCGCGCCGCACGACGCGCTACGACATCGACCTGACCAAGTGCATCTTCTGCGGCTTCTGCGAAGAGAGCTGCCCGGTCGACTCCATCGTCGAGACCGACATCTTCGAATACCACGGCGAGAAGCGCGGCGACCTGTACTTCACCAAGGAGATGCTCCTGGCGGTGGGGGACCGGTACGAGCCGCAGATCGCAGCCAGCAAGGAGGCCGACGCCAAGTACCGCTGACCGGTCCGGCGGTTGTCTTCACCGCGCCGACAGGCGAGGGGAGAGGACCGCGACCGGCGGCCTGCTTGCAGGACATCGCATGGATATCACTACCGCGCTTTTCTACGTTTTCTCGCTGGTGCTGCTGGCCTCTGCGTTCCGTGTCATCACGGCCAAGAGCACCGTGCACTCGGCCCTGTTCCTGATCCTGTCCTTCTTCAGCGCTTCCTGTCTGTGGATGCTGCTGAAGGCGGAGTTCCTGGCCATCACGCTGGTGCTGGTCTACATCGGCGCCGTGATGGTGCTGTTCCTGTTCGTCGTGATGATGCTGGACTTCGAGTCCACCGCCGTGCGCGAGAGCATCTGGAAGCACCTGCCGGTGGCCAGCCTCGTCGGCGCGGTCATCGCGCTGGAGATCGCGGCCGTGCTGATGGGCGGCTTCCGCGGCGTCGAGAACGCGCCGGAGATCCCCAACATGGCGCAGCTGGGCAACACCAAGCTGCTGGGCATCGAGATCTACACCAACTACTTGTTCCCGGTGCAGATCGCCGCGGTGCTGCTGCTGGTGGGGATCATCGCGGCGATCGCGCTGACGCTGCGCGGCCGCAAGGACTCGCGTCACCAGGACGCCTCGCAGCAGGTGCGCGTGAAGAAGGCCGACCGCCTGAAGATCGTCAAGGTCGCCCCGACCGTCGAAGCGCCGTCCCTGCCGGCCGCTGACAAGAACGAAGGAGCCGCGTGATGGGTGCGCTGAGCCTGAACCATTTTCTGATCCTGGGCGCGTTCCTGTTCGCGCTGTCGGTGATCGGCATCTTCCTGAACCGCAAGAACCTGATCGTGCTGCTGATGGCCATCGAGCTGATGCTGCTGGCGGTCAACATGAACTTCGTGGCGTTCTCGCACTACCTGGGCGACATGGCCGGCCAGGTGTTCGTGTTCTTCATCCTCACCGTGGCGGCCGCCGAATCGGCGATCGGCCTGGCGATCCTGGTCGTGCTGTTCCGCAACCGCAGCAGCATCGACGTGGAAGAGCTGGACGCCCTGAAGGGCTGACGAGCGTCAGGAAGCGAGAAAAACAATGTCTGCAACTCTCTCTCAGAACATGCTGCTGGCGGTGCCCCTGGCGCCGTTGGCCGGCGCCATCGTGGCGGGCCTGTTCGGCAAGCAGGTGGGCCGCCGCGGCGCCCACGTGGTGACCATCCTCGGCGTGCTGGTGGCGCTGATCATCTCGGTGATCACGCTGCAGGCCGTGCTGGAAGGCGCGCGCTTCAACCAGACCGTCTACGAGTGGATGGTGCTGGGCGGCCTGAAGATGGAAGTCGGCTTCATGATCGACGGCCTGTCCGCGATGATGATGTGCGTGGTGACCTTCGTCTCGCTGATGGTGCACATCTACACCATCGGCTACATGGAGGAAGACCCCGGCTACCAGCGCTTCTTCAGCTACATCTCGTTGTTCACCTTCAGCATGCTGATGCTGGTGATGTCCAACAACATGCTGCAGCTGTTCTTCGGCTGGGAAGCGGTGGGCCTGGTGTCCTACCTGCTGATCGGCTTCTGGTACACGAAGCCCACGGCGATCTTCGCCAACATGAAGGCCTTCCTGGTGAACCGGGTCGGCGACTTCGGCTTCATCCTGGGCATCGGCCTGCTGGTGGCCTACGGTGGCTCGCTGAACTACACCGAGACCTTCGCCAAGTCGGCGGAACTCGCCAAGATCGGCTTCGCCAACCCCTTCGGCGCCGAGCCGTGGATGATGCTGAGCGTGGCCTGCATCTGCCTGTTCATCGGCGCGATGGGCAAGTCGGCGCAGTTCCCGCTGCACGTGTGGCTGCCGGACTCGATGGAAGGCCCGACCCCGATCTCCGCGCTGATCCACGCGGCGACCATGGTGACGGCCGGCATCTTCATGGTGTCGCGCTTCAGCCCGCTGTTCGAGCTGTCCGACACGGCGCTGAGCTTCGTGCTGGTGATCGGTTCCATCACGGCCCTGTTCATGGGCTTCCTGGGCATCATCCAGAACGACATCAAGCGCGTCGTCGCGTACTCCACGCTCTCGCAGCTGGGCTACATGACGGTGGCGCTGGGCGCCTCGGCCTACTCGGTCGCGGTGTTCCACCTGATGACGCACGCGTTCTTCAAGGCGCTGCTGTTCCTGGGCGCGGGCTCCGTGATCATCGGCATGCACCATGATCAGGACATCCGCAACATGGGCGGCCTGCGCAAGTACATGAAGGTGACCTGGATCACCTCGCTGCTGGGCTCGCTGGCGCTGATCGGCACGCCGTTCTTCTCGGGCTTCTACTCGAAGGACTCGATCATCGAAGCGGTGCACGCGTCGCATCTGCCGGGCTCGACCTTCGCGTACGTCGCGGTGGTGGCCGGTGTCTTCGTGACGGCGTTCTACAGCTTCCGGATGTACTTCCTGGTCTTCCACGGCAAGGAGAACTTCCACCACAAGCCCTTCCCGGGCGAGCACGACCACCACGATGATCACGACGACCATCATGGTGACGCGCACGACCACACGCCGCATGAGTCGAAGTGGGTGGTGACCGTGCCGCTGGTGCTGCTGGCGATCCCGTCGGTGCTGATCGGTTTCTTCACGATCAAGCCGATGCTGCACGGCGACTTCTTCAAGGACTCGATCTTCGTGAACCACGAGGTCCATCACGCGATGAGCGAGCTGGGCGAGGAGTTCCACGGCGCCGTTGCGATGGCGGTGCACAGCCTGCAGACGCTGCCGCTGTGGCTGGCGATCGCCGGCGTGGCCGTGGCTTACTGGTTCTACATGATCAGCCCGGCCATCCCGGCCGCGATCGCGCGCATCTTC
This sequence comes from Roseateles sp. GW821-FHT09G03, assembly GCF_059416045.1. Lineage (NCBI taxonomy): Bacteria > Pseudomonadati > Pseudomonadota > Betaproteobacteria > Burkholderiales > Sphaerotilaceae > Roseateles > Roseateles sp. GW821-FHT09G03. The sequence continues at coordinate 355,914 of NZ_JBWKOK010000001.1, forward strand.
CGCCCGATCGTGACGATCCTCGAGAACAAGTACTACATGGACTGGTTCAACGAGAACGTGCTGGCCCGTGGCGCGCGCGCGCTCGGATCCGGCCTGTGGAAGGGCGGCGACCAGGGCGTCATCGACGGCGTGCTGATCAATGGTTCCGCGCGCACGGTGGGCGGCGTCGCCGGCCTGGTGCGGCTGGTCCAGACCGGCCACCTCTACTGGTACGCGCTGGTGATGATCCTGGGTGTCGTCGGTCTGATGACCTGGCAGCTGTGGCCTTACATGGGGCCCCAATTCAAGGCCCTGTTCGGCCTCTGACGCGGGCGGAGAATAAGAATGTTGCTAAGTCTCTCCATCTGGCTGCCCATCGTCTGCGGTGGCCTCCTGCTCGCGCTCGGGCGCGACAACAACGCCGGCGCGGTGCGCTGGATGGCGCTGGTCGGCGCCGTGCTGTCCTTCCTGGTGACGCTGCCGCTGATCAGCGGCTTCGACACCTCGACGGCGGCGATGCAGTTCGTCGAGGCCGCGACCTGGATCCCGCGCTTCAACATCCACTACCACCTGGGCGTGGATGGCATCTCGATGTGGTTCGTCCCGCTGACGGCCTTCATCTCGATCATCGTGGTGATCGCGGCCTGGGAAGTGATCGACACGCGGGTGCACCAGTACATGGGCGCCTTCCTGATCCTGTCGGGCCTGATGATCGGCGTGTTCTGCGCGCTCGACGGCATGCTGTTCTACGTGTTCTTCGAGGCCACGCTGATCCCGATGTACATCATCATCGGCGTCTGGGGCGGACCTCGTCGCGTGTACGCGGCCTTCAAGTTCTTCCTGTACACGCTGGCCGGCTCCCTGCTGATGCTGATCGCGCTGCTGTACCTGTACAGCCAGTCGGGCAGCTTCGAGATCCTGCTGTGGCACAAGCTGCCGCTGCCGATGTCGGCGCAGTCACTGTTGTTCTTCGCGTTCTTCGCGGCCTTCGCGGTGAAGGTCCCGATGTGGCCGGTGCACACGTGGTTGCCGGACGCCCACGTGGAAGCCCCGACCGGCGGCTCGGTGGTCCTGGCGGCCATCATGCTGAAGCTGGGCGCCTACGGCTTCCTGCGCTTCTCGCTGCCGATCGCGCCTGACGCCGCGCGTCACTACGACTGGTTCATCATCGGCCTGTCGCTGATCGCGGTGATCTACATCGGCCTGGTGGCCATGGTCCAGCGCGACATGAAGAAGCTGGTGGCCTACTCGTCGGTCGCCCACATGGGCTTCGTGACGCTGGGCTTCTTCATCTTCAACGAGCTCGGCATCGCCGGCGGCCTGGTGCAGATGATCTCGCACGGCTTCGTGTCGGGCGCGATGTTCCTGTGCATCGGCGTGCTGTACGACCGCGTGCATTCGCGTGAGATCGCCGACTACGGCGGCGTCGTCAACACGATGCCCAAGTTCGCGGCGCTGGCGGTGTTCTTCGGCATGGCCAACTGCGGTCTGCCGGCGACGGCCGGGTTCGTGGGCGAGTGGATGGTGATCCTGGGCGCCGTCGGCCACAACTTCTGGATCGGCCTGCTGGCGGCCACGGCGCTGATCTTCGGCGCGGCCTACACGCTGTGGATGATCAAGCGCGTCTACTTCGGCGCGGTGACCAACGACAACGTGCGCAACCTGACCGACATCAACGGCCGCGAGTTCCTGATGCTGGGCGTGCTGGCGATCGCGACGCTCTACATGGGCGTGTACCCGAAGCCGTTCACCGACGTGATGCATCAATCCGTCGACGCGCTGCTCAAGCACGTCGCGGTGTCCAAGATCCAATAAGGGCCCAACACAATGAACGACATGAACTGGGTCGCGGTCTATCCCGAAATCCTGTTGCTGGCGCTGGCCTGCGTGGTCGCGCTGGTGGACCTGTTCGTCACCGATCCGCGCCGCACGACGACCTACTGGCTGACGCAGCTCAGCCTGGCGGTGGTCGGCGTGATGCACTTCGCCGCGATGGGCGACGTGCCCACCGAGACGATGCAGGGCATGCTGGTCGTCGACCCGCTGAGCCATCTGCTGAGCGGCGTCAGCGCCGTCGCGCTGATCATCACGCTGGTCTACTCGCGTCCGTACGCGGAGTCGCGCGACATCCTCAAGGGCGAGCTGTTCACGCTGAGCCTGCTGGTGCTGCTGGGCGTCAACGTCATGGTGGCGGCCAACAACTTCCTGACGACCTACCTCGGCCTCGAGCTGATGAGCCTGTCGCTGTACGCGCTGACGGCGCTGCGTCGCGATCACACGATCTCGACCGAAGCCGCGATGAAGTACTTCGTGCTGGGCGCGCTGGCTTCGGGCTTCCTGCTGTACGGCCTGTCGATGATGTACGGCGCCACGGGTTCGCTGTCGATCCCGCGCGTGTTCGAGGTCATCTCGACCGGCACCGTCAACAAGGGCGTGCTGGTGCTGGGCGTGGTCTTCGTCGTCGCCGGCCTGGGCTTCAAGCTGGGCGCCGCGCCCTTCCACATGTGGGTGCCGGACGTCTACCAGGGCGCGCCCACGGCCGCGACGCTGCTGATCGGCGGCGCGCCCAAGCTGGCCGCGCTGGGCATGACGCTGCGTCTGCTGGTGGAAGGCATGCTGCCGCTGGCGACCGACTGGCAGCAGATGATGCTGGTGATGGCGGTGGCCTCGCTGGTCGTGGGCAACCTGGCCGCGATCGCGCAGAGCAACCTGAAGCGGATGCTGGCCTATTCGACGATCTCGCAGATGGGCTTCGTCGTGCTGGGTCTGGCCTCGGGCGTGGTGAACGGCCAGCCGGACATGCATGCGCTGAACGCCTACAGCTCGGCGATGTTCTACGCGATCACCTACGTGCTGACGACGCTGGGCAGCTTCGGCCTGATCATGCTGCTGGCGCGCCAGGGCTTCGAGTCCGAGCAGATCAGCGATCTGGCCGGCCTGTTCAAGCGCAGCCCGTGGTTCGCCTTCGTGATGGCGATCTACATGTTCTCGCTGGCCGGCATCCCGCCGATGGTGGGCTTCTACGGCAAGCTGGCCGTGCTGCAGGCGATGGTCACGACGGGCCAGTCGCTGTACATCTGGCTGGCCGTGATCGCGGTGCTGCTGTCGCTGGTCGGCGCGTTCTACTACCTGCGTGTCGTGAAGGTCATGTTCTTCGATGAGCCGACCGATCACAGCCCGCTGACGGCCCCGGCGGACGCCCGCGTGGTGATGTCGCTGAACGGCGCTGCCGTGCTGGTGCTGGGCCTGGTGCCGAGCGGCCTGCTGGCGCTGTGCACGCAGGCCGTCGTCCGCGCGCTGGCGCACTGAGCGAGAGCAAGAGAGCACGACCATGGATCAAGGCGTTTCAGTCTGGATGGTGCTGGTGGTCGCGCTCGTCGCGGCCAACCTGCCGTACTTGAGCTCGCGCATCCTGCTGGTCGGGCCGCGCCGCGATCCGAAGGCGGGCGGCTGGCGCCTGCTGGAGCTCTTCCTGCTGGCGCTGGTCACGCTGGCCGTGGGCTTCGGCCTTGAGTCGACGCAGGGCCAGCGCTTCCCGCAAGGCTGGGAGTTCTACGCCGCCGCGCTCGCGATGTTCGTGACCTTGGGCTTCCCGGGTTTCGTGTGGCGCTACCTGCGCCGCTCGCGGGCCAAGGTGCGAGAGTTCGATGACGAAGAAGCTGCCTGAAGCGAACCGACCCGATGATGACGGCGTGATCGGCATCCCGCCGGCGCCCGATGCCGACGAGCATCTGCGCGAAGCCCCGCTGGCGTCCGACTGGATCCTCCGGGGCAATTTTCTTCATGTGAAGCGCGACCGCGTCGCGCTGCCCAATGGCCGGGAGGCCACACGCGAGTACATCCGCCATCCCGGCGCCGCGGTGATCGTGCCGCTGTTCGACGACGGCCGCGTGCTGCTGGAACGCCAGTACCGCTATCCGCTCGGCCGCGTGGTGCTGGAGTTTCCCGCGGGCAAGCTGGATCCGGACGAGACGCCGCTGCGCTGCGCCATGCGCGAGCTGTTCGAGGAGACCGGCTACCGCACGCGTGAATGGGCCTACGCGGGCGTGCTGCACAACGCGATCGCCTATTCGGACGAGCGCATCGAGATCTTCTTCGCGCGCGGCCTGATCGCCGGCGAGCGTCAACTCGACGATGAAGAATTCCTCGACCTGCTGCCGGTGGCCGAGGACGAGCTCGACCGCATGGCCTTCGACGGTCGCGTCACCGACGCGAAGACCCTGATCTGCCTGCAATGGCTGCAGCGCTGGCGGGCCGGCGCATGGCCTTTGGACTGGATACCGGCGGAAGACGCGTCCAGCCGCTAGCATCGGTCCATCATGCTGGTACTGAACCTGGCCTGCGAGGCCGGCCATGCCTTTGAGGGCTGGTTCGCGTCCGCCACCGATTTCGAGTCGCAACAGGAGCGCGGACTGCTGAGTTGCCCGCTGTGCAACAGCGCGGCCGTGCGGCGGATGCCGAGCGCCCCGCGGCTGAATCTCTCCTCCACCGCCGCACCGACGACGGCGAAGTCCCGCGCGACCGGATCGGAAACCCCGCCGTCGCCACACTCGCTGCCCTCGGGTCCGACCGTGCCGGACGGCGTGCCCGCCATCGCAGTCGAACTGCAGAAGCAGATGATGCAGGCGGTGCGCTCGTTGATGGCGAAGACCGAGGACGTCGGCGACCGCTTCGCCACCGAGGCGCGCCGCATCCATTACGGCGAAGCCGAGGAGCGCGGCATCCGCGGCCACGCGACGCTGGACGAGGCGCGCGAGCTTGCGGACGAGGGCATCGACATCGTCGCACTGCCGGTGCCCGACGCGCTGAAAGACCCTCTCCAGTAACGACCTGACGCCGCTTGGGATTGCGGGCGACACCACTGCGGGTGTCGAATGCCCCGTCGCATCTCTTGAGGAATCAGGTTCATGAAGACTTTCCGTTTGCTCACGTGTGCCGCGGCGGTGGCCGCGTCCATGGCCTTTGCGCCGATGGCGCCGTCTCTCGCAGCATCGGCCGCGCCGGTGGCCGCGCAGAACGGCATGGTGGTGACCGCGCAGCACCTCGCGACGCGCGTGGGCGTCGACGTGCTGAAGGACGGCGGCAATGCCGTCGATGCCGCGGTCGCGGTGGGATATGCGCTCGCGGTCGTGTACCCGGCGGCGGGCAACCTGGGCGGCGGCGGATTCATGACGATCCAGCTGGCCGACGGCCGCAAGACATTCCTCGACTTCCGCGAGAAGGCGCCGCTGGCCGCGACGGCCAACATGTACCTCGACAAGGACGGCAACGTCGTCAAGGGCCTGAGCACGCACGGGCACCTCGCGGTGGGCGTGCCGGGGACGGTGTCAGGTCTTGAGTACGCGCGGGAGAAGTACGGCACGATGAAGCGCCCCGCGTTGATCGCGCCGGCGATCGCGCTGGCGGACCGCGGCTTCGCGCTGGACCAGGGCGACGTCGACATGTTCCAGACGGCCACCAAGGACTTCGTGGCCGACCCGGCCTCGGGCGCGATCTTCCTGAACAAGGGCAAGCCCTTCCAGGCCGGCGACAAGCTGGTGCAGAAGGACCTCGCGAAGACGCTGCGCGAGATCGGCGCCAAGGGCACGGACGGTTTCTACAAGGGCTGGGTGGCGAAGGCGTTGGTGGAGTCCAGCCAGGCGGGCAAGGGCATCCTGACGCAGGCCGACCTGGACCAGTACCAGACGCGCGAGCTGCCGCCGGTGGAATGCGACTACCGCGGCTATCACGTCGTTTCCGCGCCGCCGCCGAGCTCGGGCGGCGTGATCATCTGCGAGATGCTGAACATCCTCGAGGGCTACCCGTTGCGGCAGCTCGGCTGGGGATCGGCGCAGGGCGCGCACTACCAGATCGAGGCGATGCGCCATGCCTACGTCGATCGCAACAGCACGCTGGGCGATCCGGACTTCGTGAAGAACCCGCTGCAACGGCTGCTCGACAAGAACTACGCGGCGAAGATCCGCGCGGCGATCGATCCGGCGAAGGCCGGCGTGTCAATGGACATCAAGCCCGGCGTCGCGCCGCATGAGGGCAGCAACACGACGCACTACTCGATCGCGGACAAGTGGGGCAACGCGGTGTCGGTGACCTACACGCTGAACGACTGGTTCGGCGCGAAGGTCACGGCGGCGAAGACCGGCGTGCTGCTCAACAACGAGATGGACGACTTCACGTCCAAGATCGGCGTGCCCAACATGTACGGACTGGTGCAGGGCGAGGCCAACGCGATCGCGCCCGGGAAGCGGCCCTTGTCGTCGATGAGCCCGACCATCGTGACCAAGGACGGCAAGCCGGTGATGGTGGTGGGAACGCCGGGCGGCAGCCGCATCATCACGGCGGTGCTGCAGACCATGCTCAACGCGATCGACTTCGACATGAACGTGCAGGAGGCGGTGGACGCGCCGCGCTTCCACCAGCAGTGGCTGCCGGACGTGACCAACGTCGAGCCGTATGCGTTCTCGCCGGACACGCGCAAGGTGCTCGAAGGCATGGGGCACAAGCTGGGCGCGCCGCATCCGGCCAACCACCTGGCGGCGATCATCGTCGGCGCGCCGTCGTTGAACGGGAAGCCCGTGGGGAACAACCGCTTCTACGGCGCGAATGATCCGCGGCGCAACTCGGGCTTGGCGGCCGGGTATTGAAGGATCGGAGCGAGCCGGACCTCAGCGTGCGCTCTTGTAGCCCGGCACTTCCGCCAAGGTGATGCTGCGCACGCGGATGAGAACCTCGCTCTGCTTGAGGTCGTCCGGGGCCGACCAGACGGTCGCCTCGACGCCTTCCTTCACCTGCACCGTGTTCTTCATCAGAGGCCGGCCGCCCTCGCTCACGGCGAAGGTCATCGTCAGCTGCTGGTCGTTGCGACGCTTGGCGGTGATCTCGACGCGGACCTGGTCCGGCGTCGGCTGATCCGGCCGGCCGCCGAGCACGACCAGCGCCGTCTTGCCTTCCTCGGTGACGAGGCGCATCTTGGACACGCGCTTGTCCTTGGTCAGGGTGCTGTCGCGCCCGTTGACCTCGATGTAGAGGTCCAGCGGAATCGGGTCCCGGGCGAGTTCCGGCATCACCGCGTTGACGGCATGAACGGCACCTGCGGCGCCCAGGGTCAGCACGGCGAGGGCGCAGGCGCCGAACAGGCGGCGCGAGCGGGAACGGGGGCGGACGGCGAGCATGGCGACTCTTTCGATCAATGGGTGGGACGAGCGCCAGCCGGACCACGGCTGGAGCGGGGACAGGGACTGCTGGGCGCGGAGCAAGGCGCGGCCGTAGTCGGCTTCGCGGCCGGGATGGCGGCGCATCACGGCGTGGTCGCAGGAGAGCTCCTGGTCGGCGCGCATCGCGCGCAGCGCGAGCCAGACCAGCGGGTTGAACCAGTGCAGCACGCACAGGGCGGCGGCGAGGGCGTTCCAGTGGTTGTCGAAGCGGCGGCGATGGACCTCCTCATGCGCGAGGACCAGCGGGCGCTGGGCTGCGTCGAAACGCTGCTCGAAGTCGGGCGGCAGGACCAACCGCGATGGCCACAGTCCCACCAGCGCCGGGCCTTGCGCGCTGAAACGCCGCTGCAGCCACGCCATCCGCGCGACGACGATGAGCGCACCGACGGCCCATGCCGTCAGCCACAGCGGGGCGCTGCTGGTCGGCACCAGTGTTTGCAACGAGGGCGTCGTCGCCTGACCCAGCGCAGGTGCGATCTGGCGGACGAGTTCCGCCGAGAACTGCGTTGCAGGCACGCTCGCCGGCAGCAGGCCGACGATGAGCAACACCGGCAGCAGCGCCCAACTGACGTAAGCGAAGCCGGGTCCGAGCTGGCGCGCCAACGGACGGCGCAGCGCGAGCAGCACCAGCGCGGTCACGGAGAGCAGGGCGGTCTGACGCAGCAGCGTGTGGAGCAGGGCGTCAGTCATTGGATTTGCCGCCCTTGGCGCTGCCGGCTTTGACGCTCTTGCCCGCGATGGCCGACTTGGCCGGCTTCGTGTCGCGCTGCTCGTAGTCCTCGATGAGCTGCTTGAGCGCCTTGACGTCGGCGGCCTTGAGCTTGCGCTGCGATGAGAAGTGCGACACCAGCGGCGCGAGGCTGCCGCCGAAGAGCCGGTCGAGCAGCGAGAGGCTCTCCCCGTGCGCCCAGTCGGAGCGCGGGAAGCGCGGCGCATAGAGGAAGCGCCGACCGTCGCGCTCGGCGACGAGTGCGTCCTTCTTCAGCAACCGGTTCAGCAGCGTCTTCACCGTGGCGAGCTGCCAGTCCTGCCGGTCGGCGAGCGCGGCGGCGACGTCCTCGGCCGACAGCGGCGAGGAGCGCCAGAGCACTTCCATGACCTCGGCTTCGGCGGAGGTGATGGCGGGGAGGTCGTCGGGCATGGGGTTCCGTTTACGCGTGTAATCGAATGAATGATTACAGCTGTAAATGAAATCGTCAAGCCCTCAAATCGCCAAGCCCACAAGCCCTCAAGGGGCCGCGTCCGGTGGCCTTGAGTTGATCGTCTACTGGGCGGCGGACGCTCCCGGCGCGGGGGCGGCTGGTTCGGCGGCGACGGGGCCGCTCCAGGGCTTCAGCGCGTCGTAGCGCTGGGGCAGCGTCAGTGAGTCGCCCCAAGATCCGTAGGTCGGATTGGGAATGGGCACCCAGGTGAGTCCCCAGTGTTTCGCGTGGTCCTGCTCGACGTATTTCGCACGCGGAACGAAGTCGTTGAGGTCGTCGCCGACCAGCATGGCGATGCGATGCGTGCGCGCTACCGCGAGGCGCCTTGCGCTCTTGTCGGACTCGGCCCATTCGGCGCGGTCGCCGCGCAGCATCAGGTCGTCGGGCGCGACAGGGTGGCCGAGCACCCGTTCCAGATTCGCCAGCGTCTGCGCCTTCTGCGGGCACGCGGCGTGGGCGCCGTCGGGACCATAGGGACCCGTGGCGGGGCAGGTCCGGTTGGTGACGAAGACGACGCGGAATCCGAGGGCGCGGGCGCGGGCGATGAACTCGGGTGCGCCCGGGATCGCGGTGGCCTGCGCGGAGGCCACCCACGCAGCCCACGACGGGCTGTCGTAGGGCTTGCCGGCGCGGATCCGCCACGCCTCGTAGGGTGAGTTGTCGACGACCGTCTCGTCGACGTCCAGCACGATCGCCGGCGGCTTGCGGGCGAAGCCGCCTTGCGCGGACTGCTCGAGCGAGGCGGTCTCGCGCGTAGCCTTGCGGGCGGCAGGGAGGCGGGCGGTCGCGGCGCGGTAGACCGCCAGCGTCGCGGCCCGCCGCTCGACGGCGGTCTGGAACCACAAGGTGGCCGTCACGCCTTCGCGCCCGATGATCGGTGGCTCGTCGGCGGGTGCAGCCTGGACCCGCGGAGTCGGCGGAGCCGTCGGGGAGACTTGCGCCATCGAGACCGTGGCGGTCATCGGGCTCACCGCCGCGATCGCGGCCAGCGTCGTGCGTGTGAGGCGGAGTCGGATCGTGGCAAGGCGCATGCCGGTGGCTCTCTCGTGGTTCGGAACGCGTGGATTGTGCGGCGGCGCGGAGTCATCCGAATTGAGGATGCGCGGGCCGAAAGCGCGGGATATACGAGCGAGGTCACCGACTCGTACCCTGCCATGCAAGCTCCTCCTCCCGGCTCGCCTGCGACGCGTCGACGCGGTGGTCGTGCATGGCTGGTGATGGGGCTCGTCTGGTGCACCCTGACCACCGCGGCGGCGCTGCTGCAACCACCGGGGCCGGTGAATTCGTCGCTGGCCGTTACCCGGGCGGACCGCGGTCTCTGGGGCTGGTGGGGGTATCCCGTTGAGCGCAATGCGTTCCTGCGCCTGCCAGACGTCAGTGGGAGTTTTACCTCGATCGCAGTCGACGCCGGCGGCAAAAGGTGGTGGCTCGCGGGTCAAGGTGGCGTCATGGTCGCGACGCCAGATGGTGGTGCCCGCTGGCACCCGCAGTCGACAGGCACTGATCGTCAGTTGGCCGCTCTTCATGCGAGTGACGATGGCCAGCGGCTTTGGGCCGTAGGAGAAAGAGGCACGGTCGTGTCGTCATTTGATGGCGGTACGCACTGGCGGCTCCAACGCTCGGGAACCGACCGTTACTTGCGGGACGTCGAGTTTGCGTCCGATGCGCGCAGAGGATGGGCGGTCGGCAATGATGGGGCGGGCATCTCCACGGATGATGGCGGCGAGACATGGCGACCCATGAATGGTCTGGGTCGTGCGCGGTTGAAGGCCGTGCGCTTTGATGTGAACGGACGCGTGGGTGTGGCGGTCGGCGAACTGGGGCAGGTCTTCATGACTGAGGACAGCGGGCAGAACTGGCGCGACTTCGGAGGCGCGACGCCCACTCTAGGGATGTCGACGACTGTTCAATCGACACCCGCGCAGCCAGTGCCGGTGCAATCGGAGGAGAGGGACCAGAATGTTGCAGGCTCTCCATACGGGAATGGGTGGGCAACGGCTTTTTGGAGCGCGAACGGCAAGCGAGTAGGGTTGCTCAGCGAGCGTGGCGCGTTGTCATTCTCGGATGACGGCGGCAAGACCTGGACCGCACCGACTCCGGCCAAGCTTCCTCCGCTGGAGCGCGTCGACTTCAGCCGGGACGGCCAACGAGGCGTTGCGACCCGCCTCTTCTCCTGGACAGCCCATTCGGTGGATGGCGGGCGCACGTGGCGATCCCAGATTGACCAGGAATACAGGAGGATGGCGGCGGTCCGGATCAGCAGCAATGGTGAACTTGCCTGGGCTTTGAGTGAAAGGGGCGCTCTGGTCGTGTCAAAGGACGGCGGCGCGTCGTGGTCTCCAGCGACGCGGAGCGCCTTGCACGCGTTGTCGAGCGTGGGCTTCGCCGATGACAACCGTCGGGGCTGGGCGCTTGGCATCAGTGGTACGGTGCTCAGGACCGAAGATGGCGGCGACTCGTGGTACCCGCAATTGGTCAACATGTCGGGTGGCCTGGGACTGTTGCACGTCAGCGCCGACGGCATGAAGGCCTGGGCGGTGGACATGGACGGCAAGCGCGTAATCGAGACCACCAACGGCGGCGCGCTGTGGGGGCCTGGAAACTTGACCACGTCGGATGCGCGAGCGGCGATGGAGCGTCCACGCGGGTCCTTGATGCCCCCTATGCCTCTGCCAGAGGGGCTACGCGCGGGCTACATCGGCGAGGATGGCCTGCGCGGCTGGGCCGTCGGCGACGGCGGCATGCTGCTCGCCACGCTCGACGGCGGCCGCACGTGGAGCGATCCCCGCACGTACGCGCGTTATCCAGCGCCGTGGTACTGGCTCGCGCTGCTGCTTTCGGTGCCGATGTTCCTGCGCGCTTGGCGCCTGTTCATGCAGTCGCGTCCGGGTGCGGGCGGAATGGCCGACACACCAGCAACCGACGCGGCGTTGACCGATCCCAAGCAGGACCGGCTCAACTTCGAGCCGCTTGCTGCGGGCATCTCCCGCTTCCTGCGCAATCCCGCGACCGAGCCGCCGCTGACGCTCGCCATCACTGGCGACTGGGGCTCGGGCAAAAGCTCGTTGATGGGTCTCGTCTGCGCGGATCTGCGGAAGCACGGCTCGCGACCGATCTGGTTCAATGCCTGGCACCACCAGAAGGAAGATCACCTCTTCGCCGCGCTGCTGGGCGCGTTGAGCAAGCAGGCCTTGCCGCCGTGGTTGAGCCTCGATGGCATCGGCTTTCGGTTGCGCTTGCTCTGGCTTCGCTCGCGCAAGCACTGGGCGTTCACGGTGTTGCTATGCACGGCGGTGGCGGCGCTCGTCACGCTGCATGTGGGAGTGAACGACTTGGTGGCAGAGACGCGGATGCTCCAGCGCATCGGGCAGGCGCTGGGTCCGCTCGGGGGACAGGAACCGTCGAAGGTCGCGGTCTCGCCGACAAGTGCATCCGCGAATGCGCCGCCGTTGCCCTGGGCAGAGTGGCTCGCGCTGTTGACCGTTGCGGGCACCACGCTGGCCGCGCTGCGCAAGGCGCTGACGGCCTTCGGTGCCGATCCGGCGGCGCTGCTGGCTGGTGGGCTGCAAGGCATGAAGCCCAAGCTCGCCGCAGAGCAGAACAGTTTCCGCACGCGCTTCGCCGAGCAGTTCGGCGAAGTCTCGCGCGCGCTGCCCGAGCGCGTGGTCGTCGTCATCGACGATCTCGACCGTTGCCGGCCCGAGGCCGTGCTCGAGATCATGGAGGCGGTGAACTTTCTGACCTCGTCGGGGCAGTGCTTCGTGCTCTTCGGTATGGCGACCGATAAGGTGCAGGCGGCATTGGCGATTGCATTCGAGCGCATCGCCAAAGAACTTGCGAGTGCGTCCGCTTCGGACGCCAAGGCCGATCCCGAGCATGCCGCGCGAGAACAGCGGCGAGCCTATGCGGCCAACTATCTGCAGAAACTGATCAACCTGGAGATCAAGGTGCCGACCGCGCAGTCGTACGAGGCGTGGCGCCTGCTGACCGACGATCCGGCGATAGCAGTCCCGTCGTCGTGGCGACGTGAGGCGATGCAGGGGCTCCGTCGCCACGCAATGTGGCTGGCGCTGGCTGTCGCGATCGCGGGCGGAGTGAGTCTCGGTGTACTGCTGCGCCCGGATTCACCGTCGAAGGTGGAAGTGCCAGACCTGGCCCCCGCATCGGCGCCAACTGCCGCGTCCGCCCCGATGATCGCGTCCAACGCGAGCGCACCGGCTTCGGCGACCACGGCTGGCCTTTCGGCGTCCGATCCGTCGCGGGCATGGGGACGTTCTCCCGCGCAGTCCGAGGCGAGGGTGGTCGTGCAATCCGGCGCCGAGAGTCATGCGCATCAATGGATCGTTGCCGGCGTGCTGGTCGTCGGCGCCGCGTCGGCGGGGCTGCTGATGCTGCGAGCCGCAAGCCGTCGCCATCGGGAAGCCACCGATTCAAAGGACTTCCGCGACGCGCTCAAGGTCTGGACCGAGTTGGTTCGCGAGTCTGCCCATACCCCTCGTGCCGTAAAGCGCTTCGGCAACAAGCTGCGCTACTTCGAGATGCTCCAGCAGGGCGAGCAACGCGATCGCACCTTGCTCGACGACATCAAGGCGCGGCTGCGTCGTCTTGCCACGAAGGGCAACGACTCGGCCTCAGCAGCGGACATGCCTCGCGCAGAGCCGAATCGACGTATCGCTGCCCAGCAGCTGGTGGCGCTGGGTGCTCTGCACGAAGCCTTTGGCGGGGACTGGCTGTCGCGCTTCCGATCTGACCTGGTCTACAACCGGCAAGGCGACTTCTCAACCTTCTCCCAGTACGACGACGTGCGCCTGGCTGAAGAGGCGGAGCTCTTCATCGCGAAGCACGCGCTGCTGTTCGAGACCGGATGGCCACCGCGTGTGGAAGAGGTGGAGGTCTTCGCCCGTCTCCTTGACGGCATTCGCATGCCCGGCGAATCCGAGGAACTCGACATGCGGCCCTCGTTCGAGGAGAGCATCGGCCGGGAGGCGGAGAGCCAGACGATGTCGGCTCGTCCCGACGTCAAGTGACCCCCCACAACCCACCCATTGTTCCCACCCCTTGACCTCCGGTTATGGGGTCATTCCCGGACACGTTGCAGTTGTCCGATCTCCCCCACAGGCAGGGGGATCTTCCGGTCAACCCCGGCGTTCGCAGGACGATATAACGGGGTGACCGGGCGCCGCGGAGGCGCCGGGTGAAGTTGGATGTTCCCCCCGATGAGACGATGCTTTCCCTCGTTCGGGCGTGCGGGATGGTGGTGGCTGGTCAGCCCGCTCCTCACGCTGACGAACGCCGTGAACGCCGCGGACCCTGCGCCCGCGGCCGACACGAGGATGGCTGCGTCAGCGGCCATTCGCGATGCCAGCGATGCGAATCGCGCGGCCCGGTCCCCGAAGGTGCCGGCCCCGGTGCTGGTCCTGCGCGCCCGTGACGGCCGCAGCTGGCGCTTCACCCTGGACGACCTGCGCCGGCTGCCCGCCAGGCGCCTGCGCACCGCCTTGCCGGCCTCCCTCGGCATGGCCGGCGCCAGCGAGTGGGAAGGCGTGCCGTTGAGCGAGCTCGTCAAGCTCGCCGGCGCCGTGCCCCGGTCGCTGGCCTTGTCCGCGCTCAACGCCTACGCCGTGACCGTGCCCGCGCAAGACCTGACGCGCTACGACCCCGTGCTGGCCTACCGCCGCGACGGGCAGGACATCGCCGTGCGCGACAAGGGACCGCTGATCCTGATCTATCCCTTCGACCGCTTCCCCGCCGAGCTCAACACGCAGGCCTACATCAACCGCACCATCTGGCAGGTCCATGAGATCACCCTCGAGTGACCGCCAGGCCGCGCGCCACGGCGCGGACAGCCCTTGGCTGCGGCCGATGCTGGCCGCCGTGCTGGTGCTCGCGGTCGCCGCCGGCTGGGCGCTGTGGTGGACGCTGCACCAGGTGCGCGTGCTCGGCAGCCCCGGCGCCGACCAGGACCTCTGGCACGCCGTCAGCGTGCAGCGCGAGCTGCAGAAGCTGCAGCAGTCCGCCCAGTCGCCGGCCGGCGTGTCGGCGCAGGAGCTGGGACTGCGGCTGGAGGTGATGGTCAGCCTGCTGCGGCCCGACCGCGACACGCCGCGCAACGACGTGTCGCCGCGCCTGATGACGGCGCAGACGCGCGAGCGCTTCGACCGCATCGGCGCGCAGGTGCTGCAATGGGCCGACCGGCTGCGCGCGGACGAAGGCGCCGCAACCGCATTGGCCGTCGAGGTCCGCCGTCAGTCGCCCTGGCTGATCGACGGCGCCGATCAGGCGCTCGTCGACCTGCACCTGGCGATCACCGAGCAGGCCGACGCCGATCGCCTCGCCTTGCGCGACCGCTTCGCGCTGCTGAGCTGGGTGCTCGGCGGCCTGGTGCTCGGCATGTTCGCGCTGATCGCGCGGCTCTACGTGCAGTCCCGCTGGACGCAGCGCCTCGCGCAGCACCGCGGCCTGCTGAACCGCCGCCTCGAATCGCGCGTGCAGCGCCGCACGCGCCAGCTGGCCGAAGGCAAGGCGCTGCTGAACTTCATCCTCGACGCCAGCCCCAGCGAGGTCGCGTTGCTGAACGCCGCCGACGGCCGCGTGGAATTCATGAACCAGCGCTTCCTCGACCGGCTCGGCCAGCGTGCCCGCGTCGGACAGCCGCTCGCATTGCGCGAGGTCTTCCAGGCGCCGGCGCGCGGCGAGCACTTCGCGATCGAGCTGGAGCAGTTCGGCCGCGTCGACGCGGTCGAGGCGCAGTTCGACGGGCGCGAGCAGGACTGGGTCTCCGTCTCCGCGCAGCTGATCGAGGTCGAGGAGGGCCGGCTCGCCCACCTCGTCTGGTGCTACGACATCACGACGCACAAGGCGCTCGAGGACCGGCTGCGCGCGCTCGCCGGCACCGACGTGCTGAGCGGGCTGGACAACCGGCGCGCCTTCTTCGACAAGGGCGCGCAGATGATCGAGCAGGCGCGGCGCTACGGGCATCCGATCTCGCTGCTGATGCTGGACATCGACCACTTCAAACGCGTCAACGACGAGCACGGCCATGCCTGCGGCGACGAGGCGATCCGGCGCGTGGCGCAACTGCTGCGCACGGTGCTGCGCGACGCCGACCTGATCGCGCGCGTCGGCGGCGAGGAGTTCTGCGCGCTGCTGCCCGAGACCGCGCTGGAGTCGGCGCGTGACGCGGCGCAGCGCCTGGTCGAGCAGCTCCGGATCACCGACCTCGGACCCACCGCCGGCGGACCGCTGCGCGCGACGATGTCCGTGGGCGTGGCGCAACTGATGGCCATCGCCGCGCAGACGCCGCCGTCGCTGCACTCGTCGCCTTCATCGCCTTCATCGCCTTCATCGCCGTCACCAGCGCTGCCGCAGATGCAGACGCTGGAGCAACTGCTCCACGAGGCCGATGCGGCGCTGTACGCCGCCAAGGCCGCCGGACGCGACCGCGTGGTCGTCGCGCCGGTTTCCGATCATCCCCAACCGATGCCCCACCATGCCTAGAACCGTCCTCATCGTCGACGACAGCCGCATGTCGCGCATGATCCTGCAGAACTTCCTGAGCCAGCTGATCCCCGACCTCCAGCTGCATCAGGCCGCCAACGGCGATGAAGCCATCGCGCTGGCGGCGGCCCACCGCTTCGACGTGGTGTCGATGGACCTGAACATGCCCGGCCGCGACGGCATCGAGACCGCGCTGGCGATCCGCGCCGTGCAGCCCGACGTGCCGATCGCGCTGCTCACCGCCAACGTCCAGGCCGCGGTGCAGGAGCGGGCGGCCTCCAGCGGCCTGGTCTTCCTGCCCAAGCCCATCGGCGCCGAAACGGCGCAGCGACTCGTCCAACTCGCCGACGGAGGCCGTCATGCTGCTTGACCTGGACCCACTGCAGCGCGACGCGCTGTCGGAGATCCTCAACATCGGCGTCGGCAAGTCGGCGCAGGCGATGAGCCAGCTGGTGGGCGAGGAGGTGCTGCTGTCCGTGCCCGAGATCAGCTTCATGACCGTCGGTCAGGCGGGCGCCAAGCTGTCCAAGGACGACAAGCGCATGTACAGCGTGCGCCAATCCTTCAAGGGCGTGTTCGGTGGCGACGCGCTGCTGATCTTCCCGGAGGACGGCAGCCGCGCGCTGGTGCGCAGCATGGGCGGCGACGCGGTGGCGGAGGAGCAGCTCGACGAGGTCATGCGCGACGCGATGACCGAGGTCGGCAACATCATCCTCAACGCCTGCATGGCGGCGCTGGCGGAGCTGTTCGCGCAGCCCTTCGAGACACAGTCGCCGCAGCTGCAGGTGGACACGGCGCGCCGCATCATCGGCGCGCGGGCGCAGAACCACGCGGTGATGTTCATCCATATCCGCTTCGTCCTGCACGAGAGCAACACCGAGGGCTTCGTCATCTTCATCATGAACACGACCTCGCTCGAGGACTTCAAGGCGGCGATCCGCCGCTTCGTCGGCGATGCGATGCCGCCGGGGCCGGCGGTGCATTGAGCGGCTGGCTGGCGCGACGGCGCGCGCTCACGCGCCGCTGGGCAGGGCCTGCACGGCCGTCAGCAGATCGCGCGGATGGAGCATCAGTTCGCGCACGGCGCGCAGCGTCACGTACTGGCGCAGCACCGAGGTGAAGGCGGGCGCTTCCAGCAGCAGATGCCACACCGGGCTCAGCAGCTGCGGACCGGCCGGCGCGCCGTCCTCGATCAGCACGGCGAAGTCCAGGCTGGCGTCTGCGGACAGCAGCTGCATGCGGCTCGCCGCATTGAGTAGGCGCGGCGCGCGTTCCTCGGCGCCATCGCAGCAATAGAGCACGGCGCGCGCGAGTTCGCCTTCCTCGGTGGGCAGCGCGTTCAGCGAAGCGCCGCGCAGGCGCACCTCGCCGCCATTCGAGGCGAACACATAGGTCGTGTCGATGTCGGCCTGCGCCAGCAGACGCAGACCGCGCAGCAGACGGGGCAGGTCGGTCGTCGCCGCGTCGGGCGAGGCCTTCGCCTCGACCAGCAGGCAGAGATCCCAGTCCTCGTCGGGCGTCGTGGCCTCATTGCGCCGCAGCAGCGCCACATCCCATTCGCTCTTCGCGCGCTGGGCGTCGCCGGGGAAAGACGGCGGAATCCGCAGCGAGGCCGCCACGCGGTAGCGCGCCGTGCCGGCTTGTGCGTTCATGCGCTCGACCAGTGCGTCGAGCGCTTCGACCGCGAGCGCTTCCACCGCATCGCCGCGCTGCTGGGCGCCAGCGCCGTTGGCGGCCGCCTGCTCGCTGCCCGCGACCGGGCCTTGCCGATCCCAGAGCGCGCGATAACGCGCCACGAGCGCGTCGGCGGCCAGGGTGTCGAGTCGACGCAGGCGCGTCAGCGCGGATTCATCGATCAGGCGTTCCAGGCCGCGATGGAGCGGCGGCTCGGCGCGCACGTCGGACGCATCGCGCAACGGCACAAGGGCCTCGGCCACCCGCGCCCAGTCGCTGGCCTCGGCCGCGGCGTGGAGCGCCAGGAGCGCCTCTTTCGTCGGCCCCGGCGATCGGCGCTGCGTCTTCTCGGGATGGGCAAGGGCGTTGACCGCGGCGCGGACCGCGCGGCGGTCGCGCTCCGCATGCGCGCTGAGCGAGGCGTACTCGCGCACGACCGGCGAGCGGTGGCGCAGCACCATGGCCTGGAAGGCGGGATCGCCGCCGGTCGTTTGATGGTCGCCGCCTGAGTGGTCCTGGGTGCTGTCGTCGCTTTCGCTGCCGTGCGCCTTGATCGGGCGCATCGCCTCGCCGATCAACTGCGCGAGTGAATCGAGGAACAGCGTCTGCACGTCGTCTCCCGGGGCCTCCCCGCGCGCGAGCGCCGAGCGTGCGTGCTCGATGGCCACGGCGATCGCGGTCGCCGCTCCGACGGCCCGCGCATCCTCCAAGGTTGCGGGCAACCCGGGCGCGCGGTAACGGCGGACTGCCCGCCGCAGCGCGTCGTCGAGGAGCGGTGGCAGTGCCTGCGACACCTCAGGCCCCCATGACCATCGACCGCGCCAGCCCGATCGCCGCGCAGACACCGAGCAGGGGGAGCACGCCCCACTTGAAGCGGAAGAGCGCGATCGCCGCGCCGGCGGCGATCAGCGCGGCCCCGAGGTCGAAGCGCCCGTGCAGTCCCTCCGGCCAGAACACGTGCCCCGCGAAGAAGCACGCAAGATTGACGATCACACCGGCCACGGCTGCGGTGATGGCGGTGAGCGGCGCGCTCAGTCGCAAATTGCCGTGCGTGGATTCGATCAGCGGTCCCCCGGCGAGCACGAGGACGAAGGACGGCAGGAAGGTGAAGAAGGTGACCACGGCGGCCGCGACCGCACCGGCGAGGAAGGGCGCGTCGGGCCCGAAGACCTGCGTGTTCCAGCCGCCCATGAAGCCGACGAAGGCCACCACCATGATCAGCGGTCCGGGCGTGGTCTCGCCGAGCGCCAGCCCGTCGATCATCTGCGGTCCGCTGAGCCACTGATGCTGGTCGACGGCGCCCTGGACCACGTAGGGCAGCACCGCGTAGGCGCCGCCGAAGGTCATCAGCGCGGCCTTCGTGAAGAAGCTGCCCATGCGCGTCAGCACGCCGTCGGTGCCGTACAGCAGCATCAGACCGCCCATCGCGACGGTCCACAGGCCGAGGCCGATGCCGAGCACGCCCAGCAGCCGGCGCCGCGTGAAACGCGCGTGCGGCGGCGAGGGCGTGTCGTCGTCGATGAGCGCGGGCCCGTAGCCGACCTGCGCCGTGTGGGACCCGGCGCCGCCGGAAAACGCCGCCGGCGCGACACGCGCGCCGATGACACCGATGACGGCGGCCGTCAGCACGATCAACGGGAAGGGCGTGTCGAAGGCGAAGATCGCGACGAAGGCCGCGATCGCGACGGCCCACAGCCAGCCGTTCCTGAGCACGCGCCCGCCGATGCGATGTGCCGCGTGCAACACGATCGCCGTCACGGCTGGCTTGATCCCGTAGAACAGTCCCGCGACGATCGGCTGCGTGCCGAAGGCGGCATAGATCCACGACAGCGCGATCAGGATGAGCAGCGACGGCAGCACGAAGAGTCCGCCGGCCACCAGCCCGCCCCAGCTGCGATGCATCAGCCAGCCGATGTAGGTGGCGAGCTGCTGGGCCTCCGGGCCGGGCAGCAGCATGCAGTAGTTGAGGGCGTGCAGGAAGCGCCGCTCGCTGATCCAGCGGCGCCGTTCGACAAGCTCCGCATGCATGATCGCGATCTGCCCGGCGGGGCCGCCGAAGCTGATGAATCCCAGCTTCAGCCAGAAGCGGAGGGCTTCCCGGAATCCGACCGCGGTGGGCCGGTCCGGCGGACTGGAAACAGGGCTGGTCATGCGGGGATCGGGTGACGGCGGGCCGGACGCGAGGCCCGGGCGATGGCTGCGAAGTGTGCCTCATCGCCCCCGCGGGGCGGCGCCGTGTCTATCGCCGCTGCGCCGCCGTGTCCTGCCGCCAGCGCAGGTAGCGCCGCGTCAGTCTGGACGCACGCCACTGGTCCAGCAGCAGCGTGAAGAACGGCGACGCATGCCGCGTCGGCGTCGAGCCCGCGGCCATGCGCCGCAACTGGCGCCGGGCCAACGCCATCGTCGCCAGGCCGCCGATCGCCTTGTTCTTCCAGTTCACGGCGATGGGCGCGGCCACGGCCTCCGCCGTCGTCCAGCGCCTGGGCAGGTCCGGCTCGTAGGCGAGGGCGGTGCCCAGTCCCACCAGCGCCACGCCGCTGGCGAGCACGTGTTCGGCGATGGCCCGCCGCCGGATGCCGCCGGTCGTCATCACCGGCATGCGGGCGAGCCGTGCCAGGTCTTGCGCGAATTCCAGGAAGTAGGCCTCGCGGCCCAGCGTGCGACCGTCGGCCGTGCGGCCCCGCATGGCCGGGCTCTCGTAACTGCCGCCGGACAGTTCCAGCAGATCGATGCCTTCGGCGTTGAGCAGGCCGATGACCGCGCGGGCATCGGCTTCGTCGAAGCCGCCGCGCTGGAAGTCCGCGCTGTTGAGTTTGACCGCGACCGCGAAGTCCGGCCCCGCGACTGCCTTGACGGCGCGCACGACCTCGAGCAGCAGGCGGGCGCGATGCGCGATGGATCCGCCGTAGCCGTCGGTGCGGCGGTTGGCCAGCGGCGACAGGAACTGCGAGAGCAGGTAGCCATGCGCCGCGTGGATCTGCACGCCGTCGAAGCCCGCCTCGCGGGCGGCGCGCGCGGTGTCGCCGAAGCGGCGGACGATGGCGGCGATCTCCGCTTCGGTCAGCGCGCGGACCGGCGCGAAGAGCTTGCCGTGCTTGCCCATCTCCATCGCGACCTCGGACGGCGCGTAACCCGGATTGCCGAGCGCCGCGAACACCTGCCGGCCCGGGTGGTTGATCTGCATCCAGATGCGGGCGCCGCCCGCGTGGGCCGCGCCGGCCCAGGCCTGGTAGGGCGCCAGCGGCGTGCCGGCTTCGAGCACCAGGCCGCCGGGACCGGTCAGGGCATCGGGCGCGACCATCACGTTCCCGGTGATGAGCAGGCCCGCGCCGCCCTCGGCCCAGCGGCGGTAGAGCGTCTGGCTGCCGATGCCCGGCACCTGGCCCGGCTCGGCGAGCGCCTCTTCCATCGCGGCCTTCGCGATGCGGTTCTTCAGCGTCTGGCCGTTGGGCAGGACGAGCGGGTCGTGGAGGGCGGGGGACGATTCTGTCGGCATGGTCCGGGCTTGAGTTCAGCAATGCCGGCAGCGTAAGCTTCAAGTTGGCTTGAAGGTCAAGCGCCTTTTTTCAGCTTTTCAGGGAGTCGAGGATGCGCATCGGAGAACTGGCGAAACGGATCGGGATCAAGGCCTCGGCGATCCGGTTCTACGAGGCCAGCGGCCTGCTGCCGGAAGGCGCGCGCGGGCTCAACGGCTACCGCGAGTACGGCACGGACGCGATGGAGCGCCTGCAGGTCATCCAGCTCGCGCAGCGGCTGGGCTTCTCGCTGGACAGCTTGAGACAGGTGTTCGCGCAGGGCGACGGGAAGATTCCGAAGGAACTCGTGCTCGCCAGCCTGCAACGGCGGCGCGAGGAGATCGCCCGCATGCGCGTCGAACTCGACGTGCAGGACGCCGAGCTGCAGCGCCTCACCCAGGCCTTCACGGAAGGATGGACGCGCGGCGAGTGCCTGGACGGGAGCGCCTATCTCGGGACGGCGCTCGAAGGTCCTGCGCCGGTCGGACGAAAGGCCTGACCGCGCCGCATGGCAACATCGCGGCTCCTGATGGGCGTCGGTCATCCGACCCGATCAACCAACGCGATCACCGGACCCGAAGACAGCCTCTGCCCATGCGCATCCCATCGTTCTCCCTCGTCCTCGCCGCCGCTTGCGCCGTCTGTCTCGCCGCGCCGACGGCCGTCCGGGCCGACCCGCTGCCGCCGGCCGCGAAGGCCGAGGTCAATGCGCTGCTCGACAAGCTGACCGCCTCGTCCTGCCAGTTCAACCGCAACGGTGACTGGCACTCCGCGGCCGAGGCGAAGTCCCACCTCGAGCGCAAGCTGAGCTACCTCGAGGACAAGAACCTGGTGAAGACCGCGGAACAGTTCATCGACCTCGGCGCCTCGAAGAGCAGCATGAGCGGCAAGCCCTATCTGGTCCGCTGCGGCGGCGCGGCGCCCGTCGAGAGCAAGACCTGGCTCACACGCGAGCTCGCGCTCGTGCGCGCTGCGGGGAAGGGCGCCTCGGCGCCTTCGCCCGCGCGCTGAAGTCGTCGTGCTGAACTGCTCTGGCTGACCTTCTCTCGCGGCAGTTGTCCTGCTGAAGGCGTTCCGCTGAACCCGCTTCAGCGGGCGCCGAGCGACTGAAGCTTGCCGAGGATCGCGTAGGCCGCATCGACCCGTTCCGGGATCGGCCAGCTCCGGTTGCCCAGCAGCACGACGCCGATGCGCTGCGTCGGCACGAACACGACGTAGGTCCCGAAGCCGCGCGTCGAGCCGGTCTTGTTGAACAGCCGCGGTCCCGGCGGCGTGCCGTCGAGCGGCTTCACCGCCGTCGTCACGCGCCCGAGCGCGTTGCCCGCCTGGAGCTGCGCCAGCGACACCGGCCACGGGTACTGCTCCCAGCCCAGGCCCTGCGTCATGCCGTCGACCTGGAAGTGGCCGATGTGCGTCGCCTCGACCGCTTGGCGGGTCGTCCCGTCAAGGCCGGTGGGGTCGATGTTGACCTGCAGGAAGCGCACGAGATCCGCCGCCGTCGTCTTGATGCCGTAGGACTCCGAGTCGAACGCACCCGGCGAGACTCGCACGGCCATGTCCTGGGCCGCACCCTGATGCTCGACCTTGTCGTAGCCCGTGGCATAGTCGGCCATTGCCGCCGCCGGCACCCGCAGGTAGGTCTCGCGCAGACCGAGCTGGGGCAGCAGGTCCGACTCGACCGCGTCCGTGTAGTCACGCCCCATCGCCGCGGCGGCCGTGCGGCCGAACAGGCCGATGCTGGGATTCGAATAACGCCGCTTCTCGCCCGGTGCGAAGTCGGGCTTCCACTGCTGGAGGTAGCGCATCAGCGACGCCTCGTCGGTGACCGCGTCCGGCACCTGCAGCGTCAGGCCGCCAGCCGTGTAGGTGACGAGGTTCAGCAGCGTCGCGCGGTCGATCGGATGGCCTTTCAACGCGGGCAGGAAACGGCTGGGGTGATCCGACAGCCGCAGCTTGCCCTCCACCAGCGCCTTCGCGCCCAGTGTCGCGTTGAAGGTCTTGCTGACGGAGCCGACCTCGAACAGCGTCCTGTCGTCGACCGGCCTGCCGGACTGCTTGGCTGCGACGCCGTAGTTGAAGACGAAGGACTTCCCGCCGACCGTCACGCCGACGGCCATGCCGGGGATGTCGTTCTTCGCCATCATCGGGCGGACCGCCGCGTCGACGGCCGCGCGGATGGAAGCCGCGTCGGGCGACTGGTCGGGCGCGGCCTGCGCGGACAGCAGTGTCAGTACGGAAGCGGCAAGCGCTGCGGCGCGTGGAATCCCATGCATCGATGAAGCCTCGTTGGAGTCGTAGGAATCGGGCCGCGCGGGAAGCGCGGCGTTCATCCCGAACCTTAGAGGCTGGCGCCATTCGCTGAAGACGAAAAGCGCGTTACGGCCAGCCGCCGTAACGCGCGAGCGATGCCGTGCGCGAGGCGTCTCCGACGCGATCGCGTCAGCAGGCGTTCAAGGCTGGACTTCGAAGACCAGCATCTGGTTGCGGTCCGTCGGCGAATCCGCCGTCGGGAAGTTGTCGTCCGCGACGACGACCAGGCTGCGCTTGCCGTTGGCCAGCTTCGGTCCGAAGGTCATGCCTTCGAGGTTGGCGATGCCGCCGAGCTGCGTCTTCAGCGTCTCGAAGTCCAGCACCAGCTTCTTGGTCACCGGCGTCGCGCCGGTCAGCGAGGCCGCCGTCAGCACGTTGGTCGCGTTGGCGGTGTCGATCTCATAGAGCCGCACCTGATTGCCGATCACGCCGACCGAGAAGCTGCGCTCCAGCACCAGGAAGCGCGTCGGCGACAGCGCCAGGATCTCCGTCGGACCGTTGACCGTGAACTGGTCCGCCGGCACCGGCGTCGCCTGCACCTTCTCGATCGGATAGACGTACTGCGCGTTGGCCACGCCGCTCGCGCGATCGAAGCGCGTCAGGCGCGAGGCGCTGCCCGTCGTCGGTGTCGGCGCGGCGCCGTCCTGGATCAGCGCGCCTTCCATCAGCACCCAGGCCGACTGCGTGTCGGTCGAGAAGGTCAGCCCTTCGAAGACCAGGTTGCCGCGCGGACCGGTCTCCTGCGCGCTCATCTGGAACATCGTCGGCAAGGTGTACTCACGCACGTGGGCGCCAGCCGGCGAGATCTCGCGGATGAAGGGGTTGATCACGCGCGGCGGCGCGCTCGTCAGCGTGCGGTCGCCCTCGCTGAGCCAGACCCAGTTGCCGGTGACCGGATCCACGCGGACCGACTCCGGATCCGCGACCTTCGCGTCCGGCACCTTCGGATAGACGCTGCCGTCCGGCTGCTTCATCGTCACCACGCCGGTGAAGGTCACCGCGCTGAAGGTGCTCGCGTCGAAGCTCAGCTTGGCCGTGTACATCCGCGGCGCGCCGGCGGAGTCGGTGGTCGTGCGGTCGTCGCTGATCAGCACGTAGGTGTCGGTCTTGGGGTCGTAGTCGACGCCGGACAGACCGCCGACGGTCGTGCCCGCGTAGTCCATCCGCCGCGGCAGCACCTGCTGGCCGATGAGGCGCAGGCTGGACACGGTCGTGTTGCCGCTGTTGATCGGCGCGCCGGCATCGTCGTCGCTGCCGCCGCAGGCCGCGAGGGTGGCGGCCGCGAGCAGCACCGGCAGCAGCGCCAGGCGCGGTGTGGCGACGCCGCGAAGTGAAGTGCGGGCAGGGCGGAGCGAAGACGTCGAGGTGAAGGGCATGACAGCGATGAAGGTCGTGATGTGCGTGTCATGTTCGTTGCGGGAGGTTGCGGCGCGGTGACAATCCGTCCGTCAAAGAGAAACAGGGAGAACAAGACGTGAGAGCCGTTCTGCTCATCATCGTGGTCGCCGTCCTGGGCGTCGTCGGCTGGAAGAAGCGGGACGAGATCCCGTTCCTGCGCGATGCCGCGCGGCAGGTCGAGCGCCAGGCGGAGAAGGTCGAGGTTCCCAGGAACCCCTTCGCCGAGAGCCCGCCCGAAACGGCGGACGGCCCGCGGGCGAATCCGACCCCCGGCCGCGCGCGCCGCTGCCTGGTCAACGGCAGCGTGCTCTACACCAACGATGCCTGCCCGGCGGGCAGCACCGAGCAGGCGGTCAAGGGCGGCACGATCTCCGTCATGCCGGCCTACAAGGCGCCGCCGTCGCCTGCAACGGCCGGCTCCGGCATCCCCAACGCCCGCGACCTGCTCAAGCCCAAGGGCGGCACGCTGAAGGAGCAGGCGCAAGAGAAGGCGATGGAAAGCCTCTGAGCGGTGGGGTCAGGCCTTGCGCCCGACCTTGCCGACCGTCTTGATCGGCAGCACCGCCAGCAGCGAGCGGCCGCCGCCGAAGATCACGATGCCCAGTGTCCAGGCGGCGATCTTCACCACCGAGAAGGCGCTCATGAGCAGCAGCGTCAGGCTCGCGACCCTGGGCATGCCGACCAGGTCGATGACCACGGCGGCCATCGTCGACAGGTCCTCGAGCGCATCGGCGCCGAAGGCCAGCGCCGGCAGCCAGCCGATGGCCAGCAGCAGCCGCGATCGATGGTCCCCGGGCTTGCGCCAGCCCGCCATCCACGTGAACACGCGCGTGGCCAGCCGCGACAGCAGATAGGCCGCCGCCACCAGGAAGGCCAGGTCCCAGGCCAGGCCCAGGAAGAGGGCCGCGCGCTCCTGCCGGATCCAGCCGAGGTAATGCGGCCAGCCATGGAACAGGAGACCCAGCTGGTGCCGGGCGAATTCCAGCGGCGCCACCGCGCAGCGCATCAGGCAGTCCGACCAGTCGCCCTGCGGCGGCAGCCTCGACTGCAGGAAGGGCAGCTGCTGCAGGTTCCAGCCGGACAGCAGCAGCAGCACGGCGCCGGCGGCGATCGCGGACAGCAGCCACGGCAGCGATCGCCGTTCGTCCCAGACGCTGGGGCCCTGGAACGGCGCGGGCGGCGACTCGGCCACCACGTCGACCGGGATCCGCTGCCGGCCCTTGGGGATGCGCACTTCCTCCGTCGTCGTGCGCCGCACCGTCATGCCGGCGAGCGCCCAGAGCGGCGTGTCGTGCAGCGCGTCGTGGCGCAGCGGCAGCGTGCCCACGAAGGGCTCCGGCAGCGGCATGCCGAAGGCATCGCTGCCGGCGGGCAGGCGGGTCAGCGGCGGGACGCCGAGCTCCGCCGCCGCCTCGTTGAGCATCCACACCATCGAGGCGTCGGGCAGGCCGGTGCGGCCGTGGGGATACCGCCGGCTCTCGTCCGATTGCGACGGATAACTGCCGCCGACATCGCAATGCACGCCCGGGAACCAGAGCTGGCGCAGGGTGCGCACGATCAGCCGGTCGAAGCGGTCGACGCCCGGCACGTCGACGCGGCTCGGCGAGTCGTAGACGCGCGGCAGGAAGGGCCAGCGGTGCTCGTCGAAGGCCAGCGCGTGGCGGACATGGAGCATGTGCTTCTTGTCGGCGAAGGTCGCCGTGGCCGGGTTGTCCCGCGACCCGAAGGGCGGCAGGCCGACCGATTCGACGGTGTCCCAGACGCCGACCCAGAAGACGTCCGCGGGCCGCGCGAAGTTGCGCCGGACCTGCTCCGCGAGCCGGTTGCGCGAGGCCGCGGTGGCCTCCTCGCCGCCCTGGGCGCCGCGCGCGCCTTCCTGGCCCGGTCTGGCGAACCAGCGGTGCACGACGCGGGCGAGCGCGCGCCGCCAGCTCTTGCGGCCCTCGGCCTGTTCCTCGATCGGCGGCTGCGAGAAGTAGATCCGGACCAGCGTCGGGATCAGTTCCTCGTGCTCGGGGCGCAGGATGCCGAAGAGGTTCACCATGCCGACGATCGCGCGCGCCGTGAACGCGCCGCGCGAAAAACCGAAGCAGAAGATGCGATCGTCGATGCGCTCGTCGAAGTGGCGCATCAGGAAGCGGTAGCCCTCGCCGATGTTGTCGTAGACACCCTGGCCCGAGGCCAGCCCGGCGATGCGCGCCCAGCGGCGCTTGATCAGGTCGATGAGGCCGGTGGGCGGGGCCGAGTCGGGCGAACCGACGCCGGGGTCGTAGTACAGCAGCGAATCGATGGTGGGCTGCTGGCTGCGCAGGTAGCCGAACAGCTTCAGGACGTTGGTGTCCTCGATGCCGCCGGTGAGCGTGTTGTTCGTGCCGTCGCAGAAGAGCACGAGGTTGCGCTTCCTGGGCTCGGTGCCGTCGTTCGTGTCCATGGCCATCCCCCCGATGATTCTTCTGAGTGAAAGTCGAAGGCTAGGACGGATGCGCGCGCCGGTCATCCCCGAATGTGGGGACTCGGGAAAACACAGGGGCCGAGGCCGCGTCACGGGTGTCGGACGGCGTCCGGCTGAGGCACCATCCCGGCATGCCGCTTTCCGATCCGCAAGTCCTCGTCGACGGCGCCGTGCGCCGCCGGCGCCGCATGACGGCCTGGCTGGTCGGCGCCAACCTGACCGTCGCGCTGGTGCTGGGCGCGCTCGTCGCGCATGTGCTGGCCACGTCCCACCGCGCCTACGCGGCGCAGGCGCGCGACGTGTCCGAAGGGCTGGCCGCCGTCGCGCAACTCAACGTCGCCGCCGAGATGGGCCGCGTCGACGCGGTCCTGCGCGCGACCGCGGGCGAGATGGAACGGCTGCTGGCCGCGCCGGGCGGCGCCTCCGACGCGGTGCTGAACGAGGTCCTCAACGCGCGCTTCGGCCTGCTCTTCGGCATCGAGGCGCTGCGCGCCGCCGACGCGACCGGGCAGGTGCGCTGGGGCACGCGGCTGCCGGCCAACTCGCCCGCGTCGATCACCGATCGCGACTTCTTCATCAAGGCCCGCGACCTCTCGAAGCCCGTGACGCAGGTCACCGGCCCGCTGGTCTCGCGGGTGTCCGGCAACTGGGTGATCGGTTTCGGGCGGCCGCTGGTGGTGCGCGACCGCTTCGCGGGTTTCGTCTACGTGACCGTGGGCGTCGATCATTTCCGGCATCTCTTCGAACGCTACGACCTCGCGCCGCTCGACGCGATGACGCTGCGCCGCGACGACCTGCGGCTGGTCGCGCGCATGGCGCCGGGCAGTGCGGCGCAGGGGAAGGTGGGCGACACGCAGGTCACGGACAAGCTGCGCGAGATGCTGGCCGCGCAGCCGCGCCAGGGGACCTTCGTGTCGATCGTGACGATCGACGGACAGGACCGCACCACGGCCTACCGCGCGCTGGACGACTGGCCCTTCGTCGTCTACGCCGGCGTGAACAACGATCGTTTTTTCCAGCCCTGGCGGCAGCAGGCCGGGACGGTGGTCTCGCTGGCCGCGCTCGCGTGGCTGCTGGTGGCGCTGGCGATGTGGCAGGTCCATCGCGCCACGCGGCGGCAGGACCGGGCGATGCAGGCGCTGGCCGATCAGGGCCAGCGGATCCAGGCGCTGATGCGCGTCTCGGCCGACGGCATCCACATCGTCGACCGGCGGGGGCGGCTGGTGGAGTTCAGCGACGCGTTCGCGGAGATGTTGAAGTCGACGCGCGTATCGCTGCTGGGGCGGCACATCGCCAGCTGGGACGTCAACCAGGACGAGGCCGCGATCGCCGGCTGGCTCTCCCGGATCAAGGCGGGGGACCGGCAGCGCATCGACGTGCAGCACCGGCGCGACGACGGCGAGGTCATCGATGTGGAGCTGCAACTGAGCGTCACCGAGATCGGCGGCGAGCTGCTGGTGTTCTCGTCGGGCCGCGACGTCACGCAGCAGCGGCGCCTGCAGCGCGAGCAGGCGGCGATGCTGGACAGCGACCTGGTCGGCATGGCGAAGATCGCGCGCCGCACGATCACCTGGCGCAACCGGGCGGTGGAACGGCTGCTGGGCTACGGCCCGGGCGAGTTGCAGGGCGCGTCCGCGCGGGTCTTCTACTGGGACGAAGAGCAGTTCGAGGAGGTGGGCCGGCAGGTCTACGCGGCGATGGCCGAGCACGGCTACTACCGCTCGCAGATCCGGATGCGGAGCAAGTCCGGCGAGGCGGTGTGGGTGGACTTCGGCGCGGTGCCCTTGTCGGACACCGAGATCTTCGCGATGGCGGTCGACATCACCGCGATGAAGACGGCGCATGAGAACCTTGCGCACGCGGCCTTCCACGACGCGCTGACGCAGTTGCCCAACCGCGTGCTGCTGTACGACCGGATCGAGCAGGCGCTGGCGCTGGCGCGGCGCGAGCGCAAGCAGGTGGCCGTCTGCTACCTGGATCTGGACGGCTTCAAGGCGGTCAACGACGCGCAGGGGCACGACGCGGGCGACCAGCTGCTGCAGACCGTGGCGGCGCGCCTCATGGCGGGCATCCGCCCGCTGGACACGGTGGCGCGGCTGGGCGGCGACGAGTTCGTGCTGGTCCTGACCTGCATCGAGGACGGGGAATGGCGGGCGGTGCTGGCACGTGTCGTCGACGCGATCGGCGAGCCGATCGTGTTGACCTCCGGAGTGACCGTGACGGTGGGCGTGACCGCGGGCGTCGCGGTGTTCTCGCCGGACGACGAGGCCGGCGCGCATGAGCTCATCGAGCGCGCGGACCACGAGATGCTGCGCGGGAAGCGCGATGGGAAGGGCCGGGTGAGGGCGGGTGAGGGCGGGTGAGGGCGGGATGAGGGCGGGGTGATGGCGGTGTGACCACAAGATGAAGTCGTCGATCTTTCTCCGCTCTGCCTCATCAGCACTGCGGAAGCATCTCGTTGCATCACGAGGTTAGGGATGTCGCCCAGGACCACAGAACCTAGACTGACTCGGACGTGATCGCGGTTCAGGCCTCTCGAAAGGGAATGGGAAGGTCGCCGGTTACGAATCGGACAAGACATTCCTTGGGGGGAGCACTTGGCGCCGTCGGCCTGGATCGCCTTTACCGGGTCGTGCGACGCCGGTCTGCATGAGCGATGCCTCTCGCTGCTGGCGCGCGCGGGCATCGCCGCGAGCGCGTCGACGCCCGAGGACGGCGCGACGCTGGGTCTGGTCTTTTTCGGCGCCTGCGACGACGAAGTCCTCACGCTGTTGCGACGGCATGGCGACAGCGCACTGGTGCTGGCGATCTGCGTCGGCGCCGAGGCCCTGTCGAGCGCCGCGCAATGGCACCTCGTGCATGCCGGCGCGCGCGATGTGCTGCAGTGGCCCGAGCTGCCCGCGACGGCCGACGAGATCAGCGCGCGGCTGCAGCATTGGCGCCGGGTCGATGCCCTGGTCGATTCGCCCGCGGTCGCGTCCTGCCTGGTCGGCACCAGCCCGGCGTGGCGGCGCACGATGCGCGGCGTGATCGAGGCGACGGTCTCCACCTCGGCGTCGGTGCTGATCACCGGCGAAAGCGGCACCGGCAAGGAGCTGATCGCGCGGCTGATCCACGACCTCGACCCGCGTCCCGACAAGGGCGAGTTCGTCGTCGTCGACTGCACGACGCTGTCGCCGGAGCTCTCCGGCAGCGAGTTCTTCGGCCATGAGCGTGGCGCCTTCACCGGCGCGGTGGGATCGCGCGAAGGCGCCTTCGCGCTGGCCCACAAGGGCACGCTGTTCCTCGACGAGGTCGGCGAGCTGCCGTGCGAGCTCCAGGCCCGGCTGCTGCGCGCGGTGCAGGAGCGCCAGTACAAGCGCGTGGGCAGCAACACCTGGCAGCACAGCGACCTGCGCCTGGTCTCGGCCACGCACCGCGATCTGGTGCGCGGCATCGCCGACGGCAGCTTCCGCGCGGACTTCTACTACCGCATCGCCGGCTGGCAGTGCCGCACGCTGCCGCTGCGCGAGCGCAAGGACGACGTGCTGCCGCTGGCGCTGCACTTCATGCGCGAGCTGCTGCCGGCATCGAACGGGCGGGAAGGGCGGGACGGGCCAGAAGGTCCGGCCGTCGAGCCGACCATCGATCCCGCGGTGCGCGAGTTCCTCGTCGCCCGCGACTACCCCGGCAACGTGCGCGACCTGCGCCAGCTGGTCACGCGCATCTGCCAGCGCCACTGCGGCCGCGGGCCGATCACCGTCGGCGACATCCCGCCGGAGGACCATGCGGTGCCCGGCGCGCCGCCGCTGTGGCCGGACAACAGCTTCCGGTCGGCGGTCCGCTCGGCGGTGCAACTGGGCATCGGCATGAAGGACATCAGCCAGCGCGCCACCGAGCTCGCGGTGGAGATGGCGCTGGAGTGCGAAGACGGCAACCTGCAGCGCGCCGCGGCGCGCCTGGGCGTCACCGACCGTGCCTTGCAGATCCGGCGAGCCAGCCAGCGCGCGCTGGTGTGAGCGTGGCGCGGCGCCGTGCACGCGCGGTCAGGCGCAGCAGGTTGCCGCCGGTCACCAGCGCCTCGTCCGACGCGGACAGGCCGAGCGCGCGCACCTTGGCCAGCTCGACGCCGGGATGCAGCCACGGGCCGTCGCTGCCGAACAGCAGCTTGTGCGCGCCGGCGCGCTGCACGGCCTCGGCCAGGATGTCGAAGCGGCGCACGCCGGAGGTGTCGGCGTGGATGTTGGCGTGGCGCACCAGCGGATCGATCAGCGCGCGCTGCGCGCGCCAGTCGTCGGAGAAACTGCCCAGGTGCGGCACGATGAAGTCCACGTCGGGGAACTCCTGCGCCAGCAGCTCCGCCTGCGCCGTTTCTCCGACCACGTCGTAGAGCACCGGCAGCGCGTATTCGCGCGCCGCCTCGCAGACCTCGCGCGAGATGTTGGCATCGTGGCGATGCAGCTTGATGCCGACGAAGCCGTGCTCCTCGACGCCCGTGCGCACCAGTTCGCCGATGCGACCGCGGTCGCGCGCCGCGTTCACGAAGACGAAACCGATCCAGCGCCGCGGCTGCGCGGCCACGATGCGCGCGACCTCGGCATTCGCTCGCTCGTAGTCGGAGTGGAAGGCCGCGAAGATCACCGTGCGTCCGATGCCGGCCTGCGCGGCGCGCCGCGCGTAGTCGCGCAGCGGCGCGCCGCTGTCCCACGGCCCGGTGAAGCCGTCGCCGGGGCCGGCATGGCAGTGGCAGTCGATGATCATGGCCGTGCCGGGGCGACGTGCTCGAACTCCCACGCCACGCCCTTGGGCAGGACGAGCTGTCCCGCCGGCATCGGGAGGCGGACCTTCGGATCGATCGCGGTCTTCGTCACCGCGACGGACATCAGATCCGCCAGGTCGGGCGGCAGGACATGCTTGATCCGAATCGCGCCGAGCGTGGGCGTCAGCTTGTAGGGCAGGTCCTTGTCGCCCAGCTTTCCGGCGCGATGCATCAGGCGGACGAGCGCGAGCTCGACCATGCGCACCACGCCGGCCACCCCTTGCGCGCCACGATGGCCGCGGACCTTGGCCAGGTAGTAGCGCAGCGCCTTGTGGTCCCGCTCGAGGTCGACGTGTTCCTTGTCGCCCATGCGCCGGCCGAAGGTGTCGCTCATGCCGACTTTCAGGATCGTCGGCGTGGTCGGCGTGGCACCGGGTTTGAAGGCGATGTAGACGCCTCCGAAGTGCTGGAAGGCGCTGCCGGCCTTGCGGATCTGCGCGCGCGTGAAGGACCCCTTCAGCCATTCCAGGTCGGCGCTCAGGGGACCGAAGGCGCTCTCCTGCTCGCCTTCCTGTTCGCCGTGTTCACCGACCTCGCCGACCTCACCGAACTCGGCCTCCTTGACCGGCGCGCTGCGCCCCCAGGTGCGCCACAGCTCGGGGATCGCGTTGCCGTCGCCGACCTTGAAGCCCGATCCGCCGTCGCTCAGCTTCAGCGTGTCGACGGCCCATTGCCCGACGTGGTACCAGATGTCGGGACCGGGATCGTTCTCGCGCGAGGCGCTGCTCTGGCGGTGCGCCAGGATCGTCTTCAGCCCGATCTTCGCGACCAGATGGCGCACCAGCCGGCGGCCGGCTTCCAGCTGCGCCGGCGTGACCTGGTCGCGGCCGTACTTGTCGCCCTGCCACCACTTGCCCTTGGTGTTGGGGAAGTTGCCCGCGAACTCCACCGCGACGCTGCCGTGATTGAAGCCGTTGCTGGCCCAGACCATCGCGAGCTCCGGGTGCAGTTGCAGGATGCGGCCGTCGGCCATGATCGCGAAGTGAGAGCCGATCTTCAGGTAGTCCGTCAACGCGTTCTTGCGGTTGCGGCAGCAGGCCATCTGGTGCAGCACCAGCGCCTTCACCTGCGAGGCCGGCCGCATGCCGTGGCGGTTGCTCTTGTCGGCCTTGTCGGTCAGGTCGATGATGCCGGCGCCCCCGCCGGCCGCATCGGCCAGCTTGCCGGCGACCTGTCCGGCGATCTGACCGATGCGGCTGCCGATGCCGCCGATCACGCTGCCCAGGCCCCATTCGCCGACGATCTCGAATTCACGCGTGTCCATGTGCGTCTCCCGGTGAGCGCCTGATCAGACGCCGTGCAAGACCAGCGTGGCGCCGCGGCGTGTCCAGGTGCCGCCATGGCGGCGGCCCGCGGCGCCCGGTCCGCCCGGACGAGCCGGCGTGCCCGGCGCACCCGGCATGCCTGGCAGCACGCGGCCGCTGAAATGCGGCAGGTGCTGCTGCGCGGCGGCGGCCACCGCGGCCTCGAACTCGGCCGGCGCGGTGCCGTCGGCGGTCTGCTGCGCGGCCGTGCCGGCGATGCGCACGAAGCGGCGCGCCATCTCGAACTCGCGGTCCTCCAGCTCCAGGCCTTCGAATTCCATCTCCAGCGCCGAGCTCACCGCGCTGCCCAGCGCCGTGCCGAGCGCGGTGCCGACGCCCGGGATCGGGATCATCGACCCCAGCGCACCGCCGACGAAGGGCAACGCCTTCTTGGCCACCGCCTTCAGCACGCCCGAGAAGGGCTTGGCGATCTTGCCGACCGTGCCGGCCACCTTCTTGACGCCTTTCCACAGCTTGCCGAGGAACTGCTCGAGTTCGGCCTCGCTGGACACCGACAGCAGTTCGGCGGCGAGGGCGATCTCCTCGGCCTCGCTGAACGGCGAACCGGACTCGCCCTGGCCTTCGTATTCGCCTGCGTATTCCCCGGCGTATTCCCCTGCGAATGCGCCCTCGTGTTGGCTCTCGTGCTGACCCTCGTATTCGTACTCGCCCGCGAACTGCCCTTCGTACTGGCCTTCGTACTCGCCCAGGCCTTCGTTTTCGTATTCCCCTGCGCCCTCGGCGGCGAACTCGAAGGTCTCCTGGGCGCCACCGCATCGGGGGCAGTTGCAACGGATCGGGTGCATGCTCATCTCCTCGCTGGGGGCATCGGGCGCCGCCGCCGGACCAGGGTCGGCAGCGGGAACGGGGGCAGGTTCTGGTGGCGCATACGGTGGCGCATAGGGGGGCGCATAGGGCGACGCCAGGCACTGCTGCATGCAGCGCTGGTAGCGCGAGCCGGGACCACCCCAGGCCGGCCACGGCGCGGGTTCCCAGGCGGGGCCGCCATAACGGCCCCAGGGCGACGAGCGCGAGGGCCGGGACGATGGCGACGGGGGCCGTTGCGACGACCGTTGGGGCGATCTCCGTTGTGACGACGGATAGCGGCGCTGCGAACCGCCGTAACGGGGACCGCCGGAGCGGCCGCCCCGATAACCGCGCTCGAACTCTTCGGACGCGGTTTCGAATTCGTTGCCGGTGGACAGCAACTCGAAGGATGTCGTGGGATTCATGGAGCCTCCGCAAGGAAGGGGTGGATGGGGCGCCGCAACGCGGTCAGGGCTTGCACGAGCGCCGACACGGCTCGCTCGATGCAGGCCGCGGTGTGTGTCGCGGTGATCACGAAACTCAGGCGCGCCTGCGATGGCGGGGGCGGTTGATCCGACGCGCCTTCGGCGTGCAGCACGGTGCGGACCTGTCGCCGCAGCAGCGCGGCGTGCAGCGCCGACATGTCGACGCCGGGCAGCGGCGCGAGCGATTGCACCGGGAAATCGCCACCCGTGCAGCGCAGGCGCAGCGCCGCAAGCCGGCTTCGGAACTGCCGCACGCGTTGCATCAGGCGAGCCCGCAGCGCATCACCGAAGCGGCGGTTCAGCGCCAGCGCGTGGCGCGCCGCCTCGATCACCGCCAGCGTCGGCGGGCTGGTGTGCACGCGTGTCTCGCTGCGGGCCTCGAACCAGCGCAGCGTCGCGGCGCTGCCGGACAGCACCGCCATCGGCACGCCGAAGCCTTTGGCCAGCGATGCGCCGACGATCACCGGCGCGCCCTCGAGGCCGTGCTGGCGCAGCGACCCGCCGCCCGCGGGCCCGAGCACGCCGAGCGCCTGCGTGTCGTCGAGCACCAGGCAGCCGCCATGGCGCGCGGCCGTCGCGGCGTAGCGGCCGATCGGCGACTGATGCTCGCGGCCTGGACGGAAACCGTCGCAGACGATGAGCAGCCGCGGACCCGCGCCGCCGGTCCCAGTGTCCTTGGTGGCCTGGGCTGCACGGGCGGCGAGGCGTTCAAGCCCATCGGCATCGGCCGCCGCGAAGCCATGCACCGTCGCGCCGCGCGCCGCGGCGCGTTCGATGCCCCAGCGCGCGATGGCGTAAGTGCCGTCTTCGACGCAGATCACGGTGCCAGGTCTTGCCAGCTGCCCGAACAGGTCCCAGAACAGGTGCAGCGTCGACGGCAGCAGCGTGGCCGCCTCGCAGCCCTGCAGCGCAGCGAGTTCGCGCGCCACCGCGTCGGCGCCTGGCGGCGCCTGCAGCGCCGCGGGGCGGCCCAGGCTCAGGGCCGGCCAGCCCCGGATGCCGTCCAGCGGGTGGTGCGAGCCCACCGGATGACGCAGCCCCAGGTACAGCGACGACGTGAAGTCGAGCATGGCCGCGCTCCCGGGGTCAGGCGTTGCGCTGCTGCTGGGCCAGCCGGCGCTGCATCAGCAGCGACGGCGGGGTGGCATCGGCGCTCGGGTCGAAGGTCTCGCTGCCGAGGTCCACGCCGGTCGCCGCGCGGTACGCGTGGATGTAGCCCTGGACCTGCGGCCGCCAGAAGCGCGCCCAGTTGAAGGCCTGGGTCGGCTCGTAGACCTCGCTCCACGCGCCGAAGCGGATGGACAGCATCATCTGCTCGCCGAAGATCGCCAGGTTGCGGAAGTGCACGACGCTGGTGTCGGTCCAGCCCTGCAGCTTCTTCATCGCATCGACGCGGTCCATCCACGGCTCGGGGTAGGCCACCATGATGCGGCTGGGCAGGAATTCGCGGAACTCGGGGCGGCCGAGCAGCCATTGCTGCATCAGCATCTCGATGCGCGCGGTGGTCGCGAGCTCGCCGAAGTTGTTGTGCGCGCCTTGCGACATCACCAGGTGGACCTCCTTCAGCGCGTTCAGCACGGGGAAGGCGTCGGCCTTGACCGTGGTGTCGTCGTCCTGCTTGTAGAACGAGGTCAGCAGCCGCAGCAGGTGGTGGAAGCCCTCGAGGAACTGCGAGCGCGAGTCGGCGATCCGGAAGTCCTTCACCGCCTTGCCGCGCAGCGTCAGGCCGTACTGGTGGGCGTACTCGGCATTGCGCCGGTTCACGGTGAGCCGATGCTGCTCGTCCTGCGTGTAGCCCCACAGCACGCTGTTCAGCGGGCGCAGCGGGTCGATCTCGAGGTTGGCCAGCGGATCGGGCGTGCCCGGCGCGCCGCGGTTCTGGAAGCGCCGCGTCACCGCGTTCATCGTCTGCACCAGCATCGCCTCCTCGTGCCAGTACGACCAGATCAGCTCGACCAGGCAGGGGTTGGCCAGCTTGTCGTGCACGAAGCCGACGGCCAGGTTGGCGCCGTCCGGGTTGCCTTCGATGATCGGGATGTCGGGCAGCTTGCGCGCCACGAGGGCGAGGTAGGGCAGGATGCCGCCGGGCCGTTCGAGGTAGCCGTCGAAGCTGCCGCGCGCGTCGTCGAAGGCGGGCAGGTCGCGCCGGTCCAGGTAGGCGTTGTCGTGGCGCGGATGGAAGGCGTTGTCGTGTTCGCCGCCCTGCAGCACGCCGCAGTTGACCATCACGAAGGCTTCGGTCGCGGCCTTCAGCACGCGGTACGCGTCGCTGTCGTTGAAGGGCAGGAAGCGCTTCAGCGAGAGCTTCTCGAACGCCTCCTTCTCGGCTTCGAAGCCGCGGCCGCCGTGGCCGCCGTGGCCACCTTGGCCGTTCACGCCGCCATCGCCGAAGCCCCTCCGATCGCTGCCTCGGTCGCCGTGGCGCGGACCGTGGCGCCGGCCGCCGAACAGCACGTCCATGAAGCGCAGGTAGTGGTTGAAGCCCAGCGCATCGGTGCCGTTGCGGATGGCGAGCCACAGTGTCATGTCTTCGGTCGGCTCGGTCTCGGTGCGGGTGAGCGCGATGCCGAGCTGCCCGGTGACGGGCTGAGCCGGCAGCGGGGCGACATGGCCGGCGTGGGTCAGCGTCAGCGCGGACGGGGGCTTGCCTGCGGCGACGCCCAGCGCCGAAGACCGCAGCTCGTAGGCGAACTCGAAACGGCCGGCGTGCGACACGGCGGTGGAGAACGTCGTGGCGGTGTTGTCGTGGGACAGCTCGGTCGACCCGGGCGGCGGAACGATGCGGACCTTGGCGTCCTTGGCGTGACTGACCGTGGCCTTCAGATGGTCGCCGGCCTGGGGCGCGCGGCAATCCAGTTCCTTGCAGTCGCGCGACAACCAGCGCGGCTCCAGTTGGGCGCAGAAGTCCGGTTCCAGGTCTTGCCTGCACGCGCCGCGTTCGCCGACGGTGAAGCTCTCCGACCATGTCTTCGGGTGGTGCAGGAAGCAGAGCCTGTAGCTGCCCGATTCGACGTCGTCGAATCGAAGATGGCCGTCGTCGTCGCTGTGCTTGAGCTGCCGCAGGTCGTCGTCGGCCGGCCATGTGCCGGCCTCGAGTCCGGCGGCGTTGAACAGGCCGACCTGGGCCTGGGCGATCGGACGGTGCGCGCCGCCGTGGTCGCGCACCCGGACCTCGATCGAGGCCCGGCGATCGTCGTCGTGGTCGTGGTGGTGCTTGCTCATCAGGGTTCTCCTTCGGTGGAAGTGAAGCGGCGGCCCTGCGCCGCGGCGCAGGCCAACGAGGTGTCCAGCGTGCTGGTGAGCGCCCAGTGCGTGAGCAGCTTGCCGAGCAGCAGGGATTCGTCCTCGGGACTGAGTCGGCCGTCGCAGCGCGCCTGGCCGATGACCGCGAAGACGAGCGACGGCGGCGCCCGGTACATCAGCGCCGGCACCCGCGTCCAGAGCCGGAACAGCGCCGTGAGCCGGGCCGGCCGCCGTTCGGCCACGTCCAGCACCTGGGCCAGCGTGCGGCCGCGCAGCGCCGCGGGGCGGTGTTGCACGAGCACGCTGACGAAGGCAGGCATCAGCGCCTGCAGGCGATCCAGCAGACGCAGCGACTCGGCATCCAGGCCGCGGGTCGGATAGAAGGCTTCCCACATCGCGGCCAGCCGCGCCCACTGCGGATGCGGGTAGAGCGCGTCGCCCATCGCGCAGCTGAGCTTCACGCGCAGCCACGGCACCGGGTGCGGGTCGTCGACGTTGATGCGGAAGACGAAGGCGCGCGGCAGGCTGACCACGGCCATCAGCCCGGTCGGCGCAGCCACGCCGATGCGCGCGACGGACCAGAAGTCGGCGACGATCTCGCTGATCCAGCGTTCGTAGAGGCCCCACGCCACCGCGCCGTCGCCGGCGCCTTGCTGCAGCCCGCGCAATACCGGGCGCAGCGAATCGACGAGGCCGAGCAGCGCCGCGGCCTGATGGCCGACCTCATGCACGAGCGACGAGGCGATGCCGCTGCCGATCATGCGTTCGCGCGGCACGCGGATCACGGCCACGGGACTCGTGCCGCCGCCGGGCAGGCGGGTGCGCGCGCGGCGGATGGCCGCGCCGGGGCCGCGGTCGAGGTAGCAGATCACCGGCGGCGACTGGTAGTAGCGCCCGCGCAGCGCGAGCGCGTCGGCCGACAGCACGTCGAGGCCGGAGAGCCAGACGCCGCTCTCGTTCTCGCTGCGCTGCGTGACGACGTCGCTGAAGAGGTCGAACTGCGTCAGCACGGCGTTGAACTTCAACCGCAGATAGGCGAAGCGGCGTTGCGCCTCGGCGGCGCTGGCGCGTTGCGCGGCGCTGCTGGCGAGCCAGCCCATGAAGCCGTGGACGAGGCGGCGCAACTCGCGCCGGCCCGCGATGAGGTGGCCTTCGATCGCGCTCTGCGTGGCCGGCAGCAGGTTGGCCGCGGGCAGCATCGGCTCGACCAGCGCGAAGGGCTTGACCCGCGCCAGCCGCGTCAGCAGCGCTCGCGATTCCTGCATCAGGAACCACGCGGGATAGGTGCCGATGGCCATGGTGGTTCACGCGCCGAAGATGACGATGCGATGGCCGCGGCGGACCCAGCGGCCGCTGGTGGCGGCGCCCGGGCGTCCGGCGGTCTGCGGGGTGTTCGCGCCAGCCGCGGCGCCACCGGTGAGCAGGCCCGGCGCGTGCTGCTTCGCCGCGGCCACGGCGGCCTGCTGCGCGACGGCGCGCGGGTCGGCGTTGGGCGGCGCGGAGGCGGCCTGCGCGGCGGTCTGCGCGGCGAGGCGCACGAACTGCTTGGCGCCTTCGAACTCGCGGTCCTCGCCGGCCATCTCGGCTTCGAGGCCGAGCGCGTTGCTGGCGGCGTTGGCCAGGCCGCTGCCGATCTTGGCGCCCAGCGGCCCGCCGAAGTAGGTGCCGATGGCGGTGCCCGCCATGGGCAGCGCCTTCTTGGCGACACCCTTGAGCACGCCGCCGACGGCCTGCCCGATGGGGGAGCGCGCGAAGGACCCGACGGCCTTGGTCGCGCGGCTGACGAGGTCGCCGAGGAAACGGTCGAGCTCGTTTTCGTTGGCGACGGACAGCAACTCGCCGGCGAGCTCGAGTTCTTCGGCCTCGCTGAACGCGCCGGATTCTGTCGACCACTCGTTCTCTCCGTATTCGAACTGCTCGTTCTCGTACTCCATCTGGTTGCGATCGATGTCGTGCATGGTGGGCTCCTGGGTGAGAGGGGGTGAGGAAAGCAGACCGGGGGCGTGATGGCGCGCGGCCAGTGCCAGCGCGGCCTGCGCGGCGCGCTGGGGTGACGGGCGGTCAGGGGAGGTGACGAGGTGGCGCACGGCGTCGGCGGCCAGGCGCACGAAGTTGCGGGCGAGCTCGAATTCCTTGTCCTCGGGACTGAGGCCTTCGAGCTCGAGGCCGGCGGCGCGCGTCGCCGCGGCCAGAGGCTGGTTGCCACGCGGGCAGGCGGTGCAGGGGAGGACGCGGAGGGCGGCCTGGCTGAGCGCGCCTTGCAGCGCGCGCGCCGCGGCAGGATTGACGGATGTGCCGATCTGATGCGCCGTGCGGGCGATCAGGTGGTTGAGCGAAGCGGCCAGCGCTGGCGCGCTGCGCGCCTCCAGCAACTGCGCGGCGAGCTCCAGCACCTGGCCTTCGTTGAAGACACCGACCGAGGCCGGGGTGCGCTTCGCGACGGCGGCCAGCGGCCCCGGCTGGGGGGCTTCCTGGACCTCGGTCTCCGGGCTGTATTCGGCCAGTGGATGCGACATGGGGCGGTGCTCCTTGCCTCATCTTTTGCAAGCACCGTGCCACTGCGTTGGCGTGTGGATCTACCTGGGAAATGGCCCCGGAAGCGTCGAAGGCGGCGAAGCGCGATTCGCTTTTCGGCGTGGCGAGGGCTTCATGGCCGAAAGGACGTTCGTCCGTGGCTGTCTGGCGCGTGCGGCGTCGACCGCGGCGATCACTCCCGGAACTGCTCGATGTGCCGCTTCAGATACTCGACGCGCAGGGCGGGAAACTTCATCGCCAGTGCCATGAACGGGTCGTCGTAGGCGTTCAGCGGCGAGCCCTTGTAGGACTCTGAAAAGGCCTGCAAGGAGCCTCGCGCCTTGAATGGCGCGAGCCGCGGACGATCCTGTTCCGCGACGCGCCACACCTGTTCGAACTGGGCGGCCGCTTCGTCCGCGCCCAGGGCCCGCAATGCGGCCGGCACTTGCGGCGCGGATTCTCCCGAACTGTTCCAGAAGAACTGATTGAAGCCGCCGTTCGCCACCTCGGCTTCGACGATGAACGAGACGTGGAAGATCTGGAATCCGCGCGGCAGGGCGGCCAGCGGCTTCGGCTCGCCGATCTGTCCGTGGATGCGACCTTCGATGTACGCGATCACGGCGGCATCGAGCTTGTCCTCGGGGATGGCGCGCCACGCGTCGTCGTTCAGTGTGGTCAAGCGCGGGCGCCGGGCTTCCTCTTCGCGTGCCTTCCGTTCGATCTCCTGCAGCGACTGGCGCAGCTCGGGCGACATCGCGCCTTGAGCGCCAGGCGCGGACGATGAGCTGGGATTGCAGGCGGTGGTTCCGAGGAGCACGGCGGCGGTGAGGAGTGCGAATCGCATGGCGTCAGGTCACAAGGCTGGCACGGCCGTCGCCTTCGACCACACGGCCATCCAGCCGGCCGCGCGGCGCTCGTAGACGTCCATGTGCCAGCAGTCGACGATCTTGCCAGACGGGAAGCTCAGTCGCGCGTGGTAGCGGATGACAGCGAGGTCCTCCGACGCGCGGACTTGCATGTCGCTGTGTTCCCAGCCGGCGTAGAAGGGCGCCTCGGCGATCAGCGCGAGGTACTCGTCGCGACGGAAGAGCCGGCCTGCGGGCGTGATGAGCTCGTACTCCGGCGCGTGCAGCGATTCGATGAGCGGCATGTCGCGCTCGACGATGGCGCGGGTGCGGCGGATCTCGAGGGCGGGGAAGAAGTCCTCGGGGTGGAGGGCGTTGGGGAGGTCTTCGCTGCGGCTGCTCATCATCAGCTTTCGAGGTGGATCAGTCGGTCGGTGTCTTGCATGTTGTCGAGGTCGCCGTTCCTGCACACTTCAAGGCAGTGGCTTCGGGCATTGTGGCGGGCTTCTTGGCCTGCAAGGGCAGAGGTCCGGACTGGCCCATTCCTTCAACCTGATCTTTCACGACACGAGGTCACAGCGTGAGCACACGGGGACTGTTCGACGACATGGACATCGATGGCGTCCAGGAGATCGGCCCACGGGCGCGCGTGCTGCGGGGATTCGCGCGGCCCGTCGCCGGCGAGTTGCTGAAGGCGATCGCCGAGGTGGAACGGATCTCTGCGTTCCGCCACCTGGTGACCCCGGGCGGCTACACCATGTCCGTCGCGATGACCAATTGCGGCACGCTCGGTTGGATGTCGGATCGTCGGGGTTACCGGTACACCACGATCGATCCCGAGACGGGGTCGCCCTGGCCGGCGATGCCTGAGGTGCTCAGGCGTCTCGCGCACGACGCCGCGGCCGCAGCCGACTTCGAGCGATTCGAACCCGACGCCTGTCTGGTGAACCGCTACGCGCCCGGCGCGAAGCTGAGCCTCCATCAGGACAAGGACGAGCAGGACCTGGACGCGCCGATCGTGTCGGTGTCGCTGGGCATGCCAGCTGTCTTCCTGTTCGGCGGACTGCGACGCGAAGACGCGACCGCGAAGATTCCGCTGTTCCACGGCGACGTGGTCGTGTGGGGCGCCGAGGACCGGCTGCGCTATCACGGCGTCATGGCGCTGAAGGACCATCCCCATCCCGACCTCGGGAGTCAGCGGATCAACCTGACCTTCCGCAAGGCAGGGTGAGCCGCCCGCGCTCAGGCCGCTCTGCACCGCCGTGCTGCCGGAACGGGCGAGGTCCATGCCCGCCCGGCTTCCGACCCTGGCACCTGGCTTGCTCACGCTCGGTCTTGTATCCGTGCGCCCCGGACACCACGAACTCAAGGAGAAACTGGAAATGAACATCACGACGTTGACGGCCGCCTCGATCATCATGCTGGCCGCGGGACTCGCCGGCTGCGACCGCAGGGCTCCCACGCCATCGGATCCCGCTGCCCCGTCCTCGGTCGCCTCATCGCCTGCAGCGTCAACATCGACGACCCCTGCGACGTCAGCGGCAACGCCTGACCCCGCGCAGGCCTGGGCGGGTCGCTGGAACGGCCCGGAAGGCACTTACCTTCAGCTGGACGCCACGGGCGATGCGAGCTACGACGTCCGCATCAAGGACCTGGACGCGGAACGGACGTTCAAGGGCGTCGCCAAGGACGGCGCCATCCACTTCGAGCGGGATGGGAAGCAGGAGTCGATCAAGCCCACCGACGGCAACGCGACGGGCATGAAATGGCTGGCGGGCAAGGCGAGGTGCCTGACCGTTCACCCGGGCGAGGGCTACTGCCGGGATTGAGGTGTTGGCGCTTCTGCCTCCGGGGCGCTGCCCGGCAGCCGTCCCAGTTGCGCCTCGGCCAGCCGGTGGTAGATGGGCACGCTGATCCAGCGCGACACGAGGCGCACCGCTAAACTCCAGCCCGGGTGCAGCACACGGGGTGTCTGCAGGTGTAGCGAAGGTCGGGCCGCCTCGCGGTTCAACGCTGCCCATGTCCATGCATCCTCAGGCCATCGACCTGATCGCCGCCGGCCTTTTCGCCGCGGCCCTCCTGCACACCTTCGCCGCCAAGCAGTTCGAGCGGCTCTCCAGGAAATTCCCCCGTCACGCCGGGCTCCTGCATCTGCTGGGCGAAGTCGAGATCGTCTTCGGCTTCTGGGCCCTGGTGCTCATCGCGACGCTCGCGCTCGTCTTCGGTGGCGACAGCGCCGTGAGCTACGCGGAGTCCCGCAACTTCAGCGAGCCGCTGTTCGTGTTCGTGGTCATGGTGGTCGCGGGCTCGCGT
The DNA here is from genome assembly GCF_059416045.1 of Roseateles sp. GW821-FHT09G03. NCBI lineage: Bacteria > Pseudomonadati > Pseudomonadota > Betaproteobacteria > Burkholderiales > Sphaerotilaceae > Roseateles > Roseateles sp. GW821-FHT09G03. The sequence continues at coordinate 399,461 of NZ_JBWKOK010000001.1, forward strand.
CCGGTGCTCGCGGCGGTGCTGGGCGCCGTCGATCTGGTGGCCCGACTCGTCCCGTTGCCCCGGCCCCTGGTCACCGCGTGGCTGGGCCTGGCCGCGGTGCCGTTGATGGGCTCCCTCGTCACCGAGCCCGCGGCGATGACGCTCGCGGCCTTGCTGCTGGCGCCGCTGGTCTTCCGCGGCGACGTCCCGGAGCCGCCCAAGTACTTCGCACTGGGCGTGCTCTTCGTGAACGTGTCCATCGGCGGTACCTTGACCGCCTTCGCGGCACCGCCGGTGCTGATGGTCGCCGGTGCCTGGGGCTGGAGCAGCGCGTTCATGGCGGGCACCTTCGGATGGAAGGCCGCCCTGGCCGTGATGTTCAACGCGACCCTGGCCGTGCTCGTCCTCCGCAGACATCTGCGAATTCAGCCGCTGGCATCGCGCGAAGAAGCGCCTGCCGTTCCGTGGCCGGCCATCGCCTTCCACCTGGCCCTGTTGGCCGGCATCGTCCTGATGGCGCATCACCCGGTGGTCTTCCTGGGGCTGTTCCTGCTCTTCCTGGGCGTGGCCCAGGCCTATGCCCGGCATCAGGATCCGCTGCTGATCCGCGAGGCGCTGCTGGTCGCGTTCTTCCTGGCGGGGCTCGTGGTGCTGGGCGGGCTTCAGAAGTGGTGGCTGCAGCCGCTGGTGTCCGGGCTGGAGCCGCTGGCGCTCTTCTTCGGCGCCGTGGGCTTGACCGCCATCACCGACAACGCGGCGCTGACCTACCTCGGCTCGCTGATCCCCGGCCTGTCCGATCAGGCGAAGTACCTGCTGGTCGCGGGCGCGGTCGCCGGTGGCGGGCTCACGGTCATCGCCAACGCGCCCAATCCAGCGGGGATGGCCCTGCTCAAGGGCGGCTTCGCCGATGAGACCGTCGGCGCCGGCGGACTGCTCCTGGGCGCGCTGTTGCCCACCGCGACGGCCATCGCGGCGTTCCTGCTGCTTTGATGGGCGCTGAGGGCATCGGGAGGCTTGCTTGCTCCCCCGAACCCATTGGCTTCGAAAAGGAGACGTCAATGGCAAAGTTCATCACCGTGGGGTACGGCGACGAGGCCGGATACCAGCAGACCGATGCCGCCGTGCGAGACGCGGCGCATGCGCACGATGCGAAGCTCAAGGCCGGTGGCGCGCTGATCGGCATCGCGGGTGCGCCGGTGCAGGTCCGCAACCCTGACGACTCGGGCATTCAGACGACATCGGGCGCCTACCTGCGCAGCACCTTGCCGATAGCGGGGTTTGCCGTGATCGAGGCGAAGGACCTGCAGGAAGCTATCGAGCTGGTGTCGAAGACACCTTGCGCCTGGCGCACGGCGTTGTGGAGATCTGGCCGCTTCAGGAACCGCCGCAGTGACGATGACCGGACCCTGCGGCAAGATTTCTGCAGGGCGCTGTCGAATTCCGACGCTCAGCTTCGTCGTCAGTGCATCAACCCCTCAAAGGACTTCCCTTGAAATACCTCGGCCTCGCCTACTACACCCCCGAAGCATTCGCCAAGATGTCGCCCGAAGACGTGAAGGCGCTGGTGAGCCAATGCCCGGCGCTGGACGAGAAGATGCGCGCCACGGGCAAGGTGCTGGTGTCCGCGTCGCTGGGCGATCTGGAGGGCTGGAAGACGCTTCGCCCGAGCGCCGGCAAGACCCACGTCACCGATGGGCCCTACACGGAGGCAAAGGAAGTTGTCGGCGGTCTGTTCATCATCGAGGCGGACAGCCAGGAAGAAGCGCTGCGCATCGCGTCCATGCATCCGGCCGCCACGCTCGGTGAAGCAGGCGGATGGGCCGTCGAGCTGATTCCGATGGACTTCTACCTGAGCCGCTGAGGGCCCTCAAGGCTGGCCTCGACGGACCTGCGTCAGGTGCTGATCGCGTTCGTCAACGTCAACCGGTTCCCGAACGGGTCCGTCACCGAAACGTCCTTGGATCCCCACGGCGTCTCCTCGAGCCCGGGACGGGCGTAGCCGTATTGCCGGCCGATCAATTCCGCGTGGAAGCCTTCGATATCGTCCGTCTCGATGCGCATCGCCGCACCCGGACAGCCGTCGCCATGGTGTTCCGAGAGGTGCAGCACGCAGCCGTCCCGGGAGACCTGCAGGTAGAGCGGAAGTCCAGGTTCGAAGCGATGGTCCCAGTCGACCTGGAAGCCCAGGAACTGCACGTAGAACTCCAGCGCCTTGGCTTCGTCGAAGATGCGCAGGATCGGGGTGGTCTTGGCGAATTTCATGGGCGTGATCATCCTAGGGCTGCAGATGCGGACACCGTCATTCGACAGCCGCGGGCTCGTTCTCCGTGTGGCGGTCGGGCTCCGTGGTGCGGAGGATTTCGTTCAGGACGGAGGTCGCGTAGTTCCCGGCGGGCAAGGAGAACGTGAGCACCAGTTGATCGGCTTGCGGCCATTCCCAGGACATGTCCAGCGGGCTCGTCACCAGGGAGCGACGCTCCTGGTCCAGACCGGCGTGTTCCATGCCGTCGCACAAGGTGGCGTGAGGTTCGGCCACGTCGTTTTCCAGGGCCTGCGCTTCATCGGTGGTGCTCACGCGGCCCCGTCCCCAGAGCGGTCCGGTGGGCCGGCCCGCCTCGTCCATCACGTCACCGGGCAGGGTCTTGCCCCAGAGTCCCTGACGGATGCGCAGCGCCAGCACTTCATTGAAGACGAAGGAGCGCACCGCCGACAGGTAGATGCCTTTCTTCTTCGGGTTGCGCACGCGGATCTCGCGCGCCAGCATGGCGCGGCCCTGCTCGACGTTGCCGCCCTCAAAGCCGAAACGCTGGGCGCCGAAGTAGTTGGGCACGCCCTGTGACGCCACGGCCTTGAGATTGGCCTCGATGGCGTCGCGGTCGCCGGTCACGTCACGCAGCACGATGCGGAACCGGTTGCCCTGCAGATCGCCGGGGCGCAGCTTCTTCACGTGGCGGGTCTGGCTCAGTACCTTGAATTCGGGGTGCTGAAGCAGAGTCAGGTCGGGCGTCTCGCCCTTGGGTAGATAGATGCTGAACCACTGACGGGTGACGGCGTAGCGGTCCTTGAGGCCGGCATAACCCACGTCCTTGTCCTCCACGCCGGCGGCCTCGGCCAGCTGCTGGGCGACGAAGGCGGTGTTGGCGCCGTTCTTCTCGATGTCGAGCCAGATGTGTTCGCCCGCACCGGAGGGCAGTTGCAGCGGCAGTTCGGTCACGATGAAATCCTCGTTGAGGAGTTTCAGCGTGGCGCTGGCGCCGCTCGCCGGATAAGCGTTGGGCCAGTGTGGCAGGGTCGTGTATTGAGCGTCGGTCATGGGCAGTCTGACGGCACCAGCTGTGGATGGGGACAGGCTGTCTGGCCGACCAGGGGCAGTCGAAACGGTGATTCTCTCCCGGCCCGCAGGCCTCGACGAGCATCACGGTGACGAACAAGGGCGACACGTCATCGCCGTGGCGCCATCCGCCCCCGCCCCTAGCTGACCCATGCATCCCGCACGGCACGAAGGTGTCGCCAGTCGGTGCCGCAGCAGCCGCCCAGCACATTCAACCGCGGCAGGGCACTCTTGAGGCCCCGGTACCGTTGAGCAAGGTCCTTGGGATCTCCGATGTCCAGTTCGGTCGATTCATCGAGCTCGGCGTGGCTCTTCGTCGAGGCGTTGGGACGTAGACCGTGGATGCGCGCTGTCCACGGCTCGCCGGCTGACGGGGCATTCTCGAAGTGGGTCGGGTGTGCGCAATTGATGGCGAAGTAGGCCGGCGGAGCGGACGCGTCCACGCGTTGGATGGCGTCACCCAGCGCCTCGCCACTTGGCAGTCGGCCGTCCGTCTCGACGGTGAACGAGATGGCGACGGGCAATCCCACGCGCTGTGCCGCCAGGGAGATGCCCAGGGCTTCAGCCGAGGTGGTCATCGTGACGGCCGCGAGCATGTCGACCCCGCCTGCGGCCAGCGCCTCGGCCTGCAGCCGGTGATAGTCGGCGGCGCTGTCCACGCTGTCGGGCGCCTGCGCCACATAGCCGTCTCCCCGAGGACCGATGACACCGCTGACGACCATCGGCCCGCTGAGGCGTGGCGCCCAGCGCGAACGCATGCTGCACATCAATTGCGCGGCCTGGGTGTTGAGCGCTCGCAGGCGCGCGGCATCCATGCCCAGCAGCGTGGCCCAGTCCGGACTGGCGCGCCACGTGGGCGTTTCCAGTACGAAGCCGGCCCCGGGCGTCTCGCCACAGAGCTCGAGGTAGGGGACGTAGTAGCTCTTCAGGCGCTCGCGGCCAAGCTCATCCTCCAGCAGCGTGAACGCGGCGAAGTAGGGCAGTTCAATCTTGTCGAGGAAGACGAGCGACGTCTCGAGGCCGCCGTCGCTCAGGAAGATGCCACCAGCGAGTTGGGGAAGTGCCCTGTTCATGCGCTGTCTCCTTCGGCCACGTTGCTCTTTCGTGGCGGCACGACGATACGCCGGCGGGGGGCTCTGGGCAATCAAGGGGGCCGTGAGGCTTTGTAGGGCTCGTGGATCGTGCGGTATCGTCGCCGCCATGAATCCAGACTCGCCCACCAGGATCGCGATCGACCATGACGACTACCACGCGGAACATGTCGGAAGGACGGCCGACGGGCGCCAGTTCTTCCTGACCTATCCGTTCGAGCCGGCGAGGAGCGGAAGCCCGGGCGGCGAGTTCAATGCGCTCTACCTGTTCGATTCGACGGGGGAGTTCATCAGCGCGCAGATCGAGTCATTCGGCCCGAGAGGCTCTTTTGACGCCGAAGCGAAAGCGCAGGCCTACCGCCGGCTGCTCGACGGACTGGGGCCGGTCACGTTCCAACGGATCGAGGTGGCCCCGTTCGAGGTCGAGCGGTTTGGCACGAGATTCGGCCTGATCGGACGGGACTGCGACGATCCCGACGATGTGCTGGCGGTCGAAGCGCAGCCGGGGAACTACATGGCGTTCTTTGCGCCTTGGGACAGCGGGGTCTATGACACCTGAACGCGATGGGACTGTCGCCATCGCCGGTCTCATTCGGATTCAACATTGAAGGCATCGCAAGGCGGTTGCGACGCAGTCATCGCGCTCGCCTGCCCAGATACCCGCCGATGACGATCCCGACGGGTGTGGCCAGTGCCCAGATACCGACCACCAGCGCCGAGCGAGGGTTCGGGAGCTGAGCGAAGAAGACGGTACCCACTGCCAGAAGCAACAGGATGCTGATGGCGACGCGGGACCGTGGGGGAGACAACACCGCCGCGACGATTCCCGAAACGACACCGCTGAGGAGGCTGACCGCCTGGACGACGAACCAGCCGGCAGACCGTGTGTCCCTCATTTCGCGGAGCCCGTCCAGATGGCGAGGCTCAATGAATGTGCCGGCCAGGTCCCGGATGAGAATGACTGCGTACAGCAGCAATATCGACGCTCCGAAGTGAGCGACGATGCCGGCGATCACGGCAATCCAGGTCCGCCGCCAGCGAGGTGTTGATTGAATGGCGTCTGTCGTCATTGGGCTTCAGGTTCAGAGGGGACGAAGGGGGCTCAGCGGGGCTTGCGTCGCCGCCACAGCTTGCGACCGATCCAGAACAGCAGCCCGAGGACGACGGACCAGGGCAGCAGGTAGGCCACGCCCGTGATGGCCGACGAGATGCCCTGCGAAAGACTCCCGCCGAAATCCGACGCGGCGAGCGAGATCGGCTGCCAGAACGACTTGTCGCGCCCGGCCTGGAGGTTGATGGTGAGGATCTCCGTCTCCACGCGACGCACCAGGTTGGCCTGTGTGCCAGTCGCGGCCTCGAGCTCACTCTGCACCTGCGCCAACTCGCGGGTGAGCTTGATCAGGGCATCCGCATCGTTCCCCGGCCGCTTGCGCAAGGTTTCCAGCTCCGAGCGATAGGTGGTCAGCATGGCCAGCTTCTTCTCGACGTCCTGGATCGGCCCGACCAGATCCTCGGTGGTCGTGGATTGACCGGTGATCTCCCCTTGCTTGCCCATCGAGGCGATCAGCTTCTGGATGCCGCTCGGCTTCGCGCGCAGGCGCAGGCTCGAGGAGGCGTACTTGCCCGTGATGATGCGCGAGTCCAGCACCTCGCACAGATCCGCGGCGGCCTCGCGGCAGGCGGCCAGCGCCGCCTGATGAGTCGCAGCGAGCTTCTCCTCGGCGACCTCGATCTGGAGGGAGTGCTCGTACGCGAGCGTGCGGCGCGGTGCAACAGCGCCGGGAGGGCGCGCGGGGTCAGCCACCGCGACCCTTTCCTTGTGCATGACACCGGCAGGAGCGGACTCGCTCTTCGGGGCGCACCCTGTGAAGACAACGAGGAACAGACACGCGATCAGCAGACGATTCATCGGCACTCCGACGGTGAAGGGCATGAGGCGGGTTGAATGCGGGGCGCATTGCACGGCCCGAAGCGCCCATTTGAGAGGACCGCAGTTTGCCTCACCGGATCCGGAGTGCGAGGGTTTGCTCCCTGGACGGCGAAGGAGGGGCAGTCACATCCCCCGGCACAAGAGGACGGTCCGCGAGAGCGCGACGAAGACCGTCATGCCCGTTCCGGCGACGCCGAGGACGTTGAGCAGAGAATGGCCACGCCTCATTTCCCGCACCTCAGGTTGCTGAGAGGGCTCGGCACTGCGGCGACGCCGTCAGAAGAATCGCCGCCACGCCCAACGCCGCGCCTGCCGGCACATCCAGCACATGGTGCTGATACGTGGTGAGCACCGAGACGCCGATCAGCACGAACCACGCATGCAGGCCCGCGGCCCATGCGCCGCGCAGCACCGGCGCGAAGCGCGCCCACATCAGCACCAGCACGCCGATGTGCAGCGACGGGGCCCGGTTGTACGGCATGTCGCAGTGGCCGAGCAGATCGAACATGGCGCCGATCACGCCGTCGGTCGGCGGCCGCTCGAAGGTGAAGCGCAGCGGGAACACCGCGTAGCAGAGCACCGACACGACCAGCACGATGAGCAGCCGCAGCACATGGCGGCGCAGTCGCCCGCTGTCCGCGTCGATGAAGAACGACAGCACGAAGAAGACGCAGATCGACAGATAGGGGACCACGGTCCAGCTCACGAAGGGGATCGCGCGTTCCCACGCGAACACACCGGCGCCCACGTCCGTCCGCAGACTCGTCAGCTGGTTGGACAGCGTGTACAGCGCGGCGTAGGCCGCCGACGTCCCCACGGCGCAGGGCAGGGGGCGCCAGCGCAGCGGCTGCACGGCCGGTGTGGCGCGGCCTTCGGATCTGGCATGGCCGTCGGATGTGGCGTGGCCTTCGGACCAGGGGATCGGATAGCTCATCGGGGATCTCCGGCGCGGATGCCTTCATCCGCCTATCCCTGATTACGAGATCCCGATCCCGAAGCGGACATCGCCGCCCGTCGTCACGGCAGGTCGACCGGCTTTCGCTGGGCAGCGCGGATCGCGCGGACCTGCGCCTGCAGCCGGTTGGCCTCGGCGTCGTTGCGCAGCGCGCGTTCGGCTTGAGCCAAGGCATCGATGGCATCGGCCACCGCGGGACTCAGCGCGGGGTCGTAGAGCTGCCGGTGCAGTCGCACGGCGTCCCGCAGCAGCGGCGCCGCGGCCTCGGCCTGGTGTTGCCGGAGCAAGGCCTGACCCAGCACCAGCGTGGCGATGGCCTGGTTGTCCCGTTGGTAGTCGGCATGCCCGCCGCTGACGATGGCGGCGAGCGCCTGCCGCGCCTGCGCTTCCGCCACGTCGGGATGGCCGGCGTTCAGTTCGAGCCAGGCGGACTCGGCCTGCTCCGTCACGGGCTCGCTCGCGGTGGGGGCAGGCGGCACCTTTCTCGCGGCGCGCTGCGCCTGCAGGCCCGCCAGCGCCTCGCGCGCCTGGCCGCTCTGCACCTGCCACTGCCGCAGCGCCAGGCTGTAGAGCCTGCCCGGCGGCTTGCCGGCGGGTGTGGCCTGCCGCTGGCGCTCCAGCAAGGTCTGCGCTTCGGCCAATCGACCGAGGCTCGTCAGCGCCAAGGCGCGGTCCGTCAGCACCTGCTCGTCCATGCCGTCGACCGGGTGGGGCTTTCCGAGCACCGCCACGTCGTCGCTGCTGACGGCCAGCGCCGCTTGCGTATGACCGTAGTTCGCCAGCGCGCGCGCCTGCCACATGCGGACCCAGCGGCGCTGCGGCAGATCGGCCGGCGCGGTCCCGCTCCAGCGCCAGGCCGGCGCCAGCGCCGTCAGGGCGTCGCGGAAGCGCCCGCCCAGGTTGAGGAAGATCGCGAGGTGCGTCTGCGTCTCCGCCACGCGCACCGCGTTGGCGTTGCGCGCGATCTCCGCCTCCATGCCCTTGCGCATGCTGGTCTCGGCTTCGGCGTACCGGTTCAGCGCGCGCTGGGAGTGGCCGAGGAACTCATAGAGCAGCGACAGCTCGCCGGCGCCCAGCGGCGGGTTCGCTTCGCAGAGCTGGACGGCCTCCGTGTAGGCCGCCTGCGCGCGCTCGAAGGACCTGTCGTACAGGGCCGCGTCGCCCAGGATGTGCAGCACCAGCAGCAGGTCGGCGTTGGAGTTGCCGCGGCGGGCGATCGTCAATGCGCGCTCGGCGAAGGCCATCGCCAGGACCGGGTCCGCGCGCCGGTTCAGCGATGCCTGGCCGATCTCCACCTGCAGGCGCGTCGGCGAGGTGCTGTCCTGCCGCGCATCCAGCACGGCCGTGGCTTCCTTCAACAGCGCAGTCGCTTCATCCCGCTTGGTGTTGAGCGCCAAGGCGTTGGCCAGCGCCGTCATCGCCAGCACCGCCTCGTCGCTGGTCGGTCCGTGCCACTCGCGCGCCACCGTCAGGCGCTGACGTTGCAGGTCGACCTCGCGCTCGTTCAAGCCCAGGTCCTGGTACATCGAGGCCAGGACGGTGAGCAGCCGCAGTCGTGCGGCAGGCGCGTCCTTGAGTTCGGCATTGATCCGGTCCGCGCCGCGGTCCAGCAACTCACGGGCGGTCGTGTCGCGCGCCTTCGCCGGATCGGCCTGGTCGGCCGTGTTCGCGCGGAAGACGCCTTCGAGGAAGCCCTGCACGGCGCGCGCGGTGGCCGCTTCGGCCTGCGCGCGCTGCGCCTGCAGACCCGCCTGGTGGGCCTGCCACAGCGCGACCGACGCACCGCCGATCAGCGCCACCGCGGCGATGGCGCCGGCCGCCACCGGCAGCCGGTGCCGTTGCACGAGCTTGGCCATGCGATACGCGAATCCATCGGGCCGCGCCTGGACCGGCTCGCCGTCCAGCCAGCGTCGCAGGTCCTGCGCGAAGGCGTCCATCGTCGGGTAGCGATCGAGGGGCGACTTCCTCAGCGCATGGTTCAGGATCGCATCGAGGTCGCCGCGCAGCTGTCGGCGCAGCGAGCGGTCGGCGCCCGGATCCGCGTTCCTGCCGGCATTGCCGTCGCCCGCCGTGGCGGCACTGGCAGTGGAAGCGGAGGAGGAGGTGGCGGCGGAAGCAATGGCGATGCTGCTCGCCAACGGGACTTCCGCCGCGGCGATCACCTCTTCCAGCTCGGCCGCGCTGCCGCGCTTGAGGCGATACGGGCGCGCGCCCGCCAGCACCTCGTAGGCCACCACGCCCATGCTGTACACGTCGCTGGCCGTGCCCAGCGGGTCGCCGCGGATCTGCTCGGGACTCGCATAGTCCAGCGTCAGCGCACGGCCGGAGAGTTCGGTCAGCGCGGTGCGCTGCGTGCTGTCGCCCTCGAGCAGCTTGGCGATGCCGAAGTCCAGCAGCTTCACCTGGCCCCCGGGCGTCACCAGGATGTTGCCGGGCTTCAGGTCGCGATGGACGACGAGCCGCGCGTGCGCGTGCCCGACCGCCGCCATCACCTGCAGCAGCAGCTCGACGCGCGCCCGCACCGACAGCGCATGGGCACGGCAGTAGGCGTCGATCGGCATGCCGTCGACATGCTCCATCGCGAGGAACGGCCGGCCGTGCGCGTCGATGCCGGCGTCGTACAGGCGCGCGATGTGTTCGTGCTCGAGCGTCTCGAGGATCTCGCGTTCCCGCTCCAGCCGCTCGGCGAGGCTGTCGCCCCAGACCATGCGCGGCAGCTTCAGCGCGACCCGCCGGTGCATGAGGCCGTCCGTCCGTTCTGCCAGCCACACCGTGCCCATGCCGCCGCGGCCCAGTTCGGCGAGCAGCCGGTAGGTGCCGACGCGGCTGCCCGGGCCGACGCCGTCGAAGGGCGAGGGCTGGTCGGCCGGCGCTTCCGATGCGAACAGCCGCGGCAGCGTGTCGAGGAAGTCGTCCGTCTCGACCTCGGCCTGGTGCGCGAGCAGGGCGCGCAGCGCCTCGCGATGCACGGCGTGCTCGCCGAGCAGTCCTTCGAGCCAGGCCTTGCGCGAGGTCGGCGAGAGGTTGAGCGCCTCGTCCAGCAAGGCGCTGATCGCGGGCCAGTCGCCTTCGAATTTCGAGAGGGTCGTCATGTGTTCATCCGACCCCGTGACGGTGTCGTCAGTCCCGCAGCGCGTGCGCCAGCAGCAGCCGGGCCTTGTCCCAGTCGCGGCGCACGGTGCGCGAGGAGAGGCCCAGCGCCTCGGCGATCTCCTCGTCCTCGAGGCCGCCGAAGTAGCGCATCTCGACCACGCGCCCCAGCCGCTCGTCGACGCGGCCGAGGTCCTCCAGCGCCGCATGCACGGCCAGGATCTCGTCGGACGCGGCGGGGAGGGCACCGATGAGCTCGGAGTTCAGCGTGACCTGCTCGGCGTCGCCGCCGCGGCGGTCCGTCTTCGCCTGGCGTGCCGCGTCGACGATGATCGATCGCATCACCGTGGCCGCGTAGGCCAGGAAGTGGGCGCGGTCCGAAGGCGTCAGCGACTCGCGCTGCAGGAACTTGAGGTAGCACTCGTTGACCAGCGCCGTCGTCGCCATCAGGTCGTTGCCGGCACCGCGCGAGAGGCGCCGGTGGGCCACCTGCCGGAGCTCGGGATAGAGCAGCTCGAAGATCCTGTCGAACGCGCCGCGGTCGCCTTGGCGCGCCCGTCCGATCAACTGCGTCACTTCCCCCATGCCGTGCTTCCGTCCAAATCGAGGTTGGTGACGGCGATGGTAGCGCGCGCTCCTCTCGGTCCGTACGGCCGCACGTCCCTGAGTCCTGCCAGGCTTGTTTCATCTGGTGTCACTCCGTCCGGCGTGAGGCGCGAGCCATCGCTTGCATGGGTCGTATCGCCGGCGAGGTGACGCCCAGTGGCGGCAGTCGCAGTCGTACGGTCGACAGCAGGCACGCGCAGGCGCAGGCCAGAGAGAGCGCCGCCATCGCCCCCATGCGAGGCGCCAGCAGGACGAACACGGTGCCGAAGGCCGCCTTGTCGAAGAGTCCGCCCACGTACCCGCGCAGGAAGAGCGCGGCGGCGCGGTGGCCGCCGTTGGCGTGCTCGGCCATGGCGACCGGGCCGGTGATCAGCGGGAGCGACGACAGCAGACCCGCCGCGAAGCCGCCCATGGCGGGGCCGATGAGCGTCGCGATCGCGGTCAGCCCGCCGGCCATCGCGGCGACGAGCCACATGGAGCAGCGAGCCCGCTGGCGCGACACGATCTCCGCCCCGAGTCGGGGCATCGCCAGGAACGTGACCGCGCAGCTGCCGAGCGCGAGCATCAGCGCGGCGCTCAGGTCGGCGCTGGCGGCCTTCGCCGGGAGCGCCATCGCCACCGCGCCGCCCAGCCCGCAGACCAGCGCGATCGCGCCGCCGCCGTAGCGCGCCGCGCGCGCATAGCCCAGCGCGAAGACCGCCAGCATCGCGCAGGCGGCGACGCTGCCGATCGCCGCGCTGATCGCGAAGGCCATGCCCTCGTCATGCGCCAGCCACGCCAGCGTCGGCGCGGTGATCGTCGGCAGCGCGGCGACAAGACCTGCCACCCGGCGACCGCCGTGTCGCGCTGCCGCCATCACCAGCAACACCGTGCCTGCCGTCAGCAGGCCCTTGAACAACTCGTCCATCGCGCTCGCTCCCTTTGGGAACGGCGAGACAACACGCCGTCCTGCCCAGATGAACGAGATGGGCGGCCGAGGACGGCCACGTGTCCGGAACCTCAAGGAGGGGACAGGGAATCCGACCGTCGGCGGCCGTCGGATGTCCGGCGCCTGTCCGGGACTTCGTTCAGTGAGGTAGCAGGTGCTGCGACGGTGTGACGGCGCAGCGCCTCCTCCTCGTCATTGCGGAGTGGCCATGTCCCGTCTTGCCTGGTTGTCGATGGAGCGCCGTTTGCGACCTGATCCCCTGGGCGCGAAGCCGGACCTTCGGCAGCGATCAGTCGGACTGGCCCTGCTCGCCGGTCTGACCCTGAGTGGTCCGGCGTTTGCGGCACCGGGAACATCCACCGAGTTGCTTTGCAGCATGCGCACCAGTGGCACGACCGCGACGCTCCGCGTGGCGGCGGGCAGCGACCCGCTGGCAGCGTCGACGGTCAACGTGGGGGACAGCTTCGAGCTGCGCGCCGTCGCCTTGCGTGACGCCGTGGAGAACGAAACGATCAGCCGCGTCGTGGTCACGGTGCTGGGCCGTTCGGGTGGTGAGGGTGGGGTCGTGCTGTCGCAGAGTCGATGGTCGACCGCGGGCCAGGAGGTCATCGAGCAGGAGGCGCGCTGGAGGCCGACGCTGTCGGGGTGGCAGCGCGCCTACCTGCCCGGGCTCGGACGGGAGCTGGCCTGGGGCTGCGCGCTGGTGCGACCGGGCGAGACGCCGGAGGCCTGGGATCTCGCCGACGCGACCGGCGACATCGCGATCCCCGCGATGCAGTCGGCTCGTGTGGCCCGGCCGGCTCCCAGCGCGGCCGCGGTGCGGATCGCGTGGATGGGCGATGTCATGCTGGCCGATGGTCCGGGGCGCGTGATCGCTCGCGGCCAGGATCCATTCGCCGCTGTCATGAGCGCGATGAAGGGGGCGGACCTCCGCATCGCCAACCTCGAATGCGTCGTCGCCACCGGCGGCAGGCCGATCGACAAGCCCTGGACCTTCCGCGCCCATCCGCGCGTGCTGGACGTGCTGCGACGCCACGTCGACGCGGTCTCGCTGGCCAACAACCACTCGGGCGACTTCGGCCCGGAGGCCTTCGCGCAGATGCTGACGCGTCTGGAGCGCGCCGGCCTGCCGCACTTCGGCGGCGGGACCGACCTGCGCTCGGCGCATCGCCCCGTGATCATCGAGCGCCAGGGCTTGCGCATCGCCTTGCTGGGCTACAACGAGATGTTCCCGCGCCAGTTCGAGGCCGGTCCGGACAGCCCCGGCATCGCCTGGGCGGATGAAGAACAGATCGTCGCCGACATCGACGCGGCGAGGGCGCAGGCCGACGTGGTCATCCCCTTCATGCACTGGGGGGAAGAACACAGCGAGACCTCGCACGCCCGCCAGCGCGCGCTGGCCCGCGTGATGATCCGGGCCGGCGCGGATGCCGTCGTCGGCACGCATCCGCATGTCCGGCAGGACACCGAGATCATCGACGGCAAGCCGGTGATCTACAGCCTGGGCAATTTCGTCTTCGACGGTTTCAAGGACGCGGACAACAACACCGGGGCCATCCTGTGGATGACGGTGACCGCGGAGGGCGTCAAGGACTGGCACCTGCAGGAGGTGCGCATCGATGCGGCCGGGCGGCCCCATCCGGGAAGGGTGGCGGCGGCGCCGTGAGGTCAGGCAGGCCTGCTAGGCCCTGGCTCGTCGGCAGCATCCAGCGCTTCGGGCCAGTATTCGTGGAGGTAGGTCTTGAACCGATGCCCGTCGGAATCCTCGATGGACAACAGGGTCGTCTCGGCGAGAGCACTGCCGCCATCGAGCGTGACCAGCGCGGAGTGAAGAAGACCGCGGAGCAATTCATCGATCACGGTTGCCAATGCGGCTTGATCTTCTGCGGTCTGGAGTCGGGACCTCAACAGCGTCCAAGCCTCGGGAGTTTCGCTCCAAGGCTCGGCGCTCTGCTCAGAGGCGAGGGCGTGTTGCGCGGCGGCGAGCCAGTTGTTCTTGGCACTCACGAGTTGCGCGAGGAAAGCCGATTCGGAACGATGAAGGGGCATCGTCATGCGTAGGCGTAGAACAGCGCCGCGAAGAAGTGGCAGACGCTGCCGCCCAGCACGAACAGGTGCCAGACGAAGTGGGCGTAGCGCAGCTTGTTGTCGAGCAGGAAGACGATCGCGCCCAGCGTGTAGCTCAGGCCGCCCGCCACCAGCAGCGCAAGACCCGGCCCGGGGGTGCGCTCGACCAGCGGTCCGATGGCGAAGACCACCACCCAGCCCATGGCGAGGTAGAGCGCCGTCGACACCAGCGGATGGCGCAGCCGGTTCAGCAGCTTGATCGTCACGCCGAAGGCCGCCGCGGTCCAGACCGCGATCAGCAGCGTCACGCCGGGTCCCGAGTGCAGGACGCCCAACGTGAAAGGCGTGTAGCTGCCGGCGATGAAGACATAGATCGCCGCGTGGTCCAGCCGCATCAGCCAGGCCTTCAGGCGGCCGTTGGCCAGCTTGGCGGGCAGGGCGTGGTACAGCGTGGAGATGCCGTACAGCAGGATGCCGGTCGACGCGAAGATGGCCGCGGACACGACGTCAGCGACCGCGCCGTGATTCATCGCGCGGATCACGAGGATGGGCAGGGCGGCGATGGCCAGCAGGGCGCCCAGCCCGTGGCTGATGGCGTTGGCGATCTCTTCGCCCAGGGTCTGCGGGCGATCGGCGGGGAGGGAGCGGTGCGTCATGGAGCAGGTCGTGTGAACTGGCGGACAGCCCGATGATCGCTCATCGGCGTCCGGCGGTCTCACGCTACAGGCCTGCTCGCCGTCGGCAGGCGCCGACGGGTCGCTCGCATCGGCCTCAGCGCATCACAGCTGCGCTGCCCGGCGTTGACGACGCATCCGCGCCATCACGCCGAGTCCGGCCAGGGCCAGGAGCGCGGTGGCAGGTTCCGGCACCGCCGCCGCGACGACCTCGATGGAATCCAACATGATGGCGCTATGGTCAGCCCAGTAGCCAGTCCCTCTGTCCCACACGCGCACTTCGTCGAAGCCGCCCCCTGAGAAGCCGACGTAATGGGCATTGGACTTGTGAGCCAGTGTGCCGGAGGCGATGCTGACACCCTCGTTGAACAGTTCGTAATACATCTTCGCCCGAGGCAGGAACTCGTCGCAGTTCGAGTCGCAGTAATAGTCGTATCCGCTTCCTGCCAGGAAGCCGATGGCATCGAACGACGCGCCGGAAGCCAGGCGGATGCGCTGATAGCCGTTGTTCGTCAGGCCCAGGTTGTCTGTGGGCTCAGGGTACCAAGTGCGCTCTCCCTCGAAATGAAGGCGATCGGCGTTGGTATGCATGAAGGTCGCGACTTCGCCAAACGGTCCCACATGTTCGATCGTGATGCCGCCTTCGGTGTAGGAGGGCGAGTTGTAGATGCCGACCGAAATCCCCTCGAATCCATTGAAGCCGGTCCGGCTCCCGTCCGCGATGAAGTCCGACGTGTGCACCACGATCGCTGCGGCGGCCGGCAGCGTCATGGCCCCGATTGCGCCAACTACCAGGCACTTGATCATTGCTCGCGAGACATTCGCCATTTTCCGGATCATTGCCCCTCCCCAGGGATGAAGTCGTTTTCTTGAATGGCAGCCTGGCCGTCATCGATGGAGAACGAGACGACGCGGCGCTGCCGCTGATGAGCGGCGCGAGGATAAGTCAGGTCGCTTGGCCAAGCCGGGCGCAGTTCCCCCATGAACGCGGGGGAACAACGGGGGGCAACGGGGGAAGAGGGCCAAAGGGCTTCCGCGTCGCGCGACGGTGTCGCGTTGCAGGTCGACCTATCATGGGCAAAACCTGGAGTCCCGTCTTGCCTCATTTCATCCTTCATCACAGCGCCAACCTGAACGACCTCGATGTGGATCGTTGCCTCACGGCGGTGAATGCCGCGCTCGCGGCGTCGGGACATTTCGAGGAGATCGACATCAAGAGCCGGGCGTTCCAGGCGGAGCAGTTCCTCGTCGGCGTGGAAGCGCGCGGCCGCGCGTTCGTGGCCGGCACGCTGTCCGTGCTGACCGGGCGCAGCGACGACACGCGGCGCGAGATGGGCGCGATCGCCCTGAAGGCGCTGGTGTCCAGCATCCGCGCCACGTCGGAACTCCACATCCAGGTGTCCGTCGAGGTCGTCGAGATCCAGCGCGAGACCTACGCGAAGGCGGTCATTGCCGGCTGATCCGGGGCATCTGCCCTAGGTTCCCAGCAGCGCCTGATACGCCTTCCGCTTGAACCGCAATCCATACGGATGGGCGTATCCAAAATAGCGTTGCGTCAGCAGCACCGCGGCGATGTTCAGGCGCGGATTGATCCACCACAGCGTGCCGGCCAGGCCGCCCCAGCCCACTTCTCCGATCGTCTCGGCCGGCTCCCCCGGATCGGCGAACGCGCGCACCGCCGAGCCCAGGCCGAACACCCGGCCCGGTGTCGGCGGCGTGTCGTCGAAGCGCACGTGTAGTCCCGGCGCGAGCTGGTTGCTGAACATCATGGCCAGCGTGGCAGGCTTGAGCAGCGTCGGACCGCCGGGGGTCAGGCTTTGCATCAGGCGGATGGAATCGTCCAGGGTGCTCACCAGTCCGCCGCCGCCGGACTCGAACGGCACGCGCTGGAGATACGCGCCGGGATAGGGCTTCTCGTCGACGCGGGGTAGCCCGGGCTTGTCGGGGTCGTTGAAGTCCGCGCCTTCGTAGAGCACCGTCAACCGGTCGCGTTTCGAAGGCGGCACCCAGAAGTCCGTGTCCACCATGCCGAGCGGCTCGAAGATGTGCCGGGCCAGGAACTGGCCGAAGCGCTCGCCGCTCACGACCTCCACCAGGCGCCCCAGCACGTCCATCGACACCGAGTACTCCCACTGCGTGCCCGGGTGGAACAGCAGCGGCAGGTCCGCCAGCGCCTTCATCATTCCGGCCAGGTCGCGGCGGTGGTCGAGGACGCGAGCGCGGTTGTACGCGTCGAACATCGGCGAGCCGGGATCGAAGACGCCGTAGGTGAGGCCGGACGTGTGCGTCAGCAGATGGCGCGCGGTGATCGGGGTGCGGGCCGGCTCGGTGTCCGACAGGTCCCGCGCGCCGGGGCGCAGGACGCGACGGTTCGCCAGCTCGGGGAGATGGATGTCCACGGGATCGCCCAACCCGAGCCGCCCTTGTTCCACGAGCAGGAGCACGGCGCAGGCCGTGATCAGCTTGGTGCTGGAGAACATGCGGAAGAGGTGGTCCTCCCGCAGCGCGATGCCGGCCTCGCGGTCGGCCGCGCCGTAGCAGAAGCGATCCACGACGGTCCGTCCGCGCAGCAGCGCGATCGCCACGTTGGGCAGGAACTGCTGGTCGACCTCCGCGCGCAAGGCGGCGTGGAGGGCGTCGAAGGAGGTGTCCGTCATCTGGTCTTCCCGGCCGGTGAAGCGGGGACTGTAAGGGCCACCGCGGGCAGGGTCAGATCAGCAGCAACCCCAGCACATGCTCATCGACGTAGTGCGCCTGATCGGCGCGCTTGTAGAAGTCCCGGAGCGTCCCTTCGACCACGAAGCCAAGCCGTTTGTAGAAAGCCAGCGCCTGGTCGTTGTCGGTCTCGGCGTAGAGCTCGACGCGGCGGATGCCGTCGGCGCGGAAGTGGCGGAGGGCGTCGTCGATCATGGCCCGGCCGATGCCTTGTCCATGCCGCTCCGGGTCGACGGCCAGCGTGCCCAGCAGGAGCACGTGGCTCACGCGGCCCGGATACCGCGTCGCCCGGTAGAAGCCGGCGATCTCGCCATCCACGTCCCAGATCCAGAAGGCGCCGCTGCGTACGAGCTCCTCATAGATCGGCACGAAGGACGCGAGGTCCATCGGCTCGTAGGTCAGGTAGGGAACGACCTTGGGATGGGAGTAGATCGCGAAGACCGGTTCGAGGTCTTCGGGGCGGGCGAGGCGTCGCGCGGAAGTGGTCATCGTGGGGACTCAGTCGGGGGGCAGTCGTTGCCCCCAGTGTCCCTCAGCTTCAAGCCGCTTCTGGCAGCTTGGCGATGACCTTGATCTCGAACTGGAAGCCCGCCAGCCAGGTGACGCCGAGGGCGGTGACGGTCGGGTAGGGCGCATCACCCCAGAACTCCGCGGCGACTTCCCAGGCGCGCTCGAAGCGGGTGTGCGGGTCCACCATGAAGACCGTCACGTCGATGACGTCCTTGAAGCTGCAGCCGGCCGCGGCGAGGATGGCGTTGAGGTTCTTGAACGCGAGGCGCACCTGGTCGTCGAGGTCCGGTTCGGGGGAGCCGTCGGCCCGGCTGCCGACCTGGCCCGACACGAACAGCAGGCCGTTGGACCGGATGGCCGGGGAGTAGCGGTGCAGCTCGTACAGGGCGTGGCGGTTGGGCGGGAAGACGACGTCGCGGGTGGTCATGAAAGGCATTCCTTCAAGGTGATTGCGGATGCAGTCACTGTAGGAATCCGGCCCCTCGCGATAAACAGGCAGTTCGCACAAGCAGTGTTTGCTCTGACCAAACAGTGGCGTCGGCAGGCCAGCAGGTCAGGCGCCTGGATCCTCCATGCCTGCGGGAGCCAAGGTGTTTGCCGCGGCGGTGAGGTGGAGACGTTCGGTCATGGACTCAATCCAGGCGGACGTACTCTGACGAGACCCGGGTCACCTTGAAGCTGAATCTGTGCGGCAGGAGTCCGCGCAGCGCCGTGATATCGGCGGCGGAACAGGCCGGATTGCGCCAGGTGAATCCGCGGACCTGCGCGAACGCGCTCGAGGAGAAGAGACGCCTGTAGTCTTCCAGCGGCGTGCATTGCTCGTTGAAATCCTCGAGATGGGTCTGGCTGTACTCTCCGAATTCGAGCATCGTCAATCCGGGGAATGCCTCTGAGTCCGCAAGGTTCCCGATGAAGCTCTCAGTCGCGAGGCCGGCGTCGACGTTGAGATAGCGCAGGGGATGGATCGGGCGTTGGAAGAACTCTGCGTTCGGGGCGGACGGTGAGATGAGCGTATCGAGCGCGGGAGCCTTGTGGAGCAGCCTGCCGAGTACGCCGTCTTCTTCATACCCGGAGGCCACGATGCGCTGGTTGTGATCGCCGGGCGAGGTCTGGGCGATCGAGAAGATCCTCAGGTGGCGGAAGGTGGACGGGGTATCCAGAAGCTCGTTCAGGTCCCAGTTGCAGATGCCATTGGCTCCTTCGTCCGGACTGCGCAGGGCGATGGACACAAGGTTCTCCGCCGTGCCCGGGCTTCGGAGTGCGTGGCATAGCCTCAGATAGGGTTCATCGAATGGCGACCCGTAGAAGTCGACGCTCAGGCCAGACGCCTGCTCGACGATGCACAGGCGCGCATGACGCGTCGGGTCAAGATATGCCTTGCTGGGCCGGGATAGTTCATCGGCGAGACGCTGAAGAGGGTGTTTGTCGTCCATGGAACGTCGTCGATCGGAGAGCGTGATGACCGCGGCGACTTTATCCCCCCGATGAGCAGGTAGACGGAATCGCCGGCAACGTGTTCAAGCAATGCGACGGGCACTCTGCATGCCTCCGTGCTGTCCCGGCGCTGCAGAAAACCGACGTCGCAAGAGATCCATGGCGCCCTTCCTTGCGTACAACAAGCGTCCTCCGCTTCTGGGCGTCTCCATGGATCTCGATATCTCCTCGATTGCCGTCCGGCTCGCCGAGCGTGGCCTGCTGCCGGAGGCCGCCGTGCGGCTGGGCATCCGGCGGCTGCTGCGGCAGCGGCTCGATGAATCGCATCATCACGACCACGAGACCGCCGCGGCGCTGACGCAGACCTTCCTGGCCTCGCTGCGCGCCGCGCCGCTGGCCGTGCAGCCCGAAAAGGCCAACGAGCAGCACTACGAGCTGCCCGCGACGCTGTTCGAGGCGATGCTCGGTCCCCAGCGGAAGTACAGCTGCTGCTGGTGGCCCGAAGGTGTGGATACGCTCGAGGCGGCGGAGGAGGCCGCGCTCGAGGCGACCGTCGCGCGTGCCGGGCTGGCCGATGGGCAGTCCATCCTCGAACTCGGTTGCGGCTGGGGCTCGCTGAGCCTGTGGATGGCGGCTCGGTTCCCGGCGGCGGAGATCCTGGCGGTGTCGAACTCCGCGTCGCAGCGCGCCTTCATCGAGGGCCAGGCCGAAGCGCGCGGACTGCGCAACCTGCGCGTGATGACCTGCGACTTCAATGCGTTCGGCGAGGACGGCAGCCTCCATGGCCGCTTCGACCGCGTCGTTTCCGTCGAGATGTTCGAGCACCTGCGCAACTGGCCGCGCGCCTTCCGCAAGGTCGCCGGCTGGCTGCGCGACGACGGCCGCTTCTTCATGCATGTGTTCGCGCATCGCGAGGCGCCGTACGCCTTCGAGGTCCGCGATGCCACGGACTGGATGAGCCAGCACTTCTTCTCCGGCGGGATGATGCCCAGCGACGACCTCGCGCTGCTGTGCCAGGACGACCTCACGCTGCAGGAACGCTGGCGTTGGGATGGGCGCCACTACGCGCGCACGGCCGCCGCGTGGCTGGAACGCTTCGACGCGCATCGCGCCGCCCTGTGGCCGGTCTTCGAATCGGTTTACGGCGCCGCCGACGCGCCGATGTGGTGGCAGCGCTGGCGGCTCTTCCTGCTGTCCGTCGAGGAGCTGTTCGGCTACGACCATGGGCAGCAGTGGTGGGTCAGCCACTACCTCTTTGCGCCGAGGCGCTGAGGCCGTCGCGATGGCATTCCTTGACTCGCTGCCGGCCCTGCCGGCGCTCGCATTCACCGGCCTGCTGATCGCCGTCGCCATCGCGGTGCCGACCTGGCTCGCGAGCCTCCCGCTGCGCGATGCGAGCCTCGCCGACCGCGTGTGGTCCGCGTTCATCGCGGTGCCCGTCGTGTTCTACGCCTGGAAGACGGGCGGCGATGCGCGCGTGAACGTCATGCTCGCGATCACGCTCGCGTGGGCGTTGCGTCTCGGCGTGTACGTCACGGTGCGCAACTGGGGCCATGGCGAGGACCGCCGCTATCAGGCCATCCGCGAACGCAACCAACCCCACTTCGCGATCAAGAGCCTGTGGCTCGTGTTCCTGCTGCAGGCGGCGCTGGGATGGATCGTCGGCTGGCCGATGCTGGCGGCCAGCGCGGTTGCTGGCGAGGCGGGCAGGGCGCCGTGGGGCGTGTGGGACAGCCTGGGCGCCGCGCTGGCGGCGGGCGGTCTGCTGGTCGAGACGATCGCCGATGCGCAGCTCGCGCGCTTCCGCCGCGATCCGGCCCATCACGGTCAGGTGATGGACAGCGGCCTGTGGCGCTATTCGCGCCACCCCAACTATTTCGGAGAGACCTGCGTCTGGTGGGGGCTCGGCGTCATGGGCCTGGTCGCCGGCGGCTGGGCGGGCGCGTGGGTGCTGGTCTCGCCGCTGCTGATGACCTTCCTGCTGCTGAAAGTCTCCGGCGTCACGCTGCTGGAGCAGGACATCGGCGAGCGACGCCCCGCCTATCGCGACTACATCGCGCGCACGAGCGCCTTCATCCCTTGGCCGCCGAAACGCGGCGCCGTGCGATGACCGCAGCTTCATCGCCGCGCGCATGCGCCAAGGCCGCCGTCGTTGCGGCCTTCGTCGCCGTTGGTGTCGTCGGAGCCGTCGGATGCGCGGCACCGGCTCTCGCAGAGAGTTGGAACTTCGAAGTACGGCTGGACGGCAAGCCGATCGGCACGCACCGATTCACCGTCGACGGCCCCGCCGAGGCGCGGGAGGTCACGAGCAACGCTGCCTTCGATGTCCGACTGCTCGGCATCACCGTCTTCCGGTATCGCCACGAGGCCCGCGAGCGCTGGCGCGGCGATTGCCTGCAGGAGATCCGCAGCCGCACCGACGATGACGGAAAACCTGTGGAAGTTGATCGGCGACTGGCCTCGACCGGAGCCACTGGCGCAAGCGGCGAAAGCAGCGCCAGTGGCGTGACTGGAGACGTGACCTGCCTCATGAGCTACGCGTACTGGAATCCCGCCTTGATCCGTCAGCAACGCCTGCTGAATCCGCAGACCGGCGAGGTGGACGAGGTGCGCATCGAACGGCTGCCCGATGCGCCGCTTCCCGTCGGCGGCCGCGATGTCGACGCATCGCGATGGCGGATCACGTCGACGGCGCCTTCATTGGGCAAGTCCGTGCCGCCCCGACAGGTGCTCACGCTGTGGCGTGATCGCGCGGAGGGCCGATGGATCGGCCTCGACGCGCAGGTGAAGGGCGATCGCGTGCTGACGTACCGCCTGCCTTGAACCGGAGATCCTCATGAGCTTTCGCGACGATCCGATCCCCACGCGCACGCCGGCCTGGCGTTGGCCGCTGGCCTATGTGCTGACGCTCATCGTCTTTCTGGCGATGGATGCGGTCTGGCTGAGCGCCACTTCCAGTGCGCTCTATCAGCCGGCCATCGGCCACCTGATGGCGCCCGCGGTCGACTGGCGCGCCGTGGCGGTGTTCTATCCGCTGTACGTCGGCGGGCTGGCGTTCTTCGCCGTGGCGCCCGCTCTGGACGAAGGCCATCCGGTGGTGGCGCTCTGGCGCGGCGCGCTGTTCGGCTTCCTCGCCTACGCGACCTATGACTTCACCAACCAGGCCACGCTGCGCGACTGGCCCTGGCACGTGACCGTCATCGACCTGGCCTGGGGCGCGATCGTCAGCGGCGTGGCCTCAGGCACCGGCGCAGCCATCACCGCGGCTACATGCCGACGAGCGATCCGAACCACCGGGCGATGAGCCCGTCGAAGTGCAGCCGGCCTTCGACGGCAGCCACGCAGATGCACTCGCTGCCGTCCTGCACCACCGGTTGATGGTGGACGTCACCGTCGGCGAGGTCGAAGTCGCCCGGCCCGAACAGCGCCCGGCCATCGTGGAAACGGCCGTAGATGATCTGTGTCAACTCGGTGCCGCGGTGCGTGTGCTGCGGCAGGTACTTGCCGGCGCCGATGCGCAGCAGGAAGACGTTGGCCTCGGGCGCGCCCGGTACCGTCACGCGGCTCCAGCGCATGCCCGGGCCGATCCAGCGCCAGCGCGTGGCGCTGCAGCCTTCCAGGGCCTTCGGCCAGAGCGCGCCCGCGGGCAGGGGCGGCGGGGCCGGTACCTTGCGCGGCGTCGGTGTCGGCATCTGCGTCGGGGAGGCGCGGTCGGCATGCTCCAGCCGATCGATGCGATCGAAGGCTCTCGCCAGGGCGTCTTCGCGCATGGGCGCCTCGGGCTGTTCTTCAAGCACCGCGCCGCCGAGCGCGCGCAGCATCGCCACGCGCTCCCGGCAGGCCGGGCACAGCTCCAGGTGGGTTTCCGTCACCAGCCGCAGGCCGATCGGCAGCGCGCCGCTGACGAGCGACAGCAGCAGCTCGTCGGCGGGGTGGTAGCGGATGGCGAGGGGCGGCAGCATGGTCGGGGAGGGCAACAGGATTCGGGACATCAGAGATCGATCAGCCGGCGCAGGTGCGCCACGGCCAGCCGGATCCGCGACTTGACGGTGCCCAGCGGCAGGCCGAGTTCCGCCGCGATGCGGGCATGCGGTTCGTCGTCGTAGAAGGACAGGCGCAAGACCTGGGCCTGCTCGGGCGGGAGCCGGTTGAGCGCCTCGCGCACACGGCGGGACAGACGCGTCGCGTCGGCATGTTCGGCGACGCCGGGCTGGTCCGCCTCGAGCCGGTCGAATTCAAAACATTCGTCGCCGGCGCCGTCCAGCAGGTGGCGCCGCGCGGCGTCGATGCGCAGGCGGCGCGCGATCGTGAAGATCCAAGTCGATACCGCCGCCTGCGCCGGATCGTAGAGCGCCGCCTTGCGCCAGACCATCACCAGCGCGTCCTGCGCCAGGTCCTCGGCGGCGCCGTCGGTGCTGCCGGTGCGGATCAGGTAGCTCTTCACCCGCGGCGCGTAATGCGAGAACAGGCGGCCGAAGGCATCCCGGTCCCGCAGCTCGGCCACGCGGCACATCAGCGCCGGCCAGTCGTCCCCGGCCGCGGAAGCGGACGATGACGGAGACGCGCTGCGGTCGGGATCGCGGTCGGGATCGATCGGGACGATCTTCAAGTGACGGGCTTTCGGCGCTGATGCACGGGTCGCCCCGGCGGTCGGCGCGGAGATCGAGGAAACGGACGCGGCCCCCGGCTGGCGGGCCGGGGCCGAGGAGGGGTCGTCGCGTCTCACGGGGTCCATGGGCGCTCTTACGCGGCGAACGGTGTTCCGGATCATCGCCCGACTCGGAGCGCACCGCCATGCGGGCGACCCTCGCCCGGGCGGTGGGGCGCGCCTTCCCGAGGCAGGAATCCAAAACGTGGCCGCCCGCGTAGAAGCGCAAAACCAGAACGAACCAGGACGCGCCCATGGACCGCCCCGACCCACGCTCCAGCCTGCCGATGCCGCTCCTCGAAGAAGGCCGCCGCTTGCGGGTGGCCGTCGTCGGCGCGGGGATCTCCGGGCTGTCCTGCGCCTGGCTGCTGTCGCAGCGGCACGAGGTGCAGGTCTTCGAGGCCGACGGCCGCATCGGCGGCCACAGCCACACCGTGGACGCCCCGTGCGGCCTGCTGCAGGTGCCGGTCGATACCGGCTTCATCGTCTACAACGAGCCCGCCTATCCCAACCTGAGCGCGCTGTTCCGCCATCTGGACGTGCCGACGCGGGCGTCGGACATGTCCTTCGCGGTGAGCCTCGACGACGGCGGGCTGGAGTACGCGGGCACCGACCTCAACGGGCTGTTCGCGCAGCGCGGCAACCTGGTCCGGCCGCGCTTCTGGGGGATGCTGCGCGACCTGCTGCGCTTCTACCGCGAAGCGCCCCGCGACGCCGCCGCGTGTGGCGACCTGGCACTCGACGACTACCTCGACGTGCGCGGCTACGGCCGCGCCTTCCGCGACGATCACCTGTACCCGATGGGCGCGGCGATCTGGTCCTCCGCGGCGGCGGACATCGGGCGTTATCCGGTGGCCGCGTTCGTGCGCTTCTGCGAGAACCACGGGCTGCTGAAGCTGACCGATCGCCCGGTCTGGCGCACCGTCGACGGCGGCAGCCGCGAGTACGTGCGGCGCCTGACGCGGGGATTCGAGGATCGGCTGCATCGCGATGAGCCGGTCATCGCCGTCGCCCGCGAGCCTGGCGGCGTGCGCCTGCGCACGCGGCGCGGCGCGTGGACGCCGGTCTTCGACCACGTCGTGCTGGCGACGCACGCGGACCAGTCGCTGCGGATGCTGACCACGCCGACGGCGGAAGAGCGCCGGCTGCTCGGCGCGTTTCCCTACACGCGCAACCTCGCGGTGCTGCACCGCGATCCTGCGCTGATGCCGCGCCGCCGGGCCGTGTGGTCGAGCTGGAACTACCTCGCGGGACGGGGCGACGAGCCGTTCCAGCTGCCGCCGACGGTCACGTACTGGATGAACCGGCTGCAGCCGCACCTGCCGCAAGGCCGCAGTGCGGTGCCGCTGTTCGTGTCGCTGAATCCGTCGGTGGCGCCGCGTCCCGAGCACCTGATCCGCACGGACGTCTACGAGCATCCCCGCTTCGACATCGCCGCGATCGCGGCCCAGCGCGAGCTCTGGTCGCTGCAGGGCCGGCAGCGCACCTGGTTCTGCGGCGCGTACTTCGGCTCCGGATTCCATGAGGATGGACTGCAGGCCGGGCTCGCGGTTGCTGAAGCCCTCGGCGGCGTGCGCCGGCCGTGGACCGTCGCCGGCGAGTCCGACCGCATCCACCTGCCGCAAACGCCGCAGGGGGTGTCCGCATGAGCACGCGACCGGACACGGACCGGCACTCGGCGATCTATCGCGGGCAGGTGATGCATCAGCGGCTGAAGCCGCTGCGCCACCGGCTGCAGTACCGGATGTTCATGCTGCTGCTCGACCTCGACGAGCTGCCGGCGCTGCACGCCCGGCTGCGCTGGTTCTCGGTCGGGCGTTTCAACGTCTTCAGCTTCCGGCCTTCGGACCACGGCGACGGCACGGCCACGGATGTGCCGGGCCTGCGCGCGCAGATCGATGCGCGGCTGGCGTTGGCCGGGCTCCCGATCGGCGGCGCGGTCCGGCTGCTCGCGATGCCGCGCATCCTCGGCCATGTGTTCAATCCGCTGAGCGTCTGGTTCTGCGACGCGCCGGACGGTTCGTTGCGCGCCATCGTCTACGAGGTCAACAACACCTTCGGTGAGCGGCACAGCTACCTGATCGAAGTCGACGAGTCGCAGCGCGCCGCGCCGCTCATCGAGCAGCGCAGTAGCAAGCGGCTGTACGTGTCGCCGTTCCTCGGCATGGCCCTGCAGTACCGGTTCCGGATCGAGCCGCCGCGCGAGCGGCTCTCCATCGGCGTCAGCGTGCATGAGCGCGGCGAAGGCATCAGCGAAGGCGTCGGCGAAGACCTCAGAAAGGGTGTCGGAAGGGGCGCCGGAAAGCGCATTGGCGCCGGACGCGGTGACCGCGACACCGACACCGACACCGACACCGACGGCGTGGCGGTGCTGAACGCCCGGCTGGACGCCACCCGCACGCCACTCACCGACACCGCGCTGTTGCGGCTGCTGGTGACGCATCCGCTGCTGACGCTGAAGGTCGTGGCCGGCATCCATTGGGAAGCGCTGCGCCTGTGGCTCAAGGGCGCGCGGCTGCAAGTGCGGCCCGCTGCGCCGGACCATCCGATGACCATCGTCCGCTCCGGCGGGCCGGCCCGATCCGCACCGATCCGGCCCGAAGCGACTGGACCCGAAACGACTCGACCCGAACACCCTGATTCCTCCGAGGCGACCTGGCATGCATGAAGAGAGCTCGTTCATGACCGCGCCCGCGGTCCTCGAGATCACCTCCGCGGCGTTGAGCGGCGATCGGCTCGGCGCGCGCCATGAATCGTTGCGTCGCGTGCTGTCCCGTATCCAGCTGGGACGCCTCGCGCTGACGCTGCCCGATGGGCGTCGCGTCGAGGCCGTCGGCCCGTATCCCGGTCCGGCGGCGGCGCTGCACCTGCATCGCTGGAGACCGGCGCTGCGGCTGCTGCTGCAGGGCGATCTGGGCCTGGCGTTCTCGTACCGCGACGGCGACTGGAGTTCGCCTGACCTCACGGCGCTGCTGTCGTTCGGGATCGCCAACGAGGCGGCGTTCGGCGCGGTCGCCGAGACGCGCGGCCCGGCGCGCTGGTTCTCGCGCCTGCTGCATCGCGCGAACGCGAACACGCGCCGCGGCAGCCGGCACAACATCGCCGCCCACTACGACCTCGGCAACCGCTTTTACGAGCGCTGGCTGGATGACAGCATGCTGTACTCCAGCGCGCTGTACGAGGAACCGATCGACCTGACGCCTCACGTGGCAAGTTCGGCCGACTCCGCAGCGGGATCCGCCGGCAGATCTGCGTCTATATGCAATTCCGTGGGAGGTTCCGCCTCCGCTTCCGCTTCCGCTTCCGCCGACACGCTGGAGCGCGCCCAGGCGCGGCGACTGGATCGCATCATCGAACTGCTGGACCTGCGCGCCGGCCAGCGCGTGCTGGAGATCGGCTGCGGCTGGGGCACGCTGGCGGCGACGCTGGCCAGGCGCTGCGGCGTGCAGGTTGTCGGCCTCACGCTGTCGACCGAGCAGCTGCGCTTCGCGCAGGCGCGTGCCGAACAGTGGGGCGTGGCCGACCAGGTCGACCTGCGCCTGCAGGACTATCGCGACGTCGAGGGCCGCTTCGACCGCATCGTCTCGATCGAGATGATCGAGGCGGTGGGCGAGGCGTACTGGCCGGTCTACTTCGCGACGCTGCGGGACCGGCTCATGCCCGGCGGCGTGGCCGTGCTGCAGGCGATCACGATCGACGAACAGCATTTCGAGCGCTATCGCGCGAACCCGGATTTCATCCAGCGCTGCATCTTCCCCGGCGGCATGCTGCCGACGCCGGAGCGCATGGCCGAGGAGGCCCGCAAGGCGAGCCTCAGCTTCTCGACGCAGGCGCGTTTCGGGCGCGGCTATGCCGCCACCCTGGTCGACTGGCGCCGGCGGTTCCTGGCCGAATGGCCGGCGATCGAGGCCCAGGGATTCGATCTGCCGTTCAAGCGGCTGTGGGAGTACTACCTCTGCTACTGCGAAGCGGGCTTCCGCTCCGGGCGGGTGGACGTGGGGCTGTACCGGCTGGCCCATGCGGGCTGAGCTGTCGCGCCGCCCGAGCGCCTGGGCGCCCGGACGAATCCCTGCGGGCGGCACCCGTCGCGACCTGCCGCTGCTTGGGTAGCATGTCCCTTCCGGTTCAACCCGTTTTCCACCTGCGCCGATGTACGACCGTCCGTTCACTGCCCAATCCCTCGAAGTCGCCATTTCCGAACTGCTCGCCGCCACCTCGGATGGATACGACCCGGAACTCGACGCCCGGATCACCGGCGTGCTGAAGGGGCTGCGGGAGCAGCTCGACATGGACGTCGTGTTCGTCTCCGAGTTCCAGGACGGGGAACGGGTGTTCCGCTTCGTGGACGGCGAGTCGGCCATCAACGTGCAGGTCGGCGATTCGGCGCCGCTGGAGCAGAGCTACTGCCAGCGCATCGTCGAGGGCCGCGCGCCGGAGTTGATGACCAACGCCGCCGCGGTGGCGGCGGAGCTCCAGCTTCCGCCAACACCGGTGCCCATCGGCGCGCACCTGAGCGCGCCGGTCGTGCTGTCCGACGGCCGCGTCTTCGGCACGGTGTGCTGCTTCAGCCTTCAGCCAAATCCGGGCTTGCGCTCCGAGGACTTGTCGCGGCTGAAGGGCTGCGCGCGTCTGGTGGCGCGCAAGGTCGAGGCGCAGGATTTCCTGGACACGCTGCCGTTCGACAACGATTGAAGGCGCCACCAAGCGTTGTACGGGCCTCCCATAGTCCGTGTGCTGCCAACTTTCAATCGTCCATGGATTGGTGATGTCATCCGAACCAGCGACGTTGTCGTAGTCCAGAAAAGGGACGCGAAAAGCGTCGGAGATCTTTACATGACCGTCACATGGTCATGATGGCGTCCAAACGAATCAATCACTTACGCGTTTGGCACATCCCTTGCTTTTGTTGTGTCGGTTCATACGACAACAGAGGGAAGAGGAATGTTCAAGAAGACGTTGATGGCGCTGGCCATGACCGTGATGGCAGGCGTCGCCGCGGCGGCGCCAGTGGTGGTCAAGGGCTCCATCTACAACATCGATAGCAACGGCGATGGGCAGTTGGATGGCCGGAAGATCTCGCAGGTGACGTTCAGTGTGTCGGCAGGGACGCAGGTGTTCTTCGACTCGCTGGTGCGCGAGTCCACCGGGGTCGACCTGAACGGCGATGGCGTCATCACCGGCTTCGACAACTACATGATGTTGCTGCAGGGCGGTAACGCGCTGTTCGCGCAGGACGATTCGGGTGAGACCTATGGCGACGGCTCGGTCCACTACTACGACTCGGCTTACGGCTACACGTTCTCGCAAGCCGGCACCTACATGATCACGCTGGGTCAGCTGAGCTACGGTGCCCAGGACGCATGGGCGGGATATCAGCTGAACAACTTCTTCGCCAACTACGACGGCCCGAGCAATGCCTTCGGCGCCTGGCAACTGACGATGACGGCGACCAACGGCACGCTGAACGTGCTGTCGGTGGACGGCCAGAGCGTTCCCGAACCGGCATCGCTGGCGCTGGCCGGCCTGGCGCTGGCTGGCCTGGGTGTGGCGCGTCGCCGGCAGGCCCGCAAGGCCTGATCGGCCACCTGCGCCGCGCGACCGTCGGGTCGCCCGCGAGTGCAGCGCAAAGGGAGGCCCATGGCCTCCCTTTTTCATTTGGCGCCCCTGGCGGAAGCCCTGCCGTGACGGGTCGAGGGTCAGGACGTGCGGCGCGCCGCCTCACTTCAGTTTGTGATCCTCGCCCTTGGCCTCCTGCATGGCCTCGGGTTCGAGTTCCTCGGCGGAGCGGTTCAGGTGGATGAAGAGGCCCCAGCCGGTGAGCAGCGCGCCCACGGCGAAGACCATCGCCGCGGCATGGAGCAGCAGCGTCGAATCGGCATGTGCGGCGCGGAAGGTCGCCACGAGGGCCTCGATGGCGAGCGCGACGACGATGACGACCATGAACCTCGAGAGGAAGCGCCGCACCCGCGTCGGTGCGCTGATGTGGGCGGTGCGGATGACTTCCTCCTCGGTGATCGTCTGTGCGATCTGCAGCGCCACGACGGCGGCGGCGAGCACGCCCATCGCCTCGATGACCAGTTGCGCCGCCTCGTCGTTCCAGTCGAGGTGGAGCGCCATCCAGGCTTCCTTCGCCGCGATGGCCAGGAGCAGCAGCGCCATGGCCGTGAAGAGCAGCGCCAAGGCGCCGTGCACCACGGAGAATCCTCGCAGCAGGAGCGGGACGGTGTCCTCGTCGGAGGACGTCGGCTCGCGATCGGGAGAGGGGGCGGCTGGCTTCATCCAGTCACAGTAGGCGACGCAGGCCTTGAAGTCTGTAGGAAGGGCTGCCGTGCCGCTGACGGACGGGGACGACTCGGGACGGATCGCCCCGGGTACCATTCGCACGCCGACGTCGATTGACGGTAGACGCACCGCTGCACAGCGCATCAGGAATCAAGGTTCAAGACTTTTTGCCAGCAGGCGGGTCATCGGCACCCAGGGAATGAAACAAGTGAACAAGATGAAGAACTCGCACGCCTGGACGGTGCGCCAGTGGCTCCGGCCGGAGGTTTTGAAGCGCCTGCTGCACGGGCGCTGACGGGGAGGGTTGAGCCCCTTTCGCGATGACGCAGAGCGACCGGGAGGTCGTCCGCGCGTCGCGGGATCCGTTTCACCCGTTCAACCCCCAATTGGCCGACTCGGCCTCAGGAACTCGACCATGCAAGTTCAACGACATGGCGCCGGCATCTTCACGATCAGCGACTTTCTCTCGCCCCAGGAGTGCGATGGTTTCATCTCGCGCAGCGAGAGCCGCGGCTTCGTAGCGGCAGGCATCCAGATCGACGGCGAGGAGCAGATGCTCAAGGACGTCAGGAACAACGACCGCGTCATTTGGGACGATCCGCCGCTGGCGGCTTCCCTGTTCGAGCGTGCGCGTCCGCTGCTGCCCGCCGACGTCGACGGCCATCGGCTGACCGGTCTGAACGACCGGTTCCGCTACTACCGATACGCGCAGACACAGCGTTTCGACTGGCACTTCGATGGCTCCGTCGTGCTGCCCGACGGGCAGGAGAGCCTGCTGACCTTTATGGTCTATCTCAATGACGATTTCGCCGGTGGGCGGACCGAGTTCGGCTGGGAATCCATCGCGCCCGTGCGCGGCCTGGCCCTCGTCTTCCCGCATCATCGCCGTCACCGGGGGGCGGCCGTGACCTCCGGGCACAAGTACGTGCTCAGATCGGACGTCATGTACAGAAAAGCCGGTTCGGACTGATACCCTGGAGGGGCAGGCGGTCACCGCTTCGGGGACTCGCCGGGACATCAAGGAAGTGCAGTGAAAACGATCGACGAAATGTTGAACCTGGACCTGATCACGGTGGCCCAGCACCAGGAGATCGATGCGTGGATCGCGCGTGCCAGCTCGCCGGAGGAGATCCTGCAGATGCCGGCCGAACTCTGGTTGGCCGTCGAGCGCGCCAGCGAGGCGATGGGCGTCGACGTGGACCTGCTGCGCCCGCCGGCGCTGGACGCCGGCGGTCACGCGGTCGAATAGACCTCAGCGCTTCAGGCTGGCCGAGAGCTCGGCCAGTCTGGCGAACTCGGCGCGGTGGCCGTACCGGTCTTCACCGCGCGCGCTGCGGGCGAGCGGCACGAACTGCTCCGGGCCGTAGTCGCCGATCAGCGCGCTGCCCCGCAACCACTGACCCCACGCGGCCACCGCCACCGCGAAACGCGTGTCGGCGTCCTGCGCGGCCAGCGCCGGCATCGTTGCCGGTTTCGCGACCGGCAGTTCGACCAGCTGGCTCGTCGACTGGCCCGGCGCCTTGTAGCGCAGCTTGATCCATGCCAGTTCGCCGCGCTTGCCGACGCGTGGCGATTCCTTGGTCGACGCCTTGTCCGCCTTGCCCTCGTTGCCGTAGCGCAGCGGATCGACGTTGCCCTTCGCGCCGGCCGGCACGAATTCGTACAGCGCGGTGACCTGGTGCCCGGCGCCGATGTCGCCCGCGTCGACCTTGTCGTTGTTGAAGTCCTCGCGCTTGAGCGCATGCAGCTCGTAGCCGATCAGCCGGTACTCCTGCACCGTCGCCGGATTGAACTCGACCTGCAGCTTGAGGTCCTGCGCGATGGTCGCCAGCGTCGAGGTCATCTCGTTGACCAGCACCTTGTGCGCTTCCTGCAGCGAATCCAGGTAGTGGTAGCTGCCGTTGCCGGTGTCGGCCAGCTTCTTCATCAGCGCTTCGTTGAAGTTGGACTGGCCCACGCCCAGCGCCGTCAGCGTCACGCCGCTCTTGCGCTCGCCTTCGATCATTTTCTTGAGCGCGTCCTGGTTGGTCTCGCCGACGTTCAGGTCGCCGTCGGTGGCGAGCAGCACGCGGTTGATGCCTTCCGGGATGAAGGACTCGCGGGCCTGCGCGTAGGCGAGCTTGAGGCCGCCTTCGCCGTAAGTGCCGCCGCCGGCCTGGAGCTGGTCGATCGCGCTGTTGATGGTCGACTTCTGGTCGCCGGGCGTCGGCGGCAGCGCGATGCGCGTGCCGTTGGCGTAGGTGACGACGCTGACCCGGTCCACCGGACGCAGTTGCGCGGTCAGCAGCTTCAGTGCCGACTTCACCAGCGGCAGCCGGTCCTCGGGACCCATCGAGCCGGACACGTCGACCAGGAACACCAGGTTCGCCGGCGGCAGGCTTGCCTTGGCGATGTCCTTGCCCTTGATCGCGATGCGGATCAGGCCGCGCTCGGCATTCCAGGGCGAGGCCAGCACCTGCGCGCGGACCTTGAATGGATCGCGCTCGCCGGCCTCGGGGCCGGGCGCGTCGAAGCCGAAGTAGTTGACCAGTTCCTCGACCCGCACCGCGTCCTGCGGCGGCATCTGGCCGCGATTGATGAAGCGGCGGACATTGGCGTAGCTGCCGGTGTCGACGCTGGCACTGAAGGTGGAAACCGGCTGTTCGGTGGTGCGCTGCCAAGGGTTGTCGGAGAAGGCCGTGTACTTGGCCGTCGAGGCCGGCGGCGGCGGCGTCCATTGGGGTGCATAAGCCGTGGCATGGACCGTCAAGCCCGCCCGGTAGTCCGCGACTGCGGCAGGCGCGACCGGGGCTGCGGCGGTGATCGGCATAAGGGGCGCCGGCGAGGGGCGCGGCGGCTGCGGCTGCGGCTCGGTGGGTGCCGCCTTGGCTTCGGCAGCGCGGGCGGCCTCCTGCGCGGGTGGGTCCGCGGCGCGCTGGTCCGGCGCCGGCGAGGTGGTGCAAGCGGCCAGCGTGGCCAGCGAGACCGCCAGCAGGACGGCCTGCGCGGTGGCGGAACGGGACGGGAATGGCATGGGTTCTCCCTCTGTGGTGCGGCCGGGCGGCGCCTCGGGTGCCGTCCTGGCCGGATGCGAGTCATCGTCGCGACGACCCGATCGACGGTCAACGGACCCGAGGGGGGATGGTTGACAGGGCGCCGTCCCCGCAGCGGGGGAGAGCGGAGACCCCGCCGGCGCGTGTAAACTCCCGCCCTTCACCGTATTTCCGACGCTGCTCCAGGCAACCGGTCGCCCATTCGGGTCCGAGGCCGGCGAGTCTGTGACTTCGGGCAGGTGTTTCTCAGTTCATTACCGGAGCCAACATGGGCAACAAGATCATCACCGAAGCCGATCGCAAGGCGGCACCCCGTCCCGTCGCGCCCAAGGGCGTGACCGTGACTTCGCATCGCGGTCAGAAGAGCAGCCTCGAGCGCGGTTCGCACACCCGCTCGAAGAAGAACCCGGGCAAGCGTCCGCACTCGGGTTGAGGTCGCGGGGAGTTCCTCCCCATCGATCCGACAACAGGCCCATGCCCTCCGGCGGGGCCTGTTTTGTTTTCAGCGAGGCTCATGGCTTGAGCACATGACCTGACCCTCGCGCCGCTGCCCGATCAATCGCCATGATCCGCATCAACGAACTCCGCCTGCCCCTCCATCACCCCGAGGAGGCGCTGCGCCCTGCCGTCGTCGAACGGCTCGGCATCCCCGACGCGCAGCTCACCGCCTTCACCGTCTTCAAGCGCAGCTACGACGCCCGCAAGAAGACCGCGATGGTGCTGATCTATTCCGTCGATTGCGAAATCAACGGTGGGGGCGACGCCGCCGCTGAAGCCGCGCTGCTCCAGCGCCACGCCGGCGACACGCACATCAAGCCTTCTCCCGATACCGACTACAAATTCGCCGGTCATGCGCCGGCCGGCTTCTTTGCGCCGGCCGCCGGTGGCGCAGGGGAGGCCGGCGAACGCCCGCGTCCCATCGTCATCGGCTTCGGCCCCTGCGGTCTCTTCGCCGCACTGATCCTGGCGCAGATGGGCCTGCGGCCCATCGTGCTCGAACGCGGCAAGCAGGTCCGCGAGCGCACCAAGGACACCTGGGGCCTGTGGCGCGAAAGCGTGCTCGATCCCGAATCGAACGTCCAGTTCGGCGAAGGCGGCGCGGGCACCTTCTCCGACGGCAAGCTCTACAGCCAGATCTCCGATCCGCGCTTCCTCACGCGCAAGGTGCTGACCGAGTTCGTCAAGGCCGGCGCGCCCGAGGAGATCCTCTTCGTCAGCAAGCCGCACATTGGGACCTTCCGCCTGGTGAGCATGATCATCAAGATGCGTGCCGAGATCGAAAGCCTCGGCGGCGAGATCCGCTTCCAGCAGAAGGTCACCGACCTGCTCATCGAACCCGGCGCCGACGGCCAGCAGCATGTGCGCGGCGTGACGCTCGCGTCCGGCGAGCAGCTCCGCGCCGACCACGTCGTCATCGCGCTCGGCCACAGCGCGCGCGACACCTTCACGATGCTGCACGAGCGCGGCGTCCACATGGAGGCCAAGCCGTTCTCCATCGGCTACCGCATCGAGCATCCGCAGTCGATCATCGACAAGGCCCGCTTCGGCCCGAATGCGGGGCATCCGATCCTCGGCGCGGCCGACTACAAGCTGGTCCACCACGCGGGCAACGGCCGCTCGGTCTACAGCTTCTGCATGTGCCCCGGCGGCACCGTGGTCGCGGCGACGTCCGAGCCCCACCGCGTCGTCACCAACGGCATGAGCCAGTACTCCCGCAACGAGCGCAACGCGAATGCGGGCATCGTCGTCGGCATCACGCCTGAGGACTACCGCCAGGACGGCAAGAAGGACGGCAGCGCCGTCAATCCGCTGGACGGCTTCGCGTTCCAGCGCTTCTGGGAATCGCGCGCCTATGAGCTCGGCGAGGGCAACTACCTGGCGCCGGCCGCGCTGGTGGGCGACTTCGTCAAGCGCCAGCGCAGCACCGCGCTGGGCAGTGTCGAGCCGAGCTACAAGCCCGGCGTCACGATGACCGACCTGCAGCAGAAGGGTAACGGCAGCCTGCCGAAATACGCGCTCGACGCGATCCGCGAGGCGCTGCCGGCCTTCGAGCGCCAGATCCGCGGCTTCGCGATGAACGACGCGGTGCTGACCGGTGTCGAGACGCGGACGTCCTCGCCACTGCGCATCACGCGCGGCAAGGACTACCAGAGCCTGAACGTCCGCGGCCTGTATCCGGCGGGCGAGGGCGCCGGCTACGCCGGCGGCATCATGTCCGCCGGCGTCGACGGCATCGAGGTGGCTGAGGCCGTGGGCCGCAGCCTCCTGGGTATCAAGGACTGACCCCGACTTCCTGTCGCGCCATCCACCGCGCCGCGAGCCACGACATCACCCGCGCACCATGCCGCATCGCGGCAGAGGGTGCCGGGGGCGCCGGGGAGGAATGCGGAGCCTGCGACGCGATTGACGACACGGTGCCCCCGGCACCCTCTGCCGGCGCTCGGTGGTGGCAGTTCAGACCGCCTGCCAGAGCGTGGGCGACGCCGCCGGATTCCAGCCCGCGCCGGCCCAGGCCGTGTGCGCCTGCAGGCAGCGGTATTGCTTGCCCTGGTAGCTCACGATCTGCCCGGTGGCGTAGCTCGATCCTTCCGACCACGCGGGCGCGCCGCCCGGCGGGTTCGTCGGAGGCACCGTCGGCAGGATGACGTCCAGCGCGTAGCTCGCGCCCGAGTTGGCGTTCTGCAGGTAGACGTCCATCACTGTCGCGCCGCCCGGCACGACGACGCTGCCGCCTTGCAGGGTGCCGACCTTCACGTAGCCCGAGGTCTGGTTGACCTTGGTCGCGATCTGTCCGAGCCACACGGCCTTGGTCGCCGCGGCGGTCAGCGTCACCGAGATCGTCTCCAGGTCATTGCCCGCGCCGTTGAACACGCGCATCTTCACCTGGCTGCCCGACAGCAGGTCCTGCGCCGCCGAGACTTGGCCGATCTGCTTCAGCCCTGAGGGCGTGCCGGGCGGCGTCGTGCCGCCGCCGAAGTCCACGTCCGAGCAGGCATAAAAGGCTTCGGTGCTGTCCGCCCGCTGCCAGGCCGAGAACAGCACATGCTTGCCGGTGCGCCGCGGCAGGCTCAGCTTCATCGTGTAGGTCTTGCCCGACGCTGCGGTGACGATTTGGTCCGGGCCGAGCTGCTGGACCTGCTCCAGGTCCGACCAGCGCAGGGGCGAGGTCGTCGGATTCCAGCCGTCGCGCGTCAGGAAGAAGGTCCAGTTCAATGAGCGGTGCGGCGCGGTCGCGTTGTAGCGGTACTCGTAC
This sequence comes from Roseateles sp. GW821-FHT09G03, assembly GCF_059416045.1. Lineage (NCBI taxonomy): Bacteria > Pseudomonadati > Pseudomonadota > Betaproteobacteria > Burkholderiales > Sphaerotilaceae > Roseateles > Roseateles sp. GW821-FHT09G03. The sequence continues at coordinate 435,986 of NZ_JBWKOK010000001.1, forward strand.
TTGCCGTCGGCGCCCGGCGAGTAGGCCGTGCTGGGCCAGTCCGCGCGCGCCAGGTCGAAGCCCTTGAACTTCTCCTGTCCGCCGGCGCAGATCTTGAGGTCGGGCACCACCGCCTTGTGGTTGCCGTTGGCGGCGGCCTGGTTGACGCCGTTCCAGTCGTAGATGGCCTGCTCGCCGCCGAACGCGATCGCGGCCTGGCAGGCCGGCAGCGACGGGTTCTTGTAGCAGTTGTACTGGCGCGAGATCGGGAACTCCGGCGCGCCGTGGGCGAACACAGTGCTGGGGGACAGCAGGGTGGTCACGACGGTCGACAAGGTGGCCAGCGCGGCAGCGCCAGCGGATCGGGCTCGAAGGTTCATTCAGGTCTCCTGAAAGGTGTAGGGATGAACGCCCTCAGTGCGACGGGCCCGACATCGCACCAAAGAAGTACCACCATAGGACCTGATAAATACCAAAACAAGCGAAACAACGGTAACGACGGTCGCTGAAGATTTTCCAGCTTTCGTTTCAGGCGAAGGGATTATCATGAACGACCGCAGTCTTGCTCTCTGAGCGAAGGCTACAGTTCAACCCAGCCGCCGCCGAACCATGCGCCTCGACCTCACCACCTTGAATCTCGTGTTGGCGATCGAACAGACTCGATCCATCACCCGCGGGGCCGAGCGCGAGCATCTGGCGCTGGCCGCGGCCAGCAAACGGATTTCCGACCTGGAGACGCGCCTCGGGGTGCAGCTGTTCGAGCGTCGCGCCCGCGGCGTCGAGCCCACTGAAGCCTGCCGTGCGCTGGTCCGTCACATCCGCTCGCTGCATGCCTCGCTGCATGCGCTGGAGAGCGAGGTCGTCGAGTTCGCGCGCGGCATCAAGGGCCACCTGCGCATCGCCGCCAACGCCGGCGCGATCGCCGAGGCGCTGCCCCCCGACCTGGCGGCGTTCTCGCAGGCTCATCCGCAGATCCGCATCAGCCTCGAGGACCAGACCAGCGCCGAGGTGCAGGCCGCCGTCGCCGAAGGCCGCGCCGACGTCGGCGTCTTCACCACGCCGCTGCTGGACAACCGGCTGCAGACCTGGTCCTACCGCACCGGTCGACTGGCCGTCCTGGTGCCGGCGGGGCACGAGCTCGCCGGGCGCGAGTCGGTCAGCTTCGACGACCTGCTCGATCACGACCTCGTCGGCCTGCACGGCGGCGCCGCGGCGCAGGAACTGATGATGCAGGAAGCCATGACCCGCGGCCGCACGCTCAAGGCGCGGCTGCAGGTGCGCGGCTTCGACGCGATCGCGCAGTTGGTCGAGGCCGGCCTGGGCGTCGCGGTGCTGCCCGACGCGCCGTCGCGCCGTTTCGCGCAGGTCTTCGACGTGAAGCGCCTGACGCTGGATGAAGCCTGGGCCCAACGCGACTATGTTCTGGGTGTGGCCCGTCAGGAGCGCCTGCCGACCGTCGTCCAGCGTTTCGTCGACGCGCTGTGCCCGGCCGCCAAGGAGGCCGCCGCGGCGGGCGCGTCCGCCACGCCCGCGAATCCCAGTAATTCCGCAAATCAAGTTGCCAAGGCCGGCTCGAAGTGAGCCGCAAAGACAGCCATCTTTCCCTGAAGTGATGGAGAGCCATCCCATGACCGCCAACATCTCCCACGCCGGCTCGCCGCGCACCCTCTACGACAAGCTCTGGGACGAACACGTGGTGCACACCGAGGAGGACGGCACGTCCGTCCTCTACATCGACCGCCACCTTGTCCACGAGGTCACCAGCCCGCAGGCCTTCGAAGGACTGGACCTGGCCGGCCGCAAGGTCTGGCGCCTGTCGGCCAACCTGGCCGTCAGCGACCATAACGTGCCGACCACCGACCGCAGCCAGGGCATCGCCGATCCAGTGTCTCGCCTGCAGGTCGACACGCTCGACAAGAACTGCGACCGCTTCGGCATCACGCAGTTCAAGATGAACGACAAGCGCCAGGGCATCGTGCACGTGATCGGGCCGGAGCAGGGCGCCACGCTGCCCGGCATGACCGTTGTCTGCGGCGACAGCCACACGTCCACGCACGGCGCCTTCGGTGCGCTGGCGCACGGCATCGGCACCTCCGAGGTCGAGCACGTGCTGGCCACGCAGACGCTGCTGGCGAAGAAGGCCAAGAACCTGCTGATCAAGGTCGAGGGTCAGGTCATGCCCGGCGTCGGCGCCAAGGACATCGTGCTGGCGATCATCGGCCGCATCGGCACCGCGGGCGGCACCGGCTACACGATCGAGTTCTCCGGCAGCGCCATCCGCGCGCTGTCGATGGAAGGCCGCATGACCGTGTGCAACATGGCGATCGAGGCGGGCGCGCGCGCCGGCCTGATCGCCGTCGACGAGACGACGCTGCAGTACGTCAAGGGCCGCCCGTTCACGCCGACCGGTGTCGAATGGGACCAGGCCGTCCAGTACTGGCGCACGCTGCATTCGGACGCCGGCGCGAAGTTCGACGCGGTCGTCGAGCTCGATGCCGCGCAGATCCGTCCGCAGGTCACCTGGGGCACCTCGCCCGAGATGGTCCTGTCCATCGACGACCGCGTGCCCGATCCCGACAAGGAGAAGGACGCCGTCAAGCGCGGTGCCATCGAGCGCGCGCTGCAGTACATGGCGCTGGAGCCGAACAAGGCGATCAACGACATCCGCATCGACAAGGTCTTCATCGGCAGCTGCACCAACAGCCGCATCGAGGACATGCGCGAGGCCGCGGCTGTCGTGAAGCGCCTGGGCGGCCGCGTGGCCGGCAACGTCAAGCTGGCGATGGTGGTGCCGGGCTCGGGTCTGGTGAAGGCGCAGGCCGAGGCCGAGGGGCTGGACCAGATCTTCAAGGCCGCGGGCTTCGAATGGCGCGAGCCGGGCTGCTCGATGTGCCTGGCGATGAACGCCGATCGGCTGGAGCCGGGCGAGCGCTGTGCCTCCACCAGCAACCGCAATTTCGAAGGCCGGCAGGGCGCCGGCGGCCGCACCCACCTGGTGAGCCCCGCGATGGCCGCCGCCGCCGCGATGGAAGGCCACTTCGTCGACGTGCGTCGCATCGCCTGAGCCCCCAGGATCGACAGTACCGACAGGACACCCGCCATGGACAAGTTCACCGTGCACAAGGGCCTCGTGGCCCCGATGGATCGCGAGAACGTCGACACCGACGCGATCATCCCCAAGCAATTCCTGAAATCGATCAAGCGCAGCGGCTTCGGCCCGAATCTCTTTGACGAGTGGCGCTATCTCGATCACGGCGAGCCGGGCCAGGATCCGGCCAGCCGCAAGCCCAATCCGGACTTCGTGCTGAACCAGCCGCGTTATCAAGGCGCCTCGGTGCTGATCGCGCGCAGCAACTTCGGCTGCGGTTCCAGCCGCGAGCACGCGCCCTGGGCACTGCAGCAGTACGGCTTCCGCGCGCTGATCGCGCCGAGCTTCGCCGACATCTTCTTCAACAACACCTTCAAGAACGGCGTGCTGCCGATCGTGTTGCCGGAGAGCCAGGTCGCGCGCCTGTTCGACGAGGTCTTCGCGTTCCCCGGCTATCAGCTGACGGTGGACCTGGAGCGCCAGGTCGTCGTCAAGGCCGATGGCGAGGAATTGCCCTTCGACGTCCAGCCGTTCCGCAAGTACTGTCTGCTCAACGGCTTCGACGACATCGCGCTGACGCTGCGTCATGCCGACAAGATCAAGGCCTTCGAAGCCGAACGCATCGCCACCAAGCCGTGGCTCAACAATCGAATTTCTCGCTGAGGACCCTATGAAGATCGCAGTCCTGCCCGGTGACGGCATCGGCACCGAAATCGTCGCGGAGGCCGTCAAGGTCCTGAACGTGCTCGATCTCCCGTTCGAGCTCGAGACCGCGCCCGTCGGCGGCGCCGCCTACGAGGCCTCCGGCCATCCGCTGCCCGAGGCGACGCTCAAGCTCGCGCAGGAAGCGGACGCGGTGCTGTTCGGCGCCGTCGGCGACTGGAAGTACGACAAGCTGGAGCGCGCGCTGCGCCCGGAGCAGGCCATCCTGGGTCTGCGCAAGGCCCTCGGCCTGTTCGCCAACTTCCGCCCCGCGATCTGCTACGAGCAGCTCACCCATGCGTCGAGCCTCAAGCCCGAACTGGTCGCCGGCCTGGACATCCTGATCATCCGCGAGCTCACCGGCGACATCTATTTCGGCCAGCCGCGGGGCCGCCGCACGGCCGTCGACGGTCACTTCCCCGGCAGCGAGGAAGCCTTCGACACGATGCGCTACTCACGCCCGGAGATCGAGCGCATCGCCCACGTCGCCTTCCAGGCCGCGCGCAAGCGCAACAGGAAGGTGACCTCGGTCGACAAGGCCAACGTGCTGGAGACCTTCCAGTTCTGGAAGGACGTCGTCACCGAGGTCCACAAGGACTACCCCGACGTCGAGCTGGACCACATGTACGTCGACAACGCCGCGATGCAACTGGTCAAGGCGCCCAAGAAGTTCGACGTCGTCGTCACCGGCAACATGTTCGGCGACATCCTGTCGGACGAGGCGGCGATGCTGACCGGCTCGATCGGCATGCTGCCCAGCGCCTCGTTGGACAAGAACAACAAGGGCCTCTACGAACCCAGCCACGGCAGCGCGCCGGACATCGCGGGCAAGGGGATCGCCAATCCGCTGGCTACAATCCTTTCCGCTGCCATGATGCTCAAGTTCTCCCTCCACCAGCCCGAAGCCGCCGCTCGTATCGAGTCGGCGGTTCAAGCCGTGCTGGCCCAGGGTCTGCGTACCGCGGACATCTGGAGCGAGGGCACCCAGAAGGTGAGCACCCGCGAGATGGGTGATGCCGTCGTGACCGCGATCGTCGCGGCCAAAGGCATTACCACGACCAAAACCATCAAGAGCTAGTCCGCTCCGGTTCGTCTCGCCCCACCTCACACACCCGGCGAAGCGAGCCGGGCAGGCTCCCAGGGTGTGTGACGGTGTTTGGGCGATGCCCGGCCAGCAGTGCCGGGCCTTTCAATGAACGAAGGTACGCAAATGACGACATTGGTTGGTTTGGTGGGGTGGCGCGGCATGGTCGGCTCGGTGCTGATGGACCGCATGGCGCAGGAGCGCGATTTCGATCTGATCGAGCCGCTGTTCTTCAGCACGTCGAACGCGGGCGGCACCGCCCCGGCGTTCGCGAAGAACGAGACGGCGCTGCAGAACGCCTTCGACATCGATCAGCTCAAGCGCTGCGAGATCATCATCACCTGCCAGGGTGGCGACTACACCGCCGAGGTCTATCCCAAGCTGCGCGCCGCGGGGTGGAACGGCCACTGGATCGACGCCGCGTCCACACTGCGCATGGCCGACAACGCCGTGATCGTGCTGGACCCGGTCAACATGCCGGTGATCAAGAACGCGCTGTCCAAGGGCGGCCGCGACTGGATCGGCGGCAACTGCACCGTCAGCTGCATGCTGATGGGCGTGGGCGCGCTGTACAAGGCCGGGCTGGTTGAGTGGATGTCCACGCAGACCTACCAGGCCGCGTCCGGCGGCGGCGCGCAGCACATGCGCGAGCTGCTGACCCAGTACGGCACGCTGAACGCGGAAGTGAAGGCGCTGCTGGACGACCCCAAGAGCGCCATCCTCGAGATCGATCGCAAGGTCATCGCCAAGCAGCGCGCGCTGTCCGCCGACGAGATCGCCAACTTCGGCGTGCCGCTGGGCGGCTCGCTGATCCCGTGGATCGACAAGGACCTCGGCAACGGCATGTCCAAGGAAGAGTGGAAGGGCATGGCCGAGACCAACAAGATCCTCGGCCAGGGCGAGGGCTTCGGCACCGCCGCCATCCCGGTCGACGGTTTCTGCGTGCGCGTGGGCGCGATGCGCTGCCACTCGCAGGCGCTGACCCTCAAGCTGCGCAAGGACGTGCCGCTGGACGAGATCGAAGCCATGATCGCCGCGGACAACGAGTGGGTGAAGGTCGTGCCCAACACGCGCGAAGCCACGATCAAGGACCTGACCCCGGTTGCCGTCACCGGCACGATGACGATTCCGGTCGGCCGCATCCGCAAGCTGGCCATGGGGCCGGAATACGTCGGCGCGTTCACCGTCGGTGACCAGTTGCTGTGGGGCGCGGCGGAACCGCTGCGCCGGATGCTGCGCATCCTGCTGGATCGTTGATCGGCACTTTGCCGGTCGTCGTCGACACGACGCCGGCTGGCGCGTAGCGCTCTGAAAGCGGTGGCCATGCCACCGCTTTTTTTCATCCCGATTAGGGATTGCCAGAGGGCGTTCGCGTTGCCTTCTAGCGACAAGGCGGTAACCACCTGTGTATCTGCGCTAGCTCATCGTTGTTATTCATGAGCTACCTCAGCAACGATGCGTATATGCTTGCCACCGTTGTGATTTTCTACCGCGGGAATGGCTGGGAGCCTGCCCGGGCGCATCAGTCGCACAACAACAATACGTCAGACAGGCGGTCCTTTGGATGGGCCGCCTTGTTGCTTTGGGGGACGCCTTGAAAAAACATGCGAGCGCATATGCGCGATTTGCGCTGAGCCAGGTGGCCGCGGTCACCGCGTTGGGACTGGCGGCGGGTTCCGCCTACGGCCTGGGGCTTGGGAAACTGACGGTGCAATCGGCGCTTGGCGAAACGCTGCGCGCGGAGATCGACGTCAGCAGCCTCAGTCCCGAGGAAGCCGGCTCGCTCAAGCTGCGCGTCGCGCCGCCTGAGTCCTACCGGGCTTCGGGTCTGGACTACAACGCGGTGCTGGCCAGCACGCAGGTGCAACTGGCCCGCCGCGCCGATGGCCGGCCCTTCCTGCGCCTGAGCAGCGACCGCGCGGTCCAGGAACCGTTCGTCGACGTCATCCTCGAGGTGAACTGGTCGAGCGGCCGCCTGACCCGCGAATTCACGCTGCTGTTCGATCCGCCGAGCAACACCAATGTCGCGCGTTCCAACGAGCCGACCACTTCCCCGGTGATCTCGGCGCCCGCGTCGACGCCGTCGGTTGTCGCACCGCCCCCGGTCGCACGCACGCAGGCGCCGGTGTCCTCCGCGCCTGCCACGCCGGTGAGTCAGCCGCCCGCGCCCGCCACGGCGCGCGCACCGCGTCCGGCCCCGTCGCCCGCGGCGGCCGCACCGGCCACGCCCGGCTCCGAGTACACGGTCCAGCCCGGCGACACGCTGTCTCGCATCGCGGGCCGCACCCAGCCGTCCGGCGTGTCGCTGGACCAGATGCTGGTCGGTCTGTACCGCAGCAACCCGGACGCGTTCATCAGCCAGAACATGAACCGGCTGAAGTCGGGTGCCGTGCTGTCCGTGCCCGGCAGCGAGGCCGTCCAGTCGATCACGCCGCAGGAAGCGCGCCGCGTCATCCAGGCGCAGAGCAGCGACTTCGGCGGATATCGCCAGCGTCTGGCCGAAGCCGCGCCGGCGCTGAAGGCGGAAGAGAACAGCCGTCAGGCCAAGGGTTCCGTGCAGGCCTCCGTCGAGGACCGCAAGCCCGCGACGTCTACCGCCCCGGACAAGCTGACGCTGAGCAAGCCCAGCGGCGTTGCCGGCGCGGAGTCCAAGGTGTCGAAGGACACCGAGAAGAAGGATTCGGCGGCCAGAGTCGCCGAACTGACCCGCAACGTCGAAGAGCTGAAGAAGCTGTCGAGCGCCGCGTCGAAGCCGGCTGCGGCGACGACCGCGGCAGCGCCGGCCCCCGCGCCGACGCCGGCCCCCGCGCCTGCACCGGCTCCCGCGCCGGCCGTGGTGCCGCCGGTGACCGTCGCCGCGAACGTGCCCGCGGCCGCATCGGAAGCGCCTGCCGCCCCGGCCTCGGCCGCGGTGGCTGAAGTTCCCGCTTCGCGCCCGGTCGCCGCTTCGGCACCGCGCGCCGTGCCGGCACCCAAGCCAGAGCCGGAGGAGCCCGGCTTCCTCGATTCGCTGGGCGACTACCTGCCCGCGCTCGTGGCCGCCCTGGCCGTGATCGCCGGTGGCATCGGCTACAACCGCTGGCGCGCGCGCCGCGATGCGGCCTCGCGTTCCGAGACCGCGTTCGCGGAAAGCCGCCTGGCGCCGGACTCGTTCTTTGGTCACAGCGGCGGTCAGCGCGTCGACACGCGCGACGCTTCGACGACCGGTCAGTCGTCGATGAGCTATTCGCTGAGCCAGCTCGATGCGATCGGCGACGTCGATCCGGTCGCCGAAGCCGACGTCTACCTGGCCTACGGCCGCGACCTGCAGGCCGAGGAAATCCTGAAGGAGGCGCTGCGCGCCAATCCGGAGCGTCTGGCCATCCGCCTGAAGCTGCTGGAGGTCTATGGCAAGCGCCGCGACATCAAGGGCTTCGAGCAACTGGCCGTCCAGCTGTACGCCGAGACCAAGGGTCAGGGCGAGGATTGGGCGAAGGTCCAGGAACTCGGCCGCCAGGCTGATCCGGAGAATCCGCTGTACCAGCCCGGCGGCGCGCCGACGATGTTCGAGAACGACGACGAGCGCCCCGAGCCGATGAACGCGAGCACCTTGCCCGCGACCGGCATGGCCCATCCGGGCGGCGGCGCGCTGGCCCGCGCGGCGGCGACCGCCGCGGCGGCGGCTGCGGCCGCGCCGCGTGACAGCGGCCCGTCCAGCCTGATGGACCTCGATCTGGACCTGGACCTGGGTTCGCCGCCGGCACCGGCGCCGGCCATGGCCGCCACGCAGGCGTTGCCCTCGTCCGCCAGCCAGGCGCCGATGAACATGGACCTGGACCTGAGCACACCGCCGGCTCCCACCGCCGCCAGCGCCCGCGAACTCGAGTTCGACCTCGGTGACCTGGACGATCTGGGCGGCAGCACGCCGGCCTCGGCGCCCGCGCAGGATCCGTCGTCGCTGGACTTCGACCTGTCGAGCATCGACCTGGACCTGCCGACCGACGCACCGGCCAGCCGGGACGAGCGCACGATCGGCAAGGTGAACGACATCGAGGACATCGCGTCCGTCGATCTGCCCGATCTGGACGCGCTGCCCGATGCCAAGCCGTCGACCCGGGACACGATGAGCCTGGACGACCTGGGCGTCGACCTCGACAGCATCGACCCGAACGACGACGAGGCCCTTCAGCGTCAGATCGAGCTGGCTGAAGAGTTCCGTCAGATCGGCGACACCGAAGGCGCGCGCGACGTGCTGCAGGAGCTGGTCGGCAAGGCCGACGGTCCGATGCGCGCCCGCGCTCAACAGATGCTGGACCAGCTTCGCTAAACTGCGAGCGGTTCACGACAAGGCGCTCGGCCTGGCCGGGCGCCTTTTCTTTTTGGCGTTCACTTTTTTCCTGAGATCCGGAGATCCGCATGCGCGTGGCGCTGGGCGTGAGTTACCGCGGCGAGGCCTACAAGGGCTGGCAGAGCCAGCCGGGCGGCGGCACCGTCCAGGACGCGCTGGAGGCGGCGCTTGCCCAGTTCATCGCGCAGCCGGTCCGCACGATCTGCGCCGGCCGCACCGACACCGGCGTCCACGGGTTGAACCAGGTAGTCCACTTCGACTCGCCGGTGGCGCGCGAGGAGTTCTCTTGGGTCCGCGGCGTCAACCGCTACCTGCCGCGCGACGTCGCGGTCCAGTGGGCCGCGTTCCCCGGCGATGACTTCCACGCGCGCAACCTGGCGCGCGGCCGGCGCTACTGGTACCTGCTGCTGGAGTCGAACGTGCGGCCCTCCATCCAGGCCGGCAGCGTCGGCTGGATCTTCCGGCCGCTGGACGGCGACGCGATGCGCGACGCGGCTTCGCGGCTGGTCGGCGAACATGACTTCAGTTCGTTCCGTTCCGCGGAGTGCCAGGCGGCCTCACCGGTGAAGATCCTGCGCGGCATCGAGATCCACCGCCGCGGCCCGTACTGGCGCTTCGAGTTCGACGGCATCGCCTTCCTGCATCACATGATCCGCAACATCATGGGCTGCCTGATCGCCGTGGGCGCGGGGCAGAAGCCGCCGTCGTGGCTGGACGAGGTGCTGGCGGCGCGGTCCCGCGATGCCGCGGCGCCGACCTTCCCGCCGGACGGGCTGTACTTCGTCGGCCCGACCTACGACGATCACCTGAATCTGCCGCGGCACACGGCGGCGATGGACTGGTTGCCTTGAATCCCCTATGACCCGCACCCGAATCAAGATCTGCGGCCTGACCCGCGAAGCCGATGTCGACGTCGCTGTCGACGCTGGCGCCGACGCGATCGGGCTGGTCTTCTACGAGAAGAGCCCGCGCGCCGTCAGTGTCGAACGCGCCGCGGCATTGGCGCGGCGCCTGCCGCCGTTCGTGACGCCCGTGGGCCTGTTCGTCAATGCGTCGCCCGAGGCGATCCAGGCGGCGCTGGCGGCGATCCCGACGCTGACGCTTCAGTTCCATGGCGATGAGACGCCCGAGGACTGCGATCGCTGGGCGCGCCCCTATCTGCGCGCGGCACGGATGGCGCCGGGCTTCGATTTGCTAGACTTCGTCTCTCGGTTCTCCCGCGCCCAGGCCGTGCTGGTCGACGCCTTCGTCGACGGTTACGGTGGAGGCGGAAAGGTCTTCGATTGGTCACTGCTGCCTCCAAGCGTTCCCTCTCCGGTCGTTTTGTCTGGTGGGTTGAGTGCAGCCAACGTGATCGATGGCGTGCTGAAGGTGCGGCCCTGGGCCGTTGACGTCAGCTCCGGCGTGGAGGCCTCCAAGGGCCTCAAGGACGCCGGCAAGATCCGCCAGTTCTGCGATGCCGTGCGCGAGGCCGACCGCCTGAAGTCGGCTTGAACTCCTGCCTTTGATCCCCGCAGGTTCGCAGACGGGCATCCTCACCGAGGACCCCTCATGTCCAAGACTTTGAATCCATCCGCGACCCCGTTCGTCACGGGCCCGCTCGCGGGTTACGAGCAGCCCGATGCGCAAGGCCGTTTCGGCCCCGTGTCCACCGCCAACTCCCACGGCTACTACGGCGGCCGCTTCGTCGCCGAGACGCTGATCCACGCGCTCGACGAACTCAACGAGGCGTACGCCCGCTACAGCCAGGACCCGGAATTCATCCGCGAGTTCCAGTACGAGCTGGCGCACTTCGTCGGCCGGCCGAGCCCGATCTATCACGCCAGGCGGCTGAGCAGCGAGCTCGGCGGCGCGCAGATCTTCCTCAAGCGCGAGGACCTGAACCACACCGGCGCGCACAAGGTCAACAACACCATCGGCCAGGCGCTGCTCGCGAGACGCATGGGCAAGAAGCGCGTCATCGCCGAGACCGGCGCCGGCCAGCACGGCGTCGCCACCGCGACGATCTGCGCCCGCTACGGCATGGAGTGCGTCGTGTACATGGGCTCCGAGGACGTGAAGCGCCAGTCGCCCAACGTCTACCGGATGAACCTGCTGGGCGCGCGTGTCGTGCCGGTGGAGTCCGGCTCGAAGACGCTGAAGGATGCGCTCAACGAAGCGATGCGCGACTGGGTCACCCACATCGAGTCGACCTTCTACATCATCGGCACCGTGGCCGGCCCGCATCCGTATCCGATGATGGTCCGCGACTTCCAGCGCGTCATCGGCGACGAGTGCCTCGTGCAGATGCCCGAGATGACCGGCAGACAGCCCGATGCCGTCATCGCCTGCGTGGGCGGCGGCAGCAACGCGATCGGGATCTTCTACCCGTACATCCCGCATGCGGATGTGCGCCTGATCGGCGTCGAGGCGGCGGGGCAGGGCGTCGACACGCCCAAGCACGCGGCCACGTTGACCGCCGGCTCGCCCGGCGTGCTGCACGGCAACCGCACCTACCTGCTGCAGGACGACGCGGGGCAGATCATCGAGACGCATTCGATCTCCGCCGGCCTGGACTACCCGGGCGTCGGCCCCGAGCATGCCTACCTGAAGGACATCGGCCGCGCCGAATATGTCGGTGCCACCGATACCGAGGCGCTCGCCGCCTTCCACCGGCTGTGCCGCACCGAGGGCATCATCCCCGCGCTCGAATCGAGCCATGCGCTGGCGCATGCGCTCAAGCTCGCGCCGACGATGCGGCCGGACCAGCACCTGCTGGTCAACCTCTCCGGTCGCGGCGACAAGGACATCGGCACCGTGGCCGACCTGTCGGGCGCCGAGTACTTCGACCGGCCCTCGATGGCCGGCCACGCCGTGAAGGGAGGCGCGCAATGAGCCGCATCCAAGCCACCTTCGCCCGCCTGGGCGCCGAGGGCCGCAAGGCGCTGATCCCCTACGTTACCGCGGGCGATCCTTACGCGGACGTGACCGTCGAGCTGATGCTGGCGATGGCGAAGGCCGGCGCCGACGTGATCGAGCTCGGCGTGCCGTTCTCCGATCCGATGGCCGACGGCCCGGTGATCCAGAAGGCCAGCGAACGCGCGCTGGCCAAGGGCATCACGCTGACGCATGTGCTGGCGATCGTCCGCGACTTCCGTCGGCAGGATGACGCGACGCCGGTCGTGCTGATGGGTTACGCCAACCCGGTCGAGCGTTTCGGCCTGGAGCGCTTCGTCACCGAGGCCAAGGCCGCCGGGGTCGACGGCGTGCTGATCGTCGATTACCCGCCGGAGGAATCCGAGGCCTTCGCCGCCGCGCTGAAGGCGCAGGGGCTGGATCCGATCTTCCTGCTCGCCCCGACGTCGACCGACGAGCGCGTCGCCCGCATCGGGCAGCTCGCCAGCGGCTACGTCTACTACGTCTCCCTCAAGGGCGTGACCGGCGCCGGCCACCTGGACACCGGCGCCGTCGCCGAGGCGATGCCGCGTCTGCGCAAGCACGTGAGCATCCCGCTGGGCGTCGGATTCGGCATCCGCGACGGCGCCACGGCGGCCGCCGTGGCGCGCCATGCGGACGCGGTGGTGATCGGTTCGGCCCTCGTCCAGCTGATCGAGTCCCAGACAAGGGATAATGTCGCGATCCAGGCGGCGGCCTTCATCCGAGACATCCGCGCCGCGCTGGACGCCTGAACAGGGTCGACGGTGTCGATACCCCGCTCGGCCGTCCGGCCTTAGCTATAGGAGCCCGCCATGAGTTGGCTTGAGAAACTGCTTCCCCCGAAGATCCAGCAGACCGACCCCGACCAGCGCCGCACGGTGCCGGAAGGCCTGTGGATCAAGTGCCCGTCCTGCGAAACGGTGCTGTACAAGACCGACCTCGAGCAGAACGTCAACGTCTGCCCGAAGTGCGGTCACCATCACCGCATCGGCGCCCGGGCCCGCCTGGACGCGTTCCTGGACGGCGAAGGCCGCTACGAGGTCGGCCAGGAAGTGCTGCCCGTGGACGCGCTGAAGTTCAAGGACAGCAAGAAGTATCCGGACCGGCTCAAGGAAGCGCTGGAATCGACCGGCGAGACCGACGCGCTGGTCGTCATGGGCGGCGCGGTGATGAGCATCCCGGTCGTGGCGGCCTGCTTCGAGTTCGACTTCATGGGCGGCTCGATGGGCTCCGTGGTCGGCGAGCGCTTCGCGCGCGGCGTCGAGACCGCGCTGGAGCAGAAGACCCCTTTCATCTGCTTCACCGCTACCGGCGGCGCGCGGATGCAGGAGGGCCTGCTTTCGCTGATGCAGATGGCCAAGTCCAACGCCGCGCTCACGCGCCTGGCCAAGGCGAAGCTGCCCTATGTCAGCGTGCTGACCGATCCGACGATGGGCGGCGTCTCGGCGAGCTTCGCGTTCGTGGGTGACATCGTGATCGCAGAACCCAAGGCGCTGATCGGCTTCGCCGGCCCGCGCGTCATCGAGAACACCGTGCGCGAGAAGCTGCCCCCGGGTTTCCAGCGCGCCGAGTTCCTGATGGAGAAGGGCGCGATCGACATGATCGTCGACCGCCGCAAGCTGCGCGAGGTCATCGCCCGCAACCTGGCCATCCTGCAGCGGCAGAGCTCCGACGCGGTCGCCTGACGTTCGCGGCTGCGAACCACCCCCGGGGTGGTGACGGTACTCAGCACGGCCAGACCACTCCCGGTCTGGCCGTCTTCATTTGAGCCTTGGAATTTCCGATGTCCTCCACTTCGTCCCCCTCAGCCGTCTCGAACGATCTTTCCATTCCCGTGCTGACCCCCGGCGGCAACGCGCAGCAGGTGCTCGACGCCTGGCTGGCCCGTTGCGAGCGGCTGCATCCGAAGGAGATCGACATGACGCTGGCGCGCGTCGCCGAGATGCGCCAACGCCTGAACCTGAACTTCGGCCCGGATACGCCGGTCGTGATGGTCGCCGGCACGAACGGCAAGGGCTCCACCTGCGCCATGCTGGAAAGCGTCGCGCTGCAGGCGGGGTACCGTGTCGGTCTCTACATCAAGCCGCACCTGGTGCACTTCCAGGAGCGCTGCCGCGTCGGCGGCCAGCCGGTCGACGCCGCAGCGCTGCTGCCGCATTTCGAAGCGGTGGAAAAGGCCCGCGGTGAACTGGCGCTGACCTATTTCGAGTTCACGACGCTGGCGATCCTGCACAAGCTCGCGTCGGAACCGCTGGACCTGGTGATCCTGGAAGTCGGCCTGGGCGGGCGCCTGGATGCGGTGAACGTCATCGACGCCGACTGCAGTGTCATCACCAGCATCGACCTGGATCACACCGAGTACCTCGGCCCGGACCGCGAGTCCGTCGGCCGCGAAAAGGCGCACATCATGCGGCCGGGCAAGCCGGCGATCGTGTCCGATCCGATGCCGCCGGCCTCGATCGCGGCGTATGCCGAGTCGATCGGCGCGGAAGTGCGCCAACTCGGACGCGATTTCAGCTATTCCGGCGACCGCCAGCAGTGGCAGTGGGCCGGACGCGCGCGGCGCTACAGCGGCATGTCCTACCCGGCGCTGCGCGGCGTGAACCAGCTGCTGAACGCCTCGGGCGTGCTCGCGGTGTTCGAGGCGCTGTATGAGCGGCTTCCGATCTCCGCGCAGGCGGTGCGCGCAGGGCTGGCCCTCGTCGAACTGCCGGGACGCTTTCAGGTCATCCCGGGTTCGCCGATGCTGGTGCTGGACGTCGCGCACAACCCGCATGCGGTGGCAGCGCTGGCGCAGAACCTCGACCAGATGGGCTTCTATCCGCGCACCCGGGCCGTGTTCGGCGCGATGGCAGACAAGGACCTCGCCAACATCCTGGCGCGCATCTCGCCGCTGATCGACCACTGGCATTTCTGCGACCTGCCGATCGCGCGTGCGGCGAGCGCCCAGGCGCTGCAGGCGCGTTTCGACGAGGCTCGCGCGGCCGGCACGCTGCAAACGCCGAAGGACGTCGGCGCGTCGCTGCATCCGGACCCCGCATCGGCCCTGGCCGCGGCGGCGGCCGAGGCGGACCCCGCTGATAGAATTTTGGTCTTCGGTTCGTTCTTCACCGTGGGCGGCGTGCTCAAGAACGGCATCCCGAGACTGGGCGGCGGCGTCCAGCCGGAATCCGAGTCTTGAAGCGGGTGGCATTGAGCGCTTCGCAACGCTGCATTCGAATCTCTCGCAGTTGAAGTCGGCGGCCCCGTCCGTAACTACGGAGGGGCCGCTTTCCGCTCCGGGGCCGTGGGTCCCGGAGGCACTCCCGCGGCGACGGCGCGGCATCAACCAGGTCCTCCGAGTACATGGGTCTTCTGTCCTTCCTGAAGCGCGGCGAAACGAACGACTCCGGCGACCGAGGCGGTGAACGGGCCGAGCGGGGCCGTTCCGGAGACGGTGGGCGCGGTCGCGCCCGTGGCGGCGCCGAGGCGGTCGACGATGTCCAGCAACTGCGTCTGCGGGCGCGCCGGCGCCTGATCGGCGCCGCCGTATTGGTGGGCGTCGCGGTGATCGTGTTCCCGCTGCTTTTCGAGACCCAGCCGCGTCCGATCCCCGTCGACCTGCCGATCGACATCCCGCGCAAGGACGGCGCCACGCCGTTGACGATCCCCGCGCCGACCGCCCAGACCTCGCGCGGCCAGGCCACCGGCAGTGACGCCGGCCGCGGCATCATCACGGAGTCCGCCGAGCAGGCCGCCGCCGACCGCCCGGTCCCGCCGCCGGAAGCGCCGCGGGATCCGGTCGCCGACCAAGTGGCCCAGGCCATGCCGCCCACGCGCATGGAGACCAAGCCCGACGAGCGCGCGACGATCGCCGAACCGGCGCGCCCGGCGCGTGTCGAGACCAAGCCTGAACACAAGCCCGAGGCCCGGGCCGAGACCAGACCGGAGAACAAGCCGGAGCGCAAACCCGAGCCCAAGGTCGAAGCCAAGCCGGAGCGCAAGCCCGACCCGAAGCCAGACACCCGGTCGGCCGATGCCGCCCGTGCCCAGGCGTTGCTGGACGGCCGTTCGGCCGACAAGAAGCCCGACGCCGCGGCGGTCTCCGGCGCGCGCTTCATCGTGCAGGTCGGCGCCTACGCCGACGGCAAGGCCGCCCAGGACGTGCGGTCCAAGGTCGAGCGCATGGGCCTCAAGACCTACACGCAAGCGGTCGACACGGCGGACGGCAAGCGCATCCGCGTCCGGGTGGGACCGTTCAACTCGCGCGACGAGGCGGACAAGGTCGCGGCCAAGGTCCGCGGCGGTGGCCTTTCGTCGGCCGTGCTGACGCTCTGACGGGCCGGCACGGAGCACGCCACGATGCACGACCATGACCTTTTCCCAGCGCACGTCCGATCATCGCGATGAACTGGGTCGACCTCGCGCTGCTGGGCCTGCTCCTCGTCTCGGTGCTGCTGGGCGCGTGGCGCGGCCTGGTCTTCGAGCTGATGACCATCGCCGGCTGGCTGGTCGCGTATGCGGCCTCGCCCTTCGTGGCGCCGTTCATCGAGGGCCTGCTGCCGGCCGAGAAGATCGGCCCGTCGCTGATCCATGCCGTCGGACTGGTGCTGGCGTTCATCCTGGTGCTGCTGATCTGGGGTCTTGGCGCGAAGCTGATCCGGGCGCTGATCCACGCGACGCCGCTGGGCGTGCTGGACCGGCTCGGCGGCGCGGCCTTCGGCGTGCTGCGCGCGGTGTTGCTGGCACTGCTGGCGACCGTCATCGTGGACATGACGCCGGCCGTGCGGTCGCAGCCGTGGACCGAATCGCAGATCGCGCCCTGGCTGCAGGCAACCCTCACGCAGGTGAAGCCGCTGTTGCCCGCGGCCCTGCAAGACTACATTCCGGCCTGAGCGTCACGAGCGCCCTGGCCGTCGCTTTCCTCGTCGTTTTCTTCCCGTTCCAGAAGCATTAAGGACCTCCCCATGTGCGGCATCGTCGGTGTGATTTCCAAGGCGCCGGTCAACCAGCTGATCTATGACGCGCTGCTGCTGTTGCAGCATCGCGGCCAGGACGCGGCCGGCATCGTCACGATGCAGGGTCAGAAGTGCTTCATGCACAAGGCACGCGGCATGGTGCGCGACGTCTTCCGCACCCGCAACATGCGCGGACTGCCCGGCAACGTCGGCCTCGGCCAGGTCCGCTATCCGACGGCGGGCAACGCCTACTCCGAGGAAGAGGCGCAACCGTTCTACGTCAACGCGCCCTATGGCATCGTGCTGGTCCACAACGGCAACCTGACCAACGCGCATGCGTTGAAGGATGAGCTGTTCGACGTCGACCGCCGCCACATCAACACCGAGAGCGACACCGAAGTCCTGATCAATGTGCTCGCGCACGAGCTGGAGATGGCCGGCCGCGACCTGCCGCTGACGCCGGCGCAGATCTTCAAGGCCGTGGGCACGGTGCACAAGCGCATCAAGGGCTCCTACGCCGTGATCGCGCTCATCGCCGGACACGGGCTGCTCGCGTTCCGCGATCCCTACGGCATCCGGCCGTTGTGCTTCGGCCAGGCCGCCGACGGCGAGGTCATGGTCGCCAGCGAAAGCGTGGCGCTGGAAGGCACCGGCCACGTGCTGACGCGCGACCTCGCGCCCGGCGAGGCCCTGTTCATCGACACCGCGGGCACGGTCCACACGCAGCAGTGCGCCGAGAACCCGACGCTGAATCCCTGCATGTTCGAGTTCGTCTACCTGGCGCGCCCGGACTCGGTGATGGACGGCATCTCGGTCTACCAGGCCCGCCTGAACATGGGCGAGACGCTGGCCCAGCGCCTGATCTCGACGATCCCGCCCAGCGAGATCGACGTCGTCATCCCGATCCCGGAATCGAGCCGCCCGTCGGCAATGCAGCTCGCGCATCGCATCGGCAAGCCGTACCGCGAAGGCTTCGTCAAGAACCGCTATGTCGGCCGGACCTTCATCATGCCGGGCCAGTCCACGCGCAAGAAGTCGGTGCGCCAGAAGCTCAACGCGATCGGCCTCGAATTCAAGGGCCGCAACGTGCTGCTGGTCGACGACTCCATCGTGCGCGGCACGACCTCCAAGGAAATCGTCCAGATGGCCCGCGAGGCCGGCGCGAACAAGGTCTACCTGGCCTCGGCCGCGCCGCCGGTGCGCTTCCCCAACGTCTACGGCATCGACATGCCGACCAAGGAAGAACTGATCGCCCACGGCCGTTCGATCGAGGAGATCCGGCAGTTCATCGGCGCCGACGCGCTGATCTACCAGGACGTCGATGCGATGAAGCGCGTGGTCGGCCAGCTCCGTCCGGGTCTGAACGGCTTCGAGGCTTCGTGCTTCGACGGCACCTACATCACCGGCGACGTCTCGGTCGAGGACTTCGCGACCATGCAGGCGCAGCGCAAGTCGCAGCCCGAGGAAGAGGACCTGCCGGCGCGCAGCCGCTTGGCGCTGCAAAGCGGCGGAGACCAGTGATGAGCAATGAGAAGAAGGGCGGCATCCCGCGCGTGGACCTGCCGGCCGACGTGCGGCTGGACACGCTCGCCGTCCGCGAGGGCCTGCCGCCGTCGCCCTGGGGCGAGAACTCGGAAGCGCTGTACCTGACCAGCTCCTTCGTGCATCCGGACGCGGCCACCGCCGCGCGCCGTTTCGCCAACGAGGAGGAGGCCTTCGTCTACAGCCGCTTCTCGAATCCGACGGTCATGATGATGGAGCGCCGGCTCGCGGCACTCGAAGGCACTGAGGCCTGCATCGCGACCTCGTCCGGCATGTCCGCGATCATGCTGCTGGTCATGGGCCTGCTGAAGTCCGGCGACCATGTGGTGTGCTCGCGCTCGGTGTTCGGCTCGACCATCAAGCTGCTGCAGGGCGAGTTCGGCAAGTTCGGCGTCCAGACGACCTTCGTGTCGCAGACCGACCTGGCCGAGTGGAAGAACGCGCTGCAGCCCAACACCAGGCTGCTGTTCGCCGAGACGCCGACCAATCCTCTGACGGAAGTCTGCGACGTGGCCGCGCTGGCGGAGATCGCGCACGCGCACGGCGCGCTGCTGGCCGTCGACAACTGTTTCGCCTCGCCCGCGCTGCAGCAGCCGACGAAGATGGGCGCGGACTTCATCATCCATTCCGGCACGAAGTACCTCGATGGCCAGGGGCGCGTGATCGCGGGCGCGATCTGCGCCTCGGCGAAGTACGTCGATGAGGTGTTCACGCCGGTGATGCGCTCGGTCGGCATGTCGCTGTCGCCGTTCAACGCCTGGGTCGTGCTCAAGGGCATGGAGACCTTGTCGGTGCGCATGAAGGCGCAGACCGCCAGTGCCGCGGTGCTGGCCGAATGGCTGGAGGCGCATCCCGCCATCGAGCGCGTCTACTACCCGGGCCTGAAGTCGCATCCGCAGCATGAGCTCGCGATGCGCCAGCAAGGCGGGCAGGGCGGGGCGGTGGTGTCGTTCATCGTCAAGAGCAGTGCGGACGACAACGGCCGTGCCGTCGCCTTCCACGTGATCGACCGGACGAAGATCTGCTCGATCACCGCCAACCTCGGCGACACCAAGACCACCATCACGCATCCGGCCAGCACCTCGCACGGCCGGCTCACCGAGCCGCAGCGCCAGGCGGCCGGCATCACGCAGGGTCTGATCCGCGTCGCGGTCGGCCTGGAAGACATCGAAGACATCAAGGCCGACCTGGCCCGCGGTTTGAATTCCCTATGACGACTCCCTCCACCCCGGTCCGCACCCGCATCGCCCCGTCGCCGACGGGCTTCCTGCACCTCGGCACGGCGCGCACGGCGCTGTTCTCTTGGGCGTACGCGCGCCATCATGGCGGCGAATTCGTGCTGCGCATCGAGGACACCGACGTCGCGCGGTCGACGCAGGATTCGGTCGACCAGATCCTGGCCTCGATGAAGTGGCTGGGCCTCGAGTACGACGAAGGTCCGATCTACCAGATGCAGCGCCTGGAACGCTATCACGCGGTCATCGAGCAGATGATCGCGGCCGGCACCGCCTACCGCTGCTACTGCTCGCCCGAGGAGCTCACCGCGATGAAGGCAGGTCAGGAGGCCCGCGGCGAGAAGCGTCGTTATGACGGCACCTGGCGTCCGGAGCCGGGCAAGACCTTGCCGGCGATCCCCGCCGACATCGAACCGGTGGTGCGCTTCAAGAATCCGATCGATGGCGACGTGACCTGGGATGACCTGGTCAAGGGGCCGATCACGATCAACAACCGCGAGATCGACGACCTCATCCTGCTGCGTCCCGACGGCGTGCCGACCTACAACTTCGCGGTCGTGATCGACGACTGGGACATGAAGATCACGCACGTCTTCCGTGGCGACGAGCACATCAACAACACGCCCTGGCAGATCAACCTCTTCAACGCACTGGGCGCGGCGCTGCCGGCGTTCGGCCACATTCCCGTGATCCTGGGCGACGACGGCCTGAAGCTGTCCAAGCGCCGTGGCGCGGTCAGCGTCACCGCGTACGAGGAGAACGGCTATCTGCCCGAGGCGATGCTGAACTATCTATCGCGACTGGGCTGGAGCCACGGCGACGACGAGCTCTACAGCGTGGCGCAACTGGTGTCGTGGTTCGACGGCAGCCACATCTCGAAGAGCCCCGCGCAATGGGATCCGGCCAAGCTGGAATGGGTCAACTCGCACTACATCAAGCAGGCCGACGATGCGCGGCTGGCCTCGCTGGTCGCGGCGCAGCTGACCAAGCGGGGCTTGGCCGCGCCGGAGCGCCTGGAAGCGATGTGCGGCCTGTTCAAGGACCGCTGCAGCACGACGGTGGCGCTGACTGACTGGCTGGCGATGTATGTGTCGCCAGTGACCCCGAGCGAGACTGATCGCGCCCAACACCTGACCGACGCGATCAAGCCGGCCGTGCTGGCCTTCGCGGACAAACTCGAAGCGCTGGCGGTGTGGGACAAGGCCGCCATCAGTGGGGCCATCAAGGAAACCATAGCCACACACGGTCTGAAGATGCCGCAACTGGCGATTCCCGTGCGAGTGCTGGCCTGTGGCCGTTCGCAGACGCCGTCGGTGGATGCGGTGCTGGAACTTTTCGACAAAGAAATTTTGTTGAACCGCTTGCGTTCCGTTTAAAACTCGATCTATACTCTCGTTCTCGCTTGAACAGCGCGACGTTCGAAACGAACTTCGAAGCGGCAACGATGAATCAAAACGGGGAGCGCAAGCTCCCCGATGAAATTCAAAAGCTGAAAAGAAGCCGGATCGAATCCCCGAAGGGGGTATAGCTCAGCTGGGAGAGCGCTTGCATGGCATGCAAGAGGTCAGCGGTTCGATCCCGCTTACCTCCACCAAACTTCAGTTTGCGTGGCGCGCGGTTCAAGAGAAGAAGGTTCAGTCCCCTTCGTCTAGAGGCCTAGGACACCACCCTTTCACGGTGGCTACAGGGGTTCGAATCCCCTAGGGGACGCCAAGTTTCGAACTTGGTTATTGACCAGAGATTGAACGAGAAAATCGAAAAATTCTTCGGAAATCGATTTGATCGTTGTCAAAATCAGGTACAGTAACGAAATCGACGCAGCGATGACATCAAGCAATTGATCGAATCAAAGCAGGAAAAGTTTGATGCGATAGATCGAAAGATCTTGAGTATCTGGAGTGGTAGTTCAGTTGGTTAGAATACCGGCCTGTCACGCCGGGGGTCGCGGGTTCGAGCCCCGTCCACTCCGCCAACACAGTTGAGACTCGGGCGGCGTACCGATTCGATGCGAAAGCATTCGGGGGTATAGCTCAGCTGGGAGAGCGCTTGCATGGCATGCAAGAGGTCAGCGGTTCGATCCCGCTTACCTCCACCAGAGCACCTTCGGGTGTGAGGTTGCAGAGTACGCGCAGTTCGAGTCAAGACAAGCAAGTCCAGTCCCCTTCGTCTAGAGGCCTAGGACACCACCCTTTCACGGTGGCTACAGGGGTTCGAATCCCCTAGGGGACGCCAAGTTCGACAAGGCTTGGCTGCATCGCGGTTCCGAAAGGTATCGATGGTTTGCAGCGAAACTTGTTCGCAAATGATATCGACGCACTCAATAGCGTCGTATCTGGAGTGGTAGTTCAGTTGGTTAGAATACCGGCCTGTCACGCCGGGGGTCGCGGGTTCGAGCCCCGTCCACTCCGCCAACATTAAAACCCTGTCGATGCAAATCGGCAGGGTTTTTTCTTTGGTGCGTTTGATTTGTCCCGTGATCAGAGATCTGGATACTCGCGCTTTCGCTGCGCCGTATAACTCCACCAATCTCGGGGAGCGTTGCCGTTCATGAAATCGACGGCGGCCATATAAGTATCCAGCACGCAGGGATCGTGTCGTTGGCCTGTGAGCTTGCAAATTCGCTGATACAGGGCGAAGGCGTCGGCGCCCACGAGATCCGCAGGTTGGCGAATTCCCATCAGTTCAAAATCCCGAACCATCGCGGGCCCGATGTTGGGAATCTGCCGCAAAGTCGCACACTCGGCGGCCGAGGCCGCCTTGGTGTGCGTCTTTCGCGCGCTCACGACGCCGCTGCCGGGATTCAGTGGAAGCCGCCGGAGCGGATCAGACCGACCGCCAGCCCTTCGATCGAAAACTCCTCATCGGAAGTGACTTCGATCGGCTCGAAGTCCGGGTTCTCGGGCAGCAGGCGGATCCCATCGGCATGACGCTGGAAGCGCTTGACGGTGACCTCTTCACCGATGCGCGCCACGACCACCTGACCATTGCGCGCTTCGCTGATCTTCTGAACGGCAAGCAGGTCGCCGTCCATGATGCCGATGTCCTTCATGCTCATGCCTTTGACGCGCAGCAGGTAGTCGGGCGCCTTCGAGAACATCGAGGGGTCGACGCTATAGTGCTGCTCGACATGTTCCTCGGCGAGGATAGGCGCGCCGGCGGCCACGCGGCCCACGAGCGGCAGCGTCAACTGCGCGAGGCTGGCCAGCGGCAACGCGAACTGGCTGTGCTCCCGGGCGCGATTGACCTGGCGCAGGGCCGTCGACGGCAGCCGGATCCCGCGGGCGGTACCGCCCACCAGTTCGATGACGCCCTTGCGCGCCAAGGCCTGCAGGTGTTCCTCGGCGGCATTGGCGGACTTGAATCCCAACTGCTGCGCGATCTCCGCGCGGGTGGGCGGCGAGCCGGTGCTCTCGATGCTGTCGCGGACCAGATCGAAGATCTGCTGTTGTCGGGCAGTGAGTTTGGGCGGTGTGTCCACGAGCAAGCCTTTATTCCATTGAGGGGCGGATGTCGAAGACGAGGCGACCTTGAGGGTTCAAAAGCCGCCTGAGAATTCATCCAGCATCTGGATTTTTATACAGGAGACGACAAATTGCAAAGTGCGGCCCAGACCCTCGTGATCATCGGGACCGGCGGGACCATCGCCGGCGCCTCCGGCAGCGCGACGGACAACGTCGGCTACAAGGCCGGCTCGCTGTCGGTCGAGTCGTTGGTGGGCGCGGTGCCCGCGTTGGCCTCGAAGGCGCTCGAGGCTGAGCAACTGGCGCAGCTCGACAGCAAGGACATGGATCACGCGACCTGGGCGCGTCTCGCGCGTCGGGTGCGGGAGCATCTGGATCGCCCCGAGGTCCGCGGCGTCGTGATCACGCACGGGACGGACACGCTCGAGGAGACGGCCTACCTGCTGCAACGCGTGCTCGCGCCGGAGAAGCCGGTCGTCCTGACGGCCGCGATGCGCCCGGCGACGGCCATTCAAGCGGACGGACCGCAGAACCTGCTCGATGCGGTGGCCGTGGCGGAGACCGCTGGCGTCCGCGGCGTCGTTGCGGTGGTCGCGGGTCAGGTCCGGTCGGGGTTGGAACTGCGCAAGACGCACACCTACCGCCTCGATGCCTTCGAGGCCGGGCCTGACGCCGGCCCGCTGGCTGTGGTGGAGGAGGGCATCGTGCGCCGCTTCCGCGATTGGCCGGAAGGCGAGGCTTTGGGCGCGAGCGTGCTGCCC
Organism: Roseateles sp. GW821-FHT09G03; assembly: GCF_059416045.1. Taxonomy (NCBI): domain Bacteria; kingdom Pseudomonadati; phylum Pseudomonadota; class Betaproteobacteria; order Burkholderiales; family Sphaerotilaceae; genus Roseateles; species Roseateles sp. GW821-FHT09G03. The sequence goes on from NZ_JBWKOK010000001.1 coordinate 460,018, forward strand.
GAAGACGCGTCGCGGTGGCCGTGGGTCGAGGTGCTCGCCAGTCATGCGGGCGCCGATGCGCGTTCGCTCGACGCGTGGCGCGCAGCCGGACTCCAAGGCCTGGTGTTGGCCTGTACAGGGAACGGCACGCTGAACCGGGCGCTGGAGGCGCCGGTGCAGGCGCTGAAGGATGCGGGCGTCCCGGTCTGGCGCACGACGCGTTGCGCGCAGGGACGCATCGTCGGCGCAAACGACGAGCCCGCGGCAGCACTGTCCCCGTGGGCTGCGCGCATCGAATTGCTGCTCGCACTGCTGCGGTCCCGCTGAGCTCGTCGCGCGCCGCGGCGCTCATCAACGACAAAGCGCCGGCATTGCCGGCGCTTTTTTTCATCGTGAATCCGGAGCGGGCCGGACCCGGACGATCAGACGATCGTCAGCGTGACGTCGATGTTGCCGCGCGTGGCGTTCGAGTACGGGCAGACTTCGTGCGCGTCGGCGACCAGCTTTTCCAGCGCGGCGCGGTCCATGCCCGGCACCGAGATCTTCATCGACACGGCGATGCCGAAGGCGCCCGGCTTGTTGGCGTGGGGGCCGATGCCGACTTCGCTGGTGATCGAGACTTCAGCCGGCAGGGCGACCTTGTTGCGGCCGGAGACGGCCTTCATCGCGCCGATGAAGCAGGCCGAGTAGCCCGCGGCGAACAGCTGCTCGGGGTTGGTGCCGGCGCCGTCGTCGCCGCCCAGCGCCTTGGGCGTGGACAGCTGGACCTTCAGGCGGTCGTCCGACGATTGCGCGGTGCCTTGACGGCCGCCGGTGGCGGTGGCGGTGGCGGTGTAGAGGGCTTTTTCGATGGCCATGTGAGGCTCCTTGGTGGTGATGGGTTGGGGGTGAAAACGGATGCTCGGGGTCAGGTCTTGCCATCCCCGTTGGAGGCGGCGTTATCGCGTGCCAGGTGGGTCAGTACGTTGCCACGCAATTCATGCAGGCGTCTTGTCAGCGACTCCAGTTCGGTGGGACCGCAGGCGCTGGCGCATGCCAGGTGTTCTGGGATGGCGACCGCCTGCTCACGCAAGGCGCGGCCGGCGGACGTCAGGTGGATTTCCACGCGGCGCTCATCGGCCGTTGCACGGCGGCGCTCGATGAGGCCGCTCGATTCAAGCCGTTTCAGCAGCGGGGTGAGCGTGCCGGAGTCCAGGTTCAGGCGTTGCCCCAGATCGGAGACGCTCGGCCCATCCGTCTCCCACAGCACCAGCATCACCAGGTACTGCGGATAGGTCAGGCCCAGCGGAGCCAGCAGCGGCTTGTAGAGCTTCGTCATCGCCAGCGATGTCGAATAGAGCGCGAAGCACAGTTGAACATCGAGCTTCAGCCAGTCCGTGCCCGCAGGCGCCGGCTGGTCGTGCAGGCGTGCCGTGGTGGCGGCGACCGGCGGGTTGAAGGGCTTCGTGTTCGGCATGGGATGAACTATAGCGAGCAATTCAATTGCGCACAATTGAAATGGTCTTTGAGCGCGGTTGACGGGAACTATCGGCGGCCAGGGCTGGAAGTTCCAGAAGGAACAACGCCCCGGGGACAGGTGTCGCCGGGGCGTTGTTGAACTGGAGGGGTCGGGAAGGAGCTTGTGGGGCTCAGCCCGTCGCCTGGATCGCGTCCACCTGCTCGCTGAGCTCCAGCCAACGCAGTTCGGCGGCTTCGACCTCGTCGCCGATGGCCTTCAGTCGCTTGCCAGCGTCCGCAATCTGCGCGGGCGTCCGACCGGCGCCGGACAGCTGGGCTTCCAGCGCGGCGCGCTCGTCTGCCCAGGCCTTCATGCGGGCGTCGATCTGCTCCATCTCCTTGCGCAGGGGCCGGGTCTGCTCGGACAGCTTCTGCCGGGCCTGGCCGCTGAGCTTGCGGTCGTCGCGCTTGACGGGGGCGGGCGGCACCGGCGCGGCCGCCACGGGCGCCGCAACCACCGGCGCAGGGGCAGGTGTTGCGCTGCTGGCGCGCGCGCTGCGCAGCGCCAGCTTGGCCTCTTCCTTCGCGATCTTCGCGGCTTCCTTGGAACGGTCCAGCAGCCAGCGCTGGTAGTCGTCCAGGTCGCCGTCGAAGGGCGCGAGCTTGCCGTCGGCCACCAGCCAGAACTCGTCGCAGACCTCGCGCAGCAGCGCGCGGTCATGGCTGACGAGCATGACGGTGCCTTCGAACTCGTTGAGCGCCATCGACAGCGCCTCGCGGGTCTGCAGGTCCAGATGGTTGGTCGGCTCGTCCAGCAGCAGCAGGTTGGGGCGTTGCCAGACCAGCATCGCCAGCACCAGCCGGGCCTTCTCGCCGCCGGACAGGCTGCCCACTTCCTGGTTTACCATGTCGCCGACGAAGCGGAACTGGCCGAGGAAGTCGCGCAGCTCCTGCTCGCGGGCGTTCGGGCTGACTTCCTTGGCCAGGCGGATCATGTGCATCAGCGGGCCTTCATCAGGCCGCAGCACGTCCATCTCCTGCTGCGCGAAGTAGCCGATCGACAGGCCCTTGCCCTCGGTGATCGTGCCGCCCATCGCGCGCTGCATGCGCGCCACCGTCTTCACGAAGGTCGACTTGCCCTGGCCGTTGGCGCCCAGGATGCCGAAGCGCTGGCCGGCCAGCACCGAGCGGTCGATGCCGCGCACGATGACCTTCTCGCCTTCGTCGGTGTCGTAACCGACGGAGACGGTATCGAACATCAGCATCGGATTGGGCAGGTTCAGCGGCTCGCGGAACTCGAAGCTGAAGTCCGACGCCGTCAGCACCGGCGCGAGGCGTTCCATGCGTTCCAGTGCCTTCACGCGGCTCTGTGCCTGCTTGGCCTTGCTGGCCTTGGCCTTGAAGCGGTCGATGAACTTCTGCAGATGCGCCATGCGCTCCTGCTGTTTGCTGAAGGCCTGCTGCTGCTGGAGCATGCGCTCGGCGCGCATCGACTCGAAGGCCGTGTAGTTGCCGCCGTAGCGGTGCAGCTTGGCCTCGTCCAGATGCAGCGTGACCTTGGTGATCGCGTCCAGGAATTCGCGGTCATGGCTGATGATGATCATCGTGCCTTCATAACGCTGCAGCCACGCTTCCAGCCAGACCAGGGCGTCCAGGTCCAAGTGGTTGGTGGGCTCGTCCAGCAGCATCAGGTCGGACGGGCACATCAGCGCGCGCGCCAGCTGCAGCCGCATGCGCCAGCCGCCGGAGAAACTGTTGACCGGCGCATCGACCTGCGCGCCCTTGAAGCCCAGGCCCATCATCAGCGCCTGCGCGCGGGCGGGGGCGTCGAGGCTGCCGGCGTCCATCAGTTGCGCGTAGGCATCGGCGATGGCGTGGCCGTCGTCGGCGGCTTCGGCCTCGGCCAGCGCCTGCCGCGCGGCCATCAGGCGGACGTCGCCTTCCAGCACGAACTCGGTGGCCGGCATGTCGGTCTCGGGCATGTGCTGCGCCACTTCGGCGAGCGCCCAGTGGCGCGGGATCTCCACGTCGCCCTTGTCGCTGTGCAGGCGGTCGGTCAGCAGCGAGAACAGGCTGGACTTGCCCGCGCCGTTGCGGCCCACCAGGCCGACCTTCTCGCCGGGTTGCAGCACGACGCTCGCGTCATCGAGAACGACCTTGGTGCCGCGGCGCAGCACGATGTTGCGCAGCGTGATCATGGGGAAACTCCTTGTTCGTCGTCATGGCCGAAGCCCGCGGCGACCAGCGCCTCGCGGGTCAGCAGCAGGACCTGGTCTTCGCCGGCGGAGGTCTCCAGCCAGGCGGATTCAAGCTGTGGGAAAGCGGCTTCGAAAAACTCGCGCTCGTTGCCGATCTCGAGGACCAGCACCGCGTGCGGCTTCATCTGGCCGGGTGCTGCGGACAGCAGCGTGCGGATGAAGTCCATGCCGTCCGTGCCGCCCGCGAGGGCGAGCTCGGGTTCGGCGCGGTACTCGTGCGGCAGCGCCGCCATCGACGTGCTGTTCACGTACGGCGGATTGCAGAGAATCAGGTCGTACGGTCCCTGCGCCGGCGCGAGGCCGTCGCCCAGCAGCAGCCGGATGCGCTCGCCGAGCTGATGACGTTCGACGTTGATCGCCGCGACCGCGAGCGCCTCGGCGCTCAGGTCGATGGCGTCGACCGCCACGTCCGGCCAGGCCATCGCGGCCAGCACGGCCAGGCTGCCGTTGCCGGTGCACAGGTCCAGCACGCGGCTTGTCTGGTCCGACAGCCATGCGTCGATGGTCGCGTCGGCGAGCAGCTCGGCGATGAAGCTGCGCGGCACGATGGCACGCTCGTCGACGTAGAAGGGCACGCCCTGCAGCCACGCTTCGCGCGTCAGGTAGGCGGCGGGTTTGCGCGTCGCGATGCGTTCGGCGACCAGCGCCTCGACCTTCGCGCGACCCGCGTCGTCGACGGCATCGGCTTCGTGCGCGTCGAGCGCATCCAGCGGCAGGTCCAGCGCCCACAGGCTCAGCCAGGCGGCCTCGTCGAAGGCGTTCGTCGTGCCGTGCCCAAACGAAACGCCCGCCTCACGGAGGCGGGCGGCCTGGGCCTCGATCAATTCCAACAGCGTCACAGCAGCAGATTCTCCAGGGTGCGTCGGTAGATGCGCGTCAGGGGCGCGATCTGATCCAACGGCACGAATTCGTCGATCTTGTGGATGCTCGCATTGAGCGGTCCGAATTCCACCACCTGCGGGCAGAGCTTGGCGATGAAGCGCCCGTCCGAAGTGCCCCCGGTCGTGGACAACTCGGCCGTCACGCCCGTCTCCGCCGCGATCGCCGCGCTGATCGCCGCCGACAACTCGCCCACCGGTGTCAGGAAGGGTTCGCCGGACAGTGACCAGTCCAACACGTACTCGAGCCCGTGGCGGTCCAGCAGCGCATGCACCCGTTGGCGCAGCGCGCCCGGCGTCGATTCGGTCGAGAAGCGGAAGTTGAAGTCCACCACCATCTCTCCGGGGATCACGTTGCCGGCACCGGTGCCGGCGGCGATGTTGGAGATCTGGAAGGTCGTCGGCGGGAAGTAGGCGTTGCCATTATCCCATTCGCTCACGGCCAGCTCGGCCAGCGCCGGCGCGGCCTGATGGACGGGGTTGCGCGCCAGGTGCGGGTAGGCGACGTGGCCCTGCACGCCGATCACGCGCAGCTTGCCGGACAGCGAGCCGCGGCGGCCGTTCTTGACGGTGTCGCCGAGGCGCTCGACCGAGGTCGGTTCGCCGACGATGCAGTAGTCGAGCCGTTCGCCGCGCGCGCGCAGGCGCTCGACGCAGACGACGGTGCCGTCACGCGCCGGACCTTCCTCGTCGCTGGTGAGCAGGAAGGCGACGCTGCCGCGATGATCCGGATGCATCGCCGCGAAGTCTTCCGCGGCGACGACCATCGCCGCCAGCGAAGTCTTCATGTCCGCCGCGCCACGTCCGTACAGGCGGTCGCCGCGCACGGTGGGAACAAACGGATCGCTGGTCCACTTCGCGAGATCGCCGGTGGGCACCACGTCGGTATGGCCGGCGAAGACCAGCAGCGGGCCATCCGCCGACTGTCCGCGGCGCACGGCCCACAGGTTGCCGACGCGGAAATCGTCCGGCCCGCTGTCCATGCGTTCCAGGGTGAAACCGGCCGCGGCCAGCCGCGCGCCGATCAGTTCCAGGCAACCGGCATCGGCCGGCGTCACCGACGGGCGGGCGATCAGCTGCTCCAGCAGCGCGAGGGTCAGGTCGTCCATCAGTCGGTGGGGGTCGGCGGCGCGGTCAGCGCATCAGGGCTTCAGCCCGGCTGCACGTCCAGCGTGATGGACGTGAAGTTGGCGGTGTCCTCGGCCGGCTCTTCCTTCTTCGGCGCGCCGGGACCGCCGGGCTTGACGCCGGGACCGTCGTTCTGCAGACGCCAGAGCAGGTTGGTCGGCGAGTCGGCGAAGGCCAGGCCTTCCTCGCGCGTGATCGTGCCCTCGGTGATGAGGCGGGCGAAGTGCTCCTCGAAGCTTTGCGAGCCCTCGGCCATCGACTTCTCCATCGCCTCCTTGACGCCGGCGAAGTCCCCTTGCTCGATCAGTTCGGCGACCAGCTTGGTGTTCAGCAGGATCTCCGTGACCGGGACGCGGCCGCCCGCGGCGGCGCGCACCAGGCGCTGAGAGACCACCGCCTTCAGGCCGGCGCCCAGGTCGTTCAGCATCGCCGGACGCGATTCCGGCGTGTAGAAGGACATGATCCGGTTCAGCGCGTGGTAGCTGTTGTTGCCGTGCAGCGTGGCGACGACCAGGTGACCGGACAGCGCGTACGAGATCGCGGCCGTCATCGTCTCGCGATCGCGGATCTCGCCGATCAGGATGCAGTCCGGCGCCTGGCGCAGCGCGTTCTTCAGCGCGATCTGCAGCGACGCGGTGTCGCGGCCGACCTCGCGCTGGTTGACCAGCGAGCGCTTGTTGGTGAACAGGTATTCCAGCGGATCCTCGATCGTGAGGATGTGGCCGGTCATCGTCTGGTTGCGGTGCTCCAGCATCGACGCGAGCGTGGTGCTCTTGCCGGTGCCGGTCGCGCCCACCATCAGGATCAGGCCGCGCTTCTCGGTGATCAGCTTGGCCAGGATGGGCGGCAGGCCCAGGCTGTCCAGCGTCGGGATGACGTGCGGGATGTGCCGGAACACCGCCGCGATCGAGCCGCGCTGGCGGAAGCCCGACAGCCGGAAGCTGCCGACCTTGGGGATGGAGACCGCCAGGTTCAGCTCGCCGTTGGTGTCCAGCTCGGACATGTGCTGCGCGTCCACGACCTCGGAGATCAGCGCGCGCGGCTGGGCCGGGGTCAGGAGTTGATCCGACAGCTGCAGCATCTGCCCGTTGATCCGGATCAGCACCGGCATGTTGGCCGACAGGTAGGTGTCGGATGCGCCTTTCTCGGCCATCAGGCGCAGGATGCGCTCCATGTTTCCCGTGCTCATGCGGTCTCCTCCAGACGGATGATCTTCTTCGGCGTGGCGTCGTGAGGCTCGTGGCCTCAGGCGCGCAGCAGTTCGTTGATGGATGTCTTCGCGCGCGTGCCCGCGTCGACCTTCTTCACGATGATCGCGGCGTACAGGCTGTACTTGTCGTTCTTCGGCAGGCTGCCGCTGATGACGACGGAACCGGCCGGGACGCGGCCGTACGAGACGGTGTCCGTCTCGCGGTCGTAGATCGGGGTGCTCTGGCCGATGTAGACGCCCATCGAGATGACCGAGTTCTCCTCGACGATCACGCCCTCGACGATCTCCGAGCGGGCGCCGATGAAGCAGTTGTCCTCGATGATGGTCGGGTTGGCCTGCAGCGGCTCCAGCACGCCGCCGATGCCGACGCCGCCGGACAGGTGGACGTGCTTGCCGATCTGCGCGCAGGAGCCGACGGTGGCCCAGGTGTCGACCATCGTGCCTTCGTCGACGTAGGCGCCGATGTTGACGTAGGACGGCATCAGCACGACGTTCTTCGCCATGAAGCTGCCGCGGCGGGCGACGGCCGGAGGCACGACGCGCACGCCGGCGGCGCGCAGCTGTTCATCGGATTGGCCGCCGAACTTGGTCGGGACCTTGTCGAAGAAGGTCATGTCGCCGGCGCCCATCTGGCGGTTGTCGTTCAGGCGGAAGGACAGCAGCACGGCCTTCTTGACCCACTGGTGCACGGTCCATTCACCGACGGCCTTGCGCTCGGCCACGCGCAGCGTGCCGGCGTCCAGGCCGGCGATCACTTCGTCCACCGCGGCCCGCACTTCGGGGCTGTTGGCGGAGGTCAGGTTGGCGCGGCCTTCCCAGGCGAGGTCGATGATGGATTGCAGGTCTTGCGTCATGGTGCGGAGGGGTTCGGAAGGAGGGTGGATTCGAGGCGGATGCTTGAAGCGGTAGCGTGAAGCGGATCGTGGGGCGGACCGGCGGGGCCGGATCAGGCGGACGTCTTGAGTGGCTTCACGAAGGAGACGATGCGGCGGGCGGCTTCCAGGCATTCGGCCTGCTCGGCCACCAGCGCCAGGCGGATGCGGCCGGCGCCGGGGTTGATCCCATGGGCGTCGCGGGCCAGCAGGCTGCCGGGCAGAACGCCGACATTGTATTGAGCGAGCAGCCCCTGGGCGAAGCCAATATCGTTACCGTCTGGCACGGCCGCCCACAGGTAGAAACCCGCGTCGGGCAGGGCGACGTCCAGCACCTCGGCCAATAGCGGCGTGACGGCGGCGAACTTGGCGCGGTACTGCGCGCGGTTGGCGATGACGTGGTCCTCGTCGTTCCAGGCGGCGATGCTGGCGGCCTGGATCATCGGGTTCATCGCCGAGCCGTGATAGGTCCGGTACAGCAGGAAGCGCTTGATCCATGCGGCGTCGCCGGCGACGAAGCCCGAGCGCATGCCGGGCACGTTGGAGCGCTTGGACAGGCTGGTGAACGCGATCAGGTTGCGGAAGTCCGGACGGCCCAGCTGCGCGGCGGCCTGCAGGCCCGACAGCGGGGCGGCGTCGGGGCCGTCGCGGAAGTAGATCTCGGAGTAGCACTCGTCGGAGGCGATCACGAAGCCGTAGCGGTCGCTGAGCTCGAACAGCGTCTGCCATTCGGACAGCGGCATGACGGCGCCGGTCGGGTTGCCCGGCGAGCAGACGTACAGCAGCTGCGTGCGCGACCAGGTCGCCTCGTCGATCTGCGACCAGTCGGGGGCGAAGTTGCGGGCGGGGTCGGAGTTCGCGAAGGCGGGTGTCGCGCCGGCGAGCAGCGCGGCGCCTTCATAGATCTGATAGAACGGATTGGGGCAGACGACGGTCGCGCCGGGGCGGGACGGATCGATCACCACCTGCGCGAGGGCGAACAGCGCCTCCCGCGAACCGTTGACCGGCAGGATCTGCGTGGCGGGATCCAGGCTCAACGCATAACGCCGCTGCAGCCAGCCGGCGATGGCCTCGCGCAGCGGCAGTTGACCGGCGGTGGCGGGATAGCCCGACAGCCCCTTGAGGTTGGCCATCAGCGCGTCTTCGACCAGCTTGGGCGCCGGGTGTTTCGGCTCGCCGATGCCGAGCGAGATCGGCCGGAATTCGGGGTTGGGAACGATGCCCTTGGTCAGGGCGCTCAGCCGCTCGAACGGGTAGGGGTTCAGCAGCGCCAGGCGGGGATTGACCGGCGGGTTGACCGGCTGCGAAGCAGGGGTGGAGCTCATGCGCGGAATCATAGGGCGACGGGACGCCGCCCCTGGTACTTACGTCGACAACGCAGACTTGCCGATCAGAGTGAACCGCGGCATCCGGGCGCGCCACAGCGGCACGTCAGGCGACCCTCGTGATGCGTGAGGCCGTAGTCGACGGTGATCTCGTCGCCGGCATGCAGATCGCGCAGCGCGAAGAAGCTGATCTCGCCGTCCTCGACCTGGATGCGGGCGTTCGGCGAGCAACTGTGGTTGGTGAACCGCATCGCATCCTGCGAGCGGCTCGCGTCGATCGCCCGCGCCGGCGACAGTTCCACCAGCATCAGCCGCTGGCTTTCCTGCGCGCGGCGGCGCGCTTCGGCGACGGTGATCGACTCGCCGGTCAGCAGCCCGAGCCGCGTGCCGGCGGGGATGGCCTCGGCCGCGAACACGCCGTAGCCGTCGATGCGGCTGCGCCTGAGCGTCACCGCGACGAACTGGGTGTCCGCGTCATAGGCGAGGGCCATCCGGTGATGTCCGGCGAGGTCGGCTCAGCGCAGCAGGCCGGTCTCGAAGCCGTGCGCCGGCAGGTCCACCGCGGGCAGCGGCTTCCAGCCCTTCTTGCGGTGCTCGGTCACGACGTTCGTGTAGATGCCGCCGCGCACGTACCACTTGGCGGTGATGCGGATGAAGCGCGGGTTCGTGACCTTCACGATGTCCTCGAGGATGGTGTTGGTCACCTTCTCGTGGAACGCGCCTTCGTCGCGGTAGCTCCAGAAGTACATCTTCAGGCTCTTGAGCTCGACGCAGTACTGGTCCGCGATCATGTCGATCGTGAAGTGAGCGAAGTCCGGCTGGCCGGTCAGCGGGCAGTGGCAGGTGAACTCGGGGATCTGGAACTGGATGACGTAGTCGCGTTCCGGGGCCGGGTTGGGGAAGACGTGGATCTCCTTGCTCGGACGGCTCGGCGGATTGGGCGGCATGTCGCGCATCTTGGGCGGGACGGCGGTGTCCGGCTTGACGTGTTTGGCGGCCTTGATCGGCTCGACGAACTTCAGGGCCTTGGAGGCCTTGGGAGCCTTCGACGCCTTGGCGTTGGAAGAGGAAACGGCAGCCGGTGCGGCCGGCTTGGCGGAGGAGGTCTTGGCCATGTGGAATCGAGAGTGGGGCGGTCGCTGCTTCAGAGGGCGGCGGCGGCCGGAATGCGAAGGGCGCGATGGTATCATCCGCCGCGAATCGAGCGCCCCGTCAAGGGGCGTTTCCACAATCAAATCAAAGGCTTAGATCACGTGAGGGCTGTGATGTCCGGTGATCCCACCCGATGCGACTGAACTCGATCAAGCTCTCGGGCTTCAAGTCCTTTGCCGATCCGACGACCTTCCAGCTGCCCGGGCAGCTGGTCGGCGTGGTCGGCCCCAACGGCTGCGGCAAGTCCAACATCATGGACGCGGTGCGCTGGGTGCTGGGCGAAAGCAAGGCCAGCGAACTGCGCGGCGAGTCCATGCAGGACGTGATCTTCAACGGCTCGGGCAACCGCAAGCCGGCGAGCCGCTCCAGCGTGGAACTGGTGTTCGACAACACCAGCGCCCGCGCCGGCGGTCAGTGGAACCAGTTCACCGAGATCGCCGTCAAGCGCGTCCTGACCCGCGACGGCACCAGCAGCTACTTCATCAACAACCAGCCAGTGCGCCGCCGCGACGTGCAGGACGTGTTCCTCGGCACCGGCCTGGGACCGCGCGCCTACGCCATCATCGGCCAGGGCACGATCAGCCGGATCATCGAATCCAAGCCTGAGGAACTGCGCATGTTCCTCGAGGAGGCCGCCGGCGTCTCCAAGTACAAGGAACGCAGACGCGAGACGGAACTCCGGCTGCGCGACACGCGCGAGAACCTGACCCGCGTCGAGGACATCCTCCGCGAGCTCAACAACAACCTCGAGAAGCTGGAGCGCCAGGCCGAGGTCGCCGCGAACTACCGCAACCTGCAGGAGCAGGGCACGCTGAAGCTGCACCAGCTGTGGTTCCTGAAGCATCGCGACGCGGCCGGCGAGGCCACGCGGGTGAAGACCGAGCACTCGGAGGCCGTGAACGCGCTCGAGGCCAAGATGGCCGAGCTGCGCCAGCTCGAGGCCGAGCTGGAGACCATCCGCCAGGCCCACTACGGCGCCGGCGACGATCTGCACGCCGCGCAGGGCCGCATGGCCGAGGCGCAGATGGAGGTCAGCCGGCTCGAGGAACGCATCCGCTACGTCGTCGAAGGCCGCCAGCGGCTGGAGCAGCGGCTGCTCGAACTGCAGGCGCAGAACCAGCAGTGGCAGGACCGCGCGGAGCAGGCGCAGGTCGAACTCGAGGACGTCGCCACCCAGATCGCCCAGGCCGAGGAGCAGAGCGAGATCCTCGCCGCCCAGGCCGAGGAACAGGCGATGAAGCTGCCCGACGTCGAGGACCAGGTGCGCGCCGCGCAAGGCCGCGCCAACGAGCAGCGCACCCAGGTGACGCAGGTCCAGCAGCAGATCCAGGTGCTGGCCGCGGAGAGCCGCAGCGTCGACGAACAGCTCAAGGGCCTGCGCGGCCGCCGCGAGCGCCTCGCGCAGGAACGCCAGGGCCTGGCCGCGCCGCAGCACGACAAGCTCGACGAGGTGAAGCGCCTGTCGGTCGCCGCCGACGAGCAGCAGGCCGTCGCCGACGCGCGTCTGGCGGAGCTCGCCGAAGCCGCGCCCGCCGCCGACGAGGCCCGTCAGCAGGCGCAGCGCGAATCGCAGCAGCAGGCCGCGAAGCTGACGGACATCGTCGCCCGCCTGACCGCGCTGCGCGCGCTGCAGGAGAAGGTGCAGACCGAAGGCAAGCTCAAGCCCTGGCTGGCCAAGCACGGCCTGCAGGACATCAAGGGCCTGTGGACGCAGCTGCACATCACGCCGGGCTGGGAGAACGCCCTCGAAGCCGCGATGCGCGAGCGCATGGGCGCGCTGTCGGTCGGCCGGCTGGAGACGGTGCAGGCCTTCGCCTCCGATCCGCCGCCGGCGCGGCTGGCCTTCTATTCGCTGCCCAGCGGCGAGATCGTCAACACGCACCGCGCGCTGTCGCCGCTGAGCGACCTGCTCAAGCTGGAGTCCAACGGCCTGAAGGCGCTGCTGAACGACTGGCTGGAGGGCATCTACACGGCGGAGTCCATCGGCGACGCGCTGGCGCAGCGCCCGAAGCTGACTCACGGCGAACTGATCATGACCCGCGAGGGCCACGCGGTGAGCCAGTTCGCGGTGAGCTTCTACGCGCCGGACAGCGAGACCGCCGGCCTGCTGGCCCGCGCGCAGGAGATCGAGAACCTCGAGCGCGAGCAGCGCGCGCAGACCCTGATCGCCGACGAGTCGCGCGCCCAGTCCGTGCGGGCCGAGGCGGTCTACACGGATGTGTCGCAGCGGCTGGCCGTGGTGCGCCGTGAGGCATCGGACACGCAGGCCCGCGCGCATCAGCTGCAGGTCGAGTTGCTGCGCCTGGCGCAGCAGACCGAAGCCGCCGTCGCGCGCCGCACGCAGCTCGACGACGAACTCGGCGAGATCGACGCGCAGAACGAGGCGCTGATGGAGCGCCGCATGGAAGGCGAGGCGCGCTTCGAGGAACTGGACCAGCAGCTCGCGACGACGCAGGAGAAGCACGCCGAGCTCGACGAGTCGGTGATCAACGCCGAACGCAAGCTGACCGAGGCCCGCGAGCACCAGCGCGTGCTGGAGCGGCGCGCGCAGGAGGCGGTCTTCAGCGCCCGCGCGCTGGCGGCCAAGCGCGGCGAGCTGCAGCGCGGCATCGAAACCTCGCGCCAGCAGGTGCAGGTCAACGAGCAGACGGTGCAGAGCATGGCGCAGGAGCGCGCCGAGCTCGACGACGCCGCCGCGCAGGCCGGCCTGCAGGACGCGCTGGCGCTGAAGATGGAGCGAGAGCAGGCGCTGGCCGTCGTCCGCGCCCACTACGACGACCTCAGCCAGCGCCTCAAGCGCAGCGAAGAGCAGCGGATGACGATCGAGCGCGCGCTCGAGCCGCTGCGCGAGCGCATCACCAAGCTGCAGCTCGACGAGCAGGCGGCGGCCCTCGGCGGTCAGCAGTTCATGGAACAGCTGGTGGCGCAGAACGTCGATCTGGAGGCGCTGGCCAAGAGCATCGAGGAGGGCGCCGTCAAGCTCTACGGCCTGCAGGGCGAGATCGACCGCATCAACCGCGAGATCGCGGCGCTGGGCGCGGTGAACCTCGCCGCGCTCGACGAGCTGGGCGCCGCGCGCGAGCGCAAGACCTTCCTCGACTCGCAGATGGCTGACCTCACCAGCGCGATCACGACGCTGGAGGACGCGATCCACAAGATCGACCTGGAGACGCGCGACCTGCTGGGCTCCACCTTCACGCAGGTCAACGAACACTTCGGGCGCATGTTCCCGAGCCTGTTCGGCGGCGGACAGGCGAAGCTGGTCATGACTGGCGACGAGATCCTCGACGCCGGCGTGCAGGTGATGGCGCAGCCGCCGGGCAAGAAGAACTCGACCATCCACCTGCTGTCGGGCGGCGAGAAGGCGCTGACGGCGATCGCGCTGGTGTTCGCGATCTTCCAGCTGAATCCGGCGCCGTTCTGCCTGCTCGACGAGGTGGACGCGCCGCTGGACGACGCCAACACCGAGCGCTACGCGCGGCTGGTGCAGGAGATGAGCAAGATCACGCAGTTCCTGTTCATCTCGCACAACAAGATCGCGATGGAGATGGCCCGTCAGCTGATCGGCGTGACGATGCAGGAGCAGGGCGTGTCGCGCATCGTGGCGGTGGACATGGAATCCGCGCTGGCGATGGCCGAACAATGAGAATGACGACGGTGATCGCGACGTGTGACGCGCGCGGGGCCGCAGGAGCGAAGACGCGATGACGACGGACTGGAACCTGACGACGCTGTTGGCCGCGCTGGGCGGCGTGGTGCTGGTGGGGCTGCTGGCGCAGGGCTGGTGGAGCGCGCGCAAGGCGGGCCCGCGGCGCGCCGAGCCGATGGCGCCGGCGGGCGACCGTCAGGAGCCTAGCCTGGGCGCTGGCGGCGCCGCTGCGGGCCAGCCGCCGGTCACGCTGGACGGCACGGCCGACGGCGAGGCGGTGGACTCGCGCACAATGGACCTGCGCACGCTCGACGAGTCCGTGCCGGCGATGGCGCGCGTGCGCAAGGCGTCGACGCGGATCGACGCGCTGATCGATGCGATCGCGACGATGACGCCGGAGTCGCCGGTCAGCGGCGAGATGGCGCTGTCGCACCTGCCGGGCAGCCGGCGCGCGGGCACCAAGCCGTTCCACATCGAAGGCCTGAACGCGGACAGCGGTGAATGGGAGCTGCCGCATCCGGGCCAGCGCTACGGCGAGTTCCAGGCGGGGCTGCAGATGGCCAACCGGAGCGGGGCGCTCAACGAGATCGAGTACTCGGAGTTCGTGCAGAAGATCCAGGGCTTCGCGGACGGCATCGGTGCGATGCCGGAGTTTCCGGACATGCTGGACGTCGTCGGCCGGGCGCGCGAGCTCGACCAGTTCGCGGCCGGCCACGACGCGCAGCTGGCGATCGTGCTGAAGGCGCGCGGCGCGGCGTGGACGCTGGGCTTCGTGCAGCAGGGGGCGCTGCGGCACGGCTTCGTGCCGGGATCGATTCCCGGCCGCCTTGTGATGCCGGCAGCCGAGGAGGGCGCGCCGCCGCTGCTGACGCTGAACTTCGATGCGCAGGCGGCTCTGGCGGAAGATCCGCAGGCCTCATCGCTGCGGGAACTGACGCTGTCGCTGGACGTGCTGCAGACGCCCGAGGCGCTGGAGCCGTTCGCGACCTGGCAGGAGTCGGCGCGCAACCTGGCCCGCGACTTCGAGGCCGATGTCTGCGACGACCGCAACCAGATCCTGAACCTGCACGCGTTCCAGTCGATCGGGCAGGAGTTGTCGGAGCTCTACAAGTCCCTGGCCGCACGCGATCTCGCCGCGGGCAGCGCGGTCGCGAGGCGCCTGTTCAGCTGATCGCCGGCTGCGTCTTCGACTGAGCAACGGGCACCTGCAAGGTGCCCGTTGCTCATTCCGGCAGGCGGTTTCCGCGCTGACGACCGGTCTGTTCTGACGGGCAGGCGCAAGTTCGTGTCATCACGGCTCCGTGTTCATCTAGGTCGCAGGCCGGTTCGCAGAAATTTCGGCTATCGCGTGACAAGCGATGCATCGGCACAGTGAGGGCTTCTGTGTTGATGGACGTGACTCGGCAACGGGGCACGGTGTTGAAATGATGGAATTTCTTGAACCCGCAGCGAGCAGGCCGCGTCCGTGGTTGATGGCGCCTGCTACGTGTGCGGCGCTTGCCCTTCCGACCGAACCCGCTCCCGAAGTCGATCGGAACGTGTTCCTCCTTGCCACGAGCTTTGGCTCCAGGGAACAACTCGCCACGCTGCTGAAGGTGTCTCCCGATGTCGTCAAGGAACTGGAAACTGCCAGGCAGCTCATCAGCTTCGCGGCTGCATCCCAGCCCTACCCGCTTTTTGGTCTCTTCCAGGCATTGCCTGGCGTGGCTGGAGCACCCCTGAGCGCGATCCTCGGCCGATTCTTCGAGACGATCGACACCGGCGATGCATGGATGGACGCGCGGGATATCGGATCCTTCTTCCGCGTGCCAACGCGCATGCTCGTCTGGGCGACCCCGCTGGAGGTGCTGCTGGGACATCGTTTGTACGATGCCGTGCCGGAGCGCGAGGCCAGTTGGCTCTTCCTGCAATCGCCCGAGTTCCGGCTCGGGGCGGTGCTCGGCGCTGCCAAAGATGAACTGCAGCATCGGAGGGCGGCACGATGACACTGACCCAGAAGTTGATCAGCGTGCCTCTGTTCAACGGCCGGGAGTTGGACCTCGAACTCATTGACCCTGGTACGGTGAGTCTGATTCGTGCCTACGACCATCCCGAGGCCGACTGGAACCCACCGCCGGCGCGATTCCGAAACAATCATGTCGACCCGCCTGTTGGGCACGACGATGAGTTTGCGGTGCTGTACACGGCATCCAACATCCAGTCGTGCGCCACGGAGGTCCGCGCGTTGTTCTGGGACTGCTGGACCAATCAAGTCTTCTGGAAACCCTCTGCGGCAGCGCAACTTCGTGTGGTTCGATTCAACATGGGTCGGCCTGGGCTCTTCATTCCCATCGATGGGCTGAACCGCCATGTTCTGGGTCTCGAAGGAAAACTTGAGCCGGGGTATGAATCGTCACGTCGGATTGCACGTGAGCTCTTCCGCCGATATGGCCAACTCGTTCATGGTCTCAGCTATGAGTCCTTCCACCGCTTCCAGCCGGGTCGCGTCTATGCGATCTGGCATTCGCGCAAGGAGCACATGCAGCTGCAGGCAAGTCCGGAGCGTCCCCAGCTTCGGGATGACGTCGAGTTTCAGGCTTTCCTGGATGCACACCCATTCATCCAACCTTTGGGCGCGGAGGGCCCGCTGGATCGTGGGCAACATCCGGCACTGGTCGAAGCCTAAGCCCTTGCCGTGGTCGACAAATCCGGTGCGGCCGCCAACAACCGCCGCACCTCCTCGTCCGTCGTCTGCTCGAACCGCTCATACCACTGCCCGACCGAACGGAATCGCTCCGGCGTCCGCGCGCAGATGACCTCGTCCGCGTCCTGCGCGATCAGGTGGCAGGTCTCCGCCGCCGACACGGGCACCGCCACGACGATCCTCGCCGGTCGCATCTCGCGCAGCGCCTGCACGCCCGCGCGCATCGATGCGCCCGTGGCCATGCCATCGTCCACGAGGATCACCTGCCGGCCTTCGACCGCCGGCATCGGTCGGTCGCCGCGATAGAGCTTCTCGCGCCGGTGCAGTTCGCGCGTCTCCGCGCGGGTCACGAGGTCGATCGCCGAATAGCTGATCGCCAACTGTTGCAACACCTGCGTGTTGAGCACCCGGACGTCGCCCGAGGCGATGGCGCCCATCGCGTATTCGGGCTGGCCTGGCAGGCCCAGCTTGCGCACGACCAGGATGTCCAGCGGCGCTTCAAGCGCCTGGGCGATCTCCGCCGCCACCGGCACGCCGCCGCGCGGCAGCGCCAGCACCGTCACGTCGTCGCGACGAGCGTAGGCCGTCAGACGATTCGCCAGTTGCCGGCCCGCGTCGCGACGATCCACGAACCGCCGCTCAGCAGCCATCGACTGCCGGGCGCGAGATGCGGGATCAGGGATGTCGGAGGGCGGGTCGATGAGCAGCATGGCGTGAGCTTCCGGGGACATGATGGCCTCGCAACGACGGCGTTTCTATCCCCAGGACGGAGCAAGCCGGATGCCCGCCGGAATGGCCGGCCTCGGCCCACGGGCGCGCGATTTGCCGATGAGTCGTTTCCCATCGCATCCGCGTCGAGGTTTCCATGCCCAGCAGAACCGCCTCCACGTCTTCCAGGAGCCTCCGCAAGGCGCCGCCGCGTGCCGCCCCCAGGGCCAGCGGCAAGCGCGCCTCCAACGCCGACCGGGCATCGCCCGGCACGTCGCGCGGCAAGCCGCATGGCAAATCCGCTGACAAGGCGTCGACCCGCGGCGACAGCGACGACGCCCCGGCCGCCCGCCGCGCGATCTGGAAGGGCGCCATCAGCTTCGGCCTGCTGCACGTGCCGGTCTCGCTGTATCCCGCGTCGCGGGACCAGCGCGTCGACTTCGACTGGCTGGACAAGCGCAGCATGGACCCGGTCGGCTACAAGCGCATCAACAAGCGCACCGGCAAGGACATCGACAAGACGCAGATCGTCAAGGGCGTGAAGCAGGAGAACGGCGACTACGTCCTGGTCTCCGACGACGAGATCCGCAAGGCCTATCCCACCACCACCCAGACCATCGAGATCGAGACCTTCGTCCCCGCCACGCAGGTGTCCTTCGTCTACCTCGAGAAGCCGTACTACCTGGAGCCGATCGGCAAGTCCGGCAAGGTCTATGCGCTGCTGCGCGAGGCGATGGCCGATGCCGGGCTCATCGCGATCGCGCGGCTCGTGATCCACAGCAAGGAACACCTCGCCGCGCTGCTGCCCGCGGGGCCGGCGCTGATGATCGGCATGCTGCGCTGGGCCAACGAGATCCGCCCCTGCGACGACCTGAACCTGCCCGCCGAGGGCAAGTCCGCACACGGCTTCAAGGCCGCCGAGCTGCAGATGGCCCGCCAGCTGATCGACGAGATGAGCAACGACTGGCACCCGGAGGACTACCACGACGAGTTCACGGCTGCGATCCGCGGGCTGATCGCGCGCAAGGTCGACGAGGGCGAGACCGAGACGGTCACGCCGCTCGAAGCCGCGCCCGAGGCGGCGGGCGAGGGCGGCAACGTCGTCGACCTCACCGAGCTGCTGCGCCGCAGCCTTGGCGGCAAGTCGAAAAAGAAGGCGGCCTGAGCGCCGCGCCAACGCGAGGAACCGCTCGATGCCGACCGCGCCGCGCCAGGATCCGCTGTCCCGCTATCGGCAGAAGCGGGACTTCCGGATCACGCCCGAGCCGGACGACGCTGGGCATCCACCCGGCCGCGCTCGCAAGCAGACTGGGGGGACGACAGGCTCGACCCGCGCCGCCGGGACCTCGGCGACGTCGTCGGCGCAGGCGCTGTCCTTCGTCATCCAGAAGCACTGGGCCAGCCATCTGCACTACGACTTCCGCCTGGAACTCGACGGCGTGCTGCTGAGCTGGGCCGTTCCCAAGGGGCCGTCGTACGACACGAAGGAGCGCCGCATGGCGATCCACGTCGAGGACCATCCGCTGTCCTACGGCAGCTTCGAGGGCACGATTCCACCGAAACAGTACGGCGCCGGCGAGGTGATCGTCTGGGACAACGGCACCTGGACGCCCGAAGGCGATCCCCACGACGGCCTGCGCGACGGCAAGCTTGTATTCCGCCTGCACGGACAGAAGCTTGCCGGACTGTGGCAACTGATCCGCACCTCACGCGATGCGTCCAAGCGCGAGCAGTGGCTGCTGATCAAGAAGCACGACGGTCTGGAGCGCCCCCATGCGGATTACGACGTCACCGCCGAACTGCCCGACAGCGTGATCCAGCATCCGCTGGGGCAGGCCAAGGCCAAGGTGGAAGTCGGCTCGGCAGGTGCCACTGAACCCGACCTGAGCCGCGCGAAGAAGGCGCGCCTGCCCGCCGAACTCACGCCGCAGCTCGCGACCCTGGTCAGCGCGACCCCGCCCGGCGACTGGATCGCCGAGGCGAAGTTCGACGGCTACCGGCTGATGGCGCGCATCGACAAGGGGAAGGTCCGGCTGATCACGCGCGGGGGCAACGACTGGACGGCGCGGCTGCCGTCGCTCGCCGAGGCGATCGCGGCCCTCGACATCGACAACGGCTGGCTGGACGGCGAGATCGTCGTGCTGCGCGACGACGGGGCGCCCGACTTCAACCTGCTGCAGAACGCGATCGGCCATCCGACGCGCACGCGGCACGAGGACATCACCTACTTCCTGTTCGACCTGCCGTTCCTCAACGGCCACGACCTGCGCGAGGTGCCGCTGGTCCACCGCCGCGCGGTGCTGCGCGCGCTGATGGAGGGCCACGAGGAGGGCCACGAGGATGGCCGCGAGGGCGGGCGCCTGCGCTTCAGCGAGGACTTCGCGGTGCCGCCCGAGGAGATGCTCGCCGCCGCGTGCCAGATGCGGCTCGAGGGCCTGATCCTGAAGCGGCCCGACAGCGGCTACGTGTCCGCCCGCAGCGACGCCTGGGTGAAGCTGAAGTGCCAGTCGCGGCAGGAGTTCGTCGTCGTCGGTTTCACGGATCGATCGGACGGCGCGAAAGCCCTGGGCAGCCTGCTGCTTGGTTATTACGAGGACGGCGCGCTGCGCTACGCCGGACGTGTCGGCACCGGCTGGTCACTGAAGCAGGCCGGCGAGATGCACCGGCAGCTCACTCGCCTCGAGGTGAAGACGCCGCACTTCGACGACCAGACCATCGCCCGCAGTCATTGGGCCCGCATCAGCGGCCGCGCCGGTGGCGCCGCGCGCTGGGTCAAGCCGAAGGTTGTCGTGGAGGTCGCCTTCGCGGAGTGGACGCCGGACGGCCATGTGCGCCATGCGTCGTTCCAGGGTGAGCGCGAAGACAAGACGCCGACCGACGTCGGACGTGAATCGGCCAAGTCGGCCGACGAGGTCAAGATGCCGAAGTCCCTGAAGTCCCCCAAGTCGTCGACATCGTCGACATCGTCGACGCCCCTTGCCGAACGGCCGAAGCCGCCCATCAAGCGTGCGGCCAGGCGCTCGAGCGAGGAGGACGCATCGACCTCGACCGCGGCGGGGCAACTGCGCATCACGCATCCGGAGCGCGTCATCGACCGCTCCACGGGCCACACGAAGATCGAGCTGGTCCGCTACTACGAGAGCGTGATCGCGTGGATGCAGCCCCACCTGGGCCGGCGGCCCGTGGCGATCGTGCGCGCGCCCGACGGCATCGAGGGCGAGCTGTTCTTCCAGAAACACGTCGAGGGCGACGAGCTCATCGTGCTTCGCGATCCCGCCGCGCTGATGCAACTGACGCAGATGAATGCAATCGAGTTCCACACCTGGAATGCGCAGGACGACAAGCTGGCCCGCGCGGACCGCTTCATCATCGACCTGGACCCGGGCGAAGGTGTCGCATTCCCCGCGGTCGTGGAAGCCGCGCGCATCACGCAGGCGCTGCTCAAGGAGCTCGGCCTGCGGGCCTGGCTGAAGACCAGCGGCGGCAAGGGGCTGCACGTGGTGGTCCCGCTGGCGCGGCGCCACGACCATGCGACGGCGAAGGCCTTCAGCCAGGCCCTCGTGCAGCATCTGGCCGAGACCTTTCCGAAGAAGTTCTCGGCGAAGAGCGGGCCGAAGAACCGCGTCGGGAAGATCTTCCCGGACTACCTCCGCAACGGCGAAGGGCAGACCACCGCCTGTGCCTTCTCCGTCCGCGCGCGGCCCGGGCTGGGCGTCTCGATGCCGATCGCCTGGGACGAACTCGGCGACCTGAAGCGCGGCGACCAGTGGACCCTCGCCAACGCGCGCGACCGGCTCAGTTTCCAGAAGGCCGATCCGTGGAAGGACTACTGGTCGACGAGTCAGACCCTGACCGCGGGGCTCAAGCTGCTCGGCTTGAAGTGAGCGGCGAGGCGGTCGCGAGCAACGGGATCCTGAGCTCGAAGCGTGCGCCGCAGCTGGAGCCCTCGCTGTGCACCGAGACGCTGCCGCCGTGCATGCCGATCAGCTGCTTCACCAGCGACAGGCCGATGCCCAGGCCGCCTTGCGAGCGGTCCAGCGCGCGGTCGCCCTGCACGAACAGGTCGAACATCGTCGCCTGCAGCGCCGGCGGCACGCCGATGCCGTCGTCGCTGATGCGGATCAACGCGGTGCCGGCACCGCCGGACGGCGAGGGCTCCTCGCCCATCGCCAGTTCGATGCGGCCTTCCGGATCGGTGTACTTCGCGGCGTTCGTGAGCACGTTGGCCACGCACTGCACCAGCCGCGCCAGATCGCCGTGCACGCGCAGCGGCTGCCCGCCGGTGGTCACCGAGAAGTGGTGACGCCGCTCCCTCATCAGGGGCTCGGCCGTTTCCACCGCCTGCGCGACGACCTCCGACAGCAGCACCGGCCCGAGCTGCAACTCCACCCGGCCTTGCGTGATCCGCGAGACGTCCAGCAGGTCGTCCACCAGGCGCGTCAGCGTCTCGACCTGCCGGCGGATGATGGCCACCATCTGCTTCGAGCGTTCGTCCGGCAGGCCGAGCCGTGACAGCACGTCGCCCGCGCTGCGGATCGGCGCGATCGGATTGCGCAGCTCGTGCGCCAGCATCGCCAGGAACTGGTCCTTCTGGCGGTCCGCCGCCTCCAGCCGCCGCCTCGCCTTCAGGTGCGCGGAGATCTCGCGGAAGTAGCACACCACCCCCGGCGAGCCGTCCGCCAGCGGGATGCGGCTGATCTGCCACTCATAGGCCTCGGTGATGCCGAGGTCGCTGCGCTCCTGGATGAACTCGGGCGTGTGGTACGGGTCGCCGGTCTCCAGCGTGCGCTGGAACAGCGAGACGATCTGGTCCGACAGCGGATGGCCCCATTGCCGCGCCACCAGCGCGTCGAAGCGCGCGCCGATCAGGTCCGGCGGATCGCCGAAGCTCGCGCGGGCCGTCGGATTGGCCTCGCGCAGGCGCAGGGCCGCGCCGTCGTGCTCGACCAGGAACACGCCCATCGGCGCTTCGTTGAGCAGGGTCTCGAATTGCTCGGTGCGGTGCCGGAAGGCCGCTTCCGCCGATTGCCGCAGGCGCCGCAGCTCCAGCAGCGCCCCCAGCCGCGCGAGTAGTTCCCGCGACGAGAACGGCTTGATCATGTAGTCGTCCGCGCCGGTGTCCAGGCCCTCGATGCGGGCCTCCTCGCCGGCCCGGGCCGACAGCAGCACCACCGGCACGCCCCCGAGCCGCGCATCCGCGCGGATGGCCGCCAGCAGCGCCAGGCCGTCCAGCCTCGGCATCATGACGTCGCTCAGCAGCAGGTCCGGCGGCTCGCGCCGCGCGGCCTCCAGCGCCTGCAGACCGTCTGCGGCCAGCTCGACCGCGTAGTACGGCGACAGCAGGTCGCGCAGGTAGGCGCGCATGTCCGCGTTGTCGTCGGCGACGATGACCCGCGAGCCGAAGGTCGCGGCGAAGCGCTGGTCCACCGCGGGCCAGCCGTCGCCGCGCAGGCCTTCGCCGTGCACGCCGTCGTTGCCGATGCCGTCCGTGCCGGCGCGTCCCTGCGCGGCCTCCCGCAGCGGCTCCGGCTCGGGCAGCCAGCGCAGCGCCTCCTCGACATAGGCCCGCGCGCCGGTCGTGCTGGCCGGTCTCGCCGACGGAGCGACGACGCGTCCGCGACGCTCTTCCACAGGGTCGTCCGCGCGTTCATCCACGCGGTCATCCACGCGCTCGTCCACCCGTTCATTCACGCGTTCATTCACGCGCGGATCCGCTCGATCCCCGAGCCGTTCGACGCGGTCCTGCGGCAGATGGTCGCGCCCCAGCGGGAGCAGGACGCGGAACAGCGTCCCCTCGCCATGCACGCTGGACGCCTCGATCCGGCCACCATGCAGGCGCACCAGTTCCTGCACCAGCGCCAGCCCGATGCCCGAGCCCTCGTGCGTGCGGCCCTCGGCGCCCGCGACGCGGTGGAAACGCTCGAAGACCTTGGGCAGTTCGTCCGCCGGGATCCCGGTGCCCGTGTCCGCGACCTCCAGCACGGCCTGCGCGGGATCGCGGCCGGCTTCGCGCAGGCGCACCGTGACCTGGCCGCGCATCGTGAACTTGAAGGCGTTGGACAGCAGGTTCAGGACGATCTTTTCCCACATCTCGCGGTCGACGTAGGCGTGCGCGGACAGCGGCGCGCAGTCGACGTCGAAGGCCAGTCCGGCCCGCTCCATCGCGGACCGGAAGGTGCTCGCGAGATCGCGCGTCAGCGCCGCCAGGTCGGTCGCCTGGTAGCGCGCCTGCGAGCGGCCCGCCTCGATGCGCGAGAAGTCCAGCAGCGTGTTCACCAGCCGCTGCAGCCGCGTGGCATTGCGCAGCACCAGCGCCAGCCGGTCCCGCGCCGGACCGTTCAGGTGCGCCCCCGTCACCAGTTCCTCGAGCGGGCCCAGCATCAGCGTCAGCGGCGTGCGGAACTCGTGGCTGATGTTGGAGAAGAAGGCCGTCTTCGCCCGGTCCAGTTCGGCGAGCGACTCGGCGCGACGGCGCTCGGCCTCGTACGCGGACGCGTCGGCGAGCGCCGCCGACACCTGGCCCGCGACCAGGTTCAGGAAGTCGCGGTAGTCCTCGTCCAGCGGCCGGCGCGGGCTGACGCCCAGCACCAGGAACCCGGCGAGGTCCTTGCCGGCGCTCCGCAGCGGCAGCAGCACGGCGCGCGTCAGCGTCTCGGGCCAGGGCGGCAGCGTGAGCGACACGCCCAGCGCCGGCATGTCCGGCAGATCCCGGGCCGCACCGCCGGCGCCGAGGTCCCGCAGCGGCCAGCCGTCCGGGGGATGGGCCAGGCTGAGCGCCTCGGGGAAGGGCGCGACGCTGTCGTCCGCCGCCGCACCCGGAACCGCCGGCAGGCTGAAGCAGATCCGGCGCGCGTTGTGCCCGCCCGCATCGTTCAGGTAGAGCGCCGCGAAGGGCAGGTCCAACGGGTAGTCGGACACCACGTGGCAGACGCGCCGCGCGCATTCGTCGGGATCGTCCGCGCCGACGGCGCGCGCCGCGAGATCACGCAACACGCGCAGACGACGCTCGCCGATCACGCGGTCCGTGGCCTCGGTGACCACGCACAGCATGCCGTTCACGCGCAGTTCGTCGTCGTAGACCGGGCTGTACGAGAAGGTGTGATACGTCTCCTCGGCGAAGCCGCTGCGCTCCAGGAACAGCAGCAGCTCCTCGTCCCAGGTCGCTTCGCCCGTCGTCTGCACATGATGGATGCGGCTGGAGACGGCGTCCCAGATCTCGGCCCAGACCTGCTGCGAGCGCGCCCCCAGCGCCCATTCGCGCTTCAGGCCCAGCGTGGGCAGGTAGGCGTCATTGCAGAAGAAGGTCATCTCGGACCCCCACGCCATCCACATCGCGTAGCGCGAGTCCAGCATCATCCGGACGACCGTCTTCAGCGAGGACGGCCAGCCGTCCGGCGGGCCGAGCGGCGTGGCGCGCCAGTCCAGCGCGCGCATGCGCTCGCCCATCCCGCCGCCGCCGTCGAGGAAATGGCGGCGGCGAGGGGCTGAGGAGACCGCCGGGAGCGTCTCGTCGGCGGAATGGCCGGCGCGCGGCTCGGGGGGCTGGCCGGCGGAGCCGGCAGGCAAGGCGTGCATCGGCAGAAATTCCCTTGTGAAGGCCGGAATCGGACAAGTCTAGAGCGGAGCAAGCAAGCCGCGCACCCGCATCAGCCCGGTGGGCGGCTGGCCTTCATGGGTCAGCGCGCCGTGCCGTTCCGGCCCGGATGAGGGTCCGGAACGGCAGGAGGCCCCCGGTACACTGGCGGCTCCCCCATTCCGAAAGCCGCCTTGAGTTCCAGCCTGCTGCTCATCCTCCTGCTGATCTGCGCCAGCGCGTTCTTCTCGATGGCGGAGCTGTCGCTGGCCGCGTCGCGGCGGCTGAAGCTGCGCCAGCTGGCGGACGAGGGCGACCCCCGCGCCGCGCAGGTGCTGAAGGTCCAGGAGCAGCCCGGCTACTACTTCACCGTCGTGCAGATCGGCGTCAACACGCTGGCGATCCTGGCCGGCGTGGTCGGGGAGGGCGCGCTGACGCCGCATTTCGAATCGCTGCTGCGGCCGCTGATCGACATCGACACGGCGCAGCGGGCCGCCTTCGCGCTGTCCTTCACCTGTGTCACCATCCTCTTCGTCGTGCTGGCGGACCTGCTGCCCAAGCGGCTGTCGATGAACGAGCCCGAGCGCGTCGCGATGGCGCTGATCCGGCCGATGCTCTTCCTCACCATCGTGCTGCGGCCGCTGGCCTGGGGGCTCAACCTGGTCGCCGACGGCCTGCTGCGGCTGCTCGGCCGGCCCATGAGCCCGGACAACACGATCACGCATGACGACATCCTCGCGCTGGCCGCGGCGGGCCAGCGCGCCGGCGTCGTCTCGGCGGCGGACCAGCAGGTGATCGAGAACGTCTTCGAGCTCGAGACCCGCACCGTCGAGTCCTCGATGACCTCGCGCGAGCGCGTCGTGTACTTCTCGCTCGACGACGACGAGGCGCTGATCCGCACGCGGATCGCGGACTCGCCGCATTCGACCTACCTCGTCTGCGCGGGGGAGATCGACCAGGTCGTCGGTTACGTCGACGCGACCGACCTGTTCCAGCGCGTGCTGCGCGGCGAGGTGATCTCGCTGCGCGCCGAGCCGGCGCTGGTCAAGAAGGTGCTGATCGTGCCCGACCGCCTGACGCTGGCCGAGGTGCTGACGCATTTCAGGAACGCGCACGAGGACTTCGCCGTCATCGTCAACGAGTACTCGCTGGTCGTCGGCGTCATCACGCTGAACGACGTGATGAGCACGGTGATGGGCTCGCTGGTCTCCACCGCCGAGGAGGAGCAGCAGATCATCCGGCGCGACGACGGCAGCTTCCTGGCCGACGGCATCACGCCCATCCCCGACGTGCAGCGCGCACTGGGCGTGGACGACTTCCCGCACCACGGCCAGTACGACACGCTGGCCGGGTTCCTGATGGTGATGCTGCGCCGCATCCCCAAGCGCACGGACGTCGTCGAATGGCACGGGTGGCGCTTCGAGGTCGTCGACGTCGACAGCCACCGCGTCGACCAGGTCATGATCGCCCGCGTGGGCGGTCCGCCGTCGGGGGACGCGCCGGCGCCGGGGTCACCGGACCTGGCGGACTGAGCCGGATGCGGCCGGCCCTCTCGTGGAGGGCCACGTAGTGCCGCAACACCTGACGCGCATACGCCTGCCGCTTGACCGGGTCGCGGGCGTTGTAGGCGCCCAGCGCGTCCACCGTCTGTCCCATCGAACGGAAGTTGCTGCCCAGGATCCAGGCCCCGACCAGGATGTTGGCGCAGGGCACGCGCAGGTCGTCTTCCTTGACGCCATGCCGCGCCAGCGCCGGCAGCCAGGAGGAGTTGATCTGCATCAGGCCGAGGTCGGTCGAGCCGTTGGCATTGCGGTTGAACGCCGCCGGGTTCAGACCCGACTCCTGTCGCGCGACGGCCTTCAGCAGCATCGGCGAGACGCTGTAGCGCTCGCCCGCGAAGAGGAAGCAGCGGTCGAAGCGGTGGTCGTCGGCGCGCCCGGCGCGGTCGGTGGCCGCGGCCTTTCCAAGCTGTTTTCCCACCTGCCTGTCGACCTTCGTCCCGGGCTGGGTTCCGGCCTGATGTCCCGTCTGGGTTTCCGCCTGGTTTCCTGACCGGTTTCCTGCCTGGTCTCCTGCCAGAGGGACGCTCTGGCCCAGCGCCGGCAACGCTGCCGCAAGCGCCAGCATCGGAGCCGCGATCGCGCGCCTCACGGTCCGCGTGGTCACAGCCCACCCATCTCGGATTGGAGGCTGCTCTGCGCCTCCATGACGGTGGCCAGGAAGCCGCCGAGCAGGAACAGCAGCAGCATGGCCGCGGCGACCAGCAGCCCGCCGTTCAGGCGCGCGGCGGAGTCGGCGATGACCAGTTGCAGGCGGTCGATCGAGCCGACGCCGATCCGCACGAAGGCGGCGACGGGGTCGCGACGCTCGGCGGCATCCTCCACGCGCGCCTCCATGCCGGGATTGAGCACGCCGGTGGCGAAGGCGCGGCCGAACTGCGCCGACTCGTGCCCGGACAGCCGCGACAGGATCTGCCGCAGGTGCCAGCGCATCCACGGGGTGCTGAAGCGGCCGGCGCGTTCCAGCGACGCCCGCAGCGACACGCCGGCGCGCATCAGCGAGGACAGCGAGATGACCAGCATCGCCCCGGAGAAGTCGCGGTAGAGACTGAACGGCGGATGCCGGTCCAGCCGGCGCCGCACGCGGCCCTGCCAGCGCGGCAGGCACCACACGAACAGGCCGCCCGCGACCAGCGCCGCCGCGCCCAGCATCAGGCCGTGGTGGCGGATCGTCCAGGCGACCGCATACAGCGCGCGTCCCAGCGGCGGCCAGCGGTCCGGCGCGATCAGGTCGGCCAGCACGGGCACCGCGTGCAGCGAGAAGGCCACGAGGATGCCGGTCATCGCGACCAGCAGCAGCAACGGATAGGCCACCGCCTTGCGCACCGCGCGGAACATGCCGTCGACCTTCTCGACAGTGCCGGACAGGAAATGCAGGCCCTGGGACAGGCGCTCGTCGCCGCCGCCCTGCAGGGCGTCGATCATCAGCAGCTCGGTGGGCGGCACGATGCCATGCAGCGCGCGGGCCAGCGAGCCGCCCATCGCCGCGCGCAGCATCCGGCGGTACAGCAACTGGTCGCCGCGCGAGCGCCGACGGGCGCGGGCCTCGAGCTTGCGCAGGATCGTGTACAGCGGGACGCGGTCCTCCAGCGCGGAGGCCAGGTCGTAGTAGAAGTCGCCGCGCCGGCGGCGCAGGCGCCGGACCGCCGCGCGCAGCAGCAGCCAGTCGAGGGGAGAGGTCATCGGGGCGGGTCCGTGTCGGAGGTCGATGGCGGGGCGATGTTCGTGTCGGTGTCGATGTCCGCGGCGGGGTCAGGTGTCGTCAGCGGCGAGCGTCTGGGCCAGCAGCGCCGCGCTGCCGAAGGTCCGCTCGAAGTGATAGGGGTCGACGCGCCCGTGGGCCACGTCGTACAGCACATGCCCCCAGGCGTCCTTGCCGTCCATGTCCGGATCGGTGAACGGCGCCGTCCGGCGGCAGCGCCAGTGGCGCCGGGCCTCGGCGTCCCGGCCCTGCCGCAGCAGGTCCAGCAGACGCAGGTCCGGCACGATCACTTCGGCGCCGACCTTGACGCCGGCGGTGCCGTCGTGGGCGTCGGTAGCGTGCTGGGGGCCGGCGGTGTCGGTGGAATGGGCGAGGGGCATGCTGTCCCCGTAGTCGATGCCGGGCCGCCGGCAGTGCGTGCAGCCGTGCGCGCTGGCGCAGTAAATCCTGTCCGGATCGAGGCCGAATCCCGCCTGGAAGGTCTGCAGCGCGTCCGCGCCCATGACGGCGGCGGCGGGGCGCTTGCAATGCTCGCAATTGATCGGCATCAGCACCTGGTAGACCATCGCGGAGAGGAACTCCGGATCGCACAGGTCTTCGCGCGCCAGTCCCAGCAGGCGTGACGAGAGCCGGCCGACGATGCCCAGCGCGGAGGTCGCGTGGACCGTCGACAGGATCTTGTGGCCGGTCTGGATGGCCGCCTGGGCCATGGCGGCGGAGAGCCCGTCGCGGATCTCCCCGAACAGGCCGACATCGGGATCCATCCGCAGGAAGGCCAGCATCGCGCCGTGGAACGGATCGGCGCCGCCGGCCGTGCCGCGCTGGATGGAGAGATGGCTGACGCCGGGGGTCTCGTACTCGACCGGGTCCTCGATGGTGAAGAGTTTGCGCGAACCGTCCCGGGCCAGCATCGTCATCATCGCGTTGAGCGTCGTGGTCTTGCCCGAGCCGGTGACGCCGGCGATGAACACGCCGCCCCAGGCGGAGGCCAGCGCCTCCCGCAACTGGCCGGCCTGCCACGGCGTGAATCCCAGCGGCTCCAGCGCGGCCAGGCGCGGGCGACCGTCCCTGCGGGGTCCGGCGTCGGGCCGTCCGGCTTCCTGGTGCCCGGCGTTCCGTTGCCCGGCGACGTCGTCGCGGCCGCTGCCTGACGCGCGCAACAGGCGGATCACCACGTCCATGCCGCCCACCGCGGGATGGCTCTGGTAACGCAGCGTCAGCCGCAGCCCGGGCAACTCCAGCGGGATCATCGCGGCCTGCGGCACCGAGCCGTTGAAGGCGACCTCGGTGCGGGAGCGCTCCTCGGCCAGCATCGTGTAGGCCGCCGACAGTCCGTCGAGGGCGGTGCGCGCCGGATGGCGGTCCAGCACCCGCATGCGGCCGTCCAGGCGTACCCGGGCCAGCGCGACCGGTCCGCGCAGCTCGATGTGCAGGTCGCTCGCGCCGGCCAGGCGGCAGCGCTGCACGATGGCGCGGAACCATTCGAGCGGCGAGGAGCCCGCCACCATGGCGTCGATGTCGCGGGCCGCCTCGGCCGCGTGTCGTTCGTCGGCGGTGGCGTCGGGGCGTGTCTCCAGCGGCGCGGAAGGCGCCGGAGGGAGCGGGGCGCCCGCCTGTGTGGCCGCGCCGGCGAGCAACGCGGCGAAGACCGCGGGCGACGCCGTCAGGTGGCCGGCATAGGTCAGGCCTCTGGCCTTCCCGGCCTGGACGAGGCGATACCAGTCGGGCCGATGGACCTCGTCCGCCGCCGACACGACGAGGAATCGTCCCCCTTCCAGCGCCAGCGCCGCCAGACGGTCCTGCTTGTGGCTGGCGACCGGCAGCACGTCGGCCGACGGTGCGGCGAGCAGCGCTTCCGCGGCGGCGGACAGCACGCGCTCGAACGGAGGCAGGCGTGCCGGGTCGTCGATGTGGCGGCTCAAGGGGCGGCTCAAGGAATGGCTCAAGGGGAGGAGGCGCGGGAGGGAGCGATGGGCTCCGGGACGGACGCGATCTCCGAGGTCGCCGGGGACGCCGGGGTCGCGGAAAGGGGCAACGCGGCGGCACGATGGACGGCGGCGTCGCCGTCGTCATCTGCGTCGTCACCTGTGTCGTCACCCGCGTCATCGCCGAGCCGTCCCGCGCCGACGTGCCCGGACCTGCCTCCGGCGCGCGACACGACGCGGTCGAAGCGATAGCCCGTCAGCGCGGACCCTCGTGCGGGCGGCGCCAGCACCAGCACCAGACGACGGGATGGCCGTCCCCCTGCGGCGACCTGTTCGACGCGCAGTCCCTCCGGCGCCAGGCCGAGGACGCGCCACGGTCCGATGCGGGTTTCCGGCCCGGAGGCGTCGTCGACCGCATGCAGGCGCCCGCCCAGCAGCACCTCCGCCCGCCAGCGATCGCCGGCGGCCACGAGCGACCAGAGCCGGGGTCCGCCAGCGGGCGCGGCTCCAGGCGTCCGTGGCGGCGCCGGCAGCGCCGGATCACCGGACGGACCGGGTCCGCCCGCCAGCCGCGCCGTGGCCACAGCCAGTTCCGCCGCCTTGTTGCGTCGCGCCACGTCGACCAGATGGCGCAGGGTCACGTCCGGCGCGGTCTCGGGCGCGGGGCGCTCGTCGCCGCCGGCGCAGGCCGTCGACAAGGCCGCGAGCAGACCGGCCGCCAGCACTGTCGCGCGGGGCGCCGGGAGGCGTCGGACCGCGCGGACGCCAGGTGCACGGACGTCAGGCATGCGGATGTCAGTAATGCGTGCCATGGGCGAAGAGGGATCCTGAAAGCTCATAGCTGATCTGTGACGCGGCGAAATTCAAGGTGAGGGTCTCCACGACGACGTACGGCGGCACCTGGACCAGCGGCAGCGACCAGACCTCGTCCTTCAGTCGCCAGACCATCCGGATGACCGGTTGCGCGGCGGTGTCCGCGCGGTCCCCATCCGCCACCGGCCGACCCGCCGCGCTGGCCGCGCCGGCCTCGCCGTCGAGCGGAGGTCCCGCCTTGAGCGACGCGTCGGCGCCGCCGACGGTCGCCAGTTCCTGCAGGTGGCTGCCCCAGACGTTCAGGGCCAGGCGCAAGGGCGGGAGCCGGGCGGCGACGAGCGCTTCACCCGCCTTCAGCGGCGGCTCGGCGGTGTCCGCCAGCGAGGTCCGCATCGAGGCCGCGAGGACGTCCTCGCCGGCGGACAGCTCGGGCCGCATCGACGGCGCGCCGATGTTGCCGGCTGGCAATCCGTCCAGCATCTCGAGGCTGCCGTGATGCCGCGCCCAGGTGGCGACGCAGCCGTCCGAGCGATCGCAGTCGACCTGTTGAAGCGTCCACCCGGCGCGGCTCACCGGCAGTGCGGCGATGGCGGCACGCCAGCGGTCCAACGGGGCGTTGCCCGGACGGCCCGCCTGCTCGAGCAGGTGGGTCAGCCGGCGGGCGCGCAGGCCGGACGCCTGCGCGCGGGACGCCGCCGTCACCGCGAGATGGCGCGCCGCGTCCATCGCCGCGCGCTCCATCCCGCGCTCGTGCCGCATCCACATCGCGAAGCCGGCTCCCAGGCCCAACACGGCCACGCCCGCGGCGACCGCGGCCGGCCAGCGCGCCGGCAGCAACGGCCGCAGGCGCGTGTCGCCGTCGGGTTGTCCGAACAGCAGGTCCGGCGCGAGCGCTTCGCCGATGCGATCCTGTCCGGGCAGGTGGCTGGCGACGCGGACCTCCTGGTCCGGATGCATGTCGCGGAACTCCTGCAGCACCGCCATCGCGGCGTCGAGATCGGGCAGCACGCGGTCGAAGCCCGGGACCGGCCGCCTGTCCATCAGGCCCACGAAGGCCACGCGCGCCGCCGGACCGCCCGCCACGTCGTTGGTGGCGACAGCGCCGCCGGCGATCAGACAGGCCTCCGCGCCGCGCTCCGCGAAACGCGCCACCAGCAACGCCACGGCCGAATGGGCGCGGCGACGCATTCGCTCCCGCATCCAGTCCAGCATCCCGGCAAACATCCGGTGACGGGCGCGGCGACCGGTGTCGATCCGCCGCGCCAGTCCCAGCAGGGCGCCGTCCGGCAGTCGCGCGACGAAGCGGAAGCCGGCCGTGCGTGCATGGCGCAGGTCGGCGTCCGGCGCATCGGGCCGCGCCACCGGGTGCCACTCCAGCCCGAAGGCCAACCGCACGCTGGCGACGACGATCACCCGGGCCACGCCGGTCTCGTCCGCGCCGGCCGGCGGTGTCGATCGCGCGCCCATCATGGCTCCACCAGGCGCGGCGTGATCAGCACGACCGTGCCCTGCCGCGTCTGCACGCCGCGCCGCGCCAGCGGCACCAGCCCGCGCACGAGGTCCGCCTCGTCGAGCTGGGTCTGCTGGCGCTCGAAGCCGGCCAGCACCAGCGTGCGGCCGGCCGGCACGCTGATGCGCTGCAGAGTGCTGAAGCTCATCGTCTCCGGCAGTTGCACCGATCGCGCCAACTGGCCGCTGCCGCTGGTGAAGGCGCGCAGCTGCCGCAGCTCGCTGATCTGCAGCGCGGTCTGCAGCAGCACGAGGTGCGAATCCAGGATCACCGGCAGCACCGTCAGGCCGAGGCCGGTGGTGAGCTTGCCGGGTTCGAGCGCGCCGGCAGTGGTCAGGCCGGTCGCCGGGCTCACCGTCGGCGCCGTCGCGCGCTGCACATACGAGCGCGTCTGCAGCGCGCCGACCGGCACGGGCATCCGGTTCGTGGTCGTGACGACGCTGGAATAGGTTGTCGACACGCGCCCGTACTCCTGCAACGCCTTGGCGACCCACTCGCTGGGCGATCCGCGCGAGCCCGACGGGCCCAGCACGAAGCTCAGGGCCGCGGGCGCGCCGGCGCCCAGCGGGCCGAGCGCCGCCGGCGCGACCAGGTCCAGCCGGTTGCCCTGGCCGAGCCGTCCCAGCATGACGCGCCAGTCGATGCCGTTGCTGAACTCGTCGGTGAAGCTCACCTGCAGCACCTCGATCTCGAGCACGACCTGGCGCAGCAGGTTGACGTTGAGCGCGTCGAGGTAGCTCTGCACGCGCTCGACGTTGGCGAGCGCATCCGTGACGGTCACCAGTCCCGCGCGCGGATCCACCTGCAGGCCCGCGGCCGGGGAGAGCATCGGCTTGAGCGCGTCGGGCAGGCCGGCCCAGTAATCGCTCTGCGTGCTGCCGTCGATCTTGGCGGATCCGCCGCCGGAGCCTTCCGCGCCGCCGAGCACGTCGAACGCCGCGTTCGCGTCCAGTCCGCCGGGCAGCGCCTTGACGGGCATCGCGCGCGTGACCACGCGGGAGAACACGATGCGTCCCCCGGTGTGGCGCCAGTGCAGTCCGGCCTGCGCCGCGATGCGGTCCAGCAGCGGGCGCAAGGGGCCGGCGTGGTCGATCTCCACGGTGTTCTGGTGTTCCGGGGCGGAGATGTCGAGCCGGAGGGCGCCCGCCCGTGCGGCCTGGCGCAGCGCGGCCGTCTCCTCGGGCGCGGCGGCCGACGCGTCGAAGGCGGGTCGCGACGCGGGACCGGGGGCGTAGTCGGCGGCGCTGTGCAGCGCGTCCGGCGTCATGATCACCGGCAGGCCGACGGCGCGCGAGAGCATCTCGGCCACCGCCGCCAGCGGCAGCCGGCCCGGCGCGTGCAGGCGGACGGGGCCGAGGTGGTCCGGCAGCCGCTCGTCGCGGCGCAGCGGGACGGACCGGCTCGCGAAGCGCGGGGTCGGATCAGCCACGACCAGCGGCGGCGGTGCGGCTGCCTCGCGCAAGCGCGCCTGCAATGCGCCGGCGCGATCGAGCACGTCCTGGTGGGCGCGCTCGGTCTGGCGCGCGGCCGGCACCGCGCATCCGCCGAGGGCGAGGCAGGCCGTCACCCAGCCGGCGAGGACGAGGCGGCGGGGAGGAGGGCGGCACGCAAGGCACGGGAAGGGCCGCGAAAGGTACCGCGAGAAGCACCGCGAGAAGCACCGCGAAAGAGACTGCGGCAATCGGGACCGGGGCGGCGGAAAGAATGGTGGAGAGGACGGTGGAAATGGCGGCACGGGGAGGGTCCTCACTGGCGGGCGCCTTCAGGCAGATAACGGACGACACGCACGACGCGGGTCTCGGCCTGGACGCGGGCCTGCAGCGGAAAGTCGGTGTCGCGCAGCACGGCCATCGCCTGGGTCAGCGCGCCCAGGAAGTCGCCGCGCAGCGTGACGTCGGCATCGATGGGGAAGTCGCGATCGACCTCCCAGACCAGTTGCCAGCCCGCCTCGCGTGCCCAGCGCTGCATCGCCTGGTGGACGGTGCCGTCGGCGCGCGCGAAGGTCCACGCGGTCGCGCCGCCAGCGTGACGGGACGGCGTCATCGCCGCCGGTGCGGCGGTCGGTCCTGCGGTTGGTCCGACGGTCGATGTGGCGGTCGGTGCGGCGGCGGCATCCGGCCGTGGACCGGAGAGTGGCGGCGGGCCCGACGCCGCCATCGCGGCGCCGGACATCAGCGCGCAGGCGCCGAGGAGTCGTGACGAGGCCATCGATCGGCGCGCTCAGCTCATCAGCGCGTGGATCGTGACCACGCCCTGGTCGGTCGTGCACGCGGCGGCGAGGTCCTTGACGCTGATCGGCGCGACGGAGCCGGGCTTCTTCACGATCTTGGTCGAGGGCGCCTTGAGCGGGGCCTCGTCCGTCTCCTCGCCGACCCAGATGCCGTCGGCCACGAGCGCCAGACCCCGCGCGATGCCCGCGCATTGCGCCTGCGGAATGCCGGTGTAGCTCAGCGTGAATGCCTTGCCCTTCTTCGCGGTCCCGAACGCCTCGTTGAACCCCACCGCGAAGATCCTGCCGCCGAATTCGTGCTGCACGGTGAGCGTGGTTCCCGACCCGCTGACGGTCTCGGGCCGGAAGGCGCCCAGGGCGTGCGCCTGCACGGTGGTCAAGGTGGCGAAGTCCAGCGCGCCCGCGCTGCCGTAGCCCGCCAGGTTGGCCTTGATCTGCGGCGCCTGGCGCAGCAGCGCCGACCGGTCCATCTGCGCGTTCAGGCTGCGCAGCCCCATCAGGACGATGACCATGACAACGATGATCACGCCGACCCCGATCAGGAGTTCCAGCAGCGTGACGCCGCGTTGGGGGCGGGCGCCGGCACGGCGATGCGTCGGACGGGCAAGGGAGGCGGATGCGGGGACGACGTCGAAGGTCATGGAAACGGACTTCCTTTCGAGAGAGTTCGGAAACACAGTGGTGCCGGCCGTGACCAGCGGCGGCTCAGTGGGGGTGCGCCACAATGCGCGCATGACTCCCTCGAGGCCCGCTTCCGTGTCTTCGCTTTCCGCTCAACAGGCTGCCGCGCGCGCCGCCGAACTCCGCGCGACCCTCCATCACCACGCCCATCTCTACTACGTGCTCGACACGCCGTCCTTGCCCGACGCCGAGTACGACAAGCTCTTCCAGGAGCTGCAGGCGATCGAGGCCGCGTTCCCGGCGCTGCTGACGCCGGACTCGCCGACGCAGCGCGTGGGCGGGCAGGTGCTGGACGGCTTCGAGACGGTGAAGCACGTGGTGCCCATGCTGTCGATCCGCACCGAGACCGACACCGAGGCCAGCGGCGCCGAGAACTTCGATGCGCGCGTGCGCCGCGAACTGGATCTGGGCGAGCACGCCGCGCCGGTCGAATACGCAGCCGAGCTGAAATTCGACGGGCTGGCGATCAGCCTGCGCTACGAGCACGGCGTGCTGGTGCAGGCCGCCACGCGCGGCAACGGCGAGACCGGCGAGGACGTGACCCAGAACGTGCGCACGATCAAGCAGATCCCGTTGAAGCTCGCGGGCGAGGGCGCGAAGGCCGCGGTGCTGGAAGTGCGCGGCGAGGCCTACATGCGCCGCGACGATTTCGAGGCGCTCAACGAGCGCCAGCGCGCCGCGAACGAGAAGACCTTCGTCAATCCGCGCAACACGGCTGCGGGCGCGATCCGGCAGCTGGATCCGGCGCTGGTGCGGCAGCGGCCGCTGAGCTTCTTCGCCTACGGCATCGGCGAGACGCAGGGCTGGGAGATCCCGGCCACGCACAGCGCGATGCTGGACGCGCTACAGGGCTACGGCCTGCCGGTCAACGCCGACCGCGCGGTGGTGCGCGGCGCCGAAGGCCTGGTGGCGTTCCACCGCACGATCGGCGAGAAGCGCGACGCCTTGCCCTTCGACATCGACGGCGTGGTCTACAAGGTCAACAGCCGCGAACTGCAGCGGCGCCTGGGCTTCGTCTCGCGCGAGCCGCGCTGGGCAGTGGCGCACAAGTACCCGGCGCAGGAGCAGGTCACGAAGCTCGACCGCATCGACATCCAGGTCGGCCGCACCGGCAAGCTGACCCCGGTGGCCAAGCTGGAGCCGGTCTTCGTCGGCGGCACGACGGTGAGCAACGCGACGCTGCACAACCTCTTCGAGATGCGCCGCAAGGGCATCCGCGTGGGTGACCAGGTCATCATCCGCCGCGCCGGCGACGTGATCCCCGAGGTCGTCGGCAAGGTCGACGCGAAGCGCGCGAGCTATGTGCCCAACTTCCGCATGCCCAGGCATTGCCCGATCTGCGGCAGCGATGTCGTGCGCGAGAAGGGGGGCATCGACCACCGCTGCAGCGGCGGCATCTTCTGCCCGGCGCAGCGCAAGCAGGCGATGCTGCACTTCGCAGGCCGGCGCGCGATGGACATCGAGGGCCTGGGCGACAAGCTCGTCGACCAGCTCGTCGACGGCGGCATCGTCACCAGCCTGCCGGGGCTCTACAAGCTCGGCCTGGCCAAGCTCACCGCGCTGGAGCGCATGGGGGACCGGAGCGCGCTGAACCTGATCGACGCGCTGGAGAAGAGCAAGCGCACGACGATGGCGAGGTTCCTCTTCGCGCTCAGCATCCGGCAGGTCGGCGAGACGACGGCGAAGGATCTCGCCAAGCACTTCGGCAACATGGACGGGTTGATGAGCGCGACCGAGGAGCAACTGCTCGCGGTCAAGGATGTCGGTCCGATCGTCGCGAAGAGCATTGCCGCCTTCTTTGCCGAGGCGCACAACCGCGAGGTCGTCGAGCAGCTGTTCGCCGCGGGCGTCGAGTTCCCGCAATCGGAAGGCGCGGCCGCGGCACCCGCCGGGCCTCAGCCGTTGGCCGGCAAGACGCTGGTGCTGACGGGCACGTTGCCGACGCTGTCGCGCGACGAGGCCAAGGAACTGATCGAGGCCGCCGGCGGCAAGGTCAGCGGCTCGGTGTCGAAGAAGACCAGCTACGTCATCGCCGGTGAGGAGGCGGGCTCGAAGCTCGACAAGGCGCGCGAGCTGGGCGTCACCGTCCTCGATGAAGAAGGGCTTCAGGCGCTGCTGGCGGCGCCGCCGGACGCGATCGCGGCGGAATGAACAAAGGGACGGCGAACCGTCCCTTCGATGCACGCGATATCGGGGCCTTCGGGCTCCGATGTCATTGCAGGCTCAACTCGCAGCGGCCGTCTTGCGTCGAACCATCATCGCCATGACCGCTGCCAGCAGGCACGCGGCGCCAGCGACGTACAACGCCGGCGCATAGCTCAGCAGCAGGCTGCGGCTCAGTCCCGCGCCGTACGCCGCCACCGCCGCGCCGATCTGGTGGCCCGCGAAGATCCATCCGAACACCATGCCGACCTTCGCCGCGCCGAAGCGCTCCGCCGTCAGGCGCACCGTCGGCGGCACCGTCGCGATCCAGTCCAGGCCGTAGAACACCGCGAACAGCGACAGCCCGTAGAGCGTGAACTCCGCATTCGGCAGCCACATCAGCGACAGCCCGCGCAACGCGTAGTACCAGCACAGCAGCTTGCGGGTGTCGTACCGATCGCTGAGCCAACCCGACAGGATCGTGCCGATGAAGTCGAAGATCCCCATCATCGCCAGCACCGAGGCCGCGGGCACCGCCGCCAGGCCGTAGTCGCCGCACAGCGAGATGAAATGGGTCTGCACCAGCCCGTTGGTCGACAGCCCGCAGATGAAGAAGGTGCCGAAGAGCAGCCAGAAGGTCGGCTGGGTCGAGGCCTCGCGCAGCGCGGTGAACGGCGTGAGCCAGGTCACCTTGGCGGCGGGCGCGGCCGGCGCGGCAGCAGCGGCGGGGTCGGCACCGTACGGGGCCAGGCCCACGTCGGACGGCCGGTCGCGCATGAACAGCAGCACCAGGCTCATCACCGCCAGGCACAGCACGGCCAGCGGCAGCAGCGGGGCGCGCCAGCCCCAACGCTCGATCATCCAGGCGGCGATTGGCAGGCAGATCAACTGACCGGTGGCGGCGCTCGCGGTCAGGATGCCCATGATCAGGCCCTTGCGCGTCGCGAACCAGCGGTTTGACACGATCGCGCCGAGCACCAGCGCCGTCATGCCGCTGCCCAGGCCCAGCACCACGCCCCACAGCACGACCAGGTGCCACAACTGCGTGACCAGCCCGGCCAGCAGCATGCCGCCGCCGACCAGCCCCAGCGCCACGCTGACGACGGCGCGCACGCCGAAGCGTTCCATCAACACCGCCGCGAACGGCCCCATCAGGCCGAACAGCGCGAAGCGCAGCGCCAGCGCCGACGAGATCTGGCTGGTGGACCAGCCGAACTCCTGCGCCAGCGGCTGCAGCATCGCGCCGGGCAGGCCCAGCGCCGCCGACATGAACAGCATCGTCAGGAAGGTCAGCCCGGCGATCACCCAGCTGAAGTGGAGACCCCGATGGGTCATGCGTCGGGACATGGCGGCGGCAAGCATGCGGGAGATCCTTCCAGGGGTGCTTGTTTTAATGATGGTCGCCATCGTATCGAGATTTCCGACGCCCGCCGCAGATTTGATGATTCCCCTACTCAAAATCGTGGCATCGCGCCTCCGACGGAAGTTGCAGGCGGGCTTCCTACAATGGTGCTCATCATGAAAGTCACCAAAGAGCAATCGGCCGCCAACCGCAAGGCGCTGGTCGACGCGGCGTCCAAGCTGTACCGCGAGCGCGGCGTGTCCGGCGTCGGATTGGCGGAGATCTCCCGCGAGGCCGGCTTCACGCACGGCGGCTTCTACGGGCGCTTCGCGTCGAAGGAGGAACTCGCGGCGGAAGCCTGCGACGTCGCCTTCGAGGTCTCGCTGGCGCGGCTGGTGTCGCAGCTCGAGAAACACGACGGCGACTACCAGCCCTTCCTCAAACGCTACTTCGGCGCGGCGCACCGCGACGCGCCCGGTCCAGGGTGCCCGATGGCGGCGTTGGCGGTCGACGCGGCGCGCGAAGGCGGCCTGCTGCGCGAATCGATGAGCGGCGGCATCGCCGCCTACCTTCGCGAACTGGCCGTGCACCGGCCCGACGGGACCGTCGTCGACGAGCCGACCGCGGAGGACGAGGTCCGCGCGATCGGCGTGCTGTCGACGATGGTCGGCGGGATGATCCTGGCCCGGGCCTGCGCGGGCGCCGCGCCGGGCCTGTCGGACAGGATCCTCAGGACGTCGCTGGAGGCGACGTCGAAGGCAGCTTGAGCACGCCCACCGCCAGCGCGGTCCCGAGCAGCACCACGAGGCAACCCGCGGCCATGCTGGCGCTCAGCGTCTCGCCGAGGAAGATCCAGCCCCACAGCAGGCCGAAGACCGGGATCAGGAAGGTCACCGAGATCGTGTTGGTCGGGCCGACGCGCTTCATCAGCCGGAAGAACAGGATGTAGGCGATGCCGGTGCACAGCAGCGCGAGCAGGGCGACCGCGCCCCACGCGTGACCGCTGGGCAGCTCGGCCGGCCGCAGCGTCCAGGCCGGCGCGGCCAGCAGCAACGCGGCGGCGAACTGGCTGCCGGTGGCGACGGCCAGCGGGCTCGCACCGGTGAGGTAGCGCTTGGTGACGCTGGCGGCGATGCCGTAGCTCAGCGCCGCGATCAGGCAGGCGACGATCGCGAAGCCGCTGCCGCCGGGCTTGAAGGAGGCCTTGTCCCAGGCCAGCAACACCACGCCGGCGAATCCCAGCGCCAGGCCCAGCATCCGCGACCCGTCCAGGCGTTGCCCGAACCAGGCCCAGGCGACCAGCGCGCCCCACATCGGCGTGGTGGCGTTGAGGATGCTCGACAGGCCGGCGTTGATCGACAGCGCGGCGAAGCTGAACAGCGCGAACGGGAAGGCGCTGTTGAGCAGACCGACCAGCAGCAGGCCCTTCCAATGGGTGCGCAGGTCGCCGAGGCCTTCGCGCAGGCCCAGCAACGGGATCAGGAACAGGGACGCGCCGGCCACGCGCACGGCGGCCGTCGCCACCGCGCCGAACTCCGGCGCGGCGACCCGCATGAACAGGAAGGAGGCGCCCCAGATGGCGGCCAGGACGAGCAGTTCGATCAGATCGCTTCGCTTCACGCGGGGGCCTCTTGGTTGTTGTCGTGCTTGCCGGGACGGCGAGGGGCCAGGGTCCCGGGAGGAGTCTCTGTCGGCGAGGAGCGCAGCTTAGCGGGCAGGCCTCCTTCGATTGTCAGTAGGGCTTCCTTGCGGTGGAGGCCGCCGGCATAACCGGTCAGGCTGCCGTCGGCGCCGAGGACGCGGTGGCACGGGATCAGCACGGAAACCGGGTTGCGGCCCACCGCCGCCGCGACCGCGCGCACCGCTTCGGGCCGACCCAAACGCGCGGCGAGTTGGCCGTAGGTGAGGGTCTCGCCGGCCGGGATGTCGAGCAAGGCCTGCCACACGGCTTGCTGGAACGCGGTGCCCGTCGGGGACATCGGCGGCAATGTCGCGGCGCGGCCGGCGAAGTAGTCCTTCATCGCCGCGACGGTGTCGCGCAGCAGCGCGTCGTCATCGTCCCGAGGCGCGGTGAGCTCGCCCGGGTGGTACTTCTGGTCCTCGAACCACAGACCCGACAAGCCCTCGGCATTGCGCGCGATCAGCAGGCGGCCGAGCGGGGTGTCGGTCTCGGTCCAGGCGGTGTGCATCGGCTTCATGACGAGGTTCCTTTGACGGTCTTGACCTTGGGTTTGAGCGCGGCATCCCGCCATAGTTGCAACACGGCGTAGCTGCGGTAAGGAGCGAAATGCTCGGCGGCAGCGATCAGCTCGCGGGGGCGCAGCGGCTGGCCGGCGCGTTCTTCGAGGCATTGCTTCAGCACGACGTCGCCCGGCAGGTAGGCGTCGGGCCAGCTCCAGCCGCGCATCAGCATGTAGTGCGCCGTCCAGGGGCCGAGGCCGGGCAGGGCGGCGAGCTCCGCGATCGCGTCCTCCACCGTGCCGCGACCATGGGCGAAAGCCAGCGTCGGCCATTGGCGGGCGAGGTGGATCAGCGCCTCGGCGCGGCGGCCGGGCATGCCGATCGGGGCGATGTCGTCGACGGTCGCGGCGGCCAGCGTGGCCGGCGTCGGGAACACATGCGTAACGCCGGGCGGCGCGCCCACGGCGTCGGGCAGCGGCTCACCGAACTTGGTGATCAGGCGCGTGGCCAGCGTGCGGGCCGCGGCGACGGTGATCTGCTGGCCGAGCACGGCGCGGATTGCCAGTTCGAAGCGGTCGAGCGATCCGGGCAGCCGCAATCCCGTGGCGGCGGGCCCCAGCGTCTCGCCGAGCGCCGCGGCGATGGCCTGAGGATCGGCGTCGAGGTCGAGCCAGCGGCGCAGGCGTGGCATCAGCGGCGCGATCACGGGCCACAACGAAGCGCTCAGCGACAGGCGCACGCGCGGCCGCTCGTCGCCGTCCGGGGGAAGACGCAGCGACAGCCAGCCGAGCACATCCGGCTGGCCCGGGCGCACCAGACGCACGCTGCGCGAGAGCGACAGGCGCTCGACGTCGACCTGCTCAACACCTGGCACCGCGCGGGCCGCGAGGAAGCTCAGCAGCGCGGAACTCAACAGTGGCGGGCGCAGGTCCAGACGCAGCTCGGCGGTCTCGAACGCGGTGCCATGCGCGGTCCCATGCGCGGTCCCATGCGCGGTCGTTTCTGCTTGCGCACCGCCCTTGCGCAGCGCCGACGGGCTCAGGCGGTACTGCTCCTGGAACGCGGCGTTGAAACGGCGCAGGCTGGAGAAGCCTGCGGCCAGCGCGACCTCGCCGATCGGCAGACGCGTGTCGGTCAGCAACTGCTTGGCGAGCAGCAGCCGGCGCGTCTGCAGGTATTGCAGCGGCGCCACGCCGTGCACGGCGGTGAAGACGCGGCGCACGTGGCGCTCGCTGACGCCCAGATGCGCGGCGAGGGCTGGCAGCGAGGCTTCTTCCGGCGCGCATTCGTCGAGCCAGCGGGCCGCTTCGCGGGCCAGCACCTCGGCGGCGTCCATCGTGCTCCACGGGCGTGCGGCCGGCGCCAGTTCGGGGCGGCACTTGAGGCAGGGGCGGAAGCGGGCGGCCTCGGCCAGCGTGGCGCTGGGGAAGAAGCGGCAGTTCTCGCGTCGTGGTGGGCGGACCCGGCAGATCGGTCGGCAATAGACGCCGGTCGAGGTCACGCCGACGAACCATTGACCGTCGAAGCGGGCGTCCCGCGCCAGCAGGGCGGGGTAGCAGTGGTCGGGGTCGAGGAGGAAGTCCATGGAGAGAATCATAGGAGCCGGGGCCGGGCAGTTCTCGCCGTTTTCGGACATGTCCCTTCGGCCTCTGAGGGCCCACCACGAGACGTCCGGAGGGAACCGGCCAGGGCCCCCTTTTCGGAAGTCAAGGAGGGAATTTGTCGGCCGGGGCGGCCGACAAAGGAGGGACATGGAGAAAAGGGGGCCCTGGCCGGTTCCCGATTGCTCGGTCCCAAGAGGCCCCAACCGCCCCCCGAGCGCCCGGTTCCACGAAGCCCCTGGCCCAGGAATTGCCCTCTCTGGGCCTCCGTGCACCGGGTTACACGGACCCCTCATAGGCGCTGCCTACAATGCGCCCCAGTTTCGAATCACCACCATTCCTGCAAGGAAGCACATGCAAGTTCACGCATCCATCTTCAAGGCCTATGACATCCGCGGGGTCGTGGGCACGACGCTGGACGAGGCACTGGCCGAGCATCTCGGCAAGTCCTTCGGCACCGAGGCGATCAACGCCGGTGAGAAGGCCGTTGCCGTCGGCCGCGATGGTCGCCTGTCGGGCCCGTCGCTGGTGGACGCGCTGATCCGCGGTCTGAAGTCGACCGGCCTGGACGTCGTCGACATCGGCGCCGTGACCACGCCGATGCTGTACTACGTCGCCGCGACGCGCGGCAAGCACGGCTGCAACTCCGGCATCATGGTCACGGGCAGCCACAACCCGAAGGACTACAACGGCTTCAAGATGGTCCTGAAGGGTGCCGCCGTCTACGGCGAGCAGATCCAGGGCCTGAAGCGCCGCATCGAGTCC
Source organism: Roseateles sp. GW821-FHT09G03 (assembly GCF_059416045.1). Taxonomy (NCBI): domain Bacteria; kingdom Pseudomonadati; phylum Pseudomonadota; class Betaproteobacteria; order Burkholderiales; family Sphaerotilaceae; genus Roseateles; species Roseateles sp. GW821-FHT09G03. The sequence continues at coordinate 503,321 of NZ_JBWKOK010000001.1, forward strand.
GAGGACTACGCCACCGGCAACGGCCGCGTCGGCCAGATGGACGTCATCGCCGAATACACCCAGCGCATCGTCAAGGATGCCAAGCTGTCGCGTCCGATGAAGGTCGTGGTCGACAGCGGCAACGGCATCCCGGGCGCGACCGCCCCGGCGATCCTGCGCGCGCTCGGCTGCGAGGTGATCGACATCTTCTCGAAGGTGGATGGCGACTTCCCCAACCACCATCCGGATCCGTCGCGTCCCGAGAACCTCGAGGACCTCAAGCGCATCGTGCACGCCACCGACGCCGAGCTGGGCCTGGCCTTCGACGGCGACGGCGACCGCCTGGGAATCGTCACCAAGGACGGCACGATGATCATGCCGGACCGCCAGATCATGCTGATCGCCGCGGACATCCTGACGCGCCTGCCGGGCTCGGAGATCATCTTCGACGTCAAGTGCACGCAACGCCTGGCCCCGTGGATCGTCGAGCACGGCGGCAAGCCGCTGATGTGGATGACGGGCCACTCGCTGGCCAAGGCCAAGCTGAAGGAAACCGGCGCGCCGCTGGCCGGCGAGCTGTCGGGCCACATCTTCTTCGCCGAGCGCTGGTACGGCTTCGACGACGCGATGTACACGGCCGCACGCATGCTGGAGATCCTCTCGCGCAGCGACGACCCGAGCAAGGTCCTGAACGACCTGCCCAACAGCGTCAACACGCCGGAACTGAACGTCCCCTGCAAGGAAGGCGAGCATCACGAGGTCGTCGCCAAGCTCAAGGAGATCGCCGAGTTCCCGAATGCCAAGGACATCATCACGATCGACGGCATCCGCGTGGAATACGACGACGGCTTCGGCCTGGTGCGCGCGTCCAACACGACGCCGGTGCTGGTGCTGCGCTTCGAAGGCCACACGCAGGAAGCGCTGGAGCGCATCCAGAAGGAAGTGCTGGCCCAGCTCAAGCGCGTGAAGCCGGACATCACGTTCACGTCCGGCCACTGATCGTCCCTTGCCTGCCGATTCGTTCAAGGAGCGCCTGGCGCGCGGCGTCTTCAGCACGGTGCTGAGGCTCGCCTCGCCGGCGTACTTCCTGCGGCTGTTCCTGCGCGGGCGTCAGGAGCCGCTGTACGCGGTGCATCCGGGCGAGCGCTTCGGCTTCGGCGAGGCGATCACACCGGGCGCGGTCTGGGTGCATGCGGTCTCGCTCGGCGAGACGCGCGCCGCCGCGGCGCTGATCGAGCGCCTGCGCCAGGAGCGTCCCGGCATGCGGCTGCTGCTCACGCACACGACGGCGACCGGCCGGGAGGCCGGCCGCGCGCTGCTGCGCGACGGCGACACGCAGCGCTGGCTGCCCTTCGACACACCGGGCGCGGTGCGCCGATTCCTGAAGCGCACGCGACCGGCGGTCGGCGTGCTGATGGAGACGGAGATCTGGCCCAACGTTCAGCATGAATCGTTGAAGGCCGGCGTGCCGATGGTGCTCGCGAACGCGCGGCTGTCCGCGCGCAGTCTGCGTCGCGGCGAGAAGTTCAAGGCGCTGCTGGCGCCGGCGGCGCGCAGCCTGAAGCTCGCGCTTGCGCAGACGGCCGCGGATGCTGATCGGCTGCGGCAGGCCGGGGTCGAGGACGTGCGCGTCTGTGGCAATCTGAAGTTCGATTTGCAGCCTGATGAAGCACTGCTCGCGCGAGGCCGCGCCTGGCGCGCCGGGCTGAACCGGCCTGTGGTGATGCTGGCGGTCTCCCGCGAAGGCGAGGAGGCTGCGATGTTGACCGCGTGGAAGGCGGCGGCGCAGGCGAGGGCGGCCGCGGGTTCACCGCTGCTGCTGATCGTGCCGCGTCACCCGCAGCGCTTCGACGAGATCGCGGCGATGGTGACCGAGGCTGGCCTCACGCTTGCGCGACGCAGCGCCTTCGGTACCAGCGACATCGCCACGCCGCCGTTGAGCGCGGGTGTGGCGGACGTGTGGCTGGGCGACTCGATGCGCGAGATGGCGCTGTACTACGGGCTGGCCGATGTCGCGCTGCTCGGTGGAAGCTTCGAGAAGCTCGGCGGCCAGAACCTGATCGAGACGGCCGCCTGCGGCGTGCCGCTCTTCATGGGACCGCACACCTTCAACTTCGCCGAAGCGGCGGAGCTATCGCTGCAGGCGGGCGCCGCGTGTCGTGTCGAGACGCTGTCGCAAGGGCTGATTGAAGCACTGGCGTTGCTCACGAAGGCCGACGAGCGCGACGCGATGGCGGCGGCTGCCACGGCCTTTGCGGCGGCGCACCGCGGCGCGGCAGCACGGATGGCGGCGCCCATCCTGGCGCTTCTGGATCGCTAGGCCACCCGCGAGACCCTCGGGCGCTCGCGACCGAGCGGCTCGGCTTGTGTGGGCCAGTGCACAGACGGCGTCGGTGAATGCGCTCAGCCTGACCCTCCACGGCGCCGCACCGGCGCGAGGAGGCCTTGTGAAACCAGCCGCGTTCTACGACCTGAGTTCGGGCACCATCCGCTTCTGGGTGCTCGTGGGTGAGCAATTCGTCGGCGCCACCGTCCGGCGCGAGTCGCTGCACTATCGCTACAGCCCCCACAACACGAACGACGATCCCCTGCAGACCTTTCAAGCCCACACGGATGAACTCGAAGGGATGGTCCGGCGCCGCGTCGCCGGCGGATCTCGCGAACCGGTGATGCTGCGCGATCACGACCTGATGGCCGGATAGGACGGCGCTACTGGTTGCTGGTCGACCGGACCTCACCCAGCGTCGTCACCCCCTGCAGCACCTTCGCGATCCCGTCCTGCCGCAGCGTCGTCATGCCTTCGGACATCGCCAGGTGCATGAGTTCCTCCGCGCGCCCGCCGGTCTGGATGAGCCGTCGGATGGGCCGGGTCACGATCAGCAGTTCATGCAGGCCCGCACGGCCCTTGAAGCCGGTGTGGTCGCACTTCTCGCAGCCGGGCGAGTGGTACTGCAGCAGGTTGGGCTGGCCGTAGAGGCCCTTCCACTCCGCGAGGACCTTCTCGCGCTCCGGCCGGTTCTCGGCCGAGAACACATGCAGGTAGTCGTCGAGCAGTTCGTTGAGCGTCGCGTCGGACATCGGCTCCGACTTGCGGCATGACGAGCAGATGCGGCGCACCAGCCGCTGCGCCAGCACCGCCAGCAGCGAGTCCGCGAAGTTGAACGGGTCCATGCCCATGTCCAGCAGCCGCGTGACCGTCTCCGGCGCGCTGTTGGTGTGCAGCGTGGAGAGCACCAGGTGACCCGTCAGCGAAGCCTCGACGGCGATCTCCGCGGTTTCCTCGTCGCGGATTTCGCCGACCATGATCACGTCCGGGTCCGCGCGCAGGAAGGCGCGCAGCGCCTTGGCGAAGGTCCAGTCGATCTTCGGATTGACCTGCACCTGGCGCAGTCCGGTCTGCGTGATTTCGACCGGATCCTCCGCCGTCCAGATCTTGCGTTCCGGCTGGTTGATGTTGGCCAGCACCGAGTGCAGTGTCGTCGTCTTGCCCGAGCCCGTCGGGCCCACGCACAGCACCATGCCGTACGGCCGCTCCGACGCCGCCTTCAGCTCGCGCAGGTTGCGTTCCGAGAACCCCAGCTTCTCCATCGGGATCGGCTTGGCCGACGCCAGGATCCGCATCACCACGTCCTCGAGGCCGTTGTTGGTCGGGATGGTCGCGACCCGCAGCTCGATCTTGTGGCGTTCCGAGAACTTCGCGAAGTTGATCTTGCCGTCCTGCGGCTTGCGGCGCTCGGAGATGTCGAGGTCGCACATGATCTTGATGCGCGCGATCATCGCGCTGCGGTAGGTGTGCGGCAGCTCCAGGTGAGGCTGCAGCACGCCGTCCTTGCGGAAGCGGATCTTGACCTTCTCCTTGCCGGGATAGGTCTCGATGTGGATGTCCGACACGTTCTGGTTGTGCGCGTCGATGATCATCGTGTTGATCAGGCGCACGAGCGAGTTGTCGCTCTGCTCGATCTGCCGGTCCTTCTCCTCCTCGCGCGCGGTCTCGCGAGCGGACTGCTCCTGGCCTTCGCGCTCGAGCGTCTCGATGAGCTTGTCGGAACTGTCGAGCTCGAAGTCCATCGTCAGCGCGGGCAGCGCGCCGCCGATGGCGGAGACCGGCTGGTTGCCGAAGCGCTCATAGGCGCCGGGGATCGCGAAGGTCAGCGAGCCCAGGCGCGCCAGCGCCGGCACGACCTTGAGCTGGGTGATGAATTCGACCTCGTCGATGCAGTCGCGCCGCGTGGGATCTTCCATCGCCACGATCAGGCGGCCGTCGCGCAGCACCAGCGGCAGCACCTCCAGCCGCTTGGCGACGGAGAAGGGCAGCTTGCGCACCGAGTCCGGCTCGATCGCGAAGTTGTCCGCGTCGACCAGCGGATAACCCATCTTGCGGGCCAGCGCCGATTGCAGCTGCGCGCGCGTGACGATGCCCTTGCGCACGAGCAGCTCGCCCAGCGGGACCGAGCGGTCCTGCTTCTGCTGCGCCAGCGCCTCGTCCAGTTGAGCCTGCGTGATCAGGTCCAGCGCGAGCAGCGCCTCGCCGATGCGCACCATCGGCATCTTGGCCTGCTGCTCGATCGCCTGCATCAGCTGCTCGGCGCTGACGATGTGCGTCGCCACCAGGATGTCGCCGACACGGCGGTCGCGCAATTCACGCTGCTCGGCGGCGGCGTCGTCGACCTGGGCCTGCGTCGCCACCTCCTGGCGCACCAGCAGGTCGCCGATGCGCTCGCCGACCTCGTAACTGACCAGGACCTCGCGCGGCACGAACATGCAGCGCACCCAGTCGCTGGTCTCGCTGACCGGCGGGAACAGGAACAGGCCCAGGTCGGTCTCGTGGTGGCCGATGGTCGTGCCCTTCTGTTCCTCGCCGCCCTGGTAGACCAGCTTGAAGTCGGTGCGCGGGCGCTGGTCCAGCGAGGTCGCGTCGTTCGCGGTGGCCGGGTCGCGCGGCGGGACCTCGATCGCGTGCAGCAGCTTGAGCGCCTTGAACTGCGAGAACTTCAACGGCATCGCGTTGCGCGCCGGCGGCACGACCACCTGCGCCAGACGCTCCGCCGGCACCATCAGGATGACCTTGCCGACCGTGCGACTGCCGTTCAGGCCGAGGATCTCGCAGGCCTGAGGCTCGCGTTGCGGGCGCGGCCGCGGGTAGGCGGCGAAGGGCGGGGTGGGCCACTCGAACGGCGGTACCGCTTCGGTCGGCGCGCCGCCTGGCTGGGCTGTGGGCCATTGAAGCGGCACGGACGGGTCGGTCATCTGGCGGTCTCCGCGGGGAAGAGTTGTCTCGGCATTCTTGAGGCGGGAGATTAACCCGTTTGAAGAGTGCTCACTACCCAGATAAGCAGGTGGCATGCCCGACCGTGGCGATGGGTGGAACGGCCGGGGCGGCAACGGGGCCAGGTGTCGCGTCTAGACTCGTCCCCCATGAAGAACCTCCTGGTCACGGGCTTCGACCCGTTCGGCGGCGAAGTCGTCAATCCGTCCTGGGAACTGGCGCGATCACTGAATGGCGAGGTGATCGCCGGCGCGCGCGTCGTGGCCGTGCAGTTGCCTTGCGTGTTCGGGGAAGCGCTGCAGCGCCTGGACGAGGCCCTGCAGCGCGTGCGGCCCGCGATGGTGCTGGCGATCGGCCAGGCCGGCGGGCGCTGCGACCTGTCGCTGGAGCGGGTCGCCATCAACGTGGACGACGCGCGGATCCCGGACAACGCCGGTGCGCAGCCGGTGGACGAGCCCATCGTGGCGGACGGCCCGGCGGCCTACTTCTCGACGCTGCCGATCAAGGCGATCGTCGCCGGGCTGCGCGAGGCGGGGTATCCGGCGTCCGTGTCGCAGACGGCGGGCACCTTCGTCTGCAATCACCTGTTCTACGGCCTGCAGCACCGGCTGGACGGCCTCGGCGTGCGCAGCGGGTTCATGCACATCCCCTATCTGCCGGAACAGGCCGCGCGTCATCCCGGCGCCCCCAGCCTGCCGTTGCCGACGCTGGTGGCGGCGACCCGGCTCGCGATGGAACTGGCCGTGACGGCCGACGAGATCCGGGCCGGCGGCGGACAACTCGACTGACGCGTCTCGGCGCGGTCACGCGCTTGACCGATGTCAATGAACGGGACCCGGGCGCAGGGCGAGGGGACAGGATGGCCCAACTGAGGGGGCAGGCGTGGCGGGACGATCGATCCGATCGATGACCGCCGCCATCGCCGGTCACCTTCGCGGGGATCGCCCCGCTCATCGGAGTCCTCCATGTCCATTCGCCAGATCGTCCTCACCGCGCTGACGGCCGCGCTGTCCGCCGGCTCCTCGGGGGGCGCTCAAGCCGCCGGACGCAAGTGCCACGACCTGGCCAAGGCGGGCCAGCACGTGTGCGCCGGCCCCTCGATCGTCGACCGCACGCCGGAGGAATGGTCGTACGGCGCCGACCGCGGCAAGGGCGCCCGGTGAAGCGCGGCGCCCCCTTGTGGCCGGTCGCGGTCGGCATCGGCTGGCGCCAGCCCCACTACCGGGAGGTGATGGCGCCCGGCGCTCTCGATCTCGATTTCCTCGAGGTGCACACGGAGAACTTCCTGGCACCCGGCGGCGTCCCCCGGCAACTCCTGCTGGACGCCGCGCGCCGCTTTCCGCTCAGCCTGCATGGCGTGGGACTGGGCCTGGGATCGGCGATCGGGGTCGACTACCGGCACCTCCAGCGCGTGCGGGCGCTGGTGGACGCGGTCCAGCCCGCGGTGGTGTCGGAACACGCCGGCTTCACGCGCGCGCGGCATCACCACGGCATCGCGCATGCGCACCAGCCACTGCCGGTGCCGCTCAGCCCACGCGGCCTGTCGCTGCTGGCCTCGCACGTCGATGCGGCGCAGCAGGGCCTGGGGCGGCAGATGCTGATCGAGAACCTCGATACCTGCCTGGCGTGGGAGGAGGACGTGATGAGCGAGCCCGATTTCCTCAACGCACTGGCGGACCGCACCGGGTGCGGACTGCTGCTGGACCTGAACAGCGTCTTCGTCCGGGCGCTCAATCGCGGACTCGACGACGAGGCCGCGCTGCGGGCCGGGCAGGCCTGGCTCAACGGCGTGGAGCCCGCCGCCGTCGGCCAGTACCACCTGTCGGGCCATTCGCGAACGGCGGGCATGGTCCTGGCCGACCACGGCGGCCCGGTCGGCGAATCCGTCTGGTCGCTGTACCGCCATGCGCTGACACGCATCGGCGCCCGGCCGACCGTGATCGAGTGGGACCACGCGTTGCCGCCGCTGCCCGCGCTGTGCGGGCAGGTGGCCCAGGCCCGCCGCGTGCAGGCCGCGCTGGATAGGGAACTGATCGCGCCGCCGCCGCCGCGGCCGTCCTCGCGTCAGGAGCGTTCGCGGCCGACCTCGCGCACTGCAGATCACGGCACGGGGCCGGCGCCGCTGGCGGAGGCGTCGCAGTCGCCGCCCCGCGAGGGGCAGGGCCGGCAGCCCCAGCAGGCTCTGCCGCCCTTGCTGCCGGGCCAGCAGGACCTGCCAGGCCAGCAGGCCGCCCTGGCGGCGGCGCTGCTGGCCGCGCCGGGCGCCGACATGGCGCTCCTGGCGCCCGCCGGATTGCGCGTGCTGGCGGGCATCTCAGGCGGCTTGCCCCGGGCGCTGCGCGCGTGCCAGGCGCAGGTCAGCACCCAGGCGGAGCGCGCCCTGGCGGTGGTCTATCCGCGTCTGCGCGAGCACATGGAGGCCGATCGGCCCGGGAGCTTCGCCTCGCTGGCCTGGGCCTGCTGGCGCCGCCATCCGCCCGTGCAGGGCGATCTGGGCGACTGGGGAGATGCGCTCATCGGCCTGCTGGCCGGCGCCGAGTCCGACGGCCTGCCGCCGCTCTGGACGGCGTTGGCCCGGATCGAATGGGAACTGCACGGCATCGAACGCCTCGCGGATCCGCAGGTCGACCTGGACTCGCTCGCGCTGCTGGGGCGTCTGCCGGCTGGCGCGGTGCGGCTCGTGCTCGCGGACCATGTCGCGCTGCACGGTTGCGACGGACCCGGCGCGAAGGCCTTGCTCGACCTCGCGAGCGAATCCTTCGGCCAGGGACCGCGCACCGCGCTGATGGTGTGGCGGGACGGCTGGGGCGGTCAGTGGGTCGCGCTGGACGGCGTGACCGCGCGCTGGTTCGAATCGCTGCGCGCCGGGCTCGACCTGGAGCGGGCCTTGCTGGAGGCCGGCGCGGCCTTCGACTTCAGCGACTGGCTGTCGACGGCCGTCAGGCGCGGCTGGCTGGCACGCGTCGAGCCCGCCGATACCTTCGAGACGGCCCTCACTCCCTGGGGCGGAAGGTGATGATCATCACCCGCGGCACGGTGCCGTCCGTGTCGGTCGGCAGCTTCTCCGTCTTGTCGAGCGCGCGCAGCACGGCGGCGTCGAAGTCCGGCAGGCCGCTGGACTGGACGATCTTGCGCGCGATGATCGTGCCGTCCGGACCGGCGCGCACCTCGACTTCCGCCTCGGGATTGGCGGCGCCGCCCGGATCGTTGTAGATGATGTTCGGACGCACGCGCGCCTTGATCCGGCCCGCATAGTTCGCCGACGGCCCGGAGCTCCTCGCCGCCGTGCCGGTCGAGGTCGGCGCGCCCGTGCCACCGGCCATGCCCTGGATGCGGCGCAGGTTCTCCTGGCGCTGCGCCTCGGCCTTCGCTTCGGCGTCCTTGCGGGCCTTCTCGGCCTTCGCCTTGTCGGCGGCCTTGTCCTTGGCCTCGTCCTTCTTCGCCTGCTCTTCCTTGGCCTTGCGGTCGCGTTCCTTCTGGTCCGCCTCGTCCTTCTTGCGCTGCTCCTGCTTGCGCTTGTCCTCGGCCTCGCGCTGTTCCTGCTCTTCCTTGAGCTTGCGCTCCTTGGCCTTCGCGATCGCGATGTCCGCGTCGCGCTGCGCCTGGACTTCCTGCGGGGTCGGTTGTTGCGGCTTCGGGGGCTCGGGCTGGGGTTTCGGCGGTTCGGGCTGCTGCTCGGTCGGCAACTGCTCCTTGGGCGCGGCGGCCTGCGGGATGGCGGACCACAGCTCCGCATCCATCGCCGGCACCGGCGCCGAACGCCAGCTCACGCCGAAGCTCAAGGCCGCCACCAGCAGGATGTGCGCGACGATCGCGAAACTGAAGCCGCGGCCCAGTCCGGGCGCGGGCGGCGGCCGCAGGGGATCGCGGTCCGGGTGGAATCGGGAGACCAGGGTGCTCATCGCGTGCGATCGTTTCCCGGTCTCAGCGGTCCGCCGCGGCGCCGTTCTTCACGGACAGGCCCACGCGCTGGATGCCCGCGCGCTGCAGCACGTCCATCGTCTTGACGACCGCCTCGTACTTGACGTTGCGGTCGGCGGAGATCACGACCGGCGTGGCCGCGTCGCCCTTCTGCGCGTCCTTGACGCGCGCGGCCAATGCCTTGAGCGGCACGGGCGACGGGTCCTGGTCGCCGTCGAGCTTGATCTTGAGCTGCTCGTCGGTGCCGACGATGACCTGGATCACATGCTGCGGCTGCGTGCGGCTGGAGCCGACGCTGGGCAGGTCGACGACGCCGGTGGTGATGAGGGGCGCGCTGACCATGAAGATGATCAGCAGCACCAGCATGACGTCGATGAACGGGACCATGTTGATCTCGTTCATCGTGCGGCGGCGCGAACCGCTGCGGGAGGACATTCCGGGCATGACCGACGCTCCGGATCAGCGCTGCGCGGCCGGCGCGGGCTGGCCGGCGTTGCGCTGCAGGATGTTGGAGAACTCCTCGATGAAGGTCTCCAGCGTGATGGCGTTGCGGTCGATCTGGCGCGCGAAGCGGTTGAAGGCCAGCACCGCCGGGATCGCGGCGAACAGCCCGATCGCGGTTGCCACCAGGGCCTCGGCGATGCCGGGCGCGACGGTGGCCAGCGTCACCTGGGTCAGGTTGGACAGGCCGACGAAGGCATGCATGATCCCCCAGATGGTGCCGAACAGGCCCACGTACGGCGACACCGAACCCACCGACGCGAGGAAGGAGAGGTGCGATTCCATCGCGTCGAGTTCGCGCTGGAAGCTCGCGCGCATGGCGCGGCGGGCGCCGTCCAGCAGTTGGCCGGAGTCGACCACGCGCTTCTCGCGCAGCTTCAGGAACTCGCGCATGCCGGACGCGAAGATGCGCTCCAGCGGGGCGCCGTCCGGGCGGTTGGAAACGCTGTTGTAGAGGTCGTTGAGGTTCTTGCCCGACCAGAACTCCTGCTCGAAGCCCTCGTTGCGGGTGCGGATGCGGCCCAGCGAGATGAGCTTGCTGAAGATCACGCTCCAACTGGCCAGCGAGACCAGCAGCAGCGCGGCGATCACCAGTTGCACCGTGAAGCTGGCATGGGCGATCAGGGAAACGATGGAGAGGTCTTGGTTCATGGGGTCGGCGGGCGGTGGTCGCGGATCAGGGGCGGATCAAGGACGGAATTGTGACAAGACTGGCGGGCTCTTCGGCAATCGGCGGACCAGCCACATGCAAAGAAGCGTGTCGGCGGGCGCCGGGGCGTCAGCGCGGCGCGGGCGATGCCGGCGAGACGGTGCCCGGCGACGGCTGCAGCGCCTGCAGGATGCGTGCCGGGATTCGCGCGGGTTTCAAGCTGATTGCGTCGACGCAACCGATGCGGATGCGGCCCTGGGTCAGGAGTTGCTCGCCGCGCCAGACCTGCTGGTCGATGACCAGGCTGGCACGCCCGACTTCGGCCGGCACGACGCTGACGCGCAGCCAGTCGTCCAGCCGCGCCGGCGCGAGGTAGCGCAGCGCGGTGTCGCTGACGACGAACATCAGGCCCTCGTCGCGGCGCATCGTCTCCTGCTCGAAACCCAGGCCGCGCAGCCATTCGGTGCGGGCGCGTTCCATGAACTTCAGGTAGTTGGCGTAGAAGACGACGCCGCCGGCATCGGTGTCCTCCCAGTACACGCGCAGTTCATGCTGGTGGACGGGCAGGGCGGGCGAGGCGCCGGCGACGGCCAGCGGACCGCCGAGCAGCGCGGGGACGGTAGCGGGGCCAGACGTGGCGCCGGAGGATTCAGGCGCGGTCATGCGGCGCGGGCTTTCAGTTGGTCGAGGCGGACGCGGACGCGGGCGAGCGCCTCGTGGAGATCGTCCATGCTGCTGGCGAAGGACAGGCGCAGGAACCGCTCGCCGAAGGCCGGGCCGAAGTCCCGGCCCGGCGTCAGTGCGACCTGCGCGTGTTCCATCAGGTCCATGCACAGGTCCCAGCTGGACAGGCCCGTGCCGGAGGCATCGGCCCAGGCGTAGAAGGCGCCGTCGGGCACGACGGGCACCGGCAGGCCCATGGCCTCGAGCGCGGGCACGACCGCGTCGCGGCGGCGGCGCAGTTCTTCGCGGCGGCGTTCGTACTCGGTGATCGATCCGGGCTCGAAGCAGGCCAGCGCGGCGTGCTGCGCGATGGTCGACGGGCAGATGTAGAGGTTCTGGGCGAGCTTCTCGACCGCGCCCACCATCGCTGGCGGCAGCACCAGCCAGCCGAGCCGCCAGCCGGTCATGCCGAAGTACTTCGAGAAGCTGTTGATCGAGACGACGTCGTCGCCCAGCGTCAGCGCGCTGCGCGCATAGCGGTCGTCATAACCGAGCGGCTGGTAGATTTCGTCGACGATGGTGACGCCGCCGCGCTCGCGCACGAAGGCGTGGATGGCGGCGAGTTCCTCGGGTGGGATCGAGGTGCCCGTGGGGTTGCTCGGCGACGCGAGCAGCACGCCGCGGCTGCGCTCGTTCCAGTGCGCGCGCAGCCGGGCCAGGCTGAGCTGGAAGCGCTCTTCGGCGGTCGACGGGATCAGCACCGGCGTCGCGTCGACGGCGGCGACGAAGTGCCGGTTGCAGGGATAGCTCGGGTCCGGCATCAGCACCTCGTCGCCGGCCTGGAACAGCGCGAGGCAGGCCAGCTGCAGCGCGGCGGACGCGCCCGCGGTGATGACGATGCGATCGGGATCCAGGGTCAGCTGTTGCGTCTGGCCGTACCAGTCGGCGACGCGCTGGCGCAGCGCGCGCAGGCCGTTGGCCTGCGTGTAGGGAATGCGGCCCTCGGCGGTGAAACGCGCGGCGGCGTCGCGGACGGCCGGGCTGGCGCCGAAGTCAGGTTCGCCGATGTTCAGGTAGATCATGCGCCGGCCGCCCCGGGCCGGATCGCAGATCGCCGAGCGGGCGATCTCGTCGGCCCGCTTGGCGCATTCCATGACGTAGAACGGGTCGATGTTCCCGACGCGATTCGAAAGTCTCATTCCGGCGGCATTCCATGATGGCTCTGCCGCCGATCATAGGGCTCGCACGAAAACGCCCAGGGGACCGGCGCGCGGTCTCCCGGGTCGGCCACATTCGCGAGTCAGCGGACGAAGCGGTTGCCCTCGCCCACGATGGAGAGATCCGCGAAGTCCAGGCCGGAGTGGTCGCTCGGGCTGTAGCTGATCTCCAGCCCGCCGATGTTGACCTTCTGCATGGCCTCCAGCGTGTCGCGGAGCTTCTGGCGCGTCGGGTGCGGGCCCGCGCGGCGCAGGCCTTCCACCAGCACCTTGGCGCCGGCGAAGCCTTCGATCATGGCCGGCGTGATGTCGCCGAGACCCTGGGCGGTCGCGAGGCCTTGCGCCTCGGTCACGATGGCGGCGTTGCGGGAGCGCTCATAAGGGAACACCTGCCCGACGATGATGCCGCGCGCGTTCTTGCCGAGCGAGGCGACGAAGCCCGACGAGGCGTTGTTGGACAGGGTCACGATCTGCACGCGCGAGCCGCCGTCGCGCAGCGCCGCCACGCCGTCGACCACGGCCTGTCCCGAGCCCAGGAAGATGACGGCCTGCGCCGACGTCGACTGGGCCTTCGCGACCGAGGCCTTGAAGTCCGGATGGGCGCGGTCGAACTTCTCCAGGAAGGCGGCGGTCTTGCCGACCGCGGCGAATCCCGCCATGACGCCGACCACCGCGTCCGCGCCGAACGAGTCGTCGACCTGGACCACGCCGATCTTCTCGATGCCGATCAGGCTCAGGTGTTTGACGGCGCGTTCCGCTTCGCGCTGGTAGGTCGCCCGCACGTTGAAGAGCCACGGATGGACCGGCTTGTGCAGCGCCATCGCGCCGGTGGACGGGGCGATCAGGGGCACGCGGTGCTCGGTGAGCAGCGGCATGATGGCCTGGTTGTGCGGCGTGCCGCGCGTGAGGAACAGCGCCAGCACGTTGTTGTCGACGATCAGCGTGCGCGCGTTCTCCGCGGCCAGCTTGGGGTCGAACTTGTCGTCCAGCGAGATCAGCTTGATCTTTTCGCCGTGCACGCCGCCGGCCTTGTTCACGGCGTCGAGGTAGAGCTTGGCGCCGTCGGTCGTTTCCTTGACGCTGGCGGCGACGGATCCGCTGAACCCGGAGGTCTGGCCGATGAGCACGTCGGCCTGGCAGGTCGTCGCGAACAGGAGGGAGAGCATCAGCCCGCAGAGAGTTCTCACAGCATTCCCGGCAAAAAGTTAGGGCGCCATGATCGGGCGCATTGCGGAGGGGACCGTCGTCGGCGCGCCACGCCGGTGCGCGAGGGCGATCACCGGTGCGAAGCGCTGTCACGAGGTGCGAAGCGCCGCATCAAGGTGCTTCAAGCTGCGGAATGTACGGCGGCACAAGAGCGGCGATTGCAGGGCCTTCCCTGGTTTGGACACCAGGCGTTGCATGAGTTACCCCGAAATGGTGTTCCGTCACGGGGTCAGGGGTTGCCGGGGCTGGGATGGGCGCTGCAGGTCCCGGAGGATGTGCTCGAGGTCCTTCAGCGCGGCGGCCGCCGTGCCGTACGGACTGGAGCCGCCGCCCACGAGGGTCAGGTCTCCCATCAGGTCCGTGACAACGTGCACCGCCTTCATCCGGCCGTGGGCCTTTGCGAAGGGATGATCCGGACCGCAGAGTTCGATGCCGACGGACGCCTCGCAGACCCCGGTGGCGCGGTCGACGCGGCCCACGAGGCGTGGCACGACGCCTTGCGCCTTCCAGCGGCGCACGTCGGCCAGCGTCACGTGATCGATGCCCTGGCGCTTCATGGTCTGCACATCGATGACGTCACCGAAGGCCGCGCTGCACAGGATCGCGATCTTGCAGGCGGTGTCCCAGCCGTGGGTGTCGAGGGTCGGATCGGATTCCGCGATGCCCAGGCGCTGCGCCTCGGCGAGCGCGTCGGCGAAGTCGCATTCCCTGTCCATCATCTCGGACAGGATGATGTTGGTCGTGCCGGTCACGATGGCGGAGAGGGACTTCACCTCGCAGCCCGCGAGGTTGTACTGGACGAGGTCGACCGTCGGCATCGCCGAGCCCGCCGCGCCGCTGACCTTGAGGGCCAGGCCTTGCCGGGAGGCCTCCGCGTGCAGGCCGGGGAAGTCGTGGACCAGCGCGCCCTTGGAGATCGCGATCACATGCATCCGCCGGCGGAAGGCCGTCCGGATGTAGCCGAGCGCCGCGCCGCCGGTGCGGAAGTCCGTCGGGCTCGCCTCGATCAGGATGTCGGCGGGGACGTGCTCGATGAAGGCCTCGCCGGTCAGGCCCGGCGTGTAGCCGGCGCGGTCCGCCAGGGACTCCAGGCTGAGGCCGCCCTCGTCAATGAGCCCCGCCGAGGCGCCGCAGACGCCGACGATCCGGACGTCGCGATCGTATTGCTGCTGGTAGCGAGCCGAGCGGGCCCAAAGCAGTTCAGCCACCTTGCGGCCGATGCCGCCGAAACCGGAGATCGCGATGTTGAGTCGGGACATGAGGGATGCGCTGCGCGGGAGGGAGGGTGAGAGGAACGCGTGGATTCTGCGTGATGCTTGTGATGGGCTGGACGGGGCTCAAGGCCCGGCCATCGATCTGCACAGCTCGAACACCATCCCGCGCAGCCACTGATGCGCCGGATCCTTGTCCAGGCGCGGGTGCCACATCTGGGAGACGGTGATGGGCTCGGTCGGCACCGGCAAGGGGATGGCGCGCAGCGTGCCCTGGGCGAGGTCGGGACGGAAGAAGCTCGACGGCACCAGCGCCACGAGGTCCGTCGCGGCCGCGATCGACAGTGCCGCGCGGAAGCTCGGCACCACCACGGCGATGCGGCGCGTCAACCCGCGCGCGGCCAGTGCCTCGTCCACCGGGCCGGCGCGACGGCCTCGCCGCGAGGTGACCACGTGGGCGCAGGCCGCATAACGCGCGGCATCGAGTTCACGCTCGTCCAGCAGCGCGTGGCCGACGCGCACCGCGGCGACGAAATGGTCGCGATAGAGCGCCTGGATCCGGACTTCGGGGCCTGACTCACCCAGAACGCCGATGTCGAGGTCGATCAGGCCCTCGCGCAAGGGGCGGACGTCCTTGTCCGGCTTGGGCGCGAAACGCAGGCAAACGCCCGGCGCTTCCTCCGCCGCGCGCGCGACCAGCGCCGGTGCGAAGGCCTCGATGAAGCCGTCATTCGCGCGCAGCGTGAAGGTCCGCTGAAGCGCGCGCAGGTCCCAGCCCGCGCCAGCAGGCTGCAGCACGGCGCGCGCGCCTTGGGCGAGCTCGCGGACCTGGTCGCGCAGGGCCAGCGCGTGCGGTGTCGGCACCATGGTGCGACCCGCGCGCACGAGCAGCGGATCGCCGGTGGCCTCGCGCAGCCGCGCGAGCGTGCGGCTCATCGCGGATTCGCTGAGCCGCAGGCGCTCGGCCGCGCGCGCCACGCTGCCCTCGGCGAGCAGCGCGTCCAGGGCGGTGAGCAGGTTGAGATCGATGTCGTCGGCCATCGCGGCACGCTAGCATGCGCGCGAGCAGTGCGGATGGCGTCGCATGCAGGGACTCCCTGCGCCCGGCGCTCTGGTCGCGTCGCCGGTCGGCTCCTATGCTGGACGCACCTCCTTTCGAGCTGCCGTCCCGATGTCCGCCACGCCGTCCGCTTCGCCTGTGTCCTCCGCTTCCTCCGCCTCAACTGGAACTGCGTCCGGCGTGCCTGAAACCGATACCGACGGCGTGCCGCCGCCGCGCCGTCACGCCGCCGTGGCCGCGTTGCTCGGCGCGATCGCGCTGGTCGTGCTGGACGGCGCGATCGCCAACGTCGCGCTGCCCAACATCGCGCAGACCTTGAACAGCTCACCGGCCGATGCCATCTGGGTGGCGACGGCCTATCAATTGGCCGTGGTGATGTTCCTGCTGCCGGCGTCGGCGCTCGGTGAGCGGCTCGGCTATCGGCGTGTCTTCTTCGCTGGTGTCTCGTTGTTCACCGCGGCGTCGGCGCTGTGCGCGCTGGCGCCCTCGCTCGGATGGCTCGTAGCGGGACGCTGCCTGCAGGGGCTGGGCAGCGCGGCGGTCATGCCGTTGGGCCTGGCGCTGCTGCGCTTCACTTATCCGAAGCGGCTGCTCGGACAGGCCATCGCGTACAACGCGCTGGCCGTCGCGGGCGCATCGGCGGCCGGACCCGCCATCGGCGCGGCGATCTTGTCCGTGGCCGGCTGGCCATGGCTGTTCGCGGTGAACCTGCCGGTCGGGCTGCTGGTGCTGATCGCCGCCCGTGGATTGCCGGACACACCGGGCACGCGGCGGCCGCTCGACCTCGTGAGCGTCGCCCTCAACGCGGCGATGTTCGCGACCTTCGTGCTCGGCGGCGACCAGGTGCTGGCGAATCCGCTGGAAGGGGGCGCGCTGCTCGCCGCGGCGGTCGTCTGCGGCACGCTGCTGGTCCGTCGCGAATTGCCGCGGGCGGCGCCGCTGATCCCGCTCGATCTGCTGCGGTCCCCGTCATTCCGGATGTCGATCATCGCGTCGGTGTGCTGCTTCACCGGGCAGATGGCGAGCTACGTCGCGCTGCCGTTCTACATGCATCACGTGCTGGGGCTGAGCGTGCTCGAGACCGGCCTGTTGATGACGCCCTGGCCGTTGGCGGTGATGCTGGCCGCGCCATTGTCCGGTCGGCTGGCCGACCGCTTGCCGACGGCCTGGCTTTGCGCGGCGGGTGCGGGCGGTCTCGCCGCGGGGCTCGCGCTCTGCGCGGTATGGCCGGTGCAGGCCGACCCACGGCCCACGCTGGTGGTCTTCACCGCGCTGGCGGGACTGGGTTTCGGCTTCTTCCAGACGCCCAACAACCGCAACATGCTGCTGTCCGCGCCGAAGGAGCGCAGCGGCGCGGCCGGCGGCGCGCAAGGCGTGGCACGCCTGACCGGTCAGACGCTGGGCAGCCTGCTGATGGGGCTGCTCTTCACGTGGCTGCCGGCGTCACGGGCTTCGCATGCGGGGCTGGGCATGGCGGCGGGATTTGCGCTGGTCGCCGGCTTGGTGAGCGTGTGGCGAGGGCGGGCCACCTGACGGGGCGTGTCCTTCTCCGGATCGATTCGGATCAGGCTGCCCCCCGGCCCGGAGTGGCGCTCGAACCCATGAAAAAAGCCGGCGCCTCCCTGCAAGGGGTGGCGCCGGCCTCGAGGCGGGTGGAGATCAGTTGCCGCGAACGGACTTGACCTCGACGGGACGCAGATCGATCGCGGCGCGGTCCAGCACGCCGTTGACGTACTTGTGGCCGTCAGTGCCGCCGAAGGACTTGGCCAGTTCGACGGCCTCGTTGATCGCGACCTTGTACGGGATGTCGATGCAGTTCTTCAGCTCGTACGCGCCGATCATCAGGATCGCGTGCTCGATCGGCGAGAGTTCGGTCGTCTTGCGGTCCGCGTGACGGGCCAGCACCGCGTCCAGATCGGCCGCTTCCTCGATCGCGCCGTTGAACAGCTTGTCGTAGTGGCCGCGGTCGGCCTTCTCGAAGCCTTCCTGCTCACGCGTGTGCGCATCGATCACGCCCAGGTCGTCGCCGGTCACCAGCCACTGGTAGATGCCTTGCAGCGCGTGCTCGCGCGAGCGGCGGCGGGCCGACTTGGCCGGGGCCTTCTTCGCGGCCGGCTTGCCGCCCGCGTTGCCGCCGTTCTTGGGGGCAGGCTTGCCGGCGGGGGAGTTGTCGTTCGTGTTCACTTGAGTTCTTTCAGCAGCTGTGCCATTTCGACGGCCACGGTCCCGGCATCGCGGCCCTTGTCTTCGGCCCGCGCCCAGGCCTGTTCCTCGTTCTCGACCGTCAGGATCGCGTTGGCGATCGGCAGGCGGTGGTCGAGCGTCAGGCGCGTCACGCCGGCGCCGCTCTCGTTGGCGACCAGTTCGAAGTGGTAGGTCTCGCCGCGGATGATGCAGCCCAGCGCGACGAGCGCGTCGAACTTCCCGCTGACGGCCATCGCCTGCAGCGCCAGCGGCACTTCCAGCGCGCCGGGCACGGTCACGTGACGGATGTCGGCGTCCTGGACACCCAGCCGGGCCAGTTCACCCAGGCAGGCCTTGGCCAGCGCGGTCGTCAGTTCGTCGTTGAAGCGCGCCTGGACGATGCCGATGCGCAGGCCACGTCCGTCCAGTCGGGTCGATTGACCCTTGTCAGATCCTTGCATGCGGTCCTCAGCTCACAGTTCTTCAGCAGTTCTTGTCGGCGGCGCCAGCGGCACCTTCCTGGGCGGCCTGGAAGCCGGTCACCTCCAGCCCGTAGCCGGTCATGCTCGGCATGCGGCGCGGGCTGCCCAGCAGCTTCATCCGCTGCACGCCGAGTTCGCGCAGGATCTGCGCGCCGACGCCGTAGGTGCGCAGGTCCATGGTCTGGCGGGTGTCTTCCGATGCGGTCGGCTGCAGGCGCGCCAGCAGCGCGTCCGCGTCCTCGCCGCAGTTCAGCAGCACCGCGACGCCGGCGCCTTCGCGCTGGATCGCGGCCAGTGCCTGCGGCAGCGGCCAGCTGTGGCCGCAACGGCCAGCGTCGAGCAGGTCCATCGCCGAGAACGGTTCATGCACCCGCACCAGGACCTCCTGGTCGGGCTGCCATTGGCCCAGCGCCAGCGCCATGTGGACGTTGTTCGAGCGGTCGCGGAAGACGTGGCAGTCGAAGCGGCCTTCACGCGTGTCCAGCGGACGCTGCGCGATGCGCTGCACGATGGACTCGTTGCGGCTGCGGTACTCGATCAGGTCGGCGATGGTACCGATCTTCAGGCCGTGTTCCTTGGCGAAGATCTCCAGGTCCGGCAGTCGGGCCATCGTGCCGTCGTCGTTCATGATCTCGCAGATCACGCCGGCGGGCGTCAAGCCGGCCATGCGCGACAGGTCGCAACCGGCCTCCGTGTGGCCGGCGCGCATGAGCACGCCGCCATCCTGCGCCTGCAGCGGGAAGATGTGGCCCGGCTGCACCAGGTCCGACGCGACCGCGCCCTTGGCGACCGCCGCCTGCACGGTGCGCGCGCGGTCGGCGGCGGAGATGCCGGTGGTGACGCCGGTGGCCGCCTCGATCGACACGGTGAAGGCCGTGCCGTGCTTGGTGCCGTTGCGGGTGGCCATCGGCGGGAGCTGGAGCTGCTCGCAGCGCTCGCGGGTCAAGGTCAGGCAGATCAGCCCGCGGCCATGCTTGGCCATGAAGTTGATCGCCTCCGGCGTGACGTGGTCGGCGGCGAGGACGAGGTCACCCTCGTTCTCGCGGTCCTCTTCGTCGACGAGGATGACCATGCGGCCGGCCGCCAGCTCGGCGACCAGCTCGGGAATCGGTGAAATAGGCATGGGTGCGATTGTAGGCGGCGCGGCCCGGTGGTCCGGGTCGTGGGGTTCGTCGGAAGGCTCGGGAAGCTGGGGCGACCCGAGCTCAGCGTGGCGGGCCCTGCGGCGCGGGCTTCATGCGATGAGCTTTTCGTGACGGGCTCTACGCCGTGGGCGAGTCCGGCGCGGCGACTGGCCGCAAACGGAGTCGCAGATCGCCCCCGACGCTCTGGCAGTCGACCATCCGGAAACGCGGCGCTCCGGCCAGCGCCGTCAGTCCGCCCAGGTCGACCATGCCGCGGCCCTCGCCCAGCAGCATCGGTGCGACGTAGATCAGCAGTTCGTCGATGAGTCCGGCGCGCAGCAGCGAGCCATTGAGCTTGTAGCCGGCCTCGATGTGGAGTTCGTTGACCTGGCGTCGGCCCAGGTCGCGGATCGCCGCGCCCAGGTCGACCTTGCCTCTGGCCGGGTCGGCGACGGACACCAGTTCCGCGCCGTGAGCCGCCAGCGCCGCGCCGCGCTCGCCCGGCTCAGCCAGTGCGTGGTAGATCAGCAGTTGCCCGGGCGGCGCCAGGAGGCGCGCGGCCGGGGACAGCTCCAGGCGCGAGTCGATCAGCACACGCTGCGGTTGCAGCACGGTGTCGACGTCCCGCACATCCAGGCGCGGATCGTCCTCGCGCGCGGTGCCGATGCCGGTCAGCACCGCGCCCGCACGACGGCGCCAGGAGTGGCCGTCGCGGCGCGCTTCGGGGCCGGTGATCCATTGGCTGACACCGTTCGAGAGCGCAGTCCGCCCGTCGAGGGACGCAGCGATCTTCATCCGCACGAACGGGCGCCCGTGCTGCATCCGGGTCAGGAAACCGATGTTGAGCTCGCGGGCCTCCACGGCCGACGGATGCTCGATCGGCAGGACCTCGATCGTGATGCCGGCGGCGCGCATCCGGGCGAGTCCCTGGCCGGCGACCTGCGGATTGGGATCGCCGAGCGCGACCACGACCCGTCCGACGCCGGCCGCGATCAGCGCGTCGCAGCAGGGGGGCGTGCGGCCATGGTGGGCGCAGGGTTCGAGGGTCACGTAGACGGTCGCGCCGCGCACGTCCTGACCCCGGGCCTGGGCGTCGCGCAGGGCCATGACCTCGGCATGCGCCTGACCGGCGGCCTGCGTGTGTCCCTGGCCGAGCACGCGGTCGTCGCTGCCGACGATGACGCAGCCCACACGGGGGTTCGGATCGGTGAGGCCGACGGCGTCGTTGGCCAGGCGCACGGCCAGGGCCATCCAGCGGTCGTCGCGGGTCGGCACAGAGGAACTGGGGGCACTGGCGGCGCCGGAGACCGTGGCCGACGGCAGGCCGCCAGGAGATTCCGACGGCAGGGCAGGCGGCTGGGCGGGCGATGGGACGTCTTGCATGGCGCGGAGTCTAGCGGCGCGATCCCGGCGGGAGCTGCAGCAGGCCGGAGAAGGCCGGGTCGGTGAGGGGAAGCAGACTCTCGAGGGTGACGGTCTGGGGCCGTCCGGTGCGATCCGTCCACTGCACGCGCACCTGCACCGGGCGCAGCGGCGGCACGGTGGCTCCTGCCTCGGGCACGCTTTCGTCGGCACCGCGACCCAAGGCGTCGGACGCGAGCACCGCGCTGCCCGCGACGGCGTATTCGATGTCCGGTCCCTCCCATGACAGCGAGGGGGTGGGACCGTCCGGCTGCCAGCGCCAGCGCTCGAGTTCATTGTGGGCAAGACGCAGGGCCTGATCGTGGTGGCGAACCTCGTCCGCGACCACGCGCAGCTTCACCTGCAGCGTCATGAGGGCGATGGCGCCGATGGACAGCAGCACCAGCACCACCAGGGCCTCGACGATCGTGAATCCGCTGCCGACCCAGCGGCGGGTGGGGCGGCGGACGAGGCCGTGGAGCTGGCGCCGGGTATGGCTCAGGGTATGGCGTCGGGCGTGGTCGGATCGGAGATCCCGACGGGGTGGGGGCAGGCGTTTCATCGTGTCGGCGTCCAGCCGCCAGGGACCGGCACGAAGCTGCCCATCTGTCGATGGATGCGGTAGAGGACGGCGGCGTCATGGATCAGTTCGACCGAAGCGGCCTTGTCGACGCGGGCATCGCTGACCACGGCCCCGCGCAGCGAGGTCGGCATGCCGGCAGGCGGATGCCAGTCGACGCCGTCCCGTGCATAGAGCAGCCCTTGCGGTTGGCCGGGGGCGGCCAGGTCCAGCCGCCCGTCGACGACCAGCACGATCGGCGTGCCGTCGAGCGCCGACTCGGGCCACTGGGACAGGCGTGCGTCGCCGTCGATCCAGATCAGGCGGCGCCCACGCGCCAGGGCCTGGGCGATCGGTCCGTCGCAATCGCCGCTGCAACGCAGCCGGGTGATGGCGGGCTGGTCGCGATAGCGCCCCGGCGGATAACCGAAGACCCGGAGAAAGCTTCCCGGTCCCTCGACCACGGCGGACGGTGGCGGCACGCGCAGCGCGCTGAGCAGTGCCAGATGCTGGGCGGCCTCGGCCACGCCGATCGGGCCGCCGGTGAGGTCGTCGCAGTCCGCCCGGCGGTCGCTGCAGCCGCGTGCGATGAGCTTCAGTTGCCCGAGTCCCCCTGCGTCGGCGAAGCGGATGCTGAACTGCGGTTGGGCCTCGCCGTCGGCGCGCGGCCCGCTCACGTCCGCGCTCCCGGTGACCGCGCAGCGACAGGACCATCGCAGGGGCCCCGAGTTCGCACAGAGCGGTGCCGCTGGCGCTGCCGCCGCGGCAGGTGGGCTGGGCGCGTGATAGTGGCCATCGGCACCGATCAGCAGGAAGCGGCCGCGGAAATCCGACGAGGTCGCGCCATCGGCCACCGAGCGAGTCGTCGCGGGCCGGCAGGCCTCGTCGATGGCGCCGCCGTTGAGCATGGCGACCGCCCAGGCCATGCCGGACTCCGCGGCCTCGGCGGCCGTGGCGGCCCGCAGGTCGTTGGCGGCCACCCGCTGTGCCGTCGTCATCTGCCGCGCCGCCCAGGCGGCCCCCAGCGCGAGCACGCCCAGCAGCACCACGCACATCGCCAGCGTGCCCAGCCCCCGTTCCTTCCGCCGCCTCATGAGCAGGCTCCCGTGAGCGCGTGGTTGTGCAACTGGCTCAGCAGTTCGAGGTGATGACTGACGCGCGGGTCGTGCGTCGCCTCGGCATCGACGATCAGGGTCACCAACCGCGCGGACAGGGCTGGCGCAGAGGCGGCGCCGGCCACGCTGGCCGGATCGCAGGCATCCCCCAATGGACGCGCCTGCGATGCGAGTCGCACCTCCAGCCGGCGCACGAGCAGCAGATCGGGATCCGTCAGCGGTTGGTAGCGGCCGGAGATCAACTGGTCGATCCTGCCGTTGCTCAGGCGGAAGCCGGACGTCTCCCGGACGGTCGCGCTGCCGGGGGCGCTGCCGTCGCGGGCGAAGCTGTAGGTCAGGCGTCGGCCGGCGTCGTCCACCGTGAGTTCCGCGTAGGGATTGCGGACCGGCAGGTCCGGGTCGTCCTGCCAGACGCTGTCCTGTGCCCGGTCCCAGAACGCCGCGCGCCGGAGGTCGCGCAGCATGAGCTCGGCCGTGGCGCGGAGTTCCTGCTGGACCTGCAGTTCCAGCATCAGCCGGTGGTGTTCTCCGAGCTGGACGCCGGCCATCGCGAAGGCACCGGCCAGCAGCAACAGACCGATCGTCAGGCCGATCATGAATTCGACGAGCGTGAATCCTCGTGTAAGCCCTCGCGTGGGAGCTCGAGTGGACCCTGGCGTGGATCGGCGTGTGAGGGCACGCGAGCGACCCGGCGAGCAGCTTTGCGGCGCAGAGCCTGGGGAGTGGAGTTTGATCATGGGTGCTCCATCACTGCGGCCAGCAGGTCTCGGCCTGCTCGACACCTTGTTCGTCGAGCCCGGTGGTGACGACCGTTCCCAGTTCGAGCCGCAAGGTCAGCACGCGGCATCGGCGGTCGCCGGACTGGCTGCCTTGCGCCACCGCCTCGACCCGGTAGCGCGTGGCGTCGGCCTGGACGACGCGCAGTCGATAGAGCCCGCCCTTCGTGGTCGCGGGCTGTCCGATGTCTTCCAGGCGGTCGGCGTATCGAGGGTTCCGTGAGCGGAAACGCTCCTGCGCGAGCTGGATCGATTGCAGCGCCTCGCGCGCCTCGGCGCGCCGGCCCTTCATGACCTGATCGCGGAAGCCGGGCAGCGTCAGCGCCGCCATCACGGCAACGATCGCGAGGACGGTCAGGATCTCGATCAACGAAAAGCCGCAGTGGACTTCTCGCAGACCGGATCGCAGACCGGATCGCAGGCCGGCTCGCGAGCCTCCTTGCACGTTTCCACGAGCCTGCGTCCGCAGGGTCCTGAGCGGCTTCATGCGCACCTCGGCAGGCGGTTCAGCGCGCCGTCGGGCGTGCAGCTGCGAACGCGGCCCGTGATGCTGACGATGTGACGGACCGAGCCGATGCTGGCCATGCGGACCTCGACCGTGCCGCTGACCGACACGGTCCCCTGGCGTCCGCTGAACAACATCGAGGGCACATTGGCCGTGACCTCCGGCCGGCCGAGGTCGCGCACCCATCGCACCTGCTTGATCGCCTGCGCGTCGGCTCGGCAGGTGGGCGGCGCGTCCAGGTGGCAGTCGCAACCGCCGGCGGCCCCGGTGTGCAGCACGTAGCAGCGCCCGCTGCCGCTGACGGCGGACTCATCGCCGCCGAATCGCAGGATCACGTTGCGTGAGCCCTGAATCGCCTCGCTGCGCGCCAGTTGAAGATCGCCGCGGACCGTCTGCGCGGCGTTCGCGAGTCGCTGACGCCAGAGCCAGTCCCGCAGCTCGGGGCCGGCCAGCAGCGCGACGAGGACGACCAGCGCGAGACTGACCAGCACCTCGATGAGGCTGATGCCGCGCACGGCGGTGAAGACGGGGCGGAGGAGCGCGGAAGCGGAGGGCGGGGCGGTGGCAGGCAACAAGGAAGATCTCCCGAAGAGTTGCCAGGAACTCTAGGGAGACGTCGGCCTTTGCGCTTCGCCTTCAGGAGGGAAGAGCCGGCCCGCTGAAGGGGGCCGGCCTTTGGGGGATGCGCGGGGGATGCGCTTGAAAAAGCCGTGAAGGACGCGTCAAAGGTGCACGACTTCGGTGCCGCACATGCGCGGCGTCGTGCAGGCTCAGATGTCGCGGATCAACTGCCGGAACTCGTCGACGTCCTCGAACGAGCGGTACACCGATGCGAAGCGCACGTAGGCGACCTTGTCGATGCGCTTGAGCTCGCGCATCACGTGCTCGCCCAGCTTGGTCGACGGGATCTCGCGCACGCCCGTGCTCAGCAGCTTCTCCTGGATGCGCTCCAGCGCCGCGTCGATCTGCTCGATGCTCACCGGCCGCTTGCGCAGCGCCAGCGTCATGGATGCGCGCAGCTTGCCCATGTCGAACTCGGCGCGCGTGCCGTCCTTCTTCACGACCATGGGCAACGCGATGTCCGCCCGCTCGTAGGTCGTGAAGCGCTTGTCACAGGACTGGCAGCGACGGCGGCGACGCACCACGTCGCCTTCGTCGGACTCCCGGGTCTCCGACACTTGCGTGTCGCCGTGACCGCAGAACGGGCATCGCATGCCTTGCCGGCTCCGCTCAGCGGTAGACCGGGAACTGACGCGTCAGCTCGGCCACCTGCTCGCGCACGCGGGCCAGGTTGGCCTCGTCGTGCGGGTTGTCCAGCACGTCGGCGATCAGGTGGGCGGTCTTGCGGACCTGCTCCTCCTTGAAGCCGCGCGTGGTCATGGCCGGCGTGCCCAGGCGGACGCCGCTGGTCACCATCGGCTTCTGCGGGTCGTTCGGGATGCCGTTCTTGTTGCAGGTCATGTGGGCGGCGCCCAGGATGGCCTCGGCTTCCTTGCCGGTCAGGTTCTTCGGACGCAGGTCCACCAGCATCACATGGCTTTCCGTGCCGCCGGAGACGATGCGCAGGCCGCGCTCGATCAGCGTGTCGGCCAGCACCTTGGCGTTGGCGACGACCTGCTGCTGGTAGGCCTTGAACTCGGGCGTCAACGCTTCCTTGAAGGCCACCGCCTTGCCGGCGATCACGTGCATCAGCGGGCCGCCCTGGATGCCGGGGAAGATCGCCGAGTTGATCTTCTTGGCGATCGCCTCGTCGTTGGTCAGGATGATGCCGCCGCGCGGGCCGCGCAGGCTCTTGTGCGTCGTGGAGGTCACGACGTCGGCATGCGGCAGCGGGTTCGGGTAGACGCCCGCGGCGATCAGGCCGGCGTAGTGCGCCATGTCGACCATGAAGTAGGCGCCGATCTCCTTGGCGATCTTGCCGAAGCGCTCGAAGTCGATGCGCAGCGAGTACGCCGAGGCGCCCGCGATGATCAGCTTGGGCTTCTTCTCGCGCGCCAGCGCTTCCATCGCGTCGTAGTCGATCTCTTCCTTGGCATCCAGGCCGTAGGAAATGACGTTGAACCACTTGCCGCTCATGTTCAGCGCCATGCCGTGGGTCAGGTGGCCGCCTTCGGCCAGGCTCATGCCCATGATGGTGTCGCCGGGCTGCAGCAGCGCGAAGAACACGCCCTGGTTGGCCTGCGAGCCGCTGTTGGGCTGCACGTTGGCGAACTCGGCGCCGAAGAGCTGCTTCAGGCGGTCGATCGCCAGCTGCTCGACGATGTCCACGTATTCGCAGCCGCCGTAGTAGCGCTTGCCGGGATAGCCCTCGGCGTACTTGTTGGTCAGTTGGCTGCCCTGGGCTTCCATCACCGCCGGAGAGGTGTAGTTCTCCGAGGCGATCAGCTCGATGTGATCTTCCTGGCGCCGGGTCTCCTGCTGGATGGCAGCGAAGACTTCGGCATCGACGGTGGCGAGGGTCTGTTGGGTGCGGTCAAACATGATGATGTCGGCTCAAGGGTTGGCGCCGCCCGGCCGGCATCGCATCGGCGTGGTCGCCGGTCATGGAAGACAGCGACCCGGCGACGGAGGACGGAACGACGGCGGCCCAGGCGAACGGCACGGACAGCCAGGGAGATCCCCGGCCGTTCGCGCTTCCCGGTGGTGGCCCACCTCGGGCGACGCCTGCGTCGGTGAAGGAATGATCACCGGTCAGGGCGCCCTGATCGCCAGTTGCGCGAAGCCCGCAGTGTAGCCGCACCGGCCAGGGGCGCCGGCCGACTCGTGACATTGTTCCCACGGCAGTGGGGCGAACATTGGGAGAAGGCTTCGCCCAATGAAGAACGGGTTCCGATGGAACCCGTTTTCCGAGGCGCGCCGACGGCGCGTATCAACCGATCAGCGCATGACGGCGGTCATCGCGACCTGTTCACCGGTCGACGCTGGCGCGGATGCCGGCTCACGGATCGGGCGCGGCGCCGACGGGCTGACGTTGCGGCCCTGGGCGACGGCCTTCAGCAGGTCCTGTTCGGCCAGCACGCGAGCGGCGTAACCGGTGTCGTCGGGCAGGTTGGCGGCGCCGACGTAGCGGCGCAGGCCTTCCTCGAGGCTGCCGGCGCGCTGGATGCACTCCTTCAGCACCTGGACGCCGACGCGCAGGTTGGTGACGGGGTCGAAGGCGGCGAAGTTGCCGCCGAAGGCCTCGTACTTGTCGTCGTGGACGCGCGTCATCACCTGCATCAGGCCCTGGGCGCCGACGGCACTCTGGGCGAACGGGTTGAAACCGGACTCGATCGCCATGATGGACAGGATCAGCGTCGGCTCGACACGGGCACGCTGGCCGACGTCCCAGGCTTCCTTGACCAGGCGGCTGACCGGCTCCGGCGCGACGCGGTAGCGCCGGGCCAGGTAGTTGGCCACCAGCGCCTGCTGACGGGTGAGCTCCTTCGGATCCACCGCGGTGGCGCGGGTGATCGCGTCGGGCTCGGCCATCAGGGCGAGCACGTCGCCGGAGGCCTCGACGCGCGCCTCGTGGCGGGCATTCAGCCAGCCCAGCACCTGGCCTTCCAGCTGCTGGCGCAGGTCGGCCTGGCTGGCGAAGACCAGCCCGACGGCGACGACGGCGAAGCCCACCAGGGCGAGCGTGTTGTGGCTGACGACCAGGAGGCCCTGGCCGATGTCCTTGACGAAAAGCACCAGGGCGGCTTGCGCCTGGCGGGGGAGGGATAGCAGGTCTGAACGCGCTGTCATGCGACTCCTTTCTCCGACCACGCCCGGCGTCTGTCTGGCGAGCCGCACGAAGCGTTCACTCGCAGGACCCCCGCCTGGGGGTGGTGATAATGGGCCGGCTCGGGCGTCGTCGACGGCACGGAGGGCTCTCAGAGGGCTCCGGGCTCTTGATGCGACAGACGGGCGATCCAGCGTCCATTGGCAGCACACCGGCTTCGCGTCCCACAGCAAAGACCGGGATAACCCTGGGGTCAGGGCAGGGCGCGATTTTATGGATCAAAAATAACCCGTCAACCGTATGGGCCTTGTTCTTAAATACTTTTGGTTATGAAGTACCGAGATCTGCGTGACTTTATGGGCGCTTTGGAGGTCATGGGCGAGCTGCGCCGCGTGGCCGAACCGGTGTCCCCCGTGCTCGAGATGACGGCCGTGAGCGACCTCGTCCTCAAGGCGGAGGGCCCGGCGCTGCTGTTCGAACAGCCGACCGGCCACCGCATGCCGGTCCTGGCCAACCTGTTCGGCACTCCGAGACGGGTGGCGCTGGGCATGGGCGCCGAGTCGACCACCCAGTTGAGGGAGGTCGGCCAGCTGCTGGCGACGCTGAAGGAGCCGGAGCCGCCGCGCGGCCTGCGCGATGTCGGCAAGCTGGCGCAGATGGGCAAGGCGCTGTGGGACATGAAGCCGTCGCTGGTGAAGCGGCCGGCCTGCCAGGAGCAGGTGTTCGAGGGCGACGACGTCGACCTGAAGCGGCTGCCGATCCAGACCTGCTGGCCCGGCGACGTCGGTCCGCTGCTGACCTGGGGGCTGGTGGTGACGCGAGGGCCGCAGAAGATCGCCAACCCGCGGCTGCGGCAGAACCTCGGTATCTATAGACAGCAGCTGATCGGCAAGCGGCAACTGATCATGCGCTGGCTGGCGCATCGCGGCGGTGCCCTGGATTTCCGCGACTTCGGCATCGCGAATCCGGGACAGCCGTTCCCCATCGCCGTGGCGCTCGGCGCGGACCCGGCGACGACGCTGGGCGCGGTGACGCCCGTGCCGGACACGCTGTCCGAATACCAGTTCGCCGGCCTGCTGCGCGGCTCACGGACCGAGGTCGCCGACACGAACGTCGGCGAGGCCGGCCGCATGCTGCAGGTGCCGGCGACGGCGGAGATCGTGCTCGAAGGCCACATCCCGCCGGCGGCGCCAGGCTTCACCGGCCGCAGCGAGGACGGCATCCCGCTGAAGGAGAAGGGCGGCTACCTGCACGCGCTGGAAGGGCCGTACGGCGACCACACCGGTTACTACAACGAGCAGGACTGGTTTCCCGTCTTCGAGGTGAACCGGATCACGCAGCGCGACGGCGCGATCTACCACTCGACCTACACCGGCAAGCCGCCCGATGAGCCCGCGGTGCTGGGCGTGGCGCTGAACGAGGTGTTCGTCCCCATCCTCCAGAAGCAGTTCCCGGAGATCGTCGACTTCTATCTGCCGCCGGAAGGCTGCAGCTACCGGATGGCGGTCATCTCGATCAAGAAGGCCTATCCGGGACACGCCAAGCGGCTGATGTTCGGCCTGTGGAGCTACCTGCGCCAGTTCATGTACACGAAGTTCATCGTGATCGTGGACGAGGACGTCGACATCCGCAGCTGGCAGGACGTGATCTGGGCGATCACGACGCGCATGGACCCGGTGCGGGACACGACGCTGGTCGAGGGCACGCCGATCGACTACCTGGACTTCGCCTCGCCGGTCAGCGGGCTGGGCGGGAAGATGGGGTTGGACGCGACCAACAAGTGGCCGGGCGAGACGCCACGCGAATGGGGCCGCGTGATCGAGATGCCGGCCGAGCAGAAGGCCCGTGCGGCGGATCTCTATCAGCGTTTGTTCGGGGGCTAGGAAACTACGGGTTCGTGGGGGTCCGGCCTTGAAAGGGCCGGCGCGCGGACCTAATGTTGTCGGGCCTTTTCGGCACTTCCTCTGGCGCAGTCTCTGCGCGCCAGGAGCCCTGTGGCAATTCGCCGCGGAGCCCCAAAGGCGGCTGGTCCGCCCACCCCTTCCTCGTCCGGCACGCCCGGCGCGGAGGGGGTTTCTCATTGGGGCCTTCGATCCCTGATCGTCGATGTCTGGCGCGCGATCCCCGGGACGGTCAATGGCCGCCCACGTAACCCAGCCATTCGTAGCCCAGATAACGCGCCCGCGAAATGCCTTCCTGCGACGGCAGCAGATCGCGCCACTCGAACCCGGGCAGTGCCAGGCCGAGCGGCGCGGGAACCACCTCCACGCCGGGCGGCAGCGCTTCGCGGAACGCGCGCAGCGACCGGCGCATGTGCACGTCGTGCGTGACGAGCACGACGCGCCGGATCGGCTGGCCGCGCAGCAGGTCAGCGGTGAATCGGGCGTTCTCGCGCGTGTCGGTGGCGCGGTCTTCCTTGGCCGCGAGCGTGAAGCCGAATTCCTGCGCTGCGGTGCGCTCGGCCAGCGCGGCTTCGGTCAGGCGGTCGTCGGACGAATCACGAGGCGTCCCGCCGGTGAACATCAGCGGGATGCCGGTCTGACGCGACAGCCAGATCCCGTAGCGCAAACGCTCGATCGACATGGCCTTGAGCTGCGGGCCGCCGTATTCCGGCATCAGCTTGCGCGCGCCGCCGCCGAGCACCACGATGATCGTCTCCTTCGGCGGCAGGTCCTTCAGGCGCTCGACCCGCACGGCCTGCTGAGGCCCCAGCAGCCGGTCCTGCAGCCACAGCGCGCCGAGCTCGGTGCTGCCGACCCAGACGGCGATCAGGCCGCTCGCGAACAGCGCGCCGGAGAGCCAGCGGCGGCGATGCCGCAGCCACCACGCGAGCAGCAGCAGCGGAAAGGCGCCGGTGGGCGGCAGCAGGAAAGCCGCGACCGCATGTATCAGGTCGTTCATCGAGAGCCGGGGATGGGTGTCAGGTGTTGAGGCCCGCCAGCATAATCAGCTTCCTTGACGACTCGTCCGGCTTTCGCCGGCTGCTCCCGTGTTCTTCTCCGCTCTTCCCGTCTGGCCGCGGCGCGCGCTGCGCGTGCTCGTGGGTCTGGTGCTGGCCGTCGTCGCCCTGCTGCTCGTGGCCTGGATCGCGCTGCCGATGTGGATCGAGCGGGCGGGCGTGCGGATCGCGTCGGAGCAACTGGGGCGTCCCGTCACGCTCGGCGGGGCGAGCTTCACGCCGTGGCGGCTCGCGCTCACGCTGGACGAGCTGAAGATCGCAGGCCCGGCGGCCAGCGCGCCGCCGCTGTTCGAAGTCAAGCAAGTGCGCACGGTGCTGTCGCCGCGCTCGCTGTGGCACCTGGCGCCGGTGCTGTCGTCGCTGACGGTGGCGTCCCCGCGGGTGCGCGTCGCGCTGCTGCCGGACGGCAAGACCGATCTGGACGACATCGTCGCCCGGCTGGCCGCCGCGCCCAAGCCAACGCCGACACCGGACGACGGACCGGCCGAGGCGGCGCTCTACAACATCGAACTCACCGACGGTGAATTCCGACTGGACGATCGCGGCGCCGGGATGGTGCACGAACTGAAGGCGCTCCACCTGGGCATCCCGTTCCTGTCGACGCTGGATGCGGACGTCGAAGTCCATGTGCAGCCTCGGCTGTCGGGGCGCCTGAACGGCGTCGGTTTCCAGAGCGAGGGCCAGGCGCAGCCCTTCGCCGACACGCGCAGCGCGAGCATGACGGTCAAGCTCGATGCGCTGGACCTCTCGGCGTACCGGGCCTACTGGCCCAAGGAGCTGCCGATGCGGCTCGCCAAGGGGCTCGTCGATTCGCAGTTGACGCTGGACTTCAAGCAGCCGCCGAAACAGCCGCCCGAGGTCAAGGTCAGCGGCAGGACGTCGGTGCGTGAGCTGTCGCTGCAGCGGCGCGCGGGCGCTGGATCGGACGTGAAAGCGGACGGTGGCTGGGAAGACTGGCTGCGCTGGCAGGCGCTGACCGTCGATCTGGCGGACGTGCAGCCGCTCAAGCGTCAGGTGCTGCTGGGCGCGGTGACCTTGAAGCAGCCGGAACTGCTGATGGGCCGCGACGCGCAAGGCCGCCTGTGGCTGCCGGAGATGCCGGCAGCAAAAGCTGCGACGACATCCGCATCGAACGCCACCGCGGCGGCACCGAAAGCCGCGTCCTCCGATGCCGCGAAGACCCCGGCGAACGGCGCGGCGAAGGGCGCGACGCCCTGGCGCGTCGGCGTGCAGCAACTGGCGTTGGAAGGCGGTCGCGTCGGCTGGACCGACGAGACGCTGCGTCCGGTGGCCCGATGGAACGTCGACGGTCTGACGCTCAAGGGCAGCGGGCTGAACTGGCCGCTGGCCGCGAAGGCGGCGCCGGTGGAGATCACCGCGACGCTGTCGCCCGAGGGCGCGAAGAGCCCGGCCGCGTTCAGCGGCAAGGGCGAGGTCGGCGCGGCGGGCTTCGCACTCGACTGGGCCTTGAAGGACCTCGCGCTGGATGCTTTCGCGCCGTATCTGAAGGCGGCGACGCCGCTGTCGGTGCAGGGCAGCTTCGGGACGCAGGGCTCCGTGCGAGCGGGGCCGACGGGCGAGGGCCTCAAGCTGTCGCTGAAGGCGCTCAGCCTCGACGACGTGCAACTCGCCGACGGCAAGAAGCCGGTGCTGGCGCTCAAGCAGTTGAGCCTCGACCAGGCCGAACTGGCGCTGGACAGCCGCAAGCTGACCGCCGGGCGGCTGGCGCTGGTGGCGCCGAAGGCGCAACTGGGCCGCGACAAGGCCGGCAAGTGGAGCTGGGACAACTGGATGGGCGCGTCCGCGACCTCGCACGCCGCGGGCGGGCAGGGTGCCACCCCTGTTGCAGCCGCTGCAACCGCATCCAGCCGACGCGAGCCCTCGGGACGCGGCGACCGTCTGAGCTTGAGTGCACCGGACCACCCCGACCTCGCCGCAGCCAAACCGGCCAATGACGCCCCGTGGACCGCGCAGATCGCCGAGATCTCCGTGGAAGGCGGCGAAGCGACGCTGTTCGATCTGGCCACGCACGTGCTCGACGATGAACCGGCCCGGCCGATCGGCGTGCAGGAGCTGATGCTGAAGGTGTCCGGCATCGACTGGGACGGTCACCAGCTGCGCAAGCCGCTGCCGGTGCAACTGGGCGCCACGCTGCGCCGGCCCGACGCCACGCGCCGCAGCACGCGCGACGTACCGAAGTTCCGCTGGGACGGTCAACTGGCGCTGGCGCCGCTGAAGGCCTCGGGACGCCTCAGCGCCGAGCACCTGCCGCTGCACTGGGCCGATCCGTATCTTGATCCGTCCATCGGCATCCATCTGCAGCGTGCTGAGGGGTCGATGCGCGGCGGCTTCGAATTCATCGAGACGCCCAAGGGACCGTCGGTGCGCGCCGGCGGCGAACTGGTGATCGCGGATCTCCGCCTGCGCCAGGCGCGCCTGCAGGACGGCAGGCGCCGTTCGGCCGAGGATCTGCTGAGCTGGCAAAGCATGAAGCTCGGCGGACTGCGGCTGGCGCTGGCGCCCGGTGGCGCGCCGGACGTGAAGATCCAGCAGGCCGTGCTGGACGAGTTCTATGCGCGCCTGATCATCAATGAGCAGGGGCGCCTCAACCTGCGCGACCTGAACCAGACGGAGCAGGGCCAGGCCGTGGCCGCCGTGGCGGGCACGCCGGCGGCGTCCGCGCCGGTGGCGGCGACGGTGGCTCGCGCGACGTCGGCGCCAAACGCGGCAGCGAACCCGGGTGCGGGTGCGACCGGCGCCACGGCATCGGCCAGTGCTGCCTCGTCCGCGGCCGGCGATCCGCCGCTTCGGATCAGCATCGCCGAGACACGCGTCAACGGGGGCAAGGTCGATTTCAACGACCGCTTCATCAAGCCCAACTACAGCGCCAACCTCAGCGAACTGACGGGCACGCTGGGCGCGTTCTCGGCGGGGTCGGCGGCGATGGCGCCGCTGCAGCTGAAGGGCAAGGTCGAGGGCACCGGCCTGCTCGACATCAGCGGTCAGTTGAACCCCAGCGGCGCGCCGCTGGCGCTGGACATCACCGCCAGCGCGACCGACATCGAGCTCGCGCCGCTGTCGCCCTATGCCGGCAAGTACGCGGGTTACGCGATCGAGCGCGGCAAGCTGTCGACGCGGGTCCATTACCAGATCGAGCCCGGCGGCCGCCTGGAGGCCGACAACAAGATCGTGCTCAACCAGCTGACCTTCGGTGACCGCATCGACAGCCCGACGGCGACGCGGCTGCCGGTCAAGCTGGCGGTGGCGCTGCTCAAGGACAGCAACGGCGTCATCGACGTCAACCTGCCGGTCAGCGGCTCGCTCAACGATCCGGAGTTCAGCGTCGGCGGGCTGGTCGTGAAGCTGATCGTCAACCTGCTGACGAAGGCGCTGATGGCACCGTTCTCGCTGCTGTCCGGCGGCGGTGGCGGCGCCGAAATGAGCCAGCTGGAGTTCAAGCCAGGCACGGCGGCGCTGCAGCCGGAGGCGGCGAAGAAGCTCGAGCCGCTGACGAAGGTGCTGGCCGACAAGCCGGCGCTGCAGCTGAGCATCACCGGCTGGGTCGATCCCGAAGCCGAACGCCGCGCCGCGCAGGGCGCCCGGCTGGAGGACGCGCTGGTCGCCGAACGCCGCCGTGAACTGCGGCGCGCGTCGGTGACACAGACGGTGACGCAGGCGGTGAGCGCGCCCGCCTCGGGTGCTTCCGGCACGGCCGATGTGGGACCGGCGCCGGTCGTGCTCGACGACGCGCAACGTGCACGGCTCCTCAAGGTCGTCTACGACAACGCCAAGCTGCCCAACAAGCCGCGCAACTTCATCGGGCTGTCCAAGGACATCCCGGCGGCGCAGATGCGCGAACTGCTGATGGACAGCTACACCGTCACCGACGAGCAGTTGCGCGAGCTTGCGCTGCAGCGCGCGGTGGCTGTGCGCGACGCGCTGCTCGAGCGCGGCGTGCCGAACGCGCGCATGTTCCTGGCGTCGCCAAAACTGCATGCGAAGGACGACGAACGGGGCGCCGACAAGGACAAGGCCTGGCAGCCGCGCGTCGATCTGGCGCTGAGCGCACAGTAAGTCCGTGACGCCCGGGCTTGATCGCGGATGATCCGCCCACAAGTGACCCGGCCGACCGACTCATGAGGACCTCGCCATGACCACTATCCCGAATCCCGTCCAACTCCAGCCCGGCGAGGACCTCATCACCCTCGGCGGCGGCTGCTTCTGGTGCACCGAGGCCGTGTTCCTGCGCGTCAAGGGGGTGCTCGGCGTGGAGTCCGGCTACACCAACGGGCCGCTCGCCAGCCCGAACTACGAGCAGGTCTGTTCCGGCTCCACCGGCCATGCCGAGGTGGTGCGGGTGCGCTTCGACACGAAGGTGGTCAGCCTGGAGGACCTGCTGCAGGTCTTCTTCACCATCCATGACCCGACCACGCTGAACCGCCAGGGCGCCGACGTCGGCACCCAGTACCGCTCCGGCATCTACTACACGCGGCCGGAGCAGCTCGGCGTGATCCGCCAGGTCGTCGACGAGGCGCAACGCGCGCACGGCGGCAAGGTGGTCACCGAGATCCAGCCCGAAGACAACTACTGGCCCGCCGAGGCGTACCACCAGGACTACTTCGCCAACCATCCGGAGCAGGGCTACTGCGCCTTCGTCGTCGCGCCCAAGGTCGACAAGTTCGCGAAGAAGTTCAAGGAACTGCTGAAGGACGAGGCGGCGGGTTGATGGTCGTTTTCGACGGGCTGCGTTATCGCTACGGCGGACGGGACAGGGCGGGCGAGGGCGACATTTCGACTGTCGCCGACTTGCGGTTCCCGGACTTCGCGTTGCCCGCCGATGGCCACCTGCTGTTGCGTGGCGCTTCGGGAAGCGGCAAGAGCACGCTGCTCGCGCTGATGGCAGGCTTGTTGACACCGTCGGGCGGCCGACTCGTGATGGGGGACATCGAGGTCGGCGCACTTGCGCCTGCGGCGCGCGATGCCTGGCGCGGCGTGCACCTCGGCTTCGTGCCGCAGCGCTTGCACCTGAGTCCGTCGCTCAGCGTGCGCGACAACCTGTCGCTGCCCTACGTGGCGGCCGGCTTGTCGCCGGACCTCGCGCGCATTCAAGCGCTGCTTGAGGAACTGGGTGTGGGCGCGCTCCTGGATCGGCGCCCGCATGCGCTCAGCCAGGGGCAGGCGCAGCGGGTGGCGCTCGCACGGGCGCTGCTGCGCGCGCCGCGATTCGTGCTCGCCGATGAGCCCACCGCCAACCTCGACGACGAGGCCTGTGAAGCGACGCTCGCGCTGCTGCGCCGCGCGGCCGTCGAGCACGGCGTGTGTCTCGTGATCGCCTCGCACGATGCGCGGGTCGAGGCCGCGTGGGCCGACTGGCCGGCGCTGCACCGGCTCCGGCTCCCGGGTCGAAGCGCCGCTCCCGCGTCTTCGCATCCCGGCCACGTTGCGGCTTCGACGAATTCGACACCATGAGCCGCGCGCCCTTGAACCTGCCGCGCCTCGCATGGCGCTACCTCTGGGCGCGTCCGATGCTGACGGCGCTCAACCTGATGCTGCTGAGCCTGGGTCTGGCGGCGATCGGATTCGTCGTCCTGGTCAGCGAGCAGATGGAGCAGGGTCTCAAGCGCGACCTCGGCGGCATCGACCTGGTCGTCGGCGCCAAGGGCAGCCCGATGCAGATCCTGCTCGCAGGTGTGTTCCACCTCGACCAGTCGACGGGCAACATCCCCCTGGCCACCGTGTCACAGCTGCGCGCGCAGCCGCTGGTCGCGCAGGCGGTGCCGATCTCGCTGGGCGACAGCTTCCAGGGCTTTCGCATCGTCGGGACGACGGCCGACTATCCGGCGCTCTACCAGCTCACGCTGGCGCAAGGTCAGGCCTGGAAGGCGCCGATGCAGGCGGTGCTCGGCGCCGACGTGGCGAGCCGCTCAGGCTTGAAGCCCGGCGACCGTTTCCACGGCACTCACGGGCTCGCGTCCGGTGGCGACGAGCACCAGGAAGCCTACGAGGTCACCGGCGTGCTGGCGCCGACGGGTGGGGTCGTCGATCGGCTCGTGCTGACGGACCTCGCTTCCGTGTGGGAAGCGCATGCGGCGCACGGGCATGGCAAGGCGGTCCCGTCGGGAGGCGCCGATGGCCATGATCAGCACGAACACGCGCATGAGCACGGGAAGGACGCGCATGACGTCGAGCCTGTGGATGAGGCCTCGCTCGAAGTCAGCATGGTGCTGGTCCGCTATCGCAGCCCGCTCGCCGCGGTGATGCTGCCGCGCTGGGTGAACGCGCAGCCGGGCTTGCAGGCCTCGGTGCCCGCGCTGGAAACGGCGCGGCTGCTGAGCATGGTCGGCGTCGGTGTCGACGTGCTGCGCGGCTTCGGCGGCGTGCTGCTGCTGGCGGCGGCCTTGTCGGTGCTGGTCGCGCTGCTGCACGCGGTGCGAGAGCGCCAAGGCGATCTCGCGATGCTGCGAATGCTGGGCGCGACACCGGCGCGCGTGGCCGCACTGATCGCGATGGAGTCGCTGATGCTGGCGGGACTCGCCACCCTGCTGGCGCTCGTTCTGGCCCACGCGCTGACGGCCGGGCTCGGTGCGGTGCTGGCGCAGCAGCAGTCGTTGAGGCTCTCCGGCGCCTGGGTCTCGGGTTGGGAAGCGCTCGTGCCCGCCCTGGCGCTCGGCCTGGCCTTGCTCGCCGCGGCGTGGCCCGCGTGGCGCGGCTACCGGCTCGACGTCACCGAGCTGCTCCAGACGCCGCGTTGAGCGCGGCTCGCCCGCCGCTTGCTTCGGACGGTCATCGACCCGGTGCACAATGATGAGCTTCACGCGGCCCTGAATCCGCATTGAAGCCGCATTGACGCCACCGCCCTTGATGACCACTCGCTCCATCACCGCTGCAACGCAGGCCCTCCAGGCCGCGGTCGCGCTCGTGACGATCGTCATGGCGGGCGCCGCCTTCGCGCAGACCGCTTCGGGCGCCACTGCAACGCCAGGCGCCGCAATCCCGATGGGCTCCGGCCCCGGCTACCACGACCCGCGCAGCCCCTTCAAGCCGCTGCAGGAGGTCGAAGGCGTCGTCAGCTGGAAGCTGCTGTCCTCGGTCACCGTGAAGGCGGACAAGAGCAAGGTCATCCCGAGCTTCCCGTCCGGCGTGCTGGCGCTGAACCAGCGCACCGTGAAGGTCCAGGGTTTCATGATGCCGCTGGAGCCGGGCGACAAGCAGAGCCACTTCCTGCTGTCGTCGGTGCCGACGAGCTGCTCGTTCTGCGTGCCGGCCGGACCGGAAGGCCTGGTCGAGGTCCGCAGCAAGACGCCGGTGCGCTACACGCTGGACGTCGTGACCGTGGAAGGCCAGATGGCCGTCCTCAACGACGATCCCTACGGCATGTTCTATCGCGTGACGGACGCCGTCCGCGCGACACGTTGAAGCGCTGACGCCGATGTCCCGTTCGCCCGCCATCGCCATGACCCGCCAGCAGCGCTGGTGGATCTGGCTGTGCGTGGCCGCGGTGATGGGCTTCCAGGCGCTGGGGCTGGTGCACCGGACGCTGCACGGATCGCCTGCCGCGTCGTCGCGGGCGGCGTTCACGATCGCGGCGTTCGTGGCCGCTGCCGAAGCGGCCGTCGAGACCACCGGTACAAACGATGCCGCCGATACGGCCGATACGGCCGATGCGCCTGCCGACCTCGTGTCCGACGCCGGCGGCGACACCATCCCCGTCATTGCCGACGCAGTGACGGCGGACGACGGCAGCGCCCCGCGCTTCGGCCATGCGGCCGGAACGCCCGACTGCCAACTGCTCGACCAGCTCAGCCATGTGCTGGGCCCGATCGTCCAGGCCACCGCCTGGGCCACGCTGCCGCCGGACATCCCCACCGGCATCGATCAGCCGCATGACGCCACGCTCGCGCAGCAGTGGCGCAAGGGCGCTCGCGGGCCGCCCAGAGCCTGACACCTCCATCGATTCCGCCCTTGCTCAGGCGCGTCCGTTGCGGACGTGTCCGTTCACGCGATCGGGCTGCTCGCGCACGCCTCCGGCGTCGCGGCGTGCCGGCATGGGCCCTCCAAGAATTTGATGGCGCCGCGGCGTTCAGCCGCCGGTGCTCGAGAGTGTTTCCATGGCCATCCTGTCCTCTTCGATCCGTTCGTTGGCGCCGTCGCGCGCCCCTTTCCAACCCACGCTGCTGGCGCTCGCGCTGAGCGCCGCCGCCGGCGGCGCCTGGGCGCAGCAGGTTCCGGCCGCGCCCGCCCCGGCGCCCGCCGCGGCTGACAGCACGGCGGATGCCGGCCCCGCGTCCGGCGGCGCGGACCGTCCCCACAAGCACAAGCTCGACGTGGTCGTCGTGACCGGCAATCCGCTGAGCCAGAAGGAGCTCGCCGCGCCGGTGCAGGTGCTGAGCGGAGATGCGCTGACCCTCAAGCGCGGCGCCAGCCTCGGCGAGACGCTGGACGGCCTGGCCGGCGTGGGCTCGACCTACTTCGGCCCGAACAGCAACCGCCCGACGATGCGCGGTCTCGACGGCGACCGCGTGCGGATGCTCAGCAACTCCGGCGCCTCCGTCGACGCGTCGAGCCTGAGCTTCGACCACGCGCTGCCGGTCGATCCGCTGGTGCTGACGCGCGTCGAAGTGCTGCGTGGCGCGGCGGCGCTGCAGTACGGCGGCAACGCGATCGGCGGCGTCGTCAATGCGATCGACAACCGCATCCCGCGCCTGGCCCAGCCCGGCCTGAACGGCGCGGCGGAGCTGCGCCTGGGCGGTGCTTCGAAGGAACGCGGCGGCGCGGTCGTGCTCGACGGCGGCACGACCGGCTTCGCCTGGCACGTGGACGCGGCCGACCGCCGCGCCGACGACCAGCGCGTGCCGCGCTTCGACAGCGAGGACGGCTCGTCGACACACGTCCGCAACTCCGACAGCCACGGCCGCAGCGGCGCAGTCGGTGGTTCGCTGCTGTTCTCGAAGGGCTACGCCGGCGTGTCGGTCGAGGACTATCACAACGACTACGGCGTCACCGTCGAGCCCGACGTGCGCATCGAGATGCAGCGCCAGCGCCTGGCGACCGCCGGCGAGTGGCGCGATCCGCTGCCGGGCCTGGCCCGCGTGACCTGGCAGTTCGCGAGCAGCCGCTACAAGCACCAGGAAGTGGAGGGCAGCGGCGCGGTCGGCACCGTCTTCTCGTCCGACGGCAAGGACGGCCGCATCGAGGCGACGCATTCGGCGTTCCAGGGCGACTGGGGCTCGATGCAGGGCGTGCTCGGCTGGCAGTGGGAGCTGAGCGATTTCTCCGCGCTCGGCGAGGAAGCCCTGGTGCCCGGCACGAAGACCCGCAACAACGCGCTGTTCCTGATCGAGCAGTTCCGCTCGGGCCCGTGGAGCCTGCAGGCTGGTGCGCGCGCGGAACGCGTCAACGTCGCCTCGACCGGCGGCGACGAGGAACGCTTCGGCGATCCGGTGACGCGGCGCTTCAGCCCGAAGAGCTTCTCGCTGAGCGGCGCCTATGACCTGGGCAACGGCTTCAGCTTGTCGAGCAACCTGAGCAGCAGCCAGCGCGCGCCGACCTTCTACGAACTCTTCGCCAACGGCGTGCACGTGGCGTCGGGCGCGTACGAGGTGGGCGACATCAACATCGGCCTCGAGCGCGCGAAGGCGGTCGACCTCGGCCTGCACTGGAAGCAGGGCGACGCGAAGTGGAGCGTGCAGGTCTACCAGACGCGCTTCTCCAACTACATCGCGCTGGACGCGAGCGGCCGCAGCATCGAGGAAGTCGGCGAGGACGGCGAGATCGCCTCGGTGCCCGAGTACCTCTACCGCGGGGTGCGCGCGCGCATGCACGGCGTGGAGCTGGAAGGCAAGCAGCCGCTGCCCAAGCTGATGGGCTGGGACCTGACGCTGGGAACGACGATCGACCTGGTGCGCGGCACCAACCGCGACACCAACGAGCCGCTGCCGCGGCTGGCGCCGGTGCGGGGCAGCGTCTCGATCCAGGCGGAGCGCGGCCCGTGGTTGCTCCAGGCCGAACTGCGTGGGGTGATGCGTCAGGACCGCGTGCCGGCGCTGGACACGCCGACGGCCGGTTACGGCATCCTGCGGCTGAACATCGCGCGCCACTTCGACATCGGCAACCTGGACGCGATGTGGTACGTCAAGCTGGACAACCTGGCCAACAAGCTGGCCTACAACGCCAGCAGCGTGCAGACCATCCGCGAGCTGACGCCGCTGCCGGGCCGCAGCCTCTTCGCGGGGCTGCAGGTCAAGTTCTGATCGTCAGGGCGCGAGCCGCTCGCGGATCCACTCGCTGCCTTCGCGGCGGTACACGAGCCGGTCATGCAACCGCGACTTGCGCCCCTGCCAGAACTCCCAGCGCTCGGGCACGAGCCGGTAGCCGCCCCAGTGCGGCGGCCGGCTCGGGCTCAGCCCGTGCTGCGCGGCGGCCTTGGCCGCATTGGCCACCAGCACCGCGCGCGAGGAGATCACCTGGCTCTGCGGCGAGGCCCACGCGCCCAGGCGCGAGTCCAGCGGCCGCGACGCGAAGTAGGCATCGGACTGCGCCGCGTCGACCTGCTCGACGGCGCCTTCGATGCGGACCACGCGTTCCAGCTCGACCCAGTGGAACTGCAGGGCGGCGAACGGATGCACCGCCAGCTCGCGGCCCTTGCGGCTGTCATAGTTGGTGTACCAGACGAGGCCGCGCTCCTCGATGTCCTTGATGAGCACGATGCGGGTGGACGGACGTCCATCCGGGCCGACGGTGGCCAGCGTCATCGCGTTGGGTTCGGGCACCTGGGCGTCGAGCGCCTGCTGGAACCATTCGCGGAACTGGCGCAGCGGCTCGCCCGCGGACTGGTGTTCGTCGAGCTCGGCGCGCTCGTAGCTCTTTCGAAGGTCGGAGAGTTTGTCCATCTTTCGGAGTATCGGGCGAATCCTTAAGTAAAGCTCCCACCCTGGAAACTCCGGGTGGGAGCGCTTTCGTGTGGCAGGCATGCTTGGTCCATCGAGCCGCGCCACAGAGTCGGCCCAGGGGGATCGGGACCAAACCAGAAGGAAGTTCGCATGAATCAGCGACGACCCGCCGTCGTCGTGCTCGCGGCAGGGCGCGGCCAGCGCTTTCGCGGCGAGGGCCACAAGCTGGAACAGGTCGTGAATGGAGACACCGTGCTGGCGCTGACCTTGCGCCAGACGATGGCCTCCGGCCTGCCGATGCTCGTGGTGACCTCGACCGCGTTGGCGCCTCTGGTCCGACGCCATGTGGCCTCGCGCGACATGCTGGTGCTGCCCGACCAGGACCGCCTCGGGCGCCCCGCGCCCTTGGGCATGGGGCATTCGATCGCGGCAGGCGTCGCCGCGACCGGGGACGCGCCGGGCTGGCTGATCCTGCCCGCCGACATGCCGATGGTGCGGTCCAGCACATTGGCGGCGGTCGCGCAGGCCATCGAGCACGACCCGATCGCGTACGCGCAGCACCGCGGACGGCGCGGGCACCCGGTGGGGTTCAACGCCGAACTCTTCTCCGAACTCACCAGCCTGCAAGGCGACGAAGGCGCCCGCCGGCTGCTGGCGCGGTATCCGGCGCAGGCGGTGGACGTCGACGATCCGGGCGTGCTCATCGACGTCGATACCGTCGAGGACCTGCAACGCCTCGCCGTCGATCCGTCGACGCCGCGTCCCAGCGGCGCAGGTCTGCGGACCTTGGGCTGACGCCCGCGCCGGTCGTCCTTCAGCGCGTCTTCAGCCGCTTCAAAGCCCGTTCGAGCGGGCCAGCGCCAACTGGCGCTCCAACGCGCGATCGTGGATGCCGTGCTCGCGCAGGCAGGTCACGGCGCGCTGCAGGTAGTCGAGCGTCGTGCCGTAGCGCCCCCGCGCGTGCCGCAGGATGTGCAGCAGCCGGTCGTCAGCGATGTCGCCGACCCAGCCCGGACTGCGTCGCGACAGCGTGAAGGCCAGCGCCTTGCGCGTGCCCAGGCCGTCGCCGCAGTGGCAGTCCAGCCAGCGCGGCACGTAGGTGCCGACCACCATCTCGCGCAGCCACAGGCGGCGCAGCGTCGCCTCGCTGTCCTTGGGGTCGACGCGGTACATCAATCCCCGGCAACTCCCGCCCGACAGCAACGTCATCACGAGGCCCGGCTGCTCGTTGCTGCCCCGGTTCACCAGCGAGCGCAGCCGCAGCGCGCGGTGGTAGCCCTGGACCCTGGCCACCGATGTCTGAGCGGGGTCAAAACCGGGGTTCCACATCAGCGAGCCATAAGCGAACATCATCAGGCCGTGCTCGCGGTCCCAGGTGCGTTCGGCCACCTCCAGCAACTGCTGGCTGTGGGCGGGGAGGTCTTCCAGGCGGGCTTCCGCGAGGGGGTCGTGAATCATGGATCGAATGCTGCCATACAGGCCGCCCGTGTCGGGTACGTGGCCTGCCGCGAAGGTGTGGCGTGCGCCCCGTTTCTGTAACCACCTTGTACCCGGGAAACCGGTCGGGGAGGGGACGCACACGCTCTGGGGCGTGTAATATGGTTACCAATCTAACCCTGGCCGAGTTACATCGGCAGTCGGCATGAACAAGACCATTCTGGATGTCACCGCGCGGATCAAGGCGCGCAGCGCCGCGTCGCGCGAGCGCTATCTGGACCTGATCGAGCGCATGGCGGGTCGACAGCGCGGCGTGCAACGCCTGGGCTGCGCGAACGTGGCGCATGCGGTGGCCGCGATGCCGGCCAACGACAAGCTCCGCATCGTGGCCGAGAAGGCGCCGCACCTGGGCATCGTCACGGCCTACAACGACATGCTGTCGGCGCACCAGCCGTACGAGACCTACCCCGCGATCATCCGCGACGAGGTCCACCGCCTGGGCGCGACGGCGCAGGTCGCCGGCGGCGTGCCGGCGATGTGCGACGGCGTCACGCAGGGCACGCCGGGCATGGAGCTCAGCCTGTTCTCGCGCGACACGATCGCGATGGGCACGGCGGTGGCGCTGTCGCACGACGTGTTCGATGCCGCGCTGCTGCTGGGCATCTGCGACAAGATCGTGCCGGGCCTGCTGATCGGCGCGCTGCACTTCGGGCATCTGCCCTGCGTGTTCGTGCCGGCGGGGCCGATGAGCTCGGGCCTGTCCAACAACGACAAGGCCAAGGTGCGCGAGCTCTACGCACAGGGCAAGGTCGGCCGCGACGAGCTGCTGCAGGCCGAGTCCCAGGCCTATCACGGCGCGGGCACCTGCACCTTCTACGGCACGGCCAACAGCAACCAGATGCTGCTGGAAGCGATGGGCCTGCACGTGCCGGGCGCGGCCTTCGTCCATCCGCACGACGGCCTGCGCGAGGCGCTGACCCGCGAGGCCGTGCGCCAGGCGCTGAAGATCATTCCGCAGCGCGACTACACGCCGATCGGCCGCATGGTCGACGAGCGCAGCATCGTCAACGCGATGGCCGCGCTGCTGGCCACGGGCGGCTCGACGAACCACCTGATCCACTGGGTCGCGGTGGCGCGTTCGGCGGGCATCCTGATCGACTGGAGCGATTTCTCCGAGCTGTCGGGCGTCGTGCCGCTGCTGTCGCGCGTGTACCCGAACGGCAG
Source organism: Roseateles sp. GW821-FHT09G03 (assembly GCF_059416045.1). Lineage (NCBI taxonomy): Bacteria > Pseudomonadati > Pseudomonadota > Betaproteobacteria > Burkholderiales > Sphaerotilaceae > Roseateles > Roseateles sp. GW821-FHT09G03. The sequence continues at coordinate 547,355 of NZ_JBWKOK010000001.1, forward strand.
TGCCGACGTGAACCAGTTCCAGGCCGCCGGCGGCCCGGGCTTCGTGATCAAGGAACTGATCAGCGCCGGGCTGATGCACGGCGACGTGCTGACCTCGGTGTCGGGCCAGAACCTGAGTGCGTTCGGACGCCTGCCGCATCGCGCGGAAGACGGTTCCGTGACCTGGACCGACCTGCCGGCCAAGAGCGGCGACGACACCGTCGTGCGCACGGCCGCCGCGCCGTTCTCGCCGACGGGTGGGTTGAAGCTGCTGGCGGGCAACCTGGGCCGCGCGGTGATCAAGGTGTCCGCGGTGCCGGAGGACCGTCACACGGTCGAGGCACCGGCGCGTATCTTCGACAGCCAGGAAGCGATGCAGGCCGCGTTCAAGGCCGGCGAACTGGAGCGCGACGTGGTCGTCGTGGTCCGCTTCCAAGGCCCGCAGGCCAACGGCATGCCGGAACTGCACAAGCTGACGCCGCCGCTGGCGGTGCTGCAGGGCAAGGGCTTCAAGGTGGCGCTGGTGACGGACGGCCGCATGAGCGGCGCGTCGGGCAAGGTGCCGGCCGCGATCCACGTGAGCCCCGAGGCGCTGGCCGGCGGACCGCTGGCGAAGCTGCGCGACGGTGACCTGGTGCGCGTCTGCGCCAACACCGGCGTGCTGAGCGCGCTGGTGCCGGCCGCTGAATGGGACCGCCGCGAACTGGCGCAGATCACCCCCGATGCGGTGATCGAGAACGGCGCCGGCCTGGGCCGCGAGCTGTTCGCCGGCATGCGGCGCAACGTGACGACGGCGGAAGAGGGCGCGATCAGCTGGCTGTGAGGCCGAGTTGAACGCCCACTGATTTCGACTACAAGGACATCCACATGACTTCCATCAAGGACACCCTGAGCCTGGCCGAGTTCGGTCCGGTGATTCCGGTCATCGTCATCGACCGCGTCGAAGACGCGGTGCCGCTGGCGCGCGCCCTGGTGGCGGGCGGCGTGCGGGTGCTGGAGGTGACGCTGCGCACGCCGGTGGCGCTGGAGGCGATCGCCGCGATCTCGCGCGAGGTGCCCGAAGCCATCCTCGGCGCGGGCACGCTGCGCACGTCGGCGGATGCCGTGGCGGCGAAGAAGGCCGGTGCGTGTTTCGCCGTCAGCCCGGGCTTCACGCAGGACGTGGCCGGCTCCTGCGAGGCCAACTTCCTGCCGCTGCTGCCGGGCGTGTCGACGGCCAGCGAGGTGATGATGGCCAGCGATGCCGGCTACAAGTTCCTGAAGCTGTTCCCTGCCACGGCGGTGGGCGGCGTGAACCTGCTGAAGGCGCTGGCCGGACCGTTCACCGACGTCGTGTTCTGCCCCACGGGCGGCATCACGGTGCAGACCGCGCCGGACTTCCTGGCGCTGCCGAACGTGAAGGTCTGCGGCGGCTCGTGGCTGACGCCGGCCGATGCGGTGAAGGCGGGCGACTGGGCCCGCATCACGCAACTGGCGAAGGAAGCCAGCGCGCTGCGCTGAGCCAACCGCAGCTCACCCGCCCCCTGGGGGCGGGCCGGGGTGGGGCGACTTCTGCCCCGCCCGCTTGGAGGGCGGGGATGGGGTGGAGCGAAACGATAAAACGTGGCTTCCAGAGCCCATGCCGAGGGCGGCCGTGTTCAACGCTTCGGCGGATCGAACACCAGGCAAGTCGTGCTGGCATGTGCATACAACTTGCCATCATGGCCGACGAGGTCGGCCTCGGCGGTCGCCATCTGGCGGCCGACGTGCCGCACGCGGCCGATGGCGCGCACGACCGGCACCTTGTCGTTGAGCGCGCGCACGAGGTTGATCTTCAACTCGAGCGTCGTGTAGGCGCGGCCCACGTCCATCGTCGTGTGCACCGCGCAGCCCAGCGCTGAATCCAGCAGCGTCGCGTACCAGCCGCCATGCACCGTGCCCATCGGGTTGTAGTGCCGGAACTTGGGCGTGCCCTGGAAGATCACCTCGCCCTTGCTGGCGCGCAACAGCGTGAAGTCCAGCGTCTGCGCGATCGGAGGCGGCGGGAGCTTGCCGTCCAGCATCGCCAGCATCTGCTCCAGACCGTTCATGCCGGCGATCTCGGCCATCGTGGCCACGCCGTGTTCAGGGCGGAGCCGGGCGCGGACCTCCTTCTCTTCCGCCAGCCATTGGGTCAGCGCTTCGTCGTGCGACACGACGGGTGAAGCGGCGGGCGAGGGAGTCAGTGCTGCGCTCATCTTGGAATCCTGCGGAAGTGGGTCGGAGGGAAGCTTGTGGCTGCAATGGTTGCAGCTACAATATTCCGCTGTCAAGCCTTCCGGCGACACCTTGAGAGATCACTCCAGATGAGCGTTTCCGTCTCTCCCTCGAAGACAACGCCTGCGCAGACGCTGACTCAGGCGCAGGCGGAGCCGATCTCGCCCAAGGGCTGTACCAATTTCAAGCTGCGTCAGGTGACGCGGCTGGTGTCCAACCACTGCGAGGCGCAATTCGCCGAGTCCGGGCTGACCACGACGCAGTACGCGCTGCTGTCGCACATCGTGGTGCTGGGGCCGATCCAGCCGAGCGAGCTGGCGCGGCGCATGGACATCGATCTCTCGACGCTGTCGCGCAACGTGCAGCCGTTGCAGGCGCTGGGGCTGGTGGAGACGCTGCCCGGTGCGGATGCGCGCAGCCGTCAACTGCAGGCGACGGAAGAGGGCCACGCGCGGCGCAAGCAGATGAAGGCGACGTGGAAGCGCGCCCAGCTCTCGCTGAACGAGCGCCTGGGCGACGAGCGCGTGCAGCGCCTGCACGCCTTGCTGGACGAATGCGCCGCGCTGATGCGCGGTGAGGTCGAGCCGGACTGAGTGGACCGTCGCGGACTCGAGCGGAGTCGCTCCGGCAGCGCGCTCAGTCGAGCGTGACTATCACGGGCGCGTGGTCGCTGGGCTTGGGCAGCTTGCGCATGGCCCGGTCGATCGTGCAGGCGGTGACCCGGGACTTCAGCGCCGCGCTGACGAGGATGTGATCGATGCGCAGGCCCTTATTCTTCTGGAAGCCCAGCATCCGGTAGTCCCACCAGCTGTAGCTCTTGGGCGGCTGCTCGAACATCCGGTAGGCATCGGTCAGTCCCAGGTCGAGCAGCGCCTGGAAGTGCGCGCGCTCCTGCGGCGACGTGTGCGTCTGGCCGACGAAGGCGGCCGGGTCATAGCAGTCGCGGTCCTCGGGGGCGATGTTGAAGTCGCCCATCAGCACGAGCTTCTCGTGCTGCTGCAGCTCGGTGGTGAGCCAGGCGCGCAGGCCGTCCAGCCAGGCCATCTTGTAGACGAACTTGTCGCTGTCCAGCGCCTGGCCGTTCGGGAAGTAGCCGCCGATCACGCGCACGTCGCCGACCGTTCCCGCGATCAGCCGCGCCTGCTCGTCGGCATAACCGGTGATGTTCTTGACCACGTCCTTGGCGGGTGTCTTGCTCAACAGGGCGACGCCGTTGTAGGTCTTCTGACCGAACCACTGCACCTGGTAGCCGGCGTCCGCGATCTCCATCGTCGGGAACTTGTCGTCGGTGAGCTTGGTCTCCTGCAGCACGAGCGCGTCGACCGGATTGGCGGCCAGCCAGTCGAGCAGCTGCGGCAGGCGCACGGCCAGGGAGTTGACGTTCCAGGTGGCGAATTGCATGGCGGTGTGGCGCGGCGGGGATCGCGCGTGGGAAGTTCTTGCGAGGGGATGCTTGCCATTGTCACCCCGGCGCGTGCCTCTGGCCGCAGAGCTGGACTTTTCGCCTAGCCCCCCATCGCCAACCGATACCACTCATGAAAATGCCGCATCCCATCCTCCATCGGTGATTGGTACGGCCCGGCGTCCGTGGTCCCTCTCCGGTACAGCGCCTTCCGCCCCGCGTCCATGCGTTCGGCGATCTCGTCGTCCTCGACGACCGTCTCGTTGTACGCCGCCTGATGCGCCTCGACGAACTCGCGCTCGAACGCGACGATGTCCTCGGGGTAGTAGAACTCGGTGACGTTGAGCGTCTCCTGCGGACCGCGCGGGTGCAGCGTCGAGCGCACCAGCGCGTGCGGGTAGAGCTCGATCATGTGGGTCGGGTAGTAGGTCACCCAGATCGCGCCGAAGTCCGGCGGCACGCCTCCGCGATACGCCAGCAGCCGTTCATGCCACGCGCTGTAGACCGGCGATCCCGGCGAGTCCAGCCCGCGGTGCACGCCCACGCGCTGCACGCTGAATGGCGCGGCGAACTCCCAGTCGAGGTCGTCGCAGGTCACGAAGCTGCCGAGGCCGGGATGGAAGGGACCCACGTGGTAGTCCTCCAGATAGACCTCGATGAAGGTCTTCCAGTTGTAGCGGCAGGTGTGGGTCTCGATGCGGTCCAGGACGTAGTCCGAGAAGTCGAACTCGGGGCGCTCGAACAGGCCGGCCAGGTCGCGTGCGGGATCGCGCGGACCTTCGAAGAAGGCACCGTCGCATTCCTTCAGCGGATAACGCGGCAGATGCGCGCAGGGCTGCGGCGAGAAGTGTGGCGCGCCGACGAGCTCACCGCCATCGGTGTAGGTCCATCGATGCAGCGGGCAGACGATGTGGCCGCCCGCGGCCGCCGGCAGGCGCCCGTGCGAGGTGCCGGCCGTCACTGCGCCCGGGTCGCCGCCGAGGATCAGCGCCTGGCGGTGGCGGCAGACGTTCGACAGCAGCTTCACGCCCTCGCGTCCGTGCACCAGCGCGCGGGCGTTGTCTTCGTGCTGGAGCGTGCGCCAGTCGCCGGGCTCCGGTACCCATTGGCGATGCCCGACGTAGCGCGGGGCCTGGCGCGCGAACATCGCCATCTCGCGTTGGAAGAGCTCGTCGTCGAAATAGGCTTGCACCGGCAACTGCGGCTGAGTGGACAGCAGGTGGGCGCGTCGGACGATGTCGTTCATGCGGAGTTCCGAAGATCTTGGGCGCCTAGCCGCCGCAGCCGTTCGGCGCGCGGCAGGCGCGGGCAGGTGTTGCACATGTCGCCGCCGGCGCGCCTGTCATCGAGGCAGCACACGCCGCGGTCCAGCGCCAGGCACGAGGTTCCGGGCGCCGTGTCGAAAGCCAGATAACCGCTGTCGCCGGACGCGCCCAGGAGGCGGAGCCAGTCGGCGCCGATGTCGCACAGGTCGTCGTCCGTGTGCCTCGTGAGGGGCTGTGCCCGCAGCAGCGCTGCGAGCACGCAGTCGGCGAGCTGCCGCCGCGCCGCCTTGGGATGCAGCGGCAGGTTGGCCTGCACCGCGGCCAGCAGCGTTGCCGACAAAGCCCTCACTTGCTCGGCCGCCATGGCACGGCCTGACCCCGATGTCGTCGCCGCGAAGCTCGATGCCGCAAAGCTCGATGCCGCAAAGCTCGATGCCGCAAAGCTCGACGCCGAAATGGCAAAGCCGGTCACGTCCGCCTCGTCGACGTCCACGTCCCAGCCCAGGCCGGCCAACGGCAGCACGCCGCCCGCCAACTCGACGGAAAACACGCTGGCGTAGGTCGGTTGCCAGACCAGCCGCGACCAGGCGCGCAGGGCCCAGTACGCGCGACCCGCCTGCGGATCGCGCGCCCGCAGCGCGCCGATGAGCCGCTCCGCAGCGGGACCGGCGGGCAGGGCCAGCCCACCGTCGGCATCCATGTCGACACGGGCACCGGCACCGGCTCCGACAGCGGCACGGTCGTCGCAACGCCCCTGCAGCGACGGCACCACGGCGCGCGCCCGCGCGAAGAACGCGGCGAGGGTCAGGATGCGACCTCGGCCGTCGCCGACGACGGGGATGCCGATGTCGACGACGTCGTCGTTCCGCGCTTCGCCGCGACGGTCGCGGCCGGCGCGAACGGGGCCAGCGGGTTGTCCAGCGTGCCGACGATCTTCAGGTTGGCCGCCGGATCGGACAGGTTGATCATCTGCGTGTTGTTGCCCATCTGCAGCCGGTTCAGGCACGACTGCCGGAACGTCGGCACGAAGAGGTCGTAGCGGGCGTACTTGTCGCGGTACTGCGGATGCTCGTCCTGGTAGACGCGGATGTTGTCGGCCACCTCGCCCCAGAAGTCCTGCTCGGTGCACGTGCCGTGCTCGACGAGGATCTGGTTCATGTACCGGAAGAAGCCGTCGAAGATGTCGATGAACACGGCGAGCGTCTTCAGGTCGTCCGGGAAGTCCATCACCAGCCGGCGGATGTTCTCCGGCAACTCCGCGTCGGTGTTGAAGATCGCGGCCTCCTCGGCGATGTCCTTCATCATCACGCGCACCGGCACGTGGTCCTGCATGACGAGGATGAGGTTCTCGCCGTGCGGCATGAACACTAGGTCGTACGCATAGAAGCAGTGGATCAGCGGCGTGAGGTAGGCCTGGAGGTAGCGCTTCAGCCACGCCCGGGCGTTCAGCCCCGAAGCCTCGATGAGCGCGGGCAGCAGGGCCACGCCGTCGCGATCGACGTGCAGCAGGCTGGCCATGGTCATCAGCCGCTCACCGGCCTTCAGCAGGGGCAGCGGGTTCTCGCGCCACAGGGCCGAGAACATCTTCTTGTAGGGCGTGTCGGACTCGACCGCGGCTTCGTAGTAATGGTTGCGGAAGCCCATCGAGGCGACCTCGCGCAGCATCGTGAAGCCGTTGGCGCGCAGTTCGTCGTCGCGGTCCAGCAGCTCCTTGATCCACTGGTTGATCGCCGGCGTGCCGGACATGTAGTACGGCGAGAGGCCGCGCATGAAGCCCATGTTGAGGATGGACAGCGAAGTCTTCACATAGCGCTTGTGCCGTGCGCTGACGTTGAACATCGTGCGGATGGATTGCTGCGCGAGGTACTGGTCGTCGCTCAGACCCAGGAAGACGATGCGCCGCTGCGCGACGTAGGGCGCGAAGGCCACCGAGAGCTTGTTGGCCCACTGCCAGGGATGCGCGGGCACGACGAGGTAGTCCGTCGGGGTCAGGCCTTGCTCGCGCAGTTGGCGGTCGAAGCGGGCGAGCGTCTCGTCGCCGAGTTCCTCGCGCAGCAGCTGCTCGTAGCTGAGGTCGGGCACGCAGTGGAAGGCCGCCTGGTCGCGGTGCACAGCCAGCCACACGATCTGGAACGGGGAGGCGGCCTCGGGCGCATAGGCGCGGTAGTCGGCGCCGTCGAAGCCGAGGCGGCCGTTGTTGGCGACAAAGGCGGGGTGGCCCTCAGTCATCGAGGTCTCGACCACCTGGAAGTCGGTCTCGTGGACCAGCGCGCGGCTGCCGTGCACGGTGTTGAGCCGCTTGTAGGCGCTGCTGTAGAGCGTGCTGCAGATCTCGTCGAGGTAGATCGGCAGCTGCTCGGGCTTGAGGCCCAGCGCCTGCTTGAAGTCCGTCATGAAGCGCAGCGCATCGACCTCGCGGCCGACGCCGCCCGTCAGGCATTCGATGGAGTCGGCATCGACGGCCCAGTGGCCGAGCGCCATCAGGCGCGCTTCGAAGCGGTAGACAGTGTTGCCGTCGGGCGTGGCCAGCGAGTAGCACTGGTGGAGCGGACGTCGCGCGGCTAGCGCGGGTTCGGGCCGGGGCTCAATGATCTGCTCATGCGCGTACTCGGACAGCGCCTTGCGCACGAGCAGCCGGTTGACCGTGCGCCAGACCTTTGGGTTCAGGTGGTCGACCACGGCGGCGGGGTTGGCAAGTGTCGGGGTGGCAAGCATCGAAGTGGAATGCGAAGTCATGCGGGGATCTCCTGGAGGTGTTGCAGGGCGGTGCGGTAGTCCGCGCGGGTGCACAGCGCGAGGCTCGCCACCTTTTCGCGCAGCTGCACGTTGCCGCGGTAGACGAAGCCGAAGGTCTTGTTGAGCACGTGGATGCGGTCGTTGTGCGCGTCGGGCTCGACGACGACGCGGCGCGCGCCGAGGCCGTCAAACATCAGGTCCATCACGGCCTGGAAGACCAGGCGCGAGAAGCCGCGCACGGGCTGGCGGGCCGGCGCCACGCAGATGTGCATGCCGAGGTCGCCGGGCGCCACGGCGTAGTGGTCGGCCAATTGGTCGAAGCGCGGGTCGTAGGACTCGGCCAGCACCACGGGCTCGCCATGCAGGGAACCGATGTGCACGTCGCGGAAGCCGCTGGCGAGCTGCGCGGCGTAGAGCTCGCGCACCTCGGCGACGCTGCTGCCCTGCAGGCACCAGAACTTCGCGTGCGGCTGCTGGAACCAGCCGTGGATCATCGGAATGTCGTCCGGGATGGCGAGGCGGCGGAACACGATGCCGCCGGGCGAGGCATAGGCCACCGACGCGGTCTTTGCAGTCTCGGCAGTCTCGGAAGAATTGACGGCCGCGGCCGCTGTGGGTGCAGTGGCTGCTGTGGCCGCAATGTCGGATTCAGGCGACGGGCGCATGGGAAGACTCCTCCGTGTCGGGGGTGATGACGGACGCGCGGTCCGCGGGGCGCGCCTTCGGGAAGCTCCACAACCACAGCGCGGCCGCGAGCAGGAAGGCCACGCAGGCCACGATGAACGGCGCCCGCAGCCCGAGCGTCGCCACCAGCGAGCCGGCGGTGAACGACGCGAGCAGCACGCCGCAGTTCTGGAAGATGTTGATGACGCCGTAGTCGCGGCCGAAGTCGTCCGGCGTGCTGAGCTGGTAGAGCTGCACGTCGAAGTTGATGACCAGCTGGTACAGCGCCCAGCCGAGCAGCACACGCCCGATCAGCAGCGTCGCCACGTCGGGCACAGCCTGCAGGCCCAGGCCCACGGCGCCCAGCATCAGGTTGGCGAGCGTGCGGCGCGTGGGGTGCTGCTCCGGCAGGGTCAACCAGCGGTGGATCAGCAGGGCGCAGACCGCGACGATCTTGGGCACCGCGAAGGCCGCGCCGGCCACCACTTCACCGCCGGCCTCGCTGATGCTGGACCAGTAGAGCGAGAAGAAGGGCCGCACCAGCGCCGCGCCGAAGTCGAACAGCAGCATCACCACGGCCAGCTTCAGGATCGCCGTGTGACCGGCCAGGCTGAAGCGCCGCGGGGCCGTGCGTTCCTCGGCATCCTCGGCCAGCACCGGCACCATGCGCCGGCTGCGGATCAGCCAGGTGCACAGGCCCATCTGCACGACATCGGCGAGCGCCATCAGCAGCACGCACTCGCGCACGCCCCAGTGCTCGATCACCGCGCCGCCCGCCACCGCGCCGAGGACCACGCCCAGGTGGGCCGTCACCGACAGCAGGCCGATGGTGCCGCCGCGCGTCTCGTCGGACTCGGTGCTCATCAGGTAGGGGAAGTTGAGCAGGTAGCTGCTCTTGAAGGCGAACATCGCCATCGACAGCAGCCAATAGCTCACCAGGTCGGGCGCCCAGTAGCTGGCCAGGCACAGCGCCGCGGCGATGCCCTGCGTGTACTGGAGGATGTGCAGCGTCTCGACGCGGCGCGCCACGCGCACCCACAGCGGGAACACGCACATCACCGTGATGGAGATGAAGGCCACGTAGGCGCCGACGTGCCAGGGGCTGTGCTCACCGTAGCGCTCCGCGAAGAACTGCGGGTAGAACGGGATCAGCAGGGCGTCGCTGATGACGGCGAACAGCGTCATCAGGATCAGTCCGTGTTTCAGGCGCATGCTTTGTCCTGCGGAGAGTGCGGGGAGTGCGGGGAGTGCGGAGAGTGCGGGGAATGCGGGGAATGCGGGGAGTGCGGGAAGAGGGCGCCGGACGGCAGCGCCCGGAACAGCGGCGAGCGCGGCACGCCGAAGCTCTGCAGCGCGAAGCCGGTCTCGATGGGGTAGTGCTCCCTGCCGGTGAGCTCACGGATCAGGCAGGAGTTGCGATAGCAGGCCAAGCCCAGCTCGGGGTTGCTGAGACCGTGGCTGTGCAGGCCGCCGTTCTGCACGTAGACCTCGTTGCCCGCCATGTCGACCGCGTAGTTGCGCGTCGGCTGGTAGCGCCCCTGGCGGTCGAAACGCAGGCGATGCTCGATGCCGCCGAGGAAGCGCGGCACGCGTTGCCGGTAGCCGGTGGCGAAGATCAGTCCGTCTGTTTGATGCTCGAAGACCTCGCCCGTGTCGGTGCGGTGGAACTCCAGCACGTGCTGCCCGCTCGCCTCGTCGAAACGGCAGCGGCGCAGCTCCGACTGGGTGACGAGGTGCGCCTGGTGCGTGCGACGCTGCCGCGCGCGCTCGAGCTGGTGGTAGATGTCGTCCATCAGCCGTGCGTTGATGCCCTTGTAGAGGCTGTCCTGCCGGGCCAGCACGGCGGGCTTGCGGTCGTCGGGCAGGTCGTAGAAGTAGTCGGTGTAGTCCGGGGAGAACATCTCCAGCGTGAGCCGGGTCGTCTCCATCTGGAAGAAGTAGGGGGAGCGCGTGATCCAGTTGACCGTGGTGCCGCGCAATGCGGCTTCCTTCAGCAGGTCGTGGCAGACCTCGGCGGCGCTCTGGCCGCTGCCCACGATGGTCACGGAGCGCTTGTCCAGCAGCTGCGCCTTGTGCTGCAGGTAGTGGGCCGTGTGCAGGTAGGGATGGGCGTCGCCGTCGCAGCACGCCGGCAGGCTGGGTTGTGCGCCGACGCCCAGCACCAGCTTGCGCGCGCAGAACTCGACGAGCGAACCGTCGGCGCGGCGGGCATGGACGCGGTAGAGGGCGCCGCCGTCGCCGTGGGCATCGTGGGTGATCGCCACCACCTCGTGGCCGAAGCGCACGTTGGGCAGGCGCCGCGAGGCCCACTGGCAGTAGCGGTTGAAGGCCTCGCGGGTGATGTAGTGCGGGCCGTTGATGTAGTGCGAGTAGATCTCGCCGCTGTGCTTGCAGTAGTTGAGGTAGCTGTATTCGCTGGTCGGGTCGGCCAGGCTGACGAGATCGGCCAGGCAGGGGTTCTGCAGCGTGGTCTCGTCGATCAGCATGCCGGGGTGCCAGTTGAACTCCCGGTGGCTGTCGAGGAAGAGCGCGCGGCAGGGCACCGGCGCGTCGGCCAACGGCGCCATGAGGCACGCGAGGCTGAGATTGAAGGGGCCGAGGCCGATGCCGATGACATCTAGGACCTCGGCGTCGGTGGATCGGGGATCGTTGCCAGGCATCGTGGCCGCCTTCCAGTCGCTGAGAGTGGGGAGCGCGGTGGTCGACCGCGCGCTACTTCCCTTTGACGGATCCCGCGCCGGAATTTTCAGGAAGAGGACCTGCGATCCGAGGGGCTACTCCGGCGACGCTCAGTTCGACCGGCCGAGTTCCGGGCATCGCGTCAATGCCCGCAGGGCGTCCTGCACCATGGCATTCACGAGCGGGGTCGACACGCCCAGCCGCTGCGCCACTTCCTGCTGCGTGTGACCGTGCACGCGGTGCAGCACGAAGGCCTGGCGCGTGCGCGCGGGCAGCCCGCGCAGGCATCGGTCGACGCACTGCAGGAGCTGGCGGCCCATGGCCTGGTGCTCCGGCGTGCCGGTCCCTGCTTCGAGGTCCTGGCCCTCGTCCTCCTCGCCGATCAGTTGCCGCTCGGTCTGGCGGCGGCGGAGGTGGTCGATGCAGAGGTGCTTCACGACCCGCATGCAATAGGCCACCGGCTGTTGCACGCCGGGCGGCGGCGTGCTCTGCATCAGCTTCATGTAGGCCTCCTGCACCACGTCGTCGGCGAGGTCGCGGTCGCCCATCCAGCGCCACGCCGCGCGCTTGAGCAGCGGGCGGTGGGCGATGAAGTCGGCGACGACGGGGTGGGTGGACGGCGACTGCGGCGCCGTCATGTCAGAGCTTCCAGTTCAAGGTGAGCTGGCCGTTGCGTCCGGCGCCCTGCAGGCTCTGGTCCCAGTAGAGGCTGGCGAGGTACTTCCGGTCGGTCACGTTGTTGATCAGCAGATGCGCGCTCAGCCGGTCGCTGAAGTCGTAGCGCGCCATCAGGCCCAGCACGGCGTATCCGGATTGCCGGGAAACGATGTCGGAACCGTCTGGCGCGGTCTGCGTGCCATTCACGCGGTGGATGGCGCTCTGCCAGCGCAGCGTCGCGCCGAGCTTGAGCTGAGGCAGCGCAGGCACGCGGTAGCGCGCCGACACACGCGCCGTGCGACGCGGGATGAAAGTGCGCGCGTCGGCGCCGGCGGCGTCTTCGATGCGCAGCTGGGTGTAGCCGGCCGTCAGGTCCCAGTCGGCACTCAGCCGGCCCGCCATCTCGAGCTCGAAACCCTTGGACGCCGCATCGATGCGGCGGTAGTACGAGAAGCCGCCGTCGGTGTCGAAGCCGGCGTACTCGGCCAGGTTGTTCTGCTTGGTGCGGAACACGGCGAACGAGCCGTTCAGCTCGCCGTTGAGCCACTCGCCCTTCGCGCCGAGCTCGACGTTGCTGCCGGTGATCGGTCCGAGCAGCGCCTGGCGGGCATCGACCTGCGTCTGCGGGTTCACGATCTTGGTGTAGCTCGCGTAGAGCGAGTGGTGCGCGTCGACGTCGACGACGGTGCCGACGTAGGGGACGGTCTCGGCCTCCTTGTAGACGCGCGGCACCGCGCGGAAGCCCAGCCCTTCGCTGCGCATGCGGGTGTGATTGAGTCCGAGCAGCAGCTTCCACGGATCGGCCAGGTTCAGACGCGTCATGGCGTAGATCGACTCGCGCCGGTTGACGAAGTCGGCCGAGCCCGTCCCGCCGTTCCAGGCGGGCTCGGGGTAGCTGCCCCAGCCGTCGGGCGCGGTGATCGCGGTGCCGTTGCCGGCGCCGCGCTGGTAGGACGCCTCGTTGTGGACCCGCGCCGTGTTGAGCCCGACCACGGCGTCGTGGCGGCGCCCCAGCAGTTCGAAGGGGCCGGAGGCGCTGACGTCGAACAGCTTCTGGGTTTCGTCGGTCACTTGCGTCGAGAGCCAGCTCTCCGTGCCGGCCCCTGTCGCGCGGTCGGGCAGGGCGCCCGAGATGCTGAACAGCTTGCCGTCGGCGCTGAGCTTGCGATAGCTCGCCATCGCCTTGGCGTTCCAGCCGTTGCCCAGCGCGTGCGCGAGTTCGACGAAGCCCGTCGTGTCGGTGTTGTCCCAGTGGGACCAGCGCGGCGCCGCGGCGGTCGAGCGCGGGTAGTCGGTGGGCGAGCCGTCCGCGTAGTTCAGCGGCAGGCCGCCCCAGGCCGTGCCTTCGGGGCGGTTGGCCTGCCGCGAGAGACCCAGCGTCAGCGTCGTGCGGGGGCCGAGCGAGGCTTCGAGCAGCCCGGCCGCCAGGTTCTTGGTGAGCGCGTAGTTGTCCATGAAGGACTCGTTGCGCTGGGCCATGACGATGGCGCGGCCGCGCAGCGTGCCGGCCTCGTTGAGCGGACCCGACACATCGCCCTCGGCGCGCTTCTTGTCCCACGAGCCCAGCGTGAGGCCGAACGATGCCTGGAAGTCCGCCGTGGGCCGCTTGCGCACGTAGTTCACCGTGGCGGCGGGATTGCCGGTGGACGACAGCAGGCCGTTGGCGCCGCGCAGCACTTCGACGCGGTCGTAGAGCGCGGTGTCGATGTCGCCGAGCTGGTCGCCGTTCGTGAACGGCATGCCCACGCCGTCGATCTGGAAGTTGGAGATGTCGAAGCCGCGCGCGTTGAAGTAGGTGCGGTCGGTCTCTACGACGTCGACCGAGACGCCGGTGGTGCTCGCGAGCACGTCGTTGGCGTTGAGCAGGCCGAAGTCGTCCATGCGGGCGCGGGTGACGACGGTGACGGACTGCGGCGTCTCGCGCGGCGACAACGCAAGGCGGGTCGCCGTGCTGGAAGCGAGGGTGCCGTACCGGTCGGTCGTCTCGCTCGCCGGCAGGCCGTTGCGGGCCTTGATCCGCACCGCCGGCAGGATCCCCGAAGGCGTCGCGGCCACCTCATCGGGCGTCGCGCGCTCGACCACGAAACTGCCGTCGGCCTGGGCCACCGCCTTCAGCGAGGTGTCGGTCAACAGGCTGCGCAAGCCCGCATCCACCGTGTAGGTCCCGTTCAGTCCGGCGCTCTGCCGGCCCTCGACCAGTTTGGGGTCGAACGACAGCAGGACACCGGCGCTCCGGGCCAGGCGGGTGAGCGCCAGATCGAGCGGGCCGGGCGGGATGTTGAAGCTGCGCGCCGCTGCTGCCGCCGGCGCGGCGGCGCTGCTGGCGCTCTGCTGCGCGAGCACGGCGGCCGGCGTGAGCGGCAGGGCGAAACACGCGGCCAGGCTCGCGGCGGAGAGGGACGAGCGCTTGAACAAGGTCTTGGAGGCAGCGGGGGCGGCGCGGAGGCGTCGGGCGGTCATGGAAACCTTTCGTCAGGAAGTGGGTGGTTTCCTGATGAACCGAACGAGTCGCCGAAACCTGCAGTCCTTTCTCAACAATTTTTTCAGCGCGCCTCCAGCGTCACCCACCACGAGGTGAGCGCGCGTGCCCGGACCGGCAAGGTGCGCTGGATCGCCGCCACCACGCGGTGGAGGTCGTTGACGGGAAACACGCCGGAGATGCGCAAGCGGGCGACGGCCGGGTCGCAGCGCAGCCAGCCGTGGCGGTAGCGCGCGAGTTCCGCGGCCAGTGTTGCGAGCGGCATGTCGCGCGCCACGAGCAGGCCGTCGACCCAGGCGCCGGCGCCGCCGTCCGCCGCCTCGACGGGGCCGGCGCCGCGGGCGTCGAAGTCCCATTGCTGACCCGGGGCGAGTCGCCGGCGGGGCAGGTCCCCGTTGCCCGGGCTCACGTCGACCCAGCCTTCCAGTGCCTGCACGAGGGTTCGCGCGGCGAGTCGCCGGACGATGAAGCGGCCTTCCTCCGTCTGGATGCGGCCCTGCGCCGTGCGGACGACGAAAGGCCGGGGTGCCGCGGCGTCGGCGCCGATACCGATGCCGATGCCGGTGCCGGTGCCGCGAGCGCACTCGACCAGCACTTCGCCGGCGAAGAGGTCCACACAACGTTCGTGAGCATCGACGCGGGCGTCCAGCGATGTCGCGGTGTTGAGATGCAGCACGCTGCCGTCCGCCAGCGCGACCCGTCGGCGCTCGCCCGCGCCGGTGCGGTGCGAGGCCGCCAGGCTCTGCCAACCGCCGTCGGGCGAGCTCGCGAGTCCGATGCCTGCGGTCCCCGCCAGCAGCGCCACGCCCTTGAGCAGGGCCCGGCGACGCGGAGCGCGCTCGAGATCACGCTCCCGCTCGCGCGTCGCCGCCAGCGTGCTTCGAGCGAGCGAAGGCGGCAGGGTCTTCAGCCTCAGGCTGAACCCGCTCAGCGTGGCCCACGCCTGCGCATGCTCCGGCCGTTCGCGCTGCCAACGCTCGCAGGCCTGATGGTCCTGCGGCGTCGCGCGCCCGGACTGGAGCTTGACCATCCACGCCACGGCGGCTTCGACGATCGCCTCTGCGATCTCCGGGTGCAGTTCGCCCGGAGCCAGGCCGGGACTCGTCATTGCAGCGACATGCCTTGCCGGGCCCGATAGCAGGCACTGAAGCCCCGCGTCATGTACTGCTGGACGGAACTGAGCGAGACGCCCAGCTCCTTGGCGATCTGGCTGTAGGGCAGCCCATCGATCTGCGACAGCAGGAAGGCCTGCTGGACCTTGTCGGGCAGGCCGCGGAGCACGGCATCGACTTCGACCAGGGTCTCCAGCATGACCTGCTGATCCTCGACCGACGGCGCCTGGTCCTGCGAGATCAGCGAGAGGGCCTCGAGGAACGCGCGCTCGAGCGCCGCCCGGCGCAGATGGTCGACCATCAGCCCGTGGGCGATGGTGCTGAGCAGCGCCTTGCCGCCGCCCAGGTCGGCATGCCAGGTGAGAGCATCGCGGCGCACCAGCACCCGCGCGAACGTGTCGTGCGCCAGGTCCGCGGCGTGATGGGGGCACCCGAGGCGCCGGCGCAGCCAGCCGACCAGCCAACGATGATGGCCACGATAGAGGTGGCCCACGGCGGTGAGGTCGAGGGTGTGCGTGTCTTGCATGGGACGGCTCGGAGGGGCGACCAGCGTGTCATTTCCAAATAGAAACGATTCGCATTTACGCACAAACTGCCGTGACAGGTCAATGCATGGGCCTAGAGGTCGTGGGTTGGTATCAGTACCGCCCACCATCCTGGGATCGTCGACTAAAATGACAAAAATATTGGACATCTTTTGCGAGGCGAGACGTGAATATCCTTGTCGACATCGGCCGCGCCGTCCGGACTCGGCGCACGGAACTCGGGCTCTCCCAGAGCCAGCTCGCGCACCTGAGCGGGTTGTCGCGGCAGACCGTGGTCGGCCTCGAGACAGGGACCTTGAGCGATCTGGGGGTGAATCGCGTGGCCCAGGTGACGTCCGTGCTCGGTCTGGAGCCCGCGCGGTTCAGCACCGAGGGGCGCAGCAAGAAGCGGGGGCTATGGATGGCCGCCAAGACCGCCAGCGTCAGCTACGCGCGCGAACTCGCTCCTGAGACGCTGAGCGAGACCCTGATCAGCGGCACGGTGTCGCAGCCGTTCATGCCTCATCTGGCGCATCTGCTTGACGAGGCACCGATTCCCATCGTTGTCATGGCCGTGGAAGAGGCCGCGACGCAAGCTCATGTGCCGCCGAAGGCGATCTGGCGCAACGTCGCCAAGCTGGCCCGGTCCCTGTCGGTCCATCGGAAGGCGCTGTGGTCATGAAGTCGAAGGACTTGCCCGGTGGCCCCTGGAAAGCTCTGTTCCCGCGAGCAATGACCTTGGTCGATGAGATCCGACGATACGGCGGCATCGACGAACCGTTCTGGACATTCGGCGGCGGTACCGTACTGATGTTTCGTTACCGTCACCGACTCAGCAAGGACATCGACATCTTCGTGCCGGACCCGCAGTACCTGGGGTATGTGACGCCGCGCTTGAGCGACACGGCAGCCGAGCTGACCCACGACTACATCGAGTCGGACAACAGCTTCGTCAAGCTGCAGTTCGAGGAAGGCGAGGTCGATTTCGTGGCGTCGCCGAACCTGCTCGACGACGCCTGGGAACTCTGGAACATCGATGGGCAGGCCGTCAGGGTTGAGACAGCGGCAGAGATCGTCGCCAAGAAGCTCTACCACCGCGGCAATCGGGCGACGGCACGAGACTTATTCGACTTTGCGCTCGTGATCGAACGTGAGCCCGAACAGCTGCGCCGGGCCGAACCATTTCTCTTGAAGCATCGCGACGCCTTCTTGAGCCAGATTCGCGAGCCACATCCCATCCTGCGCGAGGCATTCGATGGGATCGATGTGCTGGACTATCGACCGAGCTATGAGCACTGCGTGTCGGTGGTCCATGGGTTCCTGGCACCGCGCTGAAGGGTCGCGTCTCAGCCCTTGACCATCGAACCGAACAGGTGACGCTTGAACCGCTCCAGCGGCGCGGTGCTGCGATGCAGCCGGGACATCAGGATCGCGCCCTGGAACGCGGAGGTGATCGTCTCGGCCAGGTCCTTCGCGCGCGTGCCCGCGGGCAAGTCGCCGGCCTTGATCGCGGCCTTCAGGCAGAAGGTCAGCGCGGCGTTGACCTCGTCCAGCATCTCGACGACGCGCAGGCGCATCGCCTCGCTGTCGTCGGTGGCCTCGGCCGCGGTGTTGCCGAACATGCAGCCGCGCTTGCAGCCGTGGCCCGCGATCGCGCCGATGTGGACGTCGATGTAGGCCTGCAGGCGCTTCATCGGCGGGAGTTCCTCGTTGCGCAGCGTCTTCGCGATGACGTCCTGGATCGCGCCGAAGTACAGCTCCAGCGCCGCGAGCCCGAACTGCTCCTTCGACGCGAAATGGTTGGTGAAGGACCCTTGCGGAACGCCGGCCGCGTTGACGATGTCGCGCACGCTGGTCCCGCCGAAGCCGCGCTCGTGCATGAGGTGGAATCCCTCCTGCAGCAGCTTGTCCTTGTTCGACGCTCTGGCCATGGGGGCCGAGTCTATCCGTCCCCCATGGCCGCGCCGGCGCTCAGGTCGTGGCGGTCGCTGCCGTGATCGCCGGGTAGTCCGTGTAGCCGACCGCGGTGCCACCGTAGAACGTGTCGCGGTCGTACGGATTCAGCGGCAGGCGGTGGCGCAGACGCTCGGGCAGATCCGGATTCGCGATGAAGTGGCGGCCGAAGGCCACCAGGTCCGCCGCGCCGGACCGCAGGATCTCCTCGGCGGATTCGCCGTCGAAGCCGCCGGCCACGATCAGCGTGCCGGGAAAGAAGCAGCGGATCAGTGGCGCGGCGACCGGCGCCTGCGTGCGGGTCTCGTCCGCCACGCTGCCCTTCACGCGCGGCTCGATCAGGTGGAGGTAGGCCAGGCGGCGCTTGGCGAGTTCGGCGGCGACATGCGTGAACAGCGCCTCCGGATCGCTGTCGCCCATGTCCCCGAACGAACCGTTCGGACCGAGGCGCACCGCCACGCGATCGGCGCCCCAGACCTCGATGATCGCGTCCGTGATCTCGAGCAGGAAACGCGCGCGATGCGCGATCGGACCGCCGTATTCGTCCGTGCGGCGGTTGCTGCCGTCCTGCAGGAACTGGTCGATCAGGTAGCCGTTGGCCGCGTGGATCTCGATGCCGTCGAAACCGGCGTTCATCGCTCGCTCGGCGGCCGTCTTGAATGCGGCGACCAGCGCGCGGATCTCCGGGACGGTGAGGGCGCGGTTCGGCGTCGTGGGCACCCAGCCGGACGCGCTGTAGGCCACGCCGCCGTGCGGCACCTCCGAGGCACCGACCGGCTGCCCGCCGCCGGGTTGAAGATCCGCATGCGACTGCCGACCGGCGTGATAGAGCTGGGCGAAGAGACGCGCGCCCTTGGCATGCACGGCATCGACGACCTGCCGCCAGCCCGCGATCTGGCGGTCGTCGAACAGGCCCGGCGCGCCCAGGTAGCCGTTGCCGTCGGCGGCAGCGATGGTCGCCTCGCCGATCAGCAGCCCGCCGGCCGACGCGCGCTGGCCGTAGTGCAGTGCCATCAGCGGGCCCGGCACGGCGCCGTCTTCGGCGCGCATGCGGGTCAATGGCGCCATGACCACGCGGTGGTCGAGGCGGTAAGGACCGACCGCAATGGGCGAGAAGAGGCGGCGGGGAGAAGTGGGGCTCGAAGAAATGTCGCTCGAAGAAGTGGCGCTCGAAGAAGCGGTATTCGAAGTCATGGCGTCGTGGCCTTCCGGCCTGTGGAGTGGGAACAGGCACGACGTGGGGCTGGAGGGCGCGCCTGGAAGGCGGCGCGGGCTCCGTTCATCGCGGAGCGGCGGGTTGGCAATCTTCAGGACGACGGCAGCAGATGGCGCCGCGCATGCTCGACGAAGGCGCGCACCTTCGGCGCTGCGTGCCTGGACGCCGGCCACACGGCCCAGAAGGTCACGGGATCGTCGAGGAAGTCGTCGAGCACGCGGCGCAGTTCGCCGCTCGCCAGCGCATCGCGCACCAGGAAGTCCGGGAGATAGGCGAGACCGTCGCCGAGGCGCGCCAGCTGCGCGATGGACTCGACGCTGTTGAGCACGGTCCGCTCCGCCAGCGGCAGGTCCTCGCGGCCTTCCGGCATGCGCAGGCGCCAGCGCTCGATGCGACCGCTGGCAGGGAATCGGTGCAGCAGGCAGCGGTGCTCCATCAGGGCCAGCGGCGTCCGCGGTTCGCCGTGCCGGTCGAAGTAGGCCGGCGAACCCACGATGACCCGCGGCACGACGCCCAGCTGGCGCGACACCAGCCGCGAATCCGACAGGTCGCCGGTGCGGATCACCACGTCGAAACCTTCCTCGACGATGTCGACCATGCGGTTGGAGAGATCGACGTCCAGCGCGATCTCCGGAAACGCGGCGCTGAAGCTGTGGATCAGCGGCGTCATCAGGCTGGTGACCTGCGGCACGCTGATGCGAAGCCGCCCGCGCGGCGTGCCGGCGGCGTCGGACAACTCCGCCTCCGCGGCGGCGATCTCGGCCAGGATGCGCTGGCAGCGCGAGAGGAACATCGCGCCTTCCGGCGTCAGCGTCAGGCTGCGGGTGCTGCGGTGGAAGAGCCGGACGCGATGCTCGTCCTCCAGCTTGCCGATCATCTTGCCCACGGCGGACGAGGAGATGCCCAGCACCCGTCCCGCCTCCGCGAAGCTTCCGACCTCCGCGACCCTGACGAAGGTCCGCATGCCGACGAGGCTGTCCATCGATCCGATCCTTGGTGTCGCGCGTCGGCCCTCCGCCTAGGGTCGATCCCAGGTCGTGCCGCCGGACGTTGGGCGTTCAATATGGACGACTGTAGTACTTTGCATCGCAACGAGCCGGAGACCTCCGCCATGACCCTGCAAGACACCCAGCGCGCCCTTCTCGGCGATTGGACCAGCCTCGCGCCCGAAGTGCGACCCAGTGCCGCGAAGAACCCGGACGGCACGTTGCGGCCGTTCTATCTGAGCCGCGCGTTCAGCGCCCTCGGCGACGACCGTTTCGAGCTGACGATCCGCAACTGGGCAGACCCCCATGGCAGGGTGGAAGTCGCCCGCATCGTCCTGCGCGGCCACATCGGCTGGCCCGGGCCGCATTCGTTGCTCGACGGCGCGCAGAAGGCCGATTTCATCGCCGACGAGGCCTACGAGGTCACGCCGATGGCGCAGGGTTTCGCGGACCTGCTCAACCAGGTGGCGACGATCGAGGGCGGACCGTGGGTGGTGGGGCAGGGGCGCAGCGTGCTGGGTCGGCGCTTCGCGCCGTTCGGCCTCGTCGAGGGACAGCACTTCAAGGAGTACGACCTGATCCACCTGGACGGCGACTTCCTGTTCTGGGGTGCCCGTCACATCGACGGCCGCGGCTTCGATTCGGAAGACAACCGACCGGCCAATCTGCAGATCCCGATGCGGCGTGTCACCCGGGTCGTGTGACCGGCCCCCTGAACAGCGCGGATCTCAGCCCGCGAACGTCGCTTCCGGCAGTCCCCGCACGCCGGGGATCTCCAGCGCGAACAGCGAACCCGACAAGGGCGCCCCGGCCAGCGCCTCCTCGCTCAAGCGCACGGAGGCGCTGGTCACATACAGCGTCTCCAGGCTGGCGCCGCCGAAGCAGCAGCTGGTGGGGCGGGGCACCGGCATGCGGATGCGCTGCATCTCGCGGCCGTCCGGCGCGAAGCGCGCGATCTGCCACGCGTCCCACATCGCCACCCACAGGCAGCCGGCGTCGTCCACCGTGAGGCCGTCCGGCCGGCCGCCGTCGGCATCGAAGACGATGAGCTCGCGGCGATTGGCGATCGTGCCGGACATGAGGTCGAAGTCGTACTCGTAGATGGTCTTGCGGTACGTGTCGGTGAAGTACATCTTGCGGTCGTCCGGGCTCCACCCCAGGCCGTTGGGCACGGTGAAGCCGGTGTCCATCCGCTTCCAGGAACCGTCCGCGTCGACGCGAAAGAGGCTGCCGCGATGGGCCGCGCTGGCCATGTCCATCGAGGCGACCCAGAGCCGGCCGCGGCGGTCGCACTTGCCGTCGTTGTAGCGGTTGCCGGGCCGGTCGGCCTCGGGATGACTCAGCAGGGTCAGGCGCTTGCTGTCCGGATCCAGGGTCATCAGTCCGCCCGGCGTCGCCACCAGCAGGCCGCCAGTGGCCTTGGGGATGACGACGCTGGTCATGGTGCCCAGCTTGATCCCGGCATTGGCGCCGCCGGACGCGTGGTGGGTGTGCAGCGACGGCGTGAGGATGTCGACCCAGTACAGCGCGTTGTCCCGCGGCGACCACATGGGTCCTTCGCCGAGGAGCGCCCGCGTCTCGTCGACGCAGCGCACCTCCACTGACGGCGAGCCGGTCGCGGGCCCGCCGGACATCGCGGTCGTCGTGACGTCGCCGACGGCGGTGTGGGCGATGCCCCGTGCGGTGGCGATCAACACCGCGCTCAGGCCGTGGACGCGCGCGCCGTCCAGCCGGGACACCGGCCCGGTGACGGACAGGGCGCCGATCGGGCGGCCCTCGTAATCGAAGATCGGAGCGGCGACGGAGACGCTGGCCTCGTCGAATTCGCGGTCGTCCACGGCATAACCCCGCGCCCGCGCCAGCCCCAGGTCGCCCTGGAGACAGGCCGCGTCGCGCAGCGTGTTCGGCGTGAACGCGTGGAAGTCCAGGCTCTCGATCAGGTGGCGCAGCCGCTGCGCGTCGAGATGGGCCGCGATGGCCTTGCCCGCCGCGGTGGCGTGCACCGGCAGCCGCACGCCGACGCTGGACACCGGCGCGATGTCGCGGCCCGCCTGCTCGCTGGCCACCACCACGACCTGCGGGCCGTTGAGCACGGACAGTTGCACCGATTCCCCCAGCGTGTCGCGCAGCCGCACCAGCGCGTCCTGGGCGGCCAGCCGCAGGTCGAAGTCGCTCCAGACCTCGTGGGCCAGTTCGAGCAGCCGGAATCCCAGCTGGAAGCTCCTGTCGTAGGGGTCGTGGCGCAGCAGGCCTTCGCGCACCAGCGTGCCCAGGATCCGGTGCAAGGTGGCCTTGGGCAGCGAGGACGCGCGCAGCAGGTCGGTGAACGTCATCGGTGCCCGTCTGTCGGACACGATGTTGAGCAGGCCCATCGCCTTCTCCAACACCCCGAGCCCCGCGGCACTGTTCACCGATCGATCGTCAGTTGGGATGGCCAATCTTCCGTTCCATGGAACTTTGAATGGGCTGATTGTAGGTATTTCGTTGCTCGGTCGTGCGAAATCTGGCTATAGTTCCATTCAATGAAACCTCGGGAGAGGCGATGGACTCGGCAGCCTTGATCACCTTGGACTGGGGTTCTTCCAATCTGCGGGCGCGACTGTTCGACCGGCAGGGGAAGGTGGTGGCGATCCGCTCCGGCGCGCAGGGTCTGACGAACCTGCCGGATCGCGCGTTCGAATCGGCCCTGCGGACGTTGTGCGGCGATTGGCTCCGGGGCGCGGAGGTGCCCCTGATCGCCAACGGCATGATCGGCGCCCGTGAGGGATGGGTGGAGACGCCTTACCTGATGTGCCCGGCGACGGCCCGGGATGCCGCCGACGCGCTGGTCCAGGTGACGTTGACGGACGGCGCGGTGCTGCACATCGTGCCCGGGCTGCGGTGCCAGTCGCCCTCGGGGCAGGACGACGTGATGCGGGGCGAGGAGACGCAGCTCTGGGGCCTGGAGCCTGGCGATCCCGCGTGCTGCGTGCTGCCGGGCACGCACAGCAAGTGGGCCAGGCTGGACGGTTGGGGGCGGGTCACCAGCTTCGAGACCAGCCTGACCGGCGAGTTGTACGCGCTGCTCACGCGGTACAGCCTGCTGGCCAAGCTGATGCGCTTCGACGGGGAGCGGCTCGACTGCTTCGACGAAGGGGCGGCGGTGGGGCTGGCGCAGTACGACCGCCTGTCCCTGGTGCTGTTTTCCGCCCGCACGGCCGGCCTGCTGGGGCGTGTGCCGCCCGAAGGGCTGCCGGATTTCCTCTCGGGCCTGTTGATCGGCGCGGAGGTTGGCAGCACGCTGGCGTACTGGCCGCAAGGCGGCGTCAAGCTGCTGGGCGAGCCCGACCTGTGCGCGCGATATGAACGGGTGCTGCGGCGCGCCGGCACGGTGGCGGCGCCGGCGCCGGCCGACGCCACGGCGCGCGGCCAATGGCGCATCGCGGTGCTGGCCGGTCTGGTGGAGGAACACGCATGAACGGCCTGATCGCGATCCTGCGGGGCGTGCGCCCCGACGACGTGCTGGCGGTGGGCGAGATCCTGCTGGAGCAGGGCATCCGGATCATCGAGGTGCCGATGAATTCGCCCCGCCCGCTGGAGAGCATCGCCCTGCTGGCCCGGCGCTTCGGGCAACAGGCGGAGATCGGCGCGGGCACCGTGCTCGATGTCGACGACGTGATCCGGGTGCAGGAAGCCGGCGGACGGCTGGTGCTGTCGCCCAACGTGAATCCGGACGTGATCCACCGCAGCAAGGTGCTGGGCCTGCGATCGATGCCGGGCGTGGCGACGCCCACCGAGGGCTTCGCCGCGCTGGCAGCGGGCGCGGACGCGCTCAAGCTCTTTCCGGCGGACACGCTGGGCCCGTCGGCGATCAAGGCGTGGCGGGCGGTGTTTCCGGCCGGCACGCCGATGTTCGGCGTGGGCGGCATCGGTCCGGACAACCTGGGCAGATTCCGCGAGGCCGGGGCCGACGGCGTGGGGCTGGGCTCGTCGCTGTACGTGCCGGGCATCTTCGCCTCGGAACTGCGCCAGCGCGCCCGCGCGATGCAGGCGGCCTGGGACGCCGCGGGATTCCGGCCGGGCCCCGACTGACGCCGGGGCGATCCGCCTCAGCGCAGACGTTCCATGAAGCTCCGCTGCGACGGCCACTCGTTGTGCGCGGTCGCCTTGAAGTTCTCGACCTGCGTGAAGGTCTTGAGCTGGTGCTCGTCGGTCTTGCGCATGGCGCGCGAGATCGAGTCCTTCACCGTGTCGATCAGCGTCGTGACGGTCTTGCTGTCCTTGACCGTGGCGGCGTCGTAGTTGCCCGTGCCGCGGTCGAGCGTGAAGGTGCGCGACTTCTCGTAGTGCGCGTCCATCTCCTCGGTCTGCGTCTGCGTGATCGCGCGGCCGCCGGTCGCCGTGTTGGGGCGTTCGGTGGTGGTCTGGCTGATCCTGTAGTCGGCGTGGCCGGCTTCCTTGATGCTGCCGATGCGGCTGGTGCGCTGCGAGTCGGCGCTGAAGTCCGCCTTGAAATCGGCCAGCCCGCTCTGCAGCGACTGCACCTGCGATCGCAGGCCGTCGCTCATCGGCGGCTGGGCGGCGGCGACGTCGTCCGTGCCGGCGGCCTTCGCGGCCATCGTGGCGAGGGCAATCGCCGTGGGCTTCGCGTTGTCGGCCGTGTCGGCGGTCGCCGCGCCGGACGCGTCGGCGTCGACCGGCGGTGCCTGCAGTTGCTGGAAGGCGTCCTTGAACGACTTCGTCATGGCGGCGTCGGCGTGGCCACGGTCGGCGGCCGCGTCGATCTGCTTGAGCAACTGGTCGATCGCCGACCAGCGCTGCCCGTTGTTGACGGCGCCCTTGGGCGGCGTGGCGTCGACCTCCAGGTTCATCTCGCCGCTGGTCGTGCGCAGGGTCACCGACTTCGTGTCCGCGCCCAGGTGCAAGGAGAACGCCTGCATCGCGCCGGGCACGTTGGCGGGTGCGTCCGGGTTCTCGATCTTCAGGTCCAGCCCGGACAACACGCCGCCGCGGTCGAAGGCCATCAGCTTGGACAGGTCGAGCGTGGGCGCGCCTTCGCCGAGACCTTCGAGCGCCTGGTCGAGCCCGTCGCCCAGGTCGGCGAGCGCCTTGCGCTCCGCGCTGCTGAGCGCGCCGGAGCTCTTGACCTCGACCTGCAGGCCGCGCGTGCCGCCCTGGTCGCCGCTGTTGACGGCGATCTTGAGCTCGACGGTATGGCCGGAGCGCGTCTGGATCTTGAGGTTGACCTCGGCGGCATTCGTGCTGACGCCGCCGATGGCCTGCTCCTGCAGCGCCGCCGCTGCGGCGGCGGCTTCACTGCCGCTGGCGCCGTCGACCGCGTCGGCGGCGTCGGCAGGCGGCACATAGTCGGCGAGCGTCTGCTTGTAGGCGGTGCCGGTGTCCGCCAGCTGCTTCAGCAATCCGCTGCCGAGCCCGCGCCAGCGGTCGGACAGCGTGACCGCGTCCTTGCCGCTGTTGCGGGTCATCTGTTCACTGAGGCGGTCATCGCGCGCGTTCGCCCAGAAGCGCTGGGGGCCGAGCCCCGGCGTCTTCGGCTTCGCGTACACGAGGTCGCTGTCGGACGCTGCGTCGAGTGTCACGCGCGTGGGCGCGGATGATGAACTGGACGAGGTGGACGACGCGAGCTTGGCGGCGGCGCTGGCCGCCTGCGCGGACACGCCGGCGGGCCGGTAGGTCGAGGCCGTGCGGCTGGCGGCGATGCGGTCGAGCACGCCGGCGCCGGTCGAAGCAATGAGGGTCATGCGAAGCGCCTCCCTGGCGGCTTGTCCCGCGGTGCTCTGATGGCGTGGCGGTGATCACTTCGCTATCGGCAGGTCGTCCCCGAACTTGAGCGTCCTCCCCCGACGGAGGGAGGGACGATCGGACCGGAGGTGCGACCTGCGATCAGACGTGCAGCCAGGCCGCGATGCCCAGGCCGATGCCGATCGCGCCGGCGCCGAGCGTCGCGAACTCCATCCAGCGGCGCTTGGTCAGCAGCGCGATCGCGGCGAGCGCGATGGCCACCTGCAGCGCCGTCGTGGCCTGCGCCCAGCGGTGGTGGAGGTGCAGCTGCTCGTCGCTCTTGTGGTCCCACGCGGCGGACTCGGCCTCGAGCTTCTCGGCCTGGACCTTGATCTCGTTCTTCTCGGCCTCGTAGCGGGCGATCTTCTCGCGGTACTTGGCCTTCTGCTCTTCGCTGGGGGTCAGGTCGAGCGCGAACTCCGCCAGGTTCTGCTTGCTGCTCTTGGCCTGGAAGTAGTTCCAGCGGTTGGCGGCCTCGGTCTTGGTGATCGCGGCGTTGTTCTTGAACAGGCCGGCATTGGCCTGCGTGGCGCCGCCCATGTAGGAGAAGCACGCGCCCAGCGTGGCCAGGACGGCGGTGATCACCGCCAACTGGCCGGCGAGCCCGTGGGGCTCATGCTGCGCGGCGTGTTCGAGCTCGTGGTCGTGCGGACCGTGGACGTGGAAATGGTTGCCGGACATGGGTCGGGGTTCGGTGAATGGAGAGGAAACTGGGATGGACGCCGCGCCAGGCGGGTGCGCCGGAAGGCTCAGCGGCGCCGCTCGTAGCGGACGAAGTCGTAGTGCCAGTCGTGGCCGCGGTCGGCGGGACTGTGGTGGCGTTCTCTGCGCACTTCGGCGAAGGCCTGCGGATCGACGGCGGGGAAGAGTGCGTCCGCGTCGAAGGCGGCGTCGATCTCGGTGAGTTCGAGCGCGTCGGCGCGGGGCAGGGTGAGTTCGTAGACCTGGGCGCCGCCCATGACGAACACGGCCTCGTCCGCCTCGCAGGCGGCGAGGGCCTCGTCGAGCGTCGCGAAGACCTCCGCGCCGTCGAGCGCGAGCCCCGGTTGCCGCGACAGCACGAGGTTGCGCCGCTGCACGAGCGGCCGGAACTTCGCGGGGATCGAGTCCCAGGTCTTGCGTCCCATCAAGACGGTGTGACCGATGGTGAGCGCCTTGAAGCGCGCCATGTCCTCGGGCAGGCGGACCAGCAGTTCGTTGTCGCGGCCGATGCCGCGTGCGCGGTCGAGGGCGGCGATGAGGGTCAGGTGGGGCATGGGGACTTCAGTGGACGATCGGAGGCGGCAGGGCGAAGCAGCGACGGGAGTTTACGGACTCGGCAGGCTCGCGCCGGTGAAGTCCGGCAACAACTGCGAGCGGATGCGCTGATGTGCGGTTTCGCGGGCGGGCGTGGTCCGCTCCGCTCATCCCGCCGCGCCGGCCACCACCGCGTAGTGCGACACCGTCGGGACCGGATCGTAGAAGTGATGCAGCAGCGCCCGCCAGTCCTGGTACTGCGGCGATTGGCGGAAGCCGATCTCGTGGTCCTCGAGCGTGCGCCAGCGCACGAGCAGGAGGTACTCGCTCGTCCGCTCCACGCAGCGCTGGAGTTCGTGCCCCAGGTAGCCGGGCATGGACGAGATGATGGCCTGCGCCTGCAGGAACGCGGCTTCGAACGCGGCCTCGTGGCCGGCGCGGACGGGGAGCAGGGCGACTTCAAGGATCATGGGGACCTCCGGGGCCGCATTCTCGCCAGACATTGATGGATCTGGGCGACCACCGCCGCGCCTTCACCGATCGCGCCGCCGACACGTTTCACTGAACCCGAGCGCACGTCGCCGACTGCGAACACACCGGGGACGCTGGACTCCAGCGCCGCGGGCTCCGCCTCCGAATCCCAGTCCGAATCCCAGTCCGGACCCGCCGCCGGCACTGCGGCCGGCCCCGCCGCGGAAGCGGCCTCCCTTCGCGATCGCCTCAGCGCGCGCTTCACGTCCGCGCCGGTCAGCACGAAGCCCTTGGCGTCGGACATCACCGGGCAGCCCGCCAGCCAGTCCGTCTCGGGCTCGGCCCCGACGAACAGGAAGACGTTGCGCGTGTCCTGGCGCGACTCGGTGCCGCTGCGGCCGCAGCGCCAGGTCACCGCCTCCAGGCCGCGCAGCGGATCGCCGTGCAGCTCGGTGATCTCCGTGTAGGGGCGCAGCTCGATGTTGGACGTCGCCTCGATGCGGTCGATCAGGTAACGCGACATGCTGTCGGCAAGACCCGGCCCCCGCACCAGCACGTGGACGCGCGAGGCGTGCTCGGACAGGAACACCGCCGCCTGGCCCGCCGAGTTGCCGCCGCCCACGAGCACCACCTCGCTGCCCACGCACAGCGGCGCCTCCAGGGCCGAGGCCCAGTACCAGATACCGCGGCCCTCGAAGTCGCTCAGCCGCGGCACCGCCAGCCGGCGGTAGCGCGCGCCGCTGGCGATGACCGCGGTGCGGGCCCGCAGCTTGCGGCCGTCGGTCAGGGCGATGAGGAGCTCGCCCTCCGGCCCTTCGCGGGCGCAGTCCAGCGACTGCACCTCGGTGGGGATCAGCAGCTCGGCGCCGAACTTTTCGGCCTGGACGCAGGCGCGGCCGGTCAGCGCACCGCCGGAGATGCCGGTCGGGAAGCCGAGGTAGTTCTCGATCCGCGCGCTGTTGCCCGCCTGGCCGCCGTAGGCGCGTCGGTCGAGCACGACCACGCGCAGCCCCTCCGAGGCCGCGTACACCGCCGTCGCCAGGCCCGCCGGACCGGCGCCGGCGATGGCGACGTCGAACAGCTCCTCGCGCGGCGACGCGTCCACCATGCCGATGCAGCGCGCCAGCGTCGCCTCCGGCGGATTCACCAGCACGGCGCCGTCGGGGCACACCGCGACGACGTCGCCCGGCGCCGCGCCGTACTCCTCGATCAGCGCGGCCGCCGCCGCGTCCTGCGCCACGTCGACCACGCGATAGGGCTCGCCGTTGCTGTGCAGGAAGCTCTGCAGCCGCAGCAGCGCGGCCGAGTTGGGCCGGCCGATCAGCACCGGCCCGCTCGCGCCTGACTCGATCAGTCCCACGCGGCGCAGGATCATCGCCCGCACCAGCCGCTCGCCGAGGTCGGCCTCCGCGATGATCAACGCGCGCAGCTGGCTGGGCGGGAGCAGCAGCGTCTCGACCGTGTCCACCGCGATCGCGTCGACCAGCGAAGGCTTGCCGCTCATGGCCGCCAGCTCGCCCGAGAAGTTGCCGCGCGTGTGCTGGATCAGCGGCGTGGTGTTGCCCATGCCGTCGCGATGGCACACGTCCACGGTGCCGCCGAGGATCAGGTAGAGCCCCGGCCCGGGCTTGCCCGCGCTGAGCAGCGTCTGGCCGGGCTGGAAGGTCAGCGGCGTGCCGAAGCGCTGCATGCGCGCCATGTCGCAGGCGCTCAGCCGCGGATACATCTGGTGGCGCCGGGTCTCCAGCGAGTGGTGCGAGGCTTCTGCGTTCATGGCGTGTCCCCTGCGTCGGTGTTCAGGATGGTTGCGGTACCGCTGCTCGCGGAATTACATTGGCGCGGGAGTCTCGAGCGCCGGGGGGCACCCCGGCCAGCACAACGAGGTGCGCGACCATGTCTCATCTTGGACCGACCTTCATCCAGATCGTCCACGAGGAAGCCCTGACCTGCGCGGGATGCGCGGCGGTGCTGGGCCAACGCGCCGACTTCGCGGCGTCGATCTGCAACCTGTCGCATGCGGTGCGGATCGTGTCGGGGGAGTCGCCCGAACGCTGCGACGTCCTCATCGCCGACTACACCAGCGCGCTGGCGCTGGCGCTGACCGCGCGGCAGGCGGCGCGGCACCATGGCGGACATCAGGCGGGCCGATGTCCCCGCATCCTGGTCCTGACGGCGATGGACCGGGAGTGGGATGTCCGTGCCGCGATGGAGGCGGGCGTGCACGGCTACCTGCTGCAGCGGTGTCGCCCCGAGCAGCTGGTCGAGGCGGTCGACGCGGTGATGCTCGGCGTGCAGTTCGTGTCCGTCGAGCTGGCGCCCAAGCTCGCCCGCAGCCTGACGCAGGACCGGCTCACCAAGCGGGAGATGGACGTACTGGTCGCGATGTCCACCGGCGCGTCGAACAAGGACATCTCGCAGCGTCTGGGCATCACCGACGCCACCGTCAAGACGCATGTGCGCGCCATCCTCAGCAAGGTCGGCGCGGGTGCGCGCACCGAGGCCGTCGCGATCGCCGCGCGCAGCGGCTTGACCGCCCGGCCTCCGCAGGTCTGCGCGCCGGCAGCCGCTCCGACGCGGGCTGCCTTGGCGGAGACCGCGCGCGCCGTTCACTTCGCCGGGCAGAAGGCGCCGGTCTTGATCCAGGCGTCGACGAGTTCCCCGAACTGAGCCTGCGTCCCCGGCGCGGGCTCGCGCTGCGCGCCGGGCATCCACGCCCAGCCGACCAGCGTGTCGTGCGCCATGTGCTCGTGGATCTGCGCCAGCGTGCGCTTGCCGTTGCGCGCGGGATCCTTGATCTGCTCGCAGATCTCGCCGAGCGACAGGTTCTGCCACGCCATCTCGCGCGGCGCGACGTGCCACATCGCGTGGCCCGGCACGCCGGAGGCGTCGTTGTTCTTCGCCTGGTGGCAGCTCGAGCAGCGCAGCGCGGGCACGCCCTTGCCGTCGGCGCCGCGCGTGACGTTGGGGATGTGCAGCCGCGTCTGCACGCCCTGACCCTGCAGCGGCCGGTCGCCGCTGGGATGGCAGTTCACGCAGCGCGGGCTCTGGATGACGCGGCCGGCCTCGACGAAGAGCGCCCGCGAGCGCTCCTGCGGATCGGCGATCGCGTCGAAGCTCTGCACGGTGCGCAGCGGCGTGACCTTGGGCGCGGCGGAGCGCGTGTCCTGCGCCTGCACGGTGGATGCCAGGCCGGCGGACACCGCGAGCGTCAGCAGCGCGGCGCGCAAGGTCGCCCGGGTGGCCGCCGGGGACGGACGGCGGGTGGAGGGGGAGGTCGGGTGCTTCATGCCTTCAGCTCCTCGGCGGCGACGGGATAGCTGCGGAAGCGCTTGCCGGTGGCGGCGTACAGCGCGTTGATGTAGGCGGGCGCGATGATCGCGGTGCCGATCTCGCCGACGCCGCCGGGCTCCGCGCCGGAGCGGATCAGGTGCACCTCGATCCGCGGCGTCTGGTCGATGCGCATCAGGGGGAAGTCGTGGAAGTTGCTCTGCTCCACGCGGCCCTTGTCGATGGTGAGCTTGCCCAGCATCACGGCCGTGAGGCCGAAGATGTGGCCGCCCTCCATCTGCGCGACGACGCTGTCCGGGTTGACGGCGATGCCGCAGTCCAGCGCGGTCGTCAGGCGTCGCAGCATCACCGCGCCGTCCGGCGTCACGCTCAGTTCCATCACCATCGCGATGTGGCTGCCCCAGGCGTTGAGCACGGCCACGCCGCGGCCGGTGCGCGCCGGCAGCGGCGTGCCCCAGCCGGACTTGGCGGCGGCGGTTTCCAGCACCGCCTTGAGCCGCGGGTTGTCGCCCAGGTGCGCGAGCCGGAAGGCCACCGGATCGGCCTTGGCCGTGACGGCGAGCTCGTCCATGAAACCCTCGACGGCCCAGGCGTTGTGGTTGGGACCGACACCGCGCCAGAACGCGGTCATGTAGCCGGGCGGCGGCTCCACCGCGACGTACTCGACGATCTTCGCGGGGATCGCGTAAGGCGTCTCCGCGGCTTCGACGGCATCCGGATCGGCGACGCCGGGCTGCAGCCACTGCGGCGCGTAGCGGGCCACGATCGACGAGCCGGAGAGGCGGTGCGAGAACGCCGTGATCTTCCCGGCGCCGTCCAGCGTCGCGGCCATCTCGTCGCAGTAGAGCGGGCGGAAGCTGCCATGGCGGATGTCCTCCTCGCGGCTGTAGATCACCTTGAGCGGGAAGTCCACCTGCTTCGCGAGCTTCGCGGCCTGGCCGACGTACTCGGCATCGAGCCGGCGCCCGAAGCCGCCGCCGATCAGGAAGTTGTGGACCTGGATCTTCTCGACCGGCACGCCGCTGACGGCGGCGATCGCCTGCTGCGTCTTCACCGGCGCCTGCGTGCCCAGCCACACGTCGCAGGCGCCGTCATGGAAGTGCAGGGTGCAGTTCATGGGCTCCAGCGGCGCGTGGACCATGGTCGGCGCGTCGTACTCGACCTCGACGAGCCGGGCGCCCGGCGCGGCCTTGGCCGCGGCGAAGTCGCCCTCCTGCTTGGACACGATGCCCTTGCGCTTGAGGGCGTCGCGCACCGAGGCCTTCCAGGCGGCCGTCGAGAAGCCCGCGTTGGGGCCTTCGTCCCAGTCGATCACCAGCGCGGCCAGGCCCTTGCGCGCGGCGCCGTAGTGGTCCGCGACGACGCCGACGATGTCGTCCGCGACCAGCACGCGCCGCACGCCGCGCACGGCCAGCGCCTTGCTGTCGTCGACGCGGCGCACCTTGCCGCCGACGACGGGGCAATGCGTGATCGCGGCGACCTTCATGCCGGGCAGCCGCGTGTCGATGCCGAACTGGGCGCTGCCGTCGGTCTTGCCCTTCATGTCCAGCCGCCTGGCCGGCGTGCCGACGAGCTTGTAGGCCTTCGGGTCCTTGGGCGGCACGTCCTTGGGCACCGGCAACGCGGCGGCCCTGGTCACGAGCGCGCCGTACGACAGTTGCTTGCCGGTGGCCGTCTGCACGACCTTGCCGTCCCGCGTGACGCATTCCTGCGCCGTGCATTGCCAGGTGTCGGCGGCGGCGTTGACGAGCATCGCGCGGCAGGTCGCGCCGGCGGTGCGCACGGCTTTCCACGCCGCGATCATCGACGCCGACCCGCCCGTGATCTGCATGCCGAAGATCGGGTTGGCGTAGCGCTTCTCGTCCGCCGGGGCCTGCTCGACGGTGATGGTCGAGAGCGGGACGTCCATCTCCTCGGCCAGCATCATCGGGATCGCGGTGAAGGAGCCCTGGCCCATCTCGACGAAGGGGATCACGTAGGTGACCTTGCCCGAGGGCGCGATGCGGATGTAGACGCTGGGTTCGAAGGAGGCGCCCGCGGCGGCGGCCGAGGTCGCGCCCTTGGCCGCCTTCGCGGCACTGGCGGGGAGGGGCAGGCAGAACGAGGCGACGAAGGCGCCGCCCGTGCCGGCGCCGATCTTGAGGAAGTCACGGCGTTCCATGGCTCACCCCTTGGCCGGTGCGCCGGCGGCGGCCATCAGGATGGCGGCCTTGATGCGCGGGTAGGTGCCGCAGCGGCACAGGTTGCCGGACATCGCGGCGTCGACGTCGGCCTCGGTGGGGCGCGGGTTCTGCTTGAGCAGCGCGCAGGCGGACATGATCTGGCCGGACTGGCAGTAGCCGCACTGCGGCACGTCCTTGTCGACCCAGACGGCCTGGATGCGCTTGCCCACGGGTGTCTGGCCGATGGCCTCGATCGTGGTGATGGCCTGCTTGCCGACGCCCTCGACGGGGAAGGAGCAGGACCGGACCGGATTGCCGTCGAGGTGCACCGTGCAGGCGCCGCACATCGCCATGCCGCACCCGAACTTGGTGCCGGTCAGGCCGACGACGTCGCGCAGCACCCAGAGCAGCGGGGTGTCGCCGTCGACGTCGACGCTCCGTTGCTTGCCGTTGATCTTGAGCTGGTAGGCCATGGACGGGATCCTCCTGTGGAAGACCCACTGTCCGGCGCCGGCCGCGCAGTGTCTTCAGCACTGGCGATGGGGGCCGGCTCCGTCGCGGCGACGAGGCGGGTCTCCTCCTTCCGGATGAGCCGAAGGACCGGCGACGACGTCTTCGTCACGCCGCCGTCACCGCGAGGGAGGATGATCGAGACTTCCACCATTCCGTCCCCGCCGACCATGAGCTCAGCTTCCGACCGCGACGACCTCGTCGAACGCATCCGCCGCGACCTGCAGGACGGCTACGACGAGGAGCTGGAGCTGGAGATCGAGGACCGCCACGTCGACGAAGCGCTGCGCGCGCTGGACGAGAGCGATTCCGACAGCTCGCACGGCGAGCGCATCGCCTACTTCAAGCACCTGTTCCGCCTGCAGCGCGAGCTGGTGAAGCTGCAGGACTGGGTGCAGCATTCGCGGCAGAAGGTCGTGATCCTCTTCGAAGGCCGCGACGCCGCGGGCAAGGGCGGGGCGATCAAGCGCATCACGCAGCGGCTCAACCCGCGGGTGTGCCGCGTGGTGGCGCTGCCCGCGCCCAACGACCGCGAGCGCACGCAGTGGTACTTCCAGCGCTACGTGCCGCATCTGCCGGCCGCGGGCGAGATCGTGCTCTTCGACCGCAGCTGGTACAACCGCGCCGGCGTCGAGCGGGTGATGGGCTTCTGCGGCGAGGACGACGTCGAGGAGTTCTTCCGCTCGGTCCCCGAGTTCGAGCGCATTCTGGTGCGCTCCGGCATCACGCTGATCAAGTACTGGTTCTCCATCAGCGACGAGGAACAGCATCTGCGCTTCCTGGGCCGCATCCACGATCCGCTCAAGCAGTGGAAGCTGTCGCCGATGGACCTGGAGTCGCGCCGCCGCTGGGAGGACTACACCCGCGCCAAGGAAGTGATGCTCGAGCGCACGCACATCCCGGAAGCGCCGTGGTGGGTGGTCGCCGCCGACGACAAGAAGCGCGCGCGGCTGAATTGCATCCAGCATCTGCTGGACCAGTTCCCGTACCACGAGGTCGAGCGTCAGGAAATCCGTCTGCCGGATCGCGAGCGGCATGAGGACTACCAGCGCCATCCGGTGCCGGAGTCGATGTTCGTGCCGGCGAAGTACTGAGGCCCGATCGTCGGTTCGCAGCGGCGCTCAGCGGCGCTCGGCGAGCGCCACCGCATCCGGACCGGCCGCGCGATGCAGGCGGTCGGTCGTGTCGTTGGCGGCCAGCCAGACGGCCTGCGCGACGTCCTCCGGCGTCGTCGTGAGCGTGGCGCCCATGAACTCCGCGAAGACGCCTTGCGCGTAGGCCGCATAGGGCTCGGTGATCAGGCCTTGGATGCGATCGCCGGAGTTGGCCGAGAAGTTCGTGCCCGGACCGTAGCCGGGTTCGACGAGCCGCACGCGCACGTCGAAGTCGCGCAACTCGAGGGCGAGCGATGCGCTGAAGCCTTCGATCGCCGTCTTGCTGGCCGTGTACGCGGCCACGAGCGGGAAGGGCGCGAGCGTCGCGCTCGATGTCACGTTGATGATGGTGCCCGAGCGCTGCGCGCGCAGACGCGGAATGACGGCCTGGCACATCGCCATCGTGCCGAAGGTGTTGGTCTCGAAGACCTCGCGCACGGTGGCCATCGGCGTGGCCTCGAAGGCGCCGAACAGGCCGATGCCGGCGTTGTTCACGAGCACGTCGATGGGGCCGATGTCCTCGAGCGCGCGGGCGATGCTCTCCGGCCGGGTGACGTCCAGCGCGACGACCTGGAAGCGCGAGGATTGCGGGATGTCGAGCTCGCGTGGCGTGCGCATCGTGGCGACGACCTTCCAGCCCTGAGCGTGGAAGTGGCGGGCGGTGGCGAGGCCGTAGCCGGACGAGCAGCCGGTGATCAGGACGGTCTTCATCGGGAATCTCCGTGGGTGGGTGGACACAGGGAGCAACGATAGGGAACCGTCGCCGGACGGTCGACGGTGTATCGTCCGTTTTTCTTTTGCCATCGTCCGGACATGAGCGATCCGCTTTCCGATGTCGTCCGCCTGCTGCGTCCGCGCGCGGTCATGGCCAACGTGATCAGCGGCAAGGGCGGCTGGGCGGTGCGCTACAGCGAATACGGCCAGCCGAGCTTCTGCATCGTGCTGGAAGGGCACAGCCGGTTGGCGGTCGACGGCCACGAGCCGGTGACGCTTCAGGCCGGGGATTTCGTCCTGCTGCCGACGACGCCGGCCTTCACGCTGTCCAGCGTCGACGCGGTGCCGGTGATGCCGATGGATCCGCGCGAGGCGGCGAAGACGCGCGGCGAGCTGCGCTACGGCGAGCGCCGCGGCGCGGCGGACATGCGCTCACTGGGCGGCGCGTTCGAGTTCGATTGCGCCGATCCTGGTCTGCTGGTGGCGCTGCTGCCGCGCGTGGTGCACGTGCGAGGCTCGGAGCGGCTGGCGCTGCTCGTGCAACTGGTCAGCGAGGAAGCGATGGCGCCGAAGCCTGGCGGCGAGTTCATGCTGTCGCGCCTGGTCGAGGCCATGCTGATCGAGGCGATGCGCGCGAGTTCCACGTCTGACGCGCCTGCGGGCATGCTGCGCGGGCTCGCGGACGAGCGGCTCGCCAAGGCGCTGCAGCAGATGCACGCTCGGGTCGAGCGAGCATGGACGGTGGCGCAGCTCGCGAAGCTGGCGGCGCTGTCGCGATCCGCCTTCTACGAGCGCTTCACGCGCACGGTCGGTGTCGCGCCCATTGAGTACCTGCTGGCCTGGCGGATGGAGATCGCCAAAGAGCTGCTGCGGGCGGGCAAGCTGGCCGTCTCGGAGGTGGCGGAGCGCGTCGGCTACGGCTCGACGAGCACGTTCAGCACGGCGTTCAGCCGGCAGGTGGGACAAGCGCCGAGTCGTTACGCGCGTGGGATGCCCAGCCGCGAGAATGCCGGCGTTTCATCAACCACAGAGGGAGGGAAATCATGAAACGCACACACAGGAACATCCTGATCGGACTGGCCGCTTTACTGGCGGCCATCGGCGCACAAGCCGCGGGCTACGACACGGCGAGTGGCCCGCGTGCGATCAAGGAGATCAACTTCCAGATGACCCCGGAGACGGCAGGCGGGGCCTACTACATCGTGGCCGAAGGCGGGTGGCAGGCGACCGGCTGCCCCAATGCGCGCTTTGCCTACGTGCCGGAATCGTGGAGCGGCGCCAAGTCGGCGCTGGCGATTGCGTTGACCGCCAAGGCCTCCGGCCGCATGGTCCGCGTTTCGGGCTACTGCGGCGACGCGGCCGGAGATCCGGCCTACATGCGGCTTTACTACATCACCATCGAGTGATGGGCGCCGCCGCAGGTGGCGACGGCAACTGGAACGCGGCGAGGAAAGAGCGCAAGATCGCGCCCTGAAGTCCCCCAGAGGGACTCCAGGGAGAGATCGCCATGAACCGCCTTGCATCCTTGGCCGCAGCATTCCTCGTCGTGGCCGTCCTGAGCGCCTGCGCGCGTCAGACCATGCCCATCGAGGGCAGGTGGAAGGTCAACATCAGCAAGACGACGGCCAACGCCGGGTCCCTGGGCTTGTCGGCCGACGTCGTGGAGGACATCCGGAGCCGCATGGGCGTCACGCGCCTGAAGATCGACAGGACCTCCGTCACGATCTCGAGGCCGGGCGTGACGGACGTCGATCGCCGGGAGCTGCTGATCCATGCGAAGGACGGCGACTGCCTGATGCTGAGCCTGAAGGGCATCGATGGACAGCATCGCTACTGCCGCGACGGCCGCCACCTCATCGTCAAGGAACCGCGCAACGAGCTCGTGTTCGTCTACGACCGCGAGTGATCGTCGTCGAAGGACGAGGGCGAGGCCGGCAGATACCGGCCCGTCGACCGACCCGGCGGCGACGGGGCCACGGCATCGGACGCCCCATGCCATCGCACCATGAGTCGTAGTGCCAGGACGACGGCCAGCGACATCAAGCCGACGCCCGCGGCCTGTTGCTCGTCGAACAGGTAGTTGACGCAGAGCCGGCTCGTCGCGTCCATGTAGAGCAGTCCGGCGGTGGCCAGCATCCAGCCGAGGTTGCCCAGCAGGAAGGTCTCGATGCCCAGCGTGATCCGCCGCCTCGCCGAGCCGAGCAGAAAACCGGAGACCCAGAGCGAGACATGCTTCAGCAGGTCCATGGCCGGCGACAGCAGCGCGAGGTCGAGCGCGGCAGGAATCATCCATGCGAACGACGTCGCGATCACCATCAACACCGAGGTCAGTCCGAAGGCGTCGACCGCCGCGATGCGCCTGGTCATCGGTCCGGAAAGCTCACGGCCAGCCAAGATGCCGGCGAGGACCAGCAACGGCAACTGCACGACCATGTGCGTGAACATGCTGGCCTCGACCGCGTGACGGAGCGGACTGATCAGCCAGATCAGCGGCGACGCGAGGAGGACCCACTTCATCGCGAGTCTCCGGCACTGCCTGCAGCCATCGCGCCACCGACGCCACCGGCGCCACCGGCGCTGCTGGTGTCGACGGCGCGGCCGGTGAGCCGCGCCCCTCGTTCGCCCTCTCCCGCTTGCGGGAGAGGGAGGGGTGAGGGCCAGCGGCCTCTCGCCTGCCGCAGTGCGGTTTCCCACTGGTCGTAGTCGTGGATGCCGAGTACCACGCCGGCGCTGTCGATCACGTGGATGGCGCCGTTGTGCACGTACCCGCCGAGTCCGTCCGGAATGGCGATGACACCCAGTGGCTCGGTGAGCTCGCGCAGTGCCGCGACGCTCGTCGGTGCGGCGATGGTCCATCGATCGCCGTCGGCACGATGCAGCGCGGCATACCGGTGCATCGCGGGCACGGTGTCGCGCAGCGGATCGATGCTGACCGAGAGCAAGCGGACATCGCCCCGGCCTTCGCGACGGAGTGCCTCCTGCATTCGATAGAACTCGGCACCCAGCGTCTGGCAGACCGAGGTGCAATTCGTGTAGATGAAGTCGACGACGTAGACGGCGGGGCGCGGTGTCGAGCCGCCCGGTATCGAGCCGCCCGGTGCCGTGATTCCAAAGGCCCTCAGCGATGCACCGTCCGCATTCACCAGAAATGTCGGCACGGCGCGCAACTCGCCGCGGCGCACCTGATCGCGCCGGAGGTCCTCAAAGGTCCAGAGCTCGAATCCCCGCGTCAGGTGGCCGAGCAGCCCCGCGACGATCGCCAGGACCACCGCGCAGACCGCCAGGGTCGGCATCACGCTTCCCGATGGCGATCGCAAGGCGGTGGCGTCGTTCATGCGAAGGCTCGTCGATCGGCGCTCGTCATGCGGCCACGTCGCACATCACTCATGCGCCGGCAGGTCCTTGCCGCCCGTGAACGGCGCGGTGCGGTCCTTCGTCTCCTCGCGGACCTTGGCCACGGTCTCCGCCGTGACCGCGGCGCCCGTGTTCCCCCATTGCGATCGGATGTGCGACAGCACCGCCGCGATCTGCGCGTCGTTCAGCTGGTCCTTGAAGGCCGGCATCGCGCCGTTGTAGGTCGTCCCTTTCACCTGCACGGGCCCGGTCACGCCGTGCAGCAGGATGGCAGCCGCGGTGGTGTCCTTGCCGGCCACCCACTCCGAGCCCGCGAGCGGCGGAAAGACGCCCGGCAGCCCCAGTCCCGTCGCCTGATGGCAGGCCACGCACAGCGAGGCGAACAGCGCCGCGCCATCGACTTTCGCGCCGGCGGCGCTCTTCGCCGGACCGGCCAGTTCCGACACCTCGCGGCCATCGCCCCAGGCGGCGGGCGTGTTGATGTCGGCCTGGGAGATGTAGACCACGCCCAGCGCCATCAGCGCCATCGTGACCGCGATGACGAACCAGGGCACCGGCGTGACCTGCTCGGTGGGATCGGGGAGTTCGCGCTTCTGCTGCGCGGAGACGTCGAGGTCGGCCATGGGTCCTCCCGTTTCAGCGCGCCGCGCCCGAGGCCGCCGTCGCAGGCGTCTCGGGCGGCAGCTCGACGATGGCATAGGTGTGGTTCAGGCTCTTGAGGTAGGCGACCAGATCCAGCGCCTCCTTCGTCGCCACGACGGTCTTGCCGTGCGAGTAGCCCGGCGGCAGGACCACCTCCACGTCGCCGGGATCGGCCTTGGCCTTGAGCTCGAACAGGTAGGGGTAGGACGGCATGATGCTGCCCTGCACATACGCGCGCGGCTGGAACAGGTGGCCCAGGTGCCATTGGTCGCTGGGCTGGCGCGCGCCGATGTTGAAGAGGTCCGGCCCGGTGCGCATCGTGCCGAGCAGATGCGGCGTGTCGTAGGCGTAGTCCGCCGCGACGCTGGGCCGGCCCCAGCCTCGCGCCGTGTCCGGCGCGAAGGCCTTCGCGCGCGGCTGCTGGGAGTGGCAGTACACGCAGCCGTTGGCGATGTATTGCTGGCGTCCGCGCAGCTCGGTCGAGGTGTAGGGCTTGAGCTCCGCCGGCGGCGGCAGGTCGCGCACCGTCAGGTAGGGCACGACGACGAGGGCGCTGGTCGCGACGCCGAGCATCACCATCCCCCCGGCGAGCAGTTTGGTTTCGTTGTACATGGGCGGCTCCGGCTCAGATGGCGCGCAAGAGCGTCGGTTGATCCTGGCCGGCCGACTTGCCGGCGAGCAGCAGCGCGAAGTGCACGGCGAAGACGATGTGCCCCAGCGCCATCAGCCCGCCGCCGATGCTGCGCAGCTTCAGGTAGGGGATCGTCAGCGTCACCGAGTCCATGAAGGGCCGCGATGCGTCGAGCATCGCCTTGCCCTGTTCCCAGCCGCCGATGCTGGTGCTGAGGAAGTAGACGGTGATGCCGATGGCGGCGAGCCAGAAGTGCGCGCCGATCAGCCAGGGGGAGGGCCATTCGCGCATCGTCACGCGCGGGACGACGAAGTAGATGGCGCCGAAGAACACCATGCTGACGAAGCCGTAGAGCCCGAGGTGCGCGTGGCCGACGGTGTAGTGGGTGAAGTGGGCGACGGCGTTGACGCTGCGCAGCGCCTCGAAGGAGCCCTGCACCGAGCTGGCGAAGTACATCAGCCCGCCGAAGGCGATGAAGCGCAGCGTCGGCGAATGCTTGATCGCGGCGAGCCGTCCCTTCAAGGTCCCGTGCATGTTGACGCTGAAGGCCAGCACCGGGATCACCATCATGAAGGACTGGACGATGGACAGCGTGATGAGCCAGCCCGGCACCGGGCCGCCGATCAGGTGGTGGCCGCCGACCTGGCCGTAGAAGAAGGCCAGGCCCCAGAAGCCCAGCAGCGAGAGGTTGTAGCTCTGCACCGGCCGGCCCACGATCTTCGGGAGGAAGTAGTAGATCGAGGCGAGCGCCAGCGGCGTGTAGAAGAGGCCCAGCACGTTGTGCCCGAACCACCAGTTCATCGCGGCCTGCTGCACGCCCTTGTGCAGGCCGGGGACGTTGGCGACGAAGAACAGCACCGGGAACCAGAACAGCGCGCAGCCCATGTACCAGACGGAGACGTAGAGGTGGTGGACCTTGCGGTTGAGCAGCGTCAGCACCAGCGGCACGCCCACCAGCGAGCCGCCGAGGACGAAGAGGATGTCGATCTGCCAGGGGATCTCCAGCCATTCGAGGCCGTCGCTGAAGCCGGCGGCGATGGCGCCCAGGCCGGCGATCAGCGCGGCGTTCCAGAGTGCGGCGCCGAGGAAGGCGTAACGCGCGCCGACCAGCTCCGTCTTGAGCAGCCGCGGGATGACGAACAGCGCGATGCCCAGGCCCGCCATCGGCGCCTAGCCGTAGGCGACGGCGTTGAGGTGGATGGTGCGGATGCGGCCGAAGGTGAGCCACGGCCATTGCACGAGCCAGTCGGGTTCGTGGAGCTTGATGGAGGCGGTGAGCCCGGCCGCGGAGGCGACCAGCAGCCAGATGAAGGCGCAGCACAGGAAGAAGAACACGAGCGGGCCGGAGGAGGCGTCGGCGCGGGCGCGCTCGGCCAGCTCGCGGGGGTCGGGCACGCCCTGCGGCGGGCTCGTGCCCTGCAGCGCCTGCACGCGTCGGCCGGAGGACGCAGGGTCCTCGACGGTGCCGACCTCGCCGGCGGCGAAGATGACTTCTGCGGCTTTCGGGTCGCCGTCCAGGATGCCGCGGCGCTGCGTCCAGATGAAGATCATCAGCGCGACGACGGACAGCACGAACGCCGACATCAGGATGGCGATGGTGTTCACGGAACCCCTCCAGTGCGATGGCACGAGGAACGTGGGGGCTCGGTCGGGCGTCTAACGGCTCAGGTCTCGATCCGGGCGCACACACGCGGCGCGGCGAGCGTCAGGCTCGCGGCAGTCCTCGTTGACGGGCGGATGATCGCGCCGGGTGCGATAGCGCGGGGCAGGGATAACGCGACCCTCACGCCGACGGTGCGGACTGCGGTGTCCCGCATACCCGTTCGGGGGAGGTCAGGAGGGGCGCTGTGTCGCGCTTCCCACGAGGTGACGACGTTTCACAACGGCGTCACGTCAGGGCCGATCAGCTCAGGCGCTGATTGGACTGGTTCTCGTCCACGAGGCGGCGATAGACGCGGAAATGGGCGGCGGAGGCGCGCGGCTCGCCGAGCTGCTCGCACAGCGAGCCCAGGCGGTAGTGCGCTTCGGCCAGGGCCGGATTCAGGTCGAGCGCCTGCTCGTACGCGGCGATGGCCAGCGTCACGCGACCGGCGCTCTCCTGCACCTTGCCGGCGAAGAAGTACAGCGACGCGATGTCGCTGCACCAGCCGACGGCCTGGTCGATCAGCTCGAGCGCATCGTCATGCCGGCCCTGGCGGCTGAGCAGCGAGGTCAGCTGCGCGAAGGCCTCGGTGTGGCAGGGATCGTTGGCGATGGCCTGGCGGTAGCCCGCCTCGGCGGCCGCCTCGTCCGTCGGCTCGGTCAGCGCGGCGAGCTCGACCAGCGCATCCAGCGCGGCATTGCTCAGGCGGCGCGCCGAGCTGTGCAGCTCGACGTCCTCCACGCGCAGGGCGGGGCGCGCGGAAGCGAGGTGGGCGAGGAGGATGTCGGCGGCGGAGATCGGCGGGTTGGTGGTCATGGCAGTGCTCTGAAGAGTTGCCGTGAATGGTGCCGGGGGTCGGGACTTGCCTCTGCCGGAGAGAGGTGCGAGTGCTTGTAGGACAAGCGGAAGGACAAGCGGAAGGGACCCGTGCAGGGTCTTCCCGATCGGCGAGCGGCAAGGGGAGCGGAGCGGGACGATCGGCCCCGCCGTCCTCACTTGAGCGTGACGAGTTCTTCAGCAATGGTCGGATGCAGGGCGACCGTGCTGCGGAAATCCTGCCAGGTCGCGTTCGCCTTCAAGGCGACCGCGATGAACTGGATCATCTCCGCGACCCCGTCGCCGAGCAGGTGCACGCCGACCACGCGGTCCGTCGCGTCATCGACGAGCACCTTGAAGAAGACCTGATCCCGGGCGCCGGCGAAGGCCTGCGCCATCGAACGGAACCGGGTCTTCAGCACGCGCAGGCCGGGATGGCGTTCCCGCGCCTGCGCCTCGGTCAGGCCCACGACGCCGATCTCGGGCGTTGTGAAGACGGCGGTCGGGACCAGCGCGTAGTCGATCTCCGGCCCTTCGATGCCGCCGTAGTGGCGGTCGGCAAACGCCTGGCCTTCGCGGATGGCCACCGGCGTCAGGTTCAGGCGATCGGTGACGTCGCCGATGGCGAAGATGGAGGCGACGGTCGTCCTGCCACCGGGGCCGACAACGATGGCGCCCTTGTCGTTGACCTCGACGCCTGCAGCCTCGAGCCCCAGCCCCTCGATGTTCGGGCGGCGGCCGGTGCTGAGCAGCACGGCGTCCACCTCGAAGGAGCGGCCGCCGGTCGTGGCGACCCGCAAGGCGCCGCCTGCCCGTTGCAGCAGTTCGATTCGGTCATCGAAGACCAGGTCGACCCCGCGCAGGGACAGGTGCTCGCGCAGCGTCTCGGCGATCTCGTCGTCGAATCCCCGAAGCAGTGCGGGTCCCCGCACGAGCTGGGTCACCTGGCTGCCCAGGCCGGCAAAGACGCTGGCGAATTCGACGGCGATGTAGCCGCCCCCGACTATCAGGAGGCGCTTCGGCTGCTCGTTCAGATGGAAGAGCTCGTCGGAGGTGATCGCCAGTTCAACGCCGGGGAAGCTGGGGCGTTGAGGAGCGGAGCCAGTGGCAATGAGGATGCGCTGGGCCGTCACGACCTTCCCGCTGCTGCGCAGCCGCAGAGAGTGGGCATCCAGCAGCGTGGCGTGTTCGGCGAAGGTCTGCACGCCGACCCCCTGGAGGTTGCGCTCGTAGACGCTCTCCAGGCGGCCTACTTCGGTGTCCTTGTTGTTCATCAACGCGTGCCAGTCGAAGCTGGCTTCCGGCGCGTTCC
Organism: Roseateles sp. GW821-FHT09G03; assembly: GCF_059416045.1. Taxonomy (NCBI): domain Bacteria; kingdom Pseudomonadati; phylum Pseudomonadota; class Betaproteobacteria; order Burkholderiales; family Sphaerotilaceae; genus Roseateles; species Roseateles sp. GW821-FHT09G03. The sequence continues at coordinate 590,954 of NZ_JBWKOK010000001.1, forward strand.
ATCCGAAGGACTTGCCGGCCCTGAACGCATCGGGGAAACGGCTCGCGTAGACCATCAGCTTCTTGGGGACGCAGCCACGGTTGACGCAGGTGCCGCCGAAATTGGCGCCCTCGGCGATGCCCACGCGGGCGCCGTGTTTGGCGGCGACCCGGGCCGCGCGCGCGCCGCCGGAACCCGCGCCGATCACGAAGAGATCAAAGTCGAACTGCTGCATATTCTTGGACTGCCTGTACGTCGTTGACGAGAGAGTACCGAGGCACGCTCAGCCCATCAACGTGGGGCCCGGGAACAGGTCATTGTCCGGGTCGGAACAATGCTGTTGGCGGGTCAGGTCTGGGGTTCGGGGGAGGCCGGCGACGCCCGTGCTCCGGACGCATCCGCGAGCGGCAGCGTCACGGCGACTTCCAGACCGCAAGCACCGCCGTCGCCGACAGTGCCGCCGTTGCCGCCATGGCCGCCATGGCTGCCGTCACGTCGATCGCGCATCTCGATCCTTCCGCCGAGCTGGTCCAGCACCGCCTTCACGATCGACAGGCCCAGGCCACTGCCGGGCTCGCGCTGCGCGGGATCGCGGAAGAAGCGGTCGAACACGCGTTCGCGCAGCGCCGGCGGGATGCCGGGACCCTGATCGGTCACGGACAACACGGCCTCGCCGCCGGCGCGCTTCAGCATCACGCGCACCGTGCCGCCGACCGGGCCGTACTTGACGGCGTTCTCGACCAGGTTGTCGACCAGCGATTCCAGCGACGTGAGCTGCGCGGCGACGCACAGCCCCGGCTCCGCGGCGAGCTCCAGTTCCACCGACCGCGCCGACGCCAACGGCGACAGCACCGCCAAGCGGTCCTGCAGCAGGCGGTCCAGCTCGACGCGCTCGACCGGATCGGAGCCATGCGCCTCGCTGCGCATCAGGCGCAGCAGCTGGTTGACCATGCGCGTGGCGCGATGACCGCTGCTCATCACGCCGGCCATGAGCTGGCGTTCCCGCTCGTCGCGTGCATCCGCCTTCAGCGCCTCCACATTGACGAGCATCGCCGCCAGCGGCGTGCGCAGCTCGTGGGCGGCGTCGGCGACGAAGCTGCGTTCGCGTTCGCTGCTGTCCCGCACGCGCCGCATCCAGCCGTTGATCGCGTCGACCATGACCGCGAGTTCGCGATGACCGCCCCGATAGGTGAGCGGGGACAGGTCTTGCGGCCCGCGCGCCGTCATCTCGCGGGCGACGCCGGTCCAGGGCCGCATCGCGAGCCGGATCGACAGCCAGGCTGGCAGGACCAGGAAGGGGATGCTGATCAGCAGCGGCAGCAGGAAGAAGCTCTTGGAGAAGATCGTGATGAAGACGTTCATCTCGTGGTTCTGGGCGAAGAACGTCGTCCGTGTTCCGCTGGGCGCCATCACCGTCTTGGCCACGTAGCCCACGCCGTCGATGCGGAGCGGGTATTCCTCGTTCAACGGTCCGGACGGGACGACCGCGGGCGCGTGAGGGCTGCGATAGGCCACCTGCCCGCGCTGCTCGACGATGAAGCTGGGCTTCGGATCGTTGAGCTCGTCGAATTCATCGACGATCGCCTCATGGGCGCGGTCCAGGACGCGGTTGCGGCGCGCCGGATCCTCGACGAGCTCGTCGGCGATCGCGTTGATCGTTTCGTAGATCCGATGGCTCTGCAGCAGCGGCCGCGCGCCCTGGAACAGCAGGTAGGCGAAGCCGATCGACCAGAGCAACGTCAGCAGCAGCATCTGGGCCACCAGCAGCCGACGGACCAGGCTCGGCCTGAAGACGGCGGACGTCGCCGCCCGCAGCCCGCGGAGGACTGCCGTGCTCATGCGCGCTCCTGCAGATCGATGACGTAGCCGACGCCGCGCACCGTGCGCACGTACCCGTCGCCGATCTTGCGGCGCAGGTTGGCCATGTGCACGTCCAGCGAGTTGCTCGCGTTGCTCTGGCCGCCGGGCAGCACCTGCTCCTCCAGCGTGCGGCGGGTGACGATGCGGTCGGTGCGCATCATCAGCAGGCGCAGCAGGTCGTACTCGCTGACGGTGAGCTCCACGGGGCGTCCCGACACGCTGACGCGGCGCGTGGGGATGTGCAGCTGCAGATCGCGCACGGTGAGCACGTCGCCGTCGAATCCGTAGCTGCGTCGGGCGAGGGCGCGGATGCGCGACACCAGCTCGGCGATCTCGAAGGGCTTCACCAGGTAGTCGTCCGCGCCGGAGTCGAGGCCTTGCAGCCGGTCCTTCAGCGCGTCGCGCGCGCTGAGGATCAACACCGGCAGCGAGCCCTGCTCGCGTCGCAGACGGGCCAGCAGATGCAGGCCGTCGCCATCCGGCAGGCCGAGGTCCAGCAGGACGAGATCGCAGGTGTTGTCCTGGAGCTGGCGGATCGCGCCTTCGATGTTGCGCGCCCAGACGATGTCCATGCCGTGGTCGGTCAGCGCGATGCGCACGCCGTTGCCCAGGTCCAGGTCGTCTTCGATGAGCAGGATCTTCATGCAGCCATTGGACCAGTCCGGCGGACCGGAAACCGCCGTGGCGACGGGCGCTTCATCCTTTCTTCATGTGCGGCTCAGGTTGGGTTCATGGGGTGTTTCGACACTGCCCTGGCGGTCGGCGTGGTGCCGGGCGCTGTTCAGGGAGTAAGGCCATGACTGCTGCACCTCAGCACCGTCCGCACGGAGGCGGACACAACGCCGATTCGCGGAGCGCGATGCGCGCGCCGTCGCTCTACGTGATCGTCTGCGCGCTGGGCGCGTGCGCGGCGGCCTTCGATCCGCTCTTCGCGGCGCAGGAGCGGAAGGACTTCGTCGTCACCTGCGCGGGTCCCGAAGGCTGGGCCGCGTGCGACCAGACGGCGGCTGAATGGTGCAAGGGCAACTTCCGGGTCACCGCACGCAAGGCGGAGGGCATGCGGCTCTCCGGCGAATGCCGTCCCTTCAAGCGCTTCGAGTGAGCGTTCCCCGCGAGTGCCGACCCGTCGGGCCGGCGACTCTTTTTCCAATGATCCCGATGAGACCATCCATGAAGCTTTCCACCGTCGTTCTCGCCGTCCTGGCACTTCCGCTGGTCGCTGCCGCGCAGGCGCAATCCACCCCGGCGACCGCGCCGACGTCCACCGTCGTCGTTCAGGCCGGCGTGGCCGTCGCAACGCGCTATGCCGGCTCCGACGAGGGGGTGGTGGTGCCGCTCCTCGGCGTCGAGTACGTGCATCCCAGCGGCTTCTTCGCGAGCACGCAGCGCGGCCTCGGCTACGCCGGAGCGGCGGGTCCGCTGAGCTACAGCGCGGCGCTCGGCTATCGCGGCAAGCGAGAGGAGAAGAAGACCAGCGGGCTGGGCTTCAGCAGCGGCAGCAAGTACCTGCGCGGCATGGGGGAAGTGAAGGGCAGCGCCACGGCGAACCTGACGCTGAGCTATGCGGTGATGGAGCGGCTGCAACTGCAGGTGGCGACGGAGCAGCCGATCTCCAATCGCGACAACGGCGCGCTCTACAGCATCGGCGCGGCGGCGACGCTGCTGGAGGATGGGAAGAACACGATGGTGCTGTCGGTGTCGGCGAATGCGGGCGACAAGAAGTACATGCAGACGTACCACGGGGTGACGGCGGCGCAGTCGGCGAGGTCCGGCTACGCCGCCTATACGCCGAAGGCGGGGGCGCATCTCGCGGAGGCGGGAGTGAGCTGGCAGCACAAGCTGTCAACGGAGTGGAGCGTGACCGGGATGGTCGGCGCACAGACGCTGCTCGGGGATGCGAAGAAGAGCCCGCTCACGCGGCGCACGACATCGCCGGTGGGGGCGGTGTTTGTGAGTTACTCATATTGAGTTTGATCAAGCCGAACCGGGTAGCTCGTATGCTGCAGGTGGCCGACCTGCAGCGCAGCCGTACTCGGCCACCGGGAGCGGTGACCGCGATCCCGACCTTCTCGTCTTTCACAGAGGAGAGCGTTCGATGAGTCACTGTGGACCGTACTTCCATCAAGGTGACGAGGCAGAGCAAAGGCGTACCCTGCAGACGCAAAGGCAGTGCTCGCTCAACCGTATGATTGGCTAAACCTCCCAAGGAGACCCGATGAGCGGTACCGAACTTCAACCCGGTGACATCGTGATGCTCAAAAGTGGTGGCCCAAAGATGACCGTCGTGGTGATCAGCGACTTCAGTCCTTTGGGCCCTAACCCTGGCGTCAAGTGCGAATGGTTCGACGAAAAGAAGAATCACCAAGAGAAGGTGTTCGTCCCCACGAATCTCGATAAGTTCTAGTGAAAGACTGCGGCGACTATTGCTGTCGCGACGGCGACTTTGCGGTGCTAGACCCCCACGCAGCGCGCTTGCGCGGACACTCTACTTGCCCACATAGGTCGGACTTCCCCCCAGGCGTTCGAGCTCGGCGACGCCAGGATTTCCGAGCCAGGTCATGAAGTCGGCGGCGGAAAGTGTGCCGCCATGGACGCGCAGCAGACCTTCCATGAACACGCTGTGCTCGATCAGCGTGATGTCCTTCGACGCCGCTGCCTTCTTCTTTGAGGTCTCGTCAAACGCGGGTTTGCCCAAGGTCACCCGTCGCATCGCTGGGTCAAAGTCTGCAGCCTTTTGCATGACCGCCCAGGCCTCTTCCTTTTTGATGAGAGGTGGTGACTTTGTGCAGGTCTTGCACTCCAGCAAGACTTGCTGAGTACCCAGCACGATGAGCAAGTCCGGCACGTTAGGGCGCGTGCCGTCATCCAGTATCGTTACTGCCCACGCGGCCTCGACCTGTAGGAGCGCCGCTATTGCCTCTTCATACTCCGTGCCGAGAGCGTCATCGCAGGCCTTAACCAGATGCTCAATGCCCAGTTCCTGCCCGGTCTTCCGATGTGCGGAAGCCAGCCTACTCGGCCCCAATCCCACTGTGCTGGAAACGGCAGCGATCAGAGCCAGCGCGCGTGGCTCGCTTCGGAGCAACTGCACGAGTTTTTCCTTTGCGGTTGCCAATACGTCGTGCAAGGTCGCAATCCCTTGTGCGACTAGCCCCATAGCGCGCTGTCGACCAAAGCCTGGAACGCTGTGCCGTTCGGCTACCCGCAAGACGTCCAGAGCTTCGGGTGGCGCTCCCCAGCGGACACGGCGAGCAAGCATTGCGATTTGGTTGCTCACCGTTTGCGGGCAACCGAGTTCGGGGGTCGTCGAGAGCTTATGGAGGCCATCGAGCACCCAGGCGACGTCCAACGCAAGGCGATGGATGGCACCTCCCGGTACGCGCGCGATGAACGCGATTTTGCGATCCGCGAGCCCGTCGGCATAGAGCGCAATCGCATGGGCACACTGTGCCAACCTGACGTCATTGCGATCGAGCGTCACGGGTAGAGGCTTGGTTCCCCAAAAGGTCACTGACTCATAGGAGGTATGCGACGGGAAAGGAAAGAAGCGAGACGGCCGCTCGGCCCTGTATTCGTCGCTAGCGCAGGCCGCATAGATCAATCCCGGAATCCACTCATCGAAACTCACCGCCAACTTAGGCACGAGGGTGCGCAGCATGGCGGCCAACTGGACGGCGGTCGCCGGAAGCAGGCCGGACATCGCTGCAGCGTTGCCCAACGGCGTGACGAGTAGGGCGTCGGCCTCATCATGGATCAACGCGTTGGCGGCCAACCAGTCCACGGCGGCGCGGCTTTCGGCTACCAGGGTGGCCAACTTTGCGGGATTCCGATTTAGCGTTTGATACCAGTACAGCGTGTTCTCGAAGAAGGTCATCACTTCGGCAAACGTGCTGGCCAACCCCGAGGCAACCAGTGTCAAGATCGTCTTGCGGATGCTCAGGTTCACCAACTGCGAACCGAGCCGGTCGTTGTCGGGCCGCACAAGCGTGTTGGCATGTGCAAGTTCAACATTGTTCTGTGGCAACAGCACGGCAAACCCTTCGGGGTGCATACCGAGCCTGCCTGCCCGCCCGGACATGTTGCGGTAGTCAGACCTGATGAGGTGGCTACCAGCCCTATCGCCCCAGCGATAGGTCAGCTTGGAGAAGACAATGGTCCGGAATGGGAAGTTCACCCCGGCCGCGAGGGTCGAAGTGGCAAAGCACACCTCGAATTTGCCATCGATGAAGCCACCTTCGATGACCTGACGCTCTTGTGGGGACAGGTCGGCAGTGTGAAAAGCGACGCGGCGTTCCGCGTTCTCACGGAGTTGGTCCGACGAGTCGGTCGGCTCCGAGAACAAGTCGAGCTGCTGTGCTAGATCTATACCGATGCCTACACGGGGCCTGTTTTGCCCGAACGCGGTCGCGAAATTTACGGCTTCGCGGCGGCTCTCTGTGAACACCAAGACGGGGCCGCGGTCGAGTCGCAACAGATGATCGACTACAGCGCTGATGTCGTTCGTCACGGTAGCAACGCCGTGTACATCTTGTCCGCTGTCGTCGCCGAATCTCGTGCGATGAGCTTGGCCGCCGTACCAAATTTCTTGATAGAGCGGCACGTCCCGGTGTGAGCTACGTACCAAGTCGCATGCCATCCACCCGGCGAGGTCTTCGGGGTTCTCTACGGTTGCCGTCAGCGCCACGAACTGCTTGACGCCGCGCTGCCGTAGTGCCGAGCACAGTGCTTCGATGTCCGGTCCCCGCCCAGGCTCGCCGAGAATCTGAAGTTCGTCGGCGACGACTAGCGCGTTGTTCGGTCTCAACTGACCGCTAAGGAATAAACCTAGCGCCTTCTCGTACGTTGCGACCAATAACTGGGCGTCTATGTCACCTTCGGTTCGGTCTCCTGTGTTCAGGCCAACCGACCCGATAGGCTCGACTGCTCCTTCGCCGAAACGGGCTACGAAGTCGAGATACTTCTGATCGGCCAGCGCTTTGTGAGAGACGAGATAGATGGCGCGGACCCCAGCGCGTAGCGCGCAGAGCACGGATATCTCGCCCACCAGAGTCTTGCCAGACGATGTCGGTGCACTCACGACGAGGCTGCGCCCGTCAGCCGCTCCAGCGGCAAGCGCAAGTCGTTGAACGTCGGTCAGTGATTCGATCCCCCAGCGCTGCAACTGCTGCAGCAACCCTGCGTCGACTCCCGGGCCTTGTGCGTCGGATGTTTTCATGCTCTCGCTCTCCTCCCCAGGATCGCCGTTGCGTTCAATGCATGGCACGTTATCGTCGATTCGCCGTTCGCGCTAGCGCGATTGCCCCCACGTCTTAGATAGAGCAGTCGACGGTGATCTGTTGCGAAGCATTCATTCGAAAAGGGCATGTCCATTCGTGCCACTCACCACTTCAGCGACGGAATTAAGGATTGAGGTGGATCGCGCGTGAGGAAGGCCATCAATGAACTTCGCCTGTCGTGATCACTTTTCGAGGCGACCGGCGCAAATGACCAAGATCAGCCCGGTGCACGTCTTAGGCATCGTGCTTAGCGCAGATGATCACAACAACGCAAGCATTGTCTCCACCGCGCTGACAAAGCGTCCGAGGGCAGGTCGTTTATCCGGAAGTGGCCGATCGCAATACTGCAATCCATCCATTTCCGTCTTGAACAACCTTCCCAAGGAGCTGTCATGTTTGCGTTTCGAAAGACCGTTCTCGCGACGGTCGCCACAGTGGTGGTGGCTGGCGCGGGCGCATGGTTGATGCTGGATGCCCCGACCCAGACCCTGCGTGCCGCGCACGCCGAGAACGCGGCCGTCGGGCCCGAGGTCGAGGTCGCCGCCGTCATCGCCAGGCAGATCGCCGAGCGCCAGTCCTACTCCGGCCGACTCGAGGCTGTCGACCGCGTGGACGTCCGTCCCCTGGTCTCCGGCCGCATCGTCGCCGTCCACTTCAAGGATGGCGCCGTGGTCAGGAAGGGCGAGCCGCTCTTCACCATCGACCCCCAGCCCTATCAGGCCGAATTCGACCGGGCCGATGCGCAGCTGGCCGCCGCTCTGGCGCGGGCCTCCCTCGCCACCAGTGAAGCCGAACGCGCCTCGCGGCTCATGGACGGCAACGCGATTGCGCGCCGGGATTTCGACAATCGCCAGAACGCCGCACGCGAAGCCGCGGCCGAGGTGAAGGCCGCGAAGGCCGCGCTCGAGGCCGCGCGGGTGAATCTCTCCTACACCGCCGTCGTCGCGCCGGTGGGCGGCCGCGTCTCGCGCGCGGAGTTGACGCTCGGCAACGTCGTCACCGCCGGCGCGAATGCACCGCTGTTGACGACGCTCGTCTCCACCTCGCCCATCTACGCCTCGTTCTCGGTCGACGAGCAGACCTATCTCCGCCATCTGCGCACCGCCGGTGCCAAGGTGCCGGTGTCGCTGGGCCTGTCCAACGAAACCGGCTACGGGCGCGAAGGCGTGGTGAGCTCCGTCGACAACCGACTGGACACGGTCTCGGGAACCATCCGCGTCCGCGCCAGCTTCGACAACGCCGACGGATCGCTCGTTCCCGGCCTCTATGCGAAGGTCCTCGTCGGCGGCGCCAAGCCGCGCGACGCCATCCTCATCGACGACTCCGCGGTGGGCACCGATCAGGCCAGGAAGTTCGTCCTCGTCGTCGATGAGCAGAGCAAGGCCCAGTACCGCGAGGTGCGCCTGGGCGATCTCTACGACGGCTTCCGCGTCGTCGAGACCGGCCTGAAGGCCGGCGATCGCGTCATCGTCAACGGCATCCAGCGCGCGCGCCCCGGCGAGCGCATCAGCTCGAAGGTGGTCGACATGGCGGGCGTTCCGGCGCGCCGCAAGTCGGCCGCGTGATCGCCGTCCAGTTCATCGAGGCAGCATCATGAACATCTCGAAATTCTTCATCGACCGCCCCATCTTCGCGGGCGTGCTGTCGATGCTGGTCCTGCTTGCCGGCGTGATCGCGCTGTTCAAGCTCCCCACGGCGGAGTACCCCGAAGTGGTGCCGCCCTCGGTGGTGGTGCGCGCGCAGTACCCGGGCGCCAATCCGAAGGTGATCGCGGAGACGGTGGCCTCTCCGATCGAGGAGCGCATCAACGGCGTGGAAAACATGCTGTACATGCAGTCGCAGGCCAACAGCGACGGCAACCTGCAGATCACCGTGACCTTCAAGCTGGGGACCAATCCGGACCTGGCGCAGCAGCTCGTGCAGAACCGGGTCTCGCAGGCGATGCCGCGTCTGCCCGAAGACGTGCAGCGCCTGGGCGTGACGACGGTCAAGGCGTCTCCGACGCTGACCATGGGCGTCAGCGTGCTGTCTCCCAACGACAAGTACGACCTGACCTACCTGCGCAACTACGCGCTCATCAACGTGAAGGACCGGCTCGCCCGCGTGCCGGGCGTGGGCGAGGTCGTCATGTGGGGCTCCGGCGACTACGCGATGCGCGTTTGGCTGGATCCGCAGAAAGTCGCGCAGCACCAGTTGACCGCGACCGACGTGGTCAAGTCCATCCGCGAGCAGAACGTGCAGGTGGCCGCTGGCATCGTCGGCGCGGCACCGATGGAGAACGTGCCGCTGCAGCTCAACGTCAATGCCCAAGGACGGCTGAAGAGCGAAGCGTACTTCCGCAACATCATCCTGAAGAGCGCGCCGGATGGCGCGATCACGATGCTGAAGGACGTGGCGCGCGTCGAGCTCGCGTCCTCCGACTACGGGCTGCGGGCGATGCTGGACAACAAGCCCGCCGTGCAGCTGATCATCTTCCAGTCCCCGGGCGCGAACTCGCTGCAGATCTCGGACGACGTCCACGATCTGATGAAGGAACTGAAGGCGGACATGCCCGAGGGCGTGGACTACGACATCGCGTATGACCCGACGCGCTTCGTCCGCCTCAGCATCGATGCGGTCATCAAGACGCTGCTCGAGGCCATCGCGCTCGTCGTGGTCGTGGTGGTCCTGTTCCTGCAGACCTGGCGCGCCTCCATCATCCCGCTGCTGGCCGTGCCGGTCTCCATCGTCGGCACCTTCACGCTGCTGCTGGGCTTCGGCTACACCATCAATGCGCTCAGCCTGTTCGGCATGGTGCTGGCCATCGGCATCGTGGTGGACGACGCCATCGTCGTGGTGGAGAACGTCGAGCGCAACATCAGCGCCGGCCTCAGCGCTCGCGATGCGACCTACCAGGCCATGCGGGAGGTGAGCGGGCCCATCATCGCGATCGCATTGGCGCTCGTGGCGGTGTTCGTGCCGCTGGCCTTCATGTCGGGTCTGACGGGGCAGTTCTACCGTCAGTTCGCGATGACCATCGCCATCTCGACGGTCATCTCCGCCTTCAATTCGCTGACGCTGTCGCCCGCGTTGGCCGCGCTCCTGCTGAAGGGCCACCACGAGCCGAAGGACTGGCTCACGCGGGGCATGGACCAGGTGTTCGGCCGCTTCTTCGCGTGGTTCAACCGCGTGTTCCATCGCGGCTCAGAGTCGTACGGCCGAGGCGTCGGCCGGGCGGTGGGGCGCAAGGCCGGGATGATGGCTCTGTACGGCGTGCTGCTCGCAGGCACTGTGCTGATCGGCAAGGCCGTGCCGAGCGGCTTCGTGCCGGCGCAGGACAAGGACTACCTGGTGGCCGTGGTGCAGCTGCCTGCGGGGGCCTCGCTGGACCGGACCGAGAAGCTGGTCCGCGAGCTCGGCGAGATGGCATTGAGCGTCCCGGGTGTCCGCCAGGTGCCGCAGTTCCCGGGGCTCTCCGTCAGCCTGAGCAATTCGTCGAGCAGCGCGCTGTTGTTCCCGCTGCTGAAGCCTTCGAAGGACCGCAAGCCGGGTGAGTCCGCGCAGGAGGTCATCGCGGCGCTGAACGCGAAGTTCTCGACCATCAAGGAAGCGCAGGTCGCCGTCTTCCCGCCGCCGCCGGTGGAAGGACTCGGCACGCTGGGCGGCTTCAAGCTGCAGCTGGAGGACCGCGGCGCGCTGGGCTACGAGGCGCTGAACGACGCCACGCAGGCCTTCCTGAAGAAGCTCGCGCAGGCGCCTGAACTTGGTCCCAGTTTCTCGATGTACCAGATCGACGTGCCGCAGCTGGATGTCGACCTCGACCGCATCAAGGCCAAGCAGCTCGGCGTGTCGGTGACGGATGTCTTCGACACGATGCAGATCTATCTCGGATCGCTCTACGTCAACGACTTCAACCAGTTCGGCCGTGTCTTCCAGGTGCGCGCGCAGGCCGATGCGCCGTTCCGCGCCGGCGCCGAGGACATCGGCCTGCTGAAGACCCGCAACGCCGCGGGCGAGATGGTGCCGCTGTCCTCGCTGGTCACCGTGACGCCGACCTACGGTCCGCAGACCGTGGTCCGCTACAACGGCTTCCCTGCGGCCGACATCAACGGCGGACCCGCGCCCGGCTACTCGTCGGGCCAGGCCAAGGCGGCCGTGGAGCGCATCGCCGCCGAGGTCCTGCCGCGCGGCATCCGCATGGAATGGACCGACCTGACCTACCAGCAGATCCTGGCCGGCAACTCCGCGCTCTGGGTGTTCCCGATCAGCGTGGTGCTCGTGTTCTTCGTGCTGGCCGCGCTGTACGAGAGCATGACGCTGCCGCTGGCGATCCTGCTGATCGTGCCGATGAGCATCCTGTCGGCGCTGACCGGCGTCTGGCTGACCCACGGGGACAACAACATCTTCACGCAGATCGGCCTGATGGTGCTGGTGGGCCTGTCGGTGAAGAACGCCATCCTGATCGTCGAGTTCGCCCGTGAACTGGAGATGGACGGCCGCGGCATCGTGGAGGCGGCGATCGAAGCCAGCCGGCTGCGCCTGCGGCCCATCCTGATGACCTCGATCGCGTTCATCGCCGGCGTCATTCCGCTGGTGTTCTCGACGGGCGCGGGCGCGGAGATGCGCAGCGCAATGGGCATCGCCGTGTTCTTCGGGATGCTGGGCGTGACGCTCTTCGGACTGATGCTGACGCCCGTCCTGTACGTGGTCCTGCGCAAGCTCGCCGGCGGACAGCCGATCGTGGACAAGCACGGCCACCACCCCCACATCGAGGTCGCCCACTGAGGTGGGAAGGAGTCGGACATGAAGACGAACAAGCAAGCGGCGGCCACTGGCCGTGCCGCCTGGGGCCTGACGGCCCTGGCCAGCCTGCTCCTGATGGCGGGCTGTTCCGTGGCGCCTCCCTACAAGCGGCCTGACGCCGCGGTGACGCCAGTTTTCAAGGAAGCGCCCAAGGGCTGGGATTCGGTCGTGCTGAAGGGCAGCGACGGCTCCACCTGGAAGGAAGCCGCGCCGGCCGAGGACCTCGCCCGAGGGGCCTGGTGGAAGGTCTTCGGCGACCGCGGCCTCGATGAGCTCATCGAACAAGCGATGCAGGCGAATCAGGAGCTCCAGGTCGCGGCGGCTCGCGTCAAGGAATCGCGGGCGATGACGCAGGAGGCGCGAGCCGGCCTGTTCCCGTCGGCGGACCTGGGCCTGGGCGCCTCGCGTCAACGGCCGTCCGCGGTCTCGCAAGGACTGACCCCGGGCAGCCAGGTGCCAACCCAGACCGTCTACCGCGCTCAGCTCGGCATCTCATACGAGGTCGATCTCTTCGGCCGCGTGTCCTCGGCTGTCGCCGCGGCGAGGGCGGAAGGCCAACGCAGCGAGGCGCTCTTCCAGTCGGTGCGCCTGGCGCTGCAGGCGGACGTCGCGCAGAACTACTTCACGCTGCGCCAGCTGGATGCGGAGGCGGAGGTGTTCGTCGCCGCAGTGCGTCTGCGCGAGGAAGCGCTGCAACTGGCCGAGCGCCGGCAGAAGGCGGGCGACATCGGCGCGCTGGACGTGGCGCGCGCCAGGTCCGAGCTGGCCAACGCGAGAAGCGATGCAATGACGGTCGCGCGCCTGCGCGCTTCGTCCGAGCATGCCTTGGCGGTGCTGCTCGGGAAGGCGCCGGCGGCGTTCAGCTTCACGCCCCAGCCGCTGGAAGCGTTCAGCCTGCGGCTCCCGGCGGGTCTGCCATCGAGCCTGCTGGAGCGCCGTCCCGACATCGCGGCGGCGGAGCGCGCGATGGCTGCGGCCAACGCCCGCATCGGCGTCGCCAAGTCGGCGTTCTTCCCGTCGCTGACGCTCACGGGCGGCGGCGGCTTCGAGTCGGGCACCGCCGGCGATTTCTTCCAGTGGAGCAGCCGCTCCTTCCTGTTGGGGCCGCTCCTGAGCCTGCCGCTCTTCGACGGCGGTCGCCGCGAAGGGCAACTCGCTCAGACGCGGGCGCAATACGAAGAGCAGGTCGCGCAGTACCGGCAACAGGTGCTGACGGCCTTCCGCGAGGTCGAGGACGGCCTCGCGGATCTTCGCGTGCTGGAGGACCAGGTCAGGACGCAGACCGAAGGTGCCGAGGCGGCGGCGGAGGCCGCGCGCCTGTCGCGGCGCCGGTACACGGAGGGCGACGTGAGCTACCTGGAAGTCATCGATGCAGAGCGCGCGGTGCTGATGTCGCGACGCTCGTCCGTTCAACTGGCCGGCCTGCAGGCGGTCACCTCCGTCCGGTTGATCCGCGCGCTGGGCGGCGGATGGGGTGACAAGCGTGGCAAGGGTGACCAGGGTGACCAGGGTGACCAGGGAGTCCCGTCATGGAACTGAAGACGCCAACGGATCGAACCGGCGAGAGCCTGCTCATCCTCGCCTCGATCTGTCTGGCCGCCCTCGTGCTGCCGCTCAGCTTCACCGGCGGCGCGGTGGCGACGCCCGCCATCGGCCGTTCCCTCGGCGGAACGCCCACCGCGCTCACCTGGATCACCAACGCCTTCATGCTCAGTTTCGGCAGCCTCCTGATGGCGGCCGGCGCGCTCGCCGACCAGGTCGGCCGCAAGCGCGTCTTCTCCATCGGCCTGGCGCTGTTCACCTTGACGTCGCTCGCGCTCAGCGTCGCGCCGTCGGTGCTGTGGCTCGACTGGATGCGCGCCATCCAGGGCGTCGGTGCCGCCGCGGCCCTGTCCAGCGGCTCGGCCGCCCTCGCGCAGGAGTTCGAGGGGCATGCCCGCACGCGCGCCTTCAGCGCGCTCGGCGCCACCTTCGGCATCGGTCTCGCTTTCGGGCCGCTGGTGGCCGGCACGCTGATCGAGTTCCTGGGCTGGCAAGCCGTCTTCCTCACGACCGCGGCGTTGGGCATGCTGGCGATGCTCTTCGGATTGCCGCGGATGCGCGAGACGCGCGACCCCGGCGCCCAAGGCCTGGACTGGCCCGGCACCATCACCTTCAGCGGGACGCTGGCCCTGCTGACCTTCGGGCTCATCCAGGCGCCGGAAAGCGGCTGGTCCAGCCCGCTGGTCGTGGGACTGCTGGCGGGGGCCGGGGTTCTCCTCGTCGCGTTCGTCGTCATCGAGGCGCATGTGGCCCGGCCCATGCTGGACCTGTCGCTGTTCCGCCTGGGCCGCTTCGTGGGCGTGCAGATGCTCCCCATCGGGACGTGCTACAGCTTCATCGTGCTCGTCGTGATGCTGCCGCTTCGCCTGATCGGCATCGAGCGCATGACGGAGCTCGAGGCCGGTCTGCTGATGGTCGCGCTGTCCTTGCCCGTGATGGTGGTGCCGTTCGTCGCCGCCAGCCTGACGCGGTATGCCTCCGCGGGCGTGCTGTCCGGACTGGGCTTCCTCATTGCCGCGGCCGGTCTGCACTGGCTGAGCTACGCGCAGGTGAACGGTCCGCTGCTGGACTACGTGCTGCCGATGTTCGTCATCGGTCTGGGAAGCGGTCTGCCCTGGGGCTTGATGGACGGGCTGGCGATCAGCGTCGTCCCGGTGGAACGCGCGGGCATGGCGACCGGCATCTTCAACACGGCGCGGGTGGCGGGGGAGGGCATCACGCTGGCCATCGTGAGTGCCGTTCTGGCGGGCATGACGTACGGCGCGCTGGTCGAGGAGATCGATGCGGGCGACCGCACGTCGCGGGAGCAGGTGGTCCTCGCGGCGCGCCGGCTCACCACGGGCGACCTGGAGGCGGCGCAAGCGCTCCTGCCGCAGGTCGTGGCGACACGCGTGGTCGCCGCACACGACACGGCCTTCCATGGGCTCATCCATGTGTTGACCGGCGTGACGCTGCTGGCTGCCGTCTCCGCGTTCGGATTCCTGGGCGGAGGGTCCCGACTGTCGCGATCCACGAAACAGAGCGACGCCGGTCCCTGCGTTTATCGGGACGCCGTCGATACCCAGAATTGATTCACCGGGCGGGGCGTCCCTCCCGGACCGTCGATCCCGAATCAAGCATTGAAGACATGTCCACCTTGAACAGGAATTCTCTCGAGGACGGCAGCTTCGCCGCGAAGCTGCAGCTGCCGCCCGACATGTTGTGGTCCTCGTCGAAGCTGGAGGAGTCGCTCGCCGCCACGCTGCGGCTGCGGCCTCCGGGCGACCTCTGGGTCTTCGCCTACGGCTCGCTGATGTGGAATCCGCTGCTGCACTACGCCGCCCGCGAGAACGCGGTGCTGGACGGCTGGCACAGGAGCTTCTGCCTGAAGACCGTGGCCGGCCGCGGCACCGCCGACCGCCCGGGTCGCATGCTCGCGCTGGAAGCCGGCGGCCGGACCGAGGGCGTGGCCCTGAAGCTCCATGAGGCATCGGCCGAGTTCGAGCTCAAGCTGCTCTGGGCCCGCGAGATGGTGGCGGGCAGCTACGTGCCGCGCTGGGAAACCATCACCTTGCCAGGTGGGGAACGGGCGTCGGCCATCGTCTTCGTCGTGAACAAGGACAACCCGCACTACGAGCCGGAGTCCGCCGTCACGGCGATCGCGCCGCTCATCGCGGCGGCGGGCGGGTCGTTCGGCTCGAATGCGGAGTACGTCTGCCACCTCGACTTCGCGCTGGCGGATGCCGGACTCGAGGACGCCTACGTCGACGCGCTGGTCTGCGAACTCAAGAGCGCCATGGACGTCGGCGCGGAAGGCAACCGGCGGAGTCGACCGGCGGGAGCCGATTGAGACGGGACCGTGGTCAGGCCAGGCTCTCCGCGAGGAAGTTCAGGACCGCCCGCGTCTTGGTGGCCATGCGCGTGCCGAGCGGGATCATCGCGTGGACGGGCGGTCCATCCACGTCGGCTTCGGGCAGCACATGGACGAGGCGACCGGCCTCGACATGGGGCCGCGCGACGCGGTCGAGGATCTGGGCGATGCCGACGCCCTGGACGGTGGCCTCCACCAGGGCGTGCCCGTCCGCCAGCACCACGACGGGGGCCGGCGACATCTCGCGCTGTTCCCCGTCGTCCAGCAGGGTCCAGGGCCGCAGGCGGCCCGAGGGACCGCGGAAGATGAGCGCATCGTGGCCGGCGAGCTCGGCGACGGTCGTGATGTCGCCCTTGCGGGCCAGGTACTCGGGGGAGGCGTACAGGCCCAACTTGAGCGAGCACAGCTTCCTGACGGTCATCTCTCCGTCGGTCGGCAGCGCGCCGATGCGCACGACGATGTCCCAGCCCTCGGCGACGGCATCGGACATCCGGTCCGACAGGCCGATCTCCAGTGTGACCTTGGGGTACTTCTCGCGCAGCAGGGAGAGGGAAGGGAAGAACAGCCGGCCGAAGCCGGCGGGGAGGTCCACCCGGACGCGGCCGATGGGTTCGGAGCGCCGGGCCGCCAGGGCCTGTTCCGCTTCCCGGAGACCGTCGAGGGCGCCTTGCGCCGCCAGCAGGTAGACCTGCCCGTCATCGGTGAGGTGGACGGCCCGCGTGGTGCGCTGGAACAGGCGCGTGCCAAGTCTTGCCTCCAGCCGCTGGACGGCCTTGCCTGCATTGGACTTGGTCGTTCCGAGCAACTCGGCCGCCTTCGTGAAGCTGCCGAGCTGGGCCACGGCCACGAAGGTCTCGATATCGGCCACGGCGGCATCTACGCGCTTGGTCACGGTGCATTCCTCCAGAAGACATTGTGCGGACAGCTGGGATCGTCGGCGCAAGGATGCCTTGAAACGGGCACGGCACTGTCGCTCCGGAAGCGACAGACAGCGGACGGACGACTGCTTTATCGCTCGTGGGGCGCTCCCTAGAGTTCATTCCGTTGGCGACACGCTGAGTTGCCGCCGGCAGAACCCCACTCATCGAAAGACCCTCATGAAACTCTTCATCGCCGACGACACCTGCTCCCGCGCCGTGCAGGTCATTGCCAACGAGCTTGGCCTGAATCCCGACATCGTGCACTTCGACGTGTTCGGCAAGACCACCTCGACGGGCGAGGCCTTCTTCGACGTCAACCCGCTGGGCTACGTGCCCGCGCTGCAGCTGGACAACCCGCAGCGGGACATCCTGACGGAGACCGGCCCGATCACCAGCTTCCTCGCCGACCAGCATCCGGAGAGCCGCCTGACGCCGCCTCAGGGCACGCTGGAGCGCGCCAAGGTCGACGTCCTGCTGAACTTCATCGGCACCGAGATCGCGCAGAAGCACATCCCGCTGATGCGCAAGCTGCTGACGGAAGCCGGCACCGAATGGACCCGCGCGAAGCTGGTCGCGGCCTACACGCGGATCGACGAGCTGCTGTCCGACGGCCGCGCGTACGTCACGGGCGAGCAGTTCTCGGTGGTCGATGCCTACCTGTGGGCGACGATGTGGCATGCGCGCTCGGGCGCGCAGATCGGGCACCTGACGAGGCTCTTCGCCTGGAAGGATCGTGTCGAAACGCGCGCGTCCGTGAAGAAGGCGCTGAGCGACGAGGCGGAGATCGTCACGAAGCATCGGGCCCAGATCGCTGCGGCCGCTGCGGTGGCCGCCTGAGGCGTCTTCCGCGGAGAAATCCATGAGCCCGCGGAAGCCAGCGTCGAACGACGAGCCGGGTGCCTCGACGAGGACCTTCGTCAGTTTGCTGGTGGCATTCGTGGTGGTCGGCGGCTTCCCCGTTCTCTGGACCGCGCACTTTGCGGACGCCCCGTACCTGGTGGCGCCGCTGGGCGCGTCAGCGACGCTCATGGCGCTGACGCCCGAGCATCCTTTCGCGGCGGCGAAGGCGGTGGTGTTCGGGAACCTCGTGGCGGCAGGCATCGGGCTCTCGGCCGCGGCGCTGGTTCATGTCCCCCTGCTGGCCGCCGCCATGGCGCTCGCGATCGGCGTCGTCGCGCTGCGCCTGCTGGGCATCAGTCACCCGCCGGCCAGTGGCATGGCGGTGATGACGGCGTTGGAGGATGCGAGGTCGCTGGAAGCGGCGGCGAGGTTTCTCCTCCTCAACGTGCTGCTCAGCGCCGTGGTGTTGACGGTGGTAATGCTGGCGGTCAAGCGGGCCTGCGAAAGGCGGGCCGGTAGGAGGTGAGTCACCTCGCCGTCCGCGACCTTCCTGAGTTCAAACGCCGTGCGGGAACACGTGGGGCCAGGTCATGCCGGTGCCGGCCAAGTCAGGCGACAAGACACGCGCGCCTGGGACGAAAGCTTCGTCTTTCCAGTTCTCGCCGTTCAGGGAAGGGCGCGCCACTTGAACGAAAGCAGGCGGTCGAAGGTCTTCTGAATCAGCCTCTCTATCTCCTCGTCAAATTTGTCGTTGTCGAAGGCAATGTCTGGGGAGAGGCTGCCCCGTCCCCAATAGGTGAATGCATCGTGCACTGCCTGCGAAGTGTCCAGACAGCTGTTGAGCCAATAGAAGCTGTCTGCTTCCACCTGCACCGTGTCCGGCATGGCGATGAACTTGTGTTCACTGCTGCCATACATCGTCGGTCCAGTGAAGTTGCTACTTCCTACGATGGCAAGGACGGGCTTCTCCTTGCTGAGAAAAACCGCAACTTTGGCGTGCCATCGCAGGGCTTGCTCGCCATTCTTGGATGGAGGAAGCTTGTATGCAGAAGCTTTGATGCCTTGCTTGATGAGCGAGTCTCGAAGCTCGAGCAGGCTTGTCGCACTCTCGTCGTAGCCACCCATGAGAAACACGTGCTTGCCTTCCATGTCCTCGTCGATCCCGAAGTCGGGTGACGCACCCTTCAATCGGCTTGTGAAGTCGTTGAAGAACCCCGAGGCGATGTAGGCACTGTCGATGTCCCATGACCTCAGCATCCGTACAAACGTGTCTCGGAAGTAGCTGCCCGCGAAGTGGGCGCGAAGTGCGATTGCGATCGGAATGGTGGTGCTCCTTGGGTCAGAGGATTTCTGTCCGCTCGCGCGCGGCCTCACCCCAAGTGCACGCTCAACGGCGGCAGCATCGACCCGCCGTTCTCGTTCACGAGCCGCTGGTCATGCACATAGTCCTGCGTCACCTCGACCACCCAGTCCCGTTCGAACTTCTTTCCCAGCCTCTGAACCAGCTGGTCGAACGTCAGCGCATCCAACGCATTGCTGTCCAGATGAACCGGCCCGCCGGTGCCTTCCTGAACGAGATCGCAGAGCGCCGCCGCGGTGTCGGACATGAACGAGCACGCCGGACGCCAGGCTGAACTTGCGCGGATGCGCCCATCCCGGGCGTGCTGCTCATCCAGGTGGCGGAGCATGTTGTTGCCGACAGCGTCCGGCGCGATCTGCCAGCCGATGCGCGCCACCGTCGCCGATGGATTAGCCGTCAGCACCGCGTCCTCGCATCGGATCTTGTACTGCCCGTAGTCGTCCTTGGCGGTCCGCGGGTCGCGGGGCCGATGAGGTCCGCCTGACGAGGCGTCGAAGATCATCGCGGTGCTCACGAAGACCATGTGCGCCCCATGCAGCCTCGCGAAGCCTGCCAGTTGAGCAGCCCAGGACTCGGAGCCCATCGCCAGGTGGACGATGGCATCCGGCGCCTCGGCGCGCAGGAAGGCGAGGGCGGCGGTCTCATTGGCAGGGTCCACCGCGTTGCGGTCCCAACCCACCACGTCCCAGTCTCGCGATTCCGCTTCGCGGCCGACCCAGGGAGCCACGGTGCCGTTCAGTCCAGTGATGAGGAGCTTCATGGCCTGTATCGATCTTTGCATTTTTGACAGCCAGACTCTGCCACGTGTCCAAGATGATCTACAAACCGGGTCTCACCGTACCTCCGCACCTTCATGTCCGCTCTCCCCAGTAGATGCATCTCTCCGTTCTCCTCGCCTCATGCATTCCTGATCGCCGTCCTCTTGTGCAGCTCGCTCGGTACCGCGGGCGCTGCGACGCTCCGCGGCGAAGTCGTCGGCCTCTCTGATGGAGACACGTTGACCGTGCTCGACAACGAGCGCCACCAGCATCGCGTGCGGCTGGTTGGCATCGATGCACCGGAGAAGCGCCAGGCCTTCGGGGAGCGTTCTCGCCAGCATCTCTCGGAGCTGGTGTTCCGGCAGGAGGTGGTGGTGGACTGGAAGAAGAGAGACCGCTACGGCCGCATCCTCGGGCTTGTCCGCGTGCGTTCGGTCGATGTCGGCCAAGCCCAACTGAGAGCGGGCCTGGCCTGGCACTACAAGGCGTTCGAGCGGGAGCAGCCGGCCGCACAGCGCACCCTGTACTCGGCCGAGGAAATCGATGCCCGACGCGCGCGGCGCGGGCTATGGAGCGAGGCAACGCCGACCCCGCCTTGGGAGTTCCGTCGCAGCAAGAAGTGATCGGCTCCGGCGCTATCTCCGCGATGAGCAAACGCGATTGGCCGGTCGCATCGGCGATCCGTACCATTCCAAACAAGATCAAACTCGGTTGGAAGGGGATGCGGGATGGCCAAGACTGCGACGTTCGGGGTGCTTCACCTCGGTACCTCTTTCACGGTGACGTACCTGCTCACCGGAAGCATCGCCATCGCGGGCTTGGTGACGTTCATCGAGCCGCTGGTCAACACGGTCCTGCACTACTTCTTCGACAAGTACTGGGGGCATCCGTCGATCAAGGCCTGGTGGGCGGCGCGCCGTGAGAAGGCGAATGAGCGCTCGCTCGCAACGTCGAAGGTAGAGGTCGCCTGAAGGGCGAACGTGCTGGCGCGAGAGAAGCGGGCGCTATGCGGCTGCGTGGTTGACACGTTTGAGCACAGCACCGCGCTTTACTCTCAGGTCCGGCTGCAGCTTCTTGATGAGCCGCTCGCTCCCATCCGCATACCGTTTGACCAACCGATCCCCGCTCGCAACAACGACCGAGCCGTTCTCCGCCAACGCCCGCTCGTAAGCCTTCCGTCCGGCCCTGGCGGCCAGTTCTGGGAACCGCGCCTCGGCCGCAAGCATCTCCTCTTCGGAAAGATCCTCCGGCCTCAGCGCCATGTGAGTTCAGCTCCCGCCGCTCACACCGCCACCGGCGCCTTGATCGCCGCGTGGTGCTGATACTCCTGCAGCTCGAAGTCCTCGAACTCGTAGTCGAAGATCGAATCCGGCTTGCGCTTGATGTGCATCGTCGGATACGCGAACGGCGTCCTCGACAGCTGCGTCTCCACCTGCTCGAAGTGGTTGGAGTAGATGTGGCAATCCCCGCCCGTCCAGATGAAGTCCCCCAGGCCCAGCCCGCATTGCTGCGCCAGCATCTGCGTCAGCAGCGCGTAGCTCGCGATGTTGAAGGGCACGCCCAGGAAGATGTCCGCGCTGCGCTGGTACAGCTGGCACGACAACTTGCCGTCCGCCACGTAGAACTGGAAGAACGCGTGGCAGGGCATCAGCGCCATCTGGTCCAGCTCCGCCACGTTCCACGCCGAGACGATGATCCGGCGCGAGTCCGGATTGGTCTTCAGCTGCTTCACGACCTCCGCGATCTGATCCACGTGACCGCCGCCCGCCTTCGGCCAGCTGCGCCACTGCACGCCGTAGACCGGGCCCAGGTCGCCGTCCTCGCGCGCCCACTCGTCCCAGATCGTGCAGCCGCGCTCCTGCAGCCACTTGACGTTGGAGTCGCCGCGCAGGAACCACAGCAGCTCCAGGATGATCGATTTGAGGTGCACCTTCTTCGTGGTGACCAGCGGGAAGCCCTCGCTCAGGTCGAACCGCATCTGGTGCCCGAACACGCTGCGCGTGCCCGTCCCCGTCCGGTCGCCCTTGGTCACGCCGTGCTCGTACACGTGGCGCATGAAGTCTTCAAACTGGCTGCGCACAGGGCGCTCGGCGGTCGCGGCAGGGGCGTTCGGGGTCGTCATGAGGCCGATTCTAGAGGCGCCCGGGCAGGCCCCCCGACCGCCCGGTCTCTGCGGGCCGTTCCCCCCGCATGAGGGGCGTGCACCTCGGAAGAGGTAGCCCGGGCGCCCGCCGCAGCACCCCCGCATTACGCCTGTAATGCGCGCGGTGAGCGGTCGTAACCCGATCCCAACGTGCGCCTCCGAACATGCCCGCAGCCCGGCAAGCGTCCTCCGTACGTCAGCGAGAGCCGGCCCAACGAGACAAGCCACGCGAGGTCCGCATGACATCCATCCCGTCGCTCAAGCCCGGCACGCGCCTCACCGCCGTGTTCCTGCTCCTGCTCGCGCTGTCGGCCCTCGGCACCGGCGCGGTCGTGTCCCGCCTGGCCGCCGTCACCGCCAGCCTGCGCCAGATCGAGCGCGAACGCCTGCCGCTGGTCGAGCGCCTGGGCGACATGTCCGATCAGATCAACACCGTCGGCCGCGGCCTGCGCAACGCGCTGATCTACGAGGACGAGACCCGCATCGCCGCCGCGCTCGTGGACACCGGCCGCCAGACGCGCGAGATCGCCGCCACCATCGAATCCCTCAAGCACCAGCCCGCGCTGGAGAACGGCGCGGCGGACGTTGCGCGGCTGTCGCGCTCGTTCTCGGACTACGTGCCGCTGCAGCAGCGCTTCGTCGCGCTGCTCAAGGACCACCATCGCGAGGAAGCCGGCACGCTGCTCGTGGGCGAATTGCGCGCAGCGCAGTTGAAGACCATGGCCGACCTCGACGCGCTCAAGGACCGCCAGACCGCGCTCATCAGCGCGGCGGCGGAAGACGGCGAGGAGGGCTACCTCAACGCCCGCGGCCTGCTGATCGCGCTGGTCGCCGCCGTGGCCCTGGGCGCCGCGATCGTCGGCAGCCAACGGATCCGCCGCGACGTCGCTTCGGGCACGGGCGACGTGGCCGCGCGACTCGGTGTTTGACGCGGCGCTTGAACGACGGAGAACGTCATGAACCACGCTGTGAGCCGGCCCTACCGCTGGGGCGTCTACGGGTTGCTGGCCGCGTTGGTGGCCCTGAGCATCGGCATGTCCGTCGCGATGGACTGGATGACCGCCAGCATCCGCAAGAGCGCCACGCCGCTGCTCAGGGAGAAGGTGCCGCTGCTGCACCACCTCTCCGAGTTCGAGTCCTCGCTGCTGCTGCATCAGCTGGCGATGAACAAGTACTTCGCCAACTCGATCAGCCATGACCGCTTCGTCATGCTCGAGCGCGACACGCGCCGCGACATGGACGCCAACCTGCAGGCCCTGCGCGCGCAGTCCGAGCACAAGGACACCATCGGGCGGATGCAGGTGGGCTTCGAGTCCATCCTCGCGCTGACGCCGCGCTTCGACGCCGTCGCCGGCAATCCCAAGCCCGGTGCCGCCGAGGCGGTGCTGTTCGAGCTCAACCGGCTCACCAACCAGGTCCGCAGCGACATCGACGCGCTCCAGGAAGAGATCGACACCATGGTCTACCGCAGCAGCGAGCAGGCCACCCAGCGCATCGACCAGATCGGCACCGTCGTCCACGCCTTCAACCTGATCACGGCGTTGACCGCGCTGTTCATGATCCACCACGTATGGGCGCGGCTGCGCTCGGAGGACGTGCTCGCACACCAGGCCGTCCACGATCCGCTGACCGGGTTGCCGCATCGGCGCAGCCTGGAACGCCGGCTCGCCCAGCTGGAAGGCGCGGACCTGACGCTGGTGCTGGGCAAGCTGGACCGCTTCGAGCGCGTCGTCGTCAGCCTCGGCCACCGTCATGCGGACCAGTTGATGCTCGACGTCGGGCGGCGCCTGGAGGTCGCGGCCCGGGCCCACGGCGGCGAGCTGTTCCGCCTGGACGGCGCGATGCTCGCCGTGCTCTATGAGGGCACGAGCGCGGAACACGTCGTCGCCATCGCCCATCTGCGCGAGGAACTGGCCCGGCCGTTCCGCGTCAACCGCCACGAGGTCTTCCTGACGCTGAGCCTGGGCGAGGTCGACAGCCGCGAGGACGGCGGCAACGCCGAGACGCTGCTGCGCAAGGCCGATGCCGCGCTGCAGTCGGCGGAGCGCGCCGGCGGCGATCAGCTGGTGCCGTACTCGGCGCACCTGCAGACGCAGACGCTGGAGCGGCTCGACATGGAAGCCGATCTGCAGCATGCGATCGAGCGCGGCGAGCTGGCGCTGCACTACCAGCCGCAGCAGGACCTCGCCACCGGCGCGCTGCGCGGCTTCGAGGCGCTGCTGCGCTGGAAGCACCAGGGCCGCATGGTCTCGCCGGCGGAGTTCATCCCGCTGGCCGAGGAATCCGGCCTGATCGTGCCGATAGGCGCCTGGGTCTTCGAGCAGGCCTGCCATCAGGCGCGCCTGTGGAACGAGGGCCGCGCGGACCCGGTGGTCATCGCGGTCAACGTGTCGATGCGGCAGTTCCAGCAGGCGGGCTTCCTGGACACGATCCGCCACGGGCTGGCCGTGTCCGGCGTCGACCCGCGGCACGTGGAGATCGAGCTCACCGAGAGCACCGCGATGCAGGATCCGGAGAAGGTCATGGCCGTGCTGGAAGCGCTGCGCGGGCTCGGCCTCGCGCTGGCGATCGACGACTTCGGGACGGGTTATTCCAGCCTCGCCTACCTGAAGCGGTTTCCGTTGAACAAGCTCAAGATCGACCAGTCCTTCGTGCGCGGCATGAGCCTGGATCCGAAGGCGAATCCGTCGTGCATCGTGCATGCGGTCGTCGGCCTCGCGCACAGCATGCAGCTGACGGTGCTGGCCGAAGGCGTCGAGACGCAGGAGCAGCGCGCCCGCCTCGTGGAGATGGGCTGCGATGAGATCCAGGGCTACTTCTACGGCCGCCCGCTGGCGGCGGACAAGGCCGCGGAGTTCCTCGCGCAGCACGATCACCGCACCACGCCGAGCGCAATGCGGAGCACGGTGGCGACGATCAACGGATCGGGCGCGGCCGCGATGGGCATGGTGTTCTCGACGCTGGCGGCAGCGTGAGGATGCTGCGCCGCGCGCGTGCCCCGCGCCGGCGGGCGCTCAGGCTGCCCCGCGCTTCAGCCGTGCGCGGACGCGGGCCAGCACCGGCCACAAGGTGGCGGCGTCTGCCAGCTTGAGCGAACCCGCGTCGGGCGGCAGCGGGGCCAGGCCGGAACGCTCGGCGAGCGCGATGGCGTCGTCCACCAGCTGGATCCAGCGGGCCAGCAGCCCGGCGCTGATCTCGAGCCGGTCCAGCGTCTGATGAGCGACGCGCGACGCCGCGGCCGCACCGGCGGAACTCAGCGCCAGCATGCGTTCCCATTCCTGCGCCATCGCGATCGATTCGGCCGTCCGCGCGGTGGCGCTCTTCGCTGCGCCGACGACAGCATCGCTGCGTGCCGCGCCATCGCGTTGGACCACCAGATCGTCGAGCGCGTTGCTCATGTGGATCAACGTTTCCACCTGCTCGATCGCATCGCGCAGGCCGATGTCGAGCGCTCGCAGGCTGGCGCGCGCGCCAGCCCGGTCGAGCGGTTGCGGGCGCGGCCCCGGCGTGCCGAGTCGCGCGATGTGTCCGGCGGACTGGAGCTCGAGCCAGGCCAGCCGCGCCATCCGCGCTTCGAGGCCGGCGAGCGTCGCCGCGGTGTTGTCTTCGAGCCGCCGGGCGGCCGCTTGCGCGAGCCGGAGGTCGGTGGCGTCGGGTCGTGCGCGGGAGGCTGTCCTGAGGGCGGCATCAGACGCGTCGGATGAATCGGACGAGCCGTTCGGCGACATGCGCCGAGGACGCGATCCGCGAACGGCAGCGGCCAGCAGCAGCGCGATCGCCGCGAGGCCGCCGAGGGTCCAGGCCCGCGCGCTGTTCGCGTCGTCGTGCGACGCCTCGTGCATCCGCGCCGAATACGCGCCGCGCACGGTCTTGCGTTCCGCGAGCGCGGCGTCGAGCGCCTGGCGCTGGCTGTCCTCGTGCAGCCGGGTGGCCATCGCCGCCGCGCCTTCGCGTACGAGGCCGCTTTCGTCGGCCAGCAGATCCCACAGGCGCCGGTCGGCCGACAGCATGTCCGCCATCTCCGCGCGGAGCGTCCCACCGTGCACGCCGGCGATCAGGTCGCCGCGGGTCTGCTCGGCCTGGAAACTCAAGGCCGTCAGGCGATGGAAGGCGCCGCGGGTGCCGGCATCGATCTCCCGACGCGGAGCGACACGCGCCCGCATCAACTGCGCGCCGGCTTCATCGACGAGGCGGTCGAGCCGATCGAGGCCGTGCAGCACGCGAAGGTCGGCGTCGACGCCGGCCTCGAATCGCGCCGTGCTTGTGCCGAAGGCGGCGACGCAGGCACCAAGCACCAATCCCGCCGCGCCCATGCGGGCGCCGGGCCGCGCCGCCAGCGTGGCGATCGCGGTGACGAGCGCCGAGGGCTCGGGTTCTGGCGCATTCGCCGGGTCGCCGGCGTGACGCAGTCCGTTCGGGTTGTCGACGGTGCTCATGGCGAAGACCCCTGCTGCGCATCGCGGCCCAGCGTCGTGCTGATGCCATCGGCGATCGCCTGCAGCTGCTGGACCTCGCCGGCATCGAAGGCGTCCGCCGACGCCGAGAACAGCGCCAGGCAGCCATACAAGACCGGGCCGTGCCAGATCGGCAGCAGCACCGCCCGCGCGCAGGTCGCGCAGCCGCGCCACGCGAAGGTCGTGCCCAGGTCGGAGAGATGTCGTCCCAGCACCTGCGGCTCGCCGGCGCGCAGGGCGCGCAGCACGTCATGGCGGCCGGGCAGCAACAGCAGGTCGCCGACCCAGGGCGGGGCGGCCATGCCGCTGCGTGCCGCCACCTGTCGGATCACCAGGCGATGCAGCGCATCGGCACTAGCCGCCGTGCGCGCGATGCAGACCAGGTCCGCCGCGCCCGCGCGCACCAGCGCGTTGCCGATGCCGTCGAGCGCTTCGCCCGTCACGCCGAGCCGCAACGCATCGCGCCAGGCCGGGGCTTCGAAGCGCGGCCGCATCGCGCCGATCGCGGCCGTCTGCCTTCGCAGCCGGGTCGACAGCCACAGCAGTCCCAGCGTCATCGCCCAGCCGGCCGCCAGCGCCGCGTCGATCAGCGCACGGTCTCGATCGCCGTGATCCGCGACCCAGGCCAGTTGGCGGCGCTCCGCCTCCGACTGCGCGGCGGCCAGCGTCGTGAGCGCGCGCTGGACGTCGACGGTCGCCGGCGCCAGCTGCGTCGCGACAAGGTGCCGCACCGCCGTCGTATCGTCCGCGCGCAGGCCGTTGGAGAGCCGGTCCAGCGCGAGCGTCAGCGTGCGGATCCGCGCGGCCGCGGCGGAGGTGGCCGTCGCCAGCTCGGGCGAGGGTTCATGAGGCCGGTCGTCGCCCAGCTTGCGGAAGGCGTTGCGCGCGCGTTCGGCGCTGGCCTGCACGGCGAAGGCCGCCTGAGCGGGCGTGAGCTGGCCGTCCTCGCGTTCATCGACGATGCGCAGCGGCGCCGTCAGCAGGCCGTCGCTGACCGACAGCAGCAGCGCCGCTCGACGCGACGCCGGCAGCGGCGGGAGGTCGGGCCAGGGGCGGTCGGCGCGGACGGCGACGAGGGTCGTCGCGGTCAGCGCCGCCAGCAGCACGAGTGCACCACGGTGTGCCCAGCGAGGGGCCACGGCAGCGCCGGGGTTCAGCGTGTCCATGCGCCGCATCGTGCGGCGGTGCGGCTACCGCGCGGTTACCCCCGGCGACCCGGGCGTTTCAGCTGAAACCGCCGCCGCGCCGAGCACGCGCGCCACCGCCTGCGCGAGCTCCGCCGCGCTCAGCGGCTTGCGCACCAGCTCGCGCGCGCCGGAAGCGGCGACGCGGGCTTCGAGCTCCTCGCCGCCGTAGCCGCTCATCACCAGCACCGGCAGCCCGGGCCGCCGCGCGAGCAGCCGCTTCGCCAGCTCGACGCCGCTCATGCCGGGCATGGTCTCGTCGGTGAGCACCGCGTCGAAGCGCTGCGGCGCGCGCTCGAAGGCGACGAGCGCCGCCTCGGCGCTCGGGAAACCGACCGGCTCGTAACCGAGCTCCGCGAGCAGTTCCTCGGCGAATTCACGCAGCGGCGCCTCGTCGTCGACGATCAGCAGCGTCTGGCCGTCACCGCGCGGCGGTGCTTCGGCCTCGTTCGAACGCAGGGCGCGCGGCGCCTCGCCGGCCACCGGGAACCACAGCGCGAAGCTGCTGCCGCGGCCCGGCTCGGTGCGCACGTCGATGGCGCCGCCCATGTCGGCCACGATGCTGTGCACGACCGACAGGCCGAGTCCGGTGCCTTCGCCGACCGCCTTCGTGCTGAAGAAGGGATCGAACATGCGGCCGTAGACCTCCGGCGAGATGCCGGTGCCGGTGTCGGACACGCGGACCTCGGCGTAGCGGCCCGGCGGCAAGGTGCCGTGGCTCAGCAGGACCGGCTGCGCGCGCACCAGCACGTCGACGCTGAGGCCCAGCTTCCCGCCGCCCGTCATCACGTGGCCCGTCATTGCGCCGACCGCGTTGCTGCACAGGTTGCTGACCAGCTGCTGCATCTGCAGCACGTCGCCGAGCAGGCCGGCGTCGCCGCCGCGCAGCGCGGTGTGGAGCTCGACGTCGGCGGGCAGCGTCGGCGTCACCAGTTGCAGCGCTTCCTCGACGGCCTGGTCGACGTTGACCAGGCTGCGGTCGTGCACGCCGCTGCGGCTGAAATCGAGGATGCGGCGCACCAGCAGCCGCGCGCGCGCGCCGGCCTGCATGATGCGGTCGAGGTGCCTCGCCAGGTCGGCGTTGGCTGTGCCGGCGCGGCGTTGCGCCATCTCGCCGTGGCCCAGGATCGCGCCCAGGATGTTGTTGAAGTCGTGCGCGATGCCGCCGGCCAGCGTGCCCAGCGACTCCATGTGCTGCGCGGTCCGCAACTGGGCCTGCAGGCGCTCGCGTTCCGCCTCGGCATCCTTGCGCGGCGTGATGTCGATGGCAGCGCATGAGAAGCGCGTGGGCCGGCCTTCGGTGTCCGATAGGCATCGTCCGCGCAGATGCAGCCAGCGCCAGACGGTGTCGTCCTCGACGTCGTCCAGGCTCTCGCGCTGGTCGTCGCGATCCTCCGCTCGCTCGCTCTTGCTCTCGTCCCCGCGCTTCGCCGGGTCCGTGCCGTCGGCGCGCTCTTCGGCCGGACGGGCACCGCCGCCGGAGACACGGACGCGGTACTCGATGTCGAGCTCCGGCGTGCGGCCGGCCAGGTGCTCATGCAGCGTGTCGGTGACGACCGGACGATCTGCCGGATGCAGGTCCAGCGACAGGAACAGCTCGCGCGCCTCCATCGGCCGAGCCGTCGGCGCCACGCCGTGCAGCCGCAGCCAGCGCTCCGACGCGAAGAAGCTGTTCTCCTGCAGGTTCCATTCGGCATGGCCTTCGTTGGCCGCCTCCATCGCCAGCGCGTAGCGCTGCTCGCTGCGGCGAAGCGCCTGCTCGCCGCGCTCGACACGCAGCAGCTGGCGCAGCATCAGGCTCATCGTCAGCAGCCCGACCGTCACCAGCGCCAGCGTGCGCAGCGCCAGGCCGACCATCTCGGAGCGCCACGGCGCCATCGCCTCGTGCGCGTCCTTGGTCACCGACATCATCAGCGGCCGGTCCGACACCGGCAGCGACACGATGAACTTCTCGCGGCCGTCGACGGGACTGCGCGCGATCCGCGGCGCCGGGGCCTGCTCCGAAGTCAGGTCGCTGAAGCTCTGCCCGTCGGCGCGCGGGTCCGGCGGCTGGCGCACGACCAGCCGGCCGTCGTCGAAGGTCAGGATCAGCGCGCTGCCCGCGCCGAGGTCGATCGCGTTGTAGACCTCGCGCAGCTCGTCCAGCGTGACGATGGCGGTCACCACCCCGGCGAAGTCGCCGGCGGGCGTCTCCAGCCGCCGCGACACGACCAGCGCCGCGCGGCGCTCCGAACGCGTCACGATCGGCGGATTGATGAACAGCCCCGCCACGCGCGAGTGGCGCTGCGCCTCGAAGTAGGGCCGGTCGGACACGTCGGCCAGCGGTTCGCCGGTCTGGCGCGAGCGGTAGAGCTGCCGGCCTTCGGCGTCGGTGATCGTCAGCACGCTGACCTGAGGCGTCGCCGACGCGCGCATCCGCAGCGCGTTCTCGATGTCGAGGGCGGTCTGCCTCGCGCCCTTGTCGCGGTACCAGATCGCCGTGTCGGTCAGCAGCAGGTCGACGGCCTGCAGGCTGCGCTCGGCTTCCTCGGACAGCGCCCGCGCCAGGTTGCTCAGCTCCCGTCCGGTGGACTGCGTGACCTGCTGGTGCAGCCGCCACGCGTCGTAGGCCGACGAGCCCGCGAACGCCAGGATGACGCCGCTTCCGACGACGGCGATCCAGCGGCGCAGCGAGCGGGTTTCGGTCATGGGCGGCGAGGGCGGGCCGGGAGGGAGGTCGGCATGGGGTCAGTCCTTGCGGAGCAGCGGGCGGACGGCGGCCAGCAGCTCCTCGCGCAGGCAGGGCTTGGGCAGCAGTCCCTGGAGGCTGAGCTTCCGGGCAGCCGGCGACGCGGCGGTGAGCGCTTCCGACACCTGCGTCGACAGCCCCAGCAGCGCGGCGTTCGGGTAGGTGGCGCGCACGCGCTCGATCAGCGTGCGCACGCCGTCGCGCAGCATCGGCAGGTCCAGCAGCACCAGGCCGACGGCTTCGGCGCCGGGTTCTCCGGCGGCGCAGCAGGCGGCGATCGTTCGAGCGTCCATCACGTCGTGCCCGGCGGCGGCCAGCCACTCGGAGATCAGTTCGCGGATCGCGGCATTGTCGTCAAGAACAACTACGGTGAACATCGGCGGTCGCGGGTGGCGGGGCCGTCCCGGAAGTCCGGGGCAGGGCGCCCGCGCAAGGGCGGGAATGACGCTATTGGCGCCGGGCGCTGTTCCGCCATCATTTCCGGGAGATTTCCTGCGTTACAGCTGAAATGCGGATCCACCCGGAGGTGGCTTCCGTGACGTGAAGAACCCGTGATAGCTTTCGGGCCGCCACCATGAACGCGACCTCCACGCCCCACATCCTCGCGGTCGACGACGATCCGGCCATCCGCGAGCTGCTGACCGACTACCTCACCGAGCACGACCTGCGCGTGACGGCGGTGGGCTCGGGCGCGGAGATGCAGGCCGTGATGCAGGCGCAGCTGGTGGACCTGGTGCTGCTGGACCTGCGGCTGGGCCGCGAGGACGGCATGCAGCTGGCGCGCACGCTGCGCGAGAGCAGCCAGGTGCCGGTGATCATCGTCACCGGCCGGCAGGACGAGGCCGACCGCGTGATGGGGTTGGAGCTGGCGGCCGACGACTACATCAACAAGCCCTTCAGCTCGCGTGAGCTGCTGGCGCGCATCCGCGCCGTGCTGCGCCGTTATCAGCTGCTGCGTGAGGCGGTGCCCGCGCGCGATGAGCGTCGCCGCGGCTATCGCTTCGATGGCTGGGAACTCAACGTGCGCAGCCGGCGGCTGACCTCGCCGGACGGCGCGCGGGTTGAACTCTCCAATGGGGAGTTCAACCTGCTGCAGGCGCTGTGCTCGTCTCCGCAGCGCGTGCTGACGCGCGACCAGTTGCTCGACCTCTCGCGTCTCCACGGCGCCGAGGTCTATGACCGATCGATCGACGTCCAGATCTTGAGGCTCCGCCGCAAGATCGAGGCGGATCCCGCGCAGCCGCTGTACATCTGCACCGAACGAGGCGCGGGGTACGTGTTCAGCGTTCCAGTGGAAGTGCTGGAGTAGCGCCCTTCACGCGTTGAATTGCAGCGCCGCGAGGCGCGCGTAGAGACCGCCACGCGCCACCAGCTCGGCATGCGTGCCTTGCTCGACGATGCGACCGTGATCCATCACGACGATGCGATCGGCGCGCTGCACCGTCGACAGGCGGTGCGCGATGACCAGCGTCGTGCGGTCCCGCATCGCCTCGTCCAGCGCCTGCTGGACCAGACGTTCGCTCTCGGCATCCAGCGCGCTGGTGGCTTCGTCGAGCAGCAGCAGCGGAGCGTCCTGCAGCATCGCCCGCGCGATCGCAATGCGCTGTCGCTGTCCGCCGGACAGGCGCACGCCGCGCTCGCCCAGGAAGCTGTCGTAGCCCTGCGGCAGTTGGCGGATGAACTCGTCGGCATGCGCCGCCTTGGCAGCGGCGATGACCTGCTCCGGGCTCGCGTCCGGACGGCCGTAGCGGATGTTGTCCAGCGCGCTGGCCGAGAAGATCACGCTCTGCTGCGGCACCAGCGCCATGCGGCTTCGCAGGTCGGCGAGCTTCACGCGGTCGACCGCCACGCCGTCCAGCTGCAGCTTGCCGGACTGCACGTCGAAGAAGCGCTGCAGCAGCTGCAGCACCGTGCTCTTGCCGGCGCCGCTCGGGCCGACCAGCGCCACGGTCTCGCCGGGCTCGATGCGCAGCGTGAAGTCCTCGAGCGCCGCGCGGTCGGGGCGCGAGGGGTAATGGAATCGGACCTGCTCGAAGCTCACGCGCGCCGGGCCGGTCGAGGCGGGCAGGGCGACCGGCGCCGCCGGGTCGGCCACCGGCGACTGCGCCGCGAGCAGCTCCATCAGCCGCTCCATCGCGCCCGCCGCGCGCAGCAGGTCGCCCCAGACTTCCGCCAGCACCGCCACCGACGACACCAGCAGGATCACGTAGACCACCGTCTGGCCCAGATGACCCGCGGAGATCTTGCCGGCCATCACCGCCTGCGTGCCCTGGTACAGGCCCCACAGCAGCGCGCCGAAGGTCGCCGTGATGATGAACGCGACCAGGAAGGAGCGCACCTTGGTCCGCTTGCGGGCGGTGTCGAAGGCGGCCTCGCTCGCGACGTCGAAGCGCACGGCCTCGCGCGCCTCCTGCGCGTGCGACTGCACGACGGTGATCGCATTGAGCATCTCCGCCGCGATCGCGCTGGTGTCGGCGATGCGGTCCTGGCTGGAGCGCGACAGCCGCCGCACGCGGCGTCCGAAGAACATCGCCGGCGCCACCACCAGCACCAGGATGCCCAGCACCTGCGTCATCACCCAGGGGTTGCTGGCGATCAGCAGCGCCACCGCGCCCAGGCCCATGATCACGTTGCGCAGCCCCATCGACAGGCTGGAGCCGACGATGCCCTGGATCACCGTCGTGTCCGTGGTGATGCGGCTGATGACCTCGCCGGTCTGCGTGGTCTCGAAGAACTCGGGGCTCTGGCGCAGCACGTGGCTGTAGACGGCGGTGCGCAGGTCGGCGCTGACCCGCTCGCCCAGCCAGGTCACCGCGTAGAAGCGCAGGGCCGAGAACACGCCCAACGCCGCGCCGGTGGCGAACAGCCAGACGAAGTGTTCCCGCAGCGCCATCAGCCGGTCGCCCGGATCGGCCGACACCAGGCCCTGGTCGATCAGCTGGCGCAGCGCGAGCGGGAAGACCAGCGTCGCCGCCGCCGCCAGCATCAGGAAGACGATCGCTGCGGCGATACGCCCCCGGTATGGCCGCAGGAAAGGCCACAGCGCCGGTCCCATCGCCCTGAGTGGGGGCGGTGTGCGCACGGCGTTTGCCTGTCCGCCGGATGAGGGAGCCGCCTCGGGACGGGAGGCCGTCGCCGAGGGGGAGGAGGTCGATGAAGAAGGGGACATGGCGGACATGCGGTCAGTTTAGGGGCCGCGTGTTGCGGGAATGTCCCTACGCGCGGAAAGCTCATCCCTGGCAGTGATTGGCACGGCAATCATTGCCTAAGCAATAATTGTCATCAAGCATTTCCGCAAAGTTCGTCCCGGAAATCCGAAGTCACGAAAGACGATGCCATGAGTGCCAGCCTGCCCCCGCCCGCCGATTTCTACAGCGCCGACAGCTTCACGTCGGAGCCGAGCCTGGGCTGGCTGCTGCGGCAGATCAAGCAGTCCATGGTGCTGCAGGCCGACAAGATGCTCGGCGAGCATGACCTGACCCACGCGCAGTGGGCGCCGATGCTGCGGTTGCGCTTCAACGGCCCGATGTCCAGCGCCGCGCTCGCCCGCGAGCTGGCGATGGACGGCGGCGCGATGACGCGACTCCTCGATCGTCTGGAGGCGAAGAACCTGGTGCGCCGCGAGCGCTCGGTCGAGGACCGGCGCGTGGTGATGGTGTCGCTGACCGAGGTCGGCGTGAACGCGATGGCGGCCGCCCCGGGCGTGCTGTCCAAGGTGTTCAACGACCACCTGGCCGGCTTCACCGACCAGGAGTTCCGCACGCTGATCAGCCTGCTGCAGCGCATCGTCGTCAACGGCCAGGCGATCCGCGACGCAGGGCTGACCTCCGAGTCGTCGACGCTGGTCGACAAGTGCGATTGACGGACCGACGAACACGCGCGACCGATGCTGCCTTTCTCCATTTCCTGCTCTCCCCAAAAGAACAACATTGAGGACCCCCCGATGACCTCCCGTTTCCTTCACCGCACCACCCTGGCCCTGGCCATGGGCGCGGCGCTGCTGATGGTGCTCACCGCCTGCGCGCCCATCCCCAAGCTGGCCGAACCCGGCCGCCCGATCGACGGCGCCGAAGCGGCCCGCCTGGGCCTCGACGCCGGCCAGACCCAGGCGCTCGATGCGTCCTGGTGGAAGACCTTCCGCGATCCGCAGCTGGATGCGCTGGTCGACCAGGCGATCGCGAATTCGCCGAACCTGGCGTTGGCCCGGGCCCGCATCGCGCGCGCGGCGGCCATGACCGAGAACGCGGAAGCGGCGAAGCGCCCGGCCGCCGAGCTCGAGGCCGACGTGACCCGCCAGCGCATCACCGAGAACGGCATCTACCCGCCGCCGCTGGCCGGCAGCGTGCGGACGCTGGCCAACATCCAGGCCGGGTTGAGCTACGAGTTCGATTTCTTCGGCAAGCATGACGCGGCGCTGCAGGCCGCGCTCGGCCAGCAACGCGCCGCCGAGGCCGACGCCGCCGCCGCGCGCCTGAGCGTGTCCAACGCCGTGGCCAAGGCCTACGTCGCGCTGGCGCGCAGCCAGGCGCAGGGCCGGTTGCTGGAGCAGCAGAAGTCGCTGCGCGACCAGTCCTTCGAGCTGGTGCGCCAGCGCAGCGCGGCCGGCCTGGACAACGGCCAGGACCTGCGCGTCGCCGAAGCGCCGCTGCCCGACATCCAGCGCCAGCAGGTCGTGTTGCGCGAGCAGCAGGCGCTGCTGCGCCATCAGCTCGCCGCGCTGACCGGCCAAGGCCCGAAGGCGACCGAGTCGCTGGACGCCGCACTGCCGGTCGCGCTCGACTGGCAGCAGGCGCCGCATCTGGACCTGCTGGGCCGCCGCCCGGACCTGGCCGCCGCGCGCGCCCGGGTCGAGGCGACCGCGCAGGACATCCGCGTCGCCCGCGCGCAGTTCTATCCGAGCGTGAGCCTGACGGCCTTCGTCGGCCTGAACTCGATCGGTCTGGACGAGCTGTTCAAGAGCGGCAGCCGCCAGTACGGCGCGGGCCCGGCGCTGCACCTGCCGCTGTTCGACAGCGGCCGCCTGCGCGCCAACCTGCGCGGCAGCGCCGCCGAGCAGGACGCCGCGATCGCGAGCTACAACGTGGCGGTGCTGGACGCCGTGCGCGATGCCAGCGACCAGTTCACGACGCTCGAGTCGCTGCGCCAGCAGCGCACGCAGCAGGACGCGCTGGTGGCCAACGCCGACAGCCAGGCCACGCTGGCCGATCAGCGCCATCGCGCGGGCCTGACCGGCCGCATCGCGGTGCTGAGCGCGCAGCAGAACCAGCTGCTGCAGCAACGCGGCCAGATCGATCTGCAGGCGCTGACCGTCGATGCGCAGATCAACCTGATGCGCGCGCTGGGCGGCGGTTACGCCGATCCCGCCCGAGGCCCCGCACAGACGACAGCCTCCGCCGATCGCCACTGACGCCGCGGTTCGGCCGCCCGGCATCGCCCCCGAATTGACGCGTCGACGTCCACGCCGCCGACGCCCCCGAATCACAAGAATTCCGAAGAGCACACCATGAGCGCAACGCCCCCGAACAACACGCAAGCCCCCGCCAAGAACGGCACCCGCAAGAAGGGCCTGACGATCATCGCCGCCGCCGTCATCGTGGCGGGTCTGGCCTACGCCGGTTATGAATGGGTCATCGGCAGCCGCTACGAGTCCACCGACAACGCCTACGTGCAGGCCAACGTCGTGCAGATCACGCCGCTGGTCGGCGGCACGGTGCGCGCGGTCTATGCCGACGACACCGACTTCGTGAAGGCCGGCCAGAAGCTGGTGAGCCTCGATCCGGTCGACGCCCGCGTCGCGTTGGAACAGGCGCAGGCGCAGCTGGCGCAGACGGTCCGCGAGGTCCGCACGCTGTATGCCAACAACAGCGGCTTCGAGGCGCAGGTCAAGGTCCGCGAGGCCGACGTGAAGCGCGTCACCGTCGACCTGGAACGCCTGCAGTCCGACGTCACGCGCCGCCAGCCGCTGGTCGCCACCGGCGCCGTCGGCAAGGAAGAGCTGGAACACGCGCAGTCGCAACTGACCTCGGCCCGCGCGCAGGCCGCCGCCGCGCAATCGGCGCTGCAGGCCGCCAAGGATCAGCTGGCCTCGAACCAGGTGCTGACCGACGGCGTCAAGGTCGAGGAACACCCGAACGTGCTGCGCGCCGCCGCGCGCCTGCGCGAGAGCTATCTGGCGCTGCAGCGCGCCGAGCTGATCGCGCCGGTGGACGGCTGGGTCGCGCGCCGCTCGGTGCAACTGGGCCAGCGTGTCGCGGCAGGTTCGCCGTTGATGGCGGTGGTCGGGCTGCAGCAGGTCTGGGTCGACGCCAACTTCAAGGAAAGCCAGCTGGCCAAGCTGCGCATCGGCCAGAAGGCGACGCTGGAAGCGGACGTCTACGGCAAGAAGACCGAGTACCACGGCACGGTGCAGGGCCTGGGCGCGGGCACGGGCGCGGCGTTCGCGCTGCTGCCGGCGCAGAACGCGACCGGCAACTGGATCAAGGTCGTGCAACGCGTGCCAGTGCGCATCGCGTTGGACCCGAAGGAAGTGCAGGAGCATCCGCTGCGCGTGGGCCTGTCGATGGACGTGCAGATCGATGTCCGTGACCAGGGCGGCGCGATGCTGGCCGCCGCGACCGGCGCCAGCGCGCCGCGGCTGCAGACGGCGATCTTCGACGTGCAGGAGAAGGCCGCCGACGAGCAGGTGAACAAGATCATCGCGACCAACCTCGGCAAGGCCGCGGCCAAGGCGACCACCACCCGCGCGCAATGAGCAATTCCACTCCGACCGCGCCCGGCGCGCCGGCGGCCCCCGGGCCTGCCGCGTCCCCGGCGCCTTCCGGTCCGCCGGCCGGGCCCGCGCCGCTGACCGGCACCGCGCTGGTCCTGGGCACGATCTCGCTGTCGC
Organism: Roseateles sp. GW821-FHT09G03; assembly: GCF_059416045.1. Taxonomy (NCBI): domain Bacteria; kingdom Pseudomonadati; phylum Pseudomonadota; class Betaproteobacteria; order Burkholderiales; family Sphaerotilaceae; genus Roseateles; species Roseateles sp. GW821-FHT09G03. The sequence goes on from NZ_JBWKOK010000001.1 coordinate 628,016, forward strand.
TGGCGACCTTCATGAACGTGCTGGACTCGTCCATCGCGAACGTGTCGCTGCCCGCGATCGCCGGGGACCTCGGCGTCAGTCCGGTGCAGGGCACCTGGGTCATCACGAGCTTCGGCGTCGCGAACGCGATCTCGGTGCCGCTGACCGGCTGGCTGACACAGCGCTTCGGCGCGGTGCGGCTGTTCACGACCAGCGTGCTGCTGTTCGTGCTGGCCTCCTGGCTGTGCGGCTTCGCGCATTCGCTGGAGATGCTGGTGGTGGCGCGCGTGTTCCAGGGCCTGGTGGCGGGACCGATGATCCCGCTGTCGCAGACGCTGCTGCTGTCGAGTTATCCCAAGCACAAGGCGGGCACGGCGCTCGCGTTATGGGGGATGACGACGCTGGTCGCGCCGGTGGTCGGGCCGCTGCTGGGCGGCTGGATCACCGACAACGTCACCTGGCCGTGGATCTTCTACATCAACGTGCCGGTGGGTCTGTTCGCGGCCGGCCTGACGTGGAGCATCTACCGCACCCGCGAGACGCCGACCAAGAAGCTGCCGATCGACACCGTCGGGTTGTCGCTGCTGGTGTTGTGGGTGGGCTCGCTGCAGGTGATGCTGGACAAGGGCAAGGAGCTGGACTGGTTCGAGTCGAACCAGATCATCGCCCTGGCCGTGGTCGCGGTCGTGGGCCTGGCGGTGTTCATCGTCTGGGAGCTGACGAACGACCACCCGGTGGTGGACCTGCGGCTCTTCGGGCGGCGGAACTTCCTGTTCGGCGCGTCGGTGCTGTCGATCGCCTACGGCCTGTTCTTCGGCAACGTGGTGCTGCTGCCGCTGTGGCTGCAGCAGCACATGGGCTACACCGCGACGGCGGCGGGCTTCGCGCTGGCGCCGGTGGGGGTGCTGGCCATCCTGCTCTCGCCGGTGGTGGGGAAGAAGGTCTCGGTGTGGGATCCGCGGATGATGGCGAGCTTCGCCTTCGTGATGTTCGCGATCGTGCTGTGGATGCGTTCGCTGTTCACGACGGACACGGACCTCGGGACCATCATGATCCCGACGATCCTGCAGGGCGGGGCGCTGGCGTTCTTCTTCATCCCGCTGACGACGCTGACCCTGTCGGGCATCACGCCGGACCGGATCGCCGCGGCGGCGGGCCTGTCGAACTTCGTGCGGATCACGGCGGGGGCGATGGGGACGTCGATCTCCACGACCTTGTGGGAGAACCGCGCGACGCTGCACCACCATCACCTGGCGGAGCGGCTCGCGCTGGGCGATCCGGCCGAGACGGCCGCGTTGGACACGCTGCAGCGCCAGGGCTTCAGCCACGACCAGGCGCTGGCCTACATCAACCGGCTGGTCGACCAGCAGGCGTTCACGCGCGCGGCGGACGACATCTTCCTGGCCTCTGCGGTGCTGTTCGTCGTGCTGATCGCCTTCGTCTGGCTCACCAAACGGCCGCCGAAGATGGGCGCGCCGGTGGACGCCGGTGGCGCGCACTAACGCCACCGACCTGCGGTCGTGAACAGGGAATGGGGCCGATGGCCCCATTTTTCATGCCAGACGCGCCGAGAGTGCCGATCGAAGCCGGCCAGTGTCGATCAACGACTGCACCACATCGGCCTGATGTCGATCCCGCATCCGCTTGATGGCATCGCGGGATGATTTCTCGCTGATCCAGCGTTTGACGTGGACGAAGGTGACGGGATCGATCGTCCGCATCAGTGCCATGCGCCCATTTGCACCGACGACGATCTGATCAAAACGCGGAGAACTCAGTAGTAGTTGAGCACTTGGTGCTTGGACTGGATAGACATCGCCCTCGCGGCCACTGATGGAAAAGGCAAGTTGTCGATGTCCGGCTTCTTCTCGACGGAGAAAATCGACCGAGAAACCCGCCGAGTTGATCGCGGACTCTTTTTGGTCCTCATTGCGTTCAAAGCTTGGGTCCGCAGCGCGAAGGACGTCGATCATGCTGCTCGGAGGATCGGTGAAACGGGCAACAAAACTCAGCCTCGCCTGCACGTCCCAGAGCAGATCGACGTCGTTGGTCGCGGTCGTGTCGTCCGAGAGAACGACCTTCGCAGCCGCCTCGTAGGCGAAGAGCGCGTAGGTTCCGATCACGCGGTAATAGTCGAGCAGGCGATGGAGCCGCAGCGAATCGAGAATTCGGATCACCAGAGGCGGGACCCGGGACACCCCAGCGGCGACGTTCTGCAACTCGTTCTGCCTCAACTCGGAGGTGCATGTTGCGAGCATGCTCATGGCATCCGTGCGCCGATCGCGGTGGTCGTCATGGAGCCGCTCCAACGCCTCGCAACGTGGGCCGAGATCCGCGATGACCCGACCCGATTCGGCATCGACTCGATGCAAATGATGGCCTTTGGACGTGACGGACCATTCCAGCTGATGTCGCAGCCGATGGGCCGAAGCGCTGGCGTTTTGATGACGCTCGAAACAGGCGAACGCCCTGTCGAGCTGCGCGCAAGCCGGCGCGCCGTGAATGAGGAACGACATGCATAACTCCGAAAACCGATCGGGAGTTACGCTATGGCAAGACCTGGCACTGACTCAATGCCTTGAAGTTGTTGATTTGCCTGCTCACGTTGGTGGGCTGACCAACCCGAAACGAGCATGCTCTCGCGCAGCATCTCTTCGATGATGGGCAGCGACGCACTGCGCTGGATGCGCGCGACCAACCCAAAGGCGACGGGATCGGCGGCGCGCACACGCGCCATCTTGCCTGTCCTGGCGATGAGCACGTGCTCGAACGGCGGGGCCTCGCGCAACACGCGAAGTTGCCGGACGAGGGGTGGCGCGATAGGCGCAATATCAGCGCGGCGACGTGGCTCGACCTTGGATGCTGGGACCTCGCGGGGTTCCAGGATGAGCAGCAGGCCTGCGGTGGGATCGAATGACGCGCCAGACAGGCGCGCCCACTTCGACACAGCCGCCTCGATCTTGGACGCGCAGGCCTTTGCATCGGCAGCCGGCAGATCGATGAGCAGGACGAGGATCTGCGGATCGGCGTCGACCGCCAGACCGGCAGACTGCGCGTAGGCCTGGACCGCTGAAGGTCCTAGCAACAACGTGCGGTCGGCAAGACCTGACACCATCAGGTGCCGCAGGACCTCGACGATCGACGATGCAACACCACCGGTCCGGACCGCCTTGTTCATGCGCTGCGCGACATCGACTGCGGCCGCGAGCGACGTGGATCGGGCTCGTAGACGCTCCCGCTCCTTCTGAAAGATGTCGAGCTGCTGCTCGGTGAGCGCGGAGCGACGTCCCAGGTAGTGAATGCGCCGGCCAGAGCGCTGCACGAGGTACTCGTAGTCGCCCACGACCTTCCAGAACATCGAGCCCCCGAGCGCGTTCCGCGCTCGCTCGATCCGGACGAATTCCTTGAACACCCGCGCGCCATCCACCAGCTGCTTGAGCGCCAGGTCAGGGAGATGGGTCAAGGGCATTTGCACCGACATGCGATGAATTCTATAGAAGTGGAGTAAATCCAGCGAAATCAGTCGCTTGCAATGAAACGCAGTTCATGTTTTCTGGGGCGTCAAGCCTTGGAAGACGCCAGCTCCAGGCAGTACGCGATGAGCTCGTCCAGTTCGCTGGACTTGTCGAAGACCTTGTCGGCGCCGAGCTGCTCGCAGCGCTGGCGCATGTCCGCCGTGGCGTAGTTGGTCAGCACGATCACCTTGGCCTCGGGCTGCAGCTGCCGCGCCTTGGGCAGCAGCGACATGCCCGACCCGCGCTTGAGGAAGAGGTCGATGATGAGGATGTCGCAGGGCACCGCGTCGTCATGCAGCCAGCGCAACGCGCCGGCCTCGTCCTCGGCCACGCCGACCACGTCGAGGTCCAGCATCTCCTGCAAGGTCGCCACGAGATTCTCGCGGATCAGCGGGCTGTCCTCGACCAGGAAACAGTTCAGCGTGCCGGGCGTCGGTGCGGAGACGGGAACGGTGGACATGGGCATGGGCGTGAGCGAGGCGCCCATTATCACGATCCCGAGCCTCGCTTCGATGTCGGCGCCAGCCGCGCGTTGCATTCAGACAGCGCCTTCAGGCTCTCCGGATCGGCGTCCTCGCCCAGGTCGATCAGCGGCACGATCGCTGCCAGCGGCGCCACGGCCACGCCCAGCACCGCCGCGGGCAGCAGCTTGCGCAGCAACGGCGTCTTCTGCAGGCTGAGTTGAGGGTCGCCCAAGGTACCCTGGATGTTCAGCGGCGTGCGCAGCGTCAGCGGACTCTTGTCCTTCGGGTCGACCTTGGCCGTCAACGCCAGCCGCTCCGTCGCCAGCGACATGCCGCCGTCCACCAGCACCACCGAGTCCTTCGTGTCGATGACCATCGGCCGCGGCGTCACCACGCCGTCCTTGACCCGAAGATCGGCGACGCCGCAGTACACCTCCAGCGGCTCGTCGCCCTTCACCAGCATGCCCAGGCCCTGCGCGATGTCGATGCCCGCGGCCTCCACGATCAGGTGGGAGATTGTCCCGTCGGTCCAGTACAGCACCATGCGGCCGTCGGCGCTCGCCAGCAGTTCGGCGGTCGACTTGCCTTCGCCGTCCAGCGCGATGCGTCCGCCCATCAGCCCGGTGACCCAGCGCTGGCCGTTCTTGCGCTCCAGGTTCAGCCACTGCTCCAGATGCACGCCGCCGACGCGCAGCCGCGCCTGCCACTTCGCCTGCGGCCCGCGACCGTCCAGCTTCATGGTGCCCGCCACCTGGCCGCGCGCCACGCGCGCATCGATGTCGCGCAGTTCCAGCACGCCGTCCTGCAGCACGATGCGGGCGTTGAGCGGTTCGGCCGCCTGCAGGAGCGCGGTGCCGGATTCGAAACGCGCCAGCTTCACATTGACGTTGGCGTTCATGGCCCGCAGCGAGGGCAGGTCGAACTGCTTGTCCGGCAGCACGCGCGACGGCGCCTTCTTCACCTTGGGCGCGCCCGGCTCGGCAGGCACACCGACCGCGGGACCCAGGTCGGCCAGCCAGAGTTCGCGGCCGCGCAGTTCGCCGGTCAGCGTGGGCAGTCCGTTCTCCGGCTTGTCGTACTGGAACTCGCCGCTCAGGTGGCTCTTGCCGATCGTGGCCTTGCTGACCGCCGTGGTCCAGCGCGACCCGTCGCGCGTCAATTTGCCCGCCATCGCGAAGGCCGGCGTGGTCGGCAGCGTGACCCCCAGCGGCTCGCCGACCGCGGCCAGCGACGGCCCCGCCAGCGTGTACTGCCCGGACAGCCCCTGGCTGACCAGCAGGTCGCGCACCAGACCGTCGAAGCTCAACTGGGCCTTGCCGATGTTGCCGCGCAGCGTGACCGGCACGGCGGGCGCGTTCGGGTCCGAGGACATCCACGGCAGCGCGGAGCCGGTCTGCAGGCTGGCCTTGATCGGCAGGTCCCGCCAATGGCCCTCGGCCTGCGCCGTCACGCCGTACCGGCCGCCTTCGCCCGGGCCCGGTTCGCCGGTGGGTTCCGAGGCCCCCTTGGGCTTACCTGCCACCCGCTCGCCGAAGTCCACCGCGAGCCGGGTGCCGGACGCCGCCGCGCTGGCCACGCGCGCGGCCGTCGTGGGCGCGCGCGGGTCGGACGCCGCGCCCGAGGCGGCAAGACCCGAACGCACCGCCGATGCCGCATCCGCCGGCGTCGTCCAGGTCTCGCGCAGCGCGAAACGGCCCAGCAGTTGCAGCCGCTGGATCTTGTCGTCCACCAGCACCGTGCCCCGGCCCACTTCGAGCAGGTCGAAGCGGATCCCGTCGATGTTGGGACGCTTGCGTACCTGGGTGTCGCTGGACGGCTGCTTGCCGAATTGCCAGCTCGCGCGGCCTTCGACGTCGCGTTCCAGCTTCATGGACAGCTCGCCCGCGCGCAGCGCCTTCACCTGCAAGGCCTGACCCTCATGCCGCAGGGCCAGCAGGTCCGAATAGCGCAGCGTCAACGCGGCGTCCTGCGCCTGCAGCATCGGACCGCCCAGCGTGCTCCAGCTGGGGCCGGCGATCGTGAGGCTGTGCGTGCGCAGGCGAAGGTGGCCGATCAGGCGCAGCTGCCACGCGGTGTTGTCTTCGTCCCCGTCGAAACGCACCTGGCGGTCGAGCTTCTGGCTCAGCCATTGCTCCGCCGGACGGCGCAGGAAGGGCCAGCCCAGCCATTCGCAGACGCCGACCGTGATCAGCAGCATCACGACCAGCACGCCCAGGCCCAGGGCCCAGCCGTGGCGGCCGTGTCGTCGCGGACCCGGCGAAGGTGCCGGCGCGGAAGAGGGCGCGTTGTTCACCACCATTGTTCAAACATCCTGGAAAAGTATTCCTTGCTCCGTTGCCACAGGCCGCGGTCCTGCCAGCGCTGCAGCTCGATCGTCCTGGAGGCGGTGCGGTCGCGCTCGAACATCCGCGTCATCGCACCGCCGAAGTCCTCGCCCAGCACGACGGCGTTCACCTCGTTGTTGTGCACGAAGCTGCGCCAGTCCATGTTGCTGGAGCCGATCGTCGAGACGACGCCGTCGATGACGGCGGTCTTCGCGTGCAGCACCGCGTCCTGCAGTTCATGGATGCGCACGCCGGCCTTCAGCATGCGCTCGTAATGGCTGCGGCCCGCTTGCATCACCGGGCCGAAGTCGCTGCGCGAGGGCAGGATCAGTTGCACGTCGACGCCGCGCTGCGCGGCCTCGCACAGGGCGTCGACCATGTCCTGGCCCGGCGCGAAGTAGGCCATCGTCAGGTAGACGCTGCGTTGCGAGGCGCGGATGCTGCCGAGCAGCAGCGTGTAGATGCGGTTCTCGGTGTCCTGCGGCGTGGACGGGATCACGCGCATCAGTTGCTGTCCCGCCGGCGGGCCGGGCGGTGGCGCGATCGCGGCGACCGTGCCTTCGCAGTGCTGCTGCGCCCAGACCTCGCGGAACAGCGTGTGCAGGGCCTGCGTCGCCGGGCCGCGCACCTGGACCATCGTGTCGCGCCAGCCGTTCTCGTCGGCCTTGTCATTGGACTTGCCCTTGCCGTCGGCCGCTTCGCTCGGCGCGGCCTTCGGCTTGGGCGGCTTCGACGGCCCGCGGCTGCCGAAACCGCCGGAGCCCGACGAGTACACCGCGCTGATGTTGATGCCGCCGGTGAATCCGGTTTCGCCGTCGACCACCAGCATCTTGCGATGGTCGCGCTGCGTGATCTTGTGATACTTCGTCCGCTGCTTGAGCGGGTTGACCGGATTGAAGGCGCAGACGGCGACACCGCCCTGACGCAGGCGGTCGAAGTAGGTCTCGTCCGTGCCCATCGATCCGACGCCGTCGTAGATGACCGCGACGTCGAGCCCCTCCGCGCGCCGCTTCAGCAGCCGGTCGGCGAGCTGGCGCGAGACGTCGGCGTCCTCGATGATGTAGCTTTCCAGGATGATCTGGCGGCGCGCCTTGTCGATGGCCGCGAACATCGCGGCGAAGGTGGCCGGGCCGTCGACGAGCAGTTGCGCGTCGTTGCCGGCATACAGGTCGACGTCCCCGAACGCCGACATCGCGGCGATCTGGCGCTTCAGCAGATCGCCCTTGCCTTGTGCGGCGGCAGCCTGCACGGCCTGCTCGCGGCTGGCCTGGTTCATCGGTCCGCGCGACCCGGTGACATCGACCTGCGCGGCCACTTTCGTCAGCGTGGGCGCGGCCGAAGGCGGGTCCGGGACCCGGCCATTGACCGGCGCGCGGGGCGTGCCGCAGGCCACGAGACCGACGCTCGCGCCGAGCGCGAAGAGCAGGGCGGCGACGCGTCGGCGCATGGCCTCAATCCCTCAGCAGGTCGGCGAGGTCGTCGGCATGCTCTTCCTCTTCGGCGAGGACTTCCTCGAGGATGCGGCGCGTCGTCGGGTCCTTGTCGCCGATGAGCTGGATCATCTGGCGGTAGGCCTCCACGGCGATGCGCTCGGCGATCAGGTTCGATCGCAGCATCGCCTTCAGATCCTTGGACTCGTCGTACTCCGCGTGGCTGCGCTGGGTCAGCGAGTCCGGCCTGAAGTCCGGATCGCCGCCCAGTTGCACGATGCGCTCGGCGATGCGGTCGGCATGGACCGCCTCCTGCGTGGCGTGCTCGAGGAACTCCTCGGCGATGCGCGGCGAGTTCAGGCCGTGCGCGGTGAAGTAGTGGCGCTTGTAGCGCAGCACGCAGACCAGCTCGGTCGCGAGCGCGTCGTTGAGCAGGCGGATCACGTCGTCGCGCCACGGGCCGTAGCTCGGCGTGACCGGGCCTTCGTCGAGGTGCTGGCGAGCGCGCTGCAAAGCCTGTTCGTCAAGCTTCAGGTGCTTGTGTTCGGGGGCGTTCATGGGCTGGCTCCTCTGGGTTCAGGAAAGGGCGGCGGTCACTTCCGGAGCGCGTTCACGCCCGTGATGCCCAGGACCAGCAGCACCAGGAAGATGACCAGGAAGATCCCGAACAGGATCTTGGCGATGCCCGCCGCGCCCGCGGCGAGACCGGTGAAGCCGAGTACACCCGCCACCAGCGAGATCACGGCAAAGATCAAGGCCCACTTCAACATGACGATGTCCTTTCCAGCTGTCGGCCGCGGCGCGGCGCTTGGGCTCACTGTAGGAGCGGCCAGGGGGCCGAAGGGATCAGCAGGGCCCACGTCTGGGTGTAGGACAGGACGCCGCAGGGAGGGCCCGCGAGGCGGTGCCGGACTCGTCCTACACGCGGCTCCGGCGCGGTACGACAGACAGCGGCAGGTCACGGGCCTAGCCTTGCTTCATCCTCCCGTCCCGTGTTTCCACCTCGGCGCCACGCGCTCGAAAGGAACCCAAGATGATCAAGCTCAACAAGACCTTCTCGTCCCCGTCCGCCGCCGCCTGGATCACTGCCGGGGCGGTGTTGTCGGCCGTCATGATCGTGACCACGCCGGCCTTCGCGGCCGGGGCCTCCGCCACATCGTCCAAGTCGGACATCCAGGCGACCTATGAACAGGAGCGCGCCAACTGCCTCGCCGGCAAGACCGGCCAGGCGCGCGCGGCCTGCCTGAAGGAAGCCGGCGCGGCGCGGCAGGAGGCCCAGCGCGGCAACCTCCGGACCGCGAGCGCGCAGGACCTCGCCAACAACGCGATGCTGCGTTGCCAGCGCGTCGCCGAGGCGGACCGCGAAGACTGCCGCATGATGGTCATGGGGCAGGGCACGCGCGACGGCAGCGTGCAGAGCGGCGGCATCCTGACCCGCATCGATCGCATGGTGCAGGAGAACCCGACCGCGGCCGGCATCCCGTCCGCGCCGGCCGAACCGCCGAGCGCGACCATGCGCCCGGGTCCCGACGTCCCGCCGCCGCGCCAGCCCAAGGCCAGCGCGCCGGCCCGTTGAGCCATCGAAGAGGAGCGACACCATGCTGATGAAACGACTCGTCCCGCTCGCGCTGTCGAGCCTGGCCGGCTACGCCCTGTGGCAGTGGCAGTCCCGGCGCCACGAGCAGCGGCACAAGACCTCGCACTCGAAACCCGAGGAGGTCACCACCTGGGAAGGCGAGGGCGGCGCGCTGCATCGCACGGGACCGCACATGGGCCCCGAGCCCGTCAAGACCACGCCCTGACTGGGCTGACGGCCGTCGCTCCGGTTGATGCGCGGCAAGAAAAAAAGGCGCCTCCCGCGAGGCGCCTTTGTCATGGGAGCGCCGCGGCGCTCCTGCGGAGACTCACCCGCCGGAACCCTGCTGCGGCTCGCGCAGGAAGATCTCCACGCGGCGGTTCTTGGCGCGGCTCTCGGCGGTGTCGTTCGACACCAGCGGCTCGCGCGAGCCGCGGCCGGCGACCTCGACCCGGTCGGCACGGACACCGCGGTCGGCCAGGTAGTTGCGCACGCTCTCCGCGCGGCGCAGCGACAAGGGATCGTTGATGGCATCGGAGCCGGTGTTGTCGGTGTGCCCGACCACCCGCACCACCGTCGGCGACGGATTGCTGTTCAGGCCGTTCGCGAAGGCGTCCAGCACCGGACGCAGCCGCGGCTCGACCGTGGCGCTGTTCGTCGCGAACGAGATGTCGCTCGGCACGTCCAGCTTCAGCTGGTTGTCCGCGGTGCGGGTCACCTCGACGCCGGTGCCCTGCGTGGCCTGTTCCATCGCGCGGCGCTTGTCCTCCATGTGGCGTGACCAGACGTTGCCGGCCACCGCGCCGAGCGCGCCGCCGATCAGCGCGCCGGTCCCCGCCTTGCCGCCGGTGGCGGAACTGATGACGGCGCCCGAGACGGCGCCGATCGCGGCGCCGCCAGCGGTGCCGCGCTGGCGTTCGTCCATGTTGGCGCAGCCGGCCAGGACGGCGACCGCCAGGGCGGCCGCAGCCAGTCGGGTGTGTCGCATCTGCATGTTGCTTCTCCTTGTGATCCGGGTAAGAAAACCCAACGACCCGGGCCGCTGTGCCGCCGCCCGCGCGAGGCAGTATCCCCGCGCGGCGGCGGACCGGTCCAGGTCCGAAGGGTGAGTCGCTCGCGCATCGCACCGGGGTTCCGGTTCGAGCGCGTGTCCAACGGCGACGGGCGAGGGCAAGTGCGGCACCCGCCTCATCCCCCATGGCGCCCCCGTGGCGCCCCCTTGTTGCAGTCGGTGGACCCCTCCCATAACTGCTATCCCCTCCCAGGGGATGACAAGTGTTTGTTATTCAGCGCGGGGCCCCGGGTTCATAGCATGAAGCCTTCTTCGCTACCCGCTCCGCGGAGTGCCCATGTCCCGCTCGTTCGAACCCGGTCGCACCCCCGTCAGCGGTGTGGACCTGCCCCCTCCGTCGTCGTCCCTGCCCGACTGGCAGGCCGAACATCTCGGCACCCATGTCCGCTACGCCATGCAACCGGTCATCGACCGCACCGGCCGTGTCGTGGCCACGGAACTGCTGTTCCGCTGGAATGCCTGCGACCACCGCGTCAGTCCGGAACTGGGCGCCTACGCGACGGCCACGGCCCTCTCCGGCGCGCTGATCGATGGCGAGTTGCTGACCGACGCGCCGGCCGCGGAACATCCCATCGGCGACCTGCTGGTCAACATGGACAGCCGCACGCTGATGAGTCCGATCGCCGAAGCGCTGACACCGGATGTCGGCGTGATCGAACTGCTGGAGACGGTCGTGGTGGATGCCCCGCTCCTGCAACGCATCCAGGACCTTCACGGCCGCGGCTACCGCTTCGCCCTGGACGACATCGTCCGGGCGGACGACGTGCGATGGGCGCTGGCCCCGTGGGTGCAGTTCGCCAAGATCGATGTCGTCGGTCTTGATGTGGCGTCGCTGCAGGCCCTGGTTCGGCAGGCCCATCAACTGGGCATGGCCGTCATCGCCGAGAAGATCGAGGACGACGAGTCCTTCCAGCGCGCGCGTCGCGCGGGGGCGGACTACTTCCAGGGCTATGGCATCGCCCGCCCGATGACGCTGGCCGTGCCTGCGTTGCCAGGCTGCGATGCGGGCGTCGTCGGGCAGCTGTTCCTGCTGGCGCGCTCGGGAGCCTCGGCATCGTCGCTGGCGCTGCTCGCGGGTCGTCATCCGGCCCTGGTCGCGCGACTCCTGCGCGTCCAGGCGATCCATGCGCCCCAGGGCGCCGCGACCGCGGAGTCGCTGGCGGAGGTACTGGCCTCATTGCCGCGCGCCGTCCTGGTCGCCTGGCTGGCGGTGTTCAACATCGCCGCCGTGCATGGCCGGGATCGCGACCTGGCGCGGCTGCTGCGCGGCGAACTGGCCGAAGGGCGGCTCCGCCTGCGCCGCGAGGGCCTCGTGAACACCTCAGGCGCGCTGGAGCAGGCGACCTTCCTGCTGTGCAAGCAGCTGCTGCGCATGCGCCTGCTCGCGAGACCCGCCGCGGCGTTCCCGTCGATCTTCCGCGCCGCGACGGCAGTCCGCGATGCCCGGCCGGGCAGTGGCATGGCGTTGGCCGCCCGCTGAGGCGCCGGGGCGCCGCCCGGGGCCCCGGCCTCCGGCCGGCGTCGGGAGGCTCACTCGTCGATCAGCCCGTGCAGCCGGGCGACGCTGGTGGCCATGGCGCGGGAGTTGACGTTCAGCTTGCGATAGATCGAGCGCAGGTGCTGATTCACCGTGAAGCGGGAGATCGACAGACGGCTGCCGATGTCGACGATCGGCAGCCCTTCGATCAGCAGGTTCAGCACGCTCCATTCGCGCTGGCCCAGGCCGAGCTCCTTCAGCTTCTGCCCCTTGTCCACCTTGGGTTTCACGCCGGTCTCCAGGCTCTCGAGCTTGTCGAGCACCAGCCGGGACACGGCCGGGCTCAGTGGCGCATGGCCGTTGTGGGTGGCGATGATCTTGTCGATCAGGCTGGGCTGGATCTCTTCCTTCAGCAGGTAGCCCGACGCGCCCGAACGCAGGCTGCGCATCACGTGCTTGGCGTCGCCGAAGGTGCTGATCACGATGCTGTGCGCATCCGGGCACTTCTCGTCGATCAGCTTGATCAGGTCGATGCCGTCCACGTCGGGCAGGCCGAGGTCGACCAGGTAGATGTCGGCACGATTGGCGAGGATGGCGGAGACCGATTCCCCGCGATTGCGACCGATGCCCACGATCTGGCAGGCACTGCTGGCCGACACGACGTCGATCAGTCGCTGCAGGACGGTGGCATCGTCTTCGATGATGGTGACGGTGATCATGGTGGCGTGTTCCCCTGTGGTTCGGAGTTGTTGTTGCTGATGGTCGATGAAGATTGATGACGTGAAGTGAGTGGTGCTCGCGCAAGCGTCGTGCGGTCGACACGGCTTCAGCGCTCGCCGAGGGATTCCGACACCGTCTTCCTGACCGGCTTGAGCAGGTAGTCCAGCACCGTGTGACGGCCGGTGATGATCTCCGCCGTCGCCGTCATGCCGGGCTGGATCACGATGCGATCGGCCTTCTCGCCCTTGAAGCGCTTGCCGCTGATGCGGATGTGGGTGCGGTAGTAGGGCTGTTCGCCCTGCGCGGTGCGCTCGGTCAGCGCATCGGGACTCACGTAGCTCACGCTGCCGTCGAGCGCACCGTAGATGCTGTAGTCGAAGGCGTCCACCTTTACCACCGCCGGCATGCCGGGGCGGATGAACCCGATGTCGGCGGCGCGCAGCCGGGCCTCGATGATCAGGTCCTCGCCGGTGGGCAGCAGCTGCATGATCTCGTCGCCGGGCCGCAGGACCGCGCCCTCGGTGGTCAGCGTGATCAGGTTGACCACGCCGTCGACGGGCGCGCGCAGCTGCGTGTGCTCCAGGTTGCCGCGACGGTCGTTCAGCATCTGCTGCACGCTGGCGAGTTCCTCTTCGGTCTTGGCCAGCTCGGCCTGGGAATCCTGGAGGAACCGGTTGCGGCGCAAGGTGACCTGGCCCGCCGCCTCGTTCGCGGTGCGCTGGAGCCGCAGGTACTCGGCCGCGCTGATGTCGCCGGCCTTGTACAGGGGCTCGTTGAGATCGACCTCGCGCCGGGCGAGTTCGGCGGAGGTCGCCAGGACCGTCAGCTCTTCCTGCAGGGCCGTCCGGCGGCGTTCATAGAGCTTGCGCTGCAGGTCGTTGAAGGGGCCCGTGCCGGCGGGGCGGTAGGGCGTGCCCAGCGTCTCGGCGCGCAGGCGGGCGAGCGAGGCGTTCAGCGCGTCGGCCTTTTCGCTGGAGTCCGCGAGCGCGGCACTGGCCTTGGTGTTGTCGAGCTGCGCCAGCAGGTCGCCCTTGCGGACGGCGTCTCCCTCGCGCACGAAGAGCTTTTCCACCACACCTCCGTCGGGCGCCTGGATCACCTGCGTGCGCGAGGATGCCATGACCTTGCCGCCGGCGCGAGTGACCTGCTCGATCTGCGCCTGCGAGGCCCACCACAAGCCGGCGCCGAGCGCCGCCACCGTGGCGAGGACGGTCCAGCGCACGCGCGCTTGACCGTCGTGAAGAGGAGGGCTGGTTGTCATCACGTTCTCTTGATGTCGGAAGTCGATGGGAGCGGCGGCCGTCCAGGCAGTGGTTCGGCCAGTCGTTCAAGCAGTCGTTCAAGCGGTCGTTCAAGCGGTCATTCAAGCGGCCCGGGTGGCCGCCACCGGGCCGGGTGCCGGCGCTGGCCGGCCCTGCAGCCTGGCCAGCACCTCGTCCCGCGGTCCGTCCGCCAGGACGCCCTGCGGCGAGAGCACGATCACGCGGTCGACCAGCGCCAGCATCGACAGGCGGTGGGTCACCAGCAGCAGCGTCGCCTCGGGCTTGAGCAGGTGCTGCATCAGGCGGACCGTGGCCTGTTCCAGCCCGTCGTCCATGCCCGAGGTCGGTTCGTCGAGCAGCCACACCGCGTGATCGGCCAGGACGAGGCGCGTCAGCGCCACGAGCTGACGCTGCCCGCCCGACAGGCCGCGCCCCCCTTCGGAGAGCTTGCGGTCCAGGCCCAGCGGATGCTGGGCGACCATGGGCCAGAGACCGGTCTTCTGGCAGGCGGCGACCAGGCGGTCGTCGCTGACGTCCGGCAATCCGAAGAGGAGGTTGTCGCGCAGCGTGCCGGAGAACAGCCACGCATGCTGCGGGCAGTAGGCCAGGTGGGTCGCGCGCCAGCCGGCATGGATCTGCTGCTGGTCGACGCCGTCCAGGTAGACGGTGCCGCGCGTGGGCTTGCTCAGGCCGCAGGCGAGCGACAGGAGCGTGGTCTTGCCGGCGCCGACGGTCCCCAGGATGGCGACCTTCTCGCCGGGGCTGAACCGCAGGTTGCCGAAACGCAGCGGCTCCTTCTGGCCGGGATAGGCGAACTCGACGTCCTCGAATCGCAACGCCCCGTGCAGGGCCTGGGGCACGATCGCGCGGTCCATGCCGTCGTTGTCCACCTGCAGCCGGAAGATCGCATCGAGCGCCTTCATGGACGCCCGGGCGCTGCCCAGCTGCACGAGCAGCGGCGGAATCGAGGCCAGCGGCGACAGCACGCGCCCGGACAGGATGGAGCAGGCGACGATCGCGCCCTGCGTCAGGTGCCCGTCGATGGCGAGCACCGCGCCGACGCAGATCAGGGAGACGTAGCTCGCCTGCTGCAGGGCGGCGGAGATGTAGGAGGTGGTGTCGCTCTCATGCTTGAGGGCCAGGCTTTGCGCGGCGTTCACTTCGCACAGCGCTGCCCAGCGCGCTTCGAAACGCCAGGTGGCGCCGAGGCCCTTGATCGCCTCGGTGCCTTCGATGGTTTCGACCAGCAGACCGGTCTTGGCGTTCGCGCCGGACTGGCTGCTCGCGGTCAGCCGGGCGATGCGGCGCGCGCGCAGCAGACCGGTCAGCACGGTCACGCCGAAGAGCACCACCGCCGGCAGTGCCATCCAGAAGCCGCCGATCGCCGCGATCACGAGCGCGAAGATCAGCGCCATCGGCATGTCGAACAGGAGAAACAGGGTGCTGGCCGACAGGATGCCGCGGATCGACTCGAAGCTCTGCACCTGCGACGCCAGCGTGCCGACGGAACCGGGGCGCTGATCCATGCGGACCGCGTTCAGCCGCGCCATCAGCGCCTTGGAGATGCCGACATCCAGCTGCTTCAGCCGCGGTTCGAGCAGCGAGGCCCGCGCGAGTTTCAGCAGGAACTCGATCACCACCGCCAGTCCCACGCCCAGCGTGAGGACCCACAGGGTCTGGTGGCCCTGGCTGGGGATGACGCGGTCGTAGACCTGCATCGAGAAGAAGGAGATCGCGATGCCGATCGTCGAGAGCACCAGCGACAGGCCGGCCGCCTCCATGAAGATCGGCCACTGGCCGCGGACCTGCGCGAGCATCATGCCGCGCGCGCTGCGGCTCGCGGCCTGATGGGTCTCGGTGTCCACGACCGCGTGCAGGCAGGGCTGATCGTCGAGCACGAGGTTGCGGCGGATCTGGTCGGGACCCACGCAGGTCCAGAGCCCTTCGGGCGTGCGCGCGGTCACCACCTGCCAGCCGTGTTCGGCGTGGTGGCACAGCAGCGGCAACGCGGCGAGTTGCGGCGCGTCGAGCAGCACGAACCGGCTCTGCGGGTCGAGCACGCCGGCCAGCAGGCGCGCGCCGTGGAGATCCTCGCCGGTCAGCCCCAGTTCCTGCTGGCGCTGGCGGACCTGCGCGACGGGCACGGGGCGTCCCTTCAGCCGCAGCCAGTGGGTGAGGGTGGCCGCGAGGGCGACCGGCGGGAGCGACGACGCGGGCGTCGTCCGCTTGAAGGGATTCCAGGTCATGGCGGGCGTGTCGCGGGGAGCGATGAGCAGGTGGCGATGGGGACGCGGCGGGACAGCGCCGCGGAAGGCATGACAGAAGGCGTGGCGGGTGCCGTTGAGGAAGGCGCTGAGGAAGGCGTTGAAGAAGGCGTTGAAGAAGGCGGACCTCGACCTGCTCAACCGGCCGGCGGTCCGTCGTCGAGCAGCAGGTGGAGGCGGTACAGGCCGGCGCGTTCGTCGATCGCGGCGTCGCGCTGGGATTGGCGCGTGGCATGGGCCTCGCGGACCATGTTCAGCAGGTCCAGCCACGCGCGCTTGCCGGCGTCGAACTGGCGTCTGTACGACGCCAGCACTTCGTCGCCCGTCGAGGCCGTGAGCTCGGCGTTGCGCAGCGACGCAACCGCCGCGGCATGGCGGGTGAACTCCAGCTGATAGTTGCTCAACTGGTCCTGTTCGGTCGCGGCGACCGCGGCCTCCGCCGCGGCGATCCGGGAGCGGGCCGCGTTCACGCCGGACAGGGCCGACAGTCCCCCCGGCAGTCCGGCCTGGATCACGACGCCGATCTGGTCGTCCTTGTAGGCGCCGCTCTGGCGGTCCAGGCGCAGGCTGACGGTCGGCAGCAAGGCGGCCTTGGCCTTGGTCAATTCCTCGCGGTACAGGTCGACGTTCGCGCGCGCGATCGCCATCTCGGGCGAGAGCTGGATGCGGTCCAGCACCTGGTTCAGCGCCGGCGGCGCGGGCAGGTCCCCATCGAGCACGATGCGCAAGGCATCGTCGACGGGCCGCCGCGCCAGACGCTGCAGCCGGTCGCGCTGCAGCGCCTCCTCGAGCCGGGCCTGCGCCAGTTCGGCCAGCACGGCGCTCAGCCGGGACGCGGCCAGCGCCGCGTCGGCATTGGTGGCCACGCCCGCCTGGGTGCGGCGGCGGATCATCTCCAGCAACTGCTGGTGCTCCGCACGCAGCGCCTCCAGGCCGTCGATGCGGCCGCGGACCTTGGCCCAGTCGGCCCAGGTCTGCACGATCCGGAGCTTCAGCTGGAGTTGCGCGGATCGCAGTTCCATCTCGCTGCTGCGCAGGGTGGTCCGTGCGGCGTTCAGGTTCGCCGACAGCAGCCCGCCCGTGTAGAGCGGCTGCTGGAGGCTGAGGACGTTGACATACCGGCTCGTGCCCGTGGCGAGCTGGCGGGAGAAGCTCGGCGACGGGCCGAACTGCCACTTCGCGGCGGTGACGCCGTCCTCGGCGGCGGCGATCGAGGCCCGCGCGCGTTCGATCGACGGATCCGCGGACAAGGCGCCGCCGATGAAATCGTCCATGGCGCTCCCCCAGCGCGCGGCGTTCGTCGGCAGAGGCGCGCTCGCGGACCGCTCGGCGAGGGGCGCGCCGGCTGCCTCGATCTCCACCTTGACCTCGACCTCGGCCGGCGTCTGGCGTCCATCATCCGCGAGGGCCGGCAGGCAGATCAGCGCCAGCGCCGCGAGGGGGTATCGCCAGGCGGCGGTATCGATATTCGCTGGCCGGAATGGCCGGAATTGGCGGAATGATCGAAATGGAGTTTGGCGGTTCAAGGGAAACCCCGTCGGGCTGTTTTTCTATGCGCTCAGTTTCGTTTCCCGTCCCGCCGTCTCACAATGACATTTCCTTGCTAGCCTTTTGACGTCGACACCCAGTGATGGTTCATTTATGCAAAGAAACTAGCAAACTCTTGCTAGTCCTGTCCGGCATTCGAATGCTTGTCGGTGAGGCCCGGGAGCTCCGCCGGGGAATGGCGGTTGCCGGAAGACGGCACCTCTGACCTGGACAAGGACATGCGATGACAACCCCCACCGAAGACCTGGAACCCTGCATGAAGGCCTGTGCCGAGGCCCTGCTCGCCACGCGTCAGTGCGCCAACGCGTGCATCCGCTCCGGCGATCGCCTGCTGGAGGCGTGCGCGCTGCTGGATCTGGACTGCGCCGCCCTCTGTGAGGCGACGATCGGCGTGCTCTCCCGGGAGTCCGCGCATCACGGCGATTTCTGCGCGTTGTGCGCCCATCTGTGCCGGGCTTGCGCCGATGAATGCGAGAAACATCAACATGCGCATTGCAGGCGTTGCGCCCAGGCCTGCCGGGCTTGCGCGGCCGCCTGCGACGTGCATGCGGGCGAGCGCCACGCGCTGGGGGCCCACGCCTGAGGCCGACCGCCGACCCATTGAGGGGTGGTCCGACTTACTGCGGTCGGATCACCGAGTAATTGCAGCGACGGGTTTTGGACCGGTGTCAACTTTGGATTTCGCAGATTCAATTTGCGCCGGAGGGGGCGCGAGTCGTCGACTGATCCAAAAACAGTGACGCTTCACGGCTAACATGGCGGGATAGCCCCCTCAGAGCCAGCCCACTGGCCGATGCAACTCGGGACGGAGGACGTCCGTTGGCCCATGGCGCCGCGGACGGTGCGAGAGAGTAGTGATCACCCCTCATTTCCACATTTGCGCCTTTTTTGACAGCCGGGAGGAGGCGTGCCAGGTGCTGGCGCCGTTCTATCGGGAGGCGGAGCAGAACAACGAACGCAACCTGCACCTGATCGAGCCGGGCGGCCTCGACGAGCACCGGGCACGCCTGGTCGGCGCCGGGATCGACGTCGTCGCCTGCGAGCACCGGGGCCAGCTGGCCTTGTGGCCTTGGCCGCAGGCGCCGGGCGCGATCGACGTGGAGGCCTTGCTCTCGGCCATGGCGCTGGCCACGTCGGCGCAAGGGGGCGCGCTGGCCGGATTCGACGGCCTGCGCGTCATGACGCAGATGGGCTGGGCCGTCCGTCACGGCGTCGACCGTCTGGACCTGCTGGAATACGAGGCGCGCCTGAACGGCGTCCTCGACACGAATCGCCGTCTGGCGATCTGCGTCTACGACCTCGCGCCGCTCGACGGTGCCACCATGATGGATCTGCTGCGGACGCATCCGCTCACGATGATCGGCGGCGTGCTGCGAGAGAATCCCTTCTTCACACCGCCGGCCGAGATGCTGCGCGAGCTGTCCGCGCGCCGGGCCACCGGGCGGCGTCGTGGGCGCTCCGCGCCGGTGGCCCTTCTCGCGCCGGCACGACACCGGCGGTCC
Organism: Roseateles sp. GW821-FHT09G03; assembly: GCF_059416045.1. Lineage (NCBI taxonomy): Bacteria > Pseudomonadati > Pseudomonadota > Betaproteobacteria > Burkholderiales > Sphaerotilaceae > Roseateles > Roseateles sp. GW821-FHT09G03. Next base: position 647,149 of record NZ_JBWKOK010000001.1, read on the forward strand.
GAATGACCACGATGTCCCGAGAAAGAGAACCGTCCGCCGCCGACCAGGCGCTGCGCGACCTGATGGGCCTGCTTGCGCTGCCGGCCCTCTGGGTCGGGCGCGATGCAGCCACCGTCCTGCAGTTGACGACCGAGGCGGTGAACCGGATCGTCGGCACGGCGGTCTGCCTGCTGCATGCGCCGCTGGTGCCGGACGCCGCGCCGGCGACGGTGCTCCAGCTCGGCGGCGTGCGTGTGTCGCAGGAGGCCTGGACCGATTTCATCGTCGCCTGCCGCCAGATGCCCGACACCGCCGACAGCGCGACCGCGCTGGAGTCGCCGCTGGGCACGCTGCGCGTGGTGCGGCTCTACCTGGGACCGGCGGGGCGGGCGGGCAGCCTGTGGTTCGGTTCTTCCCGGCCGGACTTCCCGTCGCCGCACCAGAGCGCCTTCATGCGCGCGGCGGCGACGCTCGCATCGACCGGGCTGCACGCGGCGCGGCTCGATCACGAGCGTGAACGCGCCGCGAGCGCGAAGGACGAGTTCCTCGCCATGCTCGGGCACGAGCTGCGCAACCCGCTGGCGCCGATCTCCACCGCGCTGCACCTGATCCGCCTGCAGACGGGCCAGCTGTCGCGCGAGCACGAAATCATCGAGCGCCAGGTCGGCCACCTGTCCAAGCTGGTCGACGATCTGCTCGACATCACCCGCATCACGCGCGGCAAGATCGAGCTGTCGCGCGAGCCGGTGGACGTGCCTTTCCTGCTGAGCGACGCCATCGAGGGCGTGAGTCCGCTGCTCGAGGAGCGCAACCACCTGCTGCGCGTGGCCTGCGAGGTGGGGCCGGAGCTGCGCCTGGTGGGCGACCGGGCGCGGCTGCGGCAGGTCGTCGTCAACCTGCTGAGCAACGCCGCCAAGTACACGCCGACGAATGGCGAGATCCGCGTCGCGGCGCGCGCCGTCGGTGATGCGCTGGTGATCGAGGTGCAGGACAACGGCGCCGGCATCGACGCGGACATGCTGCCGCGCGTGTTCGAGCTCTTCGAGCAGGGCTCGACGACGCTGGACCGCTCCAAGGGCGGGCTCGGCATCGGGCTGGCGATCGTGAAGCAGCTGGTCGAGATGCATCACGGCCAGGTGGCGGTGTTCAGCGCCGGACCGGGGCAGGGCGCGACCTTCCGCGTGACGCTGCCGGCGGAGATCCATGCCGCGCCGCCCGCGCCGGGGCCGGCCACGGAGGCGCTGGACACGCTGCCGCCGGTGCAGGGGCGGGTCCTGGTCGTCGACGACAACCGCGACGCCGCCGAGACACTGGGCATGGCGTTGCGCTACGCCGGATACGACGTCGTCACGACGACGCTGCCGCAAGAGGCGCTGGACCGGGTGCGCGCGGCCCGCTTCGACGCGGCGGTGCTCGACATCGGCATGCCGGTCATCGACGGCTACCAACTGGCGACCCTGATCCATCACGAACTCGGCGCGGCCGCGCCACGGCTGATCGCCCTGACCGGTTACGGCCAGGCGTCCGATCGCGACAAGGCCTTGAGCAGCGGCTTTGACGAACACATGGTCAAGCCGATCGACCTGGATCGCCTGACGCGCACGCTGGAGCGGCTGATCCGTGCGGACGCGCTCTAATCGGGGCCCATGACCGCGCCCGATTTCCTCCCTTCCACGGCCGCCCCGGCGAGCGCGCCTGCACCGGTGCCCGCGCCCGCCCATCTGGCGATCCTCGACGACGAGCCCGACATCACCCAGCTGCTGGCAGGCTACCTGGCGTCGCACGGCTTTCGCACGACGCAGCTCCACACGGGCCGTGCGCTGATGGAGCTGATGGCGGCGGACACGCCCGACCTGGTGCTGCTGGACCTGGGACTGCCCGGCGAGGACGGATTCGTCATCGCGCGTCAGTTGCGCGAGCACTGGCGCTGCGGCCTGGTGATCGTCACCGGGCGCGGCGATGCGGTGGACAAGGTCGTCGGGCTGGAGGTCGGTGCCGACGACTACGTGACCAAGCCCTTCGACCTGCGCGAACTGGTCGCCCGCGTGAAGGCCGTGCTGCGGCGCCTGGCGCCCGGGCCGGCGGCGACGCCCGCCGCCGCGCATGCGCACGCCGGGAACGCGATGGCCGCGTCCGGCGCGCCGCCCCTGTCGGCGTCGATGCAGACGTCGCGTGGACAGCCGGGTGAGATCGTCCATGACCTGTCCGCCGGCCGGGAGCGGCTCCACTTCGAGGGCTGGACCGTCGATGTGTCCGCGCGCCGCGTGACCGGGCCCGACGGCGAGGAAGTCGCGCTGACGACCGGCGAGTTCGACCTGCTGCACATCTTCCTGCTGCATCCGGGGCGCGTGCTGTCGCGGGACTTCCTGCTGGAGCACACGCGGGGCCGCGAGTCGGGGCCGTTCGACCGCACGATCGACGTGCAGGTCGGACGCCTGCGTCGCAAGCTCGGCGCCGAGTCGGGCGAGGGCCAATGGATCAAGTCGGTGCGAGGGGCCGGCTACCTGTTCGCGCCGAGGGTGACCTCGACGATTTCGACCTGAGCACCGCCATGGGCGAAGTCACAAACGACAGCACGACCGACGCGATCAATGCGGCCGACGTGATCGGCGGCGGAGCGTCCGGCCTCGATGAATCGGCGATCTTCCGCGCGCTCTTCGCTGCCTCGCCGGACGGGTTGCTGCTGGTCGACGAACAGGGGCTGATCCGGCTCGCGAATCCGACGGCATCCCAACTGCTCGGCTATGCAAACGAGGACCTGATCGGCGCTGCCGTCGAGATGCTGGTGCCCGACAGCATCCGCCCTCGCCACGCCGCTTACCGGCATGCTTACGAAGGGGCGCCGCGATCGCGGCCGATGGGCGGCACGGCCACCGAGCTGGTCGCGCGCCGGCGTGACGGGTCGGAGGTCCTGGTGGAGATCGCGCTGAGCCCGTTGCAGCCGCTCGGACTGCCGTACACGATGGCCTCGATCCGCAGCGTCGCCGAGTACCCGCGCGTGCGCCAGGCCTTGCAGCGCGCGCGCTACAGCGAGCATCTGGCACAACTGGGCAAGATCGCCGTCGATTCGCTCGATCCGCAGGAGGTGCTGCGCCAGGTGCCTTCGATCGCCGCGCAGGCGCTCGAGGCCGATGTGGCGGTGGTGTTCCTGCTCGAGCCGGGCCGTACCGAGTTGCGCCTGGCCGGCGGCGTCGGCCTGCTGGACGGCGAAGGACTTGGGGTGAATGTGCCGAACCGGCCCGAGACGCCGCAGGGTTTCGTGCTGGCGCACGGCATCCCGGTCGTGGTCGAGGATTACGGCATCGAGCAAAGGTTCATCGTCCCCGACGCCTATCGGCAGGCGGGCCTCGTGTCCTCGCTGGCGGTCCCGTTGTCGGATCGTGGACGGCCCGTGGGCACGCTGGCCGTGCGCTCGCGCCAGCCGAAACGCTTCGGCGACGCGGAGGTGCGCTTCCTGGAATCGGTCGCCAACCTGCTCGGCACCTGCCTGCAGCGGGCTCAGACCGAGGAGGCGCTGAATCACTCGCAGCGGCTGGAGGCCGTGGGTCAACTGACGGGCGGCATCGCGCACGATTTCAACAACCTGCTGACGGTCATCCAGGGCAACTTGCAGGTGCTGGCCGAGCTGCCGGTGGTGACTGAGGACAGCTTCGCACCGCAACTGGTCGCGGCCGCGACGCGGGCCTCGCGCCGCGGCGCGGAGCTGACCGGCAAGCTGCTGGCGTTCTCGCGCCGGCAGCGGCTGCAGCCGGCCAGCGTCGACGTGGGCGCAATGATGCGCTCGCTGGCGGACATGCTGCGTCGCACGCTCGACCAGCGCATCCGCATCCGCATCGAGGTGGCATCCGATTGCCCTGATGTGCAGGCCGATCCGGCACAGCTGGAATCGGCGCTGCTGAACATCGCCATCAATGCGCGCGACGCGATGCCCGAGGGCGGGGAGTTGGTGTTCGAAGCGGCACCGCTGAATGCCATCCCGCCGGAGCTGCGCCGCGAGCTGGAGGAGGACGACGAAGATCCGACGCCCGCGGGATCCGGGTCGGACAGCGCGACGCACTATGTCCGCATCGCGATCTCCGACAGTGGCACGGGCATGCCGGAGGACGTCAAGGAGCGCGCCTTCGAACCCTTCTTCACGACGAAGCAGGCGGGGCGGGGCACCGGGCTGGGATTGAGCACTGTCTACGGCTTCGCGCGCCAGTCGCGCGGGGCGATCGGCATCGACAGCACGCCGGGGCACGGCACGACCTTGTCGTTGATCCTGCCCCAGCCGCCAGCAACAAAGCGCGAAGCCGCCGAGCACGACGCGACGGCCGCATCCGTGCCGCCGGGACTACGTGTGCTGCTGGTTGAGGATGACACTGAGGTACGCGCGGTGGCGCGTCGCTACCTGACCGACCTGGGTTGCGGCGTCACGGCCTGCGCCAGCGCGGAAGAGGCTCTCAGGCATCTGCGCGAGTTGGACGATGCAACCGACTCGTCCGAGGCCAGCGCGCTGCCGCATCTGCTGCTCAGCGACATCGCGTTGGGCGCAGGCATGCGCGGTACCGAGCTGGCATCACAGGTCCAAAAGGAATGGCCCGACATCGCCGTACTGCTGATGTCGGGGTTCTCGGCGGAGTTGTTGTCGTCCGGGCATGACAACGCGCTGGGCTGGGAGCTGCTGCCCAAGCCGTATGAGCGCGCCGCGCTGGCGCGGGCGATCGGGAAGGTGCTGTCGCGCTGAGGGAGAACGGCGCCGAGACGCGTTCGTGTGCTCAGTCGTCGGGGAAGAGTGTCGGCTCTTGCCTCGGGTACGCAGTCGCTCGTGGTCTACGTGCTGAATGGATGGAGTCGGCTTCTAGCAGCCCGGCTACCAATCACCAATATGCGGTCGGTCACGCCAGGGGACAAGACGCAAATTCCGCCATCTAAGCTGGTTGGAGGTGTCTATTTTAAGCAGCGCCCAAAACTCGTCATCCTTCAGAGACGATGACAAGTTGCACAGTCGATAGAACAGGCGCCTCGCGCGGGTCCATCAGCATGTTGGTGGCGTCGCTGCGCTCTCGATGAACGGCCTCCGCACCTCTGATCAGTTTCAAACTTTGATAAAGGGAGGAAATGGGCTTGTCCACAAGTCTCTAAAATGGTGAAACGGATAGGCGGAGGCTAATTTGAGATCATGGTGGCAATGACGGGTAATCTGGATTCTTGACTCAAGGACAACAGTGTAGATCGCGCCGCATCGCGCGAGATCAATATTACAGCGAGGCTGGAAGCAAATGAAATGGTACTAGATGAGTTGTTCTCTAGTCCTTGATAAAAGAGGCTTTCGACTAGTGTTGGCTTTCCATGATTGGAGAAGAGAGAGTTGCTATCCACCTCCGTAGACTGGTAGCCCAGCAGCAGCTTCCAAGAATCTTCGAATCGCCTCCAGATGTAGGAGATCACCTCTTTTGAGGCGGGCGCGCCATCAAGGATAAACTGGGCAGCTGCAGATATAGGGTTTGCAAGCGCACTGGCGCATGCTTGTGATACCCGCATTGTCCGACCATTTACCGAAATTGTCCCTTTCGCCAAGAACGCATAGTGGACATCGCCAGAATATACTGAGCATGCCTCAAAACCAGAGCGCTCAATGCAATCCGCCAAGGTGAAGTAGTTGCGTGGGTTGGATTTCCAGTTTTCGTAGTCATACGCTAAAGCAGTATCCCTGCTTTTTACTCTGTTCCGAATCAATCTCTCGACCGCAGGTTGTCCGAAAACCGGAGTTGGTGTGAGTAAATGGAGAGTGCCACCGCCAGAAGTTTCCTTTGCCGACCTCAGTAGGGCGTTTAGAACGCCTGCAGAAAAGAACTTCGCGCGCAGTTGAGGGTACTCCTTGATTCTTCCCGAGGGAAGAATCTCTTGGGCGCTCGTCTTGCTTGTGGAGGGGTCATCTGTTCGTGCGAGTCTTGAGTCGAGGACCACCATGGCAAAATTGGCAGGAATTACATAGCTCCATGATTCAAGCGACATGATCGAGTCATCGGCCCGCGCTAGATTCCCGTCAGTAGCGATCGCACCGAAGATTGCCTGCCGAATGAAAGAATGGTCGTCCTGCAGATCCCCAAAGGCCGCGGGGTCGTTGCCGTACCCCTGAAAAATAAGATAAGCGAGCGTTCCATTCGCCGCAAAGCGTCGAACTTTCGTTGATTCCGTGATGGCTTTCTGCCATTGGCCATCGAAGCCATAGTCGTCCGTTATCTCATGGTCGTCGCCAGAAAAGTATGTGATAGTGTTGGCAAATATCAACTCCCAATGGCGCGTATCCGCAGGTGGTGTTAGTGAAAGTAGTCCCCAGGCGCCCGAGCTCCAATAGAGTAAATACAGCGCGCAAATCTCGGCAAAGCCGAGTAGGTGCCTTTCTGGAACTGGCGAAACTCCAAATGGCCCCTTGGTGACTGTCAGTTGGGTTCTAATGAACGCGACCTTCTGGCTAGAAGTGAGGCTTAAGAGGATCTTGTCTCTGGGCAATGAACCAAACACTCTGCCGCTTAAGTCCTTGCAAGCATCATAAGTCTTCTGGGTCAAGTCATCGCAATAGACTTGATCTCCCATCAGGACAATCATGTGAGGTCGAGTTTCGCGACGATCCCAGACCTCAGTCCTTAACTTGGCCAGTCCGATGCAAGAATCACCTTGATCTAAGTTTCGACAAGAACCCATTGCCACCAATAGGCTACCTTCAGCCGACGCAGGCGGTGTCATCAAAGACAGGTCGCTATAACCTTCCAGCAGCCTTTCTGTTAACTCCTTCTTAGTCAGTAGAGGGCGACTCGTAATATCGTCAACGACAAGCAACTCATAAAGCAGCGTCGAGTTTTCCGGAAATCCATCTCGAAGATCAGCTAGTGGCTTCGCCTGCAACATGACCAGATGGGCTCGGTCGCATATTCTGTGGGATGCCGCGAATCCACCGCCTACGATCTCAGCTCGATCGATCGATTTGTTCGACCGTTCGACCGTCTTGTAGACGTTGGCCTGCACTTTGAGTTCGCGCCCTACGAGTATCCAAATCCAGAAGCTCTTTGGGCTGTAGCGCCGCAAGATCGGCCCACAAAGCACCAACGGAACGCTTGCGATGCTCACTTTAGTTCGATCTTCTGATAAACAAAGCCTTCAATCGGCGCTGTGGCCTCGAATTCTCGGTATATTGGATATATCTCTGCAAGACTCATTCCGTTGTGCTTGCTTGTAGATCCCTCAGAAAAAACATCGTCTGGCCCCTGAAGCGGAAACCGGTCTTCCTCGATACGCCGGGCAGCGAACTCTAGAAGAACCTTTTCTAGATCATCTTCGAAAGGAATACCTAGTTGTCCGTGCAGTCGAAGGTATTCGACGGCTGCTCGCTCGCGTCCTGCTCTAATGGGAATGAATGCTTGCAAATGCGCTGAATTGACGAACTGATTGCGAGCATCGTCGACATCAGGTTGAATGTCCCACGACAGTGATGAGCCAAATCTTGCAGAACTCTTTGCGTCGAAAAAGTAGGTCGAAGGCAATGTGTGCCCGCGATTCTCTTCGGTCGCGGCCGGAGTCGTAAAGAATTGATCGAGATCAAAAAGCTCGCGAAATACATCCAACTCGCCCGCGGCTTCAGGACTGATCTTGAGCTTATCCCGGAAAACACGAGAAAGAATTATGGCCCGCTCTTCGCGTCTGAGATCATCCGGCGCGCGCCGCACTGTTCCACTTACGTCAGTCAGGTATGTTGCCCATCCGGCTAGGATTGCACTAGCCTCAGCATTGCCTTCATCGGACCCAGACGAATCCCAGAATCGAGTAGATGCGGTAGCAACTCTCAGTTCCTCCACCATTCTTGGTTTAAATTCTGTTTCGTAGTCAGGTGAATAGATTTTGTTACCGGTATAGCCTACTGTCTTGAATTCTATGAGAACTACTATAATTCGGCTGGGGGCCGCCGTTGCTCCGAATTTTGCATCTCCGTCCGAGTTTGATTCGATTTGAGTCGATTGGTCCGAAGCTAAACTTTTCTGTTGGTATGTCTCAGATATGCTTTTAATTGTGGCGCGCGTCGTCCAACTGGAGTCCGCTCCAGTGAACGTAATGTCCTGGGTCTGGCTCCCGTTTGCGAAGTAGAAGGCGGCGATGTCCTTCAATCCCTGGACGCGCCAATTAAATGCGCCTTCGTGAAGTGGAACTCGTTCTAGGATCTCTCGCATAGTGCCGCCGCCGGGACCGTTCCACTGTAGACCCCAAGGTGGCGACACGAAAACGGGCGGCGGGCCTACGAGCTTGGAGGGATTTCCCTCAAGTACGGTTCGGTTGACAAGGGCTCCCCTAGCTACGCTGCCACCTGGGTTTTCAAGAACAATTTGCCAAACTAGGCGAGGCCCCAGTGATTGTTGACTAATTTTCATCTTCTGAAAAAGGCGCCTCAGGCCATAGTTCATGGCTTCTGGTAGTTTGTTTTCAACCGTTCTTCGATAACTGTTGGTCTCTAAGAAGTCCGTTGTGGTCTTTGATGAAACCGTGAATGATCTGGTGAGAGACTCACTTACTCGATTGACTGTCTCGGTTAGCTGCCTCGAGATCCGCTCTCTCGATTCCGTATCAGAGGAACTCCAGCTTTGCGAGCCGGATACTCCACCTGACACCACTCCATAGGACCCGGACACACTTGCCGAGATTGTCGCGTTCGTGGAGCGGGAGATGGTTCGCGCAATGCGATCCGACACATCGTTCGATCGACGATCCTCGGCAGAGCTCTCGTCTTGCTGAGTTAATGACTGCTGCTGCGATTGCTCGAAAGTCTGCCGTTGAACCGTCTCCATTCGCACCTCGACAGTCTCGGACGGTCCTACCGTAAACGCATGCTCAATGGGTCCGGCAAATGGATCTTGCATGAACACATGCTGACGGTACAGGTTCAATACCCCAAGCGGCGAATCAATTTTTGAAGCGAGGCGTCTGGCGGTCCGCAACTTTTCGGCTATGTTTCGACTATCTTGGTCCTTGCTCTGCTCAAGTTCATTTAGTAGTTGATCGTCAAATGGAAGCCGCCATGCCGCCAACTTCACTGAAAGGCGGGAGGATCCAAGAAGGCTTTTTCTAATCGCTTTGGATACCTTCAGTGCTATTGGACTTTCCGATTTCACCTTCAGTATCGATTCGAATAATGGCGCAATTATTCGATTGAAATCGTCCAGTGTTTCATGGTTTCGTGCGGCAACAATTAGCTTTCCATGAACGCCAATCATGTTTGATTTTGTTGGCCTCGAGTCAAACGGCGTGGAAGTCGTAGGTATTTCCATTTCCATTTCCTCTCCTAGGAAGGCTGTTGAGGCGCGCGAAGACCTGGGCTTTATGGTCACATCTTGTAGCAGCTTGCGCTACCCGGGTTGATACCTCGATTTCCTAGTTGTCAAAGCCGTGTGATAGCCAATCCGAGGTTGCGCATGTCTTGGCTGTGGCAATAGGCGGTCGGGTGTGCATACATTGCCGCGTCGCGGCGGGCTGTCCGCAAGCGGCCAGCCCGCACATGTTGGCAAAGGGCGGACGCACCTGCTCGCAGGCGGCTCAGGCGAGAGGTGCCCAACGGTGCGGCGGCAACTGCACGACCTCACTGGCGCGCTGTGCGGGGAGGCGCTACAGGACGTTATGGAGATCGGCGTAAGGGTTGTCCCGTTGATCTTGGCCGACTGGGTCAGGATTGGTCCATGTATGGTCTCGAGGGCGCATTGACCAACAATAATCCCTGTGACCAACGCTTTGAACAGCCGCTTTCGAGTCTTGTCCAGGTCCGCTTAGCGTCGACAACAGCCAGTTGCCCTTGGCGCGATCACCGGCCGCTTGGACCGAGAAGACCTGGTACATCCGCTAGCTCCGGACGATGGGGAACGGCGGGTCGACCGGCCCACTTTGTCCCACCTCGTTGAGCAGCGCCACAAGGACCTTCCAGTTCGCATCGGTCAACATCCCAGAGAAGATCAACGGCCGCGTCTCGCCGCTCGTCGGCTGTCGTACTCGCGTTTCAAGAGCGAACCGCGCTCTGCATGAAGACCAGCCGCTTCGAGCGCGGCAATGGCGGTGTCATGGGTCATCGCATCCTCCCCGTCGCCGGTTCATTCCGGGCGTATCTGGCTACGATGACAGAAGCTGAAGGGATCGCCATCCTCAGACCTGAGGAAGCGTCGTCGATTTCCCCATCGCCATTCGTCGTGCAAGGTGTGACACCCAGCCGCGCCAACAACCGGAGAACCGCAATGGACTACGTGGATGGATTCGTGATCGCCGTGCCGACCGCCAAGCGCGAGGCCTATCGCCAACTGGCGCAGGACGCCTCGGCCGTGTTCAAGGACCACGGCGCGCTCAGCGTCGTCGAGTGCTGGGGCGACGACGTGCCGGAGGGCAAGGTGACCTCGTTCCCGATGGCCGTGCAGCGCAAGCCTGACGAGACCGTCGTCTTCTCATGGATCGTCTGGCCGTCGCGCCAGGCGCGCGACGAAGGGATGAAGAAGTCGATGGAAGACCCGCGCATGAACCACGACCCGAAGAACATGCCCTTCGACGGCCAGCGCATGATCTTCGGCGGCTTCGAGATCATCGTGCAAGCCTGAGCCGCCGAGGCGGCGCACCGATGTGCGCCAGCAGACTCACGCCGCCGTCGCCAGCTTCCCCCGCGCCATCGAGCCCCCGATCACGAACTGTTCGAGGCGCTCCCGGCTCGGGATGGAGATCTGGCGGCGGCCGCGTTCGCCGAACAGGATCAGGCCTTCGCGGTTCAGCTTGGACAGGCAGCGGCTGACCGTCTCGAGCGTCATGCCGAGGTAGTTGCCGAGGTCGGCGCGCGTCATGCGCAGCGTCAGCTCATCGGCGCGCAGGCCGCGCTGGTGCATGCTGCGCGCCCAGGCGCAGAGGAACTCCGCCACCCGCGCCAGCGAGGCCAGCGTGCACACCGACATCAGCGACTGACGCTCGTGGGTGATCTCGGCGCTCATGCCTTCGTGGACCACGGCCATCATCTCCGGGTATCGCGCGCAGGCCTGCAGCAGCTGGTCATACGGAATGATCGAGATGTTGCCCGTGTCCATCGCGACCGCGTCGCAGGGATGGCGTCCGTGCGCGATGCCGCTGAAGCCCAGCCAGTCGCCGCGGAACTTCAGGCTCACGATCTGCTCGCGGCCGTCCAGGCTGCGGCTCACCAGCTTGAACGCGCCCGCATTGATCAGGTACACCGTGTTGAACGGCTGCGAGGCGCGGAAGATCATGTCGCCGGCGCGCACGACCTTGGCGGCCGGCTGGATGATGTCCCGGATGGTGCGCATCACGTCGAGCATGCGCTGTTGCGGATCGCGGGAGACCACGCGCGGTTCGGAGATCGTCAGATGCAGCGGCGGCCGCAGTTGCGGGCGCAGGTCCGGCGCGATCAGGCCAGGCGTGGCGCCGGCGACGATCGCGGCCGTGGCCGACAGGCCAGCGCCACCTTCGCGCGGCGACGGGGTTGCGGACGTCGCCTTGCGCGGCCGGCCGGCCGGGGCATCGCGCAGGCGGTCGCGGGGGAGGTCGCTCGGGGGGGAGGCGAGGGCGATGGCGCTGTGCATGGTGATCTCGTGGTTGAAAGGGTTGCTGGGGATGCTAGAAACGGCCCGCAACAGCGGCACCAATCCTTGACATCGATCAGCAACAGTCGGTGAACCCTCGGTGTCGGTTCAGTAACGGCCCGTCAGGTCCGGACAGGGGCGGCGTTCCCGGATGCGATGAGACGTTCGCGTTGACTTCGGTCAACGTGTCTTTCCGCGAGCTGGCTACGCTGCGCAGCTCGCCTCCCGGCGTGGCCGTGCGCCCGCCGTCCTCACCCTGCCACCCACCTCCGCGCCCCACGCCGCGCGTCCGACCATGCCGCTGCCCGCCTCGTCTTCGCGCACGACGCCTCCGCCCTTGCTGGGCCTTCGGATGGGGATGGTGTGTGGGGACGAGCGCACGCCCGCGGCGATGCTGTTCCGGCAGACGGTGATCGAACTGGGTGCTCAGGTGACCGTGCTCGACCCCGCGCGGATGCTCGAGGACGGCGCCGCGCTGGAGGAGATCGCCCGCCTGCTCGGGCATCTGTATGGCGCGATCGCGTGCGACGGCCTGCCGCCCGCAGTGGTGCGGCGGCTGACGGCGGCGGCCGTGGTGCCGGTGGTGGAGGTGCAGGCGCTCCTCACGCCCGCCCAGGGGCTAGGCGGCGATGCGCAGGAACGGCGCCACGTCGCGCAGGCGGCGTTGATCGCCGCGCTGCGCTGATCGCTCAGGCCTTGGGCAGGCTCTTGTACTGCTGGCCGACCTGGGTCAGCACGCCGGACGCGCCGAACAGGCTCGTGTAGTGCGGATCGGGCGACAGCCGGCCAATGAACCACGAGTAGCGGAGCACGTCGCTGCGCGACTCGCAGATGCCGACCATGTCGGCCATCTGCGCCATCTGCTTGGCGGGCGTGTCGATCTGCGCGCTGCCGTCACCGTTGTGCCAGTTGGCCATCTCGGTCACCCAGAACGGCTTGCCGTATTTCTTGAGCCGGTCCAACTGGCCTGCGAGACCGTAGTCGTACCAATGGAACGCCAGGGCGTCGATCTGCGGATCGCGCCCGTTGGCGCCGCGGAAGGCGGCGAGGAAGGCGTCCATCCACTTGATCGGATCCTCGTAGCCCGCCATCGTGCCCCAGTTGAGCGCCGGCCCGATCAGCCGCACGCCGGTCTGGCGTGCGATGTCCTCCAGCTTGAGCCACTGTACGGCGGCGTCTGCCGGCGACAGATTGGCCTGATCGGTCAGGTTGGGCTCGTTGATCACGAGCAGGTCCTTCACCGCGGGACGCGCCTTCAGCGCGGTGACGACGTCGGCGACGTTGACGTCCTTGGAAGTCCAGACCATGGGCACGTGTTGCATCGCGCCGGCGATCGACGGATTCGACCGGACGTTCGCATCGGGCTGGAGCGCCCAGTTGTACCACCAGCCTACGCTGCCGCCGGACAGCGCGGTGAAGTCGGCCGCGTCCCTGAGGTCGTAGGCGATGCCGCGCTTGACCGATGGGGCCGGCGCGGGCGGCGGCGGAGGAGGCGGCGGCGATGCAGGCGGCGGGGGCGACGCCGGGGGCGATCCTGACGGTGGCGGTGCAGCAGGAGGGGGAGGAGATGCGGGCGGCGGCGGTGACGCCGGCGGCGATCCCGGCGGGGGCGCCGTCGGCGTGGCCGGCGAGTCCCCGCCACTGCCGCCACCGCCGCAGGCGGACAGGAGTGCGCTCGCGCCGGCCAGCGTCAACAGGCGACGACGGTCGGCGTCAGGCGGCAGCGGCGCGACGAGCGTCGGCGCGGCCGGGGCCGGGGCCACCAGCGCGTTCAAAGAGGATTCAGCCGGATGCTTCATGGGGGAGCTCTTGCAGCGATTGATCACCTTGTCCCTCACGAAGGGGACAGGTCTTGCGGGGCCGGAGTATGAGCGGCCCGACATGTTCTTGTCCCGCACCGAAACACATTGTTAATGTTGCTGACGGCTGGCATTCATCCTGGTACCTCGGAAGAGGGTGTCGCGTGCCGCGCAGAGGTGGCTCCCCTTGACTTGCGAGGGGCAGCAATCCCTAGCCTGAGCGCCCCCTTGAGGGGCCAAAGTGACTTTCGACCACTGCGCGTAGTTACAGCCCTCAATAGAGTCCATGGCATGCAACCGTTTTGCTGCCTCCGACGCGATGGCTGACCTCGACCTCGATTCGCTGCTTGCCCCCTTGCAGGACGATGCCCCATGCGGCGCCGACCTGGAGTACGACGCTGCCTTCCTCGCCCTGGAAGCAGCGGGCGCGGGCAAACCCGAGCAGCAGTTCGGCGACACCATCATCCCGGCCGAGGAGCCCGACTGGCACGCGGTCCATGAGCAGGCCCTGGCGCTGGCCAAGCGGACCCGCGACCTGCGTGTCGCCGTCTGGCTGGTGCGCGCCGGCGCCCGGCTGCAAGGACTGGGCGCCGCCATCGACGGCCTGGCGCTGATCCGCGGTCTGCTGGAACAACAGTGGGCGCACGTGCATCCGCAGCTGGATGCCTCCGACCACGATGACCCGACGATGCGCCTGAACGCGCTGCAACCGCTGACCAGCGTGATGGCCGGCATCGCCGACCTGCGCGCCGCGAGCCTGACCGGCCAGCGCGGCGGTCCCCGCGTGCGCGACGTGGAGCTGGCGCTGGGCAACGCCGATCCGATGGGCGAGGAGTCCGTGCCGTCGCCCGAAGGCCTGATGGCCGGGCTGTCGGCGCAGGCCGCCAACGATCCCGCCTTTGCCGCGCGGCTGCACGAGGCGCTCCCGACGGTGCAAGGCATCGTCGCGGCGATCGAGTCGCCGCTCGGCGCCGGACAAGGTCCTGATTTCTCGCCGCTGCTGCGTCTGTTCAAGCCGCTCGCCGCGGCCGCCGGACAACTGCAGGGGCAGGGCGGCGACGTCGCTGCCGTTTCGGACGATGCGACCGGCGCGCCGGCCGCGGGCTTTGGCGGCGTGGCCGTCGGCGCGGTTGCCGCGCCTGGCACGATCGCCAGCCGCGACGACGCCGTCCGCGCGCTGCAACGCGTCTGCGACTGGATCGAGCGCCACGAGCCCAGCAATCCCGCGCCGTTGCTGATCCGCCGCGCGCAGCGGCTGATGAGCAAGAGCTTCCTGGAAATCATGCGCGACCTGAATCCCGAGGGCGTGCACGAGATCGAGAAGCTCGCCGGCACGACCAGCGAGTAAACGCCGGACGCCGCCCCGACACCGATATCGACGCCGTTCTTCAACGTTCCGCCTTTCACCCGATCCCCGCTTCAAGGAGCACCCCATGGCCACCAGCAGCCAGAAGTTCATCGCCAGGAATCGCGCCCCGCGCGTGCAGATCGAGTACGACGTCGAGCTCTACGGCGCCGAGAAGAAGGTGCAGCTGCCCTTCGTGATGGGCGTGCTGTCGGACCTGTCGGGCAAGCCCACGGAGCCGCTGCCGCCGGTGTCGGACCGCAAGTTCCTGGACTTCGACGTCGACAACTTCGACGCCCGCATGAAGGCCATGAAGCCGCGCGTCTCCTTCGCCGTGCCCAACACGCTGACCGGCGAAGGCAACCTCATGGTCGACCTGACCTTCGAGTCGATGGACGACTTCTCGCCGGCCGCGGTCGCGCGCAAGGTCGACGGCCTCAAGCAGTTGCTCGAGGCGCGCCAGCAGCTCGCCAACCTGATCACCTACATGGACGGCAAGGCCGGCGCCGAGCAGCTGATCGCCAAGGTCGTCAAGGACGAGGCGCTGCTGAAGTCCCTGGCTACGGCCCAGAAGCCGGCCGAGGGCGGCGCGCAGTAAGCGCGGCGCCTCACGTCATACAGAAACCGACGGACCCCACGGAGCACGCACCATGGCCGATGAGACCCTCGCGCAATCAGCGCCTTCACTGCAGGGCATCGAGTACGAAGGCGGCGAGTTCGCCTCGCTGCTGAACAAGGAATTCAAGCCCAAGACCGACGAGGCCAAGTCCGCCGTCGAGCAGGCGGTGCTGACGCTGGCCCAGCAGGCGCTGTCGCAGACCACGCTGATCGGCAGCGACGTCATCGTCTCGATCGAGGCCATGATCGCCGAGATCGACAAGAAGCTGTCCGAACAGGTCAACGCGATCCTGCACCACGCCGAATTCCAGCAGCTGGAATCGGCCTGGCGCGGCCTGCACTACCTGGTCAACAACACCGAGACCGACGAGCAGCTCAAGATCCGCGTGATGAGCATCTCGAAGAACGACCTCGGCAAGACGCTCAAGCGCTACAAGGGCACGGCCTGGGACCAGAGCCCGATCTTCAAGCGCGTGTACGAAGAGGAATTCGGCCAGTTCGGCGGCGAGCCTTTCGGCGCCATCGTCGGCGACTACTACTTCGACCACAGCCCGCCGGACGTCGAGCTGCTGGGCGAGATCGCCAAGGTCTCGGCCGCCGCGCACTCGCCCTTCATCGCCGCGGTGAACCCGTCGCTGATGCAGATGGGCTCGTGGCAGGAACTCGCCAACCCGCGCGACCTGACCAAGATCTTCAGCACGCCCGAGTACGCCGCCTGGAAGTCGCTGCGCGAGTCCGACGACGCGCGCTACATCGGCCTGGCCATGCCGCGTTTCCTGGCGCGCCTGCCCTACGGCTCGAAGACGAATCCGGTCGAGGACTTCAACTTCGAGGAAGAGACCGGCGGCGGCGAACACGCCAAGTACACGTGGGCCAACTCGGCCTACGCGATGGCGACCAACATCAACCGCTCGTTCAAGACCTACGGCTGGTGCACCCGCATCCGCGGCGTGGAAGCGGGCGGCGCGGTCGAAGGCCTGCCGGCCCACACCTTCCCGACCGACGAGGGCGGCGTGGCCATGAAGTGCCCGACGGAGATCGCGATCAGCGACCGCCGCGAGGCCGAGCTGGCCAAGAACGGTTTCATGCCGCTGGTGCACCGCAAGAACTCGGACTTCGCCGCGTTCATCGGCGCCCAGTCGCTGCAGAAGCCCGCCGAGTACGACGACCCCGACGCCACCGCCAACGCCAACCTGGCCGCGCGCCTGCCCTACCTGTTCGCCTGCAACCGCTTCGCGCATTACCTGAAGTGCATCGTGCGCGACAAGGTGGGCTCGTTCAAGGAACGCGGCGACATGGAGAAGTGGCTCAACAAGTGGATCATGAACTACGTCGACGGCGACCCGGCGAACTCGTCGGAGACGACGAAGTCGCAGAAGCCGCTGGCGTCCGCGGAAGTGGTCGTCGAGGAGATCCCGGGCAACCCCGGCTACTACTCGTCGAAATTCTTCCTGCGTCCGCATTACCAGCTCGAAGGCCTGACCGTGTCGCTGCGTCTGGTCTCGACGCTGCCGTCGCAGAAGGGCAAGTAAGCGCAAGACAACGGTGGTGGCCGCGCGGCGGTCATCGCCACAAGAATTTGAGAATCGCGCGCGACGACGCGCGACGTGTTGAAGGGAGCGCCTTCGAAGGGCGCGTTCTGAACTTTCGAGGCACCCCGCCATCCGGACCTTCCGAGGTCCGAAATCCCTGGTCTCCGTCGCGGTCAGCGTCGAGGCGGAGACCGTTTTCACAGAGTTCATCTAGGAGAAACCGACCATGACGATCGACGCCAATCTGAAGTTCGCCGGAGTCGAAGGCGAATCCACCCACAAGGACCACAAGGGCGAGATCGACCTGCTGGCCTGGTCGTGGGACGTGCGTCAGGAAAGCACCGCCGCCGCCGGTACCGGTTCGGGCAAGGGCAAGGGCGTTCCTGGCCAGTTCGTGTTCGCGCACTACTACGACAAGGCGTCCCCGGTGCTGGCCAAGGCCTGCGCCTCGGGCAAGCATTTCGACCAGGCCGTGCTGACCTGCCGCAAGGCCGGTGAAGGCCAGCAGGACTTCCTGAAGGTCACCCTGAAGCAGGTCCTCGTGACCGCCGTCTCCCCGTCCGCTTCGGCCGGCGGCGAGATCAGCGAAAGCGTGTCGGTGTCCTACGCCGACATCGAGTTCGAGTACAAGGCCCAAGACGCCAAGGGCGGCCTGGGCGGCGCGGTCAAGTTCGGCTGGAACGTGGCCACGACCGAAACGCGTTGATGCATCGAGGGCGGCGCGCCGGCTCGCGCCGGCGCCGCCGCCGTCGATGATCCCCGCGGCGCGGCGGACCCCGGTCCGGCGCGCCGCGCTCGGACAACGCATGCCGGTTCGACGGTGAATGAAGCCGTCATCCGTTGTCCATGCCGGAGCGAAAGATGAATCCGTTGACCAGCGGCGCGAACAGCGCCGACATGTACCTGGACCTGTCGCTCAAGCGCGCGGGCAAGGTCAAGGGCGAATCCACCTCGGCGGGCCACGCCAACGACATCGTCGTGCGCGGCTTCAGCTGGGGCGTGGGGGCCGCGGGCGATGCCGTGGCCGGTCAGCAGACCGGCCGCCGCAGCTACCGCCAGCTCACGATCACCAAGGGCCTCGACAGCGCGAGCACCGCGCTGATGAGCGCCGTCGCGACCAACGACGAGGTCAAGAGCTCCAAGCTCTACCTGCGCAAGGCCGGCGGCTCGCAGGAGGACTACTTCTGCCTGACGCTGGAGAAGGCGCGCATCGCGTCCTACGACATCGACTGCGACGAGACCGGCGCGCCGGTGGAGCGCATCTCGATGAGCTTCCAGAAGGTCAACATCGAGTACCGCACCCAGAACGCCAAGGGCGCGATGGGCGGCACGCACACCTTCGACGACGACCTCACCTGAGGTCCGGTCGGCGCGCTCACCGGGGGTGAGCCCGCCGGAGATCTGCATTCCACGGGAGTCTTGAATGAGCGCAGTGCAGGAACTGCTGGCGGCGGGCCGCCCGACCGAGGCGCTGGCTGCGGCGCAGGCGGAGGTCCGTCAGCGTCCGCAGGACGCGAAGCTGCGCACGATGCTGTTCCAGCTGCTGGCGGTGACGGGCCAATGGGCGCGCGCGGCCGCGCAGCTGGAAGTCTGCGGCGAACTCGACGCGGGCACGCTGGCGATGGTCAACACCTACCGCGAAGCGCTCAAGTGCGAGCTGGTGCGTGAGGCCGTCTTCGAGGGACGCACCACGCCCATGGTGATGGGCGAGCCGGCCGAGTGGGTCGCGAACCTCGTCCATTCGCTGAAGGTCGAGCATGACGGCGACATCGCCGGCGCGCGGCTGCTGCGGGCGCAGGCGCTCGATGCCGCGCCGGCCACTCCGGGTGCTATCGACGGCCAGGCCTTCGACTGGATCTGCGATGGCGATTCGCGCCTCGGGCCGGTGCTGGAGGCGGTGATCAACGGCCGCTACTGCTGGGTGCCGTTCTCCGCGATCAAGGAGATCCACATCGAGGCGCCGACGGACCTGCGCGATCTCGTGTGGTCCGCGGCGCATCTCGAATTCCCCAACGGCGGCGGCTCCGTCGCGCTGCTCCCGACGCGTTATCCACGCAGCGTGGCCTTCGACGACGAGCGCGTCTGGATGGCGCGCCGCACCGAATGGCAGGCGCTGCCGGGCTCGCAGGACGACCAGTACGCCGGCGTCGGTCAGCGCGTGCTGATGACCGACCAGGGTGAGACCGGCCTGCTCGACGCGCGTCTCATCGAACTGCGCCAGCCATGACGCCGCGCGCGGCCGGCCGCGGCGTGATGTCGCTCCGGACCTGCCCGGCAAGCCCGACCTGCTCGATCCGTTTCTCCTGTTCATGAGCCAGATCCACCGCGACCGCCTGCAACCGGCCCTGCTGGACCGGTTGACCGACGACGACCCTTTCCACCGCGTCGAGGCGGAAGAGCGTCGCGTCATGACCAAGTCGCAGCTGCGCCAGGCGGTGCTGCGCGACCTGGGCTGGCTGTTCAACGCGATCCAGCCGATGGGCAAGGAGTGCGATCCCTACGGCCACGTCGGCGACAGCGTGCTGAACTTCGGGCTGCCGGCGCTGTCGGGGCAACTGGCCTCGCGCATCGACGTGCACCTGCTGGAGAAGCAGATCCGCCAGGCCATCCTGCGCTTCGAGCCGCGCATCCTGCCGGACACGCTGGAGGTCCGCGCGATCGAGACGCAGAGCGTCATGGACACGCACAACGTGATCGAGTTCGACATCCGCGGCCACCTGTGGGCGCAGCCCATCCCGCTGGAGATCCTGCTGCGCACGCAGATGGACCTCGAGGCCGGCCAGGTCGAAGTGCGCGAGGGCTGAGGACATGGATCCGCGCCTGCTGCGCCTGTACAACGACGAGCTTGCCCACCTGCGCGAGGTCGGCGCCGAATTCGCCCGCGACTTCCCGAAGATCGCCGCCCGGCTCGGGCTGGAGGACGCCGAGGTCGCCGACCCCTACGTCGAGCGGCTGCTGGAGGGTTTCGCCTTCCTGTCCGCGCGCGTGCAGCTCAAGCTGGATGCCG
Source organism: Roseateles sp. GW821-FHT09G03 (assembly GCF_059416045.1). Taxonomy (NCBI): domain Bacteria; kingdom Pseudomonadati; phylum Pseudomonadota; class Betaproteobacteria; order Burkholderiales; family Sphaerotilaceae; genus Roseateles; species Roseateles sp. GW821-FHT09G03. Next base: position 667,014 of record NZ_JBWKOK010000001.1, read on the forward strand.
AGCATCCGCGGCTGATCTCGCACCTGCTCGAATCGATCTACCCGAACTTCCTCGCGCCGATCCCATCGATGATGATCGCGCGCCTGAGCGTCGATCCCACCGACCCCAACCTGTCCAAGGGTCACCCGGTGCCGCGCGGCAGCGTGCTGCAGTCCGCCATCCCGCGCGGCCAGGACACGCGTTGCGAGTTCCGCACCGCCCACGACGTCACGCTGTGGCCGCTGACGCTGGACGACGTCCAGTACTTCACCCACGCGCCGGACCTGCCGGTCTCGCGCCTGCCGGATGCGGCGGGCAGCCGTGGCGGCGTGCGGCTGAAGCTCAAGACCGGTGGCGGCATTCCCGTGCGGCAGCTCGGACTGGACCGCCTGGCGCTGTATCTGAGCGCGCCGGACGAGGTCGCGTACCGGCTGCATGAACTCGCGCTGGGTGCGCCGCTGGGGACCTTCGTCACCGGCGACGGCATCGATGCCACGAACGTCCCCGTGCAATGGCGGCCCGCGACCAGCATCCGTCCGCTGGGCTTCGCGCCCGACGAGGCGCTGCTGCCCGAGACGCATCGCAACTTCTCCGGCAGCCGGCTGATGCAGGAGCTCGCCGCGATGCCGCGACGCTTCCTGTTCCTCGAGGTCGATCAACTGGCCGACCGCCTCGCGCGCATCGACGGCACCTCCTTCGAGATCGTGCTGTTCTTCTCCCGCGGCGATGGCGCGCTGGAGGCGATGGTCGATGTCGACAGCGTCTCGCTGCACTGCACGCCAGCGATCAACCTGTTCCCTAAGCGGCTGGACCGGATCCAGCTCGGCACCGGCAGCTGGGAATACCACGTCGTGCCGGACCGCACCCGGCCGATGGACTACGAGATCCACAGCCTGCAATCGGTCACCGGCTATGGTGCCGGGGCGCTGGGGCAGCAGGGCTTCGAGCCGCTCTACGCCACGTATCACCAGGCGCCGCCCGACGCGCCGGGTTTCTATACCGCGCGGCGCGAGCCGCGGCTGATGTCCTCGCGCCAGAAGGAGCAGGGGCCGCGCACCGGCTACATCGGCGACGAGGTCTTCCTCTCGCTGGTCGATCCGCGTCACGCGCCGTACCGCGAGGACATCCGCCAGCTGTCGGTCTCCGCGCTGGTCACCAACCGCGACCTGCCGATGCTGCTGCCGCACAACGGCGCCGGCGTGTGGCGGCTTGATGCGGCGGGTCCGGTGCTCAAGGTCGACGCCGTGCACGGCCCGACACGGCCGGTCAATCGCCAGCCGGCGGGCGAGGCGGGTTGGAGCCTGGTCGGCCTGCTGACCCAGCAGCAGCTGCCCTGGGCCGACGAGCCGCCTGCCCAGGCGGCCGCCACGCTGCGACGGCTGCTTGCGCTGTATGGCCCGCCGGGCGATCCGGGCTGGCTGCGGCAGGTCGAGGGCGTGCGCGCCGTCGAGGCCAAGCCGGTCGTGCGGCGCCTGCCGTTCACGGGTCCGCTGAGTTACGGCACGGGGGCCGAGATCGTTCTGGAACTCGATGAACACGCGTTCCAGGGCCACAGCAGTTTCCTCTTCGCGAGCGTGCTGGAGCGCTACTTCACGCGCCACGCGGCGATCAACAGCTTCACGCAGCTGAGCCTGCGCACCACGCAGCGCGGTCTCGTGAAGCGCTGGGCGCCGCGCATCGGCGGCGATGCGGAAGGACGCGGCGAACGCGCCGGCGAGCGGGACCGCGTCGGGGAACGCGGATGAACCTCCACGGGCCCGGCTCGACGCCCGACGACGACGCCACCGGCGAGTCCGGCGGCGGCGCCGTCGCGCAAGCGCCGGACGCCAAGCCCGATGCCGAATCCGACGACGCGGCGGTGCCGACGCCCGAGTCGCTGCTCGCGCGCCGGCCCGAGAAGCGCAATGAGCGCGATGCCGCGCTGCGCGCGCTGTTCGAGGACGTCGAGGCGACGCCGTGGGCGCATGATTTCTTCGCGCTGCTGCGGCGCATCGAGGGCCTGACGCCGGACGTGCCGCGTCTGGGCCGCGGCCTGCGCCCGTCGCAGGAGGCGATCCGGCTGGGCCAGGAGCCCGAGCTCGATTTCGCACCGGCAGCGATTCAGAGTCTGACGCGCGGTCAGAACCCCGCGCCGCGGCTGGGGGTGCGCTTCTTCGGCCTGCTCGGTCCGCAGGGGCCGATGCCGCTGCACCTGACCGAATACACCCGCGAGCGGCTGCACCAGCGCGGCGATCCGACGCTGAGCCGATTCCTCGACGTCTTCCACCACCGGCTGCTGCTGCACTTCTACCGCGCCTGGGCGCAGTCGCAGCCGGCCGTCCAGCACGACCGGCCCGCGACCGACCGCTACGCGGCCTGGCTGGGCGCGGCGACGGGACTCGACGGCGCGCAGCGGCCCGGCGACTCGCTGCCGCAGACGGCGCGCCTGTTCCAGGCCGGCCTGCACGGCGGCCGCGCGCAGCATCCGGAAGGCTTGGCCAAGATCCTGTCGTCCCACTTCAAGGTGCCGGTGCGCATCGAGCAGCACGTGCCGCACTGGCTGCCCGTCGAGGACGGCGAGCGCACGCGGCTCGGCTTCGCGCGCCAGCGGCCCGAGCGCATCGGCAGCGAGCTGCCGCGCCTGGGCCGCAACACCTCCGCGGGCAACAAGGCCTGGGACCGGCAGTACCGTTTCCGCGTCGTCCTGGGGCCGCTGACGCTGCGCCAGTACGAGGGCTTCCTGCCCGACGGCGACGCGTGGCGGCCGCTGAACGACTGGATCCGCCAGTACGTCGGCCACAACCTGCAATGGGAGCTGCAGCCCGTGCTGCGCCGCGACGAGGTGCCCGCCGCGGCGCTCAGCGGCGGCGCGCGCCTGGGCTTCACCTCCTGGACGGGCCGCTCGGGCGGCCGTCCGCATCGTCACGACCGGGGCGACCTGCATCTGCATCCGCATCAGCGGGTGAAGGGACGGGCCACGCCGCCGGCATCACAGGGAGCATCGTCATGACTGAAATCGCCCGCACCAGCCTCTTCGGCAAGCTCAACCCGCTGGCCTACAAGGCGATCGAAGGCGCCACCGTGTTCTGCAAGCTGCGGGGCAATCCGTACGTCGAGCTGCAGCACTGGCTCTACCAGATCCTCAACACGCCCGATTCCGACCTGCATCGCATCGTCAAGCACTACGGGCTGGACGCGGCGCAGCTGTCGACGGACCTGATGGCCTCGCTGGACCGGCTGCCGCGCGGCGCGAGCTCGGTCACCGACCTGTCGAGCTGGGTCGAGAACGCGGTCGAGCGCGGCTGGGTCTATGGCTCGCTGATGTTCGGCGACCAGCAGGTGCGCACCGGCCACCTGGTGCTGGGTCTGCTGAAGACGGCCTCGATGCGCAACGTGCTGCTGTCGGTCTCGAAGCAGTTCGAGAAGATCAACGTCGACGACCTGGGCGAGAAATTCAACCAGATCCTCGAAGGCTCGCCCGAGCGCGCGATGCGCGCGGCCGAGCCGGGCGCCGTGCCCGGTGACGCCAGCGGCGCGATCGCGCCCGCGGCGATGGGCAAGCAGGAGGCGCTCAAGCGTTACGCCGTCGACCTGACCGAGCGCGCGCGCAACGGCGAGATCGACCCGATCGCCGGCCGCGACGAGGAGATCCGCCAGATCGTCGACATCCTGATGCGCCGCCGCCAGAACAACCCCATCCTCACGGGCGAGGCCGGCGTTGGCAAGACGGCGGTGGTGGAAGGCTTCGCGCTGCGCCTGGCGCAGGGCGACGTGCCGCCGCAGCTCAAGGACGTCTCGCTGTACATGCTCGACATCGGCCTGCTGCAGGCCGGCGCGAGCATGAAGGGCGAATTCGAGAACCGCCTGCGCCAGGTCATCGACGAAGTGCAGGCCTCGGCCAAGCCCATCATCCTGTTCATCGACGAGGCGCACACGCTGATCGGCGCGGGCGGCGCGGCGGGGACCGGCGACGCGGCCAACCTGCTGAAGCCGGCGCTGGCGCGCGGCAAGCTGCGCACGATCGCGGCGACGACCTGGGCGGAGTACAAGAAGCACATCGAGAAGGACCCGGCGCTGACGCGGCGCTTCCAGGTCGTGCAGGTGCCCGAGCCCGATGAACAAAAGGCCATCCTGATGCTGCGCGGCGTGGCCTCGATCCTGGAGAAACACCACCGCGTGGCGCTGCTCGACGAGGGCATCGAAGCCGCGGTGCGACTGAGCCACCGCTACATCCCGGCGCGTCAACTGCCGGACAAGGCGGTGAGCCTGCTCGACACGGCGTGCGCGCGCGTGGCGGTGAGCCAGCATGCGACGCCGGCGGAACTCGAGGACTGCCTGCGCCGCATCCAGGCGCTGGAGATCGAGCGCGAGATCATCGGCCGCGAAGGCGCGATCGGCATGGACGTCGCGGAGCGCAAGCAACGCGTGGCGACGCAGCTGGACGAGGCGCAGACGCGCAAGGCGGAGCTGGAGGCGCGTCACCTGAAGGAAAAGGGCATGGTCGACCGCGTGCTGGAGTTGCACGCGCTGCTGCGCAAGGACGGCGAGGGCGCACCGGAAGCGGCCGAGCGCGAGACGCTGCTGACCGAACTGCACGGCCTGCGTTCGGAGCTGACGACCTTGCAAGGCGATGCGCCGCTGATCCTGCCGCAGGTCGACGAACAGGCGGTGGCCGCGGTGGTGCAGGACTGGACCGGCATCCCGGTCGGCCGCATGGTGCGCAACGAGGTGCAGGCGGTGCTGCAGCTGGCGGACACGCTGAACCAGCGCGTCGTCGGCCAGCGTCATGCGCTGGAGATGATCGCCAAGCGCATCGAGGTCTCGCGCGCCGGGCTGGACAACCCGAGCAAGCCGATCGGCGTGTTCCTGCTGGCGGGCACCTCGGGCGTGGGCAAGACGGAGACGGCGCTCGCGCTGGCCGAGGCGCTCTACGGCGGCGAGCAGAACGTCATCACGATCAACATGAGCGAGTTCCAGGAGGCGCACACGGTCTCCACGCTCAAGGGCTCGCCCCCGGGCTACGTCGGTTACGGCGAAGGCGGCGTGCTGACCGAGGCGGTGCGCCGCCGGCCCTACAGCATCGTGCTGCTGGACGAAGTCGAGAAGGCCCACCCGGACGTGCACGAGCTCTTCTTCCAGGTCTTCGACAAGGGCCGCATGGAGGACGGCGAGGGCCGCCACATCGACTTCAAGAACACGATCATCCTGCTGACCAGCAATGCGGGCAGCGACCTGATCATGAAGCTGTGCGCGGACCCGGAACTGATGCCGGAACCGGAAGGCATTGCCAAGGCGCTGCGCGAGCCGCTGCTGAAGATCTTCCCGGCGGCGCTGCTGGGCCGCCTGGTGACGATCCCGTACTACCCGCTGAGCGAGGAGATGCTGGGCCAGATCGTGCGCCTGCAGCTGGGCCGCATCCAGAAGCGCGTGGGCGAGAACCTGGGCGTGCCGCTGACCTTCGGCGACGACGTAGTCAAGCTGATCATCAGCCGCTGCAACGAGGTGGAGAGCGGCGGCCGCGTGGTCGACGCGATCCTCACAAACACGGTGCTGCCGCGCATCAGCCGCGAGTACCTCACCCGCGTCACCAACGGGCAGGCGATCACGAAGGTCGAGCTGGCGGTGAAGGACGGGGACTTCGACTACGCGTTCGACTGAGGGCGGCATGGGTCGTCAGATCGCGGTGGCGATGGACGCCACCGACGAGCAGGAGTTCCTCGACTTCCTGCGCGGCTCCGCGGAGGTCGTCCTCTATCGCGACTGGGCGTCGAAGCCCGCAGCTGTCGACGCGTTCGAGCGGGATGCGTATTCAGGGACGTTCTGGATCCAGAACGGGGCGTTTGCCTGGTCGCCGTCCTTCAAGGCCGTGGACCTGCAGGACGAGGCTTCCGGCACGACGGCGCAGTACTTCAGGTTCTGGGATCGCGAAGGTCCGCTGATCGAGTACTCGCGGCATCCGATCCATCTTCCTCATCCGGGCGTCGCGGGGCGCTTGTACTGGTCCAAGCGCTTCGCCGCCGGTGGCGAAGACGGGGCGGATGACCTCGAGGCGTTCGATGCGTGGTTCTCCGACGTGACCCGGTGAATCAGGAAGCGGGGGACTCGCCGAACCCACGGCACGGCGGGCGCCGTCTGGTTCCTGCCCGGCGCCTTGGCGCAATGGGAGTCGTCGCGGTCGACGGACCCTGGCCCGCCGAACCGCTAGGCAACGGAGTCCGGCTTTTCAAGCGGCATGCCCACGATTCGTGAACTATGTCCCATGAACAAGTGTCGAACTCCTTTACAGGCTGTCACTGATGCAAGGGGCATGGTGGCGATAAGTCATTGACTCGATTGGAAAAACTTCGGCTGGCACGGACGCTGCATTGGGATGGTCCGTTCGAACCACATTCCAACGACAACACCATGACCTTCCGCTCCTTCCTCACGACCGCCCGCCTGTCTCTCGGCGCCGTTGCACTGGCCTGCGCCGCGCTGCCGATGACCGCGTCCGCGGACGTCGTGTTCCAGTCGCTGCCCAGCCTGACCGGCAACGCGGCGACGTCGCCGTGGTGCTCGGGCTGCAGCAACGGCCTGCAGGTTTTCGACCGGTTCACGCTGGGCTCGGCCAGCGACATCACCGGCTTCAGCGTCAACATCTACAACGTGGGGCTGTACTGGGGCAGCGGCATGACGTTCTCGGTGTGGAGCATCGGCGGCAACGGCCTGCCGGGCACGCAGCTGTTCAGCCAGACGCTGGGCGCCAGCGACTTCACGACGACGGCCCTCGGCAGCAACCAGGCGACGGCCACGACCGACGACCTGCTCAACCTGAATCTGGCGGCCGGTACGTACTACGCCAGCTTCTACAACAAGGACTTGGCGGTGTGGGGCTACCGCAATGCGGGCGGCGTGCTGTACCAGCAAGGCGCGGCCCTGCGCAACGGCGAGAGCGTCGCCTTCGCGCTGGAAGGCAATGCCGTGCCGGAACCCGCGTCGCTGGCCCTGGCCGGCCTGGCGCTGGCGGCCGTCGGCTTCGTGCGTCGCCGCAAGTCGGCCTGATCGCTGACCTCAGCGTCGGACCGGCCGGTCCGACAGCGCCGCCATCCGGCGGCAGCAGGAACGCCCGCGCTCGCGGGCGTTTTCACGTCCGGCGCGGATCGATGCAGGGGGGGGCAGTGCGATGCGGGACGGCCAGGAATGGGCGAGGCGACCGGGATCTCAGCGCGCGCCCATCGACAGCGTGCCGTCTTCGGCCGTGGGATCGCCTTCGACGACCCGGCGGTCGACCTGCCCATCGCAGCCCTTGGCGCTGCACTGCTGGTTCACGAGCCGCAACGGCTTCGCCGCCGCCGCCTCGCCGCGTTCGACGATCGGCAGCACGACCTGCCCCTGGGTCGGCGCGGCCTGCAGCGAATCGCAGCCGGCCCAGTAGCCGACGAAGCGATGCGCCGTGCCGGCGGGCTTGCCGCCGCTGAACGGCACCAGCACCACGCTGGTCCAGCGTTGGTACACGCCGCTCTTGCCGATGCCGGTGTGCGTGAACTCCATGCAGGTGCCCCAGCGCTGACCACCGGCCGTCACGCGGTAGGCGTCCGTCGACGTCCAGTCGATGTCCGGGAGCGGATCGCCGCCCATGGCCTTGTGTTCGACGAGGACGAGCTGCCGGCCGCCGGGCGTCTTGGCGAAGCCGCCCTTGTCGCGATCCAGGCGCAGCTCGCCGACGTCGACGAAGCAGCCCTGGGGGCCGCACCAGCCTTCGCTCTTGATCGGATCCAGCGCCGCCGGCGCCGCGGTGCCGCGCAGCAGGTCGCGCAGCTCGGTCGCGTTCCTGGCCACGGCGTCGGCATGGGCCGCGCAGGCGGCGAAGAGCGAGCCGGCGAGGGCGGCCGCGGCAATGGGCAGCAAGCGGGGCAGCGAGCGGGACAGCGAACGGCGCAGGGCGCGCGACGGCACGCGGGACAGGCTGGGCATCAGTCGTACACCTTGTTGTTGGTGGCCTTCACGAAGTCGTCGTTGTACTTCCAGAAGATCGTTCCGCCATACGCGGCGGTGGACTCGTATTTGTAATCCCATTTGCCGCGCAACTTGGTCTTGGCGCCCGCCGCGCTGCGCCACCATTCTTCGCCGGGGACGTCCTTGTCCTTGATGTCGTAGATGTTGTGCTTCGGATCGGTGATGTGGATGCCGGCCTTGACCTTGGGGTGCTTGTCGTAGTTCGACTTGATGTCGGCGCCGTCCCAGAAGTAGCCGCCGTTCGCATAGTCCGTCCCGGTGGCGCTCAGCGCGTTGCGCGCGCCGCGCACGGCGTCGCTCATGCCCGTGTCGGCGGCGATCTCTTCCGCGGTGGCCTTCTTCAGCTTGTTGTGCCGCTGGTTGCCGTCATGGGCCGCGAACGCGAAGGTCTTGTCCGTCTTGATGAACGCGCTGATCGTCGCGAAGCCGCGCGCCTTCTGCTGACGCACCAGCACGTTGGCGATGGCGGCCATCTCCTCGTAGACGTTGCCGGTCGATCCCTCGCCGTAGGCGACGGCGGCCAGCGCGCGCGTGTCGTCGTCGATCGCCGCCGCTTTCTCGGCACGGGGTGCGGCGCCGACCGGCGATACCAGCGGGGACGCGGCGCGGATCATCGTGCCGTCGTCGATCTCGAAGGTGTTGGCCCCGGCGCCTTGCGGACCGGGAATGCGAGCAGCAGGCATCGGCGCCTCTTCAGAATGCGGATGAACCCGAAGGTACCGGGCGCGTCGACGGGGCCGAAGTGACTTTGGCCTCTGCACAGGCGGGAATTCGCAACGGGATGTTTCCTGCCGGGCAAGACCTGGCGCGCGCCGCCTGACCCCGTTCTGATATTTCTGCGAAATTCGACGGGGGACTGCCAAGCTCGGGAGTGACTTTCGACCGTTGTGGTGATTGCGGGTGATCCCTAGCCTCCGGGGTGTCGACCTGACCCTTGGTGCCATGGCCTCACCTTTCCGCCTCAAGACCGCCTTGCCTGACGAGACCCTGCGCGTGCACACCTGTGTGTCGCGGGAGGGTCTGAGCGACGCCGGAGACACCACGCTGACGCTGCTGAGCGAGCGCAGGGACATCCAGGCGTCGGATCTGCTCGGCAAGCCCGCGACGCTGACGATCGCGCTGCGCGACGACGCGCCGCGCTACCTCAGCGGCTACGTGACGCGCTTCGCGCAACGCGGCTTCGAAGGCAAGCACTGCGTCTACGAGATGCAGCTCAAGCCCTGGCTGTGGCTGCTGTCGCGCACGTCGGACTGCCGCATCTTCCAGGAGCTGTCGGTCCCCGACATCGTCAAGCAGGTCTTCGAGGACCACCCGGTCGCGCGCTACGAATTCAAGCTGCTGCGCCCGTATCGCACCTGGAACTACTGCGTCCAGTACCGCGAGACCGACTTCAACTTCGTCGCCCGCCTGCTCGAGCACGAAGGCATCTACTGGTACGTCGAGCACGACGAGGGCGGCCACAAGGTCGTGCTGTGCGACTCGGCCAGCGGGCACGATGCCCGGCCGGGTTGCGAGTCGCTGCCGTTCTACGGCTCGGGCGCGCAGGCCACGCCGGCGCTGGAGTACGTGCAGGCCTGGGGCAGCGCCGAGTGCGTGAAGCCCGGCAAGGTCGTCATCACCGACTACGACTTCCAGCGGCCGTCGACCTCGCTGGAGACCAACCAGAGCGTGGCGCGCAACTACGACCTGTCCGACGGCGAGATCTTCGACTACCCGGGCGGCTACATCCAGACGGGCGACGGCTCGCAGTACGTCGAGGATCGCCTCGACGAGCTGCAGACGCAGTTCCAGACCTATGACGGCACGACCAATGCGCAGGGCGTGCAGACGGGCCACCTGCTGTCGCTGACGCGCCATCCGCGCGAGAGCGAGAACGCGCAGTACCTGATCACGGGCACGCAGATCAGCCTGAGCCAGGCGGCCAATGAAGCCGGATCGGGCGAGACGGGGCTGCGCTGCAGCTTCAACTGCATCCCGGCGGCGCAGCAGTACCGGCCGCCGCGCCGCACCCCGAAGCCGCTGGTGCCGGGGCCGCAGACGGCCATCGTCAGCGGTCCCGCGGGCGAGGAGATCCACACCGACAAGTACGGCCGGGTGAAGGTGCAGTTCCACTGGGACCGCCGCGGCCAGAGCGACGAGCGCAGCTCGTGCTGGGTGAGCGTGGCGCATCCGTGGGCGGGCTCGAACTTCGGCGGCATCCACATCCCGCGCATCGGGCAGGAAGTGATCATCGGGTTCATCGAAGGAGACCCGGACGCGCCCATCATCATGGGGCGGACCTACAACGGCGAGAACCTGCCGCCGTGGGACCTGCCGGCGAACGCCACGCAGAGCGGTTTCCTGACGCGCTCGACCAAGGGCGGCAGCTACGGCAACGCCAATGCGATCCGCTTCGAGGACAAGCACGGCGACGAACAGCTGTGGATCCACGCGGAGAAGAACCAGGACATCGAGGTCGAGAACGACGAGACGCACTGGGTCGGGCGGGACCGGACGAAGACGATCGACCGGCATGAGACGACGCTGGTCAAGGGCAACCGCACGGAAACGGTGAACCTGGACGAGACGATCACGATCCATCAGAACCGCAAGGAGCGGGTGGATCTGGACGAGACGATCTCGATCGGGATGAACCGCACGGAAGACGTCGGGATCAACGAGACGATCAGCATCGGGTCGAACCGGTCGGTGACGATCGGCGCGAACAAGACCGAGACCATCGCGATGGCGAAGGCCGAGACGATCGGCATGGCCAAGGCGTTGACGATCGGCTTGGGGTACCAGACGTCAGTCGGCGCCATGATGAACACGACGGTCGGTGCGTTCCAGACGGAGCAGGTCGGGCTGTACAAGAACACGATGGTGGGGAAGGACTACACCATCAACAGCGGCGCGGTGTACTCGGTCACCGCGAAGGACGAGATCCATCTGACGGTGGGCAAGGCCAGCCTGACGATGAAGTCCGACGGCACCATCATCCTCAACGGCCACACGCTCAGCGTCGGCACCACCGGCGAGCAGACCTTCAAGGCCGACGGCGAGGTGACGGTCAAGGGCAAGAAGATCCTGGAGAACTGACGTGGAGCGACTCGACATGCCGGCGCGCGGCGTCGACACGGCCACGCAGTACGCGTCGCCTTTTCATGCGCTGCTGAATCAGGGCTCTCAGGCGGCGGCGATGCCGGCGCCGGGGCAGGTGATCATCGGCACGCTGCAGACGGTCCCTGCCCAGGGTGCGACCGGCACGGCGATGGTCCCCGGGTTGGGGCTGGTTGGCGTGGCTCACAGCCTGGTGCCGCTGTCGGCGGAACACCAAGGCCAGGGCGTCGCGCTGAGCGTGCTCGCCGGCGGTTCCGCGATCGTGCTGGGTCTGCTGTGGAACGGCGTGACACCGCCAGCGACGGAGCCGGCGGCGGTGTCCCATGACGAAGAGCCGGAAGGCCTCGTCATCACGGTGGATGGACATCGCGAGGTGATCGAAGCCGCCGAAGAACTCGAGCTGCGCTGCGGCGAGGCGTGCATCGTGCTGACGGCCGACGGCCGCATCCAGCTGCGCGGGACCTACATCACCAGCCACGCGAGCGCGACGCAGCGCATCGTGGGTGGGTCGGTGCATGTGAACTGAGGGACGGGCGTGCAGGTTGAAGTCGGATCCCGCCATCTCGCCACGGAAGTGACGGTCGCGCCAGACGTGACAGGCCGCGAGCATCTCGTGGTCGTTGCGAAGGCGACGTGGAGCATCCCGGAAGAGGGACAGCGGCCGCGACCGCTTCCACCTCAGCCGATTGCCATCATCGATGAATACCTCGGCGATCCTGGCGAGTCGCCGCTGCGCTACGGCGCGGATCTCTCCAGGTTCAAGCCGCGTTGCGACGTGATCTTCGATGCGACGGCCTATGCGCCTGGCGGCGTGCCAGTGCGGGAGCTGGTCGCAGGGTTTGAGGCAGGCCCTCTGCTCAAGCGAGTCCGTGTGACAGGTCCTCGCGTGTGGAGCGGGTCTGGCCATGACGCCAAAGGTTATCAACTCGAAGAGCCCGAGCCATTTTTGCAGGTGCCGATGCACTTCGGCAGAGCCTTTGGTGGTGCCCGTTGGCATGAGCGAGATGGGCAGCGCATGTGCGAAGCGCTGGATACCAATCCGGTCGGCCTTGGCTTCGCTGGCGGGGCGACGTTGGCCCAACTGACCGGAGCATCAGCGCCTCAGTTGACCTCCATTGAGCAGCCTCTGGAACGACCGACAGCCGATGGGCTCCCGATCGCATTGAGCGCTATCGGACGACATTGGCAGCCACGACGAAGCTTTGCCGGGACCTACGACGCCGCTTGGCAGCGAGACGTGTTTCCGCTACTGCCGGGCGACTTCGACGACCAGTTCAATCAATGTGCGCCCTTGGATCAGCAGATGCCGTATCCGAAGGGGGGCGAGCCGATACGTCTTGTGCATCTCGTCCAAGGACGTCCGGATCTGCGCTTTGTCTTGCCCAAACTGGACATGCAGGTGCGGGTGCTGCGCAGCGACTTCAGCCAGGCCGCGCCGGTGGCGCATGTCGACACGCTCTTCTTCGAGGTCGATCGTGGTCGCTTCAGCGTCGTCTGGAGGGCCACGTTGCCCATTCAGCGTCGCATCCAGGAGATCAAGCAGGTGGGCATCGGCCCGATCGATCCGGTCTGGTGGGACAAGCAGCGGCTCGGAGGCGGATGCGCAGGCTGCCGTGATGACGTGCCGGCACAGAGCTCGGCCGAGCCGCAAAGCGCGTGATGCGATGACGATGAATCAATCTGTCAAACCAGCCTCGGAAGCGCGTGCGGCGCGGCTGGATCTCGATGTGGTGGCCGCCGGCCTGTGCTGTGCTGTGGGGCAGCGCCTGGACGCGGCTTCTCCGGCCTTGCTGGCCAATCTCGATCATTTCCAGGAAAGTGAGTTCCAGACCAACGCGGGTGATCCGGTCCGGGTTGCGCGGCTGCAGGGCGAGAAGTCCTGGGGTGTCGGGCGCGTGGCGAAATGGTTGGCGCTGGCGGTGCAGGATGCGCTGCAGGCGATGCCGGCCGATCGCCGAAAGCGTTTCGATCCCGCCGGATGTGCGCTCCTGCTGCTGTGCGACGACGTGGGTGACACATCGGATACGTGGGGCGCGGAACTCTTCTCCAGATTCGGTGATCTGACAGGACTGAGCTTCAATGTCCGCAGCGCCATCCTTCCATCGGGGCGCGCCGGATTCGCGGCGCTATGCTCGCGGGCACAGCATCTGCTGGACGAGAAGGACGGCGTCCGTCACGTATTGATGGTCGGGGCAAGCAGCCTGCTGAATGCCAAGCGAATCAACCTTCTGCTGCGCGACGAGCGGCTGCAAGTGCCGGGCAATCCGGATGGTTTCTTCCCAGGAGAGGCTGCCGCGGCGGTGCTCGTGGAACGGGGGCAAGGCGGTCCGCTAGGGTTGCGTGGCGTTGGTGCAGCGCAGGAGGCGGGTAACTGGGACGGTGCCGTGCCTAATCGCGCTGAAGGTTTGACTGCGGCGGTGCGCGCGGCATGTGGCGCTGCGGACGTAAGCGTCGCCGATCTGGCGATGCGCATCAGCGACGTCAACGGCGAGGCCTTCTACGCGCGCGAGTCCGCAACGGCTTTCACCCGGCTGTTGAACGGCGGCCGCCAGTTGTCGCACGTCACTCCGGCGAGCGGTCTTGGCGAAGTCGGCGCGGCGCTTGGGCCTGCGGCAATCGCCTACCTCTGGCATCGGGCACGCCGCGCGGCGCGTCCGCGCGATTGGCCGGTTTCGACTTCTTCTCATCACGTCCTGCACCTCGCCGACGATCGCGGCCTGCGCGCGGCGGTGATCCTTGAAATGCGGCCCGTCTGGGCCCGAGCCGACTGACGCCATGGAAACCCACGTCTACGCCAACGACAACGAGATCTGCTCCAAGGCCGCCGACGGCAAGGCGACGATCGGACCGGATCCCTGCTGGAGTCCCCCGGCGCCTGCAGCGGGCCCCGTCGTGATTCCGTACAGCAATACAGCCTTCGCTACGAAGCTGACCAAGGGAAGCACCACAGTCTTCATCTGTAGCAAGCCATTGGCGCTGCGTGACAAGTCGTTCCTCACGAAGTCCACAGGGAACGAGCCGGCGACGCGCAGTTTCCCTATGGGCGTGGCGACACACACGATCACGGGTGACGCCTACTTTGTGAACTGGAGTTCCGACGTCAAGGTGGAGGGGCTCAACGTATGCCGTCATCTCGATCCGATGACGCATAACCATTCCTGAGCGCACGATGGCTTCAGCACCGAATACGCCCACCAGCTACTACCTCGACACCAACGCGGCCAAGACCGCCTGCGCGGAAGACAAGGCGCAGATGGAGAAGAAGTGTGCGCCAGATGACAAGAACAAGGGGCGCGGCAAGGGGCGTCCAGCATCCCGCCTGTCGCACAAGAACGCCGGCAAGGACGGCAGCTGGGTGCTCGATCACTGCGGACCGCTGATGGTTCAGCCGGGGCTGGGGAACTTCAAGGAATGGTTCCAGGAGTTCGGCGACATCAGTTCCTCTTTGAGCGCGATCCGCGAATCTCTGCAGAACTCTGTGATTGCCAAGATCGAGCAGGAGATCCTCGAGTACAGCGGCAAGCAGATCGCCAAACTCGCGGTCCGGCGCGGCCTGACCGGCTGGATTCCGATTGTCGGGTGGGTGCTGACCGCAGTCGATGTCGCCGTCACTGCCTACGACGCGGCCGGCCGCATCGGAGAGATGCGCAAGACGGTCGATGAATTGAAGGGCACTGTCGAACGATTGAAGGAGGCCGGCGGCAAGATCTCCGGCACGCTCAATCAGTACAAGGACAAGCTCAAGAATTTCGACAAGCTCAGCGAGGCTGAGCAGAAAAAGGTCGCCAACACGGTGATGGCGGACATCCAGACGGCCTATGCGGCGGCGGATCCCTGCCTGCGAGCGCGTAAGTGCATGCTGGTCCCTTTCAGCAAGGACGGTGCGGCAAAGTGGGCGGGCAAAGGCTGCTGCCCCGGCCAGACCGGTCACCACTTACTGCCTGACGCGATGTTCCGCGATAGCGGCTCAAAGGCTGCCGCAGCAAAGTCAGCCTGGGCCGCGGACCCGAAGAACCTGGACGCGAAGGGAAAACTCAAGTCGATGCCTCGCGGCAAGATGCCCACGCGCGATTGCTGGGACGGCTACACGGAGGCTGGCTCGCCAACGATCTGCGTCGAGGGTAACAACCAGCACATGGGCTCCCATGGTGCGATGCACGCACTGACCAAGGCGAAGCTGAAGTTCAAGGGTGCCGCCGGCAAGAAGGACATGCCTTACAACGATGCGCGTGACTTGTTGGTCGACGAGATCTCCAAGATGTATGGCTGCAGCAAGAAGTGTCTGCAAGAGCAGCTGGACTCCTATTACTGCGGTGAGGCCGCGAGCAAGAAACCTGGCTGTCCAGACTGCAACAATGCAAAGGTCACTCCCCACGATGGCACGGGCGCGCAGCCTGATGCGCAGGATGACGGAGCCGAGGATTGATTTCGCAAGGAGTTGAAGAAATGTTCGATCGTGAGTCTTGGAATCGTTTCATGTCGGGGTACTTCATCCGCGACTGCACCATTGGGTTCGAGGACGGCCGCCTGGGTTTCCTCCTCTTCGAGGAGCTGGATGATGACGCACAGATGGAGGATGGCTTCCAGATCCGTCTGCTGGCGGTCAAGGTGGCCAATCCGATGGAAACACGCTTCTTCTCCATGTCGGCCAATGGACTCGGTGTCGGGTCTCAGCTTTCCAGCGCATGGGCACCGCAGGAATCCGAGTTCGTCGCGGTCGGCATCGGCCTGGAGGTCTACGCCTACAAGCCGAAGTCCCACAAGGGACGTGAGGAAGATATCCCCTTCGAAGTCCGCAAGCTGGTGCCGGATGCCTACAGCGATTTCGGCGCTGGTGTCCTGAAGACAGCGCGTGTTGGTGCGACGGTCTACGCCCTCGGCGGACCGTTCCGAGTGTTCGAGCGGGTCGGCCCCCAGCAGTGGAAGGAACATGCGGACATTCCGTTGCCTGCCGAAATCGGCAGCAGCGACCGTGATACTGCACTGGCCGCGATCGGCGATTCGGCGTTCCAGGATCTTGCGGGGCTGTCGGAAGACGATCTCTATGCCGTGGGTAGCGCGGGCGCCGTATGGCGTCGCAAGGCGGGGCGCTGGACTCAGATGCCGTTCCCGGGCAACTTGCGCCTTCATACTGTCGCGGTGGCGCCGGACGGCACGACCTACATCACCGACATTCGTGGTTCGGTGTGGAAGGGCCGCGACCAGGAGTGGGAACGGATCGTGCAAGCGGACAACTCGTTGCCTTATCAGGATTCGGTCTGGTTCAACGGACGTCTGTATTGCAGCAATGACTCTGCTGGCTGCTTCGTGCTCGAGGACGGCGCGATGGTGGGCGCTCATCAGGCTAAGCGCGACACGATGCCGGCGAACACGGCCGTGCACGCCCAACGACTGGACGTCTCTCCCGACGGAAAGCAGTTGCTGATCGCGGGCATGTATGGCGCCACGATGTATGACGGGCGGACCTGGAACGTTCTGTTCGACGGCGAACCTGACGCGTGATCGGCATGGCTCCGTCGAGTCCTCAGGATCGCGTCGCGATCCTGCCTCAAGTAGTTCTTCCGATCGTTCGCCGTCATGCCGACGATGCGGCGTTCTACTGGAGTCAGATTGATGGCGCGCCGTCGTCCGTTCTTCTGCGTGCAGAGGCCGTGTCCGGCTTCCAAGCCCAACTCGGCGCCCACCTCGAAGGCCTGATCGAGGCTGGCGAGGAGGGCGTCAAGATCGCTCAGGGGAATCTCGAGCGCTGGCGCAAGCCCGGCGAAGCTTTCGTTGCGATGTTGCTCGCGCTGGAGCATGGAAACGGTGAATCCACGCCCGCGATGGCGAGCGTCATGCGTTGCATTCGAGCCCACCCCGATGTGCTGGCCCGAGGTGCAATCTCCGCGTTGGCCTGGACGACCGCTGAGAAGCGGGCGGTCTGGGTGCGCGCTGTCCTTGCTGGCGATAGTTCCGTCGATATCGCTGTCGCGCTTCGTGCTTCCGCGCTCGTGCGCGAAGACGTCCTCAGCGCATCAGCGTGGTTGAAGCACCCGGACGCACATGTGCGCGCCGCCGCGTGCAGGGCAATCAGAGGCCGTGATCAGCACGCCATCAGCGGGCTGACCCAAGACGAGAGTCTCTCCGTTCGCGCTGAATGCGCCATCGCGATAGCCCGCCTCGAACAGTCGGATGGTCGCGCGGCGGCCGCTCAGCTCTGGCCCAGCGTGGCGGAGCAGATTGTTGTCTGGACATCTTTGACAGGCTGGCCTCGCGCTCAAGCCGAACGCCGTCTGCGCCGCTGGCTGAAGCATCTGGCGTGGTTCGCGCCGCCAGGGCATCCAGGCATGGGCGCGCTACTCGACCGGTTGCCGCGCCGCATGGCGTTGGACGCGATCATGGTGCATGGAGATGCTGGCCATTTGCGCTTTGTCATCGCAGCGATGGGCGACGAACGCGAGGCGCGATGGGCCGGTTGGACGTGGCATGCGATGACTGGCGTCGACATCGAAGCGCATGACTTGGCACTTGAGGAACCCGAGATCGACTTGGACGCGCCACTCGATGCCGCGCGAGCGGACGGAGACGCCGGGCTCCCGCTGCCGGATGTCGCGCGAATCGCTGCCCACGTTGCTTCATCGCAGACGGCTAGCAACGGCTCTCGCCGACTTCTGGGTCAAGATGTTTCCGCAAAGCATTTGCGCTCAGTTCTTCATCCTGACGCCGATCAACCTCAGGCGCTGCGTGCCGTGGCCGCGCACACGCTGTCGTGGACGCATCCGGATTACCCACTCGACCTCCGCGCACCATCCCACGTTCAGAACGAACAACTGCGCCGCATGGGCGTCGTGGTGGTCTGAGCATGCCGACATTCGATCCTTGGGACAATGCTCGAGCGCTCGGGCTCCATCTTCAGACGCCTGGGGCAGAGCTGATGATCGTGATCGGCGCTGAGGCCTGGTGTCAAAAGTGCCAGCGCTTGCGCCCAGCCTTCGAAGCGCTATGCAAGGTGGCCATGCCATCTCACGTGGCTTGGCTGTGGCTTGATCTCGAAGAGCACGCGGACTTCCTGTCCGACTTCATTCCCCCCGACCTTCCGCTGCTCTTGAGATGGCGGGACAGCTTCTGCGTGCAGGCCGCAGTGGTCGTGGACATCGACGCTGATGCGCCACCGGCCGACCGCGTTCGACTGAATTCGCTCTTGATCGAGGGCACCCGGTTACGGGATCCGCACCAGGGCGCGTTGATCGAGCTGCCGGGACTCTGGTCGGAATTCGCTTCCGCGTCCTGGGCGGAAGGCTCGTGACCCCAACGTTCTTCGCCGGAGGCTCGGATGAAGAGACAGACCATACGCACAAGGACGAGATCTGATTCAGTCAGTTCAGCATTGACGAACTGAAGCGTTCGCCGCGGGCCGCACAACAGGACGAACGATGAGCGATATCTATCTCTCGAAGGAGATCTGGGAACGCCAATGCAAGGGCTGGTTGATCACCGACTGTGCCGTGCGGTCGGCCACCGTGGTCGCGCTTTGCCTGCGCAAGGAAGTCGACGCGAAGAAGGCGTCCGAGATGTGGGACCACGACATCGAGACCAGAATGCTGGTGATCAATCTCGCCTCGGATGGAAAGAGCGAGACGACCTTCGGCGCGCGAACGCTGGGCGGCTACAGCAAGCCGCGGATCGGTGTGGCCAGCAAGCCGCTCGTGCAGGCCTTGCTCGTCTCGAGGAACAACGACGGGCAAGTCTGTGTGATGGGCGGCGGAGGCAAGTTCCCCGATGAGTTCATCCAGCAAGGCGGCGTACCGATGACGTGGCGCGTCAAGACGATCGGTGGCTATGCGTATTCGGTGGGCGGTCAACGCAAGATCTACAAGCGGACGGAGGTCGGCAAGTGGGAGCGCATCACCGACATGCCACCGGCGGAGCAGATCGGACATGTGGGGTTCCAGGACATGGACGCGTTCGGCGAGTCCGACATGTATGCCGTCGGTGGCCACGGCGACGTCTGGCATTTCGACGGAAAGCGTTGGAAGCAGCAGGGCTTCCCGTCCAACGAGCAACTGGGCACGGTCACCTGCGCGGGTGATGGCAAGGTCTACATCGGCGGCGAGGGCGGCAACTTGTGGGTCGGTCGCGAGAACTCGTGGGAAAAGATCTACGAGGGTGGCTCCAGCCTCCTCTGGAATGACACGGTCTGGTTCGACGGAAAACTCTGGCTGTCGTCCGATTACCAGCTCCGCGTTCTCGTCGACGGCAAGGTCGAGACAGTGACCCACCGCGGAGAACCAGTGGTGGCCCATGGGCACATGGACTGCCGCGAAGGATTGATGGCGGTGGCCAGCCCCCACGCCTTGGAGGTGTTCGACGGCAAGGCCTGGCGAACCATCGTCGGCCCTTATCTCTGATCTTCTACGATTCAGACGCGTACATCCCGCAGGTGGCATGCTGTTCGCAGCTGCTCCTGGCAGGCATGTACGGCGCGGCTGCACGACGGCAAGTCATGGCATCTCCTCTTTGAAGGCCAGTAGACGCTCCCCGCCTGTCCGAACTCAGGATACGCCCGCCCGGCCCGACGCCCCCATTACGGGGTATCGTTCAGCCTCATGACCACCACTCCCATTCCCACGCTCCCCGAGCTCCCCAGCCTCCTGGGCCTAACCGAGCTCGACGCTCCGCTGATCGCCGCGGTCCTCGCGCACACCACGCCCGCCGGGACGCCCGCGCCGACCGAGCTCTCCCAGAAGCGCAAGAAGGAGATCCGCGCCGGCTTCGTGCACCTGAAGGAGGCCGGCGTCGTGCTGTCCTTCTCCCCGCGCGAGACCCACGCGGTCGACTACGGTGAACCCCTCGGCCCCGGCACGCACGTGCTGAGCGCCATCTTCTACTACCCCGAAGGCAGCGAGGAAGTCGATCCCTACAAGGGGAACGGCCCGTTCGCGACCACGCCGGTGGACACCCGCGAGGCCGCCACCGCCGCCTACGGCGAAGCGGTCGACGGCGAGGAGGAAGAGGGCGTCTTCGAGTGGGAACAGTGGGAGGTCGAGGGCCGCGAGCTCACCGTCGACTACGCCGACGACGGCGCCGTGCTGACGATCACCGTCTCGCTGACGCTGCCGATGTAACGGCCACCCCCGTGCGCCGCCGCACCCCGCGGCGCACGCGTCACCCACACCGGTGACACGCGTGGGGCCACCGTATCACCCCTTTACATGGGGTGCCCCCGCGAATGACTTTGGTCGCTTCCTGCGCTCTGCGCACAGGCCTACCGTGAAGGTCCGATTGCTCCGGTCCGTCTTCACGGTCCGCCCATGGCAGCTCCATTCCGCCTCAAGACCGCCCTAGCCGACGACGTCCTGCGTGTGCACGCCTGCGCGTCGCGCGA
The DNA here is from genome assembly GCF_059416045.1 of Roseateles sp. GW821-FHT09G03. NCBI lineage: Bacteria > Pseudomonadati > Pseudomonadota > Betaproteobacteria > Burkholderiales > Sphaerotilaceae > Roseateles > Roseateles sp. GW821-FHT09G03. The sequence goes on from NZ_JBWKOK010000001.1 coordinate 687,430, forward strand.
GGCCTTGAGCGACCTCGGCGAGACCACGCTGACCCTGCTCAGCGAGCGCAAGGACATCCGCGCCTCGGAGCTGCTCGGCAAGTCCGCGACGCTCACCATGGCCCTGCGCGACGACGCGCCGCGCCACCTGGCCGGCTACGTCACCCGCTTCGCGCAGACCGGCTTCGAGGGCAAGCACACCGTCTACCAGATGACGATGCGCCCCTGGCTGTGGCTGCTCACGCGCACCGCCGACTGCCGCATCTTCCAGGAGATGACCGTCCCCGACATCGTCAAGGCGGTCTTCGACGACCACCCGGTCGCGCGCCACGAGTTCAAGCTGATGCGCGCCTACCGGCCCTGGACCTACTGCGTCCAGTACCGCGAGACCGACTTCAACTTCGTCGCCCGGCTGCTCGAGAACGAGGGCATCTACTGGTACTTCACCCACGACGAGTCCGGCCACACGCTGGTGCTGACCGACGCCGCCTCGGCCCATGACTGCGCCCCGGGCTGCGAGACGCTGCCGTTCTACGGCGGCGTGAACAACGCGCCGCCCGAGCTCGAATACGTCGACTCCTGGGTCACGCAGGAGAGCCTCAAGCCCGGCAAGGTCGTCATCACCGACTACGACTTCGAACGGCCCTCGACCTCGCTGGAGACGCAGCTGGACCGCGCCCGCGACTACGACCTGTCCGACGGCGAAGTCTTCGACTACCCCGGCGGCTATGTGCAGGGCAGCGACGGCGCGCAGTATGTCGAGGACCGGTTGGACGAGATCCAGACCGCCTTCGCCCGCTTCGACGGCGACACCAACGCGCAGGGCGTGCGCACCGGCCACCTGCTGTCGCTGAGCCGCCATCCGCGCGACGACCAGAACGCCAAGTACCTCATCACCGGCACGGTCACGCAGATGCGCCAGGCGTCGACGGAATCGGCCTCCGGCGAGTCCGAGCTGCGCTGCCGCTTCAACGCCATCCCCGCCGACCAGCAGTTCCGCCCGGAGCGCCGCACGCCCAAGCCGATGGCGCCCGGTCCGCAGACCGCGATCGTGACCGGTCCGGCGGGCGAAGAGATCTTCACGGACAAGTACGGACGCATCAAGGTGCAGTTCCACTGGGACCGCCGCGGCCAGCGCAACGAGACCAGCTCGTGCTGGATCCGCGTCTCGCAGCCCTGGGCCGGCAAGGGCTGGGGCGGCGTGTCCATCCCGCGCATCGGGCAGGAGGTCGTGGTCGACTTCGTCGAGGGCGACCCCGACCAGCCGCTCATCACCGGCCGCGTCTACAACGCCGAGCAGATGCCCCCGTACGGCCTGCCGGCCGCCGCCGTCATCAGCGGCATGAAGTCCAAGACCCACAAGGGCGCGGGCTACAACGAGATGTCGATGGACGACACCGCCGGCAAGGAGATGATCACCATCCACGGCCAGTTCGACATGGCCACGACGATCGAGCACGACCAGACCTCCACCATCCACAACAACCGCACCGACACGGTGGACGTGGACGACTCGGAGACCGTCGGCAACAACCAGACCCAGACGGTGGGCGTGAACCAGACGATCAGCGTCGGCTCGAACCGCTCCAAGACGGTCGGCGCCAACGAGACCACGTCCGTCGGCGCCAGCCGCACCGAGACCGTCGGCGCGGCCGAGACCATCACCATCGGCGCGCATCGCACCGAGACCGTCGGCGGCGGCGAGACGGTGACGATCAATGCCGGCCAGACGGTGACGGTCAACGGGATCCGCAGCCACACCGTCAACGGCGCGCAGACCACCACCGTGTCGCTGGCCGAGGCCCATACCGTCGGCGCCGCGCGCATGCACACGGTCGGCGCGGCGGAAGCGATCAACGTCGGCGGCGCGCAGATGGTGTCCATCGGCGGGCTGCAGCGGGTCAACGTCGGAGCGCTGCAGAGCATCGGCGTGGGCGGACCGCACAAGCTGTCGGCCGCCAGCATCGGCCAGACCGCCAAGAGCACCTACAAGACCAAGGCCGGCGCCAGCGCGACCATCGAGGCGCCGACCATCACCCTCAAGGCCGGCGGCAGCAAGATCGTGATGGACTCGAGCGGGATCACGATCTCCGCCGCCAAGATCACCGTCAAGGCCAGCGGCACGGTCGGCATCAAGGGCAGCGGCGGCGTGACCGTCAAGGGCGCCAAGATCGGAGAGAACTGACATGGCCGAGCAAGCAGGCAACGCGGGGCCTCTCGGCGCCGCCCCCAGTCCCCATCGCCGTCGCGGCGATCCGACCCGTGCGGCCGTCGCCGCCGCCGAGCACCTGATGGACCGCGTGCGGCTCGTCGACGCCGGCGTGCTGGTCGGCATGTTCTGCGGCTTCGACGCGCAGGGCCGCTTCCTGGTCCGCATGGCCAAGGGCCTGCCGCCCGTCGTCGCGATGTCCGTCGTCGGACTGAAGGTCGAGGACGAGGGCGACGAGGTCATCGTCTCGCTCGAGCGCGGCGATCCGTCGCGCCCGGTCATCCTGGGCCGCGCGATGCGGCACGCGGAGCCCGAGGCGCCTCGACGCGGCGCCCGTCCGGACCATCCTTCGCATGAACTCGAACTGGAGGCTCGCGTGGCCGCGCCGGACGCCGTGCCCGAGGCCATGCCCGAGACCGAACGCGGGCTCGAGCCCGAAGCGCTGCCCGACGGGGCGCCCGGCCCCGCGCTGACGCGACGGGGTCAGACCGTGACGGTCGACGGCGAACGCGTGGTGCTCAACGGCGCGAAGCAGGTCGAGCTGCGCTGCGGCGAGGCCAGCATCGTGCTGACCGCCGCCGGCAAGATCCTGATCCGGGGCACCTATGTGCTGAGCCGCTCCAGCGGCGCGAACCGCATCAAGGGTGCGTTCGTCGACATCAACTGACGGCGTCACCGTCGGGATCCCCATGTGGCAACTGCAGAACCGCACGCCGTTCGCCGCCGAGCGCGGCTGGGTGCGCGATCGCGACGGCACCGAGATCTGGCTGGTGGCGGTGAAGGCGAGCTTCACGCTGCAGCCGGACGGCACGGCGCGCGTGGCCGAGACGCAGCCCGAGGTGCTGCGCGGACCGGCGCATCGCGGTGACGCGGCGTCGACCAGCCTGGCGGCGGACGCGGATCTGGTCCGCACCAAGACCGCGACCGACGTGATCGTCGATGGTCAGGCGCACGCGCCCGGCGGCACGCCGGTGACGGAGCTCGACGTCGGCGTGGCCGTGGGCGGTCGCGCGAAGGTGCTCAAGGTCTTCGGCGACCGCGTCTGGCAAGGCCGGAGCATCGGCCGGCCGGCGCCGTTCACGGCGATGCCCATCGTGTGGGAGCGCGCCTTCGGCGGCGTCGATCCCCAGGCCGATCCCGCGGCCTGGGACGAGCGCAATCCGCTGGGGCAGGGCTACGCCGTCGACGGCGATCACGTCGACGGCCGGCCGCTGCCCAACATCGAAGACCCGGATCACCTGATCCGCGGCTGGAAGGACCGGCCGGTGCCGGTCGGCCTCGGCGCGTTGTGCAGCCACTGGACGGAGCGCCGCCGCTTCGCCGGCACCTACGACGAACGCTGGCAACGCGAGCGCCTGCCGCTGCTGCCCGACGACTTCGACGATCGCCACTACCAGTGCGCGCCGCCGGACCAGCAGCACGCGGGCTTCCTGCGAGGCGGCGAGCCGGTCGCGCTGCTGAACCTGTCCCCGGGCGGCGGCCAGCTGCGCTTCGCGCTGCCGCGCGTGTTCCTCGGCCTGGAGACCTTCTTCAACGACGGCCACCGCGAGCAGCATGCGCCGCCGAAGCTGCACACCGTGATCCTCGTGCCGGACGAGCGCCGGGTCTCGCTGGTCTTCCACAGCGCGCTGCCGTGCCACCCGCGCGTCCTCAAGCTGGAGCGCACGCGGATCTGGCTCAAGCAGGACCTGCGCGACGGCGTGCTGGGCGCGCCGGAGCCTGACGACACCGTCGCGGCGGACCGTCGGGCGGAGGCGGCCTGAGATGCGCCAAGAACCGGCTGTTCCGTCATCGTCGGCCCCGCCGGCGTTGCGCGTCCTGGCGATCGGCGCCTTCACGCCGGTGGGCGGCGACGCGCGCTCGACCGCCGCAGCGGTGCGTGCCGGCCTGTGCGGCTTCAGCGAGCATGCCTACATGATCGACACCGCCGGCGAGCCGATGCGCGTGGCGCAGGTGGCCGGCGTCGATGCCGATCTGCGCGGCGCGGAGCGTCTGGTCGCGCTGCTCGCGCCGGCATTGACCGAAGCCCTGGCGGAGATCCTCGCGCCAGCGGGACCTGCGTCGGCGCGGGAGGCGCGTGACGGCCGCATTGGCGTGGCCATCGCGTGGCCGCCGGCTCGTCCGGGCGGACCCGAGGACGCGGCCGGCTCGACGGATGCCGTGCGCGCGCTGTGCCGCGACCGTCTCGGCGCGCGGCTCGGCCCGTTCCAGCTCTTCGCCAGCGGCCATGCGGGCGGTTTCGAGGCGCTCGACCAAGCACGCGCGTGGCTGCGTGCCGGCCAGGTCGACGCGGTCGTCGTCGCGGGCGTGGACTCCTACCTGGCGCCGGAAACGCTCGAATGGCTCGAGGCCGAAGAGCAGCTGCACGGCGCGGGTCCGTTGAACAACGCCTGGGGCTTCATCCCCGGCGAAGCGGCCGGCGCGCTGCTGCTGGCCCGCGCGGGAGACGTCGGGTCGGGCGGAGGGTGGGCCGATGTGCTCGCGGTCGGTCTCGGCCGCGAATCGAAGTTGAACAAGAGCGGCGAGGTTTGCATCGGCGAAGGCCTGACGCAGGCGCTGCGCCGCGCGCTGGATGAAATGCCCGCGGGAGGGGTGATCGACAACGTGGTCTGCGACATGAACGGAGAGGCGTACCGCGCCGATGAATACGGCTTCAGCGGGCTGCGCGTGCGCGACCGGTTGCGGGACCCGACCGACTTCCTCGCGCCGGCGGACTGCTGGGGCGACGTGGGCGCGGCGGGCTTGCCGCTGCATCTGCTGCTGGCGGCTTCCGCCTGCCGCAAGGGGCATGCGAAGGGACCGCTGACGCTGCTGTGGGGCAGCTCGGACGGCGGCGGGCGCGGCGCGGCGGTGATCCGCGCCGACGTGACGGAGCGGGCATGACGATGGACAACGCCCGCTACGAGGCCGGTCTGCCCGCGCCGGTGACCACCGACCAGATCGAGACCTACCGCGACGAGGCCGCGTTCCTGTGGACGCAGCGGCGCGACGCGCTCGACGCGCCGCATTACTCGCCGCAGCAGTTCGCCGATCTGGACGAGCAGCTGGCCGCGCAGATCGACGGGCTGGTCGAGGCCGGCGACGAGGCCTGGCCGCCGTGCCAGGCCGCGCTGGTCAACGACTGCGCGGAGGATTTCTTCGTCGCCGGGGTGCTGGCGCTCAACGGGCGTCCGGACGATTGGCTGCCGCTGGTGCGGCGCGCCCGGGAAGCGCCCGAGGCGGCGCCAGGTCTTGCCTCGGCGCTGGGCTGGGTCGGCGCCAACGAGGCGCTGAAGGCCGAGGCGCTGATGCCGGCCGACGATTCGCTGAGCCGGCGGCTGACGCTGGAGGCCTATGGCGCGCACCGGCTGGACGCGGGCGAGCGCTGGTCGGTGTCGATGCGCTCGACCAACGCGGGCGAACGCGCGCGGGCGCTGCGGCTGGCGGGCGAACTCGGGCGCGTCGAGGGGCTGGAGCCGGTGCTCGAGCTGATCGGCGACGAGAAGAGCGAGCCGCGCTACTGGGCCTTGTGGTCCGGCGTGCTGCTGGGCGATCGGGGCAAGGCGCTGGCCGCGCTGACCGGCGCCGCGCTGCGGCCGGGCACGCGTCAGATGGACGCGTTCCGGCTGGCGGTGCTGTCGCTGCCGGTGCAGGAGGGCCACCGTCTGCTGGTGGAGGCGGAAACGATGGCCGGCGCGGCGCGGCTGCGCATCATCGGCGCGGGGCTCTCGGGCCAGTTGCGTTACGTGCCGTGGCTGATCGACCAGATGACCCGGCCCGCGTCGGCGCGCATCGCGCTGGAGGCCTTCTGCCTGATCGCCGGCGCCGACGTGAACACCGACGGCCTGGAGGCGCCGCCGCCGGAGGACTTCGAGGAAGGCCCCAACGAGGATCCGGAGGACGACGACGTCGAGGTGCCGGTGGATGTTGCGCTGCCGTGGCCGCACGTCGAGCAGGTGCGGGCCTGGTGGCTGGCGCACCAGTCGCGGCTGCCGGCCTTGTCGCCGGACGGCCGGCTCTTCCTCGGCCAGCCGCTGAGCGAGGTGCACTGCCTGCGCGTGCTGCACGGCGGACGGCAGCGGGCGAGGGCGCTCGCGGCGCTGCACCTGTGCCTGCTGCGGCCGGGCACGCCGCTGTTCCCGGTGGATGCGCCGGCGTGGCGGCAGCAGCGGCTGCTGCAACGGCTGGGCGGGGGGGACTGAGACATGCCGGTCACCATCAAGGTCAACGGCACCGTCAACTCGCTGGTGCACAAGTTCAGCAACGGCATCAGCGTCGCCACCATCCCCGACGTCTGCAAGACACCGAGCCCCGGCGGCCCGGTGCCGATCCCCTATCCCAACATCGCCCAGTCGGTGACGCTGTCCGACGGGACGACCACCGTCAAGGGCGACAAGACGATGGCCGCCATCAAGGGCTCGAAGTTCGCGATGTCCAATGGCGACAACGCGGGCACGCTCGGCGGTGTCAAATCCAGTACCTTCATGAAGGAGGCGACCTGGATCCTGTATTCGTTCGACGTCAACCTGAATGGGAAGGGCGCCGCGCGGTTGACGGACAAGATGTTCCACAACCACGAGAACGCGGCCAATCTGGCCGGCGTCGTGCAGCAGGCGTTGATGGACGCGGGTCTGACGGAGGCCGAAGCCAACGCGATCTGCCAGGCGCTGTGCGAGACGCAGGCCGAGTACGACAAGGGCAAGCTGCGCGGATCCGGCCGTGCGTCCAAGGACTTCGAGGACCGCCTGAACAAGCTGAAGCAGGAGGGCAAGCTCGGGGACGGAGTCTCGCCGGAACAGCCCTACTTCATGCCCACCGATCTGAAGAAACCGCCCGTGCCCATCGAGCCGATGATGGAAGGCAACGTGCTGGACAAGCTGGTCAACTCGCTGCTCTCACTCAACGGCTCGCACCCGCCGATCGAGCTGAATGCCGCCGGTGAGCCTTCCCGCAAGTTCATCCGTCAGGTGTGCTCGCTGTTCAAGGAGCACCCCTGGCAGAAGACAGTGCGTTTTCCAGACCTGGTCATCGACCGCGCCGGCAAGCGGCAGATCTTCGACGCCAAGTTCAGTTACGAGAAGATCCTCGGTCCCGGCAAGCGCGACAAGTTCACCGACGACCAGATCTCCGCGTATCGTCGGATCTCGAAGCCGCCCGGCCAGGATCCCACGCCCATGACGCCCGAGGACTGCGGATGCCAGGGCTATACCAAGTAGACGACAGAGAGACCATAGAAACGGCGACGCCGCGAGCGGCGCCGGCGACAGGACAATCGACCCGATGAACCCACAGGAAGAGACGATCGTTTTCAAAGATGGCGATGAAGTGCTGGCGTTGCGCACGCTGGGCGCCACCTTGTTCTTCGACACCGGTCCCGCGGCGGAGGGCGTGCTGCCGGCCTTGCTCGCTAGCCTGGAGCGGGTGCTGCCGCAGGCACGCTGGGTGCGTGCAGGCAGCGCGCGCCGCAATCAGGCCGTGTCGGCGACGACGGCGCAGAAGCTGCGGACGCTGGCGGAGGATGCCGCGCGACAGCGCGCGGACCTGTCCATCGTGATCGACTCAGGGGAAGTCGGGGACGGCGTCGGCCCGTGGGCGCTCAAGTACTCGTGTTCCCCGAGCTACGACGGCCAGATCGTCGGCTACCTGCAGTTCCATATGCCGGTCACCGAACCGGCCCAGCGCCTTCGGGACTGGGTCGCGGATGCCGTCGGTCGATCGGGTTTCCTGCACGGCTATGGGGGGCTGGCGCTCAACTTCGACCACAACGACATCAACCGCGCGCGCGGCAAGGCGCTCCACGCCCATGTGATGCGGCACGCCGGCGTGTCGCTGAGCGACCTGATCGCCGAGAAGGAGAACCTGCAGACCGAGCTCAAGGGCGCGCAATGGCTGACCTACGTCGGCGACGCGCTGCTGGCACGGGACCCGGACGCGGCCCGGACGCTTTCGGGCCACCCGGGCGCCGCGCGCATCGGTGCCGGGCTGCTGGTCCAGGCCGCTGCCGAGCCCCTGGAGGGAGACATGAACCGCGAGGCGGACCTGAGCCCCTATCGACGCGTGAACGGGCTGCTCACGCCGTGGCTGGTGGACAACCTCTTTCCGTTGCCGGGTTTCCCGGACGAAGAGGCGACACGCGAATGGCTGCACCGCCTGCGGCCCTGATCTGCCACAGGCGCGTCGTGACTTTCGTTCATTGCCCCCGATCCCCGTGACAGGGACGATGCGCATTGGGCGGCGATCCTCGCCGCGGCGAGGCGTTCGATGTCACGAAAAGAAGGCAATCCCCGCTCGGCCAAGCCGGGCAACGCGCCGGCGGCGGCCGACGATTCCACGTTCGATCCGGACGCGACACGCATCGTGCCGGCCGGCGCGCCGCTCGACCGCATGCCCCCGGACACCGCCGCCAATCGCGCCGTGCCCGCCCGGGCCCCGGAACCCGCCCCCGAGCCGCCCCACGACGACGGCCCCGAGACCGTCCAGCACGAGCGCGAGATCAGCTTCATCGATCCGACGTTCCCCGACACCTTCTCGATGCGCGCCGGCCGCAAACCGGCCGACATCCCCGTCGATACCGACCACACCGTCATCGCGCCCGCCCCGCTGCTGACCCCGCGCGCACCCGCCGAGAAACCCGTTCCGCCGACGCCTGCCGCTGAATCCATCGTTCCCGCCGAAACCGCTTCCGTGACATCTGCTCCCACGCCTCCGGCGCCCGCCCAGCCCGTGACCCCTCCCGCGCCGGTCGAGCCGCCCGCCGCAGCCGCCAAGACGTTCGCGGACATCGAGCCCACGGGCAATGAAACGGTGATCGTTTCCGCGGCGGCACTGCCACCCACCGCCAAGGCCACGCCGCCGGCTACGCCCTCGGCGTCCTCGACGCCTACGACGCCGGCCGCCTCCCTCCCGCCGACCGCGGCGACTGGCAACGAGACCGTGATTGCTCCGGCCGCGAAGCCGGTCGTTTCGAAGCCACCCGCTGTCGAGTCTGCCGCCAAGCCTCCCGTTGCGCCTCCGGTTCCCGAGGTGACGCCGCCTGCCGCGCCGGTCGCACCGCCAGTGGCGCCGCCCGTGGCATCGGTGCCTCCCGCGTTCATCGCGCCCGTGGCCGATGCCGAGGAATCCGAATTCGGCGCCTCCGAATTCGCCGAGACCGTGCTCGATCCCGATGCGGCGGCCGCGGTGGCGGCGCTGCGCGCGATGCCGCCGGAGCCCGACCGTCGCCCCTCCACCGGCACGCTGCCGGGCGGCACGCTCGCCGCGAAGGTCGCGAGCAACGAGGCCCCCGTGCGCCAGGTCGGCCGCTTCCAGGTGCTGGACCGCATCGGCCGCGGCGGCATGGCCAGCGTGTTCAAGGCCCACGATCCGAGCATCGGCCGCGACGTGGCGATCAAGTTCCTGCACGCCTCGCTGTGCGAGGACGAGGAATACCACGCCCGCTTCCTGCGCGAGGCGCGCGCCTCCGGCAGCCTCTCGCACCCCAACATCGTCACCGTGCACGACGTGGGCGAGGTCGACGGCCGGCCCTACATGGCCATGGAGCTGCTCGACGGCGAGCCGCTGGCCGACCTGCTCGAACCCGGCACGCCGCTGCCCATCCGCGACACCGTCGTGATGGCCATCCAGCTGGCGCGCGCGCTCGACTACGCGCACAAGCGCGGCATCGTCCACCGCGACATCAAGCCCGGCAACATCGCCCGCGTGCGCGGCACGCTCGACATCAAGGTGATGGACTTCGGCATCGCCCACATGGAGTCGACCAAGGGGGAGCAGCGCACCCGCGTCGGCGACGTGCTCGGCACGCCGCAATATATGGCCCCCGAACAGATGAACGGCGAGAAGATCGACGGGCGCTCGGACCTGTTCTCGGTCGGCATCGTGCTGTACCAGATGCTCACCGGCGTGCGCCCGTTCACCGGCGACAGCGTGGTGAGCCTGGCGCTCAAGATCGCCAAGGACGACCCGACGCCGCTGAACAAGCTGCGACCGGAGATCCCCGCGTCGCTGCGGCGCGTCGTCGACCGCTGCATGGCCAAGGCGCCGGACAACCGCTTCCAGACCGGCGCGGAGCTGGCCGATGCGCTGGTCAAGGTGCTGGGCGAGATCGACGAGGAGGCGCGCAACAAGGGCCGCTCCAAGCTGATCCCGCTGCGCGTGAAGTGGGCCGCGATGATGGCCGGCATCGTCGCCATCGTGATGGCCGTGAGCGGCTCCATCATCAGCCAGCGCCAGAACGCGGCGCTGATGCAGCAGGTGGCCGACTACGGCACCGCGCTGTCGCGCTTCATCGCCGCGCAGAACGCCACCGCGGCGCTCGGCGAGGACTGGGTCTCCGTCGATGTCTCGCTGCAGGAGATCATGAAGACGGGCGACTTCGAGAGCGTCACCGTCATCGACCGCGCCGGTGTGGTCGCGGCGTCCAGCCTGCCCGACACCGTCGGCAAGCCGTATCAGGCGCCGCCGGGCGAGACGCTGGGCGAGCAGGGCGCCGTCAAGCGCACGCGGTATCACGCGGCGGGCGGCGCGGCGATCCTGGGCTTCGATTCGCCGATCACCTTCCAGGACAAGACCGTGGGGCGCGTCGCGCTGGGCCTGCCGGAACGCCCGCTGGAAAGCGTCGCGCGGCTGTCGCGCACGCTGATGGCGGTGCTCGCGGTGACGACGGTGCTGGCGGTCGCGATCGCGATGTTCTTCGTCGCCAACTGGTTCTCGCGGCCCATCAAGCTGGTCGTGGAAGCGCTGGACGAGATCGGCCGCGGCCGCGTCGACTTCCGCATCCGTGAACAGCGCAAGGATGAATTCGGCCTGCTCTATGCCGCCTTCGACCGCATGGCGCAGGCGCTGCAGGACAAGCAGGCGCTGGCGGCCTCCGCCGCCAAGGCCGAGGCGCCGACGACGATCGGGCGCAAGTCCGGCGCGCTGGCCGCAGCGAGACAGCAGGCCGCTGAGTCCGCTCAGTCCGCTCAGCCCGATCCCAAGGCGCCGGTTTCCGCCGCGCCTGCGGACGAGCAGACGCAGCCCGCGCCGCCGGTGCCACCGTCGACGCCGGGAGCCGCCTGATGTCCGTGTTGCAAGGATTCATGGCCAGCGGTACTTCGCCGGCCGCTGGCCCTCACCCCCGCCCTCTCCCGCAAGCGGGAGAGGGAGTCCCACCGCGTCGTCCGATGCTTGGCGGCGCTGTCATCGTTGCGGTGGCTGCGATGCTCGCGCTGACCGGTTGCGTCACGACACCGACCGCGATGCCGCCGCTCAACGAGCCTGCGCCCGTGAAGGCGCCGACGACCGCGACCAACGGCGAGATCGTCGCGCGCAGCGACCGCCTGCTGATCTACGTGCCGGTGGCCGGTGAATCGCTGCGCGGCATCGCCGGCCGGCTGCTCGGCAGCGAGGACCGCGACTGGCAGATCAGCGAGGCCAACGCCGGCGCCACCAAGGCCGAGCCGGGCCAGCCGCTGATCGTGCCGCTCAAGCCGATGAACCCCGTCGGTGTGCACGCCGGCGCCTTCCAGACCGTGCCCATCCTCTGCTACCACCGGCTCGGCACGGTGGGCGGCAAGATGGCCGTGTCGCAGGGCAACTTCGCGGCGCAGATGGAATGGCTCGCGAAGAACGACTACCGCGTCGTCAAGCTGTCGCAGCTCGCGGGCTACCTCGACGGCAAGGAGCCGCTGCCGCCCAAGGCCGTGGTGATCACCTTCGACGACGGCTACGAGTCGGTCTACAAGCTCGCCTTCCCGGTGCTGCGCAAGCTCGGCCTGCCGGCGACGATGTTCGTCTACACCGACTTCGTCGGCGCGGGCGGCGACGCGGTGAGCTGGCCGCAGTTGGCGGAGATGCAGGCCTCGGGGCTGATGGACATCCAGTCGCATTCGAAGTCGCACCGCAACCTGATCGAACGCACCACCGGCGAGAACGAGGAGCGCTACAAGCGCAACCTCGACACCGAGACCGCCGGCCCGCGCGACCTGATCGAGCAGAAGCTCGGCACGGCCGGCCAGGTCCGCCATTACGCCTATCCCTACGGCGACGCCAACGAGCTGGTGCTGGACGCGTTGACGCGCCAGAAGTACACGCTGGCGGTGACCGTCAACCCCGGCGGCAACGCCTTCTATGCGCAGCCGCTGATGCTGCGCCGCACGATGATCTTCGGCGACCACGACCTCGAGGCCTTCAAGGCCCGGCTGCAGACCAGCCGACGCATCGGGCAGACCCCATGAGGGCGGCCGTTGCACTGGCCCTGGTGATGGCCGCCGCGCTGGCGGCCTGTACCGGCGGTCCCGGCGCCTTGCGCAACCCGGAAGGGACCGCGGGCGCGCCGCCGTCGGCGTTCGAGCAGGCGCAGGTCCAGCGCGCGCAGGAGCTGACGAAGGACGGCCAGCTGGCCGACGCCGCGTGGACCTGGGAGGCGCTGACCGTCCTGCGCCCGGACAACGCCGGCTACCGCGACAGCCTGGCCGCGACGCGGCAGCAGATCGACAGCGGCGTGAGCGAGCGCCTGGACAAGGCCAAGGCCGCGCACAAGCGGGGCGACCTCGACGGCGCGACCACGCAGTACCTCGCGGCGTTGTCGCTGCAGCCGGACAACGAGGCGGCGGCCGACGCGCTGCGCGCGCTCGAGAAGGAACGCAACCAGAAGAGCTACCTCGGCAAGCCGGCGCGCGTGACGCTGCGCAAGGCCGCGCCGCCGCCGGTCGCGGCGAAACCGGCGCCGCCCGCGAAGGCGCAGGCGGCGACCTCGGGCGCGCCGGCGAAGGAGTCAGCCCAGTCCCAGGCCGCGGCCGCCGGTCCGGACCGCAACGAGCTGGAGCACATCGCGATGCTGGCCGCGCAGGGCGAGGTCGACGAGCCGATCCGTCTGCTGGAGAAACGCGCGCCGCTGGACCGCAACGATCCGTCGGCGAAGCGCCTGCTGGCCGACCTCTACGTGCGCAAGGCCGAGAAGCTCGCGGCGATCGACAAGTCCGGCGCGATCATGGTGCTGCAGAAGTGCCTGCGCGTGGACCCGAAGAACGCGCGCGCGACGGCGATGATGCGGCAGCTGATCGACGAATCAGCCGCAAAGACGGCGTCGCCTGCGCCCGCGCAGACACCCGCCGCGGCGGCGACGGCGAAGAACAAGGTGGACAAGAAGTGAGCACGTGAAAGTGCCCGGCGGATGGCTCAGATCCTTGGTACGGAGGACGTTCTGCCTAACTTGACCTCGTGCTCCAGAAACTCGGCTGGGCCTGGTGCGCGGTAGGACAAATCACTCATCGCTACGAAGTAGGTCCCTGGAAATCCGTCGAGCCATCCGGGAGATGTCTTTCCTTCCTCCATGGCGTCCGCGATCTGTGAGAGCTCGAGGCCATGTTCGCGGGTCATCTGTTCCACGGTCTTCTTGCCCGTTCTGACCTCGTCGCCTGGTGCGCCTCTCATCGCCACGCCCATCAGCGCCAACTGGTAGGGCACGGATCGAATGCCATGGTGTCGCGCCAGGGCTGCCACGTTTTCTCCTGCCAAGGCTTTTTCACCGGCAGCGCCGGTGCAGGCGAGGCGTTCCAGCTCCATGCGTCCGCTCTCGGTGTCAATGCCATGCTTCTGGGCGATGGCATCGATGTTCTGCCCACGGACGACGGCTTCCCCGGCGACACCGTCGACCGCGCACAGCACAAGGCCACCTCGATCGGCGGCGCGGAAGTTGACCCCTTCGAAGCATCGATTCACAGCCGCGTCCACAGGTTCGCCCTGGCGGACAGCGCGACGGGTTTGCTGCAAACGGGCCATGTAGAGCGCGGGATCCTGCACCCCTCGAAAACGATTCAGGTGCGGCGATGAGGATTTCAGCGGTTGCTGGTGGCCAGGAATTTGATAGCGCTTCAGGAGCGCCGCACTGTCTTCGCCTGCATCGAGTGCTGCCTGGATGGGACCGTGGCTGACGGCCAGCCGGACCAAGTCATCGGTGTTGCGAATTCCAAAGCAGATCGCGATGTCAAGGATCGGCTCACCAGCAATGACGGCACTGGCGGCCGAACCGTGGATCGCCAGGACACTCAACTGACTGACCAGGCGTTCAGGCAACCCGGCCGTGTCCCTCAGAACTGCTGCCGCGGCCAGCTTGCGTTCAGCCTCGGTCAATCGATCAAGGCGGGCACATAGCGCCTGGAGCGGCGCGGCCTGATCCTCGCGCGGAAGACGTCGGATGAGAAACAGCAGCGACCGGAAGTCGTCCAGCCCGGACGTCCATGAGAAGCGCTCGATGTCTTGTCGGAGCGTCTGCTGCCTCTTCAAATACTGCCGGTCGACGATGTTTCCCATGCGCGTGTTCATGCACGCCAGGGCCTGCAACGATCGCGTCGGCACGTGCTCGGCAATCTGCTCCAGCAGTTCGGGCGGCAGGTCGTCCAGTCCGCGATCCTGCTGGGCCTCCATCTCGTCGGAAGGCGGTTCGTCCTCGATGGGCTCTGAGGAACCGAGCTCAAATCGTTTTAAGTCCGATGGCGGCAGCATGGTGACGTTCGTTGAAGCCATGCGCTTTAGCGGTAGGTCGAGCGACAGCCATCCAGACGCAGGCGATGCTTTGTGCTCCTGGATGACCAGAAGTTCGAGCGCTCAGAACGTCACCTTCACCGACGCCGCGCTGCGCGTGGCCTCGCCGTGGAAGACGGCTTCGATGTTGTTGCCGTCCGGGTCGAGCACGAACGCCGCGTAGTAGCCCGGGTGGTAGGGACGCTCGCCGGGCGCGCCGTTGTCGGTGCCGCCGTTGGCCAGCGCGGTCTTGTGGAAGGCGTCGACGGCCGCGCGGTCCTTGGCCTGGAAGGCCAGGTGATGACGACCGGTCAGGTGCCCTTGCGCGGCCTGGCTGTCCGCGGTCGACACGAACAGCTCGTCGGCCCAGAAGTAGTCGTCGCCGGAGCCGCCGATCGGCACGCCCAGCGGGGGCAGGATCGCCTCGTAGAACTTCCGGCTGGCGGGCAGATCCCGCACGACGAGCTGAAGGTGGTCGATGAGGCGTCCGCGATGCAGTTCCTGCGTTTCCATGGGGATCTCCTTGAAATCATGGAAGGGGTGTCATCCCGAAAGGGACGGGGCAAGCGGCGTTCTTATCCGGACGCGGCGGCCGTGCCGTTCGTTTTTCCTGCGGCGCCGTTCGGCGCCCCCGGAGTCCGGGACAGCACAGCGCCGCCATGGGCGCCTCGATTGCTCGCGTCGGTTCTCTCGTGCTTCGCACGTCTTTCGCAGGCAGTTCCCTCATGAAACCGCTTTTCCTTGCCGCACTCTTGTGGGCCGTCGCGCCCCAGGCGCAGGCGCAATTCAATCCGCCCGCCGGGCCGGAACAGACCATCGACGTGCACGCCGGCCAGGCGACCGACAGCCGGTCCAACCATGGCACCCCGGGATGGCTGAACGCCTCGGCGACCGAGAACGGCATCGATGCGTCCGGCAATGCCTTCCGCTCGGCCGCGTCGGCCTCGACCCGGCTGGGCCCGGGCTATCTGTCGGGCAGCCTCGCCACGAGCGTCGCGGGCAGCGGCACCTCGTCGACCTCGATGAGCGCGTACCAGACCGACGCGCTCACCTTCACCCGCAAGGACGGCAGCTTCGACCCGGAACTGATCGTCCACTACAACATCGTGATCGCGGGCGGCACGTCGGCTTCGATGACGCCGGGCACGGGCGGCGGGACGCCGGCGGGATCGCTGGACTGGACCTTCGTCCACCAGCTCGACGGCTTCTACACGACCAGTTGGGACAGCACGACGACGCTGGCGCATGACGGCAGCGTCAGCACGGCCAGTCACTGGAACGTCGGCGACATCGGCAACGTGTACGCGGTCTACAGCTTCTCCGCGGCGATCTCCGCGGGGCACGCGACAGCCATGGACTTCTACCTGGAGATGAACAGCCTCCTGAACGCCGCGGGGCCGTCGGCGACGGCCGCCCTGGCCGCGAATGCGCCGACGATCTACTGGGGCGGCATCTCGCAGGTCAGCGACTGGAGGGGCAACCTCGTCGACTACGCGGTGTCCTCGGCGTCGGGCTTCAACTACGCGCTGTCGGCGGTGCCGTCGCCCGTGCCGGAGCCGTCGACCTGGGCGATGCTGATCGCCGGGGTCGCAGCGCTGGCGTTGCGCGGGCGTTCGATCTCGCGGATGCGGCGCGGCGGGGTCGGTCCGGCTTCCAGCATCGTCTGAACGCGGCCTTCGGCCTGCGCGACCAGCGGCTCGATCAAGGCCGCCTCCGGCAGGTTCGCCCAGTAGCGGCGCGGCATCTCGCGTTCCATCATCGCGACCTTCAGCCGCGCGGGATTGAAGATGCTGCGGTAGTAGGTCAGCCAGAGCTCGGCGCCTGCGTCCTGCGGCGGCGCGTCCTCGCGCCGCCCGCCGGGGCCGACCTGCAGCGACGCGTCGTCCCAGGACACCGAGCACCGTGGCGACAGGATCGCCCATCGCAGGTTGGCGAAGCGCCGGGCGAAGAACGGCGCGGCGGCCTCGAGTGTGTGGTGCGTCGGCTCGAACCAGGCGACGAGGCGCTCGCCATCGGCATCCTCGACGGGCACGAAGCGGACGAACGCATGCGTCTTGTGAATCTCGTGCCGGACCTCGCGTTCGAGGCGCTCCGCGCGACGGCGGTCCGCGTCCAGCGTGTCGCGCCAGTAGCCGGGCTCGGTCTTCAGGCGGAAGAACATCCGGTAGAGCAGCGTGAACCGCTGAGGCTCGGCGTGGAGGAGGGCGGTGCGACACAGCGACAGGAAGGTCGCGGGAACGGTGAACGCGGCCGGCGAGGTCCCTGCGGCTGGCGCGTCCTGCTCAAACGGTCGCTCCGCGAGGGCGGGTCCGTTCTCGTGAGCGTCCTCGCCCCATAGGCCGCCCGCCTCGTGGCCCGTGTTCCAGACGACATCGTCGGGCGCGATGCCGAGCGCCATCAGCCGCTTCGCCGCCTGGCGGAAACCATCGAGATCGATGGGACCGTCGAGCTGAACGCGGACCATCAGAACAGACCCATCTGCGTCGGCATGGCCATCGCGAGCGCAGTTGTCGGGCTCGTCGGGCTCGTCGGGCTTGTCGGGCTTGTCGGGCCTGTGGCACTCGACGTCGCTGCAGCACCTGTTGGCGCTACAGAACGCGCGGCCAGGAACGTCGGGGCCGACAGCATGGCACCGGGTCTGTGGCCATCGACGATGACGAACGGCAGCACCTTGCGCGCGGGCACCTTCATCTGCTTCAAGTCTTCAGCGCGCAGACGGCGGACGCGGCGCGCCACGAGCAGCTTGTCGACCGAGCCGACGCCGAGTCCCGGCACGCGCAGCAGCATCTCGCGCGGCGCCAGGTTGAGGTCGACCGGGAAGCGCTCCGGATGCGCGAGCGCCCAGGCGTGCTTGGGATCGACGTCGAGCCGCAGCAGGCCGGTGCCGTCGTCGACGATCTCCTCGTGATCAAAGCCGTAGAAGCGCATCAGCCAGTCGGCCTGGTAGAGCCGATGCTCGCGCACCAGCGGCGGCGCCTTCAACGGCAGCGCCCGCGCCGCATCGGGGATGGGGCTGAAGGCCGAGTAGTAGACGCGCCGCATCCGGAAGCGCCCATACAACGCGGCGCTGCTGCGCAGGATGCTGCGATCGTCGCTGGCATCGGCGCCGACGATCATCTGCGTGCTCTGGCCTGCGGGCGCGAAGCGCGGCGGACGGGCAGGACGCGCGGCGGCACCCGGCAGCACGCGGATCGGTGCCTCGGCCACGGCCTGGTGCGCCGCCTTCGCCTCGTCGATGTGCAGCCGCAGCCGGCCCATCGACCGATGGATGGCGGCGGTGTCCTTCTCAGGGGCCAGGTCCTTCAGGCTGTCGTCGGTCGGCAGCTCGACATTGATGCTGAGCCGGTCGGCATACCGGCCCGCGCGACGCAGCAGTTCCTCGCTGGCATCGGGGATCGTCTTCAGATGGATGTAGCCGCGAAAGTCGTGCTCCTCGCGCAGCACCTGGGCGACGCGCACGACCTGCTCCATCGTGAAGTCCGGGCTCTTGATGATGCCGCTGCTGAGGAAGAGGCCCTCGATGGTGTTGCGCCGGTAGAAGTCCAGCGTCAGGGCCACGACCTCCTCGACGCTGAACTTCGCGCGGGCCACGTTGCTCGACGACCGGTTCACGCAGTACAGGCAGTCGTACTGGCAATGGTTGGTCAGCAGGATCTTCAGCAGCGAGATGCAGCGCCCGTCGGGCGCATAGCTGTGGCAGATGCCCATGCCCTCGGTCGAGCCGATGCCGGTCCCGCCGCGGGAGTCGCGCTGGTCCGTGCCGCTGGAGGCGCAGGACGCGTCGTACTTGGCGGCGTCCGCCAGGATGGCGAGCTTGCGGGAGAGGTCCATGGCATGGGGGATACGGCTAATACTGTATGAATATACAGCCATTGGCGCCACCTCTCCGCCCTTCTGTGGTCCTGGCATTCCTCCGCCGGCGGGGACCCGGCTCAAGCGCGCGCCAGCGACGCCATGTCGATCACGAACCGGTAGCGGACGTCGCCCCGTTCCATGCGATGGAAGGCCTCGTTGATGGCGTCGATGGCGATCAGCTCGCAGTCGGGAAGGATGTTCTTCCGGGCGCAGAAGTCGAGCATCTCCTGCGTCTGCGCGATGCCGCCGGCCGGCGAGCCGGTGATGCGGCGGCGGCCGATGATCAGGGGCAGCGAACTGAAGCCCTCCATGGCGCCGAGATTGCCGACGATCACCAGCACGCCCTCGACGTCGAGCAGACCCAGGTACGGGGACAGGTCATGCCGCACGGGAATCGTGTCGATGAGCAGGTCGAAGCTGGACGCCGCCGTGGCCATGGCCTCGGCGGAGGTGGACACGAGGACGCGATCCGCGCCCAGCGCGTGCGCCTCGGCAGCCTTGGCTTCGGAGCGGGTGAGCACGGTCACCGTCGCGCCGAGTCCCACCGCCAGCCTGACGGCCAGATGGCCGAGGCCGCCAACGCCGATCACGCCGACACGGCTTCCAGGTCCGACATTCCACTGGCGCAGCGGCGAATAGACCGTGATGCCCGCGCAGAGCAGCGGACCGGCGCGCGAGGCATCCAGTCCGGCAGGCAGCCTGAGCACGAACTCCTCGCGCACGACCAGGTGCTTCGAATAGCCGCCGAAGGTCGTCGTGCCGTCCACCCGGTCCTGTCCGTTGTAGGTGACCGTGGGGAACTCGCGGCAGAGCTGCTCCTCGCCGCGATGGCACTGGTCGCAGTGCTGGCAGCTGTCGACGATGGTGCCGACGGCCACCCTGTCGCCGACCGCGTGACGCGTCACGCCGGGGCCCACGGCGACGACGCGCCCGATGACCTCATGGCCAGGGACGCAGGGGTAGCGCGTCGGCCCCCATTCCTTCCAGTCGTCGCGGGTCTGGTGCAGGTCGGAGTGGCAGACCCCGCAGTAGAGGACCTCGAGGGCGACGTCGTTGGCGCGAAGCGCGCGGCGTTCGAAAGGGAAGGGCGCCAGCGGGCTGTGCGCGTTCTGCGCGGCGTATCCGATCGTGTGCATGGGTGGTCCGTTCATGGAGCAATGGAATGCCCGCATCGTCCGGTCGCGCGCCCCGATGCCGTTAGCTCGATCCTTCCTCGCTCTTGCCCGTTTCTCTCGCTCGGCCGGCGAGCGCTTGCCCCGCGACGGACCGGGCGGCACGATGCCGGCCATGTCGCTCCCGAATCTTTCCCCGCTTGCGCAGCGGCCACTCCCTGACGACGCGCAGGCGGACGCGCGTTCGCGTCTGGCGCAGCGCATCCTGCGCAGCCTGCCCCATGCGGGCGATGTCGACGATGGTGTTCCCGGCTTGTCCTTCCACCGCCGCGATGCCTTCTGTCCGCCGGTGTCGGTGCTTTATGAACCCAGCCTGTCGCTGGTGGTCCAGGGGCGCAAGCAGGTCGTGCTGGGCGCGCAGACCTTCGAGTACGGCGCGGGCCGCTTCATGCTGACCTCGGTCGACCTGCCGACCATCGCGCAGGTGCTGGACGGCAGCGAGCTCCAGCCCTTCCTGTCGATCATGCTGCGGCTGGACCTGGCGGTCGTGCGGGACGTCGCGGCGGAGATCGACCTCCATGGGATTCCCGTCGAGCCCGCCGGCCCTGGCATGACGATCGGGACCGTGACGGCGCCGCTGCTCGACGCGATCGCCCGTCTGAGCGAACTCGCGGATCGGCCGAGAGACATCCCCGTCCTCGGCGGCCTGGTGCTCAAGGAGATCCTCTATCACCTGCTGCTGGGTCCGTCGGGTGTCCATCTCCGGCAGATCGCGGTGCGGGACTCGCAGTCCAGCCGCATCGCGGACGTCATCGCCTGGCTGCGCGAGCACCACGCGCAATCCGTTCGCGTCGAGGATCTGGCCGAGCGCGCGGCGATGGGCGTCTCGACGCTGCATCGCCATTTCCAGGCGATGACCCGCCTGAGCCCGCTGCAGTATCAGAAGCAGATCCGGCTGCACGAAGCCCGCCGCCTGCTGTTGACCGAATCCATCGACGCCAGCACCGCGGCGTATCGGGTGGGTTATGAAAGCGCGACCCAGTTCAACCGGGAGTACCGGCGCCTGTTCGGCGAGCCGCCGATGCGGGACGTTTCACGATTGAAAGGGCGCGGGTCATGACGCGTTCCACCATCGTCGCCAGGACCACGCAGATCGCGACGGCGGGCAGGTAGACGATGAAGGTCCAGGTCTGTGCCTCTCCCCAGGTCGTCCGGTACAGCGTCACCGTCGCCAGCACCACGAACATGTGGGTCAGGTAGAGCTCGTAGCTGAGGCGGCCCATGCGCGCGAGCCAGCGCAGGCCGTTGCGCGGGGAGGGCGCCTGGGCCCGGAAGGCGATCAGCATCGCGGCGGTGCCCAGGCACAGGCCGTACATCCCGCTCTTGAACAGGTGGCGGTGGACGAGGTCGCCCCAGCCGACCACCAGCAGCACGCAGAAGCCGCCGAAGAGCGCGAGCGCACGCGCATCACGCGGGCCCGGCCGCCAACGCTGGGCAACGAGGGCGGCCAGCACGCCCCAGGCGATGGCGGACATGCCGGGCAGGTAGGCCTTCTCCCACCAGACCTCGTTGCTGACGGGCACCAGCGACCGCAACGGCAGCAGGCTCAGCGCCAGCACGGCGAGCGCGACGACGAGCAGCCGGCGCGGCAGCGCCAGGCACAGCAGCGGGAAGCCGACGTAGAAGACCTCCTCGATCGAGAGCGACCACAACACGTCCCACGCGGCCGGGGCCCAGCCGGTCCGGCCCTCATACCAGTTGAAGGTGAAGCTGAGCGCGGAGCCCAGCAGGCCGATCAGCGACTGCTTGGCCGACGGCGCGAAATCCGGGACGCCGAGCGCGGCGAGCAGCGTCAGCACGGTCAGCACGACCAGCAGCAGCGGCACGATGCGACGCGCGCGCGCCAGGTAGAAGGCGCGAAGATCGACGCGCCGGAGATCGCCATGGCGTTCGAGGAGTCGCGTCGTGATCAGGAAGCCCGAGATCACGAAGAACATGAAGACGGCTTCGTAGCCGTTGAAGCTGACGGCATCGATCAGGCGCTTGGGCACCCAGGGACCGAGCAGGCTGGGCGCCAGCGGCAGCCGGAACGGCAGCGCCAGGTGATGCACGACCACCAGCAGGATGGCCACGCCGCGCAGGCAGTCGATGGCGAAGTTGCGCGGGGTGCGGGCGTCCATGAAGGCATGCGGTGTGGCGGGGCGGCGATCGTAGCCGGGCCGGGAGGAGCCGGTGTTGCTGGCAGGCGGTTACGCGCGTTACCACGCCGGGATGTCAGGCCACAAAAGCGAAGAGGCGCCGGAGCGCCTCTTTCGCATGCGGTCACGAGGGACCGGTCGGACCGGTCACTTCAGCTGATCTGCCTTGGCCTTCAGCGTGGCGGCCTTCTGGCGTTCCAGCTTGGCCAGCTCGTTGTCCGGATCGAGTTGCAGGACGTTGTCCCAGCCCTTGATGGCGCCGGCCAGGTCCTGCTTCGCGAACGCGGTGCGCGCAGCCAGCGTGGCCTTGGCGATCTGCTTCTTGCGCACGGCCTCGATCTTGGCGCCGGCGCCCGGCTGGTCGGCGGCCTCGGCGCGGCGGTATTCCTCCAGTGCCTTGTCGAAGCGGCCCGCGCGTTCGTGCGCATCACCGGCGCGCATCGCCTTCTCGCCGGGCGTGAGTTCCGGCGGGGGCGGCGGCGCGGGCGGAGCGGCCGGCGCCGGGGCAGCCGCCACGGTCGTCGTGGCCGGCGGCGTCGGGGCCTGCGCGGCGGCAGCGGCGGCCGCTGCAGCGGTCGCCTTCGGATCCGGCTTGGCCGACGGACGCGGGTACAGCGGACCCGCCGGCGGCTTGCCGGGGATGCGCAGCACCTGGCCGCCCGACACCTGGCGCGGCACGCGGATGTCGTTGTAGCGGGCCAGGATGTAGAACGAGTAGATGTCGCCCATGAAGCGGCCCGCGATCCGCGACAGCGTGTCGCTGGACTGCACCGTGTAGGCGAAGGATTCGCGACCCAGCTGCGCCACCGGATCGGCCGTGATCTGCCGCATCAGGTTGTTGGCCAGCTTGTTGGCCGGATCCAGCTGCAGCGCGCGCTGCAGTTCGTTGCGGGCCTGGTCTTCCTGGCCGGCCTCCAGCAGTTCGATCGCCTGCATGGCGGTCTTCTGCGACAGCGCCTGCTCGGCCGCGGTCGGCGGCACGGGTTCAGGCGGAGGCGGGGGCGGCGGCGGTGCCGTCACCACCGGTTCGACCGGTGGAGGCGGCGGTGGCGCGGGCGTGACGCAGGCCGCGAGCGCCAGGCTCAGCAGCAGGGCCGTACCGGCGGCAAGGGGGGAATGACCACGACCCCGCGCCGCTTGCGCGGTCGGGGTCAGGGAAATCGGGGCATCGGAACGGAAGGTGGTCGACATCGGCATCACGTCGGGATTCGAGCGGGGTGGAGTATGAAACAGCGACAAGCCCCTCTCAGGTGACTTTCGTTCATTGAAGCGAGGCCATTGTCACGCAAACATCCCATGCCAGTCTCCCGAGGTCCCAAAGGCAGCCACATGACCCTCACCCTGCGCGCGGTGTCGCTCAACGACCTGCCCCTGACGCAGCCCATCACCGCGCGATTCGACGCCACCGGGGGGACCATCGGTCGCGCCGACAACAACACCATGGCGCTGCCGGACCCGGAGCGCCATATCTCCCGCCAGCAGGCCGAGATCAGCATCGAGGCAGGCGGTTTCGTCATCCGCAACGTCGGCAGCGCCAACCCGATCACCGTCGCCGGCCAGCCGGTCGGCCAGGGCCAGGCCGTGCCGCTGCGCCATCTGGACCAGGTCCGAATCGGCGGCTATCTGCTGGAAGTCCAGAACGAGGCCAGCGCGGACAACGGCGCCACGGTCATCCGCCGCGCGCCCGACCTGAACCGTCCGGCGACGCTGGGACCTTCGCCGGCACCGGCGCCTGCCGCCCTGTCCAGCTCCAACCCGTTCGCCGACCTGTTCGGCGGCACGCCGCCGCCGGCCGACGTCTTCAGCACCTCGCCTGCCCCGGCGCCGCATGTCTCGGCCTTCGCGGCCCCGCCGGTCCAGGCGCCGCCGCCGGCGCCGGCCGGTCCGATGATGCTGCCGGATGACTTCGACCCGTTCGCGCCGCCGCCGTCGCGGGTCGCACCGGTGTCGTCGCCGGCCCAGTCATCGCCCTCGTCGCCGTCGTCCATGTCCGGCGGCGGTGCCTCGCCCTTCGACCCGTTCGGCGGGCTCGATCTGGCGCCGCCGCCCGCGCCGACCCTGCCGCCGGCGCGCAACGACGACCTCGGCTTCGGCGGTGCCTTCGCCGACCTCGTGCCGGGCGACAACAACCGCTCGCTGGACGACCTCTTCGGCCTGCAGCCTGGCGGCAGCGATCCGCTGGCCGGCTTCATGGCCGGCGCCTCCAAGCCCGGCGATGCGCTGCGCGACACGGTGGCGTCGGATCCGCTGGCGCTGTTCGGCGCCGCGGCATCCGTGACGAACACCGAGCCGCAGACGCCCGCGCTGCCGGACCACACGTCGGCGCTGAATTCGGCCTTCCGGCCGCCGGAGGTCCGGACACCGCCCCTGCCGCCGGCTCCACCGCCCGTGGCCGCCATCCCGTCGCCTGTTGCGCAGCCTGTGGCGTCCGCCGTCGTCGCGCCGGTCCTGCCGCCCGTGACGGCTCCCGTTGCGGCGCCCGTGATGCCGCCGGTGGCGCCTCCGCCGCTGGCGGTCGTCCCGCCGCCCTACGTGCCTCCGGCTTACGTGCCGCCGCCCGCGCCGACCCCGGCCGCCGCGCCGACGGCGTCCGCGGCGCCAGGGCAGGGCGCCGACACCGCCGCGCTCTGGCAGGCCTTCTGCGAAGGCGCCGGCATCCGGATGGCCGCACCGCCGCAGGGCTTGAACCCGGACCTGATGCGCGTCATCGGCTCCTTGCTGAACGCCTCGGTGGACGGCGCGCTGCGCATGATGGCAGTGCGCGCCGCGACGAAACATGAACTGCGCGCGCAGGTGACCGTCATCCGCTCGCGCGAAAACAATCCGCTGAAGTTCTCGCCCGACGCGCAATCGGCGCTCGAGCAGCTGCTGCAGCCCCCGGTGCGCGGTTTCCTGCCCGGTCCCGCGGCGATGCAGGACGCGATGCGCGACCTGGTCGGCCACACGATCGGCACCATGGCCGGCACACGCGCCGCGCTGGAGGGCGTGCTGACGCGCTTCCAGCCCAAGGCGCTGGAGGCCAAGCTCACGAGCCGCTCGGTGCTGGACAGCGTCCTGGCGATGAACCGCAAGGCCAAGCTCTGGGAGCTCTACCTGCAGCATTTCGAGGCCATCCGGGACGAGGCGCAGGAGGACTTCCACACGCTGTTCGGCAAGGCCTTCCTGGAAGCCTACGAAGATCAACTCGAGCGCCTGAGCCAGCATGGGCAGGGCGCCTCGTCGACCTCGCCGTCGCCACAACAACAAGCACAGCAGAGCGGGGCCTGAGCCCCGCCGTTTGTCCTACACGTCGTTCACACCATGCTCAAGATCAGGGTTGCCGCCTGCAGCGAACAAGGCGCGCGCAACAACAACGAAGATGCCATCGTGGCGCACGAGAACGGCCCCGGCTGGTACGCCGTGCTGGCCGACGGTGCCGGCGGCCACCGCAACGGGGCCGAGGCCGCGCGCCGGGCCGTGCATCGCATGCAGACCAGCCTGGGCGACGCGACGCTGCCGTGGCGCCCCGAGCTGCTGACCGGCGCGGTGCTGGCCGCGCACGACGACGTGCGTCGCGGCGTCGAGGGCACCGGCCGCGACCGCATGCACACGACGCTGGTGGCGCTGTGCGTCGACGCGCAACGCAACTTCGCGCTGTGGACGCATGTGGGCGACTCGCGCCTGTACCGCATCCGCGGCGGCCAGATCGACACGATCACGCAGGACGACAGCGTCGTGCAGATGCTGATCGAGGCCGGCCTGCTGACGCCCGAGCAGGCGGAGGACCATCCGCACAAGAACCACCTCGTGGCCGCGCTCGGCATCGAGGACGACCTGAATCCGCACACCACCTCGCCGCAGCCGCTCCAGGACGGGGACGTCTTCCTGCTGTGCAGCGACGGCTGGTGGGGCAGCGCGGGCGACACGCTGATCCACGACACGCTGGGCGCCGCGGCGTCGCCGGACGACTGGCTGGCGGCGATGCGCGCGGTGATCGAGGAACGGCGGCTGCCTGACCAGGACAACTTCAGCGCGATCGCGCTGTGGGTAGGCGAGCCGGTGCTGGCGGCGGCGGCGCAGACGCCGGCGGACGAAGCCGGCACCGCGGTACAGGAGTCGACGGTCGACTCCGGTCCGATCCCGCTGGAAGAGGAAGAAGAGGACGAGTCGACGCGGCGCATGCCGCTTTGAAGTTTCCCGAGGGCCGGGATATCCACCGTCAATCTTGCGCGACGGCCATCCAGAGGCCGACTAGGATGCAAACCAATCCAAATACTTGTGAAAAGCGTTCAAAAGCGGAAATCGCATTCCGCATTAGGTCCGCCTCTTTTTTGGCTTGATCTATCAACTTCTGGCTTTTTGGTTTCCCTCTGAAATTCAGCCAAGCGAATTTCGATTTTATGAGTTCGGCCCTTGCGTACGGATAGAGTGACAGCAGTCCACCGATCGCCGCGACGAAGGCCCCCCTTTGGTTATTTGTCTTTGCATAAAGATAGAGCAAACAGGCCAGAGCGCAGATGGCGACTATCAAGAGGATGGCTGGAAAACTGTCGCGTAGAAATCTACCCATGGTAGTCTCACGAAGCGACGAACGGCCCAATCTCTTGATCAACTTCCCTCGACTGGGATTGCCGATTAAAAGAAAACTGCATCGAGAATCCGAGCAAAGATCCCAACACAGCCAGTTCGGAGATCCGAACGTCACGCAGACTTTTCAGATCTCCTGCCTGTGACGGGCCATCTATCAGGCGATTGACGAAATCTTCATCCACAGCGCCACGTTCAACCCCTCGTTCTATCCGTTGATGATTCTCCTTGGAGGCGTTCAGCAAGGCAGCGACCGCCGAAAAAACGGCGGCCGCCGATTTCTCGTCAATATATGCGCGCAAATGCTGAGGATTTTCCTGGAGCGCCTTTGCGGCTTGTCGCGATAGTCGCTCGATAGCACTTTGGCTCATTGGGTACTCCGTTTTGTCTGCAGATCTTGAATCACATGATGTTATGACGATGGATGGCTTGGCTCAAAACATTTCCATAAGGGCCTTGCGCAACGTGCAGCATTCTCACCTCGGCAGGCCTGCTTGAATTGACATAAGAGTACTGCATGAAATGCCCATTTACTTGCTGACAATATAGTACTGCCGGCGTCATCAGGGAGAATCCGCTGGCTGCCGGGTGAACGACTTTGTCCATGATCAATTGGCGAGTCTGGTGCATTACCTCGATGCGGGCAGTGAACTCTAGCGCCGCCTGAATATCTGCTTGGTTAGAGGATCCATATAGGTTGGTGATCTCGTCCTCGATCGTCGGATTCACCCCTTGCGGCCTCTCTCCATAGAGCACAACGTCCACGATGACTCCTTTCAGAATTAATTGATTCCTGACTTCACAAGTCGCGCTTTTACGCGCGGGTCAGGTGGGATTCAAGGTGGGCGTACCCGTAATCAATCTGGAGGAGACGCCGCTTTGCGGCAAGCGGCGTTCCGTCCTCCGGCGGCACAACGGGCTCATCCATGATGGGATGCGTCGAAGTGCTCAGTCAGCGCGTCAAAGCGACATTCGGGACATCACCGTCGTAGCCAGCGCGGTCCACTCAGGTGCCGCGCGCCCCCCGTGGTGTGTGGAGTGACGGGGAGCCGGGGGCAGGTCTTGCGCTCGGCCACCGCGTCGGCGACGCCACGAACGCGCTCAACTGCTGTGCGGTCTTCGACAGCGCCGCGGCCGTCTCCAGATTGCTCTGCGCGACCTGCTCCGCGTCGGCGGTCGCGCGGCCGACATCGGTCAACGCGACCTCCAGTTGCCGGCCCGCGCTCGATTGCTGGTGCGTGGCCATCTTGATCTCCTTGCTCGCGATGTCGGACGCGGCCACGCGTTCCGAGATCAGCGCGAACATCGCCTCCGCCTCCGAGAACAGCGACGAGTTGGCCGCCACCGCCTTGACGCCCGCTTCGGTCGACATGATGGTGGCGTTGGAGACGTTGCGGATGGAGTCGAGCTGGCGACGGATGTCCACCGCATCGGCGCGCACCTTCTCGGCCAGACGGCGGATCTCGTCGGCGACGACGCGGAAGCGCTCGCCGGCGTCGCCGGCGCCGTAGGCCTCGATCGTCGCGTTGATCGCGAGAATGTTGGTGCGCTCCGCCAGTTCCTCGATGGCGCCGAGCACGGTGGACGCGCCCTGGACTTCCTTGCCCAGCGTCGTCATCTGCGTGACGACCATGTCGATCTGCTGGCTCAGTCCGACGGTCGCCTCGCGTGCGCGGGCCATCGCCTGGCTGCCGGAGTGCGCGGCGCGTGTGCTGGCCGAGGCCATCTCTTCGACCTCCGTCGAACGCTGCGCGATCTGGTTGGCGGCGGCCTGCACCTCGTGCATCGTGGCCGTGAGTTCGATGGCGGCGGAGGAGGTCTGCTTCGTCGATCCAGCCTGCCGCAGTGAAGAAGCTTCGAGCGCGCGGGCGCGCTCGGCCACCTCCACGGCGGACGCGCCCACCATCCGCATCAGCAGCCGCTGCAGGACCAGGCCGGTGATGGCGACGATCAACAGCCCCAGCGCGGTGCCTCCGAGGCCGACGCTCTTGACCAGCCGCGTGGTCTCGCCCATCTCGGCCGAGCGCGTCTCCAGATGCGCGACCTCGTCGCGCTCCATGCCGGCGAAGCGCGCACGCAGGCGTTCCATGCGGACGCGGACCTGGTTGACCTTGGGCGAGCGGGTGACCTCTTCCAGCGTCATCGTCTGGCGGTCGGCGACGCGTTCCTTGAACAGCGAGAGGAGCGCCGCGATGTCCTGCTCCGTGTCGTTGAGGTCGCCGGTGCGGGAGCGCCACGCGGGCGTCTCGCGGATCTCCGACAGATCGGCCTTGACCTCTGCCGTCGACTTGTCGAGCGCGGTCAGGTAGGCCGTGTCCTTGGTCAGCATGAAGCCCCGCTGCGCCGCCTCGGCCTCGGCCACGTCGTTCAGCAGTTCAGCCAGGATGCGCAGGCCCTGATGGCTCTGCGTCACGCCGTCGGCGGCGGACGCCATCAGGTAGGCGCTCCTCATGGCGACGGCGCCGACGCCGCACAGCACCGCCGCGGCCAGCAGGAATCCCAGCGCGAGGCTGTGTCCGAAGGTCTTCATGTGCGTGTTCTCCCTGGGGCGCAATGTCGCACAGGTGGCGCCGCAGGTCTCGTGCCTTCCATGTAGGGGCGCACGAGGCGCGGTCTTCAGGGCGTTGGCAAACCCATCTGCGGGCAAATCCAGATTGACGCGCTACCGGTGCTCGTCGCCAATCCATGCGGATATCGCAGAACCGATGGCTGGTTCAGTGCTTCGATAGACCGATTCAAGGAGGTGCGATGGAGATTTCCCTTGTCGATCCGATCGAATGGGCGCGCAGGCACCCCGAGATGTTCTTCGCAACAGGCGCAGTCGAACCCGTTCACCTGCTCGCGTACTTGTTGGGTGACGTCATTGAACTGGGAGGAGGAACTTGCGTCGCCTTCCAGGAGGGCGAGTGGACGGTCATCGGGAGCGACGTGGACTGGCTTCTGCATGATCAGTACGCGCCCGAGGAATTGTTTGCCCACGTGGTGTCCGATCCGGAGCGTGGCGTTCATTCGATGAGAGGGGAGATCCTTGTCGGCGCGTTCGCACGACATGTCTCCATTGCGCTCGACGGAAGGCTCCAGCGGATCATGGGCGAGGCACCGTCCGAGCGCCTGCTGGATCGCGCGAGCCAACTTCATCGCGCCATCTTCTTTGCGTTGCCGACGCCTTAGGTCTTGCGCTCCAGCATCGCCGCGAACGCCTCCACGTACGGCAGCCCCGGCCCCCAGCGCATGTGGACCTGCTCCCCGGGCTCGGGGTTGGGCGACCACACCGTGCAGCCGGCCAGGCGCTCCAGCAGTTCACCTGCCGCCAGCATCGGCACCGCCGCGGTGAGCAGGCTCGCCGGCGCGGTGTAGGTGACCCATTGCACCGCGTTCTCCGGCGCGGGCAGGGTCGCCGCGTGGCTCTGCGGCCAGGGCGGTGCCGCGGCCAGCGCCGCCTCCAGAGAGTTCACCGTCGCCGTGTCGTCCAGCGTGCGCATCGCCGCGTTGGCCAGCACCGTGTACCAGCGGTCGAGGTGATCCAGCCCGGCGCGGTCCACCGGCGGCTGCGCGCGCGGTTGCGCGATCACCAGCGGGAAGTAGCGCCCGACGTTGTCGCAGCTGGCCATCAGCACGCCGAACCACCACTTCATGTCGACGACGCCCGGCGCCCACGCGAAGCGCAGCACCGGTGCGGTCAGGTAGGTGTCGAGCCAGCGCGGGCCGAGCACCTTGGGCAGGTCCTGCATCATCCCGGACAGCCACGCGTCGCAATGCTGCACGCAGTGCTGCGGCAGCCGCCGCTGGGCGAAGTCGCCCAGCGCGGCGACCTTGCCGTACCAGCCGGGCACGGCATCGCCGGCGGTGTTCAGGGCTTCGGGCAGGGCGCTCATGGTGGGGCTCTCCTGATGCGGCTCACAGCCCGCCCGGGCAGCGGAACTCGTTGAGCTCCGGCAGGCGGAACGGATTGCGGACGCTGCTGGCGGTGACCTCGAAGACCGCCTTGCGGCCCTCGATCTCGAAGGTGGCCTTGAAGCGCTCGGGTGCGGCGGTCTTCTCGATCTTGACGCGGTCGAAGAGCCGGAACAGCGCCCACGGCCCGTCGTTGACCAGGCCCGACGAACCGCTGGTCGCCGGGCTCAGCTGCACCCGCACCTGCTGGCTGCCGCGCGGCCCCGGCCATTGCACCGAGGTCGGGATCTGCGGCCCGTGGCTGTAGCGCACGATCTGGCCGTCCACGTCCAGGATGAACTGCTGGATCGTGGTGTCCATCTCGATCGGCTTGAAGTCCAGCCGCAGCGACGGTGTGCTGCTGCCGGGGAAGAAGGTCTCCTTGATCGCCTGCGCGCGCTGGAACTGCGGCAGCGTGCCGCTGTCGCCGCCCAGCGGCGTGCCTTCCACCGCGCGGAACTTCCACGGCCGCGTCGTCGTGTCCACGTAGGGCGCCAGCTTCTGCTGGAAGAGCTGGTCGATCTTGCCGCCCGGACCGAAGAGCATCGCGAAGTCCGCCTGCGTCGCGTCACGCGAGGAGTTGCGGTCCAGCGGATACCGCCCGGCCACGGCCTGGTTGCAGAACTCGCCGACCTGCGAGCGCACCTCCATGCCGAGGTTCTGGCGCATCGCGCCCTGCGACACGCGCGCGCTGCTGCTGCCCAGGTCGTCGAGCATCGTGCGCAGCGGCTCGGGGCTCATCGCCGCGGCGGCCTTCAGCCGCGTCGGCACCGGCGACGGCGGCGGAGCGCTGCCGCCCTTGAGCGCGGAGTCGGCCGCCGTCAGCATGATGTTGGCTTCAGCGATCAGGCCGACGGTCTCGTCCAGCGGCGCCTTGCCACCACCGGGCGGGGCCGTGACCATGCTGCGCAGGCCGACGAATCGCTCGTCGACGATGTTCTCGATGCGCGGCGCATTCGGATCGGCGGCGTTCGGCTGACCCGGCTTGGCGGAGAAGATGCCGGCCACGCGCTCGCGCGTCTGCTGGACCAGGTCCGCCGCACGCCGCTCGGCGTTCTCGATCGCGTTGCCGGGCTGCGCGAGCGTGGTCTCGCGCGAGGCCGCACGCAGGAACGGTCCCAGCGGGCTGTCCGGCGCGGACAGCATCCGCGAACGCTCCACCGACTGCGGCACCGTGGCCATCGGCAGCAGCTTGACGCTGTTGAGGAAGGACTCCCAGGACGCGGCGTAGTCGTTCAGGTAGAGCCGGCGCACGTCGTCGACCAGCGGCGCGTTGGCGCGCACGATCGCCGACGGATCCTTCGGCGCCGCGGCGACGCCGAGCACCCAGGGCTCTTCCGCCGCCAGCTCGTCCGCGACCTGGCCGACCCGCGGCTGGAAGCCGCGCAGGTAGGCGTCGCGGGTGAAGAAGCCCGGCACGCCCTGCGTCAGCGGCGCGCCGTTGGTGCGCGTGAACAGCAGCGGCGCGTTGTGGCCGCCGGCGCGCGCGACGGTGAAGTCAGGGTATTCGGTCCCCAGGCCTTGCGCCCGCAGCCGGTTGTAGATCCGCTGCGGCAACGGCTGCGTTGCGAGCTGCGTGCGCACCGCCGTCAGCAGCGAGGCGTCCTCCGGCAGCGGCGACGCGATGCCGCCCTGCGACAGCAGCGCGTCCAGATGGGCGCCGAGCGCCTCGCGCTGGTCCGGCGTGAGCTCGCGGCGCGTGGTCTCCCAGTCGCCTTCGATGTGCTGCTTCAACGCCGGCGCGTCGAAGTGCTGCGGGTCGTGCAGCATCACGTAGGCCTTGAGCGCTTCGTAGAGCGTGACCGGCGTGGCCGCGCCCTGGCGCAGCTGTTCCTCGATGCGCAGCACCAGCCGAGGCAGCACCGCGTCACCCAGCATGCGCTGGTAGGCCGCGCGTGCCGCGCTGTCGAGCTTCTTGCCCTGGAACAGGCCCAGCCGCATCGACCAGGGGACGTTCTCGTCGACGGCCGCCAGCGCGCGCGTGGCCTGCAGCGCGGGCAGGATCGGCAGCAGATCGGCGGTCGCGCGGTTGGGTGTGGCCTGCAGCAGTTCGCGGACCTGGTCCGCGCGCGCCGACGTCTCTTCCAGGTACTTCTTGTTGTTGAAGTAGCTGACGGTCCAGGCCGTGAGCAGGCCGATGCCGGCGATCGCGACCAGCGCGTAGCCGCCCAACGCCAGCGCGTTGCGGCGGCGCTCCCAGCCGCGGTGCGTGCCGCCCAGGCCCGCTTCGGCGAAGACGACCTCGTTGAGCAGCCGGTTCAGGAAGTAGCTGCGGCCGCTGGCCTGGTTGGGCGCCAGCACCGCGTTCTCGATCTGGTAGCTGCGTGCCACGGAGCCGAGCACGCGGTCGATCGGCGTGCCTTCCTGCGTGCCGCTGACGAAGTAGACGCCGCGCAGCAGTGGTTGCGCCTCGTAAGGGGAGGGCGCGAAGACGCCCTCGGCGAACTCGGCCAGCAGGGCGCGCAGGCTCGCGAACTGCGCCGGGAAACCGTAGATGCGGGCGCGGCGCTGCGGGTCGCGCTCGGCCTGGAGCCGGTCGATCAGGCCGTTCTGCAGGCGCTGCTCGAGGGCATCGAACTCTGCGCCGTAGCCGGCCAGCGGCGCGGTGCTGTTGCGCGGGAAGGTGAAGCCCCAGGGCGCCGCGCGCTGGTCCTTGTCGACCGTGGCGAAGTAGTCCATGAAGCCCGACAGCAGGTCGGCCTTGGTGACCAGCAGGTAGACCGGGAAGCGGATGTCCAGGTCCTTCTGCAGCTCCTGCACGCGGGCGCGCACGGTGGCGGCATGCTGGGCGCGCTCCGACGGGCTGCGCGCCAGCAGGTCGGTCACCGAGACCGTGACCAGGGCGCCGTTGATCGGCTGACGCGGGCGCGAGCGCCGCAGCATCTGCAGGAAGCCGCTCCAGGTCGCCTTGTCGTTGGTCGGATCGCTGTCCTGCGTGGTGAAGCGGCCGGCGGTGTCGATCAGCACGGCGCGGTCGGTGAACCACCAGTCGCAATGGCGCGTGCCGCCGACGCCGCGGATGGCGTGATCGCCCATCTGGTCGGCCAGCGGGAAGTTCAATCCGCTGTGGCGCAGCGCCGTGGTCTTGCCCGAACCGGGCGCGCCGATGATCAGGTACCAGGGCAGCTCGTAGAGATACCGGCCGCCGAAGCGCGAGCGCAGCTTCGCGCCGAAACCGGCCGAACCCTCCGCGCCGAAGCGCGAGCGCTGCAGCATCTGCAGCGCCTGACGGAAGCGTTCGCGCACGGCCAGCATGTCGGCGCTCTCGCGCTCGGTCGCATCCGCGGCGGGCTGTTGCAGCAGCTGATTGACGACGGCGCTGTTGCCGCGCTTGGCGCGCCAGCGGCTCCACGCGATGCACAAGGCCACGATCAGGACGAGCACGCCGATCGTGATCCAGCGCGAACGCTCGGTGTCGAGCGGGCGGGCCTCGCCGACGGCCACCAGCGGACCGACGATCCAGATCAGCAGCGCGACCGCCAGCACGAGCACCGCGAGGAGCACCCAGCGGTTGAAGATCCATCCCAGGACGCGTTTCATCGGGAAGCTCCGCGCGCCGGCGCCTCGGGCGCGCGGCCATTGACCATCAGGCTGACTTCGACGCGCCGGTTCAGCGCGCGGTTGGTCGGGGTGTCGTTGGGGGCGACCGGTTCGGCCTCGGCGCGGCCCTCGGCGCGGATGCGCTCGGGCGCGACGCGGCGCGCCACCAGCAGCTCGCGCACGGTGTTGGCGCGTTCCTCCGACAGATGCCAGTTGGACGGGAAGCGCGCTGTGCGGATCGGCGTGTTGTCGCTGTGGCCGGTCACCAGCACCGTGCCCTGCACCTGCGTGAGCGCATCGGCGATGCGCGTCATGAGCGCTTCGCGCTCCGGCACGATCGTGGCGCTGCCCAGCGCGAACAGGCCGTCGCCCCGGATCGTCACAACGCTGCGATCGACCTCGTCGCGCACGGTGACCAGGCCGGCCTTGATGTCGGACTGGAGGAACTGCGCCAGGCGCGGCTTGGCCGGCGGTGGCGGGGGCGCGACCACGGGCGGCGACAGGCGCAGGCCCTGGATCTGGCCGAAGACGGGATCGGAACGCTCCGCCAGCGACAGCGTCAGCGACAGGTACACGCCGACCAGCAGCAGCGCCGTCAACGCGGCGGTCGCCGCCAGCGGCAGCCAGCCGATGTGGCGGCGCTGGGTGATGGCCTCGACCTGCCAGTGCTGCGCCAGCGCGGCGGGGTAGTCGCCGCGCTGCTGCTTCAGGATCTGGGCGAGGCGATCACGCACCGCCTCCAGTTGCGCCGGTCCGTTGTCGATGACGCGATAGCGACCCGCGAAGCCCAGCGTCAGCGCGGCGTAGATCAGTTCGAGCAGGTCGCGGTTGGCCTCGGGCTTCTCGGCCAGGCGGGCCATCAGCTGGAAGACTTTCTCGCCGCCCCAGGTCTCGTTGTGGAACATGGACAGCAGGCTGTGCCGCGCCCACACGCCGGAGCCGCCCCAGGGCGTGTCGGCGCAGGCCTCGTCGATCATCGTGCAGAGCACGTAGCGCGTGGCCATGACGCGCTCCGGCGGGATGCCGGCGGCAGCGGCGCGGGCCGCGAAGTCGCGGATGCCCTGCGCGAGGTTGTTGCGCAGCGTCGCCACGTCGTCGACGCGGCGCGTCCCGCGCAGTTGCGGCACCAGCAGCAGCAGCGGATTGGCCAGCGTCAGCAACGGGTTCAGCCCGGCGGCCGGCGGAGCGGCGTCGGGCTGCACGGAGTCGGGCGACGGCGTGGCG
Source organism: Roseateles sp. GW821-FHT09G03 (assembly GCF_059416045.1). Taxonomy (NCBI): domain Bacteria; kingdom Pseudomonadati; phylum Pseudomonadota; class Betaproteobacteria; order Burkholderiales; family Sphaerotilaceae; genus Roseateles; species Roseateles sp. GW821-FHT09G03. Next base: position 722,526 of record NZ_JBWKOK010000001.1, read on the forward strand.
CCGCGCGGCGCCTGCGCGCCGCCCGGACGGGGCTTGATGAAGGTGCGCTGATCGTCGAAGCCTGCGAACGGATCGTTGAGCGCGGAGGGGTCCATGCCGGCTCCCGGAGGTTACTGGTCTTGAATCGGTGGAGGAGTGGGGCGGGGCCCGGCGTCGCCGCGTGCGGCGATCACTGACGGATGGCCCAGAGCTCCAGTTCCAGTCCGGGGAAATCGCCGGCGACGTGCAGCGCCAGACTGCCGCTGCGCTCGAGCTGCTTCCAGAGTTCGCCGCCGCGGTCCAGCTCGAAATAGTGGAAGCCCGCGTGGAACGGCAACTGGCGCGGCGCCACCGGCAGCGCGCGCATGCTGATGCCCGGCAGCTGCAGGTTGACGAGGTCGCGGATGCGGTCCACCGGGCCCAGCTTGGATTGCGCGGGGAAGCGCTGGCGCAGCTGTTCGGCGGCCACCTGCGCGTTGACCGCGATGACGAAGCTGGCGCTGCGCAGCAGGTCGGCGTCGGGGACGACGGCGGTGCGCACGCCATGGGTGCGTTCGGTCAGGTCGATCTGCAGCGCGTTGCGTTCCAGCACGACGCTGAGCATGCGGCGCAGGTCCTCGAGCAGCGGGGCGAAGCTGCCGCGCAGGTCGTCGTGGCGGTACAGCGGGTATTCGGACGCCAGGCGCGTGTCGCTGACGAAAGTGGCCATGTCGCCGGCCAGTTGCAGGCAGTCGCGGTGCAGCGTTTCCGGATGCACGTGCGGGGAGGCCGCATGCTGGCGGAACAGCGGGTCGGCGCGGTTCAACGCCTGCAGCATCAGGAAGTCGGCCAGTTCGGACACGCCGTTGCCGAGCTGCCCCATGCGCGACGACAGCAGCTGCGCGCGCTGGCGCACCAGCCCGTGCAGCAGCGAGGCCATCGCGGACAGGTGGCCGCTGGCGTCGATGCGGGTCTGGGGCGGGATGTAGCTGCGGTCCAGCACCAGTTGCTGGTCGGCACGGCGTTCGGCGATGCGGGCCACGCCCAGCGCGGCGTAGGCGTCGTTCAACTCGCGCGCGGGCAGCAGGCGCAGCGTCAACGCGCCGGTCTGGACGGGTTCGGGTTCGTCGCCGGCGCTGGTCTGGTCGCGCAGGTCCTGGTCGACGACGTGATAGCGGTGCAGTTCACCGGCATCATGGCCGTTGAACGCGACCTGGTCGGTACCGGGGCGCGCGATCGGCGCGGCGAGGACGACCATGTCGCCCTTCAGGTCCGCCGGCACTTCCAGGGGCGCCATCGCGGCGTCGGCCTGGGGAATCTGGAACGGGGTGCCGTCGGGCAGGATGCCGCTGGCGCGCACGATGCCCAGCCGGCCGACGCTCAGCAGCGCCTCGTCGAGCACGAGTTCGGTGAAGCCCCAGCCGTGAGGCGCCAGCGCGCGGGCGCGGCTGTCCACCAGGTGCTCGAGGTAACGGGTCTCCTGCTGGAAATGGTGCGGCAGCAGGAACATGCCCTGCGACCAGATGACCTTGCTGTGCCAGCTCACGGCAGCCTGACCGTGGCGCTGACCGACAACTCATCGGCCTGGATCAGGATCTCCTGCTTCCGGCCGACGACCACCGGCACCACGGCGCGCCAGCGCGCACGCTCCAGGTCGCGGTAGGCGGCGAAGACCGCGATGAAGCGGGTCTCGGGCGACAGCGTCTTCTTCGTCCACGGACGCGCCTCACCGGGCTGCAGCGTCATCTCCTCGCGGGAAACGAGCTCGGTGCCCAACTCGGTCTGGTCCTTCTGGTACAGGCTGACGAAGTCGGCCGCATTGAAACCGACGTCCGACTTCAGTTCATACACCCGCACCAGCAGCGGGGAGGGACGCTTGGTGACGCTCGGGTTCACCTGGGCCGAAGCCTGGATGCTGCCCTTGGTCACCTCGGTCGGCTTCTCCGAACTGGAGAAGGGGTTGATCTTGTCGAGGGAGGAACATCCCCCCAGGGCACCCAGGGCGAGCAACGCCCCCATGGCCAGCGGGGCCGCAACAGCAGCCCTGCGAGTGAGGGATTGGGTGGTTTGGTGTCCCGAACGCGGCGTGAGCATCTGGTTGTCCTTCTTGACCGGAAGAAAGGATAGCCAGCGGGGGGGCTTCGGGGTGGTGACTTAGGTAATCGGGGGACCCCGGGCGAGAACGCCTCTTTGAAGGCCCGGGCGTTGGCCGCCAGGTCGCAGGGCCCTGGCGTCAAGCACCAGGACCCCGCGACCTGCCGTCCCTAATCAGCGTCGTACTGCGACGGTTTTGCGACCGAGGACCTTGGGGAGGGCTGCGACCGAGGACGGTGGCGGGGTGGGCTCAGGCGGTGGCGCTGACGCGGAACTGGCTCACCAGCTTCGCCAGTTGCTGGGCCTGGCTGTTGAGGCTCTCGGCGGCGGCGGCGCTTTCCTCGACCAGGGCCGCGTTCTGCTGCGTGACCTGGTCCAGGTGGGTGACGGCGTCGCCGACCTGCTGGATGCCGCCGTTCTGCTCCTGCGTGGCGGCGGAGATCTCGCGGATCAGGGTGTCGACCTGACCCACCTGCGCGACCACGCGCTGCATGACCTCGCCGGCGCTCTGCGCCTGGCGGGCGCCGGTGTCCACGCGCTGGGTGCTGGCCTGGATCAGGTCCTTGATCTCCTTGGCGGCGGCGGCAGAGCGCTGCGCCAGCGCGCGCACCTCGGAAGCGACGACGGCGAAGCCGCGGCCCTGCTCGCCGGCCCGGGCCGCCTCGACGGCGGCATTCAGGGCGAGGATGTTGGTCTGGAAGGCGATGCCGTCGATCGTGCCGATGATGTCGCCGATGCGGCGCGACGCGTCGCTGATGCCCTGCATGGTCTCGACCAGGGCACTCACGGCGTGACCGCCTTCGCCAGCGGCGCCGGAGGCGTCGGCCGCCATGCGGCTGGCCTGCCCGGCGGACTGGGCGTTCTGCGCGACCGAGCTGGTCAGCTCCTCCATCGACGCGGCGGTCTGCTGCAGGCTGCTGGCCTGGGTCTCGGTGCGCGAGCTCAGGTCCGCGTTGCCTTGAGCGATCTCCTTGGAGCCGTTGGCGATGCTCTCGCTGCTGTCGCGCACCTGGCCGACCAGGCGGCCGAGCTGCTCCACCATGCGGGCCATCGCGCGCAGCAGGTCGGCGGGTTCGTCACGGCCCTCCGCGTGGATCCGGACGGTGAGGTCGCCGGCGGCGACGTCCTCGGTCGCGCGAACCGCCTCGGCGATCGGCGTGGTGATGGAGCGGGTCACCTGCAACGCCAGCGCGATGCCGATGGCCAGCGCCACGGCGACCGCGACCAGCGTCACGCGCAGGCCGCTGGCGTACGAGGCGGCGGCGTCCTTGGCGGCCTGGTCGCCGCCATCGCGGTTGAAGGCGACATCGACGTCGACCGCCTTGGCCAGCGCGCTGAACAGGGCGGAGGAGTTGCCGCCGGCCAGCTTGCGGGCGGTCTCGTGCTGCGCGTCACCGCCGGCGACGGCGCGTTGCAGTTCGGCGTCGGACTCGAGGAAGGCCTTCCAGGCGTCGCGGATCTGGCCGTAGAGCTGACGTTCCTTGTCGCCGGTGATGGACGGCTCGTACTCGCGCGCCGCCTTGTCGAAGGCCTGGACCGAGGCGTCATGCTGCTGAATGAGCTTGGCGCGGGCGCCGTCTTCGATCTCGAGCGCGCCGCGCAGCGACAGGCGGCGCGTTTCGTTGGCGGCGTCCTGCATGTCGGCCAGCTTGGCGACGCTGGGCAGCCAGTTGGTGTTGAGGTCCTGCACGTTGTCGTTGATGCGCGCCATCTGCTGGATGCCGAACGCCGCGATGAAACACAGCAGCACCAGCACGGTGGCGAAGGCCAGCGCCAGGCGCTTGCCGATGCGGAAGTTGCGGATGAAGGACATGGTCTTGACCGGGGGGAGGCCGGGTGTTACGAGAGGTGAATGCAGGTTGCGCCCGCGAGCCTTCAGAAACCTTTCCATCACGGGGTGATGAAGACGGCGTGAGCGCCTCGTCCCCACGTCCGGCGACCAGCCGCGCAGTCGTTCACACCAGAGGAGAAAACCGTACGGCGCACGACCTGACCCGGTTCCGCAGCAGCCCGGCGACGACCCTGGCAGCCCTCTCCGCAATTGCCCGGGTATGACAACGTTGTCAGCGTGCTCTATGCTTCGTCCCACAAGAGGAGACAAGTTGATGAGTGCAGATCTTTCCCAGGTCGCCGGTGGCGGTGCCCATCCGCGTCCTGGAGATGCGTCGCCGGGAGAGGCATCGGGCGGCGAGGCGGTGGTGGCGCACGTCCGTCATCCGCTGACCTGGGTGCCGTCCGTGTACCTGGCGATGGGCCTGCCGAACGTGCTGGTCGGTCTGGTCGCGGCCATCCTGTACAAGAACCTGGGCGTGTCCAACGAGGACATCGCGCTCTACACCTCGCAGATGTACCTGCCGTGGGTGCTCAAGCCGCTGTGGTCGCCGCTGCTGGAACCCTACCGGACCAAGCGCTGGTGGGTGATCGCGATGCAGTTCCTGATGATGGCGTCCATCGGCGCCGTCGCGTTCTGCCTGCCGCTGGACGGCTTCTTCCGCGCGTCGCTGGCCTTCTTCTGGATCACGGGCTTCGCCTCGGCGACGCAGGACATCGTGGCCGACGGCGTCTTCATGACGACGATGAGCCCGCCCGAGCAGGCGCGTTACGCCGGCGTGCAGGGCATGTGCTGGAACCTCGGCGCGGTGGTGGCCTCGGGGCTGCTGGTGTCGCTGACCGGCTGGCTGCACGGCTCGCTGGGCTGGAGCTGGGTGCAGTGCTGGATGGCGGTGATGCTGGGCGCGGCCGCGATGATGGGCGGCTTCGGCCTGTGGCACCTGCGCGTCCTGCCGCCGGGCGCGCCCTCGGCGGTGCAGGGGCAGGACCTGGCCAGCGCGATGGTGTCGCTGCGGCAGTCGTGGATCACGCTGTTCCAGAAGCCGTCGATCTGGATGATGCTGGCGGTGGTCTTCTTCTACCGCTTCGGCGAGGGCTTCATCGAGAAGTTCGGGCCGCTGTTCCTGCTGGATCCGCGCACGGCGGGCGGGCTCGGCCTGGATAACGCGGCACTGGGCCACATCTACGGCAGCGCCGGCACGATCGCGTTCATCGCGGGCGCGTTCCTCGGCGGCTTCATCGCCGCGAAGATGACGCTGCGGCGCTCGTTCCTGCTGCTGGCGATCGCCCTCAACCTGCCGCACCTGACCTACTACTACCTCAGCCACGCGCTGCCGACGGACCTGTGGTGGATAGGCGCCGTGGTCGCGATCGAGAAGTTCGGCTTCGGCATGGGCTCCGTCGGGCACATGCTCTACATGATGCAGCAGATCGCGCCGGGGCCTTTCAAGATGACGCACTACGCGATGGCCACCGGCGTGATGGCGCTGACCAAATGGGCCACGGGCAGCGTCAGCGGCTGGCTGTACGCGGGCGTGGGGCAGCACTACGCGAGCTTCTTCGGCTGGGTGCTGGTGTTCTCGATCCCGCCGATCCTGCTGGCGTGGCTGGCACCGTTTCCCGTCGACGCCGATCGGGATCAAGACCTGACCCGCGCCGCCGGGCATTGATGCCCGGCCCTGGCGTGAACGGGTTCACGCCGGGGCGCGGTGTCTCCCGACGCGAAGCCGTTCGTGCGGGACTGACTCGCCATCCCAACCACCGCGGATGGCCGCATGAAGATCGGCGCCCACTTCTTTTCCCACCACCGCCGCGTTGATCCGGCAGACGCGGGCGGCAGGGCTTCGACGCCCGATGCGGTCAGTCCCGGACAGCTGCGGCGGGCGCGGACGCTGCAGGATCTCTCCAGCACGAACGACGTGAAGCTCGTCCAGCTGGAGGACGGACGGCGCATGATCGTGAAGACGGGGGATTCGGTGCCGGATGCCGAGAGCGCCCTGACCCAGGAGGCCGAGGCCCGCAAGGAGGAGATGGTCCATCGCATCGGCCTGCTGGTGGGGCGGGCCTTTGCGCCCCGGCCCACCATCCTGACGTCGGCGGCGGGCACGCGCAGCACGATCGTCACGCCCGAGATCGACACGGGCAGGGCCAGGCTCGCCTGCCAGGATGCGTTCCATCCCCTGGGCGATTCCGACGATGCGCGAACCCTGCTCGGCAAGTACCGCCGCGACGGACTCAGCGTCTTCGACTTCATCGTCGGCCACGGGGATCGCTTCGACGAATGGGGCGCGCGGGGGCCGCGCTCCCCGAGCCGGATGAAGAATGTCCTGATCGACCGGCACGGCGGCCTGCATTCCATCGACCACGAGTCGGCCTTCACCAGTCCGCCATTCCCCGAGGTCTCCGACGCGGCCGTGCTCGACTTCTTCAAGGAGAAGCACGCCTACCGGGACTTCAGGCGCGCCCACCTCGGGCGTCTGATCGACGGCGCATTCCTGGAACTGGTGGGAGGAGATCGTGGCGCGCTGGAGCGGTTGTGCCACTACGCCGGGATCGATACCCACGGCGTGGCCCTGCGCGCGGAGCAGGTGCTCAGGCACTATGAGGCGCTGACTGAGGATGAAGGTCTTCGGCTCCGGCCGGGACCGAGGGCGGGCCGAAGCGCTGATCACTGCCGGCTCAAGGTGTTCAGCGGAATCTTCAGGTAGCTGATGCCGTTGTCCTCGGCAGGCGGCAGCTGGCCGGCGCGGATGTTGATCTGGATCGACGGCAGGATCAGCGCCGGCACCTCGAGCTGGGCGTCGCGGCCGTTGCGCAGCGCAACGAACTCGGCTTCGCTCACGCCGTCGTGGACGTGGATGTTGCGGGCGCGCTGGTCGGCGACCGTCGTTTCCCAGGCCGGCGCGCGGCCTGCGGGCGGATAGTCGTGGCAGACGAAGAGCCGCGTGGCGGCCGGCAAGGCCAGCAGGCGGCGGATCGAGCGGTACAGCGTCGCCGAGTCGCCGCCGGGGAAGTCGGCGCGCGCGGTGCCGACGTCGGGCATGAACATGGTGTCGCCGACGAAAACGGCGTCCCCGCCGCCGCCTTCGCCACCGCCTTCAATCGCGTAGGCCATGCAGGCCGGCGTGTGTCCCGGCACGAGCATCGCCCGCGCCTCGATGCCGCCGACCATGAAGGTCTCGCCGTCGCGGAACAGGTGGTCGAACTGGCGGCCGTCGGGCAGGAAATCGCGCTCCAGGTTGTAGAGCTTACGGAACACCGCCTGCACCTCGCGGATGTGCTCGCCGATGGCGATGCGTCCCCCGACGTGCGCCTGCAGATACCGCGCCGCCGACAGGTGATCCGCATGGGCGTGGGTCTCGAGGATCCACTGCACCGTGAGTCCGGCCTGCGCGATGTGCGCCAACACGCGGTCGGCGTGTACCGTGGACGTGCGACCGGACTTCAGATCGAAGTCCAGCACCGGGTCGACGATCGCGGCTTCGCGGGTCGCCGGGTCGGCCAGCACGTAGCTGACGGTGCCCGTCCGTTCGTCGTAGAAGGCCTGGATCGTGAAGGCGGCGGGGGCGGCCGGAGGAACGGCGGAGGATTCGGGGCTCATGGCCGAGGGCGCGCGTGGCAGGGTGACGGTGAAAGTCACTATACCCACCGACGACGCGCGCCCCTCAGCGGGCAGACCTGCGTTTTCCTGACGATCCCGCCGCGCTCGTGATGGCGGTGCATTGCAGGGGATGACGCACTTCATGCGCCGCGCCGCCGAACAGGAAGAGCAGGGCGAACAGCCATCGCTTCATGAAGCGCATCCTCCGGAGCGGGGCCGCGTCAGACCAGTTCCAGCCCGACGTTGATGTTGCCGCGCGTCATCTTCGAGTAGGGGCAGGTCTCATGGGCGCGCTTGACCAGCTCGTAGGCGGTGTCGCGCGGCAGGCCGGGCAGGCTGACCCGCAGCTTGGCGCTCAGGAAATAGCCGTCGGCGCCCTTGTTGAGATCGACCGACGCGTCGACGGCCGCCTCGGCCGGCAGGCGGACGCCGATCGCATGGGCGGCCAGACCCATCGCGCCGATGAAGCAGGCCGACCAGCCGACCGCGAAGAGCTGTTCCGGATTCGTGCCGGGACGCGATGTGCCTGGCGACCCCAGCTGGACGTCGAGGCGGCCGTCGTCGGACTGGCCGCGGCCGTCGCGGCCGCCCGTGGTGTGCGTGTGGGCGGTGTAGAGGACTTGGACGTGATCGGTGGTCGGGGGCATGTCGGACTCCAGTGGCGCAGCGTCACTTGCTGCATGACCCGCATTGCACCGGTCCGATGTATCGACGATGTGTGACGGTCCCGGTGAATTGGTGCGGCACATGTCAAGGCGGGTGGCGGACACACTGGCATACAAAGCGGCGCAACCGTGACGATCCTGGCGACGCCTGTGACGGTCCGTGACGACGACGTTGCCGCCGCGTAAAACCCGGGGCGTCCTGCGCCGCGACGGGCTTTCCAACGCCCGTTCGAGCGATTTCTTAAGCACACCCTAATTCGGTGGGCGCACCTTACGCCCAGGGCAACACGATGTTTGACGCAATCGGCCCGACGGGCCCCGCGGCCCACGGCGACGCCTTCACAAGACGCCACCGGCGCGGAGCCCGCCGAGCCGCAGGAGATGCACATGAGCAAGTCCACCCCGATCCTCGCCATGGTTGCCGCGTTTGCCGCGGCGTCGGCCCAGGCCTCGACGAATCCCGATGACATGGCGCGCCGATCGGAGCGCCGCGCGATGGTGCAGCAGCAGCTGCGCGCGGTGCAGGTCGAGCTCTACTGCGATCACCAGGACAACGCGATGCACCTGTTGCGCGACGTGCGCCGTCAGTTGATGGCGCAGCGCGATCCTGACAACTCGCGCGACCTGCGCCAGCTGGAGAAGGTCAGCTGGCTGGTCCGCCACGGCGACACCGTCGAGGCGATCGCGACAATCGACGCGACGCGCGGCCTGTCCGCCTGAGCGGGGTCGACCCGCCGCTGGCAGGCGGCGACACGCGTTTCGTAATATTCACCGGTATATTGCGAAGCGTCGTCAGCCGTTGCCCGCCATGCACAAACCTCCCTTCAAGCTCAGTCCCGGTGGACGGGCCGCGCTCGCCGGCGCGGACCGCCCGGGACGACTGACCCCCATCGCCTGCTGCGACGAGGAAGCGCCGTCCGCGCTGGAGGCGAGTCGGGTCACCGATCCGCACGGGCCGGCGGAACAGGACGGGCTGAGCGGGACGTCGACGGCGAGCCGCGCACGGCTCCATCAGCTCGATCCCCACCTGCATTGCTCGGTGATCGGGAATTGTCTGGGGACGGTGGAATTGCGCCGTTTGATGAGCCGACACGTCGACGTGACGGGGATGAGCGACCTGGACGTCCACCACACCGCGGTGTCCCTGGCACCGCAGGGCGGCGACGTGTCGAAGGCTTTGCACAAGGCGCTCGACCAGCGACATGCCGGTGCGGTCCGGACGATGTCCGCCGCTGCGGATGAGGCCGCGCTGGACGCCGCCTGGCGCGAGGCCTGGCGGCGCGGCGAGGTCCAGGGCGCGTACTGGGCCGTGCTGACCCACAAGGCGGTGACCGTCGCGCTGCGACAGGCGGTGTTCGGCGAGGTGCACATGCTCTCGCACCTGATGGCGTCGGCGAACCGGCATGACCTGCAGCGCTTCGTCGCGCTGGAGACGGGACATGCCGATCTGGAAGACAGGCTGGCGCGCGAGCAGGCGCGCCGGAACGACGCGCTGCAGGAGCGCGACCGGATGGCGGAGCAACTGCGCCAGCAGGCGGTCGACTTCGAACGGCAACTGGCCGAGGTCCGGGCCGCGATCCCGGACGTGCCTGCATCGGCGGGTGATCTTCTCGCGCAGGTCGCGTTGCAGACCGAGCGCCGCGAGCGCGCGGAGCGGCTGGCCGAAGACGCCGTCCGGCAGATGGACAGCTTGAGAGCCCAGTTGGAGCGCACGCAGGCACATGCTCGCGCGCAAGCCGAGGAACTGGCCGCCGCCGAGGCCGAGCTTCAGCGGCTGAGCGCGGGAACCCCCGACGCGGGCAGCGACGGCTCCGCGCTGCTGGCGGGGCGTCGCATCCTCTATGTCGGCGGACGACCGAGTTCCACGCCCGCGATCCGCGATTTCGTCGAAGGCCGCGACGGCGAGTTCCTGCATCACGACGGCGGCCTCGAGACCCGCAAGGGCCTGCTGGCGTCGCTGCTGCCGCGCGCGGACCTGGTGGTGTTCCCGGTCGACTGCATCGATCACGATTCGGCGCTGAACCTCAAGCGCCTCAGCGAGCGGCACCAGGTGCCGTTCCTGGCGCTGCGCAGCGCCAGCCTGGCGAGTTTCGCGGCCGCGGTGCGGCGGGAACTCGTGCCGTCGGGAGACGGCACGGGCACCACGCAAGGCGGCCGGCGGTTCTGCCTGCGACACGGCTGATCAGGGGTATTTCTCCATCGATCCGCGACGCTTCAGGCGCGGTTCGCTGGCCCCACTTTGTCCCGCGATCACGCCGGACTACCTGTTTGCATCATTTTGATGGCAAGAACCTCGCAAAACGCGGGGTCGGCTCGTTTTTGAGCCCTCCGGGCAGTTCTAGGATCGTCGTCATCTGCAGTACTTGGAGACGCGATGACCGCGGAGGCTTTGACTTATTGGCTGGCGGGCACCATACCCGCCGCGGCGACCTGGGCGTTGAATCTGATTCTGCGAGGAGAGCAGGCCTTGAAAAGCTCGGCCGCAGACTGGGCGCTGATGCTTCTTGCATTCGACGGCGCGATTGCCATTGGCATACAGGATCTGGCTTGCTATGTGCCGAATGCGGCCGTCAGGCAGCTTCTTCCGGCGATCACGCCGGCGCTGATCTTCTTGTCATTCCTGATTTGGCTGGTCATTGTCCGCTGGATTGAGCCGACATTCATGACGCCCTCGGATCAGCGCGCCTCATTTGTCGCCCGCGTGGTCACATGCATGACGATGTGGGCATTTGTTGGTTCCAATCTTTATTTTCACTACTACCTTCTCGGAAGGGGGTTCAATGTTGTCTGAACTATTGATCGGCGGCTTCGCAGCCTTTGTCTTTTACATGATCTTCTTTGGCACGATTTTCTATGTCGCCGGTCGAATGGGGTATCTGGATACCGACGAGGAAAAGGCGATTCGACGTCGCAATAAGGCAAGGGAGTCCTCGGCGGCAACTGAAGCTTGATCGGGCCAGGGGATCCATGTGGAAAGACACTAGCCGACCCCGCAAACCGCCGCGCTAGCATCGCGCGCCATGCGGATCCTCCTCGTCGAAGACGAAAAGCCCCTGGCCGACTGGCTGGTGAAGGCCCTTGGCCAGAACGATTTCGTCGTCGACTGGGTCGACGACGGCCGGCTGGTGCTGAACCAGCTGGCCGCCACGCGTTATGACGCGATGATCCTGGACCTCGGGCTGCCCGGCCTGGGCGGTCACGAGGTGCTGGCCCGGCTGCGCGACGCCGATTCGCGCGTGCCCGTGCTGGTGCTGACCGCGCGCGACTCGCTGATGGAACGTGTCAGCACGCTGCACGAGGGCGCCGATGACTTCCTCGCCAAGCCCTTCGAGCTGCAGGAACTCGAAGCCCGGCTGATCGCGCTGATCCGCCGCTCCCGCGGCCGCGATCAGCCGCGCTTCGCCTGCGGCCCGTTGGTCTACGACGCGGCCTCCAAGCTGTTCACGCTGGACCGCGAGCCGCTGGCGCTGTCGCCGCGTGAGCACGCGGTGTTGCGCACCTTGATCCAGCACAGCGGCGAGCCCATGTCCAAGCAGGAAATCCTGGAGCGGCTGTTCTCCGACGAACAGGACGTCCGGCCCGAAGCGGTCGAGGTCCTCGTCCACCGGCTGCGCCGCCGCATCGAGTCCGGCAAGGTGCGCATCACCACGCTGCGCGGCCTGGGTTACGTGCTGGAAGCGATGTGAAACGCCCCGGCCTCCGATGGCCCTCGCTGCCGACCCGATGGCATCGCTTCAGCGTCCGCCGCACGCTGCTCGCGCTGGTGCTGCCGGTGATGCTGGCCGCCGTCGGCATCGAGCTGGCGCTGACCTGGGGCACCGCGCTGCAGGCGGCCAACTCCGCCTATGACCGTTCGCTGCTCGGTGCCATCAAGGCCATCGACAGCAACGTGTCGACCGAGACCGGCGGCCTGTCCGTCGAGATGCCGTACCGGCTGCTGGAGTTCTTCGAGCTCACCGCCAGCGGCCAGGTCTATTTCCGCGTCAGCACCGAGGACGGCCTCGTCGAGATCGGCAACGCCGGTCTGCCGCTGCCGGGCCAGCCGCTGAAGACCGGCGTGCCGCGCTTCATCGATGCCGAGTACTTCGGCGCGCCGGTCCGGGTCGGCGCCTGGGCGCGCGAACTCGATGCCGAACGCCCCGGGCGGCGCCTGGTCATCCAGGTGGCCGAGAGCACGAACTCACGCAACGCGTTCTCGCGCGCGCTGCTGATGCAGGCGGTGTGGCGCGACCTGCTGACCGTGTCCATCGTCGCCGGCACGCTGGCGCTGGTGATCGGCTGGGCGCTGCGTCCGCTGGACCGGCTGCGGCGCGAGGTCGAGGCGCGCGCCGACGACGATCTCTCGCCGGTCGACGAGACGGAAGTGCCCGCCGACGCCGCGCCGCTGGTGCGCGCGATCAACCATCACCTCGCCCGGCAGCGCGAACTGATCGACGGCCGCCGGCGCTTCGTCGACGACGCCTCGCACCAGCTGCGCACGCCGCTGGCTACCCTGGCGACGATGGTGGGTTACGCGCGCCGGGAGCGCGATCCGGCACTGCTCGCCGAGGCGCTGACCGCGCTCAAGGGCCAGATCGACGACACCGTGCGGCGCACCAACCAGATGCTGGCGCTGGCCCGCGCGGATACCGCGGCCGTGGCGATGACACCGCTCGCGCTGGACCGGCTGGCCGATCGCTGCGCGCGCGAATCCTGGCCGTTCGCGCGGGAGCAGGGCATCGATCTCGGCTTCGACCACGCGGGTGGGGACATCGTTGTGCTGGGTCATGAAGGCCAGTTGCGCGAGGCGCTGCTGAACCTGCTGCACAACGCGCTGCGCTACACGCCGCGCGGCGGCGCCGTGACGCTGCAGGTCGGCGTGGAGCGCCAGGCTGCGCACGAGGAAGGCGGCGAGAGCGGCGAGGGCGGCGACGGTGGGAAGAACGGGACGAACACGAAGGACGGGGGCAACGCCGTGATCCGCGTCGTCGACGACGGCCCCGGCATTCCCGCCGATGAGCGGCCACGCGCGGGCGAGCGCTTCTTCCGCGGCAGCAATGTCGACCTGCCGGGTTCGGGGTTGGGCCTGGCGATCGTGCGGGCGATCGCCCGCCGCCACTCCGGCGACATGGAGGTCGCCGCCGCGCGCCTGGACGCCGACGGCCTGGAGCGTGGCACCACCGTCACGCTGCGGCTTCCGCTGCACGCGTCGACGGAAATTCCGTTCACGCTGAAAGCCGGCTGAAAGCGCCGCTTTCCTAGAGTCCGTCACAAGCAGGTGGCGGGCGACCGCGCGATCCTGTCGACGATGCGCGAGTGTTCGCGATCGACGACGGTCGGCGGCGATACAGACCACCGCGAGGAGACAAGACATGCGATCGATTCCGACCTGGGCGGCGGCGCTCATGGCGGCCGTCTGGCTGACCGCGTCCGGCGCTGTCGCGGCACCACCGGGCCGAGGCGCCCCGGCCCCCGCGAGGATGCCTGCCATGGCGCCCCTGCCGGGCGGCGACGCCGCGCCCGAATGCATCGCCCCGGCCAAACCCGGCGGCGGCTTCGACCAGAGTTGCAAGCTCGCGCAGGCCGCGTTCCAGCAGGCCGGCCTCACGACGACGCCGATGCGCATCAGCTACATGCCGGGCGGCGTCGGCGCGATCGCCTTCGACCAGATCGTCACGCGCCGTCCCGCCGAGCCGCGCACGCTGGTGGCCTTCTCCAGCGGCTCGCTGCTGAACCTCTCGCACGGCCGCTTCGGCAAGCGCAGCGTCGACGACGTGCGCTGGGTCGCCGCCGTCGGTGTCGACTACGGCGTGGTCCTGGTCGGCCGGCAATCGCCATGGAAGACGCTGCCCGACCTGCTCGCCGCGCTGAAGGCCGATCCGAACCGGATCAGCTTCGCCGCCGGTGGCACCATCGGCAGCCAGGACTGGGTCAAGTCGGCGCTGGTCGCCGGGGCCGGCGGCGTGGACCACAAGGCGATGCGTTTCGTCGCCTTCGAAGGCGGCGGCGAGGCCATCGCCGCGCTCAAGGGCGGCCATGTCCAGGTCTACATGGGCGACGCCTCGGAGGTCTTCGACAAGCTCGGTCCCAACAGTCCGTTCCGGGCATTGGCGGTGCTCGCTGACCAGCGTCTGCCCGGACCGTTGTCCGGCGTGCCGACGGCGCGCGAGCAGGGCGTCGACATCGTCTGGCCCGCGATCCGAGGTTTCTACGTCGGGCCGAAGGTGTCCGACGGCGACGTGGCTGCGTGGACCGCCGTCTTCGACCAGTTGATGGCGTCGCCGGCCTTCGACGAGGTCCGCGCGCGACACGGGCTGTTCCCGCTCGCACTCACCGGCCCGGCGCTGCGCGCCGTCATCGACCGCCAGAACCGCGAGTACGCCGGGCTCGCCACCCGTTTCGGACTCAGACGCTGAGCGCGTCGACGCACCGGTCCCGCCTTCCTCCGATTTCCCCAGCCCCGGTCCTCATCACGTGAGGACTGCGGGTGCCCCTGCGCCCGGATTTTTCAACGACAACAAGGAGACTCCCTTGACACCCTCCCGCAACACCTTGATCCGACGGACCACGGTCCGACTGAACACCCTGTGTGCCGCCGGCCTGCTGGCTCTGTGCGCGGCACCGTCCGCGTTCGCGCAGAGCAGCGTCACCGTCTACGGCATCGCCGATGTCCTGATGGAGTACCGCGATCACATGAACGCCGCGGGCGACCACCGCTTCGGCGTGACGTCGGGCGGCATGAACACGTCCCGCTGGGGCCTGCGCGGCGCCGAGGACCTCGGCGGCGGTCTGAAGGCCGTGTTCCAGCTCGAGGCCGAGGTCGCCTTCGACACCGGCATGGCCGGCTCGTCGTACTGGGGCCGTCAGGCCAACGTCGGCCTGGAGGGCGAGTTCGGCCGCGTCGTCGCGGGCCGTTCGTACACGACCACCTACGACTTCCTGCTGCCGTTCGACCCGATGGGCTACGCGCCGTTCTATTCGTGGGCCACGTCCGGCGGCCAGATCGCGACGTTGCCGCGCAAGGACGGGATGATCACGGGCATGTCCAACCTGATCAAGTACCAGGGGACCTTCGGTCCGGTGAAGGTCGGCGCGACCTACGCGCTGGGCGAGGTCACCGGTTCCGACTCGGCGGGCCGCTTCTTCGCGCTGGCCGGCGCCTACACGGCGGGACCGTTCTCGGCGACGCTGGTCGTCGACCAGCGCAACGGCACGACGATCGCCGCCAACGGCCGCTACGACAAGGAGAAGGCGCTGCACTGGGCCGCGTCCTACGACTGGAAACCGGTCAAGCTGTTCCTGGCGCAGCGTGTCTACAAGAAGGAGTTCGCCGTCGGCGGCGCCGACGCGAAGAGCACGATGACCTGGCTGGGCGCGACCTGGCAGGCGACGCCCGCGCTGAGCATCACGCCGGCCGTCTACTTCCAGAACATCTCCAGCGGCGCCAGCGGCACCGACGATCCCAAGCTCTACGCGCTGCGCGCCAAGTACGAGCTGTCCAAGCGCACCAGCCTGTACGCGGTCGCGTCGACGGCGAAGTCGGGCGACGGCGGCGTGGTCAGTGTCTCGCGCGACGACAACGGCTTCGCCGATTCGCAGTCCAGCGTCGGCGTGGGGATCCAGCACCGGTTCTGATCCCGGCGCATTGGGCCCGTCCAGGCGGGCGGGGCCCATTCAACCCGCCGCGGGCGTGTCCGGCACGACGATCGAGTCCCCGATCGCGTAGAACTGGCCGCCCGCGATGTAGTGCAGCGTGCGCAGTTCCGGCGGCGCGGACTCGAAGTGCCAATGCCCCTCGCTGAACACGCGGGCATCGGCCCAGGCCGCGACGACCTCGCCGATGAACAGGTCGTAGATCCACTGGTTGCGGGGCTCGGGCAAGACCCGGCACACCAGCCACGCGGCGCAGCCGTCCACGAGTGGGACGGGGCCCGTGGCGGCGCCATCCGGGCCGTCGCCCGCATCGGCGGGCAGCTCGATGTCGACCAGCGTCGCCCCCGCGTGGGCGAGCTTCTCCGCATCCTGATGCAGGCTGCGATTGCCGAGCCGGTGCGTCAGTCCGGCCTGCGCGGCCGTCGGCACCTGCAGCACGAAGAAGCCGCTGGCCTCGACCAGCTCTCGGGTGCGCGTCGCCTTGTCGAGCACCACCGTCACCTTCGGCGGCTGGAAATCCAGCGCGCAGGACCAGGCCGCGGCCATCGCGTTGCGCACGCCGCCGTGCGCGGCGGACACGAGCACGGTGGGTCCGTGGTTGAGCAGGCGGTAGGCCTTGTTCAGGGGAACGGGCGCGACGTGCTCGTTCAGGAGTTCGCTCAGGGGCGTGTTCAGAGGCGTGTTCATGGCGGCGACCATTGTGACGGCGGTCGTCGCACCGTGCGCCAGCGCGTGATTCGGCCCTCCGGCTTCAGACCGGCGCCGGCGGTGACGTCTGACCGGGCAGCAGGCCCTCTGCACGCAGCCGCGACAGCACATCGAAGAGCAGCTCGCTCTTGATGCCGTAGGCCGCGCGCGGCGAGTTCACGAAGCACGACGCGTTGAGCACCAGATTCGTCCCGTCCACGCCGTCGAGCTGCACGTTCGGCGCGGGCGTCGACAGCACGCCGCCGTGTGCCTGGAAGGCTTCCAGCACCAGCGCCTTCACGCGGTCGGTGTCGGTGGCCAGCGGCATCGGCAGCTTGAACTGCACCATGCCGAGCGACTCGCCGTAGGTCACGTTGCGCACGATCTTGGTGATGAACTCGGAGTTCGGCACGATCACCGTCGAGCGGTCGCCCATCTGAATCTCGGTCGCGCGCACGCTGATGCGGCGGATGTCGCCCTCGACGCCGGACAGCGAGACCCAGTCGCCCACCTTCACCGGCCGCTCCGCCAGCAGGATCAGGCCGGAGACGAAGTTCTGCACGATCGACTGCAGCCCGAAGCCGATGCCCACCGACAACGCGCTGGCGACCCAGGCCACGCTCTGCAGGCTGAAGCCGACGGCGGTGAGCGCCGCGGCGATCGCGGCGACGGTGCCGACGTAGCCGAACAGCGTCGTCGTCGACGAACGCATGCCGACATCCATGCGGGTCGTCGGCATGTAGCGCTCGGACAACCAGCCCTTGAGCAGCCGCACGGCGGCCAGCCCGACGAAGAGCACGGCCAGCGCCTGCAGCAGCTTGACCGGATTGAGCTGCAGCGTGCCGATGGTGAGGCCGTCCTGCAGGCTGCCGGAACGGCGCACCAGGTCCATCGGGCCTTCGCCGTAGGGCGCGAGCAGCAGCAGGAGCGCGAAGAAGCCGATCGTCACGCGGCACACGGCCGACAGCAGCAGGGCGGTCTGTTCGCGGGTGCGCGGCGGCGCGGGACCGTCGTCGGCCGCGGCGGAAGTGCCAGGTCTTGCGTTGGAGCCGCCCCTGCCATCGCCCTTGCCCTCGCCCGATGACGCCGCGGGCGAGGGCGCCAGCAGCGTCATGAAGAGGTCGTCGACCAGCACCGTCAGCAGGTAGGCGCCGCCGAGCACGATCAACGCCCAGACGACCTGGTTGAGCACGAACATCGCCAGCGACACGAAGCCGGTGAGCAGCGCGAGCGCCGCGCCGACCAGCGTCAGCCACGCAGCGGCGCGCAGCACCGACAGCCACAACGGGCGGATCGTGAGTTCAGGGTGATTGCCGGTCCCGGCGTCGACGACGGCGGCGTCGTTCTCCGTCGCGCCGCCGGCGTGCCGCCGCAGTTGCGCGATGGCGACCGCGAGCACCGCGATGAAGGTCAGCGACGCGAGCGTCTGCACGGCGCCGTTGCCAGAGACGCTCAGGTCCAGCGTCGCCGCGGTGCGGGACGACAGCCAGCCCAGAACGACAGCCGCCGCGAGCGTGCGCGGCAGCCAGGCCAGGCGCGACGCGGCGATGTCGGGGACCGGCAGCAGACGCCACGAGGGCTTGCGCGCCATCAGCAGCGCGGCCCCGAGACCGGCGATGAAGCCGCCGAACCAGACGATCGTCTCGGCCGTGTCCAGCCACTGGGCGAGCGAGTCGGGCCCCTCCGGCGCTCCGTCGACGAGGCTGGCGGTCAGGGTCAGCACCAGACCGTGCGCGATCAGCCCCGGCCGCAGTGTGCGCAGGGCCACCTCGCTGATCGCGAACAGCGACCGGCGCAGGCGTCCGGGCGGGATGCGCGTCGCGCACAGGCGAGCGGTCAATCGCCGGGCACCGAGGCAGAACACAAGCCACGCCGCCACCGCGGCGACGAAGATCGCCCAGGCCGTGGCCGGCACCGAGGACCACAACGCCCCGAACTCGATCCCGAACACGCGGGCACGTTCCAGATCGGCCGCGCGATCGGTTCCCAGGGCGCGCCAGAACCCCGATTGGAGCAGGGACGGCACGCGCTCGCCGAGCCGGGCGCTCAGCTGCAGCCGCTGGGCCGCGCTGGCGTTGCGCAGGGTGCTGTCGGCTTGTCCGCCGAGGTCGTTGGCGACCTTCACCTGGCCGTCGATCATGGCGACTTCCCGTCCCAGTTGCGCGCGCAATTGCGCCACCTCGGGCGTTTCCTTGACGTCCGCCTGGGCCGTGCCGAGTTGTGCGAGCCGGTTCTTGGCATCGTCCAACTTCGGCTGAAGCGCGGAGCGCGCCTGGTCGATGCGCGACTTCACCCGCTCGACCTTGTCCTTGATGTCGTTCAGGTCCTCGGCCGTCAGTTCCTTGCCCGGCTTGGGCTGGGCCGACTTCAGTTCCGTCTTGGCCAGGTCGAGCAGCTTCGCCGGATCGGTCGGCTCCGGCGCCGGGTCTTGCGCGAAGGCGGGCAGCGCCAGCGTCGCGGCGCAGAGCAGCAGCGCGCACAGCAGCCACGTCCGCAGGGGCCAGGCGGCCCGGGGCGAGCGACGGGAGGGCAGGGAGCTCAGGGAAGTCGGGAAAACAGTCATCCATGCACCGCGGAATCAGGGTGCCGCCTGGGCGGCAAGCGGCGGTCCCGGGTCCGGCCCGAGGGCCTCAAGAGGCCTGATGACACCGTGAGGGCGCTCTGCGACCCAACTGGACGCCCAGCGCCAGGGATGGCGCAGGGGGATGTCGGATATGACGCCGTGTGCTGCGGCCGCCGCTGTCGAGCGGGTAGAGTCGACCGATCACATTGCCCTCCGGCTTCGAGGACCCCACGATGACCACCTCCGCTTCCTATCCCGATACCCGCCTGCTGATCGCCAACGAATGGGTCGACGCCACCGGCGGCAAGACCATCGATGTGCGCAATCCCGCGACCGGCGCCGTGATCGGCAAGGTCGCCCATGCGAGCAAGGCGGACCTGGACCGCGCGCTGGAGGCGGCGCAGAAGGGCTTCGAAGCCTGGCGCAACGTGTCCGCGCATGAACGCGCCGCGACGATGCGCCGCGCCGCCGCGCTGCTGCGCGAACGCGCGCCGGAGATCGCGAAGCTGCTGACCCATGAGCAGGGCAAGCCCGTCGGCGAGGCGAAGGTCGAAGTGCTCGCCGGGGCCGACATCATCGAATGGTTCGCCGACGAAGGCCGGCGCGTCTACGGCCGCATCGTGCCGTCGCGCAACCTGGCCGCGCAGCAGCTGGTGCTGAAGGAACCCGTCGGCCCCGTCGCCGCGTTCACGCCCTGGAACTTCCCCGTCAACCAGATCGTGCGCAAGCTGGGTGCCGCACTGGCCACCGGTTGCTCGTTCCTCGTGAAGGCACCGGAGGAAACCCCGGCGTCGCCCGCGGCGCTGCTGCAGACCTTCGTCGATGCCGGCGTTCCGCCCGGCACCGTCGGCCTCGTCTTCGGCGACCCCGGCGAGATCTCCAGCTACCTGATCCCCCATCCGATCATCCGCAAGGTCACCTTCACCGGCTCCACGCCCGTCGGCAAGCAGCTCGCCGCGCTGGCCGGCGCGCACATGAAGCGCGTCACCATGGAGCTCGGCGGTCACGCGCCCGTGATCGTCGCGGAGGACGCGGACGTCGCGCTCGCCGTCAAGGCGGCCGGTGCAGCGAAGTTCCGCAACGCAGGGCAGGTCTGCATCTCGCCCACGCGCTTCCTGGTCCACAACAGCCTGAAGGACGAGTTCACCGCGGCGCTGGTCAAGCACGCGCAGGGACTCAAGCTCGGCGACGGCCTCGCCGAAGGCACCACCCTCGGCCCGCTCGCCAACGAGCGACGCGTCGTCGCCATGTCCAAGATCGTCGCCGAGGCCCGCGAGCGCGGCGCCAAGATCGCCACCGGCGGCGAACGCGTCGGCAGCGCCGGCAACTTCTTCGCGCCCACCGTGCTGGCCGATGTGCCGCTCGACGCGTCCGTCTTCAATGATGAACCGTTCGGGCCCATCGCGGCCATCCGAGGATTCGACGCGCTCGAGGAAGCGATCGCGGAAGCCAACCGGTTGCCGTTCGGCCTTGCTGGTTATGCGTTCACCAAGTCCATCAAGAACGCCCATCTGCTGGCGCAACGCATGGAGGTCGGCATGCTGTGGGTCAACCAGCCCGCCACGCCGTCCGCGGAAATGCCGTTCGGGGGCGTGAAGGATTCGGGCTATGGCTCCGAAGGCGGGCCGGAAGCGCTGGAGGCCTACCTCAATACGAAGGCAGTCTCGCTACTCGGGGTTTGATCTGCCGCTGAGGCTGCAAGAGATACCGCGCTTTCCCAGCGAGTGCGGCCTTTCGCCTCCGCTGGATTGAGGACGACAACGCGCCGCGCGCCCTGTACCTTGATCGGATGTTCAATCGGATCCGGGGAACATGGCGATGAACGGTGCGCTCGTGTCGTACTGCATCCAGACGCTGCGGTTGTGCGCCTTCCCGATCGCGTCGGCTGTGCTGGGGCCGGTGATGCTGGCCATGCTGCCGCAAGGCATCGAGGTGCTCCGCACGATGAGCGACACCGCCTTGGCAGACTCGTCCGGCCAGCCCGACGAGTTTGGTCGAGTGTGCTTCTTCCTCGTGTCGCTGGTCGTCTGGTCCCTGGCGAACTGGTATGGCGCTCGCATGTTGGTGCAGCGCCAGTTCGGCTATCCCGTTCCAGCCCAGGCCAGCCCATTCGCGAGGCGTTGGCGGACTGGCTTGCCGCGCGCGCTGATCGTGCTCGGCTGGTTTCCCATCGCGCTCACGCTGGCTCGAATCGGCGAGTTGAAGGTCGCCGCCGCGTCGACCCTCTGCTGTGGTGCCGCATTGACATTCGCGACGTACCGCCGCGCCCTGCTGCGGTGGTTGAGTTCTTTGCTGCCACGGATCTGGCCGTCGCTGGCCGGTCCCGGCGCCGTAGGGAATACGGCAGCCGGCGCGCAGCGGGCACAGATTCCCGAAGGCGAACTCTTGACGTTGGTGACGACCGGAATCGGAGCCGTCATCGGACTCGTCACGCTGTCCATGGCCGACCTGGGCGTGGCAAGGATGCTGGGAGCTGCCGCGCTGCTGCTGCTCGCACTGGCCATGTGGACGCTGGCGCTGACCGTGCTGCTGGTCTACCTGCCCAAGGCATCCGGCTGGCCGGCGCTGACCGGCGTTGCCGTCTTGGCCGCGCTGCTCTTCGCCAACCTCGGATGGACGGCCAACCACGGCATCGCCTCTCGCCGGGTGGATGCCGACGAACAGACGCGCGTACCGCGGCCCGAGGCTTTCGCCTACTGGGAGCAGTGGCGTGTATCGCCGCTGACGCCGACCTCGGGTCCGATCTACCTCGTGGCCGCGGAGGGCGGCGCGTCCCGCAGCGCGTGGTGGACCGGTCACGTGCTCAGCGTGCTGGACGACGTGACGCAGGGCGACTTCGGGCGCAGGACGTTCGCGGTCAGTGGTGTCTCCGGCGGCAGCCTGGGGCTTGCCACCTGGGTTGCCCTGCGCAAGGACCTTGCGGAAGAACGATTCCATGTCCCGGATGCGCCGGTGCCCGATGACGTTCAGCGCGGAGGCGATCTGCCGTCCGAAGCCCGGGATTGGGGCCGCGCGCCTGACGTGCGGGCCTGTGAAGTCGCGACGCATCAGCCGACGCTGGCGTCCGTCCGCTCAGCCTGTTTTCTGGGCGGCGATTTTGTCTCCACCGTGCTGGCCTACCTGCTTGGCGCGGACCTGTTGCAGCGGATCACGCCAGCGCCTATCGCGGCATGGGACCGCTCGATCGGTCTGGAGACGACCTGGTCTCGCGATTGGCGACTGAGCTTCGGCTCGGACCACTTCGCCCGCCCCCTTGTCGACCTGTATGCCCACCGGGTCGGCGCGTCGTTTCCACGCACCGACCTGCCACTGCTGCTCCTGAACACCACCAGCGCAGTGCAGGGACGACCCATGGTGCAGGCCCTGGTTCGGATTCCAAGCCCGGAGGTGGACGATCTGCTGGACCCGGCGCTGCGCACCTCAGGGCTTACCTTGGCTGGAGCGGTCCACAACAGCGCCCGTTTTCCGTACGTCAGCCCGGGCGGCGACGTCCTGACGGCGGACGGCCAGTTCTATGACTCGTTGGTAGACGGCGGTTACGTCGAGAACTCCGGTGCGTTGGGCTTGGCCACGTTGATGCGAGTGCTGAGGGCCCAGGCGGAGAAGCATAAGAAGGCCGATGACTGGGACGAATTCCTGCAGCGCGTGGTTGTGATCTTCATTGCCAACGATCCCGACGAGCCCGTCTTCGACAGCACGGCCCTGTGCACCAAGGATGCGTCTGCCTTGAACCTCGCGCCTCGCGCGCCCTGGGGCGAACTGGGAACGCCGCCGCTGGGGCTCTATCAGACCCGCAGCGGTCGGGCCGGCGTGGAGCGCCGGGCCTTGATGCGAGAGCTCGGTCTGTGCCCGAAAGAGACGACGCGAACGACAACGGGGACAACGGGGACGAAAGACGTGGCCAACGCCTATTTCATCTCGATGGGCAGTCCGATGGTGAAGGAGTTCCGGCCGGCGATGAGCTGGTTCATGCGGTCCGAGGCGCGCGACACGATGTGGCGGGCCGTGGCGACCGATCCGGCTTCGCGAGAGATCCAGCGGTTGCTGCGACAGTGGGCGACGGAGGCCAAGGCTGACGAAGCGACCGCCGTGTGGCGCCTGTCGCGATTTGGTGTCGCACGTCAGGGAGCGGCGCGATGAATGGGGGGACCGCCCTGCCGCCCGATCCCGACAAGTCCGACGACTTTGCGCGGACGTCGATGCAGAGGGTTCTCAGTGTGGTCCGGCAGTTGGACTGGCGCGCGGTAGGAGCCTGGATCGTCGACGCCGGACTGCCGGCGCTGGCGCTGTTGCTGGTACTGACCACGGCAGCCGTCATTTTCCCTTTGACGCAGGTCGAGCCGTCGTCAGTCCTGCCGCACGGCCAACTCACCCTGCAATTCATCGGCACCCGCAGCAACGCCTTTGCCGTCGTTGCGATGCTGGGCATGGCCGCCAAGGATCAGATCGTCTTCGCCACGCAGGTCGACTTCGTGTTCATCGCGGCTTACGTGTGGCTTCTGCGAGAGATCATGGCCGCATTGAACCGGCGGTGGACGGGACCAGGGGAAGAGCACAACCTGCTCCAACGATTCGCGACCATCACGCCGTTGCTGGCCGGGAGTTTCGATGTCATGGAAAACATCGGCATCCTGCTGATCGTCGATCCCATCGGTCAAAACCGTATCGGTCTGCTGGCGGCTGGCGTCACGCTGTCAGCATGGCTCAAGTGGACCTTCGTGCTCTATGCAGCGGGGAATCTTGTCTTTGCATTCATAGGTTGGCAACGCCGATTCTGGTTCGGACACGCACTCGCCCAAGCCTCGTCCATCGATGTCGATACGGCGGCGCGCTCATCGGACGCGGCGCGCGACGAGTTGAGGGAACTTGGCGCGCGGTATGACAAGCTCGAGGGACGCAATGAGTTGGCGCATGTCTGGCGTTCCGACATGCGCCAGCTGGTCGAGCGCATGTGGGCACCCGCACTGCAGGGCCAGGCGTGGCTCCCCGAATTCCGGCAGTCCGGGCGCGCCGGCGATCGCCTCGTCGCTGTCGTTCAGATGCAAGCGGGGACAGCTCCCGTAGACTGGCATTGGCTGGTGGAACGGCTGGCGGCGGACGAGCCCTTCATCGCCTACCAAGCCACGCTGGCGCTGTTGGCTCATGTGAATCAGTTGAGCGCCATGACGCGCGATGCGATCAGCGTCCAACTGTTTGCCAGTCGATTGCGTCTTGACGAGCCTGACCCTTTGCAGGCCTACCGCACCATGCTCGCCTCAGAATTGCTGGTGCATGTCAGGCCTTGATCGATCACGCCACCAGACGTGGCCACCACACCGTGATCACACCCTGCATGCAGATCCATCCCCACAGCAACACCACCGCCTCGCGCGTGGCGTGCTGTCGAGGACGGATCAGGCCGCTCGCGAGCCGCGCGCCGTAGTACAACGCCAGCATCAGCGCAACTGCGATCTGCAGTCCTTGCAGGCTGTGCAGCGCGGCGAGCGTGCCCGTCCAGGCATCCAGCGTCGGCGGCCGCTCCGCCGGCCATGCCGTCTGCAGCCCGCTGTAGAACGCCAGCACCGCCAGGCCGAAGGCCGGGGCGAGCAGCACGGCACGCCATCTCGCCACGGGCGCCCGCCACGCGCCAAGTCCCGCCCACACGACGAAGACCAGACTCAGCGCGTAACCCAGCGTCTGCGTCAGCAACGTTGCATTGCTCGCGAGTCCCACGCCCGGCGGCGGGCACACGTCCAGCTTCATCGCTGCGTGCAGGTGCGCGAACGCCATTGACGCGAAGATCGTCGCCTCCACCACGATCAGGATCACCACGCCCCAGAACGACGGCGCCTGCCGGCCCGTCACACCCATCGGCAGGATCACGCCGTCCGCGGCCTCGGCTTCTTCGAACGGCGGCGCGCGGTCCGTGTCCCACAGCCATGCCCAGATCGCGACGATCGCCAGCACGCCGCCAGCCACCGTGCCGCTCACGTGCTTCACCGTCATCAACAGGAAGAAGGCCGCCGTCCCGATCGACGCGAGGAGCGGCCACAAGCTGTCCTTCGCCAGCGTCACGACACGCAGCGGATGCGCCTGCACCGGGCTGGTCAACAAGGTCTCGCGATCGCCGGTGATCGTGCCGGGGAGCCAGTGCGCGCCAGCCTCGACCTCCTCGTGCAACGCGGGGCGATGCCACAACGGCTCGTGGTGCTCGACGTGCGGGATGCTGCGCGTGCCGTAGGGCTCGCTCGGGAGCCATTCCAAGGTCGACGAGCGCCACGGATCGTTGTGGTCCTGCGCAGGACCGCGCTGGCTGCGTACGAGGTCGACGACAAAGAGCAGCACGCCCGCGGCGATGACGAAGGCGCCGACGGAAGAGAGCAGGTTGGGGAGCTCCAGTCCCAGCCCCGCCGGATAGGTGTGCACGCGGCGCGGCATGCCCAGCATGCCGGCGATGTGCATGGGGAAGAAGGTCAGGTGGAAGCCGCCGAAGATCAGACCGAAGACCCAGCGACCCGCACGCTCGGACATCGCGCGGCCCTTCCACAGCGGCAGCCAGTGGTAGAGCGCCGCGAACATCGGCAGCACCATGCCGCCGATCAGCACGTAGTGGAAATGCGCGACGACGAAGTAGGTGTCGTGCACCTGCCAGTCGATCGGCAGCAGCGCCAGCATCACGCCCGTCAGTCCGCCCACGACGAAGGTGACGAGGAAGCCGATGAGGAACCAGGTCGCCGTCGTCCATTGCAGACGGCCGCGCCACAAGGTGCCGATCCACGCGAAGATCTGCAGCGCGCCGGGGATGGCGATCGCGACGCTGAAGATCGAGACCAGGCTCAGTCCCAGTCCGCCGAGGCCCGCGGTGAACATGTGATGCAGCCACAGCAGGAAGCTCGCCGCGCCGATCGCGACCAGCGCCGCGCTGACCGCGTGGCGGCCGATCAGCGTGGTCCGCGCCAGCGCCGGCACCATCGTCGAGACCAGCCCCGCCGCCGGCAGGAAGATGATGTAGACCTCCGGATGACCGAAGAACCAGAACAGGTGTTGCCACAGCAGCGGATCGCCGCCGCGCGTGGCGTCGAAGATCGGCCAGTCGAAGGCGCGCTCGATCTCCAGCAAGGCCGTGCCCGCGATCACCGCCGGGAAGGCCAGCACGATCATCAGCCCGACCACCAGCATGGACCACGCGTAGACCGGCATCCGGCCCAGCGTCATGCCCGGCGCGCGCGTCATCAGGATGCCGGTGATCAGCTCGATCGCGCCCGCGATCGCGGAGATCTCGATGAAGCCGATGCCCAGCAGCCAGAAGTCCGCATTCAGACCCGGCGAGTACTTCGCGCCGCTCAGCGGCGGATACATGAACCAGCCCGAATCGGGCGCGAGCTGCCAGAACAAGGTGGCGTAGAAGGCCAGCCCGCCGATGGCATACATCCAATACGAGTAGGCCGACAGCCGCGGGAAGGGCAGGTCGCGCGCGCCCAGCATGTTGGGCAGCAGGAAGACGGCGATCGCCTCCACCATCGGCACGGCGAAGAGGAACATCATCACCGTGCCGTGCATGGTGAACAGCTGCTGGAAGACCGGCGCGCTGAACAGCGTCTGCTCCGGCGCCGCCAACTGCGCCCGCATCAGCAACGCCAGCACGCCGCCCAGCAGCAGGAACACGAAGGCCGTCGCGATGTAGAGCTTGCCGATGAAGACGTTGTTGACGCTGCTGATCACGCGCCAGCCCTTGGGCGGCTCCCACGCGGCGCGCAGGCGCTCGAGCTCGCCGTCCGGCCGTGGCAGGCGGTTGTCGGGCCGCTTCATGGCGTGGACGCGACCAGCGGCCGCTCCGACCCGCCGCCCGTCACCGGCGGACCCGCGAGGAACTCCACCATCGCGTCGATCTCATCGGCGCGCAGATGCCGGTAGGACGGCATGCGCGCGCCCGGTTTGATCTGCTGGACATCGGTGATCCATTGCCGCAGCGCCGTTCGCGGATCGCCGAGCGGATCCCGGTTGCGCAGTGCGCCGGCGCCCAGCCACAGGCGGCTCGCGACATGGGTCAGATCCGGACCCAGTGGTGGTGCAGCGGACAGTCCTTGCCGCGCGACATCCTTGTCCCGCACCGCATGGCAGGCCACGCAGCCGTTCTCGCGGAAGAGCGCGGCGCCGCGCAGCGCCTGTCGGGAGACCGGCTCCGGCGCGGCGCCGGCCTGCGCGCGCCGCCACTGCGCGAACTCATCGGGCGGCATCGCGACAACCTGCAGCACCATCGCCGCGTGCTGGGTGCCGCAGTACTCCGAGCACGGTCCGCGGAACACGCCCGGCTGCGACGCGGTGAAGGTCAGCCGGTTGAGGCGTCCCGGCACCAGATCGACCTTGCCGCCCAGCGCGGGCACCCAGTAGCTGTGGATCACGTCCTCCGAAGCCAGCGTCAGCGTCACCGGGCGGCCGACCGGCACGCGCAACTCGTTGGCCGTCGCGAAGGCGGGCGCGTCCGGCTCTTCGCCGTACTGCATCGACCACCACCAGAGGTGCCCGGTCACCGCCACGCGCATCGCGCCCGGTGGTGACGGATCGTCCAGACCGAAAGCCTGGCGCTCGCCGTGGAGCAGCAGCCCGCCGAAGACCAGCACCGGCAGCACCAGCCCGCCGCCCCAGAGCCAGAGCGCCGTCGGCACGGGCCGGCGGCCCTTCCACCACAACGCCCCGGCCAGGCAGACCATCGCGAACACGAACGCGAAGGCGCAGACGATCAGCGTGGTGGTCATGACGCCGGCCAAGGCCTCCGCTTGCGGGCCGGCGGGTCGGAGCATGCCGCCCGCGCTCATCGCAGCGACAGCAGATAACCGGCGACGTCGCGCGCGTCGCGCTCGGACAGGCCGAGTCGCGGCATCGTCGTGCCGGGCAGCATGGCCGGCGGGTCCAGCAGCCAGCGCTGGAGCACCTCCGGGGAATTGGGCAACTGGCCGGCGATGTAGGCGCGCCGGCCGAAGCGCTCCAGCGCCGGCGCCCGCTGGCCGCCGCCCGGCACGCCGGGCACGGCGTGGCAACTGCCGCACTGGAACTGCGACATCAGCTGCCGACCGCGCGACAGGTCCGCCGCCTCGACTTGCCAGCGCCGCAGCGGCTCGTCCGGGGCGGGGCCGCAGCCGGCGAGCAGGAGCCCGCACAGCGCGGCGACGATGCCGAGGGTCCGGGCCGGCAAGGCCGTGGCGAGCGAAGAACAATGGCGGGAGGGCGTCATGCGCGCTCCCCGGCACACGAAGTGCCTGCCCCGGCAGCAGACGCCGCCGCCTTTGCCCGGAAGCGACGCCGGTCCCCCGTTGCCCCGGCATCGCGCTTGCCTTGCAGCGGCCATGACCGAACCGCCGCGCCGTTTCTCCCCCGTGAAGGCCGTCCTGGCCGCCGGTGCCGCGGCCGGCGTGCTCGGGGCGGCGGGGGCGGCGGCCTTCGTCTGGTTCGGCGTCTACGACGTGTCGGCGACCGGACCTCACCTGCAGCCGGTGCATTCCTTGCTGGAAATCGCGCTGCAGCGCGCGGTGCAGCGGCGCGCGGACGCCCATCCGCCGCCGCGCGACCTGCTCACCCGGGAGCGTGTGATGCAGGGCGCCGCCTGTTTCCGGGACCGCTGCGTCACCTGCCATGGCGCGCCGGGCGTGGCGCCGGAGGCGTTCGCGCTCGGCATGCAGCCGGTCCCGAGCTCCCTCGTGGAGGCCACCCGCCACTGGCGCCCGCAGGATCTCTACTGGATCACCCGCAACGGTATCAAGATGAGCGGCATGCCGGCCTGGGAGTACCGGCTGGAGGAGCGCGAACTCTGGGCCGTCGTCGCTTTCCTCGATGCGCTGCCGCTGATGACGCCGGACCAGTACCGCGCATTGACCGCGCCGGGGTCCGGTGCCGTTGCGGCAGGGGCATCGCGGAGACCCTCATCGGCATCGACGACGTCGCAGGGATCGTCACCGGTGTCGGCCGGAGCGCCGGGCGTGTCGAACGCCGCGCCGCGCTGCGACGGCATCGTCGACGCGCCGGCGCCGCTGGTGCCGCCGCTGCCGACCGTGGAGCTCGCGCAGCGTGCCTTCCGCCAGCACGGCTGCACGGCGTGCCACACGATCCCCGGCGTGGTCGGGCCGGACACCTCCAACGGCCCGCGCCTGAGCGGCCTCGCGGGACGCGACCGCATCGGCGGCAAGGCGTTCCCGACCGAGGACGGCCTGGCCGCCTGGATCCGCGATCCGCAGGCGATCGACGCGCACACCGCGATGCCGACGCTGGGCATCAGCGAGACGCAGGCGCGCTTGATGGCGCGCTACCTGCTCGCGCACTGACGGCCGGAGCAGCCTCGGCGTCTCAAGGTCGATGCAGGCAGCGAACGGCCATGGCGCCGTGCGTCCGCCGTCGGTGCCGGAGCGGGATAGACTCGTCCGCATCGGCGCGCCCTCCTGGGCGCGCCCTCGTTGCATCTCCTGCAATCCCCGCATTGCCGCGCAGGCTGCCTGCGTCTCCACTGAAAGGCCCCCCATGAAATCCCGTGCCGCCGTCGCGTTCGAAGCTGGCCAGCCGCTGCAGATCGTCGAGATCGATGTCGAGCCGCCCCGCAAGGGCGAGGTGCTGGTGAAGATCACCCACACCGGCGTCTGCCACACGGACGCGTTCACGCTCAGCGGCGACGATCCTGAAGGCCTGTTTCCCGCGGTGCTCGGCCATGAGGGCGCGGGCATCGTCGTCGAGGTGGGCGAGGGCGTCACCAGCGTCAAGCCCGGCGACCATGTGATCCCGCTCTACACCGCCGAATGCGGCGAGTGCCTGTTCTGCAAGTCCGGCAAGACCAACCTCTGCGTGGCCGTGCGCGCGACCCAGGGCAAGGGCGTGATGCCCGACGGCACGACGCGCTTCTCCTACCAGGGCCAGCCGGTCTACCACTACATGGGCTGCTCGACCTTCAGCGAGTACACCGTGGTGGCCGAAGTCTCGCTGGCCAAGATCAGCCCGGACGCCAACCCCGAGCAGGTCTGCCTGCTGGGCTGCGGCGTGACCACCGGCCTGGGCGCGGTGAAGAACACCGCCAAGGTGCAGCCGGGCGACTCGGTGGCCGTGTTCGGCCTCGGCGGCATCGGGCTGGCGGTGATCCAGGGCGCGAAGCTGGCGCAGGCCGGCCGCATCATCGCGATCGACACCAACCCGTCGAAGTTCGAGCTGGCCAAGGTCTTCGGCGCGACCGACTTCGTGAACCCGAAGGACCACGACAAGCCGATCCAGCAGGTGATCGTCGAGATGACCGGCTGGGGCGTCGACCACTCGTTCGAGTGCATCGGCAACGTCAACGTGATGCGCGCGGCGCTGGAGTGCGCGCATCGCGGCTGGGGCCAGTCCATCGTGATCGGCGTGGCGGGGTCGGGTCAGGAGATCTCGACGCGGCCGTTCCAGCTGGTGACGGGCCGCACCTGGAAGGGCACGGCCTTCGGCGGCGTCAAAGGCCGCTCGCAGCTGCCGGGCATGGTCGAGGAGGCGATGCGCGGCGACATCCAGCTCGCGCCGTTCGTGACCCACACGATGCCGCTCACCGGCATCAACGAGGCCTTCGACCTGATGCACGAAGGCAAGTCGATCCGCTCGGTGGTGCACTACTGACGCGAGGGCCGCCGCAGCGTGCGGCGGCATCTTGCTGCCCGCGGCGTGTGATCGCCGCTTGCAGCAACGGCGGCTCAACCGGGCGACTTCCGCCCGAGCATGATGATGGCCATGCCGACCAGGCTGACGGCGACGCCCAGCCAGTCGGTGGCCGAGGGCTTCACCTTGTCCACCAGCATCAGCCAGACCATCGCCACGCCGATGTAGACGCCGCCGTACGCGGCGTAGACGCGGCCCGCCGCGGTGGGGTGGAGCGACAGCAGCCACGCGAAGAGCGCCAGGCTGCCGGCCGCCGGCACGAGCAGCCAGACCGGCTTGTCCTGTTTCAGCCAGAGATAGGGCAGGTAGCAGCCGACGATCTCGGCCAGCGCGGTCAGGGCGAAGAGCAGGAAGGTCTTGAGCAGTTCCATGCGCAGATTGTCGCGTTCATCGGTCGCTCCTCCTTCGGTCCTCCGTCGCTTCCATCGCGCTCATGGCGAGCACCTCCCTGACGCTCAGCGCGACTCGCGCCAGCCCAGCACGCGCGCGGGCAGGAACAGGATGGCCTTGAGCAGCGCGAAGACCGCCTCGACGCTCAATCCGATCAGACGGAACGGCAGCGTCAGCAGCCAGACGACGGGCCACATCACCAGTGCCAGCAGGGCCAGCGGCCAGCACAGCACGAACAGGACCAACCAGAACAGCAGGCCGACGAAGCCCATGACGCACTCCTTGTTGAGGCCGTGATCGGTCGACACGGCATGCCGTCACGTTAGGGCGCCCGACGGTCGATGGCTTCAGCCTTGCGACGGACCGGGCGACCGGACTCCCAGGATGCCGAGGCGTCCGATGCACGGGCGTTGCCACTCCCCCGCCGACCCTCGTCCTTCCCACCTTCGGGTGAGTGCTGCAGCCGGAATTTGACGAGCCTCAATGAGTCTTCAGATCGACCTCAGACCGATGGGGGAAGAGGAGCATTTTCGATTCTGGAGCCCTTCAGCGGTGGCAGAGTTGCTCTCCATGGCGGGCAGGTGCCTGCTGGTGATCGAGGAACAGACAATGCACATGAATCCCTATGAGAACGGCGCGGCAGAGCGCGTCGTCAGGACTGATCCCGAGCTGCTGGCACGCGTGCAGTCGATCGAGACCTTGCTGCCGACGCTGGCCACACGCGCAGAGATGCTGGAGGCCATCGGTGGCGTGCGCGTCGAGATACAGGCGCTGCGAGGAGACATGAAGGAAGGACTGGGCGAGATGCGCGTCGAAATGCATCGATCCGTCATGAGTACGATCAAGTGGTCGATCAGCATCTCGCTCAGTTGCGTCGGGCTTGCGACAACCTTGATGACGGCAGTCATGCCCCTCGTCGTGAGTCACCTGCACTGACGATCGCCGACCCGGCGCGTTGCCTTGACGCTCAGCGGACTCCAGGAGGTTCTGACTTGCTTAACGCCTTGGCCAGATGCTCGACGAACTGCCTCACCCGCGCGGTGCCTTGAACCCGCTGCGGGTAGACCGCATAGATGTCCGCATCCGGCGTTTCCCAGTCAGGCAAGACCTGGACCAGCCGTCCGCTCGCAAGGTAGCGAGCGATGTCCCATTCCGCGCGCATCAGGATCCCGTGACCGTCGAGCGCCCAGTTCACCGCGATCTCGCCGTCGTTGGTCGTCAACGCGCCGCGGGTCTTCACCGCTTCGGTGACCGTCTTGCGGCCGCGCTTCGAAGACAGCCGCCACAGGCCATACGCTTCCTCGCCCTGGCGGATGCCGATGCAGTCGTGCCGCACCAGTTCCGCCGGCGTCTTCGGCGTGCCGTGCGCGCTCAAGTAGGCGGGTGAGGCGCACAGCAGGCGCCGGTTCGCCGCGATGCGTCGCGCGATGATCCGCGCATCCGGTGGCGGGCCGAAGCGGATGCAGACGTCGAAGGCGTCCTCGCTCAACGGCGGCGGATTGACCGACAGCTGCAGTTGCACCTGCAGCTTCGGATGCTGCCGCACGAAGCCGGAGATCAGCGGCGCGATGTGCGTCCGCCCGAAACCCAGCGTCGCGTTCACGCGCAGCAGCCCGCTCGCCGTGCCGCCGCTCGCGCTCATCACCTCCTGCAGATCGTCGATGGACGCGAGGATCCGCCGCGCGTGTTCCAGGTAGAGCTCGCCTTCCTGTGTCAGGCTCATCCGCCGCGTGGTCCGGCTCAGCAGCGCCGTGCCCAGCCGGCTCTCCATCTGCGTCAGGTGCTTGCTGACCGCCGCCGTCGTGATGCCGAGCTCGCGCGCCGCGGCGCTCAGGCTGCCGGCGCTGCACAACGCCGAGAAGAAGCCCAGGTCGGCCGGCGCGATCGCCGCCACATTGGTCGCCGTCTTGGTCTTTGAAGCCATGGGCATGCTCTTCGGATTATTGAATCCAGGTTGAAGACGGATTGACTTTAGCCGCGATCCGAAGGGCAGGGCGCTCCTAGAGTCGGGCCAGGATTTTTCGACATCATCAGGAGACGGAACCCCATGAAGACCTATCGCATCGCCACCATCCCCGGTGACGGCATCGGCAAGGAAGTGATCCCCGCGGGCCGCGAGGTCCTCGAGGCGCTGGCCGCGACGACCGACCGCTTCCGCTTCGAGTTCGAGAACTTCGGCTGGGGTGGCGACTGGTACCGCGCGCACGGCGAGATGATGCCGGCCGACGGTCTCGACGCGCTGCGCGACAAGGACGCCATCCTGTTCGGCTCCGCGGGCGATCCCGACATCCCCGACCACATCACGCTGTGGGGCCTGCGGCTGAAGATCTGCCAGGGCTTCGACCAGTACGCCAACGTGCGCCCGACGCGCGTGCTGCCCGGCATCGACGCGCCGCTCAAGCGCTGCGGGCCCAAGGACCTCGACTGGGTCATCGTGCGCGAGAACTCGGAGGGGGAGTACGCCGGCGTCGGCGGCCGCGTCCACCAGGGCCACCCGATCGAGGCGGCCACCGATGTGTCCATCATGACCCGCACCGGCGTCGAGCGGATCATGCGCTACGCGTTCAAGCTCGCGCAGTCGCGGCCCCGCAAGCTGCTGACGGTGATCACCAAGAGCAATGCGCAGCGCCATGCGATGGTGATGTGGGACGAGATCGCCGCGCAGGTCGCGAAGGACTTCCCCGACGTCACCTGGGGGAAGGAACTCGTCGACGCCGCGACGGCCCGCATGGTCAACAAGCCGGCGACGCTGGACACCATCGTCGCGACCAACCTGCACGCGGACATCCTCAGCGACCTGGCCGCCGCGCTCGCCGGCAGCCTGGGCATCGCGCCGACCGGCAACATCGATCCGGAACGCCGTTATCCGTCGATGTTCGAGCCCATCCACGGCTCGGCCTTCGACATCATGGGGAAGGGCCTGGCGAATCCCGTCGGCACCTTCTGGTCCGTGGTGATGCTGCTGGAGCACCTGGGCGAGCACGACGCCGCCGCGCGTTTGATGCGCGCAATCGAAGCCGTGACGGCGAACCCTTCGCTGCATACCGGCGATCTCGGCGGCAATGCGAAGACGACCGACGTCACCGCCGCCGTCGTTGCCGCCCTGCGCCAACCCGGCTGACGTTCCGGTCCCGCGCAGTACCACCCTTCGAATGGCCGTCAGAGCCGTCGACCAGGAGACAAACCATGACCCATGCCCCGACCTCTTTCCGCCGCCGGTTGCTGCTCGCAGCCTCGACGATCGCCGCGGTCACCGGTGCGCTCAGCATCGCATCACCGGCGCTCGCTCAACCCTGGCCCGCCAAGCCCATCACCCTGATCGTCCCGTTCCCCGCCGGCGGCACCACCGACGTGCTGGCGCGCGCGCTGGCCGAGAAGCTCCAGCAGAGCCTGGGCCAGCCGGTGATCGTCGAGAGCAAGCCCGGCGCCGGCGCGACGCTCGGCGCGGACTACGTCGCCAAGGCCAAGCCCGACGGCTACACGCTGCTGATCGGCGCGGTCCACCACACCATCGCGAGCAGCGTCTACAAGAAGCTGCCCTACGACTTCCAGAAGGACTTCGTGCCGATCACCAGCATCGCGCTGGTGCCCAATGTGCTCGTCGTCAACGCGAGCGCGACCTCGGCGAAGACGGTGCAGGAGCTGATCGCGCAACTGAAGGCCAAGCCCGGCGAATGGACCTACGGCTCCAACGGCAACGGCACCGCGCAGCACCTGATCGGCACGCAGTTCCAGAACCTGACCGGCACGACGATGCTGCACGTGCCCTACAAGGGCAGCGGGCCGCTGGCGACGGACCTGCTGGGCGGGCAGATCCAGATGTCCTTCGACACGGTCACGCCGGTGCTGCCGCACATCAAGGCGGGCAAGCTGCGTGCGCTCGCGGTGACGACGGCGAGGCGCTCCAGCGCGCTGCCGGACGTCCCCACGCTCGACGAGGCCGGCCTGAAGGGCTTCGACATCGGCACCTGGTTCGGCGTGCTCGCGCCGGCGGCCACGCCCAAGGACATCGTCGCGAAGCTGAACACCGAGATGGTCAAGGTGCTGCAGGCGCCCGAGTTCCGCAAGCGCATGGAGGAGATCGGTGCCGAGACCACCGGCGGCAGCAGCGAGCAACTGGCGTCGCAGATCCGCAATGAAACCGGAAAGTTCGCGAAGCTGGTGAAGGAGGCGAACGTGCAGATTGAATGAGTTCGCAGGGTGGCTGTCTGCGGCTACCGAACACTTTTGTTCGTTGGTCGACTGAGGCAGTCTTCCATCCTGCGAACTCACCATGACAGACCCATCAGAGGCTGCCGCGCGCTTTGCGCGGCTGCTTGCCGCCTTGTCGCGACGCACCTCGACGCCTCTCGAAGCCAGCGACGGCCTGCTGGTGCTGATCGACGACAACGACATCGTCCAGCTCGTCGTGGAGTTGTCGGGCGACGGGGGCGGCGTGATGCTGATCGCCCGGGTGATGCCCATCCCGCTGGAGGATCCGGCGGGGACACTCGCATTGCGCCTGTTGCGCTACAACGCGGACCGGGAGGCGCTGGAGGGCGCCGTGATCGCGGCGGATGGCCTGCGACGCCAGTTCGTGTTGATCCGGAGACAGGATGTCGACCAGGAACCGGAAGCGTTCGCGGATGCCGTCGAGGCCCTGCTGACCCTCGCCGCGGCCGTGCGGTCGGA
The DNA here is from genome assembly GCF_059416045.1 of Roseateles sp. GW821-FHT09G03. Taxonomy (NCBI): domain Bacteria; kingdom Pseudomonadati; phylum Pseudomonadota; class Betaproteobacteria; order Burkholderiales; family Sphaerotilaceae; genus Roseateles; species Roseateles sp. GW821-FHT09G03. The sequence continues at coordinate 758,254 of NZ_JBWKOK010000001.1, forward strand.
GGCCCCGGGCGACCGTCTTCCCGCGAAGGGCGCCCTCGCGTCGCTGCTGCGCGCGCAGGGGAGGGCCCGATGAGGATCCACGTCTCGTTGAGCCCGCTCCCTGGCGATACCACGCCAGAGGTGAAAGCGCGCGCCATGCCCGCGCATCGGCAGCCATCGACCGGGTCGGGTCGGCCGCTGGAAGGGCTGCGCCAGGCGGATCCCTCAGGGCAGCTTGCCCCCAGCGGCGCCATCCGCCACGCCTTCCCGAAGGTCTCGGCGGCCCCGCTCAGCTCGCTCGCGCAGGCGCCGAAGATGCGAGCCGAGTACTACGGGAAATGCGAGATGCCTCGGGACGCCCAGGCGCTGGCTCGACTTCGCTGCAACGCTCAACTGGCGAGTTTCCCCTACAAGCGGGACCCGGAGAGTTTGCCGGGTGGTTGGACACCACACCAGGAACTGGCCGACCGCTTGCGCTATGGAATGGGCCTGAGCCTGTCCGGCGTTGAACGGGGCGACGGGTCGATCATCGATCGAGACACCGGACTGACCGTCGTCCTGCTCCAGAACCAGCAGACGAATGAGCTGGTGCTGGCGTTTGGCGGCACCAGCTCTGGCAAGAAGGTGAAGGGGGCGTTGGCCGAACGATCGGAACCGAAGGGCAACTTCATGTCGACGATGACGCAGTGGGGCGCCAACATCCACGCCGGCCTCGGCATCACACCGAAAAGCTATGAGCAAGGCGCCGCCTTGCTGACGGCCGTGCAGAAGGACCCCGCGCTCGCCGGATACACCGTGCGCGCGGTGGGGCACTCCAAGGGCGGCGGCGAGGCGATGTATGCCTCGCTGAAGGCACCGGCGCCGGTGCCGGTGACGGCGTTCTGTCCAGCCCATCTGAGCGATAACTTGATCGGACAGATCCCGCGAGAGAACCTCCGGCGCGCGATGGACCTGATCGAGACATTCTCTCCCCGCGGCGATCCCGTGGCGGGTCTGCGCGGCAAATTGCCGGGGGTATCCGGCGTGGGCGTCGGGCACCATTTCGAAGGCATCCCCGGGAGCAGCGCGACCAGCCTGCACAGCCAGTTTCGCAAGCACGTGCTGCACTACTGCGACGAGACCGGTCAGCGAGCAGATCCGGGTCGGACGGGAATCGGGGTGACCGTGCAATAACGTGCATTAGTGTGCATTAGCGTGCACAATCGCGTCTCGCTTCCAGGGACGCCATGTCGCTCGCCGATCTTCCTCACGCCCGCCGCCACGTCATCGCGGACCGGCTCTCCGCCGGCCACGCGGTGGTCGCGGCCGATCTGGCCGCTGAATTCAAACTGTCCGAGGACGCCATCCGGCGCGACCTCCGCGCGCTCGCCGCGGACGGCCTGTGCCGTCGCGTCTACGGCGGCGCGGTGCCGGTGGCCGCCAATGACCGTCCGCTCGCCGCCAGGATGAAGGAGTCACCGGTCCGCAAGTCCGCGTTGGCGCGGACCGGCGCGGCCACCGTCCAGCCGGGCGAGCTGGTGTTCCTCGACACCGGCAGCACCAACCTCGCGCTGGTCGAGTTCCTGCCGGAGGACGCCGATGTCACGGTCGCCACCAACGCGGTCGACGTCGCCGCCGCCGTGCTGCGGCGGCAGGACCTGCGCCTGCTGATGATCGGCGGCGAGGTCGACCCGCACCTCGGCGGCTGCGTGGACGCGGCCGCGGTGGAGCAGCTCTCGCGCCTGCGCATAGCCCGCGGTTTCGTGGGCGTGTGCGCGCTGTCGATGAGCGACGGCATCCTCACCACGCATTTCCGCGAGGCCGCCTTCAAGCGCACCCTGATCGAGCGCAGCCGCCACGCCGTCGGACTGATCACGAGCGACAAGCTGCAAGCCTCCGCCGCCCACCGCGTCGCGGGCCTCGAGGCGCTGCACACCATCGTCATCGAGCGCGACGTCGGCGCGAGCGTCCTGAAGGCGCTGCGCAAGGGCGGGGCCGAGGTGCTCACTGTCCCGCCTGTCGATCGGGCGGGATGAGCGCCTTGGACGACGGCTGGTCCTTCCTGGAGCCCGCCACGGATCGGCCCGAGGCGCGCCTGGCCGTGCGCCTGGCCTGCATCGTGGCCGGCTGCGGGATCGCCTGCGTCGCGGCATTGATGCCGAGCCTGGCGCTTCGGATCGGACTCGACCCCTGGGACCTGGTCATGGCCGCGCTCGCGCTGCTGGCGGGCGCATGGATCGGCGCCCGGACCGGCACCCGCAGTCGTGCGAGGTCGCGTGTCGGGATGGACACCATGAGGGGTGACAGGGCGGATCACCGGAAGACCGGGCCAGCGCAACCCTGGCTCGGCACGCGCAGGCTCGTGCTGATCGGCGGCCTGGGCTCGGCCTCGATGTTGCCCGTGCTCGCGCTGGCGGGATCGGCGGTGCCGCTGGCCGTTTCCCTGTTCGCCTTCGGCCTCGGCGCCGGTGCGCTGGATGTCGCCCTGCGGGCCACGGCCGGCGAGGTCGCGCGGTCGACCCCGCCACCGCGGAGGTCCGGACTCCGCGTGCTCTACGGCATCGCGGGCGCGGGCGGCGCGCTCGTGACGACGCTGCTGCTGTCCGTCGGCTTCGAGCCGCCGCTGGCGGCCGCGCTGGTCGCCGCGCCCATGGCGATCGCCATCGTGGTGGCCTGGCCCTATGTGCTGGAGGCGCCGGCGCGGGAGCGCTGAACAACGGATTCGAGGACATGGCGGACGTGTTTAGCGAGGCGGCCTAAACACTTGGGAAACTCGCGGGACTTTGTTGACCCCCGACAGGGGCACTTCAAGAATCGTCCCACCCATGAGCAGCACCACCATCCGCGATATCGCCAAGGCGTCCGGCCTGTCCATCGGCACCGTCTCGCGCGGCTTGCGCAACCAGTCCGGCCTGTCGCAGGAGACCCGCCAGGTGGTCCGCGACACCGCCCTGCGCCTGGGCTACGACTTCACGCAGCTGCGCAAGAACAGGATCCGGCGCATCGGCTTCCTGCTGCACAGCCAGCACAACACGCTCGCGTCGAGCCCGTTCTTCTCCGCGGTGCTGCACGGTGCCGAGCAGGTCTGCCGGCGGGAAGGGCTCTCGCTGTCCTTCATCGTCGCGGGTCCGGGCCAGCCGATCGTGGAGCAGACCCGCGGCCATCAGCTCGACGCCTTCCTGTGCGTCGGCTACTTCGAGCCGGAAGTCCTCGACACCCTCAAGCGCAGCGGCAAGCCGACGGTGCTCGTGGACATGCATCGCCGCGGGATGACCTCGGTCAATCCGGACCACCAGCACGGCAGCTTTCTCGCGACCAGCCATCTGCTGCGCAGCGGGCGGCGGACGATCGCGCTGATCTCCGGGTCGCCGGCGCACTACAGCCTGGAGCAGCGCGCCCGCGGCTACCGGCGGGCGCTGTTCGAGGCCCAGGTGCAAGCCGATCCCGACCTCGAGGTCATCGCGCCGCAGCTCGGCGACGGCGAAGCCGGCGTGATCGAGGCGGTGCGCGTGCTGCTCGACCGCCGCAAACGGCCCGACGCGATCGTCTGCTTCAACGACAGCGCGGCGCTGGTCGCCATGCGGCAATGCCTGAATGCCGGCCTGCGCATCCCCGAGGACATCGCCGTCGTCGGCTTCGACGACATCGGCGGGGCCTCCGTCGCCCATCCGCCGCTCAGCACGGTCCGCGTCGACAAGGAGTCGCTCGGCGCCAAGGGCGTGGAGCTGCTGCTCGGCACGGCGGCGGACGAGCCTCAGGAACTGACCTTGCCGGTCGCGCTGATCGTGCGCGACAGCACCAGCAGCAACGACTGACCCCATCACCCACCGCATGACCGACACGACAACTCCCGTGACACCCGCGACACCCTTGACCAGCGACCTGCCCGATTTCCGTTCCCGCGACGTGCTGCTGGCCCATGCGCGGCACACGATGGACTTCTACCACCCGCGCTGCATCGATCCGAGCGGCGGCTTCTTCCACTTCTTCAAGGACGACGGCACCGTTTACGACGCGCATCAGCGGCATCTGGTCAGCAGCACGCGCTACGTGTTCACGTACGCGATGGCCTACCGGCGCTTTGGCGACGCGAACTACCTGGACGGCGTGCGGCACGGCGTGCGTTTCCTGCGCGAGGCGCACTACGACGACGCGCTGCGTGGCTATGCGTGGTTGCTCGACTGGCGCGACGGCAAGGCCGAGGTGCTCGACGGGACGCGCCACGCCTACGGCCTGGCCTTCGTGCTGCTGGCCTATGCGCATGCGGCGATGGCCGGCGTGGAGGAGGCCCGGCCGTGGATCGCCGAGACTTTCGCGTTGATGGAGGAACGCTTCTGGGACGAGGCCGCCGGGCTCTACGCCGACGAGGCAAGTCCGCAGTGGAACGTGCTGTCGCCGTACCGCGGCCAGAACGCCAACATGCATGCCTGCGAGGCGCTGCTGGCCGCCTTCGACGCCACGGGCGAGCGGCGCTACCTCGCGCGCGCCGCGCTGCTGGCGCAGCACATCACCCGCCGCCAGGCCGAACGCTGCGGCGGCCTGGTCTGGGAACACTACGACACGCACTGGCAGCCGGACTGGCTGTACAACCGCGACGACCCGGCCAATCTCTTCCGCCCCTGGGGCTACCAGCCGGGCCACTTCACCGAGTGGACCAAGCTGCTGCTGCAGCTCGAGGCGCGCGGTGAACACCTCGACCAGGACCTCGCCTGGGTGCTGCCGACGGCGACCAAGCTGTTCCTCGTGGCCGTACGGCGCGGCTGGGATGCCGATCATGGCGGGCTCTGCTACTCGCTGGCGCCGGACCTGAGCGTCTGCGATCCGGACAAGTATTTCTGGGTGCAGGCCGAGAGCGCCGCCGCCGCGGCCCGCCTGGCCGCGCGCACCGGCGACGAGGTCTACTGGGACTGGTACCAGCGCCTGTGGGCCTACAGCTGGACGCACTTCGTCGATCACGCGCACGGCGCGTGGTACCGCCTCCTCGACGGCCAGAACCGCAAGTACAGCGACGAGAAGAGCCCGGCGGGCAAGGTCGATTACCACACGATGGGCGCGTGCTACGACATCGTCGACGTGCTGGACGGCGTCGGCATGCGGGGTGCGGATCAAGGAGCCCGTGATGCGTGATGCGGTGTCGCGAGCGGCCCTGGACCCGATGTCCGGCCCGATGCCAGGCCCGATGTCCGATGCCCCCGAGCTCTTGTGCCTCGGCGAGGCGCTGACCGACATGCTGCAGCAGGCGCCCGATCAATGGATCAGCCGCGTCGGCGGGTCGACCTGGAACGTGGCGCGCGCGCTGGCGGCACTGGGCGGGCGAACGGCCTTCGTCGGCGCGGTGAGCCGCGACCTGTTCGGCGATGAACTGGTGCGGGCCAGCGAGGCGGTCGGCCTGGATACGCGGCTGTTGCAGCAGGTTGATCGCGCGCCGCTGCTGGCGATCGTCGAGCAGGGCGAGCCGCCGCGTTACTTCTTCGTCGGCGGCGACAGCGCCGACCTGCACTTCGATGCCGACGCGTTGCCGTCGGGCTGGGACGCCCAGGCGCGCCGCGCGCACTTTGGCGGCATCAGCCTGGCGCGCGAGCCGCTGGCCTCCCGGCTAGTCGCGCTGGCCGAGCGCCTGAAGGGGCAGGGCGTGGCCATCAGCTACGACCCCAACTTCCGCAACCTGATGGCGCACGGGTACGAGCCCACGCTGCGCCGCATGTGCGCGCTGGCCGATGTGATCAAAGTGTCCGACGACGACCTGCGGGGCCTGTTCCCGGACCTCGCGCTCGACGACGCGATGACACGGCTGCGCACGTTCAATCCGGAGGCGCTCTACCTGCTGACGCGCGGCGGCGGCGTGGCCTACCTGTCTCGCGGCGACGCGGCCTGCATGGCCCGCGCGCCAGCGGTCACCGTGGCCGATACCGTTGGCGCCGGCGATGCGGCCGTCGCAGGGCTGCTGCACAGCCTGCACCGGCACCCTGAGCGGCCCTTGCGCGCGCATCTGCATGCGGCGCTGGCAGCCGGTTCCGCCGCCTGCCTGCAACGCGGCGCGACCCCTCCGGAAGCGGGCGCCGTCTCGCGCCTGTTCGAGCAACTTCAAGCAGAAGGGGTGGCCTGACCTTCCGTCACCGCCAATCCACCTGTCGATCAACCCGTCGATCAACGACACCCACTCCGACCCCGGAGACAAGAAAGAGGAGACAACGATGAAGACATCGATCAAGAAGACCACAACGACCTCTGCGGCCACCACGACGAGCACGCCGTGGACGCGTCGCGCCCTGGTGGCCACGGCCGCGATGGCGACGCTGGCGAGCATGGCCGGACCGGCGCGCGCCGGCGACCTCGAGGTGCTGCACTGGTGGACCAGCGGCGGCGAGGCGAAAGCCATCTCCGGCCTGAAGGACCAGTTGCAGGCCAAGGGCCACAAGTGGAAGGACTTCGCCGTGGCTGGCGGCGCCGGCGACGCGGCGATGACGGTGCTGAAGTCGCGTGCCATCTCGGGCAACGCGCCGACGGCCGCGCAGATCAAGGGCCCGCTGCTGCAGGACTGGGCGGCTGAAGGCATGCTGGCCAACATCGATGACGTCGCCAAGGCCGATCACTGGGACGAGCTGCTGCTGCCGGTGATCAGCAACATCGTCAAGTACAAGGGCCACTACATCGCGGTGCCGGTCAACGTGCACCGCGTCAACTGGCTGTGGATCAACCCCGAGGTGATGCGCAAGGCTGGCGTCAAGCCGCCGACGACCTGGGACGAGTTCTTCGTCGCGGCGGACGCGCTGAAGAAGGCCGGCGTCACGCCGCTGGCGCACGGCGGTCAGTCGTGGCAGGACTTCACCACCTTCGAGACCGTGGTGCTGGGCACCGGCGGGCCGGAGTTCTACCGCAAGGCGCTGATCCAGCTCGACCCCGCGAGCCTGAAGAGCCCGACGATGGAGAAGTCGCTGACGACCTTCCGCCGGTTGAAGGCCTACACCGACCGCAACGCGCCGGGCCGCGACTGGAACCTCGCGACCGCGATGGTCATGAAGGGCGAGGCGGCCATGCAGATCATGGGCGACTGGGCCAAGGGCGAGTTCCTCGCGGCCGGCAAGACGGCGGGCAAGGACTTCCTGTGCGTGCCCGCGCCGGGCACGGCCAAGTCCTATACCTTCAACGTCGATTCGTTCGCGATGTTCAAGGTCAAGGGCGACGCCAACCAGCAAGCCCAGCGCGACATGGCCTCGGCCATCCTGTCGCCGGCGGTGCAGGAATCCTTCAACCTGGAGAAGGGCTCGATCCCGGTGCGCAAGGGCGTCAGCCTCGCCAAGTACGACGACTGCGCCAAGGCCTCGGCCGCGGACTTCGCCGAAGCAGGGAAGGCCAATACGCTGCTGCCGTCCATCGCGCACGGGATGGCGGTCCGGCCCGCGGCAGAAGGCGCGATCAAGGACGTCGTCAGCCAGTTCTGGAACAGCGAGTCGACCACGCCGGCGCAGGCGATGGACCGGCTCGTCTCCGCGGCGAAGACGCAGTGATGTTGCGCTGAGCGGGAGCCCGCGACTTCGGGTGGCCAGGCGCGGGCACTCCACGACGCAGGGGGCATCCCTCCGGGAACCCCCAGCATCATTCCGGCCCCACAGGATCTCGCTGTCTTCGGGCCTGGGGAGTGCGGGAGGACTGCGGGCCTTGGGAGTGCGGGATTCGGGCGGGAGACCTTCGGGGGCGAGGCGTTGGCTTCGCTTTCGGAGCGGCGTCTGGTGGATGGAAGACGAGACTCGTCGCTCCATCCTCCGGAGGCTCCATGGACGAGGTGCTCATCGATACGGCCCGGTCGCACGACCGCGTGGACGTGGACCACTGGCTGTGGGACGGCTATCGACGCATCGAGACGATGCCCGATCCGGCACAACGCCGTCGCGCGCACATGACCCACGTGCTGGACTGCCAGCATCGCGTGCTCGCGCTGATGCCGCAGGACGACGAGACCTTGCCGACCGGCGAGCGTGCCCGTCAGCTCTCGCTGATGTCCTACGGCACCGAGCGCTGGCTCGCGCTGCTCGCGCAGGTCCGGCTGCAGCATCGCGAACGCGTCGCGCGACGCGAGTACGCGGCCGAACACGCCGGTGATCCGCCGTTCCGCGATGCCGATCACGGCGTCGTCCACATCACCGACGTGCTCGAGCGCGCGGAGGCATTCGCCGACGTCGAGCCCTACACCGATGCGCGCGTGAGTCGACGCACGCGCGCCCTGCAGGCGCTGCGGCTGCTGGAGCCTCGTCGCATCGAGGCGGCGGATCTGCGCTCGCCAGGCGAGGTCGCGCTCATCGGCCAGCGCGGGCTCTTCGCGCGCCACGACATTCCGGCCGGCACCTGCCTGGGCGTCTACGGCGGCCAGTTGCTCGACGAGGTCGATCTCTTCCTGCTCGACGACGATCGCTATCTGATGTCGGCGTCCGACCCCATCGGCAGCGTGGCCGTCAACGGCGAGAACCTGCTGTCGTTGATGAACACCTTGTTTCTCTTCGACGCGGAGGGCCGGATCCTCGGCCATCCACCCGCCGGCTACAACGTGCGCGGCGAGTCCTTCCACGTGCGGCTGCGTCATGGCTGGACCGCGCGCATCCACGCGTTCCGCGCGTCGGAAGACATTCCGGCGGGCCGTGAGTTGCGCTGGAACTACGACCTCGGCGGTGCGCGCTGACATGACCAAAGTTGCACCACGTGCGCGCACGCGGTCGCGTGGATGCCCCATGAACACGCAGATCGCGGCCGTTCTGCGCGTCAGCGCTCTGACATCCTCCTGACAGCTGTGCGGGAATCCGCACGTCTTTCCGGACCACGATCGTCATGCCGCCGACATGTGCGCGACAGTCAACGCTGTCAAGGCCTGACCCCTTTCGGGAACGTCCCAAGTTCCCTGGACGTCGTCATGACGCACCCTTAAACTCGCGCCCACTTTCGTGATCCCTTCCTCGCAGAACGCGAGGATTCCAGGGGTGCGATGGCGTACGGCGTGCAGGGTCCTGCCGTCGGTGACAGCCATGAAGGGCAAGCTGAAGTGACGAGTCGTTTTCGCTTCGAAGGGTTCGTGCTTGACATGGCCTCGCGCGTCCTCCTGTCGGAGGGCGTGCCCGTGCCGCTCAGCGGCCGGCAGCTCGATCTGCTCGGCGTGCTGGTCGCGCATCGCGGCGCGATCGTGTCCAAGAACGAATTGTTGAATCGCGTCTGGCCCGGTCAGGCCGTGGAAGAGAACAACGCGGCGGTGCACGTGTCCGCGTTGCGTCGCGCGTTGGGACGCGAGTCCATCGCCACGGTGGCCGGGCAGGGGTATCGGTTCGCGCTGCCGGTGCGGCAGGACGAGGACACGCCCGTCGACTCGACCGACCGGCCGGTCGAAGCGTCATCCCCCATCGTCCGTCCGCGCGCGTTGCCGTCGGCCCCTGTGGCGATGCATGGCCGCGGCGCCGATCTGCAGGCGCTGCTGAGCCGCCTGGTGCGGCATCGGCTGGTGACCGTGGTGGGCGCGCCCGGTGTCGGCAAGTCGACGCTCGCGCTGGCCTGCGCGCATGAACGCCGGCAGGCGGCCCGCGACGGCGCGGTGTGGGTGGATCTGCTGAACGGCGACGATCCGTCCGATCCGTTGCCGGCCGTGGCGGCCGCGCTCGGACTGGATCCGGGCACCGATCTGCAGACGCTGCTGGCGCTGTTGCGGCCGATGTCGCTGCTGCTGGTGCTGGACAACGCGGAGATCGCCGGCGCGCGCGCGGCGACCTTCTGCCACGCGGTGCTCGAGAACACCGAGGACGTGGCGCTGATGGTGACCAGCCGCAAGGTGCTGCGCGTGCCGGGCGAGCGCGTGCTGCGCACGCCGCCGCTGTCGGTGCCGCCGCCCGGCGCGGGCGTGGACGAGTCGCTGATGCACGGCAGCGTGGCGCTGTTCGTCGATCAGGTGCGGGCGCAGGGGCAGCCTTTCGCCCTGGGCATGCACAACGTGGCCCAGGTGACGGCGCTGTGCCGTCGGCTGGACGGCATTCCGCTGGCGCTGCAGTTGGCGGCGGGCAGGCTGGCGATGTTCGGCATCGATCAGTTGTGCGAGCGGCTGAGCGACCGCTACCGGTTGCTGACGCGCGGCACGCAGGCGGGGCCGCGCCGCCATCAGTCGCTGCGCGCCTGCATGGACGCGAGCCTCGCGCTGCTCGACGACATCGAGCAGTTGGTGCTGCGACGACTGGAACCGTTCGAGGGCGGCTTCACGCTGGAGATGGCGACGGCCGCGCTGTCGGACCGGCAGCTCGATGCCTGGACCGTGGCGGAGGCGCTCGAGGGACTCGTGGATCATTCGCTGGTCCAGGTCGACGCGGAGGATCGTCCTCGTTACCGGCTCTTCGACGGCATCCGCGCCTACGGGCTGCTGTTGCTGGAGGAGACCGGGGAGGTCGACATCGCGCGCCGCCAGCATGCGCGGGCGATGAGCCAGCTGTTCGATCGCGCGGAGCGGGCGTTGCAGATGATGCCGGACGCGCGCTGGATTGCGGAGTTCTCGCCCGAGCTCGGCAACGTGCGCGCCGCGCTCGACTGGTGCCTGGAACACGAGGCGGTGAGGGGACTGGGATTGCTCGCGCATTCGCGCTCGCTGTTCGAGCTGCTGTCGCTCGCGCCGGAGACGGCCTGGCGGCATGCCGCCTACGAGGCCGAGCTGCCGAATGAGTTGCCGCCGGCGGTGCTGGCGCGCTACTGCATCGATCACGCGGGCCTGCTCGCGCCGCATGACCCGAAGCGCGCGGCGATCTGGTACCGGCGCGGTGTCACCGTGTCGCGCACGGCGGAGGATCCGGCGCTGCGTTATCTGGCGCTGTGCCGGCAGGTGGTCGAGGACCGCGAGTTGAGCCAGGCCGCGATGCGCTACGCGATGGGCGAGCTGGTCGCGCTCGCGGGACGTTGCGAGGGCGCGCATGCGGCGCGTCTGAAGCTGTGGGGACTGGCGGCGCGGGCGCATGTGTGGCGCGTCGAGGGTCAGGCGGCGGAGGCGGACGAGGCGATGTGCGCGTCGCTGCAGCTGGCGCAGGAGATCGGCGCGTCGCGGTGGGTGCTGGACGACCTGCATCGGCTGATGAGCCTGCAGGTCGACCATGGCGAGCCGCTGCGATCCGCGGCGCTGGTGCGTCAATGGGAGGACGGCGCCAGCCGTGCGAGCGGCATCAACACCGCGAACGGCGAGTTCCTGCAGCGCGTGCTGGGTTGCCTGGCGGCGGTGCTGCTGGCCGAAGGGCGTGCGGAGGCGGCGCGCGACGTGCTGACCGGCATCGTGTCCCCGAAGGCGTCGCGCGGGACGGGGCGCGAGCCTTACCGTGACGGCCAGGGCGAAAGCCCGGGTGACAGCCAGAGCGAGGCCTTCGATCGTCTGCTGCCGGTCTTCGCCTGGCTGGCGTTCGAGGAGGGACGCGATCAGGACGCGGCGCGATTGACGGGGTATGCGGGTCAGGCGTATTCGCCGATCCGCGCGGATCCCCTGCCGCCGTGGGGCCGCCTGGTGCAGCGGATGCGCACGCGGCTGGACGGCTTCTCGATGGCGCGCCTGCAGGACGAAGGCAACCGCTGGGATGAGCCGCGCGCAATGGTCGCTGCGCTGGCACGGATGGCGGGCGTCGCGGCTTCTTTCCGCGGCTGAGGCGGACCGGAGCGACCGGGGCACGCGCGCCGCGGCGCGGAGGGGCTACAGGGGCTACAGGGGCGATCACACTGAGGCACTGAGGGGCGAAGCGGCTCGCGCCCGCGCGAAGTGTTCGCGCGGGGACCATGCCCGCACCGGCCCGGGCGTCACGGTTGGGTCATGCGGGCTGTCGAGAGTGGCAGCTGCTCATTGCAGGACCGCTCCCATGACGATCACCACGCCGCCCGCCGGCTTGCCCGCCTTGTCGACCAACGCCGGCGGCATCGAACTCGATCGGCTTCAACACGTGCCGACACCGACGTCGCCGGCCTCGCCTGGATCGCCAGCGTCGTCGCGAAGTGGTGCGACACCGCCTCGCCGGCTGTCGTCCGAGCTCGGCGGTCTGACCGCACGCCGGAACTCCGACCCCGGTCCTTCGCGCAACGGGGACGCGGGGTTCGCGCCGCGGCAGTCGCTCGAGCAGCTGCGGCGTCCGGCGCGACCCGGCGGTGAGACCACGCCGCCGTTGCCGTTGCCGTTGACCTTGACGCGCACCTCGTCGACGACCTCCGCGACCTCCACGGCCTCTTCCGCGTCAACGGCGTCCACCGCCTCGGGCGCGTCCTCGCAGGCGGGCGTCGTCGACCTCGAGGCTCAACATCCCACGCACGACGCGCCGGCGGACACGCATGCGCCCGCGCATGCTGGCGCCCACGGTCATGCGCCGCGCGAGGCCGGCGCGGCCTCGTTCTTCCTGATGCAGAACGTCCGGCACGCGTTGCCGGTGGCTGGCGTGCGGACGGTGGTGCAGGGCGTCATCGCGCCCGAGCTCGCGCGGGCGGTCGTCTCGCATCCGGACGCCGCGCTGGCGGCGCAGACCGCGCTCACGGCCTATTCGCTGGGGCGCCGCATCGTGTCCCAGATCCACAGCGAGAGCAGCGCGCAGGTCGCCAACCAGGCGTTCGCCGGGGACGTGGGACAGCAGAACAACAGCGTGCCGCGCCGCATCTGGCAGGGCATCCAGTCGGCGGGCATCGCCGGCGGCGACTTCGCCGCGCTGGCGCTGACGATCGCCTCGCGCAGCAATCCCGCGCTGTCGGGCGTGGCGCAGGCCGCGGCGGCCATCCAGGTGATCGCGCATCTGCAGGCGCAGTTCCGCGAGGCGCTCCGCCCCGCGATCAACACGGTGCACGTCGGCAACGGCGACCGCAACGTGCCGCAGCCGCCCGAGGGGCGCAACCTGCGTCCCGCCGACGTGACCTTGACGATGCGCGGCACCTTCGGCGCCGCCGCGGCGGTCATCGACATGGGCACGCAGCTGCTGATGCAGCGCACGCTCGGCGGCCAGCCCGCGTGGCAGGCCGCGCGCGGGCTGGCCATCGGCGCGGGCGCCATCGCGGGCGTGGGCAACATGCTGACGTCCTCGGTCGAGGATCACCTTGTCGACACCGCGTCCGCGCGGCGCATGCAGCAGACCGATCCGTCGCACGTCCGCCATCTCCACACGGACCTGCGCAACCCGTTCACCCGCAACGAGCTCGGCCGGCAGGCCGAACGCGCCGACGCGCGCGTCTTCAACACGATGGTGCCAGGGCTGATCGCGCTGGGCGTCGTGCAGGCGTTGCAGTCGACGCTGAGCCAGCCTGGCGTCAGCCCCGATCAGCGCCAGGCCACGCAGGCCGGCGTGCATGCGCTCGTCGCGGGCCTGGTGGGCGGCACGCTGCTCGCGCTGACCGTCGCGTCGTATCAGATGAACGACACGGTGCGCAGCCGCAATGCCGCGCAGCGGGCCGCGGCGCAACGCGCGCAGCCCTGACCGTTGATCGCGCCCTCTCCCGCTTGCGGGAGAGGGCAGGGGCGAGGGCCAGCGGCCGCAGCAGGACCGCAGCCTGCCTTTCTCTCACACGTCGAGGCGGTACCCGACCCCGTACACCGTCTGGATGCGCGGCACGGGGGTGCCGTCCATCGTGCGGGCCCGCGAGCGCGGGCCGCCCGGGTTCAGCTTGAGCCGCAGCTTGTAGACGTGCTGCTCCAGCGTGCGCTTCCCGATGTCGCTCGATCGACCCCAGATCTCGGTCGACAGCGTGTGCGTGCTGACCACGCGACCGAGGTTCTCGAACAGCGTCCAGGCCAGCGCGAATTCCCGCGCCGTGAGGCTCACTTCGCGCGCGCCGGTGGACAGGCTCTGTGTCGACGCATGCAGCGCATACGGCCCCGCGCGCAGCGACGTGGCGCGCACGCCGTCCGTGCGTGTCTGGATGCGCGCGCGCAGCCGATGGATCAGCGGGCCCGCACCGTCGGAGATCACGGCGTAGTCATCCGCGCCGCGTTGCAGCGCGCGCGAGATGCCCACCGAATCGCCCAGGCCGAGCACGACGATGGGCACGCTGCGTCCCGCGTGCAGGCGCACGGCGGTCAGCCAGCCGTCGATGTGGGTGTCGTGGTCTTCCAGCAGCACCGCGTCGGCGCCGGGCGCGCGCAACGCCGAGATCAGCGGACTCAGGTGCGTGTGGGGGGTGGGGTCGTAGCCGGCATCGCGCAGCGCAGCGGCCGCGAAGTGTTCCAGCGAGCGGGAAGGGCAGAGGGTGGCGACTTTCACGTGGACCTTGAAAACCGGATGACAACCGCACTGTCGCCAACGCCACCGTTTCATGTCCTTTACGGCACATTCATTTTCATTTATGCCCCCCTGTTCAGGGGGTGAAAGCGGTTTCAGGCACGCCAACCAACGTCGTGATCCGACGCACGTACTCCTCGGTTTCGGGGAAGGGCGGCACGCGCTGGCCGAAGCGCTCCACGGCCCCTTCGCCCGCGTTGTAGGCGGCCAGGATCAGGTCCATGCGGCCGTCGTAGCGGTCATGCAAGGCACGCAGGTGGCGCACGCCGATGTCCACGTTCACGCGCGGATCGAGCAGGTCGGCGCGCGTGTACACGCCGTAGCGCGCGGCGGTCGCCGGCATGAGCTGCATCAGCCCCATCGCGCCCTTGGGCGAGCGGGCGTCCGCGCGATAACGCGACTCCACGAAGATCAATGCCGACACCAGCGCCGGATTGAGCCGATGGCGATCGCTGGCGGCGCGCACGACCGAGGCCATCTCCGCCGGCATCGGCCGCGCGGCGTCGCGCAGGAAGGCGGTCAGGTCGGGCAGCGCGCCGCCGGTGACTGGCGCCCCTTGAATGAGTCGCGCGGCGAAGCCGACCCATGGCGGCGTGTCGTCCGACGCGCCCGGACGCAGCGGCGCGACGGCCACACGCACGAGGGTGCAGTCTTCCGCGAGGCCGGGATGGCGCTCGCGCGGGTCTTCGATGAGCAGCCGCGTGCTGCCGTCGATGAGCGTGCAGCGATAGCGCGTCACCTGGGCCGGACTTTCGTTCGCCGCGCTGAAGCTGGCAGCGCTGGCCACGCTGGTGGCGCCGATCGATTGCGCCAGCGCTCCTGCTGCCTGGACGACGAGGGTCGTCGCGGCGAGCGTGCGAAGGAAGGAAACGAACGAACGATCGTTCATGTGGCGCTCCATCGATGACTGCGAAGGGCGCGACGCTAGGGGGTGAATGGAGGGCGGGCGCCTCGCGACGCGAAGCGCGCGACGGTGGACCGAACCCACGAAGGGGCCTTCGCATCCGTCGCACCCGCTTCGCATGGCACCGATGCTGCCGGGCGCCGGGTCCCTATGTTCCGCTCCATCTCATCAACGGAGCCCCGCCATGACCACGCCCATCGCCGCCAACGCCCCGACCACGCCGGCTGCCGCCACGGGCCCCACCGACATGCAGCAGATGGAATCGATGATGGCGCAGCGAATGATGATGAGCATCCAGCAGGGTCAGCAGGCCATGAGCAAGTCCATGACCAAGGTGTCGGACCAGATCAAGGCCTCGATGCAGGACGACGAATAAGCCGAACCCGCATCCGCACCGTGATCCTCATGACCCGACGTCTTCGTTCTCCTGACCGCGTGTTGCGTGTGGCCCGCCTGCCGGTGGCGCTGATGCTCTGCGCGGCGGCGCCGCTCAGCTGGTCGGCGCGTGTCGGCGAGTCGCCCTCGCCGGCGACCGCATCGACGTCCGTGCCGACGTCGACGTCGGGCGCCAGTGCCGCTGCCGGATCCAGTGCGAGCCCCATCGCCGTGCCGCTCGCGGCGCTGCCCACCAAGACCTTGACGCAGGCGCAGACGACGTCGCCGGCCGTGCCGTCGTCGACACCGGCCACCGCGCCGCCCGCGAAGTCCCTCAAGTCGGATCGCATCGCGACGAAGAACGTCTCGCGCCAATGGCGCAGCCCGCGCTTCATCTACAAGGCCGAGGGCAAGCGCGTGAACGAGGTGCTGCTCGACTTCGCCGCGAGCCAGGGCCTGCCGGCCGTGCTCGCCGAAGGCATCGACGGCATGGTGCAGGCCAACTTCGACACCACGCCGGACAAGTTCCTCGACTCGATGAACCGGGCCTACGGTGTCATCTGGTACCACGACGGCACCGCGTTGTACTTCTACCCGGCGGGCGCCGTGCAGAGCCGGCTCTTCCGGCTCAAGGGCTTCCGCCGCGAGCAGGTCAGCGACCTGCTGGACTCGCTGCAGCTCGGCGACGCGCGTTTCCCGCTGCGCTTCAACGTGGCGGAAAGCACGCTGCTGGTCTACGGCCCGCCGCGTCACGTCGAACTGATCGCCGCGGCGATCGAGTCGCTCGACGTCGGCGCGATGGAACGCAACCGCAAGGCGGTGCGCGTGGTGCCGCTGCGCTTCGCTTCCGCCGGCGACCGCACCTTCGGCCAGACGCGCATCCGCGGCGTCGCCTCCGTGCTCACCTCGCTGTACGGTGGCGGCACCAGCGGCGCACAGGGCGACGAGGACACGCCGTCGATGGCCGAGGTCCATCCCGGCAAGCTGACCGCGCTGCAGGGCGTCATGGGCCGCGACACGCGGCTCGCCGAAATCATGGCGCGCAAGCCCAACCAGGTCACCGCGGGCCAGTCGGCCAAGTCGGGCGCCGGCGCGGCGTCGCAAGGCAGCGCCCGCGGCCTGCAGAGCCCGGTCGACGACGACGCGCCGCCGGTCTTCCAGGCCGACGAAGGCACCAACACCGTCATCATCCACGGCCGTCCGCAACGCATGGACGAATACGTCGAGCTGATCCGCCGCCTGGACGTGCAGCCGGTGCTGGTCGAGCTCGAGGCCACCATCATCGACGTCAGCAGCGACAGCATCGACTCGCTGGGCATCGACTGGAGCGTGCGCGGCAGCAAAGGCAGCTTCGGCGTCACGCAGCCGCCGGGCAGCAACAGCGCCGGCACTTTCACGCTGAGCACGCTGTGGTCCAACGCCGGCCGCGAGCTGATGGCGCGCATCGACGCCCTCAGCGCGCGCGGCAAGGCCCGCGTGATCGCCAAGCCCAAGGTGCTGGGCGTGGCCAACCGGCCCGCGGTGATGCGCGAGAAACGCGTCGTCACCGTCAAGGTCGCCGGCAACCTCGAGGCCAACCTCTTCCAGGTGGAGGCCGGCACGCTGCTGCAGGTCACGCCGCAGATCACGTCCGTGCCGGACAACGGCGGCGTGTCGCGCCGCATCAAGCTGTCGCTCTACATCGAGGACGGCAGCTTCGAGGACCAGCGCGTCGACAGCGTTCCCATCGTCAAGCGCACCGAGATCATGACCGAGGCCCACGTGGGCGAAGGCGAGAGCCTGCTCATCGGCGGCATCACCACGACCAGCCAGGCCTCGCAGCGCGACGAGGTGCCGGTGCTCGGCCGCGTGCCGCTGCTCGGCGGGCTGTTCCGCCACACCAGCCAGAGCGCGGGGCAGACCGAACGGCTGTTCCTGATCTCGCCCCGGATCATCCGCGAGCCGACGTTCCCGGCGGGGCCTTACGGCGCCGCGACCGCGGGCGCGATGGGCATGACGGCGGATGGCCGGCCGGTGCAATCGCCGCAATCGCCGTCGTCATCGGGGCCATCTTCGGGTCAGTCATCGGGTCAGTCCTCGGGTCTCTTGCCGGCACCGTCCTCGCCGGCACCCCCGACGGAGCCTCGCGCGCCGTCGGCTACGCCTGAATCCTTCCTGCAGGGCGGCGGCGGCTGAGCCGCGACGCCGTCCACAGGCCCTCACGAAGCGACAAAGAAGTTCGGGATTCGCAAACCATGAAGCAGCTTCGCATCCTCACAGGCTTGCATGCCGGGGTCCAGCTACGGTTGACCCGTCGGCAGTACCGCATCGCCAGCGATGAGGACGCCGATCTCCAGATCAGCGACTGGGCCCACGCCCCGCTGATCCTGACGTTCGAGGAAGAAGGCTCCGACGTGTCTCCCGTGCTCCACCTCATCGCCGACGACGGAACGCCCGCCAGGACGACGGCAGGAGCGCTGGGCCTGCTGGAGGACTTCCTGCCCCGGCGCTTCGGCGACATCGTGCTGTGCGCCGGTCCCGACGCTTCCCCCGATGCGGCCCCCTGGCCCAGCGACATGGCGCTGATGGACGCGCTGATGCGCCCCGTCGCGAAGATGAAGGCGACCGCCGCCGCCACCGCTGGCGTCTTGGCCGACGCGGCGCCGCGTGCGAAGACGGCGCTCGGCCTGAAGCTGAGCGCGCTGGTCGCCGCCGCCGCGATGATCGCGGCGCTTGCGTCGGTGCTGAGCACGCAGACCGCTGCCTCCACCACGCCGCCCGCCAGTCCGATGGAACAGGTGACGCAGGCGCTCCGGCAGGCGGGCGTCGACGGACTCACCGTGCGCCGCGTCGATCGGCGCCTCGTCGTCGAAGGACTGCTGCCCGGCAGCGCCGAGATGGCCCGCGCCCGCGCCGCGCTGCAACCCTTCGGCGAGGGTCAGCTCTTGCATCGCTACGCCTCCGCCAGCGACATCGTGCGCCAGATCGGCGACGCGCTGAACCGGCCCGGCGTGCGCGTCGTCCACCGCGGGCAGGGCGTCTTCGCCGTCGAAGGCCAGGCGGTCGATCCCGCGGACCTGCAGGACGAGGTCCGCCGCATCGCCGGCGACATCGGACCGCTGGTGCGTCGCATCGACATCGCCGTCGAGCAGACGCTGCCAACGGCGCGCGTGCGCGTCGGGTCGATGCTGGCCGGCGACGACGGCCTGCAGTACGTGCAGACGGCCGACGGCACCAAGCACCTTTCGCTCCGGACCCCCGTGGACGACGGCGCCGCCGCCGCCGGGGATCCGTCTTCTTCATCCCCCACCGGAGAACCGTGATGGACAACCCCTTGGAACAGACCGTGTTCGCGGATCTCGCGCACATCGAGAAGACCCTGACCGACGACCTCAGCGGTGAGCGCACCCGCGCGATGCTGAGCTACTTCGACCAGGTCGCGCAGAGCACCGAGGCCCACCTGCAGACGCCGCTGGCGGATGCCGAGCGCCAGCTGAGCTCGCAGCTGATCGAAGGCTTCCGCGCCTCGCAGCGCATCGTGCGGCACGTGTGGGAAACGATCCACACCGCGTCGCTGCCCGCCTGAGCGTCCGAGCGCCGGCCTTTCTTTCACGACCTTCGTCCCCGTGCCCGCACACCCGGCGCACAAGGAGCCTCCGATGTCCGCGTTGCCCATTGACGTCACCATCCCCGACGCCGCCGCCGTTGCCGCCACGTATCCGCTGGTCTACCGCAACCTGATGGCGGTGGGGCTGCTGGGCGCCGTGTACCGCGCCCGCGACGACGCCGCCACGGTCAGCGCCGCGGTGGAACTGACGATGGCGGACCCGTCGCCGTTCCGCATCTGCCGCGCCATCGCGCACAGCATCGGCGGCGACGCCGAGTACGCGTCGGCGACGCTGGTGCAGCACGTCGAGGACCACCCGCAGGACGAGGGCGCGAAGGTGGCGCTGGCCACGGCCTTCCTGCTGGCGCGCGACGCCCGCTGGAAGGGCGTGCTGGACGAGGTGCTGGCCACCAGCTCCGACCACAACGTGCGGCAGGCGGCGAACGGCGTGCTCGAGTACGCCGCGACCCTGCAGTGACATCCGCCGGCGGACGTCGATGGACGTCGATGGATCTGCATCGATTGATTTGCGTCGACCGGACCGCCTGACGCGGACCGGCCGATCCCCCCGACCCGATGGGACGACGGCGTCGTTCCACGGTCATCCGGTGCCTCGCGCACCTTCATTCCGGAAGTGATCTTCCGACCATCAGGAGAGAGCCATGAGTGTCAACAATACCAGCGCACAAGGTGCAGGTGCTTCCGCCGACATGCAGCAGATGATGGGCGAAATGCGCTCGCAGAACGCCGAACAGATGCGCAACAACCTGGAAATGGGCCGCATGAGCCAGCAGGCTTCCATGTCGGAAGCGCTGGGCAAGAAGTTCAAGGCTTCCGGCGACAGCGTCAAAGGCCTGGTCTGACGCCGCGGCGGCCGCGCCGGCCCGTTCCGGGTC
>NZ_JBWKOK010000001.1:778222-1208835 GCF_059416045.1 Roseateles sp. GW821-FHT09G03
CCCCCCCCCCCCCCCCCCGCCGCTCCGTGCCCCGCAAGGAGAACCCCATGTCCCTATCCCTTCCGGGAGCGCCGATGGCTCAGGCCCAGTCGGCCGAGGCCTCCGCGTCGTCGCAGATGTTCATGGACGAGCTCAAGGCTCAAAGCAAGCAGACCGTCGCCAACAACCTGGAGATGGGCCGCATGAGCCAGCAGGCCGCCATGTCGGAAGCGCTGGGCAAGAAGTTCAAGGCCGGCGGCGACAGCGTCAAGGGACTGGTGTGACCCGCGCTGCGCGCACGACGCGTCACCGCATCCAACCTCTGTCGGAGCGAATTACATGAGCATTCAACAACTGATGCAGTCGCCGCTGAACATGCTGCAAGGGGCACAGAGCCCCTTGGCCGGCATCCAGCAGGCGCTGCAAGGACTTCAACAAGGTCTGCAAGGCCTGACCCAGCTGCTGCGTCCGCTGGAACAGCTGATGCAGAACCCGATCCAGGCCGCGATGAGCGGCGCGGGTCAGGCCATCGGTCAGGCCATCGGCCAGATGGGCCAGCTGGCGAATTCGCCGCTGGGCGGACTGGGCCAGGCGCTGGGCGGCATCGGCCAGAGCCTCGGCGGCATCGGCCAGGCGCTGGGCGGCCTGACGCAAGGGCTGAACGCCCTGGGCGGCCAGGGCGGCGGCGCGGCCAACCCGCTGGGCGCCGCGCTGGGCGCGCTGGGCGGCCTGTCGCAGGGCCTCAACGGCCTGAACCAGGCCCTGGGCGGTCTCGGTCAGGCGGCGGGCGGCCTCGGCCAGGCCGCGGGTGGACTGGGCGGCGGCCTGGGCGGTGCCAATCAGCTGCTGGGCGGCCTGAGCCAGGCCATCGGCGGGCTGAGCAGCGCGTTGGGCGCGGCGGGCTCGCTGGTCGGCGCCGGTGCCGGCGGCGCGGGCGGTGCCTTGCCGCTGGGCGGATCGATCAGCCCGCAGGGCGAGACCGGTCCGATGGATGGCAATCGTGCGGAACGCGCGCTGTTCAAGGCCATGTCGGACTCCGGCATGAAGATGATCAGCGGCAAGGAACTGGACGACGCTGCCAACGGCATCTGCCCCAAGGGCATGCGTCCCCAGGACTTCACGCCTGAATTCCAGCAAGCCGCGAAGTTCCTGCGCAGCGAAGCCGGCGAGAAGAAGATGGGTCAGCTGGACACGGCGGACCGCGACAACGCGCTCGGCAAGATGGGCCTCGCCCTGAAGAACAAGGGCGGCGACGACAAGATCGGCATCGGCGATCTGACCGCGTCCATCCAGAAGCAGGGTCTGAACGCCGACCAGCACTCGACGATCTCGACGTTGAAGAACAACTTCGACGCGCTGTCCAAGGACGGCAAGACCTTCGATCTGGACACGATGAAGGACGTCGCCCAGGGCAAGCAGATGCCCAACGGCATCCTGCCGTCGTTCGAGCTGCAACAGGCCGCCCAGAAGTTCGTGAACGACACCGCGCTCAACAAGGGCACGGACGTCGCGCAGCAAACGTCTGACGGCAAGTTCAACCAGCAGGGCGACAACAAGTACAGCAAGAGCGATCTCGAAAAGACGCTTTCGCGCGGCTGATGAGCCCGGGCCTCGGGCGGTTCGCCCGGGGCCTTTCAAGTTTCCTTTCAACGCGGCCATTTCCCCAAGCCCGCCGTGCCTGGCACGTGTGATGGAGCAGACATGATCGATTCCTCGTTGCAACGCAAAGATTTCGTCTCCGGCCTGGTCGGCCTGGTGAGCCTGGCGGTGGACCGCGAGCTGCTGGACGACGCCGAGACCCTGCTGGGCGCCGTGCGCCTGCTGCGTCCCAAGGTGTCGCAGCTGGACTTCTTCGAAGCCTGGATCGCGATGAAGCGCGGCCACTGGGCCGACGCGATGCGCACGCTGCGCAACCTCGACGCCACCGCGCCCGAATGGTCGACGGCGAAGGCCTTCCTCGCCTACTGCCAGTTCGCCACCGGCGACGCAGGCTGGCGCGCCACCGCGGAGGACGTGCTGCACACCTCCACCAACGCCGAGGCGCTGGACATGGTGCGCTCGCTGCTGAATCCGGACGAAGCGGCCGCGGAGTCCGGCAGCGATGACGGCGAGTCTGCACCCGCGACACCGCCCGCGTTGACGATCGATCTCTCGCAGATGGCCTACATGCGGGCCTGAGGAACAACCATGACCGATCCCATCCAGGCCATTTCCGCGCACGAGATGATCCGGCAGGCCGCGACGCCGACGCCGGACCTGCAGGCGCAGACGCAGAAGTTCGAGCAGCTGATGGCGCGCGAGCCGCAGCCCGATCCGTCGGCGGCGCATGCGAATCCGGCCGGGCACGCGGACTCGACGATGACCAAGACGCTGCACACGCTGGACGACGCGTCGCGCCAGGTCACCGCGGACATGCAGCGCTACGTCGCCGATGCCCCCAACATGAACCTGCAGGAGCTGACCGCGCGCTCGATGGAGCTGAACCTGCAGGTCGCCACGCAGGGCCTGCAGTTCTCCGCCTGCACGTCGGTCGCGCAGAGTAGCAAGAACGGCCTGCAGACGCTGATGAAGAACCAGTGACATGAGCGCCCATCCCGTGGACTCCGCCGCCGGCTTCGACCGCTCCAAGCCCACCTGGCCGGTGGTCTACATGCTGGCGCTGATCCTGCTGATCACGCTGCTGGCCGGATGCAAGACCGATCTCTACACCAAGCGCACCGAGGCGGAGGCCAACGACATGGTCGCCGCGCTGCTGCAGCGCGGCGTGGAGGCGGAGAAGAAGAGCGGCGACGCGGGCAAGACCTGGAACGTCGCCGTCGACGAGCAGGAGGTGGTGAACGCGCTGGACATCCTGCGCGCCAACGGCCTGCCGTCGGACAAGTACGTGTCGCTGGGCGACATGTTCAAGAAGGAAGGGCTGATCTCCACGCCGACGGAGGAGCGGGTGCGATTCATCCACGGCGTGTCGCAGGAGCTCTCCAGCACGCTGTCCAAGATCGACGGCGTGATCGTGGCCAAGGTGCACATCGTGCTGCCCAACAACGACCCGATGGCCACGACGGTGAAGCCGTCGAGCGCGTCGGTGTTCGTCAAGTACCGGCCCGAGATCGACGTGCCGCAGCTGGCGCCGTCGATCAAGAGCATGGTCGCGCGCAGCGTCGAGGGTCTGACCTACGAGAACGTGACGGTGACGCTGGTGCCGGGCGCGATGCTGCCGACCTCGCCGCGACACGCCGTGGCCGATGCCACCTGGGCGTGGGTCGCCGGCGGCCTGCTGGCGGCGCTGCTGCTCATCGGCGGCGCGATCGGCGTGATCGCCTGGAAGAAACCGGGGCTGCTGCCGCAGGGACTGGCGCGTCGACTGGCGCCGGATGCCGGTGCCGCGGTGCCCGCAGCCGAAGCCGGCGCATGAGCACGGCCGCGCCCGAGCAGCTCGCGGCCTGGGCCGTCAGTTTCGACGGCAAGTTGCGCGGTCTGGTCGATGACCTCGATGCGAGCTGGCAGGACGAGCTGCTCGGTCCCTGGGGTTTCCTGGACGCGTTGCCGCCGGAGAACGCCGCCGCGCTGTGGCCGCGGCTGTGGCGTGATCGCATGGCGCCTGAAGGTGGACTGCCCGCGCTGGGCCGCTTTGCCGATGCGCTGCCGCGGCTCGGTCTGCTGCCGCGCGGCGAGTTGCTGCAACGGCTGTGCACGCTCGCGTTGGCACGCCGCCCGGGTGTCCTGCGCTGCTGCATCGATCGTGCGGCGCGGGCGCCGCTGCAACGCGCGCTCGGGGATCACTTCGCGCCGCTGGCGGCCATGAGCGCGCGCGGCCGACCGGTGGAAGCGGAGCAGGCCGCATGGTCGCCGGTGCAATGGGCGTGCGTCGGTTTCTCGGATTGGTCTGCCGCGCTGTCCCAGGACGATGGCCCGGTGCGGCAGCTGGTGCGCTGGTCGCTGCCGCGCGCGGCCGTGGACGAGGTGCTCGCCGCCACGCCGGTCGCGGCGGAACGGAACGTGGCCGTGTCGATCGCGGCCCTCGCGGAAGCCGACGTGGAGTGGCCATGCTGATCTGGTGGAAGACATCGACGCACGCGGACGACGCTGCCGCCGCCGGAGCGCCGCACGGCATCCTGCGCGCCGCCGAGGTCACGCTGCTGCGGCACGACGACGAGGTCCGGCAGGCCGCGACCGCGCGTGCCGACGCGCTGATCGCACAGGCGCAGGCGGAGGCGGAGCGCATCGTGTCCGAGGCGCAGTCGCGCGCCGAGGCGCTGCTGCACGACGCACAGGCCCAGATCGATGCCGCCTGCGAGGCAGGCCATGCCGAAGGCGAACGCCAGGCCGCGATCGCCTGGCACGAGCGCCAGGCCGGCCGCGCGGTCGACCAGGCCGACGCCGTGCGCGGCTTGCATGAACGCATGGCCGAGGTCGTCACCAGCGCCGTCGAGCGCATCGTGCAGACCGAGGGTCGCGCCGCGCTGTACCAGCGCGCGCTGCGCAGCGTGCAGGCGCTGTCGCGCTCGGCGACGGCGCTGACGCTGAAAGTCAGCCACGCCGACTTCGACGCCGCGCGCGACGGCATCGCCGCCGTGCCGGAACTGCAGTCGGCCGGGCTGTCCGTCGAGGTGGTCGTCGATCCCGCACTGCCGGCGGGCAGCTGCCTCTTCGAGTCGGACATGGGCGTGGTCGACGCCAGCCTGACGACGCAGCTCGACGCGCTGCGCGCGGCGATGTCGCGTGCCGTCAAGCGCGCGGTCGCCGAGAGTTGATATCGAGATGAACGCGCCTGACCGCCTCGCCCCGATGAACCTGGACGAACTCGGCCGCTGGATGGAGCTTGAGCTCGCCGGCGCCGAGACGCTGAACCGCACGGGCAAGGTCGTCGAGGTGATCGGCACGCTGGTGCGCGCGAGCGGCCTGTCGGCCAAGCTCGGCGAGATGTGCCACCTGCTCGACGCCAACGGCGGGCTGCTGCAGGTGGCGGAGGTCATCGGCTTCTCCAACGGCCAGACCATCCTGTCGCCGTTCGGCTCGATCCTCGGCGTCGCGGCGGGTCAGACGCAGGTCGTCGGCCTCGGCGAGATCCAGAGCATCGCCGTCGGCGACGAGCTGCTGGGGCGCGTGGTCGACAGCCTCGGGCAACCGGTGGACGGCGGACCGGCGATCGTCTGCGAGGAGCGGCGGCCGGTCTTCGCGATGCCGCCCAGCCCGATGGACCGGGAGATGATCGAGCATCCGCTGCCGACCGGCGTGAAGATCATCGACGGGATGATCACGCTCGGCGAAGGCCAGCGGATGGGCATCTTCGCGCCGGCGGGCGTCGGCAAGAGCACCTTGATGGGCATGCTCGCGCGCGGCACGCAGTGCGACATCAGCGTCATCGCGCTGATCGGGGAACGCGGCCGCGAGGTGCGCGAGTTCATCGAGATCATCATGGGCAAGGAAGGCATGGCGCGCTCGGTGGTGGTGTGCGCGACCTCGGACCGCTCCTCGATCGAGCGCGCCAAGGCGGCGCACGTCGCGACGGCGATCGCCGAGTACTTCCGCGACCGCGGGCTGCGGGTGCTGCTGATGATGGACTCGCTGACCCGCTTCGCGCGGGCGCAGCGCGAGATCGGCCTCGCGGCGGGCGAGTCGCCCGCGCGGCGCGGTTATCCGCCATCGGTGTTCGCGGAGATCCCGCGTCTGCTGGAACGGACCGGCATGGGCGCGAAGGGCTCGATCACCGCGCTCTACACGGTGCTGGCCGAGGACGACAGCGGCAGCGACCCGATCGCCGAAGAGGTGCGCGGGATCCTGGACGGCCACCTGATCCTGTCGCGCAAGATCGCGGCGCGCAACCAGTACCCGGCCATCGACGTGCTGGGCAGCCTGAGCCGGGTGATGTCGCAGATCGTGCCCAAGGACCACCAGGCCGCCAACGGCGGGCTGCGCAAGCTGATGGCCAAGTACGACGAGATGGAGCTGCTCATCCAGATGGGCGAGTACAAGCCCGGCAACGACGCCTTCGCCGATGAAGCGGTGCGCAAGCACGGTGCGATCCGCGAGTTCCTGAACCAGGCGACCTCGGACCTGCGGCCGATCGAGCAGACGGTGGCCGAGCTGCAGGCGTTGGTGAATGGCTGATGAATGATCTGCGCTCGCTGAAACTGCTGCTGTGGGCCAAGCGCCGCCGGCTCGAACCGTTGGAGCTGCAGGTCAGGGCCGAGTCCGCGCAGCGCGACGCCGCAGTGGCCGCGCATCAGGCGGCGCAGGCGCGTCACGAGGGCTGCGTCGCCGATGAAGGGGCGTGTGCCGCGCAGATCGAGGCGCTGGCGACGTCTGAATCCTTCGTCCCGCAGGACGCGGTGACGCTGTCCTACGTGCGCGACGGCTTGCGCGAACTTGTCCGGCAGGCCGAGGAGGGCGTGCGGACCGCCGCGACGCAGGTGGCACAGGCCGAGGCCCGGGTGCAGGCCGCGAAGCAGGTCCTGCAGCGCGCGGAACAACAGATCGAGCAGCTCGAGGAGCGCCGCCGCAAGCGCCTCGTCGAGATCGACCAGGAGGCCGAGGACACCCAGGACGAAGAGAGCGAGGAGGCCGCGGTCGCGCGCCGCGTCGCACAGCGGCGCGCGACCGAAGCCGCGGCGAGGGCGGCAAAGGCGGAGAGGGCAGAGGCCGGCGCATGAACGAGATGTTCAACACCTTCGCCGGCGTGATCGGTTTCGGCACGACGCTGCAGGACGGCGTGATGCTGCTGGCGGTGTGCCTGTTGCGCGTCTATGCCGTGTTCCTGGTGCTGCCGGCGACGACGGACCAGGTGCTGCAGGGGCCGATCCGCAACGGCGTGTGCATCTGCCTGGCGCTGTTCATCGCCTGGGGTCAGCCGGCGGGCCTGGTGCACGGCATGGACATGGTCCAGCTGGTGGCCACGATCGCGAAGGAGGCGTTGATCGGCGTGGTGCTGGGCTTCGCCGCGTCGACGGTGTTCTGGGTGGCGGAGGGCGTCGGCGTGCTGATCGACAACCAGGCCGGCTACAACAACGTCCAGCAGACCAACCCGCTCAGCGGCGAGCAGAGCACGCCGGTGGGCAACCTGCTGTCGCAGCTGGCGATCAGCGGCTTCTACCTGCTGGGCGGGATGCTGATGCTCACGGGCATCCTGTTCGACTCCTTCCACTGGTGGCCGATCGGCAGTCTCTCGCCGGCGTGGGGGACGATCCTGGAGGACTTCGTCCGCGTGCAGACGGGGCACTACCTGGAGCTGATGATCAAGATCGCCGCGCCGGCGCTGCTGGTGCTGATGCTGATCGACCTGGGCTTCGGCATCCTGTCGAAGACGGCGGAGAAGCTCGAGCCCAACAACCTGGCGCAACCGGTGAAGGGCGCGGTCGCGATCGCGCTGCTGTCGCTGCTGGTGGCGGTGTTCTTCGAGCAGGTCCGGCCGGCGCTGTCGATGCAGAACCTGTCGGCGGAGATGGCGAAGTGGGCGAGGGCGGCGGAGGTCGCGAAGACGGGGCCGAAGACGGCGCCGGAGGCGGCCTCCGCGCCGGCGGCGATGCCCTCCGCCAGCGCGGCGTCCGCCGGTTCGGCGATGCCATCGGCATCGGCGCCATCGACCCCGTCCGAACCGGAACGCGCGTTGGCGTTCCCGCCTTGACCACGCGCCCCTGATCCTGGCTTCACGGCCTGGAAACGTCGCGGGCTCCCGCTTAGGCTTCCTGCCGCGACCGACACGGTCGACGATAAGTCTCACAGGGAGTTGTCATGAACGCACTGTCATCGTTCCTTTCCCGTTGTCGCCTGCTGTGTGGGCTGGCGCTCGCAACGGTGTTGTCGATAGGCGCGTCGCCTGCCGGCGCGGAAGAACTCCGCTATCACTACGTCGGCAATGCCTTCCAGATGCGCGTCGAGAGCGTCCGCGCGAATCCCGGCGATCCCAACCAGTTCCGGTACATGGAGGTCTCGCTGAACGCGGACATCTACATGCCGCTCACCCGGCTGCTGCAGGCAGGCGACACCTTGGAAGACGTGTCGCGTTTCTCCATGACCCTGAACGTGAACGACAACGGCTACCGCTACAGCGAGACGATCTTCTATCCGCACGTGCCGTACTGCTTCCAGTGCGGCGTTCACAACGTGACGGAGACTGCGTTGTCCATCGGGGCGATCGGCATGTTCGCGCTGCCGACCGATTGGGACTTCTCCATCTCCCGGCGCTTCATCCTGCCCACCGGCCGCCATGACTTCCTGGAGCTGGCGAGCACCGACGCGCAGGACCGCCTGTACGGCTTCTACGAGACCTTCACCAATTCGAGCGGCCAACTGGACGGCGCGCGCGGCGTGTGGTCGCTGGCGGTCGTGCCGGAGCCGGCGACGTATGGGTTGATGCTGGCGGGGGTTGGCATGCTGGCGTGGGTGCGGCGGCGAAGTCTCGCGCCGCGGCGATAGCACCATTCCGTCCGCTTCTCCTGGACATGCCCACCCGGGGAACACCCGTGGTGGGCATGCGCGCGAACGCCCAGAGAATCCGAGCACCTCAGATGACGTGCGTTCGCTTTGACCACCCAAACGATCCCCGACTGCGTCTTCGACTTGTTGAATGACGGCCAGGAGGACATGCACCTCTTCCTGGAACCCGAAGGCCATCTGTTCCGATTGGCGCCGGGCAAGGCCGTGCAAGTTCGGCTGCTTGGTCGCGATAACCCCATCGCAATGAAGCATTCGGTCGGTCCGAATGGAGAGATGGAGGTGTCGTTCTGGCCTGAGAACGGGGGCTATGGATTAACGTTTGAGGGCCGTGACATCTGGGATCTGTTGTGATTGAGCCGGCGCGTCGGAACGACGCGCTGCATATCGAACTCCGGCTCATTGCACCGTCGCGTTTCAAGATAGCAGCTGCCTTATGCGCTGCGTCGACTGCAGGCGGGTCTAAGAGCGCAATCGACTTCTATGGGCAGGGCGTCGAAATGGATCCCGGACGGATCAGACTGCGAGGCGACTTGCCGCAGTTGGGAGAACTGGCAACCGGATCTAACCTACAGACGGGCTCGGCGAACGACGTCGTCGACATGTCGACGTCGCTGGAGACGTTCCTCCAGACCTCGTCGCATATGGAGCCAGAACTGCTCGCACATCGATGGCTCGTCGAGCGGAGCAAGGGCCTCACGCACGTTTGAAGAATTGGGCTGAGGTTTGGTCGCATCCGGTGCGATGACGCCTGCTTTTATGCGGCTCCCCAACGATATGGTGATCTATGCCTATTCGCTTCATGCAGGGTAGTCTCAGCGTCGCAGAAGTAACGCGGGCTTGGCTTAGTCGGGTGTGCAGCGAAGTCCGTATCGGGTGACAGGTAAGCGAAGGTGCTGGCCTAACCGATCCGGCCGCGGTCGTCTGCCATTCCGATGTCGTTAAGCAGGCACATGCTTGGTCGCGATGCCCAACCTAACGAACCGATGCGGGCGCAGACTTCCTTTATCTGGTCCTGTACAAATCGCGTTCTACAGGTTGTTCCTAATGCCAATCGACGGTCGTCGCTAGAGAATTTGAGAACTCAGATAATTATCAATGGGAGCGAATTGTGCGGATAAGAAGCATTGCAATTAAATCCTGGCGACATCTTCGCAATATTCAACTTAATCTTGATAGCGAAGCTGGTCTCGTTTGTATTGTCGGTGCGAATGGCACAGGAAAAAGCCACCTCCTTGAATTAATTGCTGCTTGCGCACATCGTCTCGGATTGTCTCAAGGCATTGATATTCCGCGCGGAGATCCATTTTCTGATGAGCACGATTTTTCACTTCAGTTTTTCTTGGCGCCTGGGGTGAGCGATGCTGTCGATGCGGATCTTGCGGAACATCCAATGTACAAGGTGTGGGATAGAACACTCACAATCAACAGTGTGAGAAAGAACGGAGCTATCGATACACAAGTTTCGGCGGGGGGTGAGGAAGTTGAGCAGCCGGTGAACTTTGCCAACATGGTTGTGCAGCAACTCACTACATCTAAAAGTGTTCATTTTCTTTCTCTGGATGCTGATAGGGCATATCCAAAGAAGAATGTTCATATCAATGAAATTGCGCAGGCGTACGAAACGGATTGGGCCGGTTCAGAATATACGCGAGGCAGATCATTTCGATCCACGACAACTTTGTATGATGAATGGTTGAAGTATTTTCTCGCGCAGGAGAATCAATCTGGCACTCGACTGATGCAGGATATGAGGCGAGCGAAGAAGTCGGGGGCTGAGTCTCCTCGATTCATTGATCATTTCGAAGCCTATGCGAACTCACTTCAAAAAGTTCTTCCTCAATTGGTGTTTAGTGGTGTTGACTCAAAACAGAAGACGCTCTTGTTTGATACTACTGGCCTCCAATTGAGTTTCAATAACTTGAGTGGTGGTGAAAGAGAAATTGCATTTCTCGTCGGCCAAATGGATCGATTTGGTCTGCGACATGGAATTCTGTTGATCGATGAGCCGGAATTACATTTGAATGCTGATCTCATTCGAACTTGGGTTTCATATCTTCAGAGTACAGTGGAGAGCGGGCAGATTTGGTTGGCAACACATTCGCTAGAAGCAGTCGAAGCGGCGGGTCAAACAGCTACGTTCGTCCTTGAGCGGAATGACGAAGCTCGTAAGGTAGACGGTATCGCCCGTCTGGACTCCCGTCCCGTGTTGTCGGCCCTCTCTCGTGCTGTAGGAACACCAGCTTTTTCGGTGTCGCAACTTCGATTCGTATTTGTTGAGGGGGAAGAAGGCGTGGGAGAGCGGGAACGACTTTCTCAACTGGCGGGTTCTCCTGAAAAGGTCCGCTTCATGGAGTGTGGGTCTTGCAACGAAGTCATCCGTCGAGTAGGCAACACAAGATCGCTAGCAAAGGAGGCAGAAGCTGGAATCCGCATCGGCGGTATTGTTGATCGCGATTTTAGATCTGCTACGGATGCGCGCTTGATTTCGGAGAAGTCGAATATTCACGTGCTTGGAGTTCTTGAAGTAGAGAACTTTTTCTTGCACCCTAATACATTGAAAAGGCTCCTGGAACAAAACGGAATGGGCGCGGACCCTATTGCGATAATTCGCGAGGCGGCGGATAAGCGAGCTGGAGCGTGGATATTTCAATATGCATACGCCACACCAAATGCTCGATCTCTGCCGGAGATTCAAGAAGAGGCCAAAGAAAGGGCGAAATCGTTGTCTTGGGGTGATTTTGAGTCATTGGAAAATGAATCTATAGCCAAACTCGCCGCAATATCTGGAATGGACGGCGAAGACCGAAAGAAGTTACAAGAATTGCTCGGAGTCGGCGTCAAGGCTTACGCACGAAACAGGACGCAGGATAACTTTTGGGCACGCTGCGAGGGGAAGCAGGTCCTCAACTCAATCGCGCGGTTATGTGGTTTTTCCGACTCTGGAGCATTGCGACAAGCGGCCTTGGCGGCTTGGCGAGAAGGAAGGGTTGAAGTGCCCGAAGAACTGGCTCAATTGAGGCAATATATTTCGAGCCTTTGATTGAATCCGAGCGACTTTGCCGAAGATCGTTTGCCCGTCAGATTCGGGCTTCTTTGTATGCGAGGAAGGATCACGCCCTCATCCACGTGTACTCCCCCAACGACAGGCTCTCGAACATCTCGTCTTCCGCCAGCAGGATGTTCTCGCGCCAGTAGCGGCCGTGTTCGATGTAGTGGTTGATGGTGTCGGCCAGGTAGGGACCGTCGACGCCGTCGAGCATCGGCACACGCACAACGAGGAGCACCACGCCGGAGTCGGCGTCTAGCCCCAGCTGTGCCTGGTCCTGCGCGTAGAGACTCAGATTCGCCTCCAGCATCAGCCGATACACGCGGAGACTCCGTCCCGACGTCACGCTCCCGAAGGTGAAGTTCAGGTACATCGCCTCGGGGTCGTTGTCGTAGTAGCCGAGCAGGACCTCGAAGCCCTCGACCTCGATCGCGTTGCGGGCGATGGCGGTCTCCGCATCGGGCAGGCCGACGGCCTCGCACAAACCGACGATCAGGTGCTGGTAGTGCTCGACGCTCATGACGGGAGATCCTTCTTGAGGAACGCTTCGGCGGACGGGAGCGGCGTCAGCGCGCGTTGCAGTTGGCTGCTGCGGACCTCCGCGCCCTCGCGCAGCGCGTCGAGCGGGCGGAAGAGGGCGCGCAGGCCGTTCAACGGGAACAGGAGGTTGGCGTTCTTCTGGGCCTCGGTCGACGAAGGCGGCGGACCGTTGGCCGCGCACCAGGCGACCGCCGCCGCCTTCACGATCGACAGCGACGGCGTCGCGTCCGCCGGCAGATGACGAGCCACCGCCGTCATCGCGGCGAGCCGCATCGCACCGGTCGCGATGCCCGCGCCAGCGCCCTTGAAGTACAGCGACGCCAGCGCATCGAGCAGTACCGCCGGCGGCTTGCCTTCCGGCGTCGGCGTGGCGCGCAGCATCACTGCGGCCGGCAACGCGCTGCGGCGCAAGGCCGCGCCTTCGCGGACCTCCGGCGGCGGCGGCGGCATGCGCGTGCGCGGCGGCGAGCTCAGCGATCCCTTCTCCTGGCGTTCTCCCGCGTCCGGCTTCTGCTGCTTGCCACCGGTGCCTTGCACGGGCCGCATCGTGTTCGCGCCGGCTCCGCCCGCCGCCATCTGCCGCGGATCGTCCATCGGCATCTGCGGATGCTCGTCCTCGGGATGCGCGCCTTGCACGCCGCCCGACGGCGGTCGCGGCCGGGGCTTGGGCGCCGGTCCCGTGTTGCGACGCGCGGGCACCTGCGCCCGCGGCGCATGCCGGTAGGCATTGCCCTTGTGCATCCCGCCCGCATACCCGGACGAACCGCTCCCGCGCGCGTGCCCCTTGCCCGCGGCCTCCTGCGCTTCCCGCGCCTGCTGGGCCTCGGCACCCTGGCGCGCGCGGTCGAGCTTCATTTCTGGAACACCGCCGTGAAGAGGTTCTCGCTGAACTTCATCAGCGTCGACCCGGCCCACGGCGCCGTCACCACGACCACGCCCGTCACCGCCAGCAGCTTGATGCCCTGCGAGATGCTCGAGTCCTGCAGCGACGTGATCGCCTGGAAGAAGGACACGAGCAGCCCGATCACCGCCGACACCACCACCGCCGGCAGCGACAGCAGCACGCACATCATCAGCGCCTCGGAGGTCAGCTGCACCACCACGTCGTAGTTCATGGCCGGCTCTCCTCATGGACGCTCGTCGAGCGCATCGATCGCGTCGTCATCGTGTTCAAGGTCGTCATCGATCGCTCATCGATAGGTCAGCACCAGCCCGTGCACCAACCGCGACCAGCCGTCCAGCGTGACGAACAGCAGCAGCTTGAACGGGATGGCGACGTTGCTCGGCGTCACCTGCGACAGACCCATCGCCAGCAGCACGTTGGCGATGACGATGTCGATCACGATGAAGGCCAGGTACAGCAGGAAACCGATGCGGAAGGCCGCCGTCAGCTCGCTCAGCAGGAAGGCCGGCGCCAGCACGATGAGGTCGTCCTTCTTCAGCGCCGCGGCCTTGTCGGCCGGCCAGATGATGGCGGCGGACTTCAGGAAGAACTGCTTCTCCCGCTCCTCGGCGTGCTTGTCGAGGAACTTGCGGAAGGGCTCGCGCGCCGAGTCCGCCGCCTCCATCAACGTCTGCGTGCTCGAACCTCCGGCGGACGCGGCGCTCATGCCCTTGGTCGCCTCGATGAAGACCGGCGCCATGATGTAGCAGGAGATGATGATCGCCACGCCGTTGAGCACCATGTTCGGCGGCACCTGCTGCACGCCGATCGCGTTGCGCAGCAGGCCCAGCACGATCGAGATCTTGGTGTACGAGGTGACCACCATGGCCGCGAACGGCAGCGCCGCCAGCGCCAGCAGCACCAGGAAGAGGGCAACCGGATCAGCGTGCTGCAGCGGCGACATGCGCGAACTCCAGCCGGGTGATGCGCACGCCGAGGTGGTCGCCGATGGCGATCAGCTGTCCCACGCCCAGCGTGCGGCCGTGGCAGACCAGGCGCACCGTCGCCTCGCGCAGCGGCACGTCGAGCTCGACGGCGTAACCCGGCTGCATGCTGGCCAGTTCGGCCAGGCTGACACGCGCGGTGTCCAGTTCGAAGGCCACCGGCAGCTGCAGCTCGTCGAGCGAGCCGGCGGACTGCGGCGCTTCAGTGCCCTCGGCGGCCGCAGGGTCGGCTTCGTAGGCAGCCGGGTCGTCGGAGAGGGCGGGCGGCTCGGCAAGGTGCACGGTGAACTCCTGGGGATCGATGTGAAGGGAAGCTCGCAACGCGCGGCCCACGCCGCAGCGCAGCAGCGCCGGCTGGCCGCCGGCCAGCACGGTGTCGCCCGGACGGAGTCCGCGCAGCACGTGCAGGGGGAAGGTGCGCGCGAACAGCCGGATGACCGGTCGCAAGGGCAAGGGCGCGAGCGGGGTCAGGTCGACACCGGACGCGGAGACGGTCGCGATGACGCGTTCCAGCACGGCGGGATCGGCGTCCACCAGCGCCACAGGCATCGAACCGCCGAGGACGATCGGAACGGGTCGCGCCGATGCGTCCGCGACATCGCGCGCGTCGGCGATCGGCTCGATGTCCACGACGCGCAGCGCTCCGAGCATGGGCGCGAAGGCCTCCGCCCAGCCTGCCAGCAGCAGCGTCACGACTGCGCAGGCCGTGTCGCGCGGTTGATGCGCGCAGGCGAGCTGCAGCGCGGGCGAATCCGTCGCGTCCAGCCCCAGTTGGAATCGGCCCTGCGCCGACTCGACGGTGAGCCGCCATGGCATCGTCTCTCGCTGCCGCGTGATGCCGATGCCCGCATGCTGCAGCGTGGCACGCAGCCAGTCGGCGAAGCGCGCATCGTGTGCCACGCGAGACAGCGTTGCGTCGGCGGCGCTCATCGCAGGCAGGCGGCCTGCGAGCGTCGTCGCGTCGTCGGTGGCGGGGGAGGACGGCCGGTTCATGTGATGTCGATCTCGATGTGCCGGTCGCCGGGCAGCGCGCGGACCAGCAACGCGCGCAGCTGCGACTGGTGAGCCGAAATTAGGGCGAGCGAGCGCGTCGACTGCGTGCTGAAGCGAAGCGTCAGGTGGTGAGGCGAAAACGTGAGACGCAGCTCGGTGTGGGGCAGGGTCTCGGCGTCGACCGGCACCTGGATGGTCCAGCTGTGGAAATTGGGCTCGCTGCTGCGGCACAGCGTCGCGACGGTGTCGGCGAGCTCGCGCTCCCAGCCCTCCGGAAGCGGTGTCCACGCCACGTGCGGTATCGGCATCGGCGGCGCGGTGACGGTCTCGTCGAGCGCGGCGTCCTGCCCGGCCTCGGCTTCCTGCGCCTCGCTCGCCTCACGTGCCCCGGCCTCGGCCACGGCGATCACGGGCGGTCGCGGACGATGGCCGTCGACGAGGACGGCGCCGTCGTGGCGTGACGCTTCCCTCCTGCGGGAAGGCGAGCCGGACTCTTTCCGGTCGTGGCGTTCAGCGCGCTCTGAGCGCTCCCGGGACGGCACGGCGACGGCGACCACCGAGGCGTGCGTCGCCTCGTGCCGCGGCGACGGGGCGTGTTCCGGCGGAGGCGGCGGTGCCGGCGCCTCGGGCGCCGCATCGGTCGCGGACGTTGCACGGCGCACGGCGCCGAGCGCGCGATGGAAGCGCTCCACCTGCCGCAGGTCCACCGGCAGCGGCAGCGGCGGGATCTGCGGATCCGCGACGACGAGGCGCCGGATGCGGCGGATCTCTTCGTCGTTCATGGGCGTGCGGCCACGATCGTCGCGTCGAGTTCAGGCGGGGCTCAAGCCGCCACGCGGCCCAGCGGCCGCAGCTCGACCTGGTTGCCCAGCTCCTGGTAGGAGTAGACGCGCAGACCCTCCAGCCGCGACTCGATGATCTTCTTCACGTAGCGCCGGATGTCCATCGACGTGATCACCGCCACGCCGGCCTCAGGCACCTCGCCGGCGATGCGCAGCACCTTCTCGGTGATGGCCGCGGCGCTCTCCGGCGGCATCGCCAGGTAGTTGCCGGTCGGCGTCGGCTTGATGCATTGCCGGATCGCCTGCTCGACGCCCGCGTCCAGCAGGATCGCCGACACGTAGTTGCGTCCGCCGCTGGCCTCGAACGCGAGGTAGCGCCCGAGGTCGCCGCGCACGTACTCCGTCAGCAGCAGCATGTCCTTCTCCTTCGGGCCCCAGGTGATCAGGCTCTCGAAGATCGTGCGCACGTTGCGGATGGGCACCTGCTCCTCGAGCAGCCGCCGCATCACCTCCGCGATGCGCTGCACCGGCAGGATCTTCTGGACCTCGGCGACCAGGCCCGGATAGTCCGCGGTGGCCTTGTCGACGATCCACTGGATCTCCTGCACGCCCATGAACTGGTGGGCGTTGCGGCGCAGCAGCAGCATGACCTGGCGCGCCATCACCTGCTCGATGTCCAGGCACTTCGCCCGTTCGGCCTCGGGCACCTGGGCGGGCGGCAGCCACTGTGATCCGGGCTGGTCCAGCAGGGCGCCGTGCGTCGCCGCCGACGCGGCCCAGGGCTCGCCCGCCAGCGCCGTCGGGATCATGAGCAGACGGCCCGGCAGCGCGATGTGACGCACCGGCACGTCGTTGATCAGCACCTCGAAGCGCAGGTCCTCCAACGTCGCTTCGACCCACATGCACACGCCGGGGAAGGGCACGCCCAGCATCGCCTGCAACTGCAGCCGCTCGCGCTCGATCGCCTGGTCCAGCATGTGCGGCAGCAGCAGTGCCGCCAGCGCCGGCGACATGCGCACGGCCAGCGGCCGCGAGAAGTGCGGCGCCTCCTGCATGATCGACGGCGCGTCGCCCTTGGCGCCTTCGCGCTGCAGCGCGGCGATCGGGGCGGAGACGCTCTGCGCCTCGCCGCTCTTGCGCTGGCGCGCCAGGTAGCGGCCCGCGAGCGCCAACCCGATGCCCAGCGCCAGGAACTGGATCGCCGGGAAACCCGGCACCGCCGCGAAGGCCACCGTCAGCCCCGCCGCGAGGTACATCGCCCGCACGTTGGCGGTCATCTGCGCCACGATCTCCTGGCCCAGCGAGCGCGGCTTCTTCTGATGCTCGTCGGCCACGCGGGTGATCAGAACGCCGGCGGCCACGCAGATGAACA
Source organism: Roseateles sp. GW821-FHT09G03 (assembly GCF_059416045.1). Taxonomy (NCBI): domain Bacteria; kingdom Pseudomonadati; phylum Pseudomonadota; class Betaproteobacteria; order Burkholderiales; family Sphaerotilaceae; genus Roseateles; species Roseateles sp. GW821-FHT09G03. The sequence continues at coordinate 795,255 of NZ_JBWKOK010000001.1, forward strand.
GCGAGGGGATCTGCGACACCATCGCATCGCCGATCGACAGCACCGCGAAGCGGTTGGCCGCCTCGCCGGCCGTCATGCCGTGGTACATGATCCCGACGACGATGCCCGCCAGGATGTTGACCAGCGTGATGATCAGGCCCGCGATGGCGTCGCCCTTGACGAACTTCATCGCGCCGTCCATGCCGCCGTGCATCTGGCTTTCCATGCCGAGCAGCGCGCGCTTGCGGCGCGCCTCGTCGCCGGTGAGCAGGCCCGCGCGCAGGTCGGCGTCGATGCTCATCTGCTTGCCCGGCATCGCGTCCAGCGTGAAGCGCGCGCCGACCTCGGCCACGCGCTCCGAGCCCTTGGAGATCACGATGAACTGCACCACCGTGATGATGATGAACACCACGATGCCGACGACCAGGTTGCCGCCGACGACCAGCTCGCCGAAGCTCTCGATCAGGTGACCGGCGTCGGCGTGCAGCAGGATGGACTTGGTCGACGCGATGTTCAGCGACAGCCGGAACAGCGTCGTGAACAGCAGCAGCGACGGGAAGGAGGACAGCGCCACCGCGTTCGGGATGAACAGCGAGGTCATCAGCAGCAGCACGCTCACCGCCAGGTTGACCGCCAGCAGGCTGTCGATGGCCACCGTGGGCAGCGGCAGGATCATCAGGCCGACGATCGCCACCACCAGGAAGCTCATCGCGAGGTCGTTGCCGAGGGTGCTCTTGTCACCCAGTGCCTTGCTCATGTCTTGCTCCCGCTTGGTTTGGCGCTACCGCCGCCACTGCCACCGCCGCCGCCGTTCCCTGCGGGTTTCCCGCCCATGCCATCCAGCATCGACACCCAGCGCAGCACGGTGGCGACGGCCTCGAACAGCGCCTCGGGCACCGTCTCGTCGACCGGCACCTTGAACAGCGCGCGCGCCAGCGGCGGATCGCCGACGATGGGCACGCCCGAGGCTTCCGCGATCCGGCGGATCTCCATCGCCTGCGCGTCCGCGCCCTTGGCGACGATCAGCGGCAGCGGCGTCACGCCGGGCTGGTAGCGCAGCGCGACGGCGTAGTGCGTCGGGTTGGTGACGACCACGGTCGCGTTGGGCACCGTCTTCTTCGGATCGCTGTTGGCCATCTCGAAGGCCAGGCGCTTGCGCTGGCCCTTGACCATCGGATCGCCTTCCATTTCCTTGTATTCGCGCTTGAGCTCGTCCTTGTCCATGCGCTGGTCGCGGATGAACAGCCAGCGCTGCAGCGCGAAGTCGACGGGACCGAGCACGACCAGCGCGATCACCGCCGCGACGAAGAGCTTGAGCATCGCCGTCCACGCGACCGTGGCCACGCCCGTCGGCGTCTGCGTCGCGGCGCCGACCATCAGCGGGATCAGGCCCATGGTGATGATCGCGATCACGCTGCCGACCAGGAGCGCCTTGAACACGGTCTTCACGAACTCGATGATCGAGCGCAGCGAGATCAGCTTCTTGAGCCCGGAGCCTGGATTGACCTTGTCGAAGTTGGGGGTCAGCGGCTCGAAGGTGATGTTGAAGCCGACCTGCGCGAAGGACGCGAGCAGACCGACGAAGATCGCCGCGACGACGAAGGGCAGCACGATCCACAGGCCCTCGATCGCGATGTCGTAGGCGACGGCGAACATGTCGCTGTCGGTCCTGGCCTGCAGTCCGACACCGCTGGCCAGCGAGAACAGCCGCTCCAGGTGACTGAGCGCGGTGGCGCTGGCGGCGCTCAGGCAGACGGTGACGACCAGCAGGCCGGCTGCGGCGTTGATGTCCTGGCTCTTGGGCGACTGGCCCTTCTTCTTCGCGTCGTCCAGCTTCTTCTGGCTGGGTTGTTCGGTCTTTTCCCCCATGGCTCAGGGGGCCGCGCTGTCCGTGGCTTCCGCGGCTTCGGTGTCCCCGAAGTCCCGCGGGGGGTCGGCCAGCGTCATGCCGAGCAGCACCATGTCGCGCCGCTTGCCGAAAGCGGTGACCGCGCCGGGCAGTTCGCCCCAGCTGCTGAAACCGGCGCGCCGCAACACGGACAGGCTGGCGGCGTTGTCGCTCCACACCATGGCCATCAGGCGGTCCACGCGCCACACCGGCGCCTGCGTGATCAGGTGCTTGATCAGCCGCGTGCCGACGCCGCGTCCGCGCCAGCGCGGCGCGACGTAGTAGGACAGCTCGAACAGCGAGGACAGGCCGGGCCGGTCGTGCAGGCCGAGCGAGCCCATCCAGCCGACGGTCTCGCCGCGCTGCGTCGCCATCACCATCGGGCGGCGATAGAACTGGTGCAGCTCGATCTGCAGCTTCGCCATCGGCACGCTCATCGGTCCGATGTAGTTGGCGTCCTTGACCGCGTCCTTGTCCTTGACCTTGGCGAGTTGCTCCGCGACCCAGCGCGCGCCGTCGGCCTCGCTCACGCCGTCCGGCTGATAGGGCGGCGTGCGCAGCGAGGCGTTGTAGATCGCCGCGACGGAGGCCGCGTCCTGCGTCGTCGCGGGCCGCAGCGACAGGACGTCGGGGATCGCATCGGAGATCGCGCTGGCGTTCTTCTCGGCGTGAGGCAGGGCTAGGGACACGGAAGCTCCTCGGGGTTGAGGCGCACTGTCCCTGCGGCCGTCGACGCGGGGCGAGGAGGGGGCGAAGCGATCGACGCGGACGCGAACCCGGGCCGGGCGAGCCGGTCCGGCGCTCACTTCGTGTTGAGGATTGTTGAGGATTTCATCGTGAAGACATGAGGCTGCCCGGGAACGCGCCTCCCTAGCATGGGCTCACGCCGAAACGAATGATCGGCGAACGAAGGAAGGCGGCGAATCCGCGATGAACACGGGTTCAAACCGATCCAGAACACATCCAGTACGCATCCGATACGCATTGAAGGGGAGTTCACATGTTGTTGCTGACCTTGGGCAGTTTGAGACTTGCCGAGCAGGATGGAGATGTCGCCACCGCGGTGGCGCGCGGCGATGTGCAGGAGGCCTTGCGGCTCGGACTGGGGCGGCTCGATCGGGGGGCGGGCGGCGATCCCGAGCGGCTCGCGGCGCTGGGCCAGGTGCTCGGTCAGGCGCTGCTGGCCGCGGGCCGCGACGAGCAGGCCGAGGAACTGTTCCAGAAGCAGCTGAAGATGTATGAAGGCCTGCCGCGCGCGCAGGTGCGCTGGCTGTCGTCGATGGACCGGGGCTTCCTGTTCCTTCACCTGAACAAGCCGGGCCGCGCGGCGGAGACCTTCAACGTGGTCGCCGACGCGGAAGACGCGCCGCCGGCGCTGCGGGTCGAGGCGCTGGCCGGCATGGCGCAGGCGATGCAGTCCATGGGTGAGCACCGCCGCGCGGCACGCACGCTGGCCTTCGCGATGGCGCTTGCCGACGCGATGGCGGCGCCTTCGCTGATGATGCCGCTGCTGACGGCGATCGAGCTCGAGCTCCAGGTCTGTCGCGCGCTGCGGCACTACGACGATCTCGCCGGTGCGGAGTTGCCGCGCGACCGCGACGTGCGCGCGGCGCTGCGATCGTCGGCGATTGCGCTGGCGGCGCTGCCGGGCGTGGTGGCGCGACTCGACTTCCTGGTGGCGCTCGTGTCGCATGAGCCCGCGCTGGCCAGTGGTCAGGGGGGGCAGAGTGGCCAGGCGGGTGAAAGCGTGGACGGCCTCTTCGACGGCGTGCGCTGGTATCGCGACCGCCGCCTCGCACCGATGGAGGAGCGTGCCCGGGTCGAGGCCGCGCTGGCGCTGCTGGACCGGGGCCAGGCGCGCACCGCCTACGACATCCTCGGGCCGCTGGCCATCGACGATGCGCGTCAGCTGCACCACCGTCATGCGATCGAGCTGCGCTACTGCGCATCCAAGCTGCATGCGATGAACGGCCGTCACTCCGACGCGCTGCGCTGCTATCGCCAGCATGCGCAGCTGTCGCTGGCGCGGCTGCGTTTCGAGCTGACGCGGGTGCCGTACTCGCGTTTCCTCGAGCAGCAGGAGCGCGCCGAGCAGGCCGACGCCGATCAGCTGCGTCTGCCGCCGCGCTATCGCCGCGCCTATCAATACATCCTCGACCACCTGCACGACCGGGCGCTGTCGGTCCGCCGCATCGCCGCGGAGATCGACGTCACCGAGCGCGCGCTGCAGATGGCCTTCCGCGCCAACCTCGGCCTGACGCCGGCGGAGGTGATCCGCAAGCTGCGCATGGCCTGCATCCGCACGGAGCTGCAGCAGATGGCCGGACGCGACAGCGTGCTGGCGGTCGCGGCGCGCTGGGGCATGGCCAACCGCTCGACGCTGGCGCACAACTACCGCCAGCAGTTCGGCGAGACCCCGAGCGCCACGGCGAGCCTGCCGAGCTTCGCGGAGCTGCCGGCCATCGCGGCGACGGTGGCGGCGGCCGTCGCCGGCGGCGCGGGCGCCGAGGCCAGCCGGCGCGAGTTCTCCGTCGACGGCGTCTGAGTCCGCGCCATGCGCGGCGATCCGCCTCGACTTCCGGCGCGGCCCGCGTCGTCGTCGGCCAGTGCGTCGGCGTCCTCCGCCGAGGAGGTCCGGCCGCTGCCCGGGGATCCGTCGGCACGCCGGCGCGATGAGGCCAGCGGGCGCCGTCAGGCCTCGGCCAGCCGGCTGATGGGCGCGGTGACGCGGCATCTGCTCGATGACGAGGAGGATCGCGTCACCGGCGATGCCTCGAGCGACCGGGGTTCAGACCTGGCACCGGCGGCCTCGAGTACGGGATCGGACGGCGGCGCGAAGGCGACCGCGCGCGCGTCGGCCAGTGGCGGCAAGGGCAAGGCGCCGCCGCGCGGCACGCCGGGACCGGTCGTGCGTCGCGGCGCGTCGTCGGCGCGGCGTTCACCGCCACCGGAAGATGACGTGTGGGCGCAGAGCGTCGACGCTGCGGACGGCGCGGGGCGCATCGTCGGGCCCGAATCGCGCATCCAGCCGCGGCGCAGCGCGTCGCGCATCGAGGGCATCCGGCCCGAGGCGACGGAGCGCGTCGGCCGCTCGCCGCGCATGCGCATCGCCAGCTGGGGCGCGGTGCTGGCGGCGGTCGCGGCGCTGGTCGTGATGATCGCGGCGGGCTGGCTGGACATCGCGCCCCGTGACTCGTCCGGCGATGCGGCAGGGGACAGGGGCGGGCGGCCGGAGGGCCGGCCGTGAACCCGGATCAAGGGACGACGCGCCCCCTTCGCATGGCCGATGGGCGCTTCGTTCCCCGGTTACCTTCCGATGCGAATCGATCCACAGTGGTGTGAAAACGTATCAGGAGGAACGTTGATGTTCGATGTCCACCATGGGCGGCCGCAGGGCACCGACGCCGCGGGTCTCTTCGTCACCTCCAACACGCCGCAGCTGGCCGTCAGCGCCCGGGTGCGCGCGCGGCAGGCCGAGCAGGCGCTGCAGGCCCGGAAGGCGGCGCGCGTGAAGCAGCTCGCCGCCGCCATCGAGGCGATGCAGGACGCGCGTCAGGCGCTGCCGCTGCGCATGGATCGTGTGCTGGCGGCCGAAGCCGCCCAGGCCGAATGCGAGGGCGCGATCCTGGGGATCCGCCAGCAGGTGACTGCCACGCTCGGCGCTGCCGGGGTTGAACTGGCCACGCGACAAGCCGTGACCAACCGGGCCCAGGAGGCCCTGGACGAGGCCGCCGGGAGTCTGCAGCGCAGCGAGGAACGGATGAGCCGGCGCTCGCCCGCACTGTCGGAACACGCCGCCGCCCTGGCGAGGGCGACCGGCGCCTACCGGGACGGGCTGGCGGCGGCGCTGATGCGCCGGGACGCGGCGCGGGCGGCGGAGATGCGGCTGCTCGACGCGATCGGCGCCTTGAACCGGACTGCCCGCACGCATTCGCTGGCCCTGACCGCGCTGGGCGGCGCGGCCGGGACCGCGCTCGACGACGCGAGGACGTCGCTGTCCGAGCACCGGCGCGCGGTCGCCGCGTCGGCGCGGGTGGTCGAGGACATCGGCCACACCGACGCGGCCAGCGACGCGTTGACGGTGCAGCTGGCGCAACACGCGCGCTGCGTCCAGGCGCATGCCGACGCGGTGGCCGCCGTCGCGCCCGGCGCGCGGCTGCAGTGGCAGGCGCAGGACTGCGGCGCGGCGATCGCGATGCAGCGGGTCGCGATCCGCCGCCTCACCGGCGAGGTCGACGCGGAACACATCGTCGTGGTGATGCGGCGCAACGACCTGATGCGCCACCAGGGCGCCGAGGCGGCGGCCGTCCAGAACCGGTCCGCGCGCCGGGGCGCGGCGGCCAAGGCGGACCAGCGCGCCGAAGCCAGCGCGCGGACCTTCGACGATCAGCGCGAAGCGGCTGATGTGGCCGCCGCCACGATCGAGCGGGCGATCGAGCGGCTGCGCGACGTCCTGACCGGGATGCCTCCGCGCGCCTGATCGCTCTTACTCCCTCTCCCGCTTGCGGGAGAGGGCAGGGGTGAGGGCCAGCGGACTCGGCAGTCACCCAGCGCTTGCGTGCTGGCGCCTCATCGAGGACTTCGGTTCGTCGACAGCCGCTTCGGCTCGCGGCGACCTCCCGAACGAACTACGCCCGACAGTCTCGCGAAAGACATCAGGGGACGGTCGATGGTCCAGTTCTTCGCACGCAGCCGCGGCATGCCACCGCCGCCTCTGACGACGCCAGCGCCCACGACCGGCGGAACGCAGAACGCGCCAACGCAGAACGCAACGACACCCGGTGGACTGCAAGGCCTGACCCCGACGGCCGGCACCGTGGCCACCCGGCAGAGCCAGCGGCCGCGGATGAACCTGTTCGGTCGGACCGGGACTGCGCAAGCGCAGACGCAGCCCCAGACGCCGGCCGTGCTGCCCGACATCGCGACGGCCATGGACCAGGCGCACGGCGCGCATGGTCAGGTGGCGGCGCACGTGGACGGCGAGGCCTCGGCCAATGCCGCGTTCAACCAGCGCCAGCAATCGATCCAGGATCTCCAGCAGCGCGGCACCGCCGCGGCCGCCGCGGCGGTGGCCGAAGCGCCGCGCCGTCAGGCCGAGCTGGCCGCCGCGCAGACGCAGGCCCAGCAGACGGCCGCGGCCCTGCCCAATCTCCAAGGGGACGTGAACCGGCATCAAGGCCTGCTGGACGCGGCGCAGGCACAGGTGCCCGTGCTCGAGACGGCGGTGCGCGCCGCCCGCAACGATCCCGCCTGGGGAGCGGAGAGGACCAACCTGAACAACGCCGAGCGCGCGCTGCGGCGCGCGCAAAGCCTCCCACCCGATCCCCCGGTGCCGGCACAACCAGCGCCTGGAGCAGGGGCCGCGGCGCCGACCCGTGCGCAGCAGATCGCGCAGGCGACGACGGACCGGGACAACGCCAATGCGGCCCTTCAGCGACTGAGCCAAGCGGTCACGGCCGCAGAGAACCGCCAGACCCTCAACGACACCGCCATCGGCACGCACAGGACCAACCTCGCGACCGCCCAGGCAGACCAGCGCACGGGCATCGCGGCGGAGGCCGCCGCCCGGCAGCGGGTGACGGCGGCCCGCGATGCGATCACGCGGCTCGCCGACGCCAGCCGGGACTTGAACGCGCTGACCTTGCCGACCGCGCCCGAGCAGGCGGACATGCAGGCCCATGCGACCGCCGCACAGGCCGCCGTGCCCGATGCGACCGCCGCCACGCAGGCCCATCGCACGCTGGCCCAATCCACGGCCGACGCGGCGGAAAGCACCCGCACCGCCGCCACCCATCGCGACGCGGAAGCGAAGCAGCAGGTGATCACCGACGCGGCCATTGACCGCCACGCGCAGGCGCGCGACCGGCTGCAACCCGGCGGCGATCTGCATGCCCACCACCAGGCGTGCCAACTGGCCGTGAATGCCGCCCAGGCCGCGATGCCCGCGCCGGCGCCGGGCGCTCCGCCGCCGGCGCCCAGCCGCGCGCTGCAGCGGGCCAACGCCGATCTCACACTGGCGCAGAACGCCATCACCGCGCAGCAGGCGGTGGTGGCGCAACTCCTCACGGCCGCCAATGTCGAGCGCGGCCATCTGACCACGTGCCAGAACCAGGCGCAGACGAGCGGGCCGATCGAGACCGCCGCCAATCAGCAGCGTGACCTGGATCGGACCGCGGCCACCGGCGCGGACGCGACCGCCCTGACCAGTGCTCAAGCGCGCGACGCACTCAAGCCCGCCGCCGATCAGGCGCAGCAGCGGATCGAGCATGCGATCGACGCGTTGTGCGAGGAGATCCGCCCCAAGCCCGAACCGCCGCATCCAGACGAGCGCACCCTCGGCCACAAGGCCAAGGACAATCTGCTGAGCCGGCCGCTGGCCGCGACGGAGCGGCGCATGGCGCCGGTCAAGGTGGACTTCGCGGTGGGGCCGATCAGCGGCTCCAGCAGCGGCACCGCGCCGACCAAGTTCAACAACGGCGTTCCACCGCCCCGGACTCCGACGGACAAGATCCTGAGCGACGGCGCCCTGAAGCGGGTCGACGCGCACGTGAAGGTCGCCGCCAGCGGCGCGGCCAATCTGCTGACGGATGCGTCCATCCGGACGAAGCGTGCGGCGGAGACGCCGCCGGCCTTCGGCAAGGCGGAGGCCTTCGCGTCGGAGGTCGGTCGCATGTTCGCGAGCGAGACGCACGCTACCGAATCCACGCCGATCGGCACGACGCTGGCGCAGGCGCTGCTGTCGCATCCCAACCCCGACCCGGCGGGCCGGCCCGAAGGCCATCCCTTGCGCCATGAGCAGGCGCTGCTGATCGCGACGACCCTGCGCACGGTCACCGACGACCCGAACGTCGCCGCGCATGTCTACAACGCGCTCTGGAATGGTGGCGGTCCGGCACCGTCGGGCATGGTGCCTCGAACGCCTGTCCCGTCGCCGCTGGCCGGCGTGACGACGGCGCCGCCCGGGCCGGAGGTGGCGAAGCTCGCCAATGAGGCCAAGCGCGCCCTCGCGGCCACGTCCGGCGGCATGCAGGCCCTGCTGGATCTGCAGGGCCTGTCGCTGCCGCCCGCGGCGCCGATGCCGGCGGCGCTCGGGCCGAATCCGACGCCCGCGGCCCAGGCCGCCCACACGACGGCCCTGACGGCGTTCCAGACGCGCCAGCATGCCGAGCGTGCCGTCGAGCACTACAAGCTCGGCCTGCGCGCCGAGAGCGCCTTGCTCGCGCAGGGCCTGGCCGTCGGCGGCAACCAGACACCGGCGGACTTCCGCGCCGCGCTCACGACGCCGCCCCCGGGCGTCGATCCCGCGGAGCACGCCAAGCTGGTCGACCCCACGCGCCTGGGCACCGGCAACATGCGCCGCGGCCCGGCGCGGCGCCGCGATCCGGAGCACCGGTCCACGCTGGCCGCGCAGGCCTTCCTCTACGCCGCGGACAACGTGAACCGGGCGCAGGGCACGCCGGAGGCGAACACGGCGATGAAACCCGCCTACGTCGCGCTGCGCAACGGTTTCACCGAAAGCGGCGCCGGCACCGACTTCCACCTGATGGCCAAGCGGCTGCACAAGTTCTGCAAGTACATCGACCTGGCGTGCAAGACGGAGGTCTCGGGACCGGGCGTGCGGGACTCGCTCCGCCATCCGGTCGACTCGATGCGGCGCAAGGTCGGCAAGGACAAGACACCACTGAAGACGCTGATGCAGGCGGGACCGCTGGGGTCGGAGATCGGCACCGTGCCGGGCGAGCACGCCAAGCGGCTCAAGGGCGCGCTGGACCGGAGCAAGACCTTGCTGATGAACGACGTGCGGGCCAATGCCGCGACCATGACCGTCGACGAGCGGACCCGCGCGGTGATGCGCCTGGCGGTGATGGACGCGTGGAACGCGAAGGTGCCCGCGGGCGCCGATCCGCTGATCGACCTGACGCAAGGGCTTCGACTCACGAAGGCCGAGATCGACGCGGCCGCGGTCCGCGTCAACGACGAGATCTCCAATCCGCCGCCGCCCGCCGGGACGCCGGCGGGAACGCCGCCGCCGGCGCACGTGGCGCCGCCAGCGTTGAACCAGACCCTCGTGGATGCCGATGCCGCCGCGCACACGGACAAGACGCTGCTGCCCGGGACGCTGAACGACTGGGTGAAGTCAGGAGGGCTCAGTGCGTCCGGCGCGCCCGGATCGGTGCCGCAGGGCGGCGCGGACGCGGTCTCGCAGCTCCGGGGAGACCTGAAGGTCCTGCGCGGCAAGGCCGCGATGGACAGCGAGCTTGACCAGTTGCAGCGCGATTTCAATGCCGCCACGCCGCAGGGCCGGCAGGACATCCTGCGCCAGGTGCTGGTCACCGTCGTCGCCGGCGGCGACATGACGGACTACAGCGACGGCCGCAAGTTCGGCGTCGGCGGCATGTTCGGCTACGGCGTGGCCAGCGTGGACGGGATAGGCGGCGTGACGACCGGCGTCACGCCGGTGGGCGAGTTCAACGTCGACCACAGCCGCACGGCGGTGCTCAAGGCGGGCGTGGCCTCCAACACCGGGGTGATCTTCCTCGGCAACGAGACCAAGGTCACCGAGATGCTGGGCGGCGGCGTGCGCGTGGGCGCGCAGGTCGGCAAGCTGGGCGGCAGCGTGCAGGCGATGGCGCGGCTGGGCGGGGCGCACCTGTTCAGCAAGGGGCTGATGATCCGCACCAACAAGACGGGCGCGGAGCACCACGAACTGACGGCCTCGCTGACGCCCGCGCAGTCGGCGGCCATGCGGGCGCCCGAGGGCAGCTGGAAGCGCATGAGCGAGCTGACGGTGAACTCGATCTTCGAGCTCGCGGCGCAGAATGGGCAGGGCGGTGCGCCGGCGCGTCCCGCCAACGGCGGCGAGATGTGGGCGCAGATGGTGGACAAGGTCGGCGACTACCGCGACATCTCCTTTGGCTGGAACGAGGGCAAGTCCCACCAGGTGAACGGCTCGCTCAGCGCCGACGGCAGCGGCAGCGGCAAGATCGCGGGCGTGGTCGGCGCGTCGGGCACGGCGGGCGTCGCGCTCAAGCACACCTTCATGAACCGCAGCAAGGCCAAGGACACGGCCGGCGCGACGCAGACGGTGCAGGCGGGCAGCGGCTCGCGCACCTCGCTGGGCGCGGCGGCGAGCGTGGGCGTCTCGCATCCGACGATCAAGCGCGACGACCAGCCCGATGTCGGCGTCTTCGCGCGACACAAGGTCGGCGTGGAGACGGAGCTGGTGATCCAGGCGAAGAACGGCTTCGTGCGCATCACCACGGAGGATGGCAAGGTCAAGCCGAACATCTCGTACAAGCACCGCGAGTACGCCGTGCAGGACGACTTCATCAAGCTGGTGAACAAGGAGAGCGGCGAGTGGCAGGCGCGGCTGGGCCAGCGCGGTCCGGACGGCGTGCTGCGCGGCGGCGACGAGGCGCTGAAGGGCTTCCTGCAGCAGATGGTCAACCTGCCGCCGGGCAACAACCGCCTGTTCATCGAGCGCAAGTGCCTGACGCCCGACGCGGCCGACACGATCAACGCCTGCCTGGAGCGGATCAAGGTGCTGGAGCGGCCGGGGGCGCCGGCGGACGCGGGCGCGGCGGCGCAGATCAAGGACCTGCAGAAGCAGATCGCGGCGCATGTCGAGGCGGAAGCCAGCTGGCAGCCGTTCCGGCTGTTCGTCAACGAACAGAATCAGCGCGCGCGGGACTCGTCGGTGGCGAGCGGCGAGTTCCGCGCGACGCCGAAGGCAGCCGCGGACAAGGACGCAGGCCCGCAAGGCTTCGCCGAGCGATTCCTCGGCGGCGGCAAGATCACGCTGGGCGGGAAGATCAACACCGCCCACGGCGGGCGGGACCTGATCACGATCGATGCGCAGCCGGTGAGGGCGTGAGACTGGCCGCAGAGGCCGCGCCCGGTGCCTGTGGCAGCGCGAATTCAAACACCGCGCCCGGGCCATCCAGCAAGCGGATTTCGGCGCCATGAAGCGCGAGGATGCGATGGACGATGCGCAGTCCCAGTCCGCCGCCCCGTCGCGCACCGTCCGCGTTGAACGGGCGTTGGAAGAGATCCGCGCGCCGCGCCGGATCGATGCCGGGACCGGTGTCGGCGAGCGTCACGCGCACCTGCGCGGCCGGCGCCGGGCTGAGCGTGACCTGCACCTGTCCGCCGGCCGGCGTGTGACGCAGCGCGTTGTCCAGCAGGTTGGTCAGCACGCGCTCGATCAGCCCCAGATCCGCCTCCACCGGCGGCACGGGACCATCGAACTGCGCGCTCAGCGTGACCTGCCGCTGCGCGGCGGCCAGCTCGAACTTCTGGAAGACGTCCTGCACCAGGTCCGTCAGCTGGAACGACTCCAGCTGCGGCTCCACGAATCCCTGCTCCAGCCGGGCGAGCTCGAACAGCGAGCGCGCGAGGCCGCCCACCGCGGTGCTCTGCTCGATCGCGATCTCGAGGTAGCGGCGCCGCTGGGCGGCGTCGAGCTGGCCGTCCTTCAGCAGCAGCGTCTCGAGGTAGCCGTGCAGCGACGACAGCGGCGTGCGCAGGTCGTGGGAGATCGTCGTCACCATCTCCCGGCGCTGTTCGTCCTGGCGCGACAGGCGCCGCCATTGCTCGCCGATGCGCGTCGCCATCTGCGAGAACGCCGCGCGCAGCACGGCGATCTCGTCGCGCGCCGCGTCGGCCGGCGATCCGACGTCGACGAGCAGGTCCGGCGACGCCGCGTCGTCGATGTCGTAGCGGCGCACGGTTTCCGCCAGGCGCCGCAACGGCCGCGTGATCAGGCCGAAGGCGATCAGGCCGGCCGCCAGGCACAGCAGCGCCACGATCGCGATGGACCACAGCGCCGCACGCAACGCGTTGCCGGTCGCGTCGAGGCCCGCCAGCCGGTCATGCGCCTCGCCCAGCAGCACGACGTAGACGAAACCCGCGTCACGGTCGCCGACGCGCAGCGGCGCGGCACTGAACACCTTGCGCGCGGCGCTGCGGGGATCGTCGCCGGTGATGGGCAGCGGCGCGTGGGCCAGGAAGCGGCGGATCGGGTCGACGTCGACGCGCTCGCGCACGAGGTGACCCTGCGGCGCCGCATGCTCCACGACGCGACCTTCGGTGTCGAGCAGGTAGACCTCCACGCTCGGGTTCACCGCCATCAGCTGGCCGAAGAGCCGCCGCACCGCGCCCGGCATCGGTCCGCGCTCGTCCATCAGCGGGGCCTGGGCCGCGATGTGCGCGGCGAGGTCGCGCGACAGGCCTTGCACCACCTCCTGCTCGTGCATGCGGCTGGAACGCACCTGCAGCCAGGCCGAGGCGCCGGAGCACAGCAGCAGCAGCCCGGCGAAGACCAGGGCCAGGCGTTGCGTCAGGTTCAGCTGCGTCAGGTTCAGTCGCATCAGGCTCAGCGGCAGTCTCATCGTCAGGTCCCGGCCGGCGGCGCCATCTTGTAGCCGCGGCCCCAGACGGTGAGGATGCGCGCGGGGTTGGACGGGTCGGCCTCGATCTTGGCGCGCAGCCGGTTGATGTGCGTGTTGACGGTGTGTTCGTAGCCTTCGTGCTGGTAGCCCCAGACGGCATTGAGCAGGTCGAGCCGAGAGAACACCTGGCCCGGCTGCCGGGCGAAGAAGTAGAGCAGGTCGAACTCGCGCGGCGTGAGCTCGAGCGCTCGACCTTCCAACCGGGCCAGACGCGCGATCGGATCGATGAACAGGCCGTCCAGCGCGACGCTGCCGGCATCGAGCTTCGCGCTGCGCGACATCGCCTCGGTCCGGCGCAGCAGCGCCTTCACGCGCGCCACCAGTTCCAGCACCGAGAACGGCTTGGCCAGGTAGTCGTCCGCGCCCAGTTCCAGACCGAGGATGCGATGCAGCTCGCCACCGCGCGCGCTGATGATCACGATGGGCACGTAGTGCGGCATGGCCCGCGCGCGGCGGCAGATCTCGAGCCCGTCCACGCCGGGCAACATCACGTCCAGGACCAGCAGGTCCCAGCCGCCCTGTTCGGTCAGGCGCAGGCCTTCGGCTCCGTCGGCGCAGTGCACGACCTCGTAGCGCTCGTCGCGCAGGTGCAGCGCGAGCAGTTCGGCGATGTGGGCGTCGTCTTCGACGAGCAGCAGGCGCTTGGGCTGATGTGCAGGCGGCTGTTTGGGTGGATCGCTGACCATGGCCGGCATTCTCTCCGCTGGCCCGGCCCGCGAGCCGATCCGGAGTTCTCACATTTATTTGAACTTTGCGTGAGGACTTCGGGAGGCCCGCTGCGTACGCTGACGACCATCGTCCCTGGACCGGGACTCTGGAAAGCTGATCAGGAGCCACGCCATGAGCACTCGACGCCGATTCCTCGTCCTGGGCGGCACAGCCGCCGGCGCTGTCCTTGTCGGCGCCGCCGCGCGCCATTGGCCGTCGTCGGATGCGCCAGGCCTGATGCCCGCGGCGGAGGCCGCTCCGGCAGCAGCCGAGCGTTTCGAGGTCGTCCTCACCGAAGCCGAATGGCGCGCGAAGCTGTCCCCGGCAAGCTTCGCCGTGCTGCGCCAGGAGGCCACCGAACGCCCGTACAGCAGCCCGCTCAACGGCGAGCACCGGCGCGGCACCTTCGCCTGCGCGGGCTGCGCGCTGCCGCTGTTCTCCTCGGCGACCAAATTCGACAGCGGCACGGGCTGGCCGAGCTTCTGGCAGCCGCTGGCCAATGCCGTGGCGACCCGCACGGACTCGACGCTGGGCATGGCGCGGACGGAGGTCCATTGCCGGCGCTGCGGCGGACACCTCGGCCACGTGTTCGACGACGGACCGCGTCCGACCGGCCTGCGCTATTGCATGAACGGCGTGTCGATGAGCTTCGCCGCCACTTCGGCGTGACGCGTCGGCCGACAGGGCGCTGACGCCGGTCACGGCTTGCACTTCTTCCTCGATCTTCAGACTCCGGACCTCCGAATGCTGCTGCTCCTCCTGACCTACCTCGGCGGCGTGCTGACCATCGTCAGCCCCTGCATCCTGCCGGCGCTGCCTTTCGTCTTCGCCCGCGCGGGCCAGCCGTTCACGCGCTCGGTGCTGCCGATGCTGGCGGGCATGGCGCTGATGTTCACGCTCGTGGCCACGCTGGCCGCGGTCGGCGGCGGCTGGGTGGTGCATGCCAACCAGGCGGGCCGGGCGGTGGCACTCGTGCTGATGGCGGTGTTCGCGCTGGCGCTGCTGTGGCCGCGGTTGGCCGACGCCGTCGCGCGTCCGTTCGTCGCGGCGGGGGATCGGCTGTCGTCGAGCGCGCAATCGTCAGGGCGCGGTGGCCCCTGGTCCTCGCTGGTGCTGGGCATCGCGACCGGGCTGCTCTGGGCACCGTGCGCGGGGCCGATCCTCGGACTGGTGCTGACCACGGCGGCACTGCAAGGGGCCGGTGTCCATACGAGCCTGCTGCTGTTGGCCTACGGACTGGGCGCCGTCACCTCGCTGGCGGTCGCGTTGCTGGCGGGGCAACGCGTGTTCGCGGCCATGAAGCGCCATCTGGGCAGCGGCGAGTGGCTGCGTCGCGGCCTCGGCGTCGCGATGCTCGCCGGCGTTGCCGCCATCGCGCTGGGACTCGACACCGGCGCGTTGTCGCAGCTGTCCATCGCGTCGACCGGGGGCCTCGAGCAGCGATTGCTGGAGCGCCTTCAGAACGACGGCGCGCCTGCTGCCATGGCGCCGTCGCCGTCGGCCATGATGGCCGCCGCCGACACCGGCAACGCGACGGCGCCGAAGAACGCCATGCAGGGTGCGATGACCGGTGCGATGACAGGCGCCATGTCGGGCGCCATGTCGGGGGCCATGTCCGGCGGGAACGGCGGATCGACCGGCGCCATGATGATGTCGGGCGGCCATGGCGGCGAAGGCGCCTTGCCGGACCTCGGCGGCCTGCCGTCGCTCGACGGCGCCGTGCAGTGGCTGAACTCGAAGCCGCTGTCCGCCGAGGCGCTGCGCGGCAAGGTCGTGCTGATCGACTTCTGGACCTACTCCTGCATCAACTGCCTGCGGACCTTGCCCTACGTGAAGGCCTGGGCGGAGAAGTACCGCGATCAGGGGCTGGTCGTGATCGGCGTGCATGCGCCGGAGTTCGCCTTCGAGCGCGACGTCGACAACGTGCGCAAGGCCGCGCGGGACCTGGGCGTCACCTATCCGATCGCCGTCGACAACAACTTCGCGATCTGGCGCGCGTTCGCCAACCGCTACTGGCCGGCGCACTACTTCATCGACGGGCAGGGGCGGGTCCGCTTCCAGCACTTCGGCGAAGGCGAATACGCGCGCTCGGAGGCGGTCATCCAGCAGCTGCTGCGCGAGAACGGCAGCGACCGGATGGATGCCGGAGTGGTCCAGGTCCAGGCGAAGGGCGTCGAGTCGGCCGGCGGGAGCCAGGAGGTGTCCTCCCCGGAAACCTACGTCGGTTATGAACGCGCCGAACGCTTCGCATCCCGGCCGACCGCCGCGCACGACCAGTCGGCTGCCTACGCGGCACCCGCGCAACTGGCCCTCAACGACTGGGCGCTGAACGGGGAATGGCGCGTCGGTCCGCAGCAGGCGACCGCAGTCAAGCCGCTGGCGCGGGTGGTCTACCGCTTCCATGCACGGGACCTGCACCTGGTGCTCGGGGCTCCGGCGGGGAAGACGGTGAGGTTCCGCGTCACGCTGGACGGCCAGCGGCCGGGCGCCGCGCACGGCATCGACGTGGACGCCGACGGCACCGGCACCGTCAGCGGCCAGCGCCTGTACCAGTTGGTCCGGCAAGGCGACGGCCCGTTGAAGGACCGCGACTTCAGCATCGAGTTCCTCGATCCCGGCGTGCTCGTCTACGCCTTCACCTTCGGTTGAACCGGGCCCGCGAGGCCACGAAAGGATGACCATGAACACGCCCTCCCACCCCCGTCGCGATCCGTCGGACACGAGATCGTCCGGCGGCAGGACCTCGAGCGGCCGGCGCCTGCTGCTCCTCGGCGCCGTGGCGTTGCCGCTGGCGTTCCTCGGCACGCAGCAGCTGGCGGTGGGGCGTTCGGCCACGCCGGCGACCGTCGTCGTGGCGCCGACGTCGGACGTTGCCGCCGACAGTGCCCGCACCACGGAAACCGCCGTCTTCGCGGGCGGATGCTTCTGGGGCGTGCAGGGCGTGTTCCAGCACGTGAAGGGCGTGACCCGCGTGGTCTCGGGCTACGCGGGCGGCAATGCCGGCACCGCGCACTACGAGATGGTGGGCAGCGGCCTGACCGGCCACGCGGAATCGGTGGAGATCACCTACGACCCGAAGCAGGTCAGCTACGGCGCGCTGCTGCAGATCTTCTTCTCGGTCGCGCACGATCCGACGGAACTCAACCGGCAGGGACCGGACACCGGACCGCAATACCGTTCGGCGATCTTCCCGAAGGATGCCGAGCAGGCGCGCGTCGCGCAGGCCTACATCGCGCAACTGGACGCGGCGCGGGCGTATCCGAAGTCGCTCGCGACCAAGGTGGAGGCGGGCAAGGCGTTCTATCCCGCGGAGGGCTATCACCAGGACTTCCTGGAGCGCAACCCGCGCCATCCGTACATCGTGATCAACGATCTGCCGAAGGTGGATCAGCTCCGGCAGCTGTTTCCGCAGCGCTGGCGGGCGACGGCGGTGCTGACGCGCAACCCCTGAGCATCGCGAGCGGCATGCGTGCCGCGATGGATCAAGCGGCCACGGCCAGTTGCTGGAGCTTGGGCTGATGGAAGGTCAGCGGCGCGTCGCCGAACTCGCGCAGCGTGTCCAGGAGCAGCTCCAGCTCGAATTCCCGGCTGTAGAAGCCGTTGAAGCCAGCCTCCATGCAGCGGGGACCGAACAGCGCCTCGTCCGCGTTGCTGATCGCGAAGGCGACGCCGCGGAAGCCTGCCTGGCGCATGCGGGCCACCGTGTTCAGGCCGGAACCTTCGCTCAAGGCCACGTCGCAGATGACGACGTCAGGCTGGCACAGGACGGCGGTGATCACAGCGTGGTTCTCGCAGGCGCACTGGGCCACCACGACGGCGCCGGGCACGTCGCCGAGCCGGTGGCGCAGGGTGGCGATCCAGGAGGGGGAGGGGTCGACGAGGAGGATCTTCATGGCGGGCGTCTTTCGATGGCGTGCCCGCAGTGTCACGCGGCGCCATGTCGCGCGGTATCTCCGGACTTCGGTGCCGCGCGTGCGGCTTGTTCCGCATCGCGTGTCGGCAAATCACCGACATCCGAAGCCCGCGTACGGACCCGAGCCCGCGCCCTTCAGGAGACCGACGGTCTGAACGCCCTCAACCGCGCGACCTCGTCCACGGGCGTGGCGCCGAAGTAGCGCTTGAACTCCCGGCTGAACTGCGACGGGCTCTCGTAGCCCACGCGCGTGGCCGCGACACCGGCCTTCACGCCTTCGTTGAGCATGATCAGCCGGGCCTTGTGCAGCTTGTAGCTCTTCACGTACTGCAGCGGCGAGGTGTTGGTCACCGCCTTGAAGTTGTGATGGAAGGCGGACACGCTCATGTTCACCAGGCCGGCCAGCTGCTCGACGCTGAGCGGCTTGGCGTAGTGGGACTCGATGTGCTGCAGCGCCTTCGTCACCTGCGCGAAGTGCGTGTGGCGGTTGGCCAGCGCCTGCAACGCCGCGCCGCTTTCGCCGCACAGCACGTGATAGATGATTTCCTTGAGGATGAGCTTGCCCAGCACCTTGGCGTCGCGCGGCCGGTGCATCGCGTCGAACAGGCGTTCGATGGCGCAGAGCACGTCCTCGGTGAACGCCGCGCTGTTGACGCCGGTGGAATCGAGGCTGGCCGGGCGATCGAGGCGCTCGTCCTCCAGCTCGATCAGCAGCTCCTGGAGCACCGCCGTGTCGATGTCGATCGACAGGCCGACGAAGGGCTTGGCCTTGCTCGCGATCGTCTGGCATTCGAAGGGCAGGGGGACCGTCAGCAGCAGGTAGTTGTCCGCGTCGTAGCGGAAGGTTTTCTCGCCGACGTAACCCACCTTCGCGCCCTGCGCCACGATGACGATGGACGGCTCGTACAAAACCGGCGTGCGCGGGTGGGAGGTCTCGGAATAGAGGATCCGGACGCCGGCCACCGGCGACGGCGTCGAGAAGGAACCCGACTTGTAGCGGATCGCGGTATCGATGATCCGCCGTCGGATGCTGTCGTTGAGGGTGGTCGCCATGGGTGCTTCAAAGGACTTCGGGCGCACGCGGCCTGCAGACCGCGTGCGCCTCGACGGGGAGTCTCAGCCGAGGATCAGCGGGCCGCTTCGAGGATGCGCTGGCTGTCCTCGATCCGGATGTCCTGGTGCTCGCCCAGCGCGGTGCCGCCGTGTTCCTTCAGCTTGGCGATCATCGCCGGGATCGAGCTGCCGTCCAGGCCGTAGGCGGACAGGCGCGTGCCGACGCCCAGTTGCTCGAAGAAGGCACGCGTGGCCGCGATCGCGCCGGCTATGCGCTGCTCCTCGCTGCCGTCGCGCAGGCCCCAGACGCGGTCCGCGTATTGCAGCAGCTTGGCGCGCTTCTGTTCCTTCTTGTACTCGAGCACCGACGGCAGCACGACCGCCAGCGTCTGCGCGTGGTCCAGGCCATGCATCGCGGTCAGTTCGTGGCCGATCATGTGCGTTGCCCAATCCTGCGGAACGCCGGCGCCGATCAGGCCGTTCAGCGCCTGCGTCGCGCTCCACATCACGTTGGCGCGGACGTCGTAGTTCTCGGGCTCGGCCAGCGCGCGCGGGCCTTCCTCGATCAGCGTCAGCAGGATGCCTTCGGAGAAGCGGTCCTGGATGCGGCCCTCGGCGGGATAGGTCAGGTACTGCTCGACCGTGTGGACGAAGGCGTCCACGACGCCGTTGGCCACCTGGCGCGCGGGCAGGCTGTAGGTCGTCACCGGATCGAGGACGGCGAACACCGGGTAGGTGAAGGCCGAGAAGAACGGCAGCTTGTCGCCGGTCGCCTTCCGGCTGACGACGGCGCCGTTGTTGGACTCCGAGCCGGTGGCGGGCAGCGTCAGCACGACGCCCATCTTCACGGCGCTCTTGACCTTCGAACCGCGCGTCAGCAGGATCTCCCACGGGTCGCGCGCTGCGTCGTACTGCGCCGCCGCGGCGATGAACTTGGTGCCGTCCGCGACGGAGCCGCCGCCGACGGCGAGCAGGAAGTCGACCTGCTCGGCCTTGACGACCTCCACGGCCTTCATCAGGGTTTCGAAGGTCGGGTTGGGCTCGATGCCGCCGAACTCGAACACCGTGCGGCCGGTCAACGCGGCGCGGACCTGGTCCAGCACGCCGTTCTTCTTGATGCTGCCGCCGCCGTAGGTGATCAGGATGCGGGCGTCCGCGGGGATCTCCTTGCCGAGCTCGGCGATCTGGCCCTTCCCGAACAGGATCTTGGTGGGCGTGTTGAGGCTGAAGTTGTTCATGGCTTTCGGCTCCGCAAGGGGTGAACGAGGATTCGTGTCGATGGAGCGGATTGTTCGCCGCGGCACGGATCCGGGCAACGCACGAAGCTGCCTGAGTTTTGCCCAATCCTGCCTGGGAGGCGATGAATGGGCAAAGCAAGGCTACGGCTTGAAGCCCGCCATCAGGCCCTTGATCGCGTCTGCGCTCACCGGCTTCACGAGGTGCGCATCGAAGCCCGCCGCGCGCGACTGCAGGCGATCCTTCTCCTGCCCCCAGCCGGTGAGCGCCACCACCACCATGTCGCGTCCCCAGGGCTCGCCCTTGATCCTGGCGCAGGCTTCAAACCCGTTGAGCCCCGGCATGCCGAGATCGAGCAGCACCAGCTCCGGTTGAAATCGCTCGGCCTGTGCGACGGCGTCCAGACCGTCGCGGGCGACGCGCGGCGTGGCGCCCATGAGTTCGACCAGGAGGGCCAGGCTGTCCGCGGCGTCGACGTTGTCGTCGGCGATCAGCACGCGGCGCTCGTCGACGGTCTGCAGGTCGTCGGGCCGGTCGCCCTCGCTGTCCGGCCGGTCGGCGTCGACCGCCGCCGGCAGCCGCACGATGAATTCACTGCCTCGGCCCGGGCCGTCGCTGCGGGCCTCGATGCTGCCGCCGTGGAGCTCGACCAGGCCTCTGGCGAGCGACAGCCCGATCCCCAGCCCGCTCCGTTCGCGATCGCGCTCCAGCGGGCGGTCCACCTGGACGAACATGTCGAAGATGCGCGACAGCATGTCCGGCGGGATGCCTTCGCCGTCATCGCGGACCGTGACGACGACGTCGCTTCCGTGACGCTCGGTCGTGATCCGGATGTGCCCGCCAGGCGGGGTGAACTTGGCCGCGTTGGTCAGCAGGTTCAGGAACACCTGCGCCAGCCGCGTCGCGTCGGCCTCGACGAAGACGGGGCGGCCGGGCGCGGAGAGGGTCAGGGTGTGCCCCTGGTGATCGATCGCCGGCTGGCTGGTCTCGACGGCCGCCTGCAGCACCTCGGCCAGCGCCAGGCGCGACCGGCTCATGCGGATCTTGCCGCTGGAGATGCGCGTGACGTCCAGCAGGTCGTTGATGAGGCGCACCATCTGCACCAGCTGGCGGTCCATCATGGCCTGCACCTTCTGGAGGGCGGGCTCGTCCCGCGACGCCAGGCGGCGGAACACTTCCAGGCCGTTCTTCAGCGGCGCCAGCGGATTGCGCAGTTCGTGCGCGAGGATGCCGAGGAACTCGTCCTTGCGCTGGTCGTTCTCCCGCAACTGGTCCGCCTGGCGGCGCAGCGTCTCCTCCATCGCCTTGATCTCGGTGATGTCGCGCGTGGTGCCGGCGACGGCGATCACCTCGCCGCCCGGACCGAACACGGGCACGAAGATGTAGTCGTAGATGCGCCGGCCGAAGGCGCCGGCGAACGGCACCTCGCCGCGGACCGGCTGGCCCGTCGCGACGACACGATCGATCTCCTCGTCGTGCATGGCCGCATGCCAGGGCTCGTAGCCCAGTTCCAGGCAGTTCCTGCCGATCGCCTCGTGCCAGGTCTTGCCCCACATCCGCAGCAGCACCTCGTTGGCGTAGACGAAGCGGTGGGACAGATCGAAGACATAGGCCAGGTCCGGCGTGTTGGCCAGGATGGCCTCGTACAGACGGCGCTGCCCTTCCGTCTGCTTCAGGGCCGAGTCGAGGGCCGCCTCGGCGCGCCGCTGCGCGGTCACGTCGAAGCCTTCGCAGAACACGCCGGTGACGCGGCCGCTCTCGTCGCGGATCGGCTCGTAGATGAAGTCCAGCAGGCGTTCATCCTCCTCGCTGTCGGGGGCGTAGCGGTAGCGCACCGGCGCCGACGCGGCGACGAAGCGGTTGCCGGTCCGGAACACCTCGTCGAGCTGCTCGAAGTAACCCTGCCCGGCGATGTCGGGGAAGGCCTCCCGCGCGGGCTTGCCGAGCCAGGCCGCGCTGTTGAACAGGCGCAGGTGGGCGTGGTTGACGAACTCGAACACATGGTCCGGGCCCTTCAGGATGCACACGAAGCTGGGCGCCTGCTCGAAGATCCGGCGAAGCTCGCGTTCCGCGTGGACGCGGGCGCGTTCCCGCTCCAGGGCCCTGAGGTCCGATATCGACCGCGCCACCTGCAGGCCGATCAGCGCGATGAATTCCCGGTAGTCGTCGTCCAGCGGCCGCTGCGGATTGAGCAGGACGAGAAGGGTGCCGAGCCGCTCGCTCCGACCTTCGATCTGGATCGGAACGGCGATCGAGCCGGGGAGGGGTGATGCCTCCTGCGTGTACTCGGCGGCGGCCCAGGCGACTCCCGGTCCGCCCGACGACGCGGTCTGCGCCACCAGGCGCTCGCCCTGACCGGGCTCGCGCAGATACAGCGCGGCCCGCGGGATGTCGGGCATGCCGGCGTCCAGGGTGGCCATCGCCCGGGTACACACCTCGACGGCATCGGCCGCGCCGGCGGTGGCGTCCGCCAGTGTCTTGAGGAAGGCCAGCCGCCGCTCGCCGACGACGCGCTGCGTCGTCTCCATCGTGACGGCCAGGATGCCGCCGACGCTGCCGTCCTCCACCCGTACCGGGCCGAACGAATAGGAGAAGTAGGTCTCCTCCGCCGCGCCATGCCGTTCCAGCGCGAGGAAGCCGTCGGGGATCCAGGTCGCCTCGCCGGTGGCCATCACGCCGGCCATCAGCGGCGCGATGACGTCGGCGATCTCGGTCCACACCTCATGGATGCTGCGCCCCAGCGCGCCGGGATGCTTGTCGCCGAGCAGCGGCGCATACGCGTCGTTGTAGAGCATGACGAGCCGCGGCCCCCAGAGCACCACCATCGGGAAGCGCGATCCCAGGCAGATGCTGACGGCCGACCGGAGGCTCTGCGGCCACGTCTCCAGCGGTCCCAGCGGCTGGTCGCGCCACGCCAGGGCACGCATGCGCGCACGCATCTCCCCACCGCCGTCCAGCCAGCGCAGGCTGTCCGTGGCGGAAGGCGAAGGCGTCGCGTCGGGCTGGCTCATGGGCGGGAATGCTACTTGAGCCGCGGGGCTTGGATCGCGCCTTGCCCTGTCGATGCATGGAGCCCAAGCATTCGACCTCCCCGTGCCGCATCCTGGTCGTCGACGACAACGTGGACGCCGCCGACACCCTCGTCGCGCTGCTGGACGCCTGCGGCTTCTGTGCCTGCGCCGTCTACGACGGTGCAGAGGCCGTCCTGCTGGTGGAATTGCTGCGGCCCAGCCTCGTCCTGCTCGACATCGACATGCCCGGCATGGACGGCTACGAGACCGCGGCGTGCATCCGGGGCACCGAGGATCGTGCGCCCGCCAGGCTCGTCGCCCTGACCGCCCGCGTCCAGGACAGCGACCGCGTGCTGGTCGCCAGCGCCGGCTTCGATCTCCATGTCAGCAAGCCCATCGGCTGCGGACAGCTGTGCGAGCTGGCGGAGGCGGCCTATCGGTGAACGCCCCTGAACGTCCGCTGCGCGGGCGACCGCCTTGCCTGATGACCACGGATCACCTCCCTCCACGATGAAAGATCTGCCATGCGTGCTCTCACCTACCACGGCGCCCATGACGTGCGCGTCGAGAACGTCCCTGATCCCGTGCTCGCCGCGGAGGATGACATCCTCCTGCGCGTCACGGCGACGGCCATCTGCGGATCGGACTTGCACATCTTCCGGGGCAAGATCCCGGACATGAAGTCCGGCGACATCCTGGGCCACGAGTTCATGGGCGTGGTCGAGGAGGTGGGGCGAGGCGTCGTCAACGTCAAGCGCGGCGACCGCGTCGTCGTGCCGTTCACGATCTCCTGCGGCGACTGCTACTTCTGCGGACGCAAGCTGTTCGCCGCGTGCG
Organism: Roseateles sp. GW821-FHT09G03; assembly: GCF_059416045.1. Taxonomy (NCBI): domain Bacteria; kingdom Pseudomonadati; phylum Pseudomonadota; class Betaproteobacteria; order Burkholderiales; family Sphaerotilaceae; genus Roseateles; species Roseateles sp. GW821-FHT09G03. Next base: position 819,330 of record NZ_JBWKOK010000001.1, read on the forward strand.
AGACGACCAATCCCGGTCGCGGCGCGATCCTGAACAAGAAGGACATCCGGCCCGGTGCCGGGCTCTTCGGCTACAGCCATCTCTACGGCGGCTACGCGGGCGGTCAGGCCGAGTACGTGCGCGTGCCCAAGGCGAACGTCGGACCGCTGGTGATTCCGGACACGCGGCTGAGCGACGAACAGGTCCTCTTCCTCTCCGACATCCTGCCCACCGGATACCAGGCGGCACTGAACGCGCAGGTGACGCCGGGTTCCAGCGTCGCCATCTTCGGTGCAGGCCCCGTCGGCATGATGGCCGCGGCCAGCGCGCGCCTGCTCGGGGCGGAGCGCATCTTCATGGTGGATCACCACTCGTATCGCCTGGCCTTCGCGAAAGAGACCTACGGCGTGCTGCCGATCGACTTCGACCAGGTCGACGATCCGGCGCAGCTCATCGTCGAGCAGACCGATCACCGCGGCGTGGACGCGTCGATCGATGCCGTCGGCTTCGAAGCCAAGGGCAGCACGGTCGAGACGGTGCTGGCCACGCTCAAGCTCGAGGGATCGAGCGGGACCGCCCTGCGCTGGGCGATCGCCGCGACCCGCCGCGGCGGGATCGTGAGCGTGCCCGGCGTGTACGCCGGCTTCATCCATGGCTTCCTCTTCGGCGACGCGTTCGAGAAGGGCCTGAGCTTCGCCAGCGGACAGACCCACGCGCAGCGCCACATGCCGGAGCTGCTGCGGCACATCGAAAGCGGCGAGTTGAAACCGGACCTGATCGTCAGCCATCGCCTGCCCCTGGAAGAGGCGGCGCGCGGCTACGACCTGTTCAACAAGAAGGAAGAGGACTGCCGCAAGGTGGTGCTGACGCCGTTCAGCGGCGCCTGATCGCGCGTGTGGCACCCAGGCCGTCGGCCAGCGCCTTCAGAGCGTCCTGCTGAGGAATGCCGGCTTCGCCAGTGCGAAGCGCCATGGCAGGTTCTGTGCCTTCGAGATGCCGAGGACGCTGCACTCGGCGACTGACGCCTGGATCAGTGCAGCGCCACGTTCAGCTGATCGACAACTTCCGCCCAGTCCGCGTCCTGCAGCAGCAGTTCCTTGAGCAGGCGCGACTGCTGCTCGGACCAGAACGGGGCCTCGGTGATCTTCACGTCGCCGGGCAGGGGGCGGTGCTGGCCGATGAACTCGCGGATCTCGGCCTCGGAGGAGGGCAGGCCGAGCTGGTCGAACAGCTCGTGGAACTGGTGGTTGGTCGCTTCCATGGGGTCTCCTTCAAGGTGCGGTCGCCCATGAGATTACCGCCAAGCGAATCACGGCGGTGTAGGACAGTGTTCCATTCAAGACACCGCTGCTGTGCGTCCTGGTGGCGCCACGAGCGCCCCTTCGATCCCGTGCCGCCGGAGCGCCTGCGCGACGAAGCCGGAGGCTTTCATCTCCTCGACGAACCCGCTCAGCCAGCGCTGCGCCGCGACGCGGCCCTTGGGAACGCCCATCGCCTGCTCGATGACCATGAAGCGGCCCGGCAGCAGGCGAACGCCGCCCACGCGGCGGGCATCGGCTTCGAGCTGCTGACGCACACCCGCGGCGACATCGAGCTTGTCGGCGATGAACATGTCGGTCACCGCCGGCGACGTCGGTGCGCGCACCAGCGTGGCGGACTTGATCTCGCGAGTCAGGTAGAGGTCGTAGGCGCTGCCGCGGCCGACGACGATGCGCTGGCCCGTGCGGTCGACCTCCTCGTTGCGCTGCAGCGGCGAGTCGTTGCGGACCAGGTAGGAACCTTCGATGATCACGTAGGGCGCCGTGTAGTCGGTGTCGGCGCCGCGCAGCGGGTCGATCGCGACGAAGGCCAGGTCCACCTGCTTGTCCTTGATCGCTTCGACGACCTTGCCCGCCGCGTTGAAGGCGACGAGCTCGATGCTCACGTCGAGGCGTCGGGCCACCTCGCGGGCGAGGTCGACGGAAACGCCGCGCAACTCGCCGTCCGCGCCGCGGCTGGCCAGGATGGGATTGCCGAGGTTGATCGCGGCGCGGAGCTTGCCACTGCCGGTCAACTCGGTCGCTGCGGCCCGAGCATCGGCCGCGCTGGCCGAGCCGATGTCCGATCCGCCCTTTGATCCAGCTGCCGGCGACGCGCAGGCGCTCAGCAGCAGCGTGGCGGCACCTGCCGCGCAGAGTTCACGACGTTGAACGTTCATGTCGATGTCCTTGGGGTTGATCAGTCCTCGCTGCCCGCCAGCACGATCTTCCCGAGATGCTCGGCCTGCTCCATCGATGCCTTGGCCTGCGCCAGCTCCTCGAAGCGGAAGACGCGGTCCACCACGGGCCGCAGGCGGCCGTCGGCGAACAGCGGCAGCCAGTCCGTCCTGAAGCCGGGCACCGGTTCCGCGCGCTGCTGCGGTGTGCGCAGCTTATTCGAGACACCGAACAGATGCAGCCGCCGCGCGTGCAGCGCCTCGAGGTCGAGCTCGGCCTTGAGCACACCGTCCACGTAGCCGACCATGGCCAGCCGTCCCTGGAAGCCCAGCGACCGCACGCATTCCGCGAAGACGGTGCCGCCGACGGTGTCGATGGCGAGGTCCGCGCCACGACCATCAGTCGCCTTGCGCACCGCGGTGGCGAAGTCTGGCGCGCGGGTCTCGAGGCCGAGGTCCAGTCCCAGCGTCTTCAGCCGTGCCAGTTTGGTCGCGCTGCCCGACGTGGCGATCACCGTCGCGCCGATGGCCTTGGCCGCCGACAGCGCGGCGACGCCGACACCGGAACTGCCGCCCGCCACGAGCAGGGTCTCGCCCGCCTTCAACCGGCCCTGGACCACCAGCATGTCGTAGACGACGAGGAAGGTCAGCGGGATCGCGCCCGCTTCGATCCAGTCGAGTGCCTCGGGCACATGCAGCGCCTCCGCCTCGCTGATCAGCGCGAAGTCCGCGAAGCCACCGGCGCAGCGGCCCATGGCGCGGTCGCCGACGCGCCACCCCTGGATGCCGTCGCCGACCTCGACGACTTCGCCGGCCGCTTCCGCGCCCACAGGCTTCGGGGCGCCGCCAGCGCCGTGAAGGCCGTGGCCGGCCAGGAACTCGCCGCGGTTCAGGCCCGCCGCGCGCACGCGGACGAGTAACTGACCGGGGCCGGGGACAGGGCGGGGCAGGTCGTCGCGCAGCAGGAGCTCCGCATGGCCGTCATGGTGTTGGAGGGTGTAGCCGCGCATCGTGTGCTTGTCTCCGCTGATCGAAGCTGATCGAACTCAGGGCCGTGCCAGCGTGGTCAGTTCGCGCACATCGGCCAGTTCGCCGAGCTTCCAGCAGGCCGAGATCAACGCGTCGCTGCGCGCGGCGCCGATGACGACGTCCGACTGCGAGTGGAACTTCGCCTCCAGCGCCGCGTCGCTCATCGGCTTGTGCAGCGAGCCGATCGCGTGCTCGACGAACACGTGCACGCGGCGGCCGTCGCGCAGCACGGCCGTCATGTCGACCGAGGCCTCGTCGATGCTGTCGTCGATCGTCGCCACCACCTTGCGGCGCAGCGCCACGACATCCTCGCGATTGACGATCGCATCGTCGTACTCGGGCTCGCCGGCGCGGCCGAAGATCAGGCCGGCCGACACGCCGTGATAGACGCTGAACTTGCCTTGCAGCCCGTCGGCCGGCTCCTTTTTCCCGGTGAGTTCCAGCACCAGCGAATGCACCTTCAGTTCGATGCGCTCGACGTCCTCGGGCCGCACGCCCTGCTCGCGCAGCTGCACGGCGGCGTCGATGCTCGGATGGATGACGATGCCGCAGGCGAAGGGCTTGTAGGTGTTGAAGGAGATCTCGAAGCGCTCGCCGAGTTCGTCGGTGGCTTCGTTCCAGGCGTACTTCGTCGACACCACCTGCGCGAAACCGCGCGGGGCTTCGAGGGCGCGCGGGCTGGCCGTGTAGCCGTGCTTCGCCAGCAGCGCCGACAGCAGCCCGGCGCGCGCCGCGCCGCCCGGGTGGAAGGGCTTGGTCATGGTGCCGAACTGCTCGCGCAGGCCCACGGGCTGCGAGGCGGCGATGCCCAGCGCCATCTGGGTGTGGTGCTCGTCCAGGCCGAGCAGCCGCGCGCAGGCCGCCGCGGCGCCCAGCGTGCCGGTGGAGCCGGTGATGTGCCAGCCGCGGTCGTAGTGCTCGGGGTAGACGAGGTTGCCCATGCGGCAGGAGACGTCGATGCCCAGGACCATTGCGTCGATCAGTTTCCGGCCCGACAGGCCGAGGTGCTCGGCCAGCGCCAGCGCCGCCGAGGCCACCGGACCGGCCGGATGGATGATGGTCTTCAGGTGCGTGTCGTCGAAGTCGAAGGTGTGCGAGCTGATGCCGTTGAGCAGCGCGGCGCCGGCCATGTCGACCTTCCCGGCGCGGCCGAGGACGCTCGCCTGTGTGGAGGGCTCCAGCATCTGCACGGCGGCCAGCGCTGCGTGCATCGCCTCGTGATCGGCGGCACCGACGGCGCAGCCGGCCCAGTTCATGAAGGTGCGATGGGCCTCGTGGTCCACCGCGTCGCTCCAGCCGCGCGACGGGTGCGTGGCCACGTAGCGGGCGAGGATCTGGGTGATGGGCGGGGCGTTGTGGTCGGCGGCGACCTGGGTATTGCGTGCCATGGGGTTCTTTCGTCCTTGAATCGTTCTTCAGACCGTCGAATCGGCCAGTCTGTCGCTGCGTCGGTCGGCGGGTCAGTCTTCGGGTCAGTCGGCGGGTCAGTCGTCGACCTGGATCTTTCGTTCGCGGGCCAGCGTGGTCCATCGGGCCACCTCGGCCTGGATATGACGCCCGAACTGCTCGGGGCTCATGGCCGTCGGGTCCACGGCCTCGGCGGCCAGCTTCTCGCGCATGTCGGGCGCCTTGAGCACGGTGTTCAGCGTCGCGTTGAGCTGCTTGACCAGCGCCGGGGGGATGCCCGCCGGGCCGACGACGCCGTACCACTGCATCGCGTCGAAGCCCTTGAAGCCGGCTTCGATCAGCGTGGGCACGTCCTTGAGCGTCGGGTTGCGCGCGGTGCCGGTCACCGCCAGCGGTTTCACGCGGCCGGAGCGGATGTGCGGCAGCGCCGCGGCCAGGCCGGGGAACATCGCGTGGGTCTGGCCGCCCATCAGATCGGTGAAGGCCGGCGAGATGCCGCGGTAGGGCACGTGCAGCATGAAGACGCCGGCCTGCTGCTTGAACAGCTCCATCACGAGCTGCGTCAGCGAGCCCACGCCCGAAGAGCCGTAGCTCAGCTTGCCGGGGTTCTTGCGGGCGTACTCGATGAAGCCCTTGAGGTCGTTCACCGGCACCGCGCTGTTGACGACCAGCACGTTGGGCGTGCCGCCGATCATGCCGATGGGGCTGAAGTCCTTGACCGCGTCGTAGGGCAGCTTGCGCGTGGCGGGGCTGGTGCCGTGCGTGGCCACGTAGCCCTGCATCAGCGTGTAGCCGTCGGGCGGCGCCTTGGCCGTGGCCTGCGTGGCGATCACGCCGCCGCCGCCGCCGATGTTGTCGACCACGAAGGTCTGGTTCAGCGCATGGCCCCAGCGCTCGCAGACCGCGCGGCCGATGAAGTCGCTGCCGCCGCCCGCGGCCACGGGCACGATGTAGCGGATCGGTTTGCTGGGGAAGGTGTCCGCCGCCCACGAGCGCCCTGCGGTGAGCAGCAACGCGGGTGCGGCGATCAGCACGGATCGTCGGTTCGTCATGGATTTGTCTCCGGATGAAGCGGGGCTCTTGTGATGGCCCTCGTTCTTGCTTTGGTGGGATGTGCGCCGGCGCGCGCCCGGGTCCGGCCTAGCTCATGCCGTCGCCCGGGTGGTCGCCGTCGTTCTTGCCTTCCGTCTCCAGCAGCCGGCCGTGCGCCGCGTTGACGTGGTGTTCCTGCAGCCGCTGGCACAGCGCGGCGTCGCCGTCGTCGAGCGCGGCGACGATCTGGTCGTGCTCGAGGATGGAGACCTTCATGCCCACGTCGCGCGACAGGTTCCGCAGCCGCGACAGGTGCAGCTGCTGGACGATGCCCTGGTAGGTGCGCGTCAGCGGCTCGTTGTCGGTCGCCTCGACGATGGCCCAGTGGAAGGCCAGGTTGGCGGCGTAATAGGCCTGCACGTCGCGACGGCGGGCGTTGGCCTTCATCTCGCGGCCGAGCGCCACCAGGCGCTTCACGAGCGCATCGCGACGAGGGCGATCGAGCGCCGCGGCGCGGCGGCCGGCGTGACCGTCCAGCAGGCTGCGCAGCTCGTAGAGATTGGCGACTTCCTTGGGATCCAGCACGCGCACGAAAACGCCGGCGTGCTTGCGCGCGGCGACCAGGCCGGTGCTCTCGAGCTCACGCAGCGCCTCTCGCACGGGTACACGGGAGACGCGCAGGCGGGCGGCGACGTCGGGTTCGTTGATGCGCTGCCCCGGCGGCAGGTCGCCGCGGAGGATCGCGTTCAGCACCTCGTCGCGGACGAGCTTGGCGAGCGACGTGTCCCGCACGTCGGCGAGCAGGTCGGGGGAGGTGTCGGTGATCCAGGGGAGCATTCGTCTATCGTATACGATTAGACGAAAGGGGCAAGGCCGAGATTCAGGTCGTGCCTGTCACGGTGCGAATGGCGGCATGCCGAGACCGCAGCCCTCACCCCCGCCCTCTCCCGCAAGCGGGAGAGGGAGTCCGACCGGCGTCCTTCTTACTCCCTCTCCCGCTTGCGGGAGAGGGCAGGGGTGAGGGCCAGCGTCGGTGGCAGTGCTGAACCGCGAGCGGACGGCTCAGGCGGCCGCGGGCGCGAGATGACACCCGGCCGAATCGCCGTCGGTGGACAGCGCACTGCCGACGTCGACGGGGAGCCGCAACCCGGGACCGCCGCAGGCGCTGGCCCGCACCAGCGGCGCGAACGGCGCCTGGATCTGCCCGAACATCGTCGCGAAGGGCACGTCCGCCGCGTCGCGCCCGGTGCCGATGCGGACGAACCCCATCGGGATGCCATTGCCTGACGCGTCGAAGATGTACCAGCGCTTGCCGAGGTAGACCTCGACATAGGCGTGGAAGTCCGGCGCCTTGGTCGGATCGGCGCCGTAGTCCGTGCCGGTCACGTAGCGCGCCGGCATCGAGAGCGCGCGGCAGAGCGCGATCATCACGTGCGCCTGGTCCCGGCAGACGCCGACGCGGTCCGTCAGCGTATCGAGCGCGGAGGTCTGCGTGGTCGACCCCAGCGGCGCGTAGGCGATGTGCCGCTGCACCCACGCCGCGATCGCGGCGGCGCGCGAGTATCCCGGCTGCAGGTGACTGAACTCGGCCTCGGCCCACGAGACGAGCCGATCGGATTCGCAATAGCGGCTCGGCGCCAGATAGGACAGCAGCTCGACGGGCAACTGGTCGATCGGGCATTCCTCGATGAAGGCCGGTTCGCTGATGCCGTGCTCGATCGTGACGCTCGCGGTGTAGGTCACGTGGAAGTCCCCTTGCGGCGCGCGCACGCGCAACAGGCGGTTGCGCGTGCTGGCGACCGTCTCCGAGCGCCACGGCACGTCGGGCGTCAGCACGACGCTCTCCTGCAGGACGCGCTGCGCCGCCGTGTGGGCCGGCTGGATGTTGAACACGAAGTCGCCGTACGGCGAGGCTATCCGGTAGTCCAGTTCGAAGTGGAGATCGAGGCGAATCATGAGGTCCTGCCGTGCTCGACGACGCAATGGATGAAGTGCAGCTTCGGGACGACCCGGCGCTGCAGCACGAAGGGATAGAAGTCGGGCTGCCCCATTGCGCGGGACATCTCGTTCATCACGCTGGTGATGGCGAGCCAGTCGCGCAGCAGGCGCAGGAAATCGGGGCCGGTGGCGTGCTCCGGGGACCAGAGGGCGTCGAGTCCGTAGGGACCGGGGCGCTTGTCGTCGACGGTGCTCAGCAGCTTGAAGCTGCCGGCGGTGTCGATGGTGTCGCGCAGGTGCAGGTAGTGCGCCCAGGTCTCCGCCCAATCCTCCCACGGATGCGCGCTGGCGTACGAGGTGATGAAGCGCTGCGGCCAGTCGGCCGGCGGGCCGGTGTTGTGATGGCGTTGAAGCGCGCCGGCGTAGTCCTGGCGTTCATCGCCGAACAGCAGGCGGAAGGGCTCGTGCCAGGAGGTGCCCGCGACCAGGCGGTCCCAGTAGTAATGACCGATCTCGTGGCGGAAATGCCCGAGCAGCGTCCGGTAGGACTCGCGCATGCGTTGCCGGGCGGCTTCGCGCTGGGCGTCGTCGGCTTCCTCGATGTTGATGGTGATGACGCCCCAGGCGTGGCCGGTCATCACGCGCGGCTGGCCGGGCAGGGTGCGCAGGAAGTCGAAGGCGAGCCCGCGATCGGGTGCCTCGAACTTGGGCACCACCGGCAGGTGCAGCCCGAGGAGCTGCGACACCAGCCGCCGCTTGGCGCGCTCCATGCGGCCCCAGAGTTCGGCGTTGATGGGGTCCGATAGATCCGGAATGGTGCGGTTGAGCGCGCAGGCGACGCAGAGATGTCCCTTACGTCTGTCATCCAGCGGCAGCAGCCAGTTGCAGCCAGCCGCGGTGTGGAAGTTCGCGCAACGGGTGAAGACCCCGTCCACGCCGGCGATGCGCCAGGTCGCGGTGGTCGGGCCGGGCAGCAGCGCGTGCAGCGCGAGATCGTCCGGCAGGAAGCCGAGCGGCGCCGCACAGGCCAGGCAGGCGCTGTTGCGGAAGTAGAGGCGGTGGCCGCAGGTGCAGCGGTAGAGGCGAGGGGAGCTCATGTCAGCCTGCCTCTGGCAAGCATGGGGCCCGACTCACTCCCTGGCGTGTCTCGCGGTCCCCGGCTGAGCCCACCACGCCGGCAGCAAACGCTGCACCTCGGCCCGCGCGAAGCGGTCGTCGATCAGATGGACGACGCCGCGGTCCTCGGTCGTGCGGATCACCCGCCCCGCCGCCTGCACGACTTTCTGCAAACCCGGGTAGAGGTAGGTGTAGTCGTAACCCGCGCCGAAGAGCTTCTCCATGCGCGCGCGGATCTGCTCGTTGACGGCGTTGACCTGCGGCAGGCCGAGCGTCGACAGGAAGGCGCCGATGAGTCGCCGGCCCGGCAGATCGACGCCCTCTGCGAAGGCGCCGCCCAGCACCGCGAAGCCGACGCCGCGACCGTCTTCGGTGAAACGGTCGAGGAACAGGCGCTGTTCGCCTTCGCTCATGCGGCGCGACTGGCGCCATTGCGGGACGTCGGAGTGGCGTTCGCCGAGCAGGTCCGCCACCTGTTCAAGGTAGTCGTAGCTGCTGAGGAACGCCAGGTAGTTGCCGGGCGCGGCGCGGTACTGCGCCGCGATCAGGTCGGCGATCGGCTGCAGCGAGGCGCGCCGATGCTGATAGCGCGTGGAGATGTGCGAGGCCACATGCACCTGCAGCTGGTTCGCATCGAAGGGCGAGGGCACCTCGACGCTCGCGTGGTTCTCCGGCAGTCCCAGCAGGTCCGCGTGGAAGGCCTGCGGCTGCAGCGTGGCGGAGAACAGCGTGCTCGTGTGCGCCGCCGCCAGGCGCGGCTTCAGGAACGGCGCGGGGACGATGTTGCGGATGCAGATGATCGACGGTGCGGCCTTGCCGTTGACGCTGGCCGGCTTCTGGACATCGACCAGCGAATGCGGGCCGAAGGACTCCACCGCGCGGGTCATGTGCAGCGCCTCGAAATGGAAGTCGAGCAGCTCAGGGTCGACATCTTCCGGATGAGCGGCCAGATGTTCGGCGACCACGCCGATGCTGTGCTGGAGCGCGCTCAGCAACGCTTCCGGGAACGCCTCGTAGGCCGCGTAGGGCTCGGTCTGCGCCTTGTCGATCGCGCGCCAGCAGCGGCGCACCTTGTCGAGCGCCTTGCGGACGAGGGGTGATGCCGAAGCGCTCGAAGACCGCCGTGCCTGGAACAGGCGCTCGGGCGACAGCGTCGCGCTGAACATCTTGCGGCCGCGCTCGACGAGGTTGTGCGCCTCGTCGACGAGCAGTCCGATGCGCCACTGGTTCACCTGCGTCAGGCCGTGGAGCAGTGCGCCATGGTCGAAGTAGTAGTTGTAGTCCCCGACCACCACGTCGGCCCAGCGCGCCAGCTCCTGGCTCAGGTAGTACGGGCAGACGGCGTGGGCCAGCGCCGCCTCGCGCACGGCGGCCCGCGTCAGTGCGACGCCGGTCTCGTGGCCAGCTTCTTCGCCAGCCGTTGGGCTGATCTTCAGCACCGCCGTCCGCGCGGCGGGCAGGCGATCGTAGAAGCCTTTGGCCAGCGGACAGGACTCGCCGTTGCACGCCAGGTCCGGGTGCTCGCAGGCCTTGTCGCGCGCCACGAGTTCGAGCACGCGCAGCGGCACCGATGTCTTCGACGGCTTCGATGCATCGTCGCGATCGACCAGCCGCTCGATTGCATCCAGCGCGGTCTGTCGTCCCGAGGTCTTCGCCGCCAGGAAGAAGACCTTGTCGATGCGCTGCGCCGGCGCGGCCTTCAGCAACGGGAAGATCGTGCCCATCGTCTTGCCGATGCCGGTCGGCGCCTGAGCAAGCAGGCATCGGCCGGATGCCGCCGCGCGGTAGACCGCTTCGGCGAGCGGCCGCTGCCCGATGCGGAAATCGCCGAACGGGAAGCTCAGCGACTGCAGCGCCACGTCACGTCGCGCCCGGTGATCGAGCTCAAGGACGGCCCACGCGAGAAAGCGCTCGCACAGCGCTTCGAAATGCGCGCGCAGTTCCGCCGCCGTGCAGCGCTCGATCAGGACCGTCTCCTCCTGGCTGCCGACGTCCAGGTAGACCAGCGCGACCTCGATCTCCGGCAGCGATTCGGCCTGGCACAGCAGCCACGCGTAGACCTTGGCCTGGGCCCAGTGCAGCCGGCGGTGCGTGGGCCGCTGGCGATCGAGGCTGCCGCGGAAGGTCTTGATCTCCTCGAGGCGTCCGCGGTCCGGATCGAAGCCATCAGCGCGGCCACGCACGTGGAGCTCGCCGAACTCGCCGCTGAGCGTCAGTTCCCGTCGGTAGCCCGGCCCCCGGCGCTCGTACACGAGCGCATGTCCGGCGATCCCTTCCTGCGCCGTCGGCGCGGGCGTGAAGCGCAGGTCCAGGTCGCCTTGCTTGGCGGTGAACTCGCAGAGCTCGCGGACGGCGACGGTGTAGGGCACGGGGAGGGGTCAGGTGTGATCACTGTTGATGCATACAGTATCGCAAATCTCCGCCGGCGCTGGCTTCTCACGCTCATGGTCCTCACGGTTCTGGAGATCCTCAAGATCCTGGTGGGTTCCGACGACGACTCCCGGCGTCGACGCCTCATGGCGACTTGCCGGCCGCGGCTGCCAGCGCTGCGGCGGTCGCGATGAACTGCTCCCGCTCCGGCGCGTCGGTGATGTGGCGCGCGAGAGACCGCGAGAGCTCCTCGACGTTGGCGCTGTGCGCGAGGTCGCGCGAGACCAGATGCCTGGCCAGCGGCCCGATGTGCGTCGCGAGGGCGCGCTCGACCTGGGAGACGAGGGCGGCATCGAGACGCCGCGCTGCGCTTGATGCTGCGCCGGAACCTCCAGTCGACGTGGCGATCGGGTTCGCAGCCGAATCGTGGCGAGGCTGGACCAGCGTGCGATCGCCAAAGCTGTCGGCCAACCCCGTCGCCAGGCCGCCGGCCGCTGCGATGTCCGCGAGCGCCGCGCGCATGGCTGCCGCGTCGGCGAAGCGATGGCGCGGATCCCGGGCCATCGCGCGACGAACGACGGCGTCCAGCGCCGCCGGCAGTTCGCCTGGCCGGAGCGCGCTAGGCGCCGCCGGCTCCTGATGCAGTGTCTGGTACATCACCGCCTCGGGCGCGCCGCTGAAGGGCGAGCGTCCCGTCGTCAGCCGGTACAGCAGCACGCCGCAGGCGAAGAGGTCAGCGCGGTGGTCGATCGGACCGCCGAGGTACTGCTCCGGCGCCATGTAGCCGGGCGTCCCGATCTGCGACGCGACCTGCGTGAGGTGGCGGTCCGCGATGCGCGCGATGCCGAAATCGGTCAGCTTCACGCGGTTGTCGCGGGTGATGAGCAGGTTGCCGGGCTTGATGTCGCGGTGCCAGACGCCGCGATCGTGCGCGCAGCCGAGCGCGTCCAGCAACTGGTCCATCACGTCGAGCGACCAGGCCAGCGGGGGCCTCGCGATCTTGATCATCTGATCGAGCCCGCGGCCGTCGACCAGCTCCATGACGAGGAAGGCGAAGCTGCCCGCGCCCGCGACGATGTCCGCGCCGCCATCGGCACCCGTGTCGGCAACCGAGCCGGCGTTCGGGGATAAAGCCGCCGCCTCGGTGACCTCGCCGAAGTCGTAGATGGTCACGACGCCGGGATGCGCGATGCGCCCGACCGCGCGCGCCTCGTTGCGGAAGCGCGCGGTGATCGAGTCCTCGGGAGGCGTCTCTCCGGCGATGTCTTCGAACTGGCGGCGCAGGACCTTGATGGCGACCTCGCGCTGGATGTGCGGATCGAAGGCGCGGTAGACGACGCCCATCGCGCCTTCGCCGAGCCGGCCGCGGAGGAGGTACTTGCCGATGCGGGCCGGACCGCTCGGGGGAGCACTTGCGGGGTCGCTCACCGGGGCGGTGTGGAAGGTCGTGTCGCCCGGGGTTTTCGCGTCGGTCATGCGCGGCCCTCCAGCATCGCCATCGCCTGATCCATGCTGCGCCGCATGCGCCCGAAGGACACGGTCAGCACGCCGATCTCGTCGTTCGAGCGCACGTCGAAGGGCGGCGCCTCCTCGCCGAGCGACACCCGGTCCGCGATCCTCGCCAGGCTCGTCACCGGCCGGATCACCAGGCGCCAGAGCATCAGGTTGAGCGCTGCGCCCATGACGAGGAACGCCGCCGTCAGCGCACCCATCACCAGCCAGAAGGTCTGCGACGCCTGCTTCAACGGGAGCGTCATGGGCACGCTCACGACCTCGGCGCCCAGCGTCTCGTTGAGGCGCCAGCCGAAGCCGTTGGAAGGACCATATCGAGCGACCAGCGTTGGCGGCGCGGTCTGCGGCGACGCATGGCAGCCGAGGCAGGCCGCGTTGCCGATCCGGATCGGTCGCGCGATGTAGAGCGCTTCGCCACTCGGCGTGTCGCGGCGTCCGATGAACTCGGTCAATCCGGGCCGGCGCGCGAACTGCGAGATCACGTCCTCCTCCCAGCTCACCGCCCGGTTGCGCGGGTTGGTCGGATTGAGCATGGCCGCCTTGTAGCTGTAGTCCTCGTAGGCTTTGGACAGCGTGGCGAGCACCTCGTGGGCCGAAAACGCGGGCACGGCCTCGGGCACGAAGCGCTCGCGCAGCTGACCTTCCAGCAGCGGACGGATGTGGTCCGCGGTGTACTGGTTGACGGCGCCGGCGCTGCGCATCAGCAGCCGGGCGCGATCGGCGACCTGCTCCTGCGCGCCATCCTGCAGCCAGCGCCGCGCCAGGACGCCGGTGCCCGTCAGTCCGACCAGGAACACCGCCAGGAAGATCAGGTTGAACTTCGCCAGCAGGCTGAGGTGGGGGAGGCGGTACCAGGCAAGCGCGCGCGCGGGGGCACGCCCCGAGGGATGGGGCGTGGGGCGTGTGCCGGTTCGGCTGTTGGCGGTGTCAATGCGGCTCATGGGTGTCCTCGAGGGTGCCCGGACGCGCTGGTTCGGGCTCAACCTCGAGACTTACGGGAGCCGACGCAAGACAGATGCAGGGAATTGAAAAGAAACCCTGCGATCAGGGCTCGTCGAAGGGCAGTCCCGGCGCTCGAACCTCGGCCTCACCGAAAAACGCCTCCAGTTCGGCCTCGTTCAGGACGTGGCCGTACTGCTCGACCACAAACCCCGCCAGGTGCGTCCCCTGTCTGCGGAGCAGGTGGTGCGTGAGCAGTCCGGCGATCCAGGACGCTGCGAGTCGCAGATGTTTGCGGTCGATCCGCTGCTGGACTTCCCATAACTGGTCACGCCGGTCGAGAGGGAAGTGCTGCCCGAGTCGGAAGTCGATCATCAGGTCCAGTTCCCGGCGCCGGATCTCAGCGTGATCCAGGCGACCCGCCTCCGATGCGGCCGCCTGATGCAAGGCGACGACGGCGCGTTCGTAGGTCCGCTGATCGATCCGCGGACCGTGGTCGACCGACCCCGTCACGGCCGCAGGCGCGGTTCAGCGCGGTTGCAGGTTGTCGCCGTAGACGGCCAGTGCCGTGCCAGGCCCGAACACCTCGTCCAGAATCTCGGGGTCCGCAAGATAGATCCTCTCGTCGGGAGTGGTGTCGAAGACTTTAAGGTATTGGGTCTTGTTCATGGCATTGGCCATGTTGTCCTGGAAGTCGAGCGTCATCCGGTTGAAGTCCTTGACAAAAGCGACCGCGTCCGTCTCCTGCAGCGCAAAGTTCTGGCACAGACGCAGATGCTCCATGTCCGCGTTGACCTTGGCCTGACGCAGGCCGGCGCTCAATGTCGGAGAAGGATCGGCGGCCAGCGCCGTGCTCACCTGGCGTTCGAACGCGCTGGCGTGCACCTGCATGGATTCCAGCGCATCCGTGGCGTTGGCGGCGCGCTTGTGCAGCGTCAGCAGCCGGGAGCGCGCCGCCCCCTGTCGCTGGGCCTGCTTCGCCGTCGGAGCCGGGACGCTCTGCAGGGAGAGCGCCGAGGCACATTGCTCAAGATCGCCCGACACGTCGGGATACTGGGCGAAGTTGCCGTGACAGGGGCCGATCACGGACTTCCCGTAGGCCCCGAAGATCGCTTGCGAGACGCTGTATCCCTTGGCGCCGACGACCAGGATCCCGGCCGGTAGCAGGATGCGGTTGGCCGCCTGGTGACACACCCCGTTGATGAGATAGCAGGTGATGTTGGCGCGTTCGTCGGGCTGCGCAATCGCGTCGGCACGGGCCGTGCTCCCGCTGCCGCCGTTGAAGGCGGTGCCCCCGCTCTTTCCTCCCCAGCAAGCCCAGGCCTTGGCGCCCGACCCGCATTCGACGTAAGTGTGATCCGCGGCCTTCAGAAAGAGCTTCGTCGGATACTTCTTGGCGATCAGTTGACCCATGGCATCCCCCCGGTGTGGTGGCTGCCGGTATACGCCGCGGTGGGGAACCCGTCATCGTCAACACTGGCGACGACGTGCGGGCGCGGCTGTGTCAGCGTCCCGCCGTGATCAGGTCGAACTGCTCCCACACCCCGATCGCCGTGCGGTTCGCGATGAGCGAGGCGGCGCCGGCGTTTTCGGCCGTGACGTAGCGGTTGTTGGCGATCGACTGCAGCGTCACCGAGCCATTCGCGTTGCGGATCAGCTTGAACGACTCCCACGGCCCGATCGCGGTCCGGTTGGCGATCAGGGCGGAGCCGCCGCCGTTCTCGGCACAGACCAGCTTGCCGTTGGCATGCGCGCGCAGCGCGATGTTGCCGCTGCCGGCGTCCAGCAGGTCGAACTGTTCCCAGCCGCCGATGGCGTCGCGGTTGGCGATCAGCGCCGCGCCGCCGGCGTTCTCCGCCGTCACGTAGCGGTTGTTCACGCGGGCGCGCAGCGTCACGACCTGCGTCGTCGGGGTCGTGGTGCCGACCACCGGTTGTGTGGGGCGCGTCGGGGTCAGCGGCAGCTGGCCCTTCAGCATGCGGCCGCCGTCGTTGGTCAGGCGAAGGTAGTAGTCGGACGAGCAGGCCGTGCCGTCCTCGTCCAGGGCGAGGATGCCCGAGCCCGCGGGCACGAAGGCCGCGGTCTCGGCGGTCTTGGCGATCTGGTTGCCCTCGTTGAACTCGTCGAACATCGAGATGTAGATGCCCTGCGCGCCGACCCGGACCATGTTGTAGAACTGGCGCCACATGAAGTCGCCGTGCGCTCGCTGGCGCACGCTCAGGTCGCCGGGCAGGACGCAGGGCTGGTAATCGATGCCGCGCGCATTGCAGTCGGCCTGGTCGGCGCGGTTGACGTTCTGGTAGAACCAGTCGGACCCTGCCACGTCGCCGATGCGGCCGACCATCCACGGCGAGATCATGTTCAGCGCGTGATAGACGTCGCCGTAGCCGGCGCGCGAATCGTTCTTGCCTTCGCGCCAGTAGGTCGGCACGCCGCCCATCACGTAGCAGCCCTGGCTCTTGAACCAGTTGATCACGTCCAGGCAGGCGGCGGCGGACCAGGGATGGTTGTCGTCGTTGAAGCCGAAGCCCCAGATGCCCACGACCGGCTTGCCGTTCTGGCGCGCGTAGGCCGACGACGCCACCAGCGCGGACATCTTGTTCAGCCAGTCCGCCTTGATCTCGGGCTGCATGTTGCGCCAGCCGCTCACGTCGTACATGACGTAGAACTTGCGGCCATAGGACTCGGCGGCGCTGCGCACCTTCAACGCCATCGCGTCGCGGGTCGCGCCTTCGCCGCCGTTGGGGTTGAAGCGCTGCAGCGCGGCGGTGTCGCAGCCGTTCTGCTGCATCCAGCGGAAGTGCGTGTCGACGGTGGACTGGTCGTAGGACGAGAACAGCGTGGCCGGTCCGCCGTTGCCGAGCCTGGCGAAGGCGGTGGTGTAGCCGGAGGCGTACTCGCGCATGTCGGGCCACGAGATGATGGCGCGATTGGTCGGGGAGGGCGTGCGGCTCCAGTCCTGTGCCCAGTGCCACCAGCCGTTGATCGGCGCGTTGTCGCCAGCGCAGGCGAACCAGCCCTGGTAGCCCACGGTGATCTTGCCGACGACGTCGCCGACCGGACTGGCGGCGATGGTGCTGGACAACGGCAGCGTGGAAGCAGCGACGCCAGCGGCGGCGGTGCCCAGGAAGGTACGGCGGGACAAGGTCAAGGCGGTCTCCAGCAGGGACGCCATGACCGGCGTCGAAGTGGAGCCACTGTAGGGAGCCTCTGGCCACGCCTGTTTCGAGGTGCGTCGAAGTGACGCGCGCCAGGGGGTCGCGTTGCAATGCTTGCAGACACGCAACGAGGCTTGCGCGGGGCGCTACCTCTTCGGAGGCAGTCGGCGCGTCATCCGCCGAAACGGCAGCCCGTCAAGACCTGGCACCGGTCCGAGCCGTTCAGTCGAATACTGGCCGGAAGAACGTGCGCTCGTAGCTGAGGATGCAGCGTGTCTCTTCGGCATACCGGAAGGCGGCCTGACACGCCGGATCGTCCAGGGACCGGGTCCGGTAGTCCTCGTACGCGGCGAGCGACGGGAAGGAGAAGGACGCGAGCGCGATGTTGTTCGCGCCCTCCGAAGGCAGCAGATACCCGTGGTGCACGCCGCCGAACTTGCGCACGAGCGGAATCCACAGCTTGCCGTAGTGCTCGAACTCCTTGAGCTTGTAGGGATCGAGGACGTAGCGGAGATGGCAGGTGATCATGGGGCGATTGTGACGCGGACACTTGGTGTCACCGCTCGCTCACCGCCGTTCGTCGCTCCGCCACGTCGGCTAGGATCCAGTCCGCCCTCTCTCACACCTACCTTCATGCGCTTCACTCTTCCGTTGAGCATCCTTTTGGCATTGGCCTCCGGTTCCACACATGCGCAGGAAGCTTCCGAATCCAAATGCGTGGTCGTCTTCAGCCGAGGGAAAAACATGTCCTCCAGCGATCCGCAGGTCAATCGGATGTGGAATCAACTGAACAACACGTTCGGTCAGTTCGTGTCCGCGGAGTTCAAGGGGGCTGGCCGAAGGGTGATCGAGATGCCCCATCCCGTGGAGGCGACCGATATGACTGTCAACACGGATCGCCTCTTGAAGAAGGCGCAACAGGAGGGTTGCAATCTGATCGTCAGTGCCTCCATGTACGCGGATCAGCAGACGCATCAATTCATGAGCACGCTTCGGGTCAATCCGGTCACCGCCGAGAAGAGGGAAGCTCCGGCGGGCACCAGCTACGTGATTGGCCAGGAGACGTTCAAGAAGGAGCAGTCGGACCCGCTGACGAAGGAGACCTTGGATCGCCTGGTGGCGAGCGACATCGCGAAGAGTCTCGTCGGCGCCTATCTCGGCGCGGCGAAGTAGGGCGTCCGGTGCGCATTCAACGCGCAGGCCTCGCGCCAGCCTTTTCTTCGATGCTTCTCGCCCTTCTGGCGATCTGGCCCGCAGCGGCCTTCGCTGAACGGTCTGCATTGGTTGTGGACGGCGTGCCGTGCGGCAGCGAAGACGCTCAGTATTTCCTGAACGAGTGCGCAAAGCTGGAGTTCAAGGCTGCGGACGCGCGCATGTCCAAGGTTTTTCAGTCAGTTCTCGCCCGAACCCCTGCTCCGGCTCGGAACGCTCTGGCAGCAGAGCAGGCTGCCTGGAGGAGTCAACTGCTGCGGGCATGTGTGAAGGACGTGGACGAGGGAGAGCCCGGGGAGGGCGGTAGTGCACAGACCCAATGGTTGAATGAATGCATGACCGCGAAGGTGCGTCAGCGCATCGCTGAGCTGGCGGAGGGCGGCGCCTCGCGTGACCGTCGGTAGGTCAGGTTGTCAAAACAGGCCACCGCTATCGGCAGCGAGTAATGCAGAAGCATTGGTTTCATGTGGCGTTCGGGAGGCGCGGACCCCAGCTGCGCTTCCAGAGGTTGTCTGCCGGCTATCGCTGCGCAGGCCTCGGCAGCTTCAGGCTGATTGCAGTCCTTCGCGTCGAGTGCGCAGGTCGACTGCTTCCGACCCCTTGCTGACCTTCAGATTCTCGATTGGGATGCCTTGCAACGGCCTCTCACTGCGATATTGCGATTGAGTTCAAGCTTCAATAGCACCCTTCGCGGTATGGACCCCAGGGGGTTGGAGTTCGTGAACAAAGCGTTTGACACTTTGCCGAGCGAATCCAGCGGATTGCTAGTCGGTCGCAGGAATGGCGGAAGTTTCTGGTGTTCCGCTTAGATCCTTTAAAGCGGCGGTTCGATGGAGCCGCCAATGATCTTGATGATTAACTTGCATTGTTCGCACACGTAGGACCGGGATCCTGACTTGCTGTCCACCCGTGGCGATCCCACGACGGCACGACTCCATCGAAGTCCGCGCCCTCCTTGTGAATGGATGTAGCACCCCATGTTTTCCTCTGCATGCGGCGCGCCGCCGTGCAACTTCAGTGTCATGGCGCCATCTTGAAAGATTGGTGGCACGACCAGTACTCCCCAGGACTGCAGCATAGCGAGCTGAGTCTCGGTCCATTCACTCGACGAATTGATGCCTGCGATGAAGACTTGCTTACCCCCAATTTCCGCAAGTGCTATTTGCACTGTCGTGCCCTCCTGCCGCCCATGACGTTTGATCTGGTTTGCATACCATGTCAGTGTTTGCGGCTTATTTATCTTCTTGAGTTCGCTGAGGCTGAGGGGGTTTGGGTGCATCGGCTCACATCCTTTCGATGTCGTGGCCATCGTCGCGCGAGAGTTTGATCGCCTCCAACGCAGCGTGCACTACCTAGCCTTAGGGAGGTAGAACGCCAACTGGATCGCCCCGAAGCCGACTGTCGCTAGCGGCCGCTGATGGCCGCGAGCGGTCAGCGGGCGCACGGTGGCGAATGGCGGGTTCCGCTGCACAGCGTGCGCCCGTCTCAGCCTGAGCGCTGAATTCAATCAACGGTCGCCGGCGCCGCCATTCCGATACATCGTGATCTCGCGAGCAATGAGTCGCGACGCCTCTTGAGGAGTCACCTCGAGAATCTCGCAGATGGCCGACTTCATGAGCATCAGCGGTACATCGCAATCCTGCAGCGCTCCGCGCAATGCCTCTCCGACAGAGTCGCCGGACTCCAGTCGCTGTCGGATCGCCGTCGAGGCGAGCTGGTGACAAGTTTTCAGGGAAGGGCGAAGCATGTCTGCTGAAACCGCTGCTGAAGTGGCGGGGGCTCATGGGCAGCACTCTACGGCACTTGAGGGTCAGGCTTTGCCACGGTGCCAGGCCTGAGCTTGCCCGCTCCAGCACGATGGCCCGCAGACGATCGAAGTCCTTCTGGCGGATCGCGTGATCCGGGTGGGCCACGGGAAGGTCCTCGACGACTCCCGCGCAGCACAGCAGCCCGCGGTCGACGACGAGCGGGTGGGGTGCGAACTGATGGTGAGCTGAACTCAGCGCGCGCGGTCACGGACCCACGCAGCCAAGCCAGGGTGGCACGCCTGCCGCGACGCCGGGGCGCCGCGGCAGGCGCCGACGATTACTTCATCGCCTTCTTGTCGGCCTCAGCCTTCTCCTTCATGGCCTTGGCATCCGCCTCGGCCTTTTCGTGAGTCGCCTTGGCGTCCTTTTCGCATTGCTTCTCGGCGTCGCCCTTCATGGCGTTGCAGGCCTTCTTGGCGGCCTTGTAGTCGGCGTCGGCCTGCTTCTTCAGCGCCTTCGCCTGATCGACGGTGCCGGAGGACGGGCTGGAGGCGGCTTGCGCCATGGCCGAGCCGGCGGCGCCCAGGGAAAGAACGGCAGCCGTAGCGGCGATGAGCAGGGATTGCTTCATGAGGATCTCCTTGTCGTTAAAACAACGTGAACGGCGACGACGTCGCCGGCCTGCGAGCAAGGTCTATCCAGCAAATGGCGATCCCGCCCCCCGGACGCCCCAGGGTCAAGGCGCCTGGAATTTCCAGCGCGCGTTGTCCCCGGCGCAATCCCACTGCTGCACGCCCGCGCCGTCCTGCGCCGACACGTTGGTCACGTCCAGGCACTTGTTGCTGTGCGAGGCGCGCAGGTAGAAGAAGCCGTTGCCCTGGTCCTCCAGGCGGAACAGCTGGTTGCCGCCGCCCGTGCAGGTCCATTGCTGGACAGCCGCGCCGTTGGCGGTGCTGACGCCGGTGATGTCCACGCACTTGTTGCTGGACAGCGAGCGCAGTTGCCACAGGCCGTTGCCCGCGCTCTGCGCCACCCACTGCTGGTTGGTGCCGCGGCCGTAGGCCCATTGCTGCAGCAATCCACCGTCCTGCGTCGAGCGTTCGCGCACGTCGAGCGCCTTGCCGCTGTGCTTGGCGATCAGCGCGTAGGTCTGGCCCGAGACCGGCGAGCTCGAACCCGGCGGATTCGTCGGCGGCGTGGTCGGAGGATTGGTGGGGGGCGTCGGTGTGTTGGTGCCGGTCGAGTCCTCGAATTGCAGCCAGTCGATGTTGGCGACGCCGGTGCCGCCCTTGGCCACCAGGTAGAGGTTGCGCACGCCGGTGCTGCGCTGGATCGGGGTCGTCACTTCCTGGAACGTCGTCCATCCGCCGGTGCTCGGCACGGTGACGGTGCCGATCTGCGCGCCCGTCGGGCTGTCCAGCCGGACCTCGATCTGCTTGCCGGCGCTCGAGGCATCCACCGCCAGGCGCAGCTTCAGCCGGTCGACGCCGCTGCCGAAGTCCATGTCGATGTAGCGCAGCCAGTCGCCCGCGTCGAAGCCGCCGATGCCCGTGCTGTCGAAGCTCACGCCGCTCTGCGCATAGAACATCTCCGCCTCGAGCTTGTTGGTCGCGCGCCAGGTGCCCTCGAAGGGCAGGTTGCGGATGAGGCTGTTCTTGCCCGTCAGCGCGGCCTTGAACACGCTGTTCAGCATCGTGTTGGGCGCCATGTTCTTCTCGACGTCCCAGTTGCGCCACTTCGCTTCGATGGTGGCGTAGCTGTCGCTGTTCACGTTGGGTGTGTTGGCGCCGGCGTTGGTGCTGTTGTAGAGCGCCCAGTTGCCGATGTTGGTGCCCTTGTAGGTCCAGCTCGTCCAGTGCCAGCCGGCCTCGTTGTAGCGGCGCAGGCCGTACTCCCAGCTGCTCTGCAGGTTGAAGTACATGAACTCGCCCACGTAGTGCGGCACGTTGTACGAGAGGTACTGCTTCTCCTGGTTGATCTTGGCCTCGGTGAAATTCACCTGCGACTGGTAGTTCGAGTCGTTGCCCCAGTTGTAGTAGTGGAACTCGTAGATGACGTTGGTCCAGCCGTAGTCGGACGGCCGCGTGATCGCGGACCAGTCCCAGATGCCTTCCATGATCACGATGTGGTTCGGGTCGACCGCGCGGATCTCCTTGTAGATCCGGTCGTACATGTCGAGCACCGGACGCGTTGCCGGCGACGGGTAGTTGAGCGAGGGCTCGTTGAGCACGTCGTAGCCGGCGACCGTGGGCTCGTTGCGGAAGCGCGTGGCCAGCTCGCGCCAGAAGGTCAGCGTCTGGTTCTGGTAGGTCGTGTTGTTCCACAGCTGGCCCGAGCCGCCGATGCGGCCGCTGTGGTCGGCGCCGTTCTGCGAGCCCGGCGCGCCGTGCAGGTCGAGGATGACGTACATCCGGTACTTCTTGGCCATCGCGACCACCCACTCGATGCGGCGGAAATCGATGCGGCCGGCGGCATCGCGCTTCCACGAGCCGTCCTCGTTCATGTGGTTCAGGTAGTAGATGGGCAGGCGCAAGGCGCTCATGCCGAGGTCCGAGAGGATCTTGAAATCCTTCTCCTGCAGGTAGCTGTCCTGGTAGGCGTTGATCAGCGCGTCGCGGCCGCTGTCGCCGAAGCGCTGGCTCAGCGTCTTGCGCATCGTGTAGTCGTCGCTGACGCCACCCAGCGGCGACATCCAGCCCTCATGCACCTGCCAGCCGCCGAGGTTGACCCCGCGGAGGTAGATGGCGTCGCCGGTGCCGTTCTGGTTCCTGACGGTGCGGCCGTCGACCTTCAGGAAGCTGCTGTGGGCGAGGGCGGTGCCAGTCGTTGCCAGCGAGGCGACCAACGCAACCAGAGGCAGGAGAGCGAAGCGCTGAAGGGTGTTCATGGACTCGTGGGGGTGAAGTGGAAGGACGGGCCTGTGGGCCCGTGGGCGACGTGCGCATCTTCATCTTCACGAGATCGGAACGTTGTGCGCGAACGCTACGGCGCGGCTCTCTTTGTCATGAGCTGCAACGGGCACGCACCCGGAAGAGGTAGTGCCGCCATCGGCGTGTAATCTCCTGCGCCATGAACAAGCTTTACCAATCCCTGCACGCCCGTCTTCCGCTGTGGCTGGCCGAATGGCTGGACATCTTCGTGCCGCTGATCGAAGTGGCCGTGATCGGCGTCGGCGCGTGGCTGCTGATGCGCGTGGCGCGGCTGATCTCCCGTCGGCTGACGACCCGCTATGGCTTCCCCGTCAAGGTGACGTCGCTGTTCCTGCGCAGCATCGGCGTGCTGATCTACGGCGGCGCGGTGCTGTGGTCGCTGGAGCGTCTGGGCGTGTCGGGCTCGGTGTTGTGGACGGCGTTCACGGGGTTCGCCGCGGTGGGCGCGGTCGCGTTCTTCGCGGCGTGGAGCGTGCTCTCGAACCTCTTCTGCACGCTGCTGATCTACATCACGCATGCGTTCCGGATCGGGGACGTCGTGGAGCTGCTGGAGGCGGGCGATCGGCCCGGCGTGAAGGGCAGGGTGGTCGACATCAACCTGGTCTACACCACGCTGCTGGAGAGCGGCGACGCGCAGAACGGCACGATGCTGCAGTTGCCGAACAGCCTCTTCTTCCAACGGGCGTTGAGGCGGTGGAACGGCGCGGCGGCGGACGGGGCGCTGTCGCATGGCCCGGCGGAGCGCGCAGCGCCGTCCGCGACGACTGTCGTTTGAGGTCGTCGCCTACCCGAGCAGGCCGCGCGCTTTTGAGTTGATGGCGAGATCGATGGCGGCGCCTGCGTCGTCGGCATCTTCGATGAGCCAGGCGGCGGACAACCCGGTCCATGCAACGATCCAGCGAAGGAGCCGCTCGGGCTCAAGCCCTGTTGCCGCGACGACGGTCTCCAGCCGGCGCTCGAAGCGGCCCGGCAGCGTCGCCAGTGGGCGGCCCGGATCGCTGAGGTCGGGGTTGGTGAAGAGGTTGGCATAGTCGAACGCGCGCTCGCCCAACAGGCCATGCGGGTCGATGGCCAGCCATCCGCGCGCGCCGAAGTCGAGCACGTTCTCGTGGTGCAGATCGCCGTGAAGCGGCACGACCTCGCGCGGCGACGCCAGCAGTTCGCGCGCCACCCCGGCGGCAGGCGCGAGCGCCGCGTGCGTCGGCGCCAGCTGAAAGAGCGGCTGGAACCAGCCTTCCACCGGATGAAGCTCGGGCATCGGTCCGCTGCGTGGCGCATGCAGACGAGCTGCCGTGTCGCAGAGGATCCTGCAGGCCTCGTCGTCCCGGCCGGACCAGGCCATCTGCGCGAGATCTCCGCCACCCGAGGCCCGCTCGATGAGCAGGACGCCCTGGGCCGATTCGAAGACGCGGGCCGCTCCTTGACCGTTCCACCAGGTCATCAGACGGAAGCCCGCCGCTTCATCGGGGATGCGGGCGACCTTCAGCATGGCCGCCGCACCTTCGCGCCGGACGGGCAGCACCCAGCTCGATCGCGTGGTCAGCAGCTCTCCGTCGGGGACGAGGGCCCAGCGTTCAAGCCACGGGGCGATGTCGGGGGGAAGGACGGGCGGTGGATTCATCGAAGCAGAGTATCGATCGACGCCCCGGCCTTGGGACGACCCGCGTCCCGGGCCGGGGATTCCATGATCAGAAGCGATAACCGACGTTCAGGTTCACGCCGTCGATCTTCACGCCGTCCTTCTTGTAGTACTGCATGTAGTCGAGGCCGCCGTAGATGGTCTTGCTGAAGTTGTAGCGGCCGCCCAGGCCCCAGGCGAAGCTGCCGTCGCTGTCCGAGCCGCTCAGCCCCTGGCTCGAGGCCTTGATCTTGCTGTCGGCATAACCGACGCGGCCGAAGACCTCGAACTGGTCGAAGCTGTACTTCGGCGTCAAGAAGAGGCCGTAGCTGCGCGTGACCTTGAACTTGACGCCGTCCACGGTGTCGTCCTTCAAGCCGGTGGCCAGCATGGCTTCGATGGCCACGTTGGGGTGCAGGTCCCAGCCGACGATGCCGCGCAGGGCGCCCGGCTTGACGGTCGGACCATCCGACTTGAGGTTGAGGAAGGTGTAGCCCACGTCGCCATACAGGCCGCTGGTCGCGGTGGCGGTCTGTGCCTGGGCGCCAGCGCCGGCGGCGAGCAGCAGGGCCGCGGTGAGGATGGAAATCTTGGTCATTCGAGCACTTCTTTGATGGGATGGAAACCGCGCCTCGTGGAGGCGGGGCAGAAGGTCGCGATGACTCCCAATTCATTGGCGCGCGCAGAAGTCACTGCGCTGGAGGAAACGCCCCGCCGGCGAACGGGGTTGACGACGACACAAACCTTCACACTGTGAGCGGAGTCTGCGCTGCGTGCGCTGCCGGCAGGGGCAAGACCTGGCCCCGGACAGGCGCCGGTCAGATCCTCGGCTCAGCTCAGCGCCTTCGCCAGGATCGGCAGGCTGATGTCCATGCGGTAGTCGACGGCCGTGTGATCGTCGGGGAACTCCTCGTAGTGGTGGTTCACGCCCATCGCGTTCAGCTGCTTGTGCATGCGGCGGGCGCCGTAGACCAGGTTGTACTGGTCGACGTCCCCGCAGTCGATGTAGAGCGCCTTGAGCGCGCCCAGGCCGCGGCCATGCGATTCGACCAGCGTCAGCGGGTCCCAGGCCAGCCAGTTGGCCCAGCGGTCCGGGATCAGCTCGCAGGTGTCGGAAGTCACCGGCAGCCGGACGCCGTAGGGCGCGGAGGGATCGGGGTCGAAGCTCGCGGCCTGCGCGAGCATCATCAGGATGTGGACGTCGCTGTCCTTGGGTTTCTTGGCCGACCAGAAGGCCTCCACCCATCGGCCGATGTCCGGCTCCTTGGCCAGCGCGCGCAGCACCGGGACGAACTCGTGGCGATACAGCAGTTCGAAGCCCATGTCGCCGGAATGCACGGCCGCCGCGGACCAGAAGTCCGGATGCAGCAGCGCATGGACCATGGCGCCGTAGCCGCCGCTGGACTTGCCGAAGAGACCGCGACGGCCGTTGCCGCCGCAGTCGAAGTGCTGCTCGACGAAGGGCACGACCTCGTCGCGGAGGAAGTCGTCCCACCGGCCCATGGCGACCGAGTTGACGTACTGGTTGCCGCCCAGCTTCGTGAAGCAGTCCGGGAAGGCGACAACGACCGGCGGCAGTTCGCCGGCGGCGATCAGCCGGTCCAGACGCTCGGGCACGTTCTCGCCGAAGTTCTTCCAGTTCGTGTGCACCGGGCCGCCGGCGGTGAAGCCCACGATGTCCACGAGCATCGGCAGGCCTCGTCCGTCATGGCCGTGCGGGATGTAGACGTCCACGAGGCGGCGGATCGGGGCGCCGACCAGGTTGCCGGCGAGCACCTCGCTGTCGAGCGTCAGGCGATGGACGGTGCCGGCGGGGGTGTTCGGATCTCTGTGCATGGGACTCCAGGGCGGGTGGGGTTTCGCTGGGAATGATCCGCTGATTGAAACATGCCAGGGGCACGGGATCACCGGATGGGGCGGATTGCTAGACTTGCTCAAACACCTTCAAGGGGACAGGGATGAACAACCTTTTCGCCACTTTGCTGATGGTCGTTGCACTCGTCGGAACGCCGGCGGCCGCCGCGCCTTCGACCGCGTCGCCGCTCGTGGGCGAATGGACCCTCGATGTCGCCACCTTGCCGATGCCGCCGGAGGCACGGCCCAAGCGGGTGGCCTTGTCCTTCCGGGACGATCCCGACGGCAAGTGGTCGACGCAGGTCGAGATCGTCGACGCGAAGGGCACGCGGCTGCATTCGGCATCGACGGTGGCGCTGGACGGGACACCCGGCCGCGCGACCGGGACCTACTGGGTCGACGTGATCGCGGCCAAGATGCCCGAGCCCAACGTGCTGGTGATGCAGTTCATCTACGAAGGGATCCCGCGTTCGACCCGGGTCTATTCCGTGAGCGCCGATGGCGCTGTGCTCACGGAGACCGAGGTGTACTTCAGGGACGGCGCGCCGGTGCTGCGCACGGCGCACTTCACGCGGGCTGCCGGCAAGCCTTGACCCCAGCCGCACGCTTGACTCGGGTGCGGCGGCCGGGCGCGCACGCTGGCGACACTTTTTGTGTACGCTGACGACGATCAGGTCAACATCGCCGGACAGGGAGAAGAGTCATGAAGAGCCGCGCACATCAACTCGTTGCAGCCCTCCTGCTGGCCCTCGTTGCCGTGCCGGCGATGTCGCAGGACAAGGGGTGTGCGGTGGGGCGTGATGGCAAGCTCATCTGCCCGGCGCCGGATTCGACGTGTCTCAACGATCGCAATGGCGCCGTGGTCTGCTCTTCGCCCGGCGGCGGCATCGAACTCGATCGGTACGGGGTGCCGATGTGCGGTGCCGGGTATTGCACCAAGGATTCGCGCGGGGACGTGTTCTGCTCGAACACGGCGCGCGGTGCAGCCTCCTCGGATTGGTATGGCACCCCCGCCTGCGCCGGACGCTGCGTGCCCGCCAGCGCGAACGCGTGCGTGAGACCCACGCCCGCCAAGTAGCGCTCCCGACCGCCCTCAGGCGCTGGCGTGCTGAAAGGCGTTCACGAAGGGTCGAAGCACGTCCTTCAACGCTGTCGAGCCTTTGTGGACTGTCCCGACGTCCGGCTCGATGTCGATGAGACCGCCCGCGCTGTGCGCGTCGTAGAGCTTGACGAGCAAGTCCGCCGTACTCGCGCTGACGTGCCGCTGCAGCGTCTCCTGCCACTGACTGCGTGGAATTGCCTGAGCGACGACGGACCGACCGAGCAGCTCGCCCAGGACTGCGGCGACGTCGTTCGCCGACAGTCGGCGCGGGCCTTCGGCATGCACGATCTGCTCGTGCGCCCATGGCATCGGCTGAAGCATCAAGCTCGCCGAGAGACGGCCAAGATCGGCGGCCGAGATGGTGGGAAATTCCTTCTCGAGCGGGCAGTGAAAACTGGGCAGCACGCCCATGGCACCAGCGATCGACACCCGCGCAGCCCAACCCTCCATGTGCTCCGCCGATCTCAGGAACAGCTTGGGTGGCTCCAGTTGCCGCAGCTGGCCCTCAAACTCGCGAAACAGGGTCGGCATGCCGATGTTCTCCGGCACGTGGGCGCCGTAGTCGGAGATGGCGAGGACCCGCCCGGGCCGAGCCAACCTCATCGCTGACACCAGGCTGCCGATGGACTTCCGCATGTCCGCAATGGCATCAGGCGCGCCAGGGGAGGGTGGCAGGATGATCTGCACCGCATCCGCCCCCATGACCGCGAGACTCAGTGCCAGCGGATCCTGCAGGTCCGCCACGGCCACCTCGCACCCCATGGCGCGCAATGACGTCGACTTGGTCTTGTCTCGCAGCACGGCCTTGACCGGCACTCCCGCGCTTCGCAGCGCCGCACACGTGGCATGACCGACTTTTCCGGCGGCTCCGACAACAACAATCACGGTCACTCTCCTTGCTTGAAAACCGCAAGGATGCGGGTTGGGCCCGTGCGCGTCTTGCAGATTCAGACCGGCGCTTTCGAGTTCGGACGGAACTTTCCGGCGCTGCGGGCGATCTCGCCGGGCGTCTGGCCAAGGACCCGGCGCAGGGTCGAACTCATGTGGCTCTGATGGGAGAAACCGGCGGCAAGGGCCACTTCGCTGGCGGACATGCCCGTCGATGACAGGAGCGCGCGCGCGTACTCGACACGGCGCCGGATGACGTACTGGTGAACGGGAATGCCGGTGCTGTTGCGGAAGAGGGTCTTGAACCGGGTTCCACTGACACCGACCTCCCGGGCGAGGTCCATCAGCCCGAGCTTCTGACCCAGGTGGCTCTCGATGAAGTCGGTAAGGCGCGCGAGTTGGCGCGGCGAAAATCTTGGCTCGCCCCTTTCGTTCGGCTGGTGGCTCCGTCCTGAGGCCGTTTCAATGAGCCTGACGGCGAGGGCCTGCGCAAGCAGGTCGATGTACAGAGGATCCGAGGGCGTCGACGACTCCAGGTCGGCCTTGATCGCCCACCCGATGGCCTCGATCCGCGTATCCCGCAGCTGCAACTCCGGAGCGACCTGAACGGGCGTCGTCCTGCCGCCCAGATCTTCGGCAACCCTCGTGAGCAGGGACTGCGGCAAGCCCAGCGAGAGGACCCGGCACTCGGCGTCGTCTTCCCAGCTCCCATCCATCCCTGCGGGAAGGATGTCGATGTCGCCAGGCTTCTGGATCCGACTCATGAATCGGCCATCGCACGAGCAGGTCGCATGGACGGGCCGGCTGACATGGATGCCGATCCGGTGCACCTCCTGGCCCGCGACCCGGGACATGCCGCGAGGCACTTGGAGCAGCGCCGCTTGCAGATCGCGCCAATCCCTGCCGGCACTCGATAGCAGCACGCGTGGGGAACGGGCGAGCGCCGGGAGGGAATGACTCTCCATGGCGGCTGGAAGATGCTCGATCTGATGGGTCATGGCGTAGGTCTCGATGACGACGGAATTCCGATCCGACGGGCGTCGAGCCTACGTGATCGCCAGACCCGATTGCGGCAGCAGGCGACGGCATGCTGGACGTGGACCCGGCCCGGCCGCACGCCGCGTCAACCGGCGCTAGTCTTGCGCGCTTGCGAGAAACGCCCACCGACTGCTGAGCAGGTAGGTCAGCACCGCGACCCCGAGCAGCACCATCACCAGGCTCACCTGGTAGGACTGGTCGGTCCAGCGGAGCAGGGCGGCGTAGGCGAGTTCGTTGACGAGGAAGCCGCCCGCCGAGATCGCGGAGAAGCGCATCGCCGAGCGCAGGAGCGGAGCGCCATGACCCTGGAAGGTCATCCGGTGGTGGCCGAAGAAGGACACCTGCAGCGCGACGATCCAGCCCAGCACGTTGGCGGCCAGCGGATGCCAGTCCAGGGTCTGGACGATCGCGGTCACCACCAGCCAATGCACGAGCGCGGCGGCGGTGCCGACGGCGATGAAACGGGGAATGCGGCGGGCGTGGAGGTCGGTCATGGCGTGTCGGCGTGAAGAATAGCCCGGCGGCCGGCCTCGAAGTCCGCGCCCGTTCGATGAAGGCGCGCTCCCTGGCGTCCCGTTGCCGCGCTGTTGCGGGCACACCACCTCAAGCGCCGTGCCCGCGACAGTTAAGCCGGAGTTAAGCGGCGCCGTTGGAGCATCGACGGCTCCGACCATGCTCAACCACCACCTGTTCCTGCTCATCAATGCCGCGCCCGGGCTGACGCCGGCGCAGCTGTTCCTGCCGATGTCCATCGCGCGATGGAGCGTCCACGCGGTCACGATGCTGCTGGTCTTCTCGTGGTTCTTCGCCGAACGCGAGGTGAGGGCGGAGCTGGTGAAATTCGCGGCGTGCGCGGCCATTGCGCTGCTGCTGGCCGTGGCGGCGGCGATCGCAGTGGGGACCGCCGGCGCCCAGGAGCCCGCCCAGCATGCCGTCGGCGGCACGCACTACCTGGTCCAGGACTGCCTGCCCGGCCTGCCGGCGCGTCAGGTCGCGATGCTCTGGGCCGTCGCGTTCGCCGCGTTCGGGCACGGACGGCTGTCGGCCGCGGCCCCCTTCCTGCTCACGCTGGGACTGGCCGTGGGCTGGTCCCGGATCTACCTCGGCGCGAGCCTGCCCTGGGACGTCCTGGGGGCCTTGCCGGTCGCCGCGGCGGCGGCGGCCGTCACCTGGTTCACGCGCGGACGGATCCATCGGTTAGCGTTGCGTCTGGACGATGCCTATGGCGCGTGGCGGACAGCGCTCCGGCGACCCCGCGACCAGCGCTGACACGATGAACCCGGCGGCGCGGGCGGACCGAAAGGACTGATGCATGAGATTGCTGCTCATCGAAGATGACGACATGATCGGCCGAGCCGTCCGGCAGGGCCTCGTGACGGCGGGCTTCGCCGTGGACTGGGTGACCGACGCGCGGGACGCGCAGCTGTCCCTGTCCACGGGGGTGTACGACCTCGCGATCCTCGACCTCGGCCTGCCGCGCGGCGACGGGATGGAGCTGCTGAAGGAGCTGCGCAAGGGCGGCGACTCGTTGCCGGTGCTCATCGCCTCGGCGCGCGACACGGTCAAGGACCGGATCGCCGGCCTGGAGGCGGGCGCCGACGACTACGTCCTCAAGCCCTTCGACCTGGACGAACTGGTGGCCCGCGTGCGCGCCCTGATGCGCCGCCACGCCGGCAGCGGCAGTCCGGTGATGCGCCACGGCGATCTGGCCCTGGATCCCGTCCGCAAGGAAGTGACCCTCGCCGACAAGCTCGTGGAGCTGTCGGCGCGCGAGTTCGCCGTGCTGGAGGCCCTGATGCAGAAGCCCGGCGCCGTCCTCTCGCGCGAACGGCTCGAGGAAGCGGTCTACGGCTGGGGGCAGGAGGTCGCCAGCAATTCGATCGAGGTCCACCTGCACAACCTGCGCAAGAAACTGGGCAGCGACACCATCAAGAACGTGCGCGGCGTCGGTTACCGGATCGGCAACGCGCCATGATGCGGTCGATCGAGCGCGAGCTGCTCGCGTGGATCGTCGGCACCTTGCTGCTGGGATCGGCCCTCGTGGCGATGACGACCTACGTCGTCACGCTCGACGAGATGAACGAGGTCTTCGACAACGACCTCAAGAACGTCGCCATCGGCGTGGCGACCTATCACCGCAGCAATGCGCCGCACGAGCAGGTCCACGCGCCGGTGCTGATCCCCCGCGACGACGAGCCGCAGGACAGCGAGATCGCCACGTTCGCATGGAATGCCTCGGGGACCTTGATCTACTCGTCGGATCCCCGGGTGCCCATCACCTTCGTCTCGAAGGAAGGCCTGTCCCACCCGCGGATCGCCGGGGAAGACTGGATCGTCTACACGGCGGTCCATGACAACGGCATCGTGCAGGCGGCGCAGCGTCGCGCGTCGCGGCGCGAGATGGCGGGCGAGTCGGCGGCCAAGATCCTGCCCTTCCTGGTCGCGATGGCGCTGATCGTGGCGGGCCTGCTGATCTACGGCCTGCGCCGGGGTCTGCGTCCGCTGGACGCGGCGGCGCGCGACGTCGCCGGGCGCAGCGCGCGCTCGCTCGAGGCGATCGACACCTCCGCGGTGCCGTCCGAGCTCCTGCCGATGGTGCGCGCCATCAACAGCCTGATGGCCAAGCTCGACCAGTCCTTCAGCGCGCAGCGCAAGTTCCTCGGCGATGCGGCCCATGAACTGCGCACGCCGATCGCCGCGCTGCGGCTGCAGCTCACGCTGCTCGAGCGCAGCGCCGGCGAGTTCGAACGTTCCGCGGCCACGGCCGCACTCAAGCTGGGCGTCGTGCGTGCGCAGCGATTGATCGAGCAACTGCTTGCCGTGGCCCGGACGGACCCGGCGGGCAGCTTCGACCCGTTGCAACCGGTCGATCTGGACGACCTGGTCCGGACCGTGCTGGAACCGTTCGCATCGAAGGCCGAGTCGTGCCACGTGGATCTCGGCGCCGAGCTGTCAGGACCCCTCGAGGTGCTGGGCGACACGGCGCAGCTGGCGATGCTGCTCGACAACCTGATCGAGAACGCCTTGCGTCATACGCCCGGCAGCGGCGTGATCGATGTCGGTACCGTGACAGTCGACGGCCGGCCGACGCTGTTCGTGCGCGACTCGGGGCCGGGCATCCCGGCCGTGGACCGGGATCGCGTGTTCGGACGTTTCTTCCGCGGCGACAGCGGCAGTGCCGCGGGGCGGGAGAACGTCGGCAGCGGCCTGGGTCTGGCCATCGTCAAGGCGATCGCGGAACGCCACGGCGCGACCGTGCGCCTGCTGGATCGCGCACACGGCCCGGGGCTGGAAGTGCGCGTGCAGTTTCCGGTGTCGGGACCCGCGTCCGACGTGGGTGAGATGCGTGATGGCAGTGGGGGCGGTAGGGGCGGTGGCGGCGCTTTGCATCCGGATTCTTAAGTACGCGATAAGCGACCGTTTTTCATACTGATGGACATGTCTGATGTCCGTCCCATCGCGTCCCAATGGCCCACGGCCCGCCGGTTTGCGCCGGCGCCGCCCGATGCGTCGCCGCTCCAGTCCAGCGGCGGCGCGGGCGCCGCAGCCGGGCTGGGCGATTCCGGCGTGCCGCTGCGGGAACGCCGGCCCCGCGTGTCCTGCGTGGTCCCCTGCTACAACGAGGCCGCGAACCTGGGCGAGCTGCTGCCGCGGCTGTGCGCCGTGCTCGGCTCCTGCAGCGACGCGTGGGAAGTCATCCTGGTCGACGACGGCAGCTCGGACGAGACGGTCCAGGTGCTGCGCCAATGGGCGCGCCGGCCGGGCATCATGGCCCTGCAGCTCTCGCGCAACTTCGGCAAGGAAGCGGCGCTGACGGCGGGTATCGCCCGCGCCAGCGGCGACGTGGTCGTGATGCTCGATGCCGACCAGCAGCACGATCCGCGCCTCATCCCGCAGTTCATCCTGCATTGGTGTCACGGCGCCGACATGGTCTACGCGGTCCGCACGACCCGCGACGACGAGGCCTGGCACAAGCGCGTGGGCACGCGCCTGTTCTATGGACTGCTCAACCGGTCGGGCCGCTTCGAGGTGCCGGCGGGGGCGGGCGATTTCCGGCTCATGGACCGCTCGGTCGTCGACGCGCTGATGGCGCTGCCGGAGCGCAACCGCTTCATGAAGGGCCTGTATGCCTGGGTCGGTTATCAGACCGTGGCCGTGCCCTACCAGCCCGAGGTCCGCGCGCACGGCAGGACCCACTTCAATCCGCTGCGCCTGGCCCATCTCGCGCTGGACGGGCTCACCTCGTTCACGACCTGGCCGCTGCGGGCCGCCAGCGCGCTGGGCGTGCTGCTCGCGTTCGCGGCCTTCCTGTACGGGACCTACCTGACGCTCGTGTATTTCCTCTACGGCCACACGGTGAGCGGCTGGACCACGATCGTCGTGGGACTGATGTTCTTCTCCGGCCTGCAGCTGCTCTTCCTCGGCGTCGTCGGCGAATACGTCGGCCGCATCTTCGAGGAGGTCAAGGGCCGGCCGCTCTACGTCATCAAGAACGCTTGGGGAACCGGGCTCTCCCACTCCGGGCTCTCCAACGCAAGACAATGAATCGTCCTCTTTCCCCGCCGCGCCAAGAGGTCCTGACCGCCTCGGCGCTGAGTTTCCTCTGGCTCTGGTTCACCGCGTGGGCACGTCCGCTGTCGCTGCCCGACGAAGGGCGCTATGTCGGCGTCGCCTGGGAAGGCCTGCAGCACGGCGACTGGCTGGTCCCGACGCTCAACGGCCTGCCGTTCTTCCACAAGCCGCCGCTGTTCTACTGGATCACCGAAGCGTCGCTGGCGATCTTCGGCCCGAACGTCTGGGCCGCGCGCGCGGCGCCGCTGATCGGTGGACTGGCCGGCGCGATCGGCCTGTTCATGCTGCTGCGCCGCTGGACGACGCCCGCGCAGGCCTGGGCCGCGCTGCTGACGCTGCTGGCGATGCCGCTGCATTTCGTCGGTTCGCAGTTCGCCAACCTGGACATGCTGGTGGCCGGGCTGATCACCGCCACGATCGCCGCGGGCGCGGACGCGGCCCTGCGCGTGAACACCGGTCTGCCGCATCGGCGCATGCTGGCCGCGGCGTATGTGCTCGCCGGACTGGGCATCCTCGCCAAGGGCT
The DNA here is from genome assembly GCF_059416045.1 of Roseateles sp. GW821-FHT09G03. Taxonomy (NCBI): domain Bacteria; kingdom Pseudomonadati; phylum Pseudomonadota; class Betaproteobacteria; order Burkholderiales; family Sphaerotilaceae; genus Roseateles; species Roseateles sp. GW821-FHT09G03. The sequence continues at coordinate 853,491 of NZ_JBWKOK010000001.1, forward strand.
TGATCGGTGTCGTGCTGCCGGGCGCCGTGCTGCTGCTGTGGCTGGGGCTCGCCGGGCAGTGGCGCACGATCCTGCGCCTGCTGTGGATCCCGGGCATCGCGCTGATGCTGCTGGTCTGCGCGCCATGGTTCGTCGCCATGCAGTGGCGCTTCCCCGGCTTCCTGCATTACTTCTTCGTCGTCCAGCACGTGCAGCGCTTTGCCGGCGGCGGCTTCAACAACGTGCAGCCGCTGTGGTTCTACCCCGCGGTCCTGCTTGCGGCGACGCTGCCGGCGCTGCCCTGGCTCGTCAAGGGCTGGAAGGGCGAGCTGTGGCGGCCGGCGCCGGGCCCGCATGCCTTGCACTGGCTGCTGCTGGTCTGGTTCGCGGTGATCCTGCTGTTCTTCTCGATCCCGCAGTCCAAGCTGGTGGGCTACATCCTGCCGGCCTTGCCGCCGCTGGCCGGACTCATCGCCGTGGCCTGGCATCGCGTCGTGACGATCGCTCCCCGCTGGCGGCGGTGGGGTCAGGTCTCGATCGCCGTCGGCGCGGTCATCGGGATCGCGGCCGTGGCGGCCTTCGGCCTGGGCGCGGGCAAGTCGAACCGCCTGCTGGCCCGGGAACTGGCGGCGCTGCGCCAGCCGCAGGACGGTGTCGTGATGCTCGAACGCTTCGAGTACGACGTGCCTTTCTATGCGCGGCTGCGCGCCCCGATGGTGGTGGTGGAGGACTGGGACGACAGTGACCTGATGGCGCGCGACAGCTGGCGCAAGGAGCTGGGGGACACGCGCGCCTTCGCCGGGGCCGGACGCGACACGTCCGCGTTCCAGACCTGGTCCTCGATCCAGGCGCTCGCCTGCCGCCGCCAGGTGGCGTGGGCCATCGGCGACATCGAGCTGGCCAAGACCCATGCGTGGCTGGCCAAGGCCGATCTCGTCGGCACCGAGAAGCACATGGCACTGTGGCGCCTGCGCGCCGCCGCGCTGGATTGCGCCCCCTGAGGAGCCGGCATGAACGGGTTGCGATCCATCTGCCTCTGCATCGACGATTTCGGCCTGCATGAGGGCGTCAACGAGGCGGCGCTGGCCTTGCGCAGGGAAGGGCGGGTGCACGCGCTGTCTTGCATGGTGGGCGCGCCGGCGTGGACGTCCGGCGCCGCCGCCCTGCGCCGGGATACGGTTGGTCCCGCCGACCTGGGACTGCACCTGGACCTGACGCAATACCCGGTCACGCTGGCGCCCGAGTCGTGGTCGTCGCTGTGGGCGCGGGGCACGCTGGACCGCCTGTCGCTGACCGCGCTGCGCGACGAGATCGACCGCCAGCTCGACCTGTTCGAGCACAACATCGGGCGTCGTCCCGACTTCATCGACGGCCACCAGCATGTCCACCAGTTCCCGCAGGTCCGCGATGCGCTGGTCGACGTGCTGCTGAGGCGCTACCCGTACCAGAAGCCCTGGCTCCGGTCGACCCGGTCCGCGAGCTGGCGGCTCAAGCCGATGGCGATCAGCCAGCTCGGGAGCCGTGCGCTGACGGCCACGGCGGATGTGCTGGCCTTCGCGCACAACCGGCGCCTGCTCGGCATCTACGACTTCACCGGCGGCCCGGAGCGCTACGAGTCCCTGCTGACCCGCTGGCTGCACCTGGCCAAGCAGGGGGACCTGCTCATGTGCCATCCGAGCACGCAGCGGATCCCCGGCGATCCCATCGCGCAGGCCCGCCTGGACGAGTTCCAGGTCTTGTCCGACAAGCGTTTCGAGTGGCATGTCCGCTCGAACTTCGTCCGTCTGGAAGCGATGTCGCGCATCCTGGACGACCAGCGCTTCGCCGGCGCGCGGAGGGTCGCGTGAACAGGCTAGCGGCAGAAGCGCCGCCCTCATCGATCACCGTTCAATTCGAGGAATCATGAACACGCTCGCCACCGCCTGGCCGGCCATCGGCGCGGCCTTCGCGGCCTCTCTCGTCGAAGTGGTCGAGGCCTTCACGATCGTCCTGGCCGTCGGCAGCACGCGCGGCTGGCGGGCGGCGTGGACGGGCACGCTGGCCGCGCTCGCGCTGCTGGCAGCGGCCGTCGCGCTCATCGGACCGGCGCTGCTCCGGGTGCCGATACACGCGCTGCAGCTGGTCGTGGGCGTCCTGCTGCTGCTGTTCGGACTCGGGTGGTTGCGCAAGGCGATCCTGCGCGCGGGCGGCGTGCTGGCGCTGCGGGACGAGAGCGCGCTCTACGCGAAGGCGACACGCGAGCTCGGCGGCGACGGCGAAAGGGTCGTCGTCGCGATGAGCTCGTCCGCGAGCGCCCGCGACTGGATCGGCGTCATCACCGTGTTCAAGGCCGTCCTCCTCGAAGGCATGGAAGTGGCCTTCACCGTGCTGGCCATCGGCGCCGGGCACGACCTGATCCTGGAGGCCTCGCTGGGCGCGGCGGCGGCCTGCGTCCTTGTCCTCGCGATCGGGATGGTGTTGCGCCAGCCGCTCGCGCGGGTGCCGGAGAACGGACTCAAGTTCGGCGTCGGGATCCTCCTCACCGCCTTCGGCGTGTTCTGGACCGGTGAAGGGCTGGGCCTCCAATGGCCCGGCGCGGAGCTGGCGCTGCTCGCCCTCGTGGCCTTGTTCGCCTTCACCGGCCTCGCCACGGCGCATCTGCTGCGCTTGCAAGAGGCACGGCCCGGGAGACCCTCATGAACCTGATCCGCGAAGTGATCCAGGAACTCTTCGGAATGTTCTGGGCCGACGCGGGCTTGTGCCTCGGCGCCTTGGCGGTGGTCCTGGGCGTCGGCATCGGCACCCACCTGGGCTGGCTGGACGAGCCCTGGGCACTGGCCGCGCTGGTGGCGGGCATCGTCCTGACCCTGTTGTTGAATGTCTGGACTGCTCGATCCGGGCGGCGTTGAAGGCTTTTCCTGTAAGCAGGCACTCGCGAGGAGATGCCCGGTGCTGCTATCTTCGTGGACCGGACCATTCCAACGACAACCGACATGTCCATGCGACTGTGCCTGCTCCAGGAAAACGAGCGGCTGGGGGAGGGCCCGCAGGGACGCGGCCTCATCGACACCACGCGCGGCTCGGGCCATCGCCCGGGCCTGCAAGCGACGTGAGTCCGCCGGCGCCGCGCGTACCGTCCATTGCGGGACGCCTGGGCACGCAGGTGCTGTTCATCTCCTTGTGCTGGGCGTTGCTGGCGGGCCTGTCGGTGTGGGCGGTGGTCCAGGAGGAGGTCGACGAGCTGCTCGACGAAACGATGCAGGCGTCTTCGCAGGTGCTGGGGCAACTGCTGCGCGACCGTCCGCCCGAGAGTGGCGCCGTGGCCGATCCCGACGACCTGTCCACGCACTTCTCCTGGCAGCTCGTGAGCGGCGACGGCCGTCTGCTGTTCCGCTCGCCGTTGGCGCCGATGGCCCCCTGGCGGCTGCCCGTCGGCTTCAGCGACTGGAACGGCGACGCGGCGTCTTCGCCGCCGCATGCCGCGCTCGGTGAGGGCGCCGAACATGGTGCGCATGATGGCGACTGGCGTGTACTCGTGCGTCCGTTCAAGACGGGCTACGTGGACGGCTGGCTGATCGTGGCCCAGACCAGCGCGGAGCGGCGTGAAGTGCGCAGCCGCGTGGGCATGCGAGTGCCGTTTCCGCGCTACTCGTCGGCGGCTTCTGCATGGTCTGGCTCAACCGGCGGGCCCGGCGCGAACTGGAGCCGCTGTCGGAGATGACGCGGGCGCTGGCGCAATACGATCCGCTGGACAGCCGGCAATCGCTGCCGGAGCAGCACCGCCAGGAGCTGGCGGCCATCCGCTCCGCGGTGCTGGAGCTGGGGTTCCGGCTGGCGCAGCGGGTGGCCAATGAGCGCGCCTTCAGCGCCCATGCGGCGCATGCGCTGCGCACGCCGTTGGCGGGCATGGACGCGCAGCTGGCGATGGCCTTGCGCGAGGCGCCCGAGGGCCAGCGCGAGCGCCTGCAGCGGACGCGGGAAGCGACGGATCGCCTGCGGCGCGTGGTGACCGCGCTGCTGACCTTGTTCCGCACGGGGATGAGCCTCCAGTGGCAGCCGCTGGACGTGACTGAACTGCTGGGCCATCTGCCGCTGCCCGACGGGCTGGTGCTGGATCTGCCGACCGAGGGGCGGGTGCGGGCCGACCCGGATCTGCTGGCGGCGGCATTGATCAACCTGCTCGACAACGCGTGGCGGCATCGCGCGACACGCCTGACCCTGCGCATCCATGCGAGCAACGACGGCGGGTGCGAACTGACACTCCAGGACGACGGCGAAGGCGTCGACGAGGACAAGCGCGACGACCTGAATGCAGCGCTGGCCAGTCAGCAGTACGAAGGGCGCATGGGGCTGGGGCTCATGATGGCGCACCTGGTGGCACGGGCCCATGGCGGTGATCTGATGCTGCCGACCGCGGAGCAGGGATTCGCCGTGTTGATGCGGTTGGGGCCGTCGCCGTCGGTGGGTGATGCGGTCTGATCTCAGAAGACGATCTGGCACCAGCATAGGTTTTCGGGGTCAGCATGGATGATCACATAATGCACATTGTCAGTCTTATGGATGGATCGACCAGGGTGCCGCCAGTAGCCTCGCGTTCCTTCTGTTGAGAGCTCCTTACGTCTCGGGCACCCCTGTCGACCCGAACAACCTCGCATTGACGTCGGCGGACGTCCTACCGCTCCACGACGATCTGCGCTTCCGTCTCCGACGCATCGAACACCATCCGCGCCGGCCAGTTCGGCCAGGCGGCCCCCAGGCTCGCGTGGTTCGGATTCCCCGTCGCCGCGAAAGCGCCGATCGACTGCATCATCGCGTCCGACAGCGCCAGCCGTCCCGGCTCATTCGCCTTGCTGAACGCGAACGACAGCGCGCTCCGACCGAAGTTCCCGAACGCGAACGGCAGGTCCATCGCATGCGCCGCGCCGTAGACGGTGTTGAACGGCGCCGGCTCCTCGTCCCAGTCGAACCGGTAGTACCAGGTCTGCGACGGCTGCTGGAAGGACAAGGCGCTCATCGACTCGATGATCCCTTTGCCGAAGACCGCCACCGTCGCCACCGACGAGATCGTGTTCCAGCCCGTGACCGGCTTGTCCACTGGCAGGAACAGCGGACTGAGCAGGTCGCCCTCGCTCAAGGTCGGCGGCGCATCGGGATCGAAGCCGTATTGCATCGTGAACCGGTCGTACTCGTTCGGCTTGAACGGCCCGAACAGCTTGCCTTCATCCCGCGTATTGCCCGCCAGCATCGGCACGCGGTTGTACCGGCCCAGCAGGATCGCGCCGGTGGGGTTCTGCGGCAGCACCGTGCCGTCGGTGAAGACGGCCGGCGATTTGCCGGACAGTCCCGCCGTCTGCTCGGCCTGGATCAGCTGCTGCGTCGTCCGCGACCTCAGGAACGCCGCCACCTGTTGCCGCGTCTGGGACAGCAGATAGAGCTCCGCCGTGAAGTCGTTGAAGGCCTTGCCGTCGGCAATCACCAGCGCACGCAGCAGGGCGCTCGCATACAACTTCGGCGTCAACGCATCGGCCGTCTGCACGCCGCCGCTCATGGCGACCGCCTTGTGGAACAGGCCACTCGCCAACGGCGACACCAGCAGCGCCCAGATGTTCACCGAGCCCGCGGATTCCCCCATCAGCGTGATGTTGCCGGGATCGCCGCCGAAAGCCGCGGCGTTGGCCCGGAGGTACTTCAGCGCCTGGATGTGGTCCAGCGTCGCGAAGTTGCCGGAGTCCGCCCTCGCCTCGCCGGTCTTGAGCTGCGCCATGTCCAGCCAGCCGAACATGCCGAGCCGGTAGTTGATCGTCACGACCACCGCCTTGGCCCTGGCGGCCAGCGTCCCGCCCTGGTAGATCGGATCGGACGAGTAGCCGCTGATGTTGCTGCCGCCATGGATGAAGACGATCACCGGCAGCGCGCCGGTCTCGCCGGCCGGGCGCCAGACGTTGAGCGTCAGGCAATCCTCGGAACCCACGAGCTTGCCGAAGCCGTCGCGCACCGCGAGTCCGAACGGCGCGTTGTCAGGCGCCGGGCTGAAGAAGCGCCCCGTCTGCGCGCACGAGGGACCGAAGGCGCTCGCGTCGCGCGTGCCGCGCCACGCATCCGGATCGACCGGCGGCATCCATCGCAGCGCACCCGTCGGGGCCTTCGCATACGGCAGTCCGAGCCAGCGGAACGTTCCGGTCCGTGCTTCCGTCGATCCGAGCACCGGTCCTTGAGCGGTCACGCGGCGCAAGCGCGCGTCCCGCCGATCTGCGTCCGCATCCGCACTCGCGTCCGCGCCGTCGCCCGCCGTCTGCGACGAGGTGCTCGCGATGCGCGCCGCGTCCACAGAACCATCGTCGGAACCGCCGCCACCGCAAGCGGCGAGCAGCGCCGCACCGAGCAGCACAAGCACCTGAACCTGCCATCGGGAACGAAGCATCGTTGTCTCCTGGTTGTTGTCGTGGGAACCAAGCGCTCGAGCAGCGGCCGACGGCCGCGGCGCTACGCGGGGGGAACGCCCTCGCCGACGTGCTTGCCGGCACGCGACGCGGACGCGAGTTGCTGGTCGACCTGGACGCTGCCCGCGGCCGGGATGGAATCGCCGGTCCGCTCGCTGATGGCTTCCCACTGCGACAACACGCGCTCGCCCGCGTCGTGCCCGACGCCGATGTGGCGGCCCGCCGTTAGCGACACGTAGGCGCGCGCGTAATGGCCGGCGCCGGCGCACAGGATGGCGCGCGTCGGCGCGTCCTCGCCCACCAGCGCCAGCAGCGCGGGGCTCACGGCTTCGGGCACGAGGGCGCGCTTGGCCTCGGGCGTCAGCAGGCTGTCGGTCATGCCGGTGGCCGCCGTCGGCGCCAGGCAGTTGACGCGGATGTCGTACTTGGCGCCTTCCAGCGCCAGCGTCTGCATCAGGCCGACCACGGCCATCTTGGCGGCGCTGTAGTTGGCCTGGCCGAAGTTGCCGTACAGACCCGATGACGAGCTCGTCATCACGATGCGACCGTAGTTCTGCCGCCGCATCAGGTCCCACACGGCCTTGCTGCAGATCACCGAGCCCATCAGGTGTACGTCCAGCACCAGGCGGAACTCGTCGAGGCTCATCTTCGCGAAGCTCTTGTCGCGCAGGAAGCCGGCGTTGTTGACGAGGATGTCCACCCTGCCCCAGCGGCGACGCGTGTCCTCGACGACGGCCTGGATCTGCGCCTCGTCCGTCACCGAGGCCTGGTGCGCCACCGCCTCGCCGCCGGCGCGGCCGATCTCTTCGGCCACCGCTGCGGCGCTCTCGCCCAGGTCCACCAGCACCACGCGCGCGCCCTGCCTCGCGAGGTACTTCGCATGCGCCCGGCCCAGACCCGCGCCCGCGCCGGTGACGATGGCCACGCGGTCCTGCAGCGCGCCCGATCCCGCCTCGCGGCGCGGCGCGGGCTCCGCCGATGGCGGCGGCTCACGCAGCTCGCGACGCAGCACCTTGCCCACCGACGAGGTCGGCAGGCTCGCCATGAACACCACCCGCCTCGGCACCTTGTAGGCCGCCAGCTGCTCGCGGCAGAACGCGAGCACCTCGTCCTCGCTCAGCGCCGGGTCGCGCCGGACGACGAAGGCGCGCACCGCCTCGCCGGTCTTCTCGTCGGGCACGCCGGTCACCGCGCAGCCGGCCACGCCGGGCATCGCGGCGATGACGCCTTCGACCTCGTTCGGGTAGACGTTGAAGCCCGACACCAGGACCATGTCCTTCTGCCGGTCGCAGATGCGCAGCAAGCCCTGCTCGTCCAGGATGCCGATGTCGCCGGTGCGGAAGAAGCCGTCCTGCGTGAACGCCACCTCGTTGGCCTGCGGCTGGCGCCAGTAGCCGCGCATCACCTGCGGGCCCTTCACGCAGATCTCGCCCTGCTCGCCGAAGGGCAGCGGCCGCCCCGCGGCGTCGGCGATGCGCACGTCGGTGGACGGCACCGGCAGCCCCACCGTGCCGCTGAATCGCAGCTGCGCGAAGGAGTTGACCGTCAGCACCGGCGCGGTCTCGCTCAGGCCGTAGCCCTCCAGGAGGTGGCGGCCGCTGCGCGCGTACCAGCGCTCGGACGTCGCGCGCTGCACCGCCGCGCCGCCACCGATGGCCAGCTTCACGCGGCGCAGGTGCTCGTCGGTGACCTGCGGCAAGGCCAGCAGGGTGCTGAACAAGGTGTTGACGCCGGTGACCACGGTGACCGCCTCGTGCGTGAACGCCCGCGACAGCGCGTCGGCATCGCGCGGATTGGCCACCAGCACGTTGCGCGCGCCGAGGCTCGCGAAGGTCAGCAGGTTCACCGTCAGCGCGAAGATGTGATACAGCGGCAGCGCCGTGAGAATCGTCTCCGCGCCCGGCGTGATCGCGCCGCCGAGCATCGCGCGCATCTGCAGCAGGTTGGCGATCAGGTTGCCGTGCGTCAGCTCCGCGCCCTTGGAGATGCCGGTGGTGCCGCCGGTGTACTGCAGCAGCGCCAGGTCCTCGCGGCCCAGCGTCGGCGGCCGCCAGTGGCCGGCCACGGCGCCCAGGGCGAGCGCGTCCTCGAACGACACCGCCGGCAGCCGCGTGCGCCCGACCGTCGGCGGCGTGCTGCCCACCACCACGATGCGCGGGACCGCCGCCGCGTCCAGCGCGTTCACCGCCACCGGCAGCGCCTGCGCGGAGACGACCAGCACCCGCGCGCCGGCGTCCTTCAGTTGATGCCGCAGCTCGCGCACCGTGTACTGCGGATTGACGCTGACCTGCACCGCGCCTGCCTTCAGGCAACCCAGCAGCACGACCGGGAAGGCCGACACGTTGCCCAGCATCACCGCCACGCGATCGCCCGGCATGACGCCGGCGACCGCGCCCAGCCAGGCGGCCCAGGCGGCCGCGCGCGCATGGAGTTCGGCGAAGCTCAGGTGGTCGTCGCCGCTCGAGATCGCCACCTGCCGCGCGTACGGCGCGGTCAGCGCGGTCAGCATCTCGGGCAGGTTCTCGTGGACGGCGGTATCGATCTCGGCGTCGGCGCCGGGCGGATAGTGGGCGAGCCAGGGGCGTGCCGCGATCAGGGTTCTTGAGTTCATGTCTTTCAGACTTCCAGCCATTCCTTGCGCACGGCGGTATCGCCGAGCAGCCGCTGCGGCGTGCCCTCGAAGACGATGCTGCCGTGTCCCATCACGAGCACGCGGTCGGAGATGTCCAGCGCGATGGTCAGCTTCTGCTCGATCAGCAGGACCGAGAGGCCGCGCGACTTCAACGTCCGGAGGTATTGCCCCACCAGCTCGACGATCTTGGGCGCCAGGCCCTCGGTGGGCTCGTCGATGATGATCAGATCGGGATCGCCCATCAGCGCGCGGCACAGCGTCAGCATCTGCTGCTCGCCGCCGGACAGCACGCCGGCCTCGACGTGCTGACGCTCCTTCAGGCGCGGGAACATCGCGTACATGTCGTCGAAGGTCCAGCGGCCGGGGCGGTTCGGGTGCTTCTGCCCCAGCATCAGGTTCTGATGCACCGTCAGCCGGGGAAAGATGTCGCGGCTCTCCGGCACGTAGGCGATGCCGCGATGCGCGATCTCGTGCGGCGCGAGGCCGGCCAGGGACCGGCCCCGCCAGCGCAGGCCGCCGCGCGCGTCCACCATGCCCATGATGGCCTTGGCCGTCGTGGAGCGGCCCGAGCCGTTGCGCCCGAGCAGGGCCACGATCTCGCCCGGCGCCACGCCGAAGCGCACGCCGTGCAGCACGTGGCTCTTGCCGTAGAAGGCGTGGAGGTCGTCGATGTCGAGCGCCCTGTCGAGGGCACTGTCGGCGCCCCGCCCGACCGGTCTGTCGATCGTCCCGTCGACGGCGAGGTCGGTGGCCATCAGTGCCCTCCTCCCTGCGCATCCGCCACCGCGGAGCCGAGGTAGGCCTCCTGCACCCGCGGATCGGCGCGCACGTTCTCGGGCGTGTCGAAGGCGATGACCTCGCCGTACACGACGACCGCGATGCGGTCGGCCAGGCCGAAGACCACGCCCATGTCGTGCTCCACGGTCAGCAGCGTGCGGCCCTGCATCACGTCCTTGACCAGCGCGATGAAGTGCCGGGTCTCGGCGCGGCTCATCCCGGCGGTCGGTTCGTCCAGCAGGATCACGCTGGCGCCGCCGGCGATGGTGATGCCGACCTCCAGCGCACGCTGCTCCGCGTAGGTCAGGTCCATGGCGGGCACGTCGCGCCGCTCGACCAGCCGCAGACGTTCAAGCAGCTGCTCGACGCGCTCGTTCGCGTCCCCCAGCCTCGACAGGAAACGCAGGAAGGTGTAGCGGTAACCCAGGCCCCACAGCACCGCGCAGCGCAGGTTCTCGAACACCGACAGCGTCGGGAAGATGTTGGTGATCTGGAAGCTGCGCGACAGGCCGCGGCGATTGATCTCGAAGGGCTCGCGGCCGTCGATGCGCTCGCCGTGCAGCAGCACCTCGCCGCTGGTGGGCGCGAAGCGGCCGCTGATCAGGTTGAACAGCGTGGACTTGCCCGCGCCGTTGGGCCCGATGACGGCGACGCGCTCGCCCGGCTTCACCTGCAGGTTGCAGCCGCGGATGATCTCCGTGCGGCCGAAACGCTTGCGCAGGTCCTTCAGTTCGAGGGCGTAGGTCATGCGATGAACTCCTGGATCTCCGCCCATCGGCGCGCGAAGCGACGCCGGGCCAGCGTGAACAGGACGAGACCGACCAGCATCACCACCGTGGCCCCGGTCCAGTAGCCCGGATGCCTCGCGTCGAGCGGGATGCCGACGAAGCTCAGCGTCGACCCGAGCGCCGCGTTGAACTGCAAGTGGTAGACCATCTCGATCAGCGTGGCGGCGCCCAGCAGCATCAGCAGCAAGGTCGCGCCGAGCACGAGGTAGTCCGGGATCAGCGCCTTGAGCCGGCCCGCGGCGGCGACGCGCACGTTGGCCATCACCAGGCTGGCCAGCCCGCCCGGCGCCCACATCACCATCAGCACGAAGGCGATGCCCAGATACAGCAGCCACGCGCGGGTGAACTCCGACAGCAGCGCGAAGGCCAGCACCATCAGGATGCCGCCGAGGATCGGACCGAAGAAGACGCTGGTGCCGCCGATGAAGGTGAACAGCAGGTACGCGCCGGAGCGCGAGGCGCCGACGACCTCGGCGGTGACGATCTCCGTGTTCAACGCGGTGAGGCCACCCGCGACGCCGGCGAAGAACGCCGAGATCACGAACACCCGGTAGCGCACCTTGCGCGTGTCGTAGCCGATGAACGCGACGCGCTCGGGGTTGTCGCGCACCGCGTTGCTGATGCGGCCCAGCGGCGTCCGCGTGAACGCATACATGGCCGCCGTGCACACGAAGGTGTAGAGCGCGATCAGGCCGTACATCTGGATCTGCGGGCCGTAGGTCAGACCGAGGCTCAGGCTCAGGTCCCTGGCGAAACCCGACGCCGCAGCCGCGGCCACGCGGTCGCCCGACACGCCGCCCTCCCCGCCGAAGAACTCCGGGAACATCAGCGCGGACGCCCACACCAGCTCGCCGATGCCCAGCGTGATCATCGCGAACGGTGTGCCGGCCTTCTTCGTGCTGACGAAGCCGAACACCATCGCGAGCGCCATCGCCGCGAGGCCGCCGACGATGGGGATCAGGCTCACCGGCAAGGGCAGCCGGCCGTCGGCGACGAGGTTGAGCGCATGCATGCCCAGGAAGGCACCGAAGCCGGCGTACACGGCGTGCCCGAAGCTGAGCATGCCGCCCTGCCCCAGCAGCATGTTGTAGGACAGGCAGACGATGATGGCGATGCCCATCTGGCTGAGGATGGTCTGCCCCAGGCCGCCGCGGAACACCAGCGGCGCGACCGCCAGCAGCAGCGCGAAGCCGCCCCAGACGATGGCGGTGCCGAGGTGGCCGGGCTTGACCCGGCGACTCGTCGGCGTGCCGCCAGCCGACAGTGCCGAGGACGTGGTGGACAAGGCGCTCATCTCAACCCTCCCGCTTGCCGAGGAGACCCTTGGGCCGGAACACCAGGATCAGCACCAGGAACAGGTAGGGCAGGATGGGCGCGACCTGGCTGACCTTGAGCTTCAGCACGGCATAGCCCGGCGTCTGCGGCGTGACGACCATGCCCAGCGACTGCAGCGCGCCAGGCAGCGAGGCGTCGATGCCCACCGCGAAGGTCTGCACGATGCCGATCAGCAAGGACGCGATGAAGGCACCGACCAGCGAGCCCATGCCGCCCACCACCACGACCACGAAGATCAGTGATCCGACGGTGGCGGCCATGCCGGGCTCGGTGACGAAGGCGTTGCCGCCGATGACGCCGGCCAGGCCGGCGAGTCCGGCGCCGCCGCCGAACACCAGCATGAACACGCGCGGCACGTTGTGGCCCAGCGCCTGCGCCGCGCCCGGATGCGTCAGCGCCGCCTGGATCACCAGCCCGATGCGCGTGCGCGTCAGCAGCAGCCAGATGGCCAGCAGCATCAGCAGCGCCACGCCCATCATGAAGGCGCGGTACACCGGGAACGTGGTGCCGTACAAGGTGAACAGCGAGCCCGACAGCGCCTCCGGCACGCGGTAGTCCACCGAGCTCGTGCCCCACACCAGCTGCACCACCTCCAGCACGATGAAGGACAGGCCGAAGGTGATGAGCAGCTCCGGCACATGGCCCAGCCGGTGGGCGCGCCGCAGCGCGTGTTTCTCGAACAGCGCGCCCAGCGCGGCGACCAGCAGCGGTGCCGCGAGCAGCGCCACCCAGAAGCCCACCAGCGAGGACACCGCGTAGGCGCAATAGGCGCCCAGCATGTAGAAGCTGGCGTGGGCGAAGTTGAGCACGCCCATCATGCTGAAGATCAGTGTGAGGCCGGCGCTGAGCATGAACAGCAGCAGCCCGTAGCTGAGCCCGTTCAACAGCGAGATCGCGAAGAATTCCATGCGTGTCCCCGCGGCTCCGTCAGCGCGCCGTTCCGGCCGGACCGGTCGAGGCCACCGACGCGGAGGCCGGGCGCTTCATCTCGCAGCTCGTCGGCGTCGTGGAGACATAGGGCTCCATCCGCTTGACCGGCGCGAAGGTGTAGCCGGTGTCCTCCACGCTGTACTCGCCCGGCTTGGCCTTCTGCCAGCGGGTGATGAACATCGTCTGCTGCAACTGGTGGTCGGCGGTGCGCATCGTCGCTTCGCCCGCGAAGCTGTTGATGCGCAGACCTTCCATCGCCGGGGCCACCTTCACCGGATCGGTCGACCTCGCCTTGGCCATCGCCTGCGCCAGCAGCTGGATGCCGTTCCAGGTGGCGAAGGTGAAGTAGTCGTCGTTGAAGCGCTTCTTGAACTCGGCCGTCAGCGGCGCGATCGGCGCCGCGAGGTTCGGGTGTCCGTAGCCGACGACGTAGACCTCGCTCGCCCCGCCGGCGGCCAGCGCCTTGGGCGTGCCCGCGGCCATCGCGTAGTAGGTGTAGAGCGGGATGTTCAGGCCGGCGTCGCTCATCGCGCGCACCAGCAGCGTCAAGTCCTGACCCCAGTTGCCGGTGACGACGGCGTCCGCGCCCGCCCGCTTGATCTTGGCGACGTAGGGCGCGAAGTCCTTGACCTGGCCGATCGGGTGCAGGTCCTCGCCGGCGATCTCGATGTCGGGCCGGCGGCGCTTGGCCGCGTCCTTGAAGTAGCTCGCGACCTGGTGGCCGTGCGAGTAGTTCTGGTTGAGCAGGTAGACCTTTTTGATCTTCGGCTGCTCGCGCAGGAAGGAGGTCAGCGCCTCCATCTTCATCGAGGTGTCGGCGTCCAGCCGGAAGTGCCAGTAGTCGCACTTCTCGTTGGTCAGCGCCGGGTCCACCGCGGCGTAGTCCAGGTAGACCAGCTCCTTGCCCGGAGAACGCGCGTTGTGCTTGGCCACCGCTTCCATGATGGCCAGCGCGGCGCCCGAGCCGTTGCCCTGCACCACGTAGCGGAAGCCCTGGTCGATCGCGGCGCGCAGCACGCTCAGGCTCTCCTGCGGCGAGCCCTTGTTGTCGAAGGCGGCCACCTCGAACTTCACGCCCGCCGGGTTGTCGGCGGACAGGCGCTCCGCGACGAACTGCCAGCTCTTGAGCTGGTTCTGACCGACGTTGGCGAAAGGCCCCGACAGCGGATCGATGAAGGCGATCCGGACCGTCTCGCCCTTCTGGGCCTGCGCCGCGCCCCCAAGGGCGCACAGGGCAAAGGCTGCCGCCAGCCGCACTGCGACGTTCATGCTTGTCTCCTGGTTGGCGGAGCACGCGCGGCGTCGTCGCCGGGCCCGTGTCCGTCCTTGTGTTGGTGTGCCAGGAGAGTAGGAAACGAGGCCCGTCGCGACCATCGGACGATTCCGAGCGGGGGCTAGGGCAATCCCCGGTCTGGAGCAGGGACGCGCATGCTCTCAGAATGCGGACCATGGATACGCCCCAGGAAGACCCGTCGAACATTCCGTTCCAGGCCATCATCGAGCAGTCGCTGGCCGGCATCTACATCATGCAGGACGAGCAGTTCGTCTACTCCAACGCGACCTGGGCCGCGATCGTCGGCTACACGCCGCAGGAGCTGCAGGGGATGACGCTCAAGGAGCTGGTCGCGCCCGACATGTACGAGACGGTGCTGCACCGCTACTACCAGCGCCTGCACGGCGAGGTGCAGAGCATGCGTTTCCACACGCGCGGCGTGCATCGCGACGGCCACATCGTCGACATCGAGATCCACGGCAGCCGCATGACCTTCCGCGGCCGGCCGGCCGTGGGCGGCGTCGGCATCGACATCAGCGAGCGCCTGCGGCGCGACGAGGAACTGCGCCGCTCGCGCGAGCAGCTGCAGCAGCTGACCGCCTACATCAGCGAGCAGTTGGAGGAACAGCGCCTGACCATCTCCCGCGACGTGCACGACGTGCTGGGCGGCATGCTCACGGCACTGAAGATGGACGTGACCCGCATCGCGCGCCGCGCCGAGACCGCCGAGCAGCAGGCCTTGACGCAGGACGCGCTGGGCCTGACGCAGAACATCATCGAGACGGTGAAGGCGATCTCCGAATCCCTGCGCCCGAGCGCGCTCGATCACGCCGGCCTCGCGGTGGCGATGGCGCACGACCTGCAGCAGTTCTCGACGCGCTCCGGCGTGCCGCACACGCTGACGGGCGACGATGCGCCGCTGCGGCTGACGGCCCGGCGCGCCACCGCCGTCTACCGCATCTTCAACGAGGGCCTCACCAACGTCGCGCGCCATGCGCAGGCGCGGCAGGTGGACGTGACGCTGGGCGTGCAGGAGGGCTGCTTCGTGATGACGCTGCGCGACGACGGCCAGGGGTTCCAGCCATCGACGCTGGCCAGCGGATCGCTGGGCCTGCTCAGCATGACCGAGCGCGCGCGGGCCGTCGGCGGCGAGCTCGCCATCGACACCGGCGCCGGTCGGGGCACGACGCTCCTGCTGAAGGTGCCGCTGCTGTGAAAACCGATGCCGCCGCCTTCGCCGTGAATGCCGTTGCCGTTGCCGTGAGGGCCTCCCCATGATCCAGGTGCTCGTCGTCGACGACCACACCATCTTCCGCTCCGGCCTGACGCGGCTGCTGCAGGACGAGCCCGACATGCGCGTCGTCGCCGAGGCGCAGAACGGCGGCGAGGCGCTCGAGCTGGTGCGGGCGCAGCCCTTCGATGCCGTCCTGCTGGACATCAACATGGAGGGACGCAGCGGGCTCGAGGTGCTGGCCTCGATGCGGGCCCTGCCCCGCTGCCCGCCGGTGCTGATGCTCTCGATGTACCCCGAGGCGCAGTACGCGCTGGTGGCGGTGCAGGCCGGCGCCAGCGGCTACCTGGCCAAGGACTCCGAACCCGCGGAGCTGGTCCGCGCCATCCGCGCGGTCGCCGGCGGCAGGCAGTACCTGAGCGCGCGCGTCAGCGCCCAGGTGCAGGACCAGCTGCGCGGCGTCGACGCGCGGCCCGCCCATGAACGGCTGTCGGTGCGCGAGCACCAGATCATGCTGATGACGCTGCGCGGCATGTCGGTCACCGAGATCGCCGACGAGATGATGGTCAGCGTGAAGACCGTCAGCACGCATCGCACCAACCTGCTGGCCAAGCTCGGACTGGGCAGCACGGCGGAACTGGTGCTGTACGCGGTGCGCCAGGGGCTCGTGCACTGAGGTCTGCGTGGAAGTCCGGACGCGCGCTCGGAATCGTCCTAGGGTCATCGGGGTGGCCGTTTCCTAGCATCGATCTGCGCCGGGGTGGACACCGCCACCGGACCACCACTGCCCGGCCACTGCATGGCACGGGCAGACGACAAGCAGACAAATCAGCAGGAGACAAGCGCATGAACCGGATGCTCCATTCCGCATCGAGGCTGGTCCTCGTCCTCTCGACCCTGTCGCTCGCGGCCTGCGGCGGCGGATCCGACGACCCGCCGCCCACGCAACGCGCCACGGCCTTCGGCACGGTGGCGGGCGTCGACAACAGCGCGAGCAGCAGCACCTATGCCTGGCTCGGCGTGCCCTACGCGCAGCCGCCGGTGGGCGCGCTGCGCTGGATGCCGCCGGTGGACCCGGTCGCCTGGACCGGCGTGCGACAGACGCAGTCCTTCGGCCACGGCTGCGCGCAGGGCGGGCGCTACTTCAGCCCGGCCCCGGGCGATGCGCCTTACGGCCTGGCCGTGCGGGAAGGCTTCGGCAAGCCGGTGGGCGACGAGGACTGCCTGACGCTCAACGTCTGGCGCCCCGCAACCGCCGATGCCAACCTGCCGGTGCTCTTCTTCATCCACGGCGGCAGCAACATCTCGGGCTACTCCGCGGACCCCGTGTACAACGGCCAGACGCTCGCGAAGAAGGCCAATGCCGTCGTCGTCACGATCAACTACCGCGTGGGCATCCTGGGCTGGCTCGACCTGCCGCAGCTCAAGACCGGCGATCAGCTCGTGGACTCCGGCAACTTCGCGCTGCTGGACCAGATCCAGGCGCTGAAGTTCGTCAAGAACAACATCGCGAACTTCGGCGGCGACCCGGCCAACGTCACGGTGATGGGCCAGTCGGCCGGCGCCGTCAACGTCTGGAACCTGCTGGTGTCGCCGCTGACCGCCGGCCTCTTCCACAAGGCCGTGCCGATGAGCGGCGGCATCGTCAACGCGTCGCGCGCCACCGCGCAGAAGTACTCGCAGGCCCTCCTCGAGGTCATCGTCGTCGCCGACGGCAAGGCCGCCGACGCGGCATCGGCCCGGACATGGCTGGCCACGCAGACCAGCGCGCAGATCGCGACCTATCTGCGGGCGCTCCCGTCCGATCAACTGCTGAAGGTGATGCTGGCCAATCCGCAACTCGGCAACGCGCCCGCGCCGATCGAGGACGGCAACGTGGTGCCCGTGAATGCCGTGGCCGCGCTCGATGCCGGGCAGTACCAGAAGGTGCCCGTGCTGGCCGGCAACACGCGCGACGAGGGCACGCTGTTCGCGAACCTCTTCGGCACGGTCACCGGCAGCGGCATTCCCGGCTTCAAGCTGAACGACTACGACCGCTTCGGCCTGCAGTTCAATCTCGACCCGAATGCCACGGCGAGGCCGGCCGAGGCGGACCTCATCAACGCCGCCTACCTGCCGGTCACGGCCTTGCCCTTCGGCTGGAACGCGCTGTCGGCCTTCGCGACGAATTCGATCTTCGTCGGACCGGTGACGCCGCAGCTGGCCTCGCTCGCGGCGAAGCAGCCGACGCAGGTCTGGTACTACCGCTTCGACTGGGACGAGGAGCCGGCGCCGTTCAACACGGTCTACGGCGCCACGCACGCGATGGACATCCCGTTCCTGTTCGGGAACTTCGGCAGTAACGTGTTCTCGTTCGCGTACTCGACCGCGAACAAGGGCGGCCGCGAGGCCTTGTCGGACGCGATGATCGCGAGCCTCTCGGCCTTCGCCAGGACGGGCAATCCGAACACGCCGGCGCTGGGCGTGACGTGGAAGAACTACCCGGCCAAGCTGGTGCTGGATGCGTCGCCGACGCAGTTGCAGGTCAGCGCGCCGTGAACCGCGCCATGCCCGGCGCGGACGGCTGACAGCGACTCAGTCCAGCGAGACCTTCGCCGCCGTCACGACGGCCTTCCAGCTCTTGAGGTCGGTCTGCAGCAGCGCCTGCAGCTCGGCCGGGGAGGACGTTTTCGGTTCAGCGCCCTGCTCCTTCATGCGTCGCACCACGTCCGGATCGGCGAGCACGGCGCGCAGGGTCTGGTTCAGCTTCGCCTGCACGGCCGGGGTCAGTCCGTGCGGGGCGAAGATCCCGAACCACGAATCCACGACCATGCCCTTGTAGCCGGCCTCCGCGGCCGTGGGCAGGTCGGGGAACAGCGGCGAGCGCTGTTCGCCGGTCACGCCCAGCGCGCGCAGCCTGCCGCCCTTGATGTGCTGCAGCGCGTTCGGGATGGTGGTGAACATCAGATCGATCTGGCCGCCCATCAGGTCGGTGAGCGCCGGCGCGGCACCCTTGTACGGCACGTGGGTCATCTGCACGCCGGTCTGTTGCGAGAGCATCTCGCCGGCGAGGTGGAAGATCGAGCCCGCGCCCGCCGACCCGTAGTTCACCTTGCCTGGATGGGACCTGGCGTAGGCCACCAGTTGCGGCAGCGTGTGGATGGGCAGCGCGGGGTTCACGACGACGACGTTGTTCACCCGCGCGACCAGCGAGATCGGACTGAAGCTGTTGAGCGGGTCCCAGGACAGCTTGGGATACAGCGACGGGTTGATCGCGTTGGTGCCGTTGTAGCCCATCAGCAGCGTGTAGCCGTCGGGCTCGGCCTTGGCCACCAGCGCCGCGCCGAGGTTGCCGCCCGCGCCGCCGCGGTTGTCCACGAGCACGGTCTGGCCCAGGCGCTTGCCCAGGGCCTCCGCGACGATGCGCCCGAGGATGTCGGTCGTCCCGCCGGCCACGAAGGGCACGACCAGGGTGATCGGCTTGCTGGGGAAGGTCTGCGCGACGGCGGGCGTGGCCAGCGACAAGGCGGATGCCGCGCCGAGCGCGGACAGCGACAGGCCCAGTGCCCGGGACAACGCGCGGGACAGGAAACGGCGGCGGATCGATGAGGTCATGGTTGTTGTCTCCAGTAGGAAGCTTCGGCCGTCATGAACGGCACGCCGTCCGTCAACGCCGTCCAGAGCGTGAGCCCCTCCGGCGACGGGGCGGCGTTGAGGGTCAGGGGCGCGCCCAGCACGCAGGGTTGGACACCGCGGTAGCGGAATCGCCGCAGCCGCCGGTCGCCCAGGCGCCTGGCCAACGCCGCGAGCAGCGTGGCCTGCAGCGGTCCGTGGACGACCAGGTTCGAATAGCCTTCCACCTCGCGGCAGTAGTCGGCGTCGTAGTGGATGCGGTGACCGTTGAAGGTCAGCGCCGAATACCGGAACAGCAGCGTCGAGTTGAGCGCGAAGGACTCGCGATGCGTCGCCGCCGGCATCGCGACCGGCACGGGACGCGAGGCCCCGGGCGGCGTCGGCGCCTTGTAGACGATGTCGTGGTCCTCGGTGAGGGCCAGCTCATCGCCGTTGAACAGCTCATGGCGCACGGTGACGAACACGAGATCGCCGCTGCGACCGCGCTTGTGCTCGACGGACCGGACGGTCGACCGTTTTCCGACCGGTGACCCCAAGGTCAACGGCCGATGGAAGCTCAGGTCCCCGCCCGCCCACATCCGGTTGGACAGCGGCACCGGCGGCAGGAAACCGCCGCGCGCAGGGTGGCCGTCGCGGCCGAGGTCGTTCGGCGGCAGGCCTTCCAGGAAGTACAGCCAATGCCACAGGGGCGGCAAGGGCGTGCCGACGACGAGGTCCTCCGGAAGTGAGCCCAGTGCGGCGGCCATGAGCCGGGCATGTCGCACGGACAGGTGGTCTTCGGACCAGGTCTCACGGCCGATCCAGGTCCGGAGATGGTCGAGGTCGAGGTCGAGGACGGCGTTGCCGCCAGGGATGGCGTTGTCCGCGCAGTTCGCGCTGTTCGCGCGGTGGGTGATGCCGCTCATGCGATGGCCTGGTCGGAGGTGGTGAGGAACTCGGCGCGGAGGGCGTCGCCGTGCTGATCGAGGGACGGCGCGGGATCGAAACGTCCGCTGTCCCACGGCGCGCGCACCGGCGGCGCGACCAGGTCGAGCTGCCGGTCCCCCACCGGCATCGGCCAGGTGCGCAACGCTGGATGCCTGGCCATCTCGGCCACCGTGCGGACCTGCCCGTAGGCTGTCCTGGCGCGTTGCAGCCGGGCAAGCACCTCGTCCAGCGGCAGGGATCCGAAGGCCTCGTCGAGGATGGCGTGCAGCGCCACGCGGTGCTGCACGCGCTGGTGATTGCTGTTGAAGCGCTCGTCCCCGGCTAGACCGGGCTGCGCCAGGAAACCGTCGCAGAAGTTCGCCCACTCGCGTTCGTTCTGGATGCTGATCACCACGCTGGCGCCATCGCTCGTCGTGAAAGCGCCGTACGGCGCGATGGAGGGATGCTGGAGCCCCTGGCGCGTCGGCGCCCCCGCGCCGTACATCTGATGCACGTAGGGCACCGTCATCCAGTCGGCGGCGCCGTCGAACAGCGAGACCGCGACGCCGCAGCCCCTGCCCGTCCGTTCGCGGGAGGCCAGTGCCGACAGGATGGCGATCGTGGCGTTGAGACCCGCGCCGATGTCGCAGATGGACACGCCGATCCGTCCGCAGGCCTCGGGCGTGCCCGTGATGCCGGCGAGGCCGCTTTCGCATTGCACCAGCATGTCGTAGGCCTTGAGCGCGCTGGCCGGGCCGTCGCCGTAACCGCTGATGTCGCAGGTGACCAGTCGCGGATGCTTCTGGCGCAGCGTGGCGCTGTCCAGTCCGGCACGTGCCAGGGCACCTGGCGCCAGGTTCTGCACGAACACGTCGGCCTGCGCCAGCAGCGCGTCGAGCAGCGCGCGGTCGCCGGCCTGCTTGAAGTCGAGGACCACGGACTCCTTGCCGCGGTTGATCCACACGAAATAGGAGGCTTCGCCGCAGGCGGCGCGGTCATAGCCGCGCGCGAAGTCGCCCTCCTCGCGTTCGACCTTGATCACGCGTGCGCCCATCTCGGCGAGACGGCAGGTGGCCAGGGGCGCGGCCAGCGCCTGCTCCAGCGAGACCACGACCAGGCCGGCCAGGGGTTTTCCGACCGGGGGCCGTGAAGCCTCCGGAACGTCGAGTGTTTGTGAAAGCTGCTCAGTCATGCGGCGCAGTATGGGAACCCGTCTCTCTGGAAAGAAGCGAGTTCTGGCAAACTGATTGTTTGTCCCAGACAAAACCACGCCTGCTTTCCACTGACCGCGCTCGCCCCGATCAGAGGAGAACGCGCACGGAACCCACGACGCTCCGGAGACCGCCGCGATGCACTACGACCTGACCGATCTCCGGGTATTCCTGAGCGTGGCCGAGGAGCTCAACCTGTCCCGGGGCGCCGCGCGTTGCCACCTGTCGCCCTCCTCCGTGAGCCTGCGGCTCAAGGCGATGGAGGCGTCGCTGGGCAGCCCGCTGTTCCTGCGTCGCGCCCGCGGTGTCGAGCTCACGCGCGCCGGTGCCGTCATGCTCGAGCACGTCCGCCGATGCCTGGCGCAGCTGGAGCAGATGCATGCGGACCTGCGGCCGTTCTCGCAAGGCCTCGCGGGGCATGTCACGCTCTTCGCCAACAACAACGCCATCAGCAGCCACCTGCCCGCGGACCTGGCCCGGTTCTTCGCGCTCCATCCGGGCGTGCGGATCCAGCTGGAAGAGCGTCCGAGCCAGGACATCGTCGGCGCGGTGGTCGCCGGCCGGGCCGATCTGGGCGTCGTGGCCGTCGAGCAGCCCCATCCGGACCTGCGCTACATCCCCTATCGCGAAGACGAACTCGTGCTGCTGGTCCCCACCTCATCGCGCCTGGCGCGGCGCAAGCAGGCCAGCTTCAAGGTCTGCCTGGACGAGCCCTTCGTCGGCCTGCAGAGCGGCATGGCCCTGCACACCTTCCTGGTCAACCATGCCGCCCAGCTGGGCGGGCAACTGGACGTGCGGGTCCAGGTCTCGGGGTATCGCGCCATTGCCCAGCTCGTCGCCACCGGGGCGGGCCTGGGGATCGTGCCGCGGTCGGCGCTGGAGGCGACCGACCTGCCGGGGGTCGCCGTGCTGCGTCTGGTGGAGCCGTGGGCCTTGCGCCACCTGCAGGTGTGCTTGCGGGAGCAGACGCTCCAGAACCCGTTCGTCGCCGAACTGGTCACCACGCTGACCGCCACTGATGCGCCGGCGGGCGCGGCGTGATCGCGCCAAGTCTTCGCGCGGAGTCGAAATATAAAATATATATAAATTGACTCTCGCGTCGTCAAAATGGTATAACCATTTTCGGGAATACATTTTAAAAATCGGCCAGAGTTTTCATGAAACTGGACCGAGCTTCAAGCGTCACGTTTCCGTGACCTCCTTGATATCGACGATTCTGCGCAGCGCCAGATTCCGTCCCTGCATTTTCCGCGCCGCCCATCCCCTCTTTGCGCCTCCGTCTCCCAGGGGTGCGCCACCATCAAGAAAGGCTCATCCTTGAGCAGCAAAATCTACGTCGGCAATCTGCCCTATTCCGTCACCGATGCCAGCCTCCGAAGCAATTTCTCGGAGTTCGGCCAAGTTTCCTCCGCCAAGGTCATGATGGACCGGGAAACCGGGAACTCCAAGGGCTTCGGGTTCGTGGAAATGGCGTCGGCCGAAGTGGCCCAGGCGGCCATCACGGCCTTGCATGGCGTGTCGGTGGATGGACGCACGATCGTCGTCACCCTGGCCCGGCCGCGCGAAGCCGGCAGCGGCCCGCGCGACGGTCAGAGCACGGGTGAGTTCCGCTCGACGAAGCGCTCGGACGTCGGTTACGGGTCCGGCGGCTTTGGTGGCGGGCGCTACTGAACGCCGCAGTGCCCATGAAAGGAAACCGACTCGCTGGAGTCGGTTTTTTTCGTCCTGCGCATGATCCGGCTCAGCCTTGGCTGAACCTCGCCGCATGCCCGCGGGCGCGAAACTCCTCGACGACGTGGTCCACGAACACCCGCACCTTGGCGGGCAGCAATCGTCGGCTCGAGTAGTAGATCGACAGCGGCAGCGCGTCGGCATACCAGGCCGGCAGCACGCGCACCAGCTCGCCGCGTTCCAGCTGCGGCAGCGCATGCGGCAGCGGCAGCATCGCGATGCCCGCGCCGCTGGCCGCCGCGCGGGCCATCGCTTCCGGGTCGTCGAGGACCATCACCGGACGGACGCTCGCCACCACCTGCTCGCCCGTCTTGTTCTTCAGGGCCCACGGCGCCAGGCGTCCTGATCCCAGCGACCGGCGCAGCAGCCCGCGATGGCGCGCGAGGTCCGACGGGTGCTTCGGCACCGGATTCACCGCCAGGTAGGCGGGGGCCGCCACCAGCACGATCCGCAGGCGCGCCAGTTCGCGCGCGATCAAGGCGTCCGTCAGCTCGATGCCGCCGCCGATGGCGACGTCGAAACCTTCGGCGACGAGGTCGACCTGGCGGTTGTCGAAGTGCAGGTCCGGCACGACGTCCGGATAGCGCCGCACGAAGCCATCCATCATCGGAACGAAGTACTCGCGGCCGACCGTGTGCGCCAGCGCGACCTTCAAGGTGCCGGCTGGCTTGCCCGCGCCCTGCCGCAGGTCCGTCAAGGCATCGCCGATCTCGCTCCAGGGGCGCCGCACCTGGCCGTGCAGACGCTCGCCATCAGTGGTCAGCGCCAGGCTCCGGGTGCTGCGCTGGAACAGGCGCACGCCGAGCCGCGCCTCGAACTGCGCCACGCTCTTGCTGACCGCGGCGGGCGTCAGCCCCAGGCGACGCGCGGCCGCTGAAAAGCTGCCCTCGTCGGCTGCGGTGATGAAGGCATCGAGGTGGCTGCGCAATTCGGTCGTCATACCGCCAGCTTATACCAACGGTTGAAACTGAACACGCTCCTTTCCAACTACCGCAATCAGCTGCCGGCAACCATAGTTCAGCTCATCAACCACCCTCCTTCGAAAGGAAACATGATGAGCACCGCTACCCACACCGCCACCAGCAGCAAGACCGACGCCCCCCTGACCGGCAAGGTCGCCTTCATCCACGGCGGCTCGCGCGGCATCGGCGCGGCTTCCGCGCGTCGTCTGGCCCGGGACGGCGCCACCGTCGCCATCGGCTACGCGTCGTCGGCCATCGCGGCCGAAGCGCTGGTCGAAGAGATCAAGGCCTCCGGCGGCCAGGCGATCGCCGTGAAGGCGGACGCCACCGACGCCGCCGCCCTCACCCGGGCCATCGACGGCGTCGCCGAGCGTTTCGGCCGCCTGGACATCCTCGTCAACAGCGCCGGCGTGCTGGCCGTGGCGCCGCTGGACCAGTTCACGCTGGAGGACTTCGACCGCACCGTCGCGGTGAACGTGCGCTCGGTCTTCGTCGCCTCGCAGGCGGCGGCCAAGCACATGCGCGAGGGCGGCCGCATCATCAACATCGGCAGCACCAACGCCCAACGCATGCCCTTCGCCGGCGGCGCGGTCTACGCGATGAGCAAGTCCGCGCTGGTCGGGCTGGTGAAGGGCCTGGCGCGCGACCTCGGCCCGCGCGGCATCACCGTCAACAACGTGGCGCCCGGCCCGGTCGACACCGACATGAACCCGGCCGACACCGAGTTTGCCGCCGGCCTGCACGGCCTGATGGCCCTGCCGCGCCACGGCAAGGCCGACGAGATCGCCGCCATGGTGGCCTACCTCGCGGGACCGGAAGCGGGCTTCGTCACTGGTGCGGACCTGCTGATCGACGGCGGCTTCGCGGCTTGAGCAGCGGAGCGGCCGGCCTCACTTCAGCCCGAGTCTCCCGAGCTTCTTGATCAGTCCGGCTCGGGAGATGCCCAGGCGCCGCGCCGCCTCCGACTGGTTGCCCTCGGTGGCCTGCATCGCCTCGCTGATCAGTCGGCGCTCCAGCTCCGTCATCGCCTGGTCGAGCAGTCCGCCGCGATCGCCCGCGTCCGTGCCCGCTGCGGCCGCTGTCGCCGTCGGTACTTCGCCGGCGGCCAGCGACAGCGCCTCCGCGTCGACATCCTGTTGCCCGGGCAGCAGCAGCGCGGCGGCGGCGTCGACCACCGCCTTCAACTCGCGCACGTTGCCGGGCCACTCCCGCGACGAGAGCCAGGCCATCGCACCCGGCGCGATGCCGGCCCCGCGCTGTCGCGCGAAGCTCGCCGCCAGCACCGGCACGTCGCCGCGCCGCTCCGCCAATCCCGGCGTGCGCAACACCACGCCCTTGAGCCGGTAGTACAGGTCCTCACGGAACTCGCCGGCGCGCACCATCGCCTCCAGATCGCGATGCGTGGCCGCGACCACGCGCACCTCGCTCGTTTTCGTCACCCGTCCACCGACCGGCATGTAGGTGCCCTCCTGCAGGAATCGCAGCAGCTTCACCTGCATCGCCGGCGGCATCTCGCCGACCTCATCGAGGAACAGCGTGCCGCCGCGCGCGACCTCCACCAGACCCGGCTGATCGCGGTAGGCGCCGGTGAAGCTGCCCTTCATGTGACCGAACAACTCACTCTCGAGCAGCTCCGCCGACAAGGCGCCGCAATGCACCGGAACGAACGGGGCGGCGGCCATCGGACCGTGCTCGTGCAGCGCCCGCGCGACCAGCTCCTTGCCGGTCCCGGTCGGACCGAGCACCAGCACGTTGACCCGCGTCGGCGCCACGCGGCGGATCATCGCCCGCAGCGATTGCAGCGCCGCCGACTGGCCGACCAGCCCCATCGAGTCCTCGTCCTGCCGGCGCCGCAGCTGCGCCAACTCCGTGTCGAGCGTGCGCTTGCGCAGCGCCCGGTCCACGACGAAGCGCAGCAGGTCCGGATCGATCGGTTTCGCGAGGAAGTCCCACGCGCCGAGATCCGCCGCGCGCAGCGCGAGCTCGTGCTCGGCATGCCCGGTCAGCACCACGACCGGCACGCCGCTGAAGCGCGGGATCAGGGTCAGGCCTTGCTCGGGGTCCATGCTCGGCGGCATCGCCAGGTCCAGCAGCACCAGGTCCGGCTGCTCGCGCGCGAAGGTCGACAGCGCCTCCTCGCCGTCGCCCGCGGTGAGGACCTCGTGCCCCAGGTTGCGCAGGAAACCGCCGCCCAGCCGCTGGAACGCGGGTTCGTCGTCGACCAGCAGGACGCGGCCACGGATCGGTGGCGTCGAAGAGGAATTCATCGCGGCAACTCCAGCGTGAAGCAGGTCGTCCAGGGGGGACGGGACGTCAGGAAGACTCGCCCGCCGTGGGCCTCGGCGATGCGCGCGACGATCGCCAGGCCCAGCCCTGTGCCGCCCGGGCTGCGCGAGGCGAAGGGTTCGAAGAGGCGCTCACGGAGCTCTTGCGGCACGCCCGCGCCGTCGTCGCAGACGTGCAGGCGCAGTACCTTGCCCTCGGCTGTGGCTCCTGCAGACGCTGTGGGAGACGGTACGGACCACTCCACATCGATCTCGCAGCCTGCCGCCGACGCGCCCCGCGCGTTCTCGATCAGGTTGATCAACGCCTGCTCGAGGCGCCGGGGATCGATCGCCTCGACCCACAACTCGGACGGCCATGCCGCCGACAGCCGGGCGCCGGCCTGACGCCGGATCAGGGACTCGACGAGCGCGCGCAGCTCGAAGCGCTCGCGCTGGAGCTTCCACGGCTTGGCATAGTCCAGCAGGTCGCTGGTCAGGTGCGCGATCCGCGCGACCTGGGTGCCGACCTCCTGGCGCGTTTCCGTCGGCGCCATCGCCACGGCCATGCCGATGATGTTGAGCGGATTGCGGATGTCGTGCGCGACGGTCGCTGCCAGCGCGCCCAGTTCGGCCAGCCGTGCCTGGATCTGGCGGTCGCGCTCGCGGGCCGCGGCCTGCTCCGACTGCTCGACGCGCAGCGCCGCGTCGGCCAGCACGGTCGCGAACAGCTCCGCGACGTGCCGCTGCCCGGGCGGGGCCGCCTCCCAGGCGGTCCAGCGCGGCGTCCACGACCCGTCGTCACGACGCATCGTCAGCGCGGGGCGGTCCGTCGGTGCCGGCAAGACCTGCCCCCCCGCCCCGACGACATCTCCAACGCGCTCTCCGTCGTTCTTCCCGGGCCCTTCCTCCACGACCACCGTCACCGGTGTGCCCAGCCGCCGGCTCAACAGCGCGGAGGCTTCCGAGCCCAGCCGCCCGAGGTTGTCCGCCGACTGCAAGGTCTCGCGCCAGCGTCCGAGATCCTGCGCGCTGACCTCGCCGCCCGGATAGATGAGCCGTTGAACGAAGCGCCGGACCGGCCCGTTCAATGCCAGGCAACCTGCGGCGACGGCCAACCCGCTGAGCCAGCGCGACTCGAACGGCAGCACCAGCGGCATCAGCCCCACGATCGCGATGCCCGACGCCAGTAGCAAGGTCCAGACCAGTGCCTTGCCGGCCCACGCGTTCGCGACGAACACGCCATAGCGCAGGATCCCGTAGACCAGCATCAGCGGGTACAGCGGGAAGGCCAGCAGCGGGAAGGGATAAATCGGCCAGCCCGTCAGCGCGATGCCGTAACCGCCCAGGCAGGCCAGGCCCCACAGGCACGAGGCCGTGACGGCCGCGACCTGACCCCGGGCGGGACCGCCGCCGTCGACCGGCGGGCGCATCAGCGCGTGCAGCAGCACGCCCACGCCGCCCAGGCCCAGCGTGACCCAGGACAGGCTGGTGATGACCGCCGCCGGTTCCGCGAGCGCCAGCCGGCCCACATCCGGGTGATCGATGAAGTGCGCCGGTACCAGGACCTGCGATACCAGCACCGCGACGCCGCCGAGCGCATAGGCCGCAGTGATCCAGCCGCGTCGCAGCGGCGCGCGGCAGAACACCACGCAGAAATGGAAGAACACCGCCGACGCCAGCGGGGCCGTCGCCAGCACGTGCAGCGCGAGCGTTTCGACGCCGGAGCCGAACCAGTTGGGCAGCTCGTTGCCGGTGATCCAGACCGCGATGCCGACCAGGAAAGCAGCCAGCAGACGGCCGCCCGCCACGCGGTCCGCCCACGCCATCAGCACGCCCGCCAGCAGCAGCGTTTCGGCCAACGCCAACCCCATCGTCACCCGCAGCAGCATGTGTATACGTCGTAGACAGTCGACAGGGCGGCAACTGTATACGACGAAGACACCTGCTGCGTTAGTGCTCAATGAAATCAATGACTTAGGCAGCAATCAAGGGTGGCCCGATTCTCGCGATGGAAGGGGCATGAACGCCCTCCCCGCTCCACTCGACCTGCCCGCGCTGATGGGCGCCCAAGCCTGGTCGCGACTGCCGGCCGCCGTGCAGCGCCGCTTCGATACCCACGCCGAGCCAGTCCGCTATGTCGGCCGCATGGACCTGCACTGCTCGCCGCTGGGCCGCGTGCTGGCTTGGCTCGCGTGGCCGCTTCGCGGGCCGCTGGTGCCCGACAGCGCAACGGACCTGCCGGTCGAAGTGACCGTCTCGCCCGACGGCTTCGGCGGCGTCGTCTGGTCGCGCCGACTGGGCCGGCGTGTCGTCCAGTCCGTCAAGCGCGCGCACCCCGCCGGGCCCGGCGTGCTCGAACGCACCCGCGGCGGTCTGGCCATGGCACTCGACGTCCTCGAAGACGACGGTGCGCTGGTCTTCCAGAGCCGCCACTACCTCTGGTGCTGCGGACCCGTCCGCGTGCGTCTGCCGGCGTGGCTCAGCCCCGGCCGGTGCCGCGTCGAGCACCGGGACCTCGGCGCCGGCCGCTTCCGCTTCACCCTGACCATGACCCACGCCCGCTGGGGCCAGACCTTTCAACAGACCGGCGTATTCGTCGACCCTTTCCAGGAGTCCTGACATGCACATCCTCGATGCCGTCCTCATCGGCCAGGCGCTGCTCGGCGCTTTCGACAACCTCTGGCACCACGAATGGGCCGCGCGACTGCCGCAGCAGCGCGGCGCCCGGCGCGAGCTGGCGCTGCATGCGGCACGCGAGGCGCTCTATGGCGCGCTCTTCCTCGGACTCGCCTGGTGGTCGTGGCACGGCGCACTCGCGGTGGCGGTCGCGGCCGTGCTCGCCGCGGAGGTGGTCATCACGCTGACCGACTTCCTGGAAGAAGATCGCACGCGTCAGCTGCCACCCTTCGAGCGCTGGCTGCACACCGTGCTGACGGTCTGCTACGGCCTGTTCCTCGGGCTCATGGGCCCGAGGCTGATCGAGTGGTGGCAGCAGCCGACCGGTCTCGCGCCCGCGGGGCGCGGTCTGGTGTCGTGGCTCTTCACCGTCATGGCCGTCGTGGTGTGGGGATGGAGCCTGCGCAACCTGCTGGCCGTGCGACGCCTCGGCCGCGAAACGGCGGCCCTGCTGGACCAGCCTGCGCCGCCGGTGCCACGTCTTGCCTCGGCGGTGCTGGTGACCGGTGCGACCGGATTCGTGGGCCAGGCGCTGGTGCGGCATCTGCGCGCGCAGGGCCGGCGCCTGATCGTCCTGTCGCGGGATCCGAAGCAGGCGCGCCTGCAGTTCGGCGCGGACATCGCCGTCATCGGCGCGCTCGACGACATCGCGGCCGAGACCCGCATCGACGCCATCGTCCATCTGGCCGGCGCTCGCGTGCTCGGTCGTCCGTGGACCCGCGCCCGTCGCCGCGAGCTGCTGGAGAGTCGCACCCGCCTGACCGAACAACTCCATCGGCTGGCGCGGCGACTGGAGCGTCCTCCCGCCGTGCTGGTGGCCGCATCGGCGGTCGGCTTCTACGGCGTGCCGGAGGCGGACGTCACGTGCGACGAGCAGTCGCCTGCCCAGCCGGGCGCGTTCCAGTCCGACCTCTGTGCCGCCGTCGAGCACGAGGCGATGCGCATGGAGGCGCTGGGCATGCGCGTCGTGCGGCTGCGTTTCGGCGTGATCCTCGGCCGCGAGGACGGTGCGTATCCGATGCAGGCACTGGCGGCCCGCTTCGGACTGGGCGCGCGACTGGGCGACGGTTGTCAGCCGATGCCGTGGATCCACCTCGACGACGCGATCGGCATGATCGAGTGGGCATTGCGGCGCGCGGACGTGCGCGGCGCCGTCAACGCGGTGGCGCCGGACCTGTGCTCGCAGGCGACTTTCTCGGCGGCGCTCGCCGGCTCCTTCGGCAGCATGGCCTGGATGCGGATGCCGGGGGCGCCGTTGAGATGGCTCGCGGGCGAGATGTCGACCTTGCTGCTCGACGGTCAGCGCGTCGTCCCGAGAGTCGCGCTGGCAGGCGGCTACGCCTACCGCTTCGCCTTGCTGGAGCCGGCGCTGCGCGATCTTGCTTCGCATCCTCGCGCAGGAGTTCGGTTGTGGCGCTCCGATGAGGGACGCACTGCCGAGGATGCCGCCTCGATGTAACGGCATTCAAGACGTCATGAGCAGCACCATTCCCACCGTCCGCCCGATCAACGTCCCGCCTCCGTCGGGCGAAACGCTGTCGGGGCCGCAAAGCCCGGCGCTGCCGACGCTGCCCGCGACGCCGACTGCCATCGACACGCAGCCCAAGCCGCCTTCGAGCGAGCACATCCTGCCCGAGGGCTTGGGCTCGCGGCGCGCATCCCTGGATGCCGCGAAGAACGACAGCGGCTCCGACGCCGCGCCGGTCCGCTCGCGGCCGTCCACGCCACCGCGTCAGTCAGCGCCGAAGGTCCTCAGCCGGACGTCCTCCACGAACAGCACCGGCGGTCCCGGCCGGCTGGCCGATGCACACGGCAGCGGCGAGCACATCCCCATGACGCCGGTGACTAGCCAGCTCAACGTCAGCAGCAGTTCACTGGCCAGCGATGCCCAGCGCACGACGGGCGGCGCGCCCTCGATCACCGAGCAGCGCCGTTCCACCGCCACCGAGACCGGCAGCTCGTCCGCGCTGCCCCGCGAGACGCACGACGAGATCTCCCAGCTCACCCGCGGCATGCCCGGCGCCTTCGATCCCCTGCCCCGCGAGGTGCCGGACCCCGGCCCGCGTGCCCCGGGCGGCCTCGCGTCGCTGCATGCGGCCACCGTGCCGAGTCCCCGTGACGTCAACCCGCGCGTCGACATCGGCTCGCTCGCGCAGAAGCTGCCGGACGACATCACCGGCTGTGTCGCCTACATGCTCAGCGCGATGCGCAAGAGCCCCGACGACATCCCGGCGCTCGAGCGCCTGGCCACGCAGCAGGCCGCCGTGCTGGAGTCGCGCGGCATCCATACCCGCGACGACCTCGTCGCCGTGCTCAAGCAGGTGCAGTGGCGCGACCAGGGCACGGCCCTGATGCACGGCATGGCCTCGGCCAGCGGCTTCAACCTCGGGACGATCCCGGCCAACCTCAAGCTCGCCGACCTGACCCTGGCCGGCCTGATGAAGGCGATGCCCACCCTGCCGGTCGCCGTGCCGGCGCTCATCACCGGCGCGGTGATGGGCTTCGCGCTGTCGATGCTGGATGTCGCCTCCGGCGCCGCCACGGGCAAGACCTTCCACGACGCCTACTTCACCCGCCCGCCAGGCGAGCAGTTGCCCGAACCCATCGCCAGCGCGAATCCGCCGACCAAGGCCAGCCTGGCCGCGGACAACGCGATCGCCGCGGGCCTCAGCTACGGGGTCGCGCGCAACGGGCTCGTGCGCATTCCGGCGATGCTCAACTACGAGCTCAAGGGGCAGCCGGAGCAGCGCGCCGCCATGGACGGCCGCCTCGATCCGGGCTTCGGCCTGCCGGTGGGCGGCGGCGGCATGCGCGTCATCAAGAACGACTTCGACGTCGGCGCCGGTCGCGCTGGCTTCCAGCACTTCCTGGCGCGCGACGATCTCGGCGCCTGCCTCGACCACCTGCAGAAACCGGCGGCCGAGCAGATCCTCAGCGCCGCGGCACGCGCCGGCGCGCACGTGAAGAACCTCAAGGACACCTTCCCCGAGGCGCTCGGCGACGTCTTCGCCAGCAAGGTCGGCTGGACCTCCCACGCCATCCTCAGCGCCGGATTCGGCGGTCTGACCGCCATGGTGGCCAGCCTGCCGACGACGCTCATGCAGCAGCACGGCCTCAGCGAGAAGGACGCCAACATCACCACGCAGATGCTGAAGTACGTCGTGCTGCAGGCGCTCTATCACGTGTGGGGCGGCGCGCTCGGCGCCGTCGGCGGACCCAAGGCGCCGGATCCCGCAGCGGTCTCGCACGCATGACCCTGCCCGAACGGCCACGCAGGAGTCGCGCATGACCCAAGCCTGGCGCTGCTTCAATTCGACACACATTTAAACTTGCCATCTGGCAAAACAAGCGGGGACACTCCTGCCGCCTGACCCTCCCCCGGAGGGACCAATCACCAATCACACCGACAGGCACGGGAGGGAGTCACCATGATGGGCAAGGCATTGGTCCGCGCCCTCCTGGGCAGCGCCTTGCTGACCGCCTGCGGCGGCGGCGGGAGTGTCTACGGCCCGCATGACGGCAGCATCCAGTCTGTCTCGGACACGACGCCGGGCGATACCACGGTCACGACCCCCTTCCTCGCGCCCGTCGACGGCGCGAATCTGGCGCCGCTGTTTCCGCCCCGATCGCCGATCGAGACGCTGCAGTTCACCCTGCCCGACGGCACGCTGATCACGCGCTTCGGCAATCGCGCCGTGGGCCAGCACGCCCGCGAGCGCGGCGAGGAATGGAACGAGGCCGGCTTTGGCCCCAACGAGACCGTCGACGCGCAGGGCCACCCGGTCGACAAGGGCCGGGGGGCCTACCTGGGCTTCGTGCCGAACTCCTTCAGGAACCGCACCTGGGGCATGGAGATCGTCGACGACAGCCGCGTGGCCGGCGTCACGCGGCCCACGCTGAAGATCAACACCTACAACCCGACGGTGGACTTCCTGCCGGGCGGCACCGCGTTCTTCCGCGCCTTCGACCGCGTCGGCGTGACCGGCTACGGCTGGATGGACAACGGCGAGCTGCTCGACGCGACGGGCTCGGTCTGCCAGCCGGTGGGCTATCCGGCCGACGGCCAACCCGGCACCGATCACTGCACGGTCCTGATCAAGGCGTACCCGGGACATGCGGGCCTGGGCGGCGACGGATTTCCCGACGGCACCCGCGTGGATGCCCGGCCCTTGAAGGTCGGGGACGCGATCGAGATGGCGCCGTCGATGTTCACGACCGCCACGGCGATGCAAGCCCGGGACGACCACGGCGGCATCCGCTACTACGCCGGCGAGGCGGTCTACGTCGTCGGTCAAGGCCTGACCCCGTGGTACGGCGTCCAGCCGCGCCTGAACAGCGCGCCGCTGCCGGAATCCACCTTGTCGGGCGGCCTCGGCTCCGTCTCGTACAACTACTCGGACGAAGGCTTCCGGATGTTCCAGCAGCCGGCCGGCAACATCGGCATGCAGAACATGCAGCGCTTCGTCGAAGGCCGCCGCACGGTCCACAGCAGTTTTGCGACCGGGGCGCACGTCGAGCCCGGCAACGAACCGATGGCCGCCATCGCCGGCCTGACGGGGCCGCACTTCAACGCCGCGACCTGCGTCCAGTGCCACACCGGCAACGGCCGCGGGCCGGCACCGTTCGCAGTCCATCAGCGCCTGGACCGGATGAGCTTCCGCGTGGCCGTGAGGGGCGCCGACGGCGTCCTCCGTCCGGACCCGCTCTACGGCGCGGCGATCCAGATGAACGCGATGTCCTCGTCCGGCGCACCGGAGGCCGGGGGTTATGCCGTCAGGGTCGCGGGCTTCGACACCCGCGCCGTCACGCTGGCGGACGGCACGAAGGTCGAGTTGCGCAGACCCAGGTTCGGTTTCGATGGCCCCATTCCGCAGCTGTGGTCGGCGCGAGCCGCGCAGCCGCTGATCGGTGCCGGCCTGCTGGAAGCGGTGCCTGAAGCGGACATCCTGGCCCGGGTGCGGTCCACGCCCGACCAGGACGGCGTGGTGGGCAAGGCCAACTTCGCCTTCGATCCGGAAACCGGCGCGACGCGCCTGGGCCGCTTCGGCTGGAAGGCGTCCAAGGCCAGCGTCCGTCATCAGGCGGCCGACGCGCTGCTGAACGACATGTCGGTGACCTCGCCGGTGTACCCGAACCGCAGTTGCACGACGGACCCCATGGGTTGCCGCAGGGCGCCCGCGCAGAAAGGCATCGAGGAAGTCGATCTGACCGCGCTGACGCAGTACATGCAGCTGCTGGCGGTGCCGGCCCAACGCAGCCTCCCGAGCGGATTCCCGAAGGGTGTCGCGCCGCTGGACGAGCATCGCGTGGATGCGATCCAGGTGGCCAACGGCCGCAAGGTATTCGACGCGCTGCGATGCGCGGCCTGCCACACGGCGGAGATGAAGACGGGCGGAAACCATCCATTCGCGGAACTGCGCGACCAGACGATCCGCCCCTTCACCGACCTGCTGCTGCACGACATGGGACCGGCCCTGGCGGACACCCTGCCGGAAGGCCGGGCGCGCGGCGCGATGTGGCGCACACCGGCCCTGTGGGGCATCGGTTACACCGACAAGGTGGCCGGTTCGACGCGGGTGGGCTACCTGCACGATGGCCGTGCCCGCACGCTGACCGAAGCCATCCTGTGGCACGGCGGCGAAGGCGAGAAGTCGCGTCAGCGCTTCGAGCAGCTGTCCAAGGCCGACCGCGACGCACTGCTGGCCTGGCTGAAGTCGCTATAGACGCTGAAGTCGCTGAAGTCGCTGAAGACGCCAGACCGGCGCAAGACCTGAAGTCAGCGAGTGATGCTGGGGCCGGAATGAGGCTGGGGGTTCGCGGACGCGATGCCCCCTGCCTCGTGGAGAGCCCGCGCTTGGCGTGACGAAGTCATTGCCCCTCCGCGCCGCCGCGCAACGGCAGGCGCACCGTCACCACGCTCCCCTGCCCTGTCCCCGCGCTGCTGGCACACGAAGAACCGCCGTGAAGCTCCGCGATGCTGCGCACCAGGGCCAGCCCGACGCCCAGCCCGCCTGGCACGCCTTGCGCCCCATGCACCCCATGCCCGCGCGCGTGCTCCTCGCCTTGCGAGAACGGTTCGAACGCATGGCTGAGCGTGTCCTCGTTCATGCCGATGCCGTTGTCCGACACGGTCAGCACGGCCACGCCCTCATCGCGGCGCAGGTTCAGGTCGATGCGCCCGCCCGCCGGCGTGAACTTGATCGAGTTGCTGAGCAGGTTGGACACCAACTGGATCAAGCGGGTGCGGTCTCCGCTCAGGCGCATCGGTTCGCCGGGCAGCGACGCGTGCAGCAGATGTCCGCGCGCGTCGGCCGCCGGCCGCATGCCTTCGACGGCTTCATCGACGACCACGCCCAGCTCCAGCGGCTGGACGCTCAGCCGCACCTTGCCGGTCGTGACACGGCTGACGTCGAGCAGGTCCTCGACCAGCCGGTTGATCTGGCGCACCTGCTTGTCGGCGACCGCCAGGCACCATTCCCCGCGCGGGCTGAGCGTCTCGCGGCCCATGATCGAGAGCACGTTCATGATGGGCGCGAGCGGGTTGCGGATCTCATGCGAGAGCATCGCGATGAACTCGGTCATCCGCCGGCTTTCGTCCACGAGTTCGACCATGCGCAGGCGTTCGGCCTCCTGCTCCCGGCGGGCCGTGAGGTCGCGGGTGACCTTGGCGTAGCCGAGCAGCTCGCCGTCGGGGTTCAGGATCGCGGTGATCACCACGTTGGCCCAGAAGGTCGTGCCGTCCTTGCGCACGCGCCAGCCTTCATCCTCGAAGTGACCGTGCTCGCGCGCGCGCCTGAGTTCCTCCGCGGGCCAGGCGCGGTCGATGTCGGGCTGCGTGTAGAAGGCCGAGAAGTGGCGGCCGATGACCTCGCGGGCCTCGTAGCCCTTGATGCTTTGCGCGCCGGCGTTCCACGTGGCGACGCGGCCCGCGGGCGTCAGCAGGAAGATGGCGTAGTCGAGCACGCCCTCGACCAGCCGGCGGTAGACGGCGTCGCCCGCCTGCTGCAGGCGCCTGACGTCGTCGACCTCGCCTGGCGCGAGGTCGTCCTGTGACCTGTCAGCCGTCATGTCGTCCTTTGTCCGTCCCACTTGTGCCGTGAGTCCCGACCGCCCTGTGCGGGCGACTCTATCGCGATGGCGCTTTCACGCCGAGCCGTTTCAGCAGTCGCAGGAAATTGCTCCGGTCCATGCCGGCCTCGCGCGCCGCCGCGGCCATGGCGCCATCGTGGCGGCGCAGCGCTTCCTCGATCCATTGGCGCTGGAAACGCTCGGTCGCCTCGCGCAATCCGAGACCGGTAGCGATGACCGGCTGCGGCGCGGCAGCAGCCTCGAGGGGCATTCCGGATGCCTCGCCCACGACGGTGCCAGGGGAAGGAATGACCGATGCGAGCCCGGCGTTGGCGTTGGCGCCGACGACCTTGCCCACCGGTGCCAGTCCCAGATGCGCCGGCTCGATCGCGATCCACCGCCCGCCCCGCCCGGCCGACGACAGGGCACGCAGTGCCGCGCGGCTGATCAGGTGCTCCAGTTCGCGCACGTTGCCCGGCCAGTCGTGCGCCAGCAGCGCCTGCGAGGCCTCCGGCGACAGGCGCAGGTTGCGCGCGCCGAGGCGATGCTGGTTCTCCTCCAGGAAGCCGCCGGCGAGCGCGAGCACGTCGCGGCCGCGCTCGCGCAGCGGCGGCACGCGCAGCGGGTAGACCGAGAGGCGGTGGTAGAGATCGGCGCGGAAACGGCCGCGCGCGACTTCCTCGCGCAGGTCGCGGTTGGTCGCCGCGATCACGCGGACGTCGACCTTCCTCGCCTGATCGCTGCCGGGCCGCTGCACATCGCCGCTCTGCAGCACGCGCAGCAGCTTGGCCTGCACCGGCAGCGGCAGTTCGCCGACCTCGTCCAGCAGCAGCGTGCCGCCGTCGGCGAGCTCGAACTTGCCGCTGCGGTCCGCGACGGCGCCGGTGAACGCGCCGCGCTTGTGGCCGAAGAGCTCGCTGTCCGCGAGCGTCTCCGGCAGCGCCGCGCAGTTGATCTGCACCAGCGGGCGGTCGCGCCGCGAGGAGCGCGCATGCAGCCGCTCCGCGACGAGTTCCTTGCCGACACCGGTCTCGCCGAGGATCAGCACGGTGAGGTCGGAGCCGGCGACGGTGTCGATCTCCTCGCGCAGCCGGACCATCGCGGCGCTGCGGCCGAGCAGCTCGCGCGATCCGCCGCGCGACGCGGTCCGCGCGATCGCCTGTTCCTGTTCGGCGCGCCGGGCCATCTCGGCGATGGTTTCCTCGGCGACGATGCCGGCCTCGAGCAACCGGACGATGCCCTGCAGGCGGCCGTCGTCGACGCCGTCGAACGCGCGCGGGTCCATCGCATCCAGCGTGACCAGGCCCCAGATCCGCCCCTCGACGCGCAGCGGCGCGCCCATGCAGTCGTGCACGGCCTCGAGCTCCTGCTGGTGTTCCAGCAGCCCGTCGTACGGATCGGGCAGGCCGGCGTCCGACGGGAAGCGCAGCCCATGACTGCTGTCGAGCAGCCGCGCCAGACGCGGATGCGCCGCGACCGGAAAGCGCCGCCCGAGGGCTTCTTCCGCCAGTCCGTCCACGGCCACCGGCTGCAGCACCGGCACGACCTCGTCGGGCAACAGCCGGAGCAGCGCCGCGGCGTCGCAGCGGACGAGGCCGCGCACGGCGGCGAGCAGTTGGCGGTAGCGGGAATCTGAAGTCACTTCGACCTGCGCGTTGTCAATCCGACACCGGCACATCTTCGGTCATTTCGACAACCATGATCTGTCGATGGGATTGATAACAATGAATATCAATGAGTTAGGAGTGTTTTTTAAAGCTGATCGCGCTGGCACGGATCGTGAGTAGAGGAAGCCATCCTCAACGAATCCGGAGTACAGAAGCTCATGTTCAAGCCCCAG
This sequence comes from Roseateles sp. GW821-FHT09G03, assembly GCF_059416045.1. Lineage (NCBI taxonomy): Bacteria > Pseudomonadati > Pseudomonadota > Betaproteobacteria > Burkholderiales > Sphaerotilaceae > Roseateles > Roseateles sp. GW821-FHT09G03. The sequence continues at coordinate 891,125 of NZ_JBWKOK010000001.1, forward strand.
ACCATCGCCCTGATCCAGGCCACGGTGCCGCTGCTGAAGTCGCGCGGCGAGGACATCACGCGGCACTTCTACCGCGCGATGCTGACCGAACATCCCGAACTGAAGGCTTTCTTCAACGAGGCGCACCAGGCCGAAGGCACGCAGGCGCGCGCGTTGGCCGGCGCGGTGCTGGCCTACGCGAGCCACATCGATCGCGTCCATGAACTCGCCCCGGCCCTGCCCCGCATCATCCAGAAGCACGTGGCGCTGGGCGTGCAGCCCGAGCACTACCCGATCGTCGGCGCGTGCCTGCTGGCCGCGATCCGCGAGGTGCTGGGCGCGGACGTCGCGACCGACGAGATCATCGATGCCTGGGGCGAGGCCTACGGTGCCCTCGCACAACTGCTGATCGACGCCGAGGAGAAGGTCTACGCCGCCACGGCCGCGCTGCCGGGCGGCTGGCGCGGTCAGCGCGAGATGGTGATTGCGCGCAAGGAACGCGAGAACGAATTGATCACCTCGTTCTACCTGGTGCCGGCGGACGATCAGCCCCTGCCGCCTTTCCATCCGGGGCAATACCTGACCCTGGTGCTGCACATCGACGGGAAGACGGTGCGGCGGAACTACTCGCTGTCGGACGCGCCGGGCAAGCCCTGGTACCGCATCAGCATCAAGCGCGAGAACGGCTGGCTGGTGTCCAACTGGATGCACGACAAGGCCGCGGTCGGCAGCCGCATCCACGCGCAGGCACCGGCTGGCGAGTTCACGCTCGACGCCCAGTCCACGCGACCGCTGGTGCTGGTGACGGGCGGCGTGGGCATCACGCCGGCGATGGCGATGCTCGAATCGGCGGCGGCCAGCGGGCGGACTATCCGGTTCATCCACGCGGCGCGCCACGGCGGCGTGCATGCGTTCCGGGAGCGCGTGGACGTGCTCGCGGCGGCACATGAGAACGTCGAGGCGCTCTACGTCTACGACACGCCGCGCGACGGCGACGAGCCGCACGAGGTCGGTTACGTCACCGATGCGCTGCTCGCGCGCCATCTGCCTGAGGACCGCGACGTCGACCTGTACCTGCTCGGCCCGAAGCCGTTCATGCAGGCGGTGTACCGGGCGGGCCGCTCGCTGGGCGTGCCGGCGGAGCAGCTCCGCTACGAGTTCTTCGGCCCGGCGGAGGAACTGGTCGGCGCCTGAGAGCGCTCTCCAATCGGCATCGGACGTCGCACCTTTGACGCGGCGTCCGGCGCGTGACCTACCGCTAGTACGCTCGGTCTCGGTCCGGCATGACTGACAGCGCGGCCTTCGCCGCGTCGACCACGCTGCTCCATTCAGGGAGGGCGATGTATTGGGAATCCTTGAGCGCGGTGCCGTACTTCTGGAAGATGGCCTCGAAGGCATCGATCACGGCTGTCACGAGTCGCGCCTCGGTGGCATCGATAAGCATCCACCCGATGTTTCCATCAGGATCATTCCGCAGCGTCGAGTCGTCGAAGAAGAAATGGACGGCGTAGTCGAACTCATCGTGCTGAACCGTGCCCCACTTCTGTCCTTCGATCCAGACCCGCTGTTGGTAGATCGGGTCTGACAGAGCGTACAGGTTGCCAAGCAACGCATGGCGCTGTTCCGGAGAATCAATCTTGCCCATGGTTTGCCCCGACTCGACCATCGGATTCAATCGCTGAGTTCTCCTTGGCTTTACCCGGTGCAGGCATTGGTGACTCAAACTGATTTGGAAGATATTGGGAAAGCCTGGACATAGGCCCATGTGAGGGCCGGTGCCACTGGCGCCAGTACTGCTTCCCGTGGGGACCATATCGCGTCAGACTCAAGTTCATTACCCTCCACTATCCAGCCGGTTCCTTGCAGACGGGCAATGACGTCAGTGACCATCTCGTCGGCATTCCCGACGCTCCTGGCCTGGACGCGCAACATCAACGAGTCCGAAGGTTTTGAGTAGGGCATTGATTCCTGTTTGGTCACTGTGCCCAATGCAGACGCCACCTCTATCAGACGCGCCAACACGCCGTCCTCATCAGCTTTTGAAATGGGAAAGATCACGGCTTTGAGTTCAAGAATGAGTTCGGTCATGGGTCAATGCGTAATCTTTCCGGTCCACGATACGTTCAAGTGCCCTCCTGAGCCATCGTTCAATTGAACGTCCCATTCGAAGTGCTCACCCGCTGTGCGAGACGGTCCCTTCGTCCATTCGCGACCGAACTTGTCCATAAACCCATCTTTCTCCCCCCTAGGTAGCGGCTCGGAAGGGTTCCACTTCTTCGGCGGCTCATAGGTTACCTCACCTTCTCTTGGAAGCTTCTTGTCCTTGAGAATCTGATCGATCTTGTCCTGCTTCTTCTGTTCGCGCGTGCGTTTGGGGTCGTCCTCTGGCGGCTGAGCTCCCGGATCGCCTGTACCAGCGGATTCTTCACCGCTCCCGTCGGATTTATCAGCATTGAGTGCTGTTCCAGGAATGGTTTCTCCGGTTGCCGAGTTGATCAGCAGTCCGGTCTTGGGATCGCGGCAAAGAGCCCCCGGACCGCAATAGGGGCTCGGGTTGGGACCGAAGTTTCCCGGTGTCGCCAAAAGAAGTCCACCGATGAGGAGAGGCGGGGGGATTCGCGACACCCAGTTGATGATGGTGACCAACGGGATCACGCGCTTGCCACTGACGACCGTCCGGGGCAATTTAAGTGCGCTGGCGACGCCAATAGATACCGCATTGTCGGAGCCGGTCGATTTCCCGTCGGTCTCCACCTTCTCCAGCTTGGTGGCCTCTTCCTTCTGCTTCTCTTGCTCAGCCCCACCGCCACTCGTGTTGATCCCGTTCACGAAATCGCCATCGGTCATGTACAGGTGTTCCACCGCCATGAAGCCCGACGGATCCACGTAGGACAGGCTGTTGTTCAGGACGTAGGTGTAGCGGTTGAACGCCTGCGGATTTGACGCGTCCGGCACCGTGGGGTCGGCGCTGGCCATCCGGCCCGAGATCGGGTCGTAGACCCGCCCGTTCAGATGGACGAGCCCGACTTGATCAAGGTGCTCCTGACCGGTATAGCCGGTGTGATCCTGGGTGTTGCGAATGCTGCCGAAACCAGGCCCAGAGTCATCCATTCCAGCCTCCGTGCGGCGGCGTCCCCACGGGTCATAACTCATCCTCTGCAGCACCGTTCCGGACTCGTCAACGACGCCCACCGCGCTGCCGAGATGATCGGTCATGAAGTAGCGCACCTTCTTCACCCCGGTATCGGTTGGTTGCGCCGTGGCGCTGGCGATTTTCTCCTCCACATAACCGATCGCGGCAGGCAGATAGGTTCGAATCGTGGTCGTCCCAGCGGCGGCGTCCACTTCCTTTTCCACAACGCCGGCGTAGTGGATCGTCGTTGACGGCGCGCCGGGTGCGCCGCCAGACATTGGACTGATGGTCTGCTTGACGCGCTGGCGGTCCGGCCCGAAGAGGAAGGCCGTGCGCTGAACCGATGTCGCCCCATCCATGCGGTCGACGCTGGCGAGCCCGTTGAAAGTCGTCCACGTGTAGTGACGGTTCAAGCCGTCCACCAGATTGCCGTTTCCGTCGTACGTCAGTTGCGGATTCGTCAGGCCCAGTACCGGCTGGTCGCTGTCGATTCGACTCAACGCATGCGGTCCCGCACTTCCTGACAAGGGGTAGACCAGCCGGCCAATGCCGTCCTTTCGCACCAAGTTGCCGATGGCGTCGTAGTCGTAGAACTTCGTTGGTTGAGCAGCCAGTTGGGAACTGCTCAGCCGATTCAGTTCGTCGAAGAAAAACACTTCCAGCAGAGAGTCGCCGCCGGTGATGATCCGTTGCTCGCGGCTGGTGATGTTGCCGAGCGCGTCATGGTTGTAGCGGTCACGCTGATGACTGCTCGTATCCGCCGACGTCCCGACGTCCAACGACTTCAGACGTCCGGTGAACGGATTCAATCCCCACTGCTGGGTCAGGCCGTTGCCCCACTGCGCCTGAGTAAGCATGCCAGCGGCGTCTCGCGCGAGCGTCGTCGAAAGCGCGACGCCGTCCCGCTTGAGTAGGGTCGCATATCCTTGAGCGTTGTACTCGGTCGACAGAGTCTGGTGCGGCGCTCCCAGCGTGCCGCCACGCTCACCTCGCCTGAAGGACGTCGAGGCGGCCCGTCCGAATCCGTCGTAGCCGAACTCGGTCACGTAGTCCCAGTCGAGTCCGATGGAGACACTCGCGGGCCGACCTAGCGCGTCAAAAACGTTGAGCTCTCGATAGTCCTTGGCGCCCGCGATCCAGGTGGATGCCTCGGCCAACCGCCCGACGCCGTGTGCAGCGGAGTCATATTCCCATCGCGCATCCTGGTCCGCCGACAACCGGCGTGTCATACGTCCCAGCTCGTCGAAAGTGACGGTGATCGTCTGGCTCTTGGCGTCGGTCTGCTGCCAGGTCTGTCCGAGCGCATTGGTCCAGTAGCGGCGGACGCCGAGGTCGGGGTCGTTCAACTGGGTCTTGCGGCCTCGGGTGTCGTAGTCGATCGTGGTCTGATTGCCCTTGGCATCGAAGACGCGAGTGAGTGCATTGAAACCGTCGTGCGCAAAGCTCATCGAATAGCCGCGCGCATCGATGAGGCGCCGCACGCTGCCGAGCACACCGCGGACCTCCACACGCTGTTGGGCCTTGGCGTTCGTCGAGGTGGTTCGCAACCCTTGATAGACGGTGGTGGAGACGTCCTGTCCACCGCTGTCCGCCGGGAGCCGGAGTTCGATCGGACGCCCGAGGTCGTCGTAATAGGTCTCCGCAAACACCTGCTGCGCACCAGCGAAGTATGCCCGCGAGCTCTTTTCCAACAGGCCCTTGCCGTTGAAGATCTTTTGCGTGAAGACCTGCCGGCCGTCGAAACCCCACGAGCGCGTCTGCACCCGTCTTCCAAGCGCGTCGAGGAACTCCTCAAACGGAACGGCACGCTGCACGCCCTGCGCCCAGTACTGCGTAACCAGAACCTGTGTCGCGTGATTGGCGCAACTCTCAATGCATTGGCGGTAGGCGAATGTCTCGCTCGTTCCATTCGCGAAGTCCGCTCGCGTCTTCCGCCCCCAGCCGTCGTATTGCCACGTCGTGGTCAGGTTGTTGGGACCGGTCATCGTCAGCAGCGCGCCAAGCCCGCCGTTGTAGGTCCGCGTCTCCTTGTGCTGCTTGGCGTTGATCACCTCCAGGACGAATCGGTCCTGCGCGTCGTAGTTCAGTTGCTCGACGGTGCGAAGAACATTCGTGCCGGTTTGCATGTCGCGGAAGGACTGCTGGCGTGACCGCAGCACGCCTGTCGTCGACTCGCGGTTGTAGATCGTCGCCAGCGTCAGGCTGGGGTCGCCTCCCGGCTCTATCGTTTCCCGGATCAACTGCCCGTATTCGTCGTACTCGAACGCAGTCGTGCGCGTTACCGTCGTTGTCTGCGCTAGCGCGCAACTTCCGATCGCCGCCGCCATGGCAGTGAGGATCCCGCGCAGCACGCGCGCCCGTCCGGCGCCACCCTTGGATCGCTGTTGTTCCATCGCTCCTCCCTGGAGTCCTGTCACGAATGTCTTGCCGCGGCTCATGGGCACACGCTGTTGTTGGGCGGGCTTGTGGATCTCGTGTTGACGGTGAGATCCAGGCTGGTCGCCCTGTTCAATGCGTCCGTGACGGTCACGCGATACACGGTGAAGCCCGACTCGCAGGCCACTGTCTGTCGCGTGGCAAGCGTCGCCGTAGCGGTGTTGCCGCCAGTGATCGTCGTGCTGGTGTTGTCGGACTGCAGCGTGCTCCATTGATAGACGAAGGGCGCCAGACCGTTGGCGACGTTGGCCGTGGCGTTGACCGTGTAGGTGAACAGGCCATTTCCGACGAAGCTCTGCGGGAACACCGGTGTGGTGGTCAGTGAGGGCGGCGGCGGATGCACCGTCAGCGACACGCCAGTGCTGCCCGCGATGCCCCCCTGCGGCGATGCGACCAGCGTGCCGGCATAGTTGCCGGCAGAACCCGAGGTCGTCAACGTCACGGTTCCGCAGATCGCGCCTGCACCGCACGCGCCGGTGGGGCCGGATACCGATGCGCCCCCTACGGTCGAGTAGCTGATGCCTCCGGTCGCCGTCTGTCCCACGTTGGTCAGCGTGCAACTAAGCGAAGCAGGCGTGGGTACCACCGTCGGCGAGTTGGCGCTGCAGTTGCTGAAAGCGAGTTGAGCCTGGGTGTAGACCCGGAGGTTCACGCCTGTGTTGGCCGAGCCGCCCGAGTCAGGCGAGGCGGTCAAGGTGCCCACATAGTTGCCGGCGTTGCCGCTGGTGGTGACCACCGCCGTGCCGCACACGGTGCCTCCCGCGCACGCTCCGGTCGGTCCGGACACCGAGGCACCCGCAATGCCGGCGTAGCTGATGCTGTTTGCGCTCGCCTGGCCGGTGTTGCTCAACGTGCAACTGAGCGTGGCGGTGCTCGGCGTGGTCACCGGCGAGTTGGCAGAGCAGTTGGTCCAGGCCAGTTGCGCGGGCGACTGGACTACCAGGCTCGAAGGGAGTTGCGCCGCGCCGCCGGCATTGGGTGTTGCGGTGAAAACGCCCTCATAGACGCCGACAGTGCCCGGCGTCGTCACGGAAACCACGCCGCAGTTCGTTGTCGCAGCACACGCGCCGGTCGGCCCGGTGACGCTGACGCCCGCGATGCCGCCGTAAGCGATCGAGGCGATCGACGTCTGCCCGGTATTGAACACCGTGCAATTGAGTCGCGCGCTGGCGGGTGCCGTCACTGGCGACGTGCGCGTGCAATCGCGGAACTCGAGTTGCGACGCAGTGAGCACCCAAAGATCGATCGACGTGCTTGCGCCGACGCCCGTGGCCGGCGTCGCCGCGAGGGTGCCGGTCACATGGCCAGGCGTGGTCGCCGACGTCACGGTCACTGTGCCGCAAGTCGCACCCGCTTCGCATCGCCCGGTGGGCCCGACGACGGTCGCGCCGACGATCGAGGCATAGCTGATGGCGCTGGCTGCGGTCTCGCCTTCGTTGGCAACTTGGCAGGTGTGCGTGGCGGGCGTCGGCGTCGTCGTGAACGAGACGATCGAACAAGCCGACAGCGTCAGGCGGGCGGGCGTCGCCGGTGCGTCGACCTGAAGCGTGATGGCCGCGGAGGCGACGCTGCCGGAGGCCGAGGTGGCCGTGACCTGTCCGTCGTAGCGCCGGGGGCTCGTGCCGCTGGTGATGACCACGTTGCCGCAGTCGCCGGTACCTGCTGCGCAGGACGTCGGCCCCGACACGGTTGTTCCGGAAGGGCTCGTGTAGATAATCCCGGTCGCTGCGGTCTGGCCAAGATTGCCGAGGCGACAAGTCGCCTGATCGGGCGTTGGCGCCACCGTGCCGGAGCCCATGGCGCAGGTGACGAGCGTCAGCTGCGAGGGCACCAGCGGACTGCCGGTCGACGTGCTCGTCTTCGTCACCTGCTCCAAGGTCTTCAGGCCCAGCAGCCAGGAGGCGTCACGATTCTCGAATTCGCGTGTAATGACGGTGGTCACGCTGTCGCCATCCGGCCCGGACACGACCTCGGTCGCGCGGGTGATGTTGCCGTAGGCATCCACCGTATCGATGGTCGAACTGCCGCCCGGCAGCGGGCTGCCGTCCAGGTCGTTGGCCGAAACGGTCTGCGTCTTGACGTAGGGGTAGACCGTGCCGCTGCCGGTGTCCAGTCTGGCGTGACCCAGCGTCTGGAGCGACAGGAGTCCGCCGCTGCGAGAGGTGCGTCTGACCGCCTTGGTCGTGCCGATGTAAGGAAAGTCCTGCCGCAACGTCGTGGTGGTGGTGATCCCGTTGTCCTGGTCGATCGCGGTCACCTTTGCGAAACCGAGCGACCCGCGTCCGCGCAGATCGGCGGCCGCCGCTTCGTAGCGGTAGTCGAACGCATTCCATCCGCCGATGCCGTTGCTGAGTTCCATGCGCGACAGCAACGGTTGCCCGCTCAGTTGCAGTCGGCTGGGGTAAGGCAACAGTGGGCCCGGCGTATATACGGTTCGGTTCTCCAGTCCTTCGTAGAAGAAGCGCGTGGTGGCGCCGCGGCCTTCGGTGACCGAGGCCAACAGATCCTGGTAGTTCGCCCCCGCAGTCAGCGTGACATACCAGCGTCCCGGCGACGAGGTGTTGTCGTAGTAGGCGCGATCCGGAATGCCGTCTCCGTTCAGATCCGCAATGATTCCGGTGAGGAAGAACCCTGGCGGGAAAGTGCCTGGCAGCGCCGTGCATGGCGCAATCGCGGTATCGCCGATCTGGCAGATCTGTCCACCCGAGTAGCCGTCGACCCATCCGTCACGGTCGTTATCCGCGAGAACGTCGATCGGACTTTGTGTGCTTGGCGAGTAGGGGCGCGTCGTGCAAGACAGGCCCGTCCCGGTCGACTTGCAGACCTCGAACATCGGCGCGTTCGGGTCGGACGTACCGACCACTGCCATCGTGTCGCTGTAGCCGCCGAACGGGTCGCGGTTGATGTCCGCCATCAGGCTCTGGCCCGGCTGCATCGGCGCGATGGCGTTGCCCACACTGGCCGCAAGACCCGGCCACAACACGAAGCCGGTATCGGTCGCGACGTAGGCCTCCCAATGGGCGTTGCCCGCTGATGGTCCGGTGCGCATGGCGTATTTCAGGATGTCCGGACGCCCGTCGCCGTTCAGGTCGCCCATGCGCTGGTAGATCCGGATGCGCAGTTCGTAATCGTCCCCGGACGTCAACGCTGCTCCCACGTTCGCATAGGTGATGCAGGGATCGAAGCCCGCGCCGTTGGAGCGGCAGAGGAAGTTGTCGTTGAACAGGTTGTAGACCAGCAGGTCGTCGCGGCCGTCACCGTCCATGTCTGCGACCATGTACCGCTGCGCAAACTTGCCTGAGGTTTGTGCGTTCCAGGTCTGGCAGGAGAAACCGGAGCCGGTCGACAGGCAGATGGTCCAAGGACCAACGCCGGAGGTCTGGGTCGGCAGCAGAGCGATGTCCGTCAGCCCGTCGCCGTTGAAGTCGCCCGACATGGACTCCTCCGTCCGACCTGCCACCGCCGTCCATGTCTGGCAATTGAAGCCGCTGCCCGTGGACAGGCAGACCTTCCAGGCGCTGCTGCCATCCGCGTAGAGCAGATCGACGGCCCCGTCGCCGTTGAAGTCCCCCATCACAGTCTTGGCTTTCACCTGTTCCGAAGGGATGGGCTGCTTGGGTGTGGATTCAATGTTGATGCTGGGACCGCCCCAGTACCCGCTACCAGCGGCGCCCGACGCATTGGCGGACGGATCGCGGAGGGTCCAGGTCAGTTCCGTCGCCGGCAGGCAGATGCCCTGCGCGTCGCAGTCACGAATCCTCTGAAGCAGACTGCGCCCGGACGTCGGGTTCTGCTGGTAGTCCAATCGGGTTTCCCGAACCAGCGTTCCGCCAGCGCCGGCGCCGTCGGTGCCGGTGTACGTTTGGATCGCTTTCAGTCGAACCGTGCGCCGCAGCGCCTTGCCCATGACGTAACCGAGCCAGGCGTCAGGGCGGGCCTCATAGACGAAGCGAACGGCGTTGTAGGGCGACAACCCCTTGGAATCGTTGCCCGTGTAGCGGATCCTCGTCGGGAAATATTCCCCTTGGATGTTGTCTTCCTGGTAATCGATCTCGTAGTAATTGCCCCGGCGGTCCTCGACGCGGTCGAGTAGCCAATACAGACCCGCGCTCGATCCAGGCGCTTCGATGCGCCCGGCGGTGCTCAGGCCGTAGGCGAAAGTCATGCCGTTCTTTGCCTGCACCGAGAACAGTGAGGGGCCGCCCGCTGCTGTGCCCCGGATTCGAGTCGACACGATGCGCGAGAAGTTGTCGAGCTCCGTCCTGTACTCGACTTCGCTGCTGCTGATGGCGCCTCGCGAGATCAGGCGCTGCCCGTCGAGGCAGTACTGATCGTCGGCATCGAGTGCCACGCCTCGTCGCACGCCGTCCTGTGCGAGGGTCTTCGCGCAGCGGGTGATCGTGGAGAGTCCGGAGAGGCTCCAACCTCGCCCCAACCAGCCATCTTCGGACTGGCTGGAATAGCTCAGGGACAGTTCAGGCTGGAGCCCGGCAGTGCCGGGCGGCAGGGGCAGCGCGATCGTGTAGGTGGAGGCGCCGGTCAGGGTGGCGCTTGCGGAACCCTTCAGTGCGCCCGCCAGGCCCGCGGAGAGGTTGGGCGGTGTGATGTTGACCGCTTGCGCCAGCGCCGAGCCACAGAGGGCAAGGCCAAGACAAGCGATGACATAGGATTTTCCCCGTGCGCGCGCAAGCGCCTGCCCGACTCGCAGCATGCGATTCCTCCCTCTTCGATCTCTTTGAACTTATGTCCCGATGTCACCACGGGGCGTTCCGAGACGACAAGTCCTCGCTTTCCCTTGTCGGGGCAATACCTGACCCTGGTTCTGAACATCGAGGGAAGACCGGTACGGCGTCTGAGGAGCTCGGCAGGCGTCGATGGAGAGCGCTCTCCAATCGGCATCGGGCGTCGCGTCCTTGACGCGGCGTCCGGCGGTCTCCCGCTAGCATGGCCTGATCCCCTGCCCCACGCGAACGCGAGGACAGGGACGACAGCAACCAAAGCAAGGACTGCAGGAGACTCGAATGGACTGCCTCACCCTGACCGAAGAAGCCGGCGTCGGCCATCTGGTGCTGAACCGGCCCGATGCGATGAACACGATGTCGCCGCAGCTGTGGCGCGAGCTGGAAGAGGTGCTCGGACAGTTGCACCGCAGCCCGACGCTGCGGGCGCTGGTGATCTCGTCGACGGGCAAGCACTTCAGTGCGGGGATGTCGCTGGAGGTATTCCAGAACGGCGGCATCCAGCTCGACGACCGCAGCGCCGAAGGCCGCGCGGCGATCGTCGACCTGCTGGCCGACATGCAGCGCGCGTTCAACCAGCTCGACGACCTGCGCGTGCCGACCATCGCGGCGATCCAGGGCGGCTGCATCGGCGGCGCGGTGGACCTGGTGGCGGCATGCGACATCCGCTACGCGGAGACCGGCGCGTTCTTCTGCATCCAGGAGATCAACATCGGCATGGTCGCGGATCTGGGCACGCTGCAGCGCCTGCCGAAGCTGGTGCCGCTGGGCGTGGTCAAGGAACTGGCCTACACGGGACGCCGCATGCCCGCGGCGCGGGCGCAGGCAGTGGGTCTGGTGAACGACGTCTTCGCGACGCAGGCGGAGTGCGTCGAAGCCGCGCTGCAATGCGCGCGTGAGATCGCGCAGAAGCCGCCGGTGGCGATCTGGGGCAGCAAGCAGGCGATCCACTACGCCCGCGATCACGGCGTCAAGGACAGCCTCCAGCAGATGGGCTGGCTGCAGGCGGCGATCTGGCAGAACAAGAACCTGATGGAGGCGTTCGCGGCGGCGCAGGCCAAGCGGCCCACCGCATTCCCGGATCTGGCCGCGCTGAAGTTCTTCCGCGAGGGTTAAGTCGCTCCGGACGAAGCGCCGCTCAAGGCTGGCAGTTGGGAGAGCAGCCAGCCGATCCGTTGCTTCATTCGGGGGACGGGGTCTGCGGCCATCGCGGCCTCCAGCGTTTGGCGGATCGCGAGCTCATTGGCTGGTGACGCGAGCGAGAACCGAGCAGCCGCGTCCACCGGCCGTGATCTCGGATCCAGGACCTCGACCAGGGCATCGACGGCGATCAGGCTCAAGGGCCTGCCCGATGCGAGCCACTCGCTGGCCTTGTTCCAGCTGAATGACGATGCCACCGCCAGAGTGCCCCAAGCCCCGACCGAGGGCTCGCAGGCATTGGCTTCAATCCAGGCGAGCGCCTTCTCCGATTTGAAATGGCCTAGCGCGGGAAAGTTTCCGCGCCAGACCTTTTCGGGCATTTCCTTCAACGCGGACTCCGCGCGGGCAAAGCCCTCGTCCAACGGCAGGCTCGCGGCCGTGGCGCGGACCAGCGACCTATAGAGCTCGTCGTCGACGGCCTCCTGCCAGACGCGCCGAACGAAGTCCGCGGCGGCCCGGCCGACCGTGGCAGTCACCTCCAGCACGACCGAGCGGACTTGCATGTTTCGCACGGTCTCGAAACGCTTGCTCAAGGCTGCAAGCGCCTCGTCCGAAGGCAGGCGGGTCCATGCATCGAGCACATCGGCGCGGAGCCACCAGCGCGTGATGCTGAAGTCGAGCAGCGACTCGGCCGAGCGACTGGCTTCGATCAGCGTCGGTGCGGGGAGCGTTTCAGGCGCGATGACGTCTTCGTCAGGTTGCTCCGCACTGCCGTCCTCGTTGTAGAGATCGTCGTGCAGCAGCGGCTGAGCCCAGCCGTGCCGCTTCGCGAGGTTGAACCACTCCAGCGGACGGAGCGAACGGGCGAGCAAGCGGGCATGGCATGCGGAACAGACACGGATCGGATCGGCAGGGTCGTCCGTCTCATCCTCCAGGGAGAAGGGAGAAAGTTCGCAGGCCTGGCAGATGAGGTTCATGCGCGATTGATGGTCAATCATCTGCCAGCACCCCGAACAGGCCCTCGAAGGTCGGGGCGACGTCCAACGCAGCGTCCAGCGCCAGACCGATGAAGGGAACCTGCACGATCGGCCACCCAACCTCGCGGGTATCGAACGCGAATCCCTCCCCGCCCCCGTTCGAGCCGAACAGCAGCAGGCCAGGCGCGTAATCGGCGACCTCGTACTCGCGGTTGAACTGCGCCAACTCGCCGATTCGGAACAACACCAGGAAGTTGTCCCCGACGGGGCCCTCCCCGCCGTCATGCAGCCCGATGAAGCGCAGGTAGTCCTCCGGTAACCGACCGCCAAAATCAGCGTTGACGCGATCGATGTCTTGCGGAGAAGCGCCTGCGTTGATCTCCCACGCCTGGAGATGCGTCATGTAGTCCATGGGATATCCGATTGAGTCGCAACGAATGCGTCAACGGCTCGGATTCTCAGCGAGGCAACACCCGCCCCCACGCGGGGAGCTCCCCCATCCGGGGCCTGCCCGCAAACGACAACGCCCGCCCTGCTGTCGCAGGAGCGGGCGTCGCCCAGTGAAAGAAGCCGGGAGGCTTACTTGTTCACCGCGTCCTTCAGCGCCTTGCCGGCGGTGAACTTCGCGACCTTGGAGGCCGGGATGTCCAGCGCTTCGCCGGTGGCGGGGTTCTTGCCGGTGCGCGCGGCACGGTCGCTCACCTTGAAGGTGCCGAAGCCGACCAGGGCGATCTGGTCGCCCGAAGCCAGCGCTTCGGTGATGGTTTCCAGGGTCGCGTCCAGGGCGCTCGCGGCCACGGCACGGGTCACGCCAGCCTTGGTGGCGATGCCTTCAATCAGTTCACTCTTGTTCATCAATGCTTCCAGTAAAAAACCAGGGTCCGGCTAGCCGGGGCCGGCGATTATCAGCCAGTCCTGACCACCCGACTGTTTGAACACGCAACCAGCCGCCCCCTTCTCCCCCTTCAAACGTCCGCATGGCGGATTTCATCGCCCGTTTGAGCGACATCCCGCGTCATACCCACGACATTCGAGCGGGTCGAAGGCCACATCGGGCCGCCTCGTGCAAGAAAAAAGCCTGGCGCTCTCGCACCAGGCTTTCGAGGTCCATCCTACCCGACCCGCCCGTGGGGGCGGATCAGGCGCTGGAACCGGGCCGGATTACCAGCCCAGATCCTTCAGCAGCGGCTTGGTCAGGTCCTTCGGCGGCACCAGGATCAGGCCCAGGTCGGGGCTGATGTTCGGTTCCATCAGCAGGTTCGGCGAGGCCGACACGTCCCAGTGCGACACGGACGAGCCCGAGGCGATCGGGTTCGGCGTGTACAGCAGCGGACGGCCCAGCGCGTCAGCACCGGCGCGCTTGCTCGGGTCCGCGCCCAGTGTGGCGTTGGCCAGGCCCGGCTTGGTCCGCGTGCCGAAGGGCAGCGCCGCGGTGATCGCGGTACGCAGCTTGACGGCATCGGCCTGCGAGACGCTGATCGTCGGGATCACGACCGTCGGGTCGGCACCGCCTAGGCCCGGAGCCGCGCCTGCGGCGTTGTTGGCGATGATCACGCCGATCGCGCCCGCATTCTGGGCGTTCTTGGCCTTGACCGCGAAGCCGCAAACGCCGCGATCGATGATCGCCACCTTGCCCGCCACCGCCGTGGTGACGGCCGGGCTGAAGGGCAGGCAACCCGCGCCGTTGACCGCATCCGCCGGGACCGTGGCCAACGCGCCCAGGTTCAGGCCGCTGCTCACGGCCGGACCGAAGGACGCTGTGCCGTACGGGTACTGACCCGAAGCGCCCGGCGCGGACGCCGAGATCTTCAGCACCGGCGTGGCCGCCAGCATGTCGGCACCGGCCAGCACGTTGGGGCCGATCCATGCCAGACCCAGCGGATTGACCGCCGATGCGCCGCGCTCGGCGCTGGTCATCGTCAGCCAGGTTTTGCCCGCCGTGTTGTCATACATGTACTGCTCCCAGACGCTGGGCAGTCCACCGTTGGCGACGTAGGCCGTGCCATCCGCGTTCAGGCGGTAACCGACGGCGGGCGCCACGGAACCGGTGTAGACCGTCAGCACCGAGAAGCCCAGGCCGTGGCCCAGTTCATGCAGCAGCGTCTCGACGAAGTTGACGCCGGTGCCGAAGTTGCCGTCGAGGCCCAGATAGAACGGCGCGCCGTCCAGGCAGCCGGCCTTGCCGAGGTTGATGTTGAACTGGGTCTTGATGTCCACGTCGTCGTAACCAGACGGGCCGGGGGGCTGGTCCGCGCTCAGGTTCTCGCCGGCCAGCTTGTTGGCCAGCGCCTGCGGGTACCAGGTGCCGGGCGTGCCGCCGGGGAAGTCGTGCCAGATGTTCCAGGCGCCGGCGCTGCCCAGCACCGCCTGCGACGAGGTGCAGGTCAGCGGTTCCCAGCCGGCGTTCACGGTGATCGTGACGTCGCTGTCGAGCGCCTTCTCCCACACGTCCGCCACGTAGCGGTAGACGTACATGCGCTGCTCGCCCAGGGTGGTCTTGGGGTTGCCGCCGACCGGGGCGACCGGCGTGGTGTCGTTGAAGCCGACGCCCGCAGGGTCACGGCTCTGGATGACGATGGTGGCGGCCTGGGCGGCGCCGGCGGCGCACAGCGCGGCCAGCAGCGCCGTGCGGATCACGGTGTTCTTGAAGGATGTCTGCATGGCTTACTCCGTGGGCAGGGCCGACTTGGCGACCGCGCCGCCGTTCTTCATGAAGGCTTCGGCTTCTTCCTTGCTGGCGAAGCAGGCTTCGATGAGCTTGCCGTCGGCGCCGCGCACCATGACGGACTGGCTCACCATGTCGTCGGTCAGGCGGACACCGACAGCGCCGCTGCGATGCTGCTTGAGCAGCGGCGTCAGTGCGGCGGCGCGCGAGGCGACACGCGCCCGGGCGTTCGCGTTGGCGGGCAGCGCCTTGAGGGCGTTGTGCTCCTCTGGGGTGGCCGGGCGCAGGAGACCGGTCTCGGCGTCGCGCACGATGATGATGTTGTTGGTGTCGGCAGCAGCCGCGGCCGCAGCCGCGGCCGCGTCGGCCACGGACAGGGAAGCCGGGGCGGCGGCTTCGTGAGCCTGCGCCGCCAGCGGCAGGGCCGCGGCGATCGCCAGGCCCAGGGAAATGCGGGTGATCATGGTCGTTGTCCTTGCGGAGATGACTCGGAAGTTCCGATGATTCGAAACCTGGCTCAAGACTGCGCGCGACGGCGACGCGCGGCCATCAGGCCCAGCAGGCTCACGCCGGCCAGGGCCCAGGTCGACGGCTCCGGCACGTTCACGGCGACGTCGTCCACGCCGACCACGTTGGCCAGGTCGGCGCTGCCGAAGTACTGGATCGCGAAGCGCGCGCTCGAGCCGACGCCTTGACCGGCGAGCTGGAAGCTGTAGCGCGTCCATTCGCCGGCGACGGTGATGCTCGCCTGCGGGACGAAGCTGGCGAACGCGCCGGCCGCGTCGACCAGGCCGTAGGCCAACTGGTCGACGAAGCCCTGCACGCCTTCGCCGCGCGCCCAGAAGGACACTTCCAGGTTCTCGGCGGTCGAGAACACCGGGCTGATCAGCCAGCTCGACAGCGTGCCGCCGGCGTCGACGGCGCCATAGTTGGAGCCGATGTAGGACGTGGGCGCACCGCTGTGCGCGTCGAACGCGGCCACGTTGCCCTGGAACCAGGCGGGATATCCGGGCGTGACCGGCGTGCCAAGGTTCGCGATCGTCCAGCCCGGGAGAGCGGTGACGTCGTCGAATCCCTCGTTGATGAGGGTGGGCCCCGCGTGGGCCGCGGCCGCGGCGCCGACGAGCGCCAGGGCCAGACAGGTCTTCTTGAACATTGCTGCGTCCTTTTCAGGATGAAGGTGGGATGTCCACCTGGACTTGAACGACGGCGCACCGTGATGCGGGGCGCCGTCTTGACTGCTGACGGCCGGCGGGAGGACGACCTTCGGGCGTGTCGATTCTGTGACTCTTGTCACGGAGAGCAGGAGGGGGTCGGGCCGCGTTTCCCCCTTGGTGCGGGGGTGGTTCTTTCCCTAGGGGGTGACCCTTTCGGGCCAGGCGGCGGGACGGCGTCGGGGTCAGGACTTGCCCGGCGGTCCCGGCGCGGACGGGCGCAAACGCCGCGCAAACGCATCCGCATTGGGGATGCGGGAGGGCGCCCCTTGCGCGCCCGCCGCTCGCGGGAGGCGCCCTCCGCCCACGCCGGGCGATCCGCGCTTGACGGCGCTTTCACATCGCCCGGGGAAAGTGTGGCGACCTCCGTGTAAATACCGATGGGCAACGCGAGGCAATGTCACTGCCGTGTCACTTGCTCCAGGGGACAGGCCTCGCCCCACGGTGGAGGGGGGCCTCGGACATTCGTCCGATACCGGCGCGAGGCCCGAATCGCGACAGTAGAGCCCTGTCTTGAAAGCCCTAACCCCCTCCCAACCACCAGGAGCCTGACCATGAACTTCACCCGCCGCCTCATCGTCGCCGCCGCCGCTGCTTCCGCCCTCGCCGCCTCGGCCGGTCTGTCGACTGCCGCGCTGGCCGCCACGCCGGCCGCCGCGGCCCAGCCCTCGGTCGTCATCGTCCACGGCGCCTTCGCCGACGGCTCCGACTGGGCCAAGGTCATCCCGCTGCTGCAGCGCGAAGGCGTGCAGGTGACCGCGGTGCAGAACCCGCTGAGCTCGCTGGCCGACGACGTCGCCGCCGCGCGCCGCGCCATCGACGCGCAGCCCGGCAAGGTCGTGCTGGTCGGCCACTCGTGGGGCGGCACGGTGATCACCGAAGCCGGCACCTCGGACAAGGTCGCCTCGCTGGTCTACGTGGCCGCGTTCGCGCCCAACGTCGGCCAGAACACCGCGGAACAGGGCAAGGGCTTCCCGACGCCGTCCGGCTCGGCGCACTTCAAGGCCGACGCGCAAGGCTGGCTCAGCCTGACCGCCGAAGGCATGAAGAACCACTTCGCGCAGGACCTGCCCGCCGCCACGACCGCCGTGATGACGGCGACGCAAGGCCCGATCCAGGCCAAGGCCTTCGAGCAGACGGTGTCCGCCGCGGCGTGGAAGAACAAGCCGTCGTACTACCTGCTGGCCACGGCCGATCACATGATCGCCCCCGAGGCGCAGGCCGCGATGGCGGCGCGCGCCGGCTCCAAGGTGACCAAGGTCGACAGCTCGCACGTGCCGCAGCAATCGCAGCCGGAAGCGGTCGCCAAGGTCATCCTGGACGCCGTCCGGCAATCCCGGTAAGGTCCGCGCCGTCCGCGGGCACCCATGGCGCGGTGCCCGCGGCGCGCTGGACTTTGCCCCTGGGACACCGTGACAGAACCTTCTCCCCTGCCCCTTCCGACCTCTCCCTCCACGGCTTCCGCCGCGACGGCCACCACGGCCCTCGCGGCGGGCTCACGCGTGCCGGTGCTCGACGCCGTGCGCGCGTTGGCGTTCGTGGGCGACCTCAGCATGGGGCAGCCCGTCGACCATTCGACGCGGACCGGCTGGCTCGCCGCGCGCATCGCGGAGGCCGCCCGTGCCGAAGGCCTCGAATTGGGCCGCGACGCCGACCAGTCGCCCGGTCACGCGGCATGCGTGGCGCTGCTGCGGTGGTCCGGTTGCACGGCCAACGCGCCGGAGATTGCGGCGGCGCTGGGCGACGACGTCGGCGGCCGCGACGCGATGCTGTCCAACGGCTCGGCCGAGGAAGCGTCGGCGCTGGCCGGCACGCTCGGCGAGGCGGCGCTGATCCACTGCGAGGTCGCGGGCGAGATCGCCCGGCTGCTCGGCCTGCCGGCCAACATCGAGCGCGCGATGCGCCATCTCTTCGAGACCTGGGACGGTCACGGCAAACCCGCCGGACTGCGCGGCGACGAGGTGCCGGCCGTCGTCTTCCATGTGGCGCTGGCGGGGGATCTGGAGATCTTCTCGCGCGTGCACGGCGTGCCCGCGGCGTTGCGTCACATCGGCGAGCGCTCGGATGCGAAGTATCCGAAGGCGCTGGTGGACTTGGTCACGAAGAACGCGCAGGCGTGGATGGTGGCGTTGGATGCCGGCGCGCATGAAGGCGGCGCGCAGGAGAGCAGCCCACGGGACGGCGAGCATGGCCATGCTCCGCGCCACGAGGCCGCCGACCTGGATGCGGCGCTGGCCGCCCTCGACACACCGCTCGAACTGGTCGCCGACGTCATCGACCTCAAGCTGCCCTGGATGACGGGGCTGTCGCGGCGCGTGGCCGACGCGGCGCGCGAAGCGGGCTCGGTGCTCGGTTTCGACGCGGACGCGCTGGAGCGGCTGCACCGCGCGGGACTGCTGCATGGCATCGGCCGGGCGTCCGTGCCGAACGCCATCTGGAGCGAAGGCCGCCGTCTCGGCGAGGCCGATCGCGAGAAGCTCCGGCTCATGCCCTACTGGACCGGACGCGCGGCGCGGCGCCTGACCGCGCTGCACGCCGAAGCGGAGCTCGCGTCCTACGTCGACGAGCGGATGGACGGCTCCGGCGCCTTCCGCAGCGCGGCGGGCGCCGCGATCCCGATGCCGGCACGCGTGCTGGCCGCGGCCGCCGCCTGGGTGACCGTGCGGACGCCGCGCCCCGGTGCGCCGGCACTCGACATCGACGCCGCGCGCGCAGCCATGGGCAAGGAAGTGGCCGCCGGACGTCTCGACCCGCAAGCGGCCGATGCCGTCTGCGGCGCCGAGCGTCGTCGCGTTGCCGCATCAGCGCCCTCACCCGCCCCGATCACGCTCTCCGCGCGAGAGACCGAGGTGCTCGGACGCATCGCCATCGGCGAGAGCAACAAGGAAGCGGCCAAAGTCCTCGGCATCAGCCCCGCCACCGTGCGCACGCATCTGGAAAGCGCGTTCCGCAAGCTCGAATGCAGCACGCGAGCGGCGGCCACGCTCAAGGCGATGACGATGGGGTTGCTGACGGTCTAGGACCGCCTACCTGCCCTCGCCAGGGCGTTGGCCGCTAGGTCGCAGGGCCCTGGCGTCAAGCGCCAGAACCCCGCGACCTACCGTCCCCAACCAGTTGCTGACTTCGTCGATCACTTCGAGGGGCTGGTCCTTGTGCGGCGAGTGGCCGCATGCGGGGATCTCGAAAAGCTTCGTCTGAGGCACTTGGCGTGCGATGCCGCGAATCTGTTCCAGCGTGCCGTACTCGTCGTCGACACCCTGCATCGCCAGCAGCGGACAGGTGATCGCACGGATCTCCTCGACGATCGACCAGTCGCGGAACGCGGGGCTCAGCCACGTCTGGCTCCATCCGCCGAACGGCGAATCGGGATCGTCGTGGAAGCGCGCCAGGCGCTCGCGCAACGGACCGGCCTCGTAGACCTCGACGGTCTTGCGGATACCCTCGAGAGACAGATCCTCGACGACGATGTGCGGGGCGGCAACGACTGCCCCCGCCGTCGGCAATTTCGCGGCATGCAGCAGCGCGATCGAGCCCCCATCGCTGTGCCCGAACAACCAGGGCGGTGAGGTCACGCCCAATCCCGCAAGCACCGCGGGCAGCACCTCATGCGCCTGCCGGTGGAGGTAGTCGACGTCCCAGCGATCGTCCGGCGCGCGCATCGTCGAGCGCCCGTAGCCCGGCCGCGAATACACGAGCCCGCGCATGCCGATCGCCTCGCACAGGCGCGTCGGGAAATCGCGCCACATTGCGATCGAACCGAGGCCCTCGTGCAGGAAGACCATCAGCGGCGCGTCGGCGGGCGCGTCGTTGATCCAAGTGTATTCGATGTCGGTGGCCCGACCGCGCCAGTCAATGCGAAGGCGTTGCGTTGGAGTCGTGCTGTTCATGGTCACGCATCTTAGGCATGCGCACGAACGCAGACAGTCGCGAAGGCGCCCAAAAAGAAAAGGCCCCGGTCGTGAGACCGGGGCCGAAAGTTCGTCCGCCTGCAGAGGGAAAAGGCGGACCATGCGAGAGAGAAGCATGAACAACGGAAGCTCGAATTCCGTTGTCAGGATCAACTGTAGGGACGAGGGCGTGCCGTGGCACGAGGTCAACGACGCATCGTCGCCTGCGTGATCGCCCGATGCGCGTGTCGGGCAATCGCCTACACGGATCACGGGGCGGCCCCGGCCCTCACCCGATCGTGGCGTGTGGGCGTCGACCAGCGACGTCAATCAGCGGCAGCGGGCGCGGCCGTGCGCGTGGTGCCGCCCAGCGCGCGCTGCGCGCTGGCGGCCATGAACAGCGCGAAGAAGACCACGCAGGACAGCCCGGCAGTCAGCGAGGTGTGCTCCGCGATCATGCCGATCAGCGGTGGGCCGGCCATCATGCCGAGGTAGCCCAGCGATGAGACCGCCGCGATGCCGTGCGCGGCACTGACGCCGGGCACCTTCGACGCCGCGCTGAACAGCACGGGCACGACGTTCGACAGGCCCAGGCCGACGAGCGCGAAGCCCAGCAGACCGGCGGTCGCGATCGGCACGAGGAGCGCCGTCGCCATGCCGGCAGCCGCGAGCAGGCCGCTCGCGACCATCAAGGGCACCGGCGCGACGCGCGCCCGCACCCAGTCACCGCCGAATCGCCCCAACGCCATCGCCAGGCTGAAGCTCGCATAACCGAGCGCCGACAGGCTGGCGTCGCTGGCGCGCTCCTGCTTCATGAACAGCACGCTCCAGTCGTACATGGCACCTTCGGCGATCAGCCCCAGCGCCGCCAGCGTGCCGATCAGCGCGAGCACGCCGCGCGGCAGGCTCAGCGGTTGCGACTCACCGGCATCGGTCTTCATCTTCAGCATGGCCGCGCAGGCGGCAAGGATCATCACCATGCCCGTGCCGCAGGCCACGAGCAGGTGCGTCTGCGGCGTCCAGCCGAGCAGCGGCAGCAGGCTGCCCACGCCCGCGCCGACCATGCCGCCCAGGCTGAACATCGCATGGAAGCCGCTCATCAGCGGGCGGCCGGCGAGGTGCTCGATCTCGGTGGCCTCGGCGTTGATGGCGACGTCGAAGAGACTGGCCGTCGCGCCGAAGAGCATCAGCAGCAGGACGAGCCCGAGGTATGCGCTTGGCGCGATCAGCATCGACACGCCGGCGGCGCACAGCACGCCGGTCAAGCCAGCGACCCCACGCGGCCCGAACCGCGCCACGACACGGCCGGCCTGCGTCAGCGCCAGCAGCGCGCCGACGCCCGAGGCCAGCATCGCGATCGCGAGCGACTGCTCGCCCAGGCCGTAATGCGCCTTCACCGTCGGCACGTGCACGCCCCAGGTCGCGAACAGCGCGCCGGAGACGAAGAACTGGATGCGCAGCGCCCAGGCCGCCGAGGTCAGGCGGCGGGGCGTCAGGGTGTCGGAGATCGTGGTCATCGTGGAGCGGCGTGAAGGGCTCGTTACTGTAGGCGCCATGGGGCGCCCCACGCGCGACACTCGCCCGGCGTCAGGAGACCATGCCGCGCAGGGCGTTGAAGAGCTTGCGCGGCTGCAGCGGCTTGAAGAGCACCGTGTGACCGCTTTCGGTCGCGCGGCGCAGTTCCTCGCGGCTGGTGTCGCCGGTGACGAGGATCGCCGGCACCTCCATGCGGCAGAGCTCGCGCACCGCGCGGATCGCGGCGATGCCGTCCGGCCCGTCGCCCAGGTGCAGGTCTGACAGGATCAGGTCCGGCGGCTCGGCGCGCGTGCGCACGGCCTCGGCCGCCTCGGCCGCCGTCGCGGCGATGATGGACTCGTAGCCCCATTCCTCGAGCAGCAGTTGCAAGCCGATGCGGATCGGCTCCTCGTCGTCGATGACGAGCACGGAGCGCGGCTCCATGACCGGCATCGGCACGGTGTCGGCCGCCGTCGTGAACTCGGGGATCTCCGGCAGGCCGCCCAGCGGGATGCTGAGCCGGAACATCGTCCCCCGCCCCGGCCGCGACGCCACCATCAGCCGGTAGCCCAGCAGGTGCGCCAGCCGCTTGACGATCGCCAGCCCCATGCCGAGACCCTGCGTGCGGCTGCGCTCGCTTTGGCCCACCTGGTAGAACTCCGCGAATATCCGCGGCAGGTCGCTGGACTTGATGCCGATGCCGGTGTCCCAGACCTCGAGGTTGAGGTGGGTCGAGGTCGAGCGCGCGACCACCACCACGCCGCCCTCTTCCGTGTACTTGATCGCGTTCTGGATCAGGTTGCCCAGGATGCGCTCCAGCAGTTGCGGATCGCTGGTGACGGACTTGCCGCCCGGCGAGAAGCGCAGGCCCAGGCCCGAGCCCTCCGCCTGCCCCGCGTAGTGCATGTGCAGGCGCCGGAACAGGTCGCGCAGCGGGAAGTGCTGGAGGTTGGGCTCGACCGTGCCGGCGTCCAGCCGGGAGATGTCGAGCATCGCGTTGAACGAGCGCTCCAGCCCCTCGATCGAGCGCATCACGTTGCGGATCAGCGGCTCTTCCTCGGTGCCTTGCAGGCGGCGCTCCAGGCTCGCGGCGAAGAGCCCCAGCGCGTGCACCGGCTGGCGCAGGTCGTGGCTCGCGATCGCGAGGAAGCGGCTCTTCTCCTGGTCGGCGCGGATCGCGCCGTCGCGGTCCTGCTCGAGCGTGCTGACCTGCAGGTCCTGCTCCATCAGCAGGCGCTTGGCGCGTTGCCAGCGATGGTGTTCGAGCAGGGCCAGCCCGCCGACCACCGCCGCGGCGAGGAACCACACCGGACCGGCCCCCGGCCGCGCGGCGGGATCGAACAGCCGCGCCAGGCCTTCGGAGGCCGGCAGCACCGCGATCACCGCCGACCAGCGTCCCATGGGCGCGAGCAGCACGCCCACCACCGCCGCCGTGGCCGCCAGCAGCGGTCCGGTCAGCAGGCCGCGCGCGCCCGGCGATTCGGCCAGCCACGGGTGCAGGCTCAGCAGCACGAGACAGCCGGCAGCCTGCAGGTAGAGGAGTCGCCGGCCCTCGCGGTCGGAGAAGGCCATGCGGCTGCTGTCGCTCCGGGGCCCGCGATGCGACAGCGATCGCGCGGTGAAGACGCAGCCCACCGCCAGCGCGATCACGCCGAAGACCCAGACCACCAGACCCGTCGCGGGAATGCCGCGCAGCAGCGCCGACACCAGCGGCACGGCGACCGCCGTCAGCAGCCAGGGCCAATGGCTCCAGGCTTCGTCGAAGCCCGCGTCCTGCAGCCGCCGCGCGATCGCACGCCGTTCGCGGCGGCGGCCTTCCTGGACGGACTCGTCGTTCTCCGGCACGGCGCCGGCGACCGCGACGAAGAGGCTCGGCTTCGGTGGACGCCGGGAGCGTTTGGGACGGGCTCCCATGCCGTCGGCGGGCGGCGGAGCCCCCGCGCCCGGCGGTGCGGACATGCGGGAACCGGCGTCACCCGGACGCGAGCCGGGCGTCGATGTCCCGCCGGGCCCGGACGAACCGGAGAAGCGATCCGCAACAGGCGCGGCGTGCGTGGCGTGCGCAAGGGGCGTGGCGTTGCCGCCGTTCGATGACGCGCCGGAGGGCACGCCAGGGGACCCGCCAGGGGACCCGCCAGGGGACCCGCCAGAAAAGGCGCTCGCCGGCACGTCAAGGACGTCCGGCGAGTCGATGAAGAGCTCCGTCGGCGGGAAGGTGGTGTCGGGGGCCTGTTCCTCGACGCCGTGCCCGCCTCGGTGGACCGTGGCCACCGCGTCAGCGGAAGAGGCTGATCATGTGCGAGCGCGACTTGACGTCCAGCGCCAGCAGCAGCGAGGAGACGTAGTTCTTCACCGTGCCCAGCGACAGTTGTGTCGAATTGCTGATCTCCTGGTTGCTGCAGCCGGACAGCACCAGCTCGAGGATCTCCAGGTGGCGGGGGCCGAGTTCGGCCACGCGGTCGTACATCGCGGACGACGGGAAGCGCGGGAACAAGGTGCCCGACTGGGCCTGACGATGACGCTGACCCTCGGCCAGCAGCGCGCGCAGCGTGCTGCGCATCTCGGCCATCAGCGCGCCCTTGGGCAGGTAGCCCACGGCGCCCAGCGCCCGCGCCTGGCGGACGACGAATTCATCCTGCGTGCCGCTGAACACGACGACGCGGGCCTCGGGATAGGCCTCCATGAACTGCCGCAGCCCTTGCAGGCCCTTGCAGTCCCCCAGGTTCAGGTCCAGCAGCACGGCATCCACCGCGCCGCCGCCGGCGTAGGCCTGCAGGCCTTCCTGCAACGACGCCGCCTCCACCCACTCGATGTCGATCTCGTCCAGCGACTGGTACAGCGTGCGGATCCCCGCCCTCACAAGTTCGTGGTCGTCGACCAGGAGCACGCGGCGCTTCACCGCCGGCAACGCATAGCCACCACTTCCAGCCGCCTCGAACGTGCGGGCAACGGACACTGCTTCCATAGGGCCTCCCTTTTTTCGACTGACCGATGGGTCTCCGGCTCGGTCGTCGTCACCCCTCACTGCACGCCGGAGAAGGCCCGCATGATAGGCCGATGGTCACTTGCGTCGCCCCCTCTTCAGGGGGAACCCTGAGGGGTGATGCCTGAAACACTTGTGACGACATGTTGCGGATTTAGATCGGCAACGTTGTCACGCGCCATCCCTATTTATAGGTCCCTCGCTGCGTGCGCTACCCCCCATCTGGTGGGAACGCCAAACGTACCGCGCACGGGACTGGCAGGGTCGACCGACAGATTCCAGCAAGGTCACGACGGACCCCGCTCCCTAGAATTCCGGGCAGCTTCCGTCCCCTCATGCGCCGCGTCCCTCGACCTCCCCTCCCCCAGCTCCAGATCCAGCTCCTGATGGCCGGCCTGACCGCCGGCATCGCGCCCCTGCCGGCCCTGGCCGCGGGCAGCTTGGTGCTGATGGACGCGCCGCCAGCGCAAACGAGCTGGTTCGGCGGCGTCTCGACCCGCAGTTGGCCCTCCGCGCCAGGCAGCCGTGCCCGCAGCAACGACCTGCTGCCGGCCGTGGAGGTGCTGACTTCCAATGGCGCCTTCGTCTCCACGGACCTGGGGGTCGGCTGGAACCTCGTGCCCTTGCTGGCTGATGCCGAGACCGCCTCGACCTGGCAGGTCGGCGCGCGGCTGTGGCCTCAGTTCGGACGGCCGTCGCGGGTCACCCCCAAAGGCATCGACCGACTGGGCTCACGCGTCACGACGGAGGCGTTCGCGAACGTCCAGGCGGCCTCCTGGCTCATGCTGCAGTCGGGGTTCTCCTGGGGCAGCGGCCGCCGGCATGACGGGCAGCTGTTCGAGGTGGGGCTGACGTCGGGGATCCCGGTCGGAGACGACCTCATCGCCATCACGCTGGCGACCACCGCGGCCAACGGCGCGCACCTGCGCAGCAGCTACGGCATCGGCGCGGGCGAATCCCGCGCGAGCGGCCTGCCCGAATGGCACCCGCGTGCCGGCCTGATGGACTGGAGCATCGCGCTCAGCGGCGAGCACAAGTTCTCCGAGCGCTGGTCCGTCAGCGGCCAGTGGCTGAATGCGCGGCTGGTGGGCGACGCGTCGCGATCGCCGCTGACGACCTCCAAGTCGCAGCAGACCTTCAGCGCCAGCCTCTGGTACCGGTTCTAGTTTCCCCATGCATCGCGTCCTCCTCATCGCCGTCCCGCTGTTCGGACTCCTGATCGCCTTCGAATGGCTGTGGGGGCGGCTGAAGGGGCGCGACACCTACCGGCTGCCGGACTCGATCAGCAGCCTGAGCCAGGGCCTGATGAGCCTGGCGGTCGCCGCGGTCACGCCGCTGTTCCAGAACGGCATGTACGCGTGGCTGCAGCCGCATCTGGCGCTGGTCCCGGCCTCGGCCTGGGACGGCTGGTGGGGCTGGGCGGTCGCGATCGTGATCTACGACTTCTGCGACTACTGGCTGCACCGTGTCAGCCATGAGAGCGCCCTCTTCTGGGCGGCGCACACGGTGCACCACCAGAGCGAGCACTTCAACCTGACGACCGCCCTGCGCCAGGAGAGCTTCTACGCGGTGATGGGCTGGCCGTTCTTCCTGCCGATGGCGCTGCTGGGGCTGCCGCTGGAGCAGTACGTCGCCGCGGGCCTGTTCGTGCTGCTGTACCAGTTCTGGATCCACACCGAGCACATCGGTCGGCTGGGCTGGCTGGACCGCGTGTTCTCGACGCCGTCCAACCACCGCGTCCACCATGCAGTGAATCCGGGCTACCTGGACAGGAACTACGGCGCGGTGCTCGTGATCTGGGACCGGATGTTCGGCACCTTCGCCGAGGAGACCGAGCCCTGCGTCTACGGCACGGTCAAGCCGCTGCACAGCTGGAATCCGATCCGGGCGGTGGGGCAGTTCTACGGCGAGTTGTTCGACCGGGCCCGGGCCACGCCGCGATGGACGGACCGGATCCGCGTGCTGTTCAAGTCGCCGGGCTGGGCACCGCCGGGCATGCCGACGATGGCCGCGCCCGATGACGAACGGCTGCGGCAACCGCGCTTCGATCCGCCGGTCAGCCGGCTGGACCGCTGGCGCGCCGTGAGTCTCGTCGCGATGACGGGCGTGGCGTCGGCGTTCTGGCTCGATGTCAGCGACGACATGAGCGAGGGCCGCAACCTGCTCGCCGCGTCGTTGATCGCCGCCGGGCTGTATGCGGCAGGCGCCATGCTGGCCCGAGGCGAAGACGATCGCGGCGCTCCCGGAGACCGCGCCCGCCGCTGGCGTGGTTGGGGCCTCTATCTCGGTGCGATGGCACTCTGCGCCGCGTTGATCGCCGCCCTGACCTAGGGCTGCCGCGACGCAAGGCCGCGGTGTGATGCCAGGGCGTCCACCGCGCCTGCGGCCGACCCTCTGACGAGACGGCCGCCAGGTCCTGCCGCTTCAGCTGTGTGGCCAGCCCAGCACCGAGAGCGCGTCGTCGTAAGAATCCGCCTGCCGTGCGGCGGCGGCAGGCGCCGCCTCCTCGCTGCCGCCCAACTGGGCCAGGCACACCATCGTTGCGCCGCCGAAGGCGATCAGGTCCTCGACCGCCGCCACGGGAAAGTCGTGGCCGAGCGCATCGGACAGTTTCTCGCGCAGCGTGTACCCGACATAGGTCGCGACGACCGCGCCCATCGCGCCCGCGAAGGCGGCCGGCCATGAGCGCCCGCCCGCCAGCGCCGCGCCCGAGATCGCCCCGCTGACGGCACGCGCCGCGAGCCCCGGCGGATCGGTGCGATCGGGCGTAGCCGGCAGCTTGTCGACGATGAGCTCCCCGATCGCCATCGGCGTGGTCACCGCCACGGCGTGCGCCGAGGCGAGGAAGGCCAGCGGCGAGTCCTTCACATCGATCCAGCCGAGCTTCGCGGCCCAGCTCGTGACGGTGAGCGGCGCGCTGGTCCGTGGACCGGCCGTACTGCCGAGCAGGAAGGCCATCAGCAGCGTGCGCCGGGAGTCCGCCGGCTTGACCGCGACGACCGGCACACCCTGCGCCCTGGCCTCGCGGACGACCTGCGCGCCCGCACGCACCCGCCCGAAGAATCGGCGGAACAGCTGGCGTGCCGACTCGGTGAAGGCGCCGTAGACCAAGTGCGACGCATACGAATACGGATGCGATTGCAGCGGCGCCCGCGTGATCGGATCGCCGAAGCGGAACGCGGGGACGAGTGTCTCGTCGACGACGGTCGCCGCAGCCACGCCGAAGACGGTCCCGCGCCCGCAGGTCACCCGCGGATCGAGTTCGGCCGCGGCGCCGTAGAGGCCTCCGACCAGCGACCCCATCCCGTAGTGGACGGCTTCGCCGGCGACGGGGCGCTGGCGCGAGGGCAGTCTCCGGCCGGCGAGTGTCGCCAGGCGATCGGCGGCACGCTCGGTCGACGGCATGCCCCGTACCCCTGAAGTGATGCCGACCCGCTCCAGCCCCGCCTGGAAGGCGGTCATCGCGGCGGCGCCGATCAGGCCGCCGAGCAGTCCGGAAGCGGTGCCCACGCAGAGGTCGCGCGGCGGGCGGTGGTCGAGGTCCATGGGAGTTCCCGTCAAGATCGGAGTGGAGCCGCCCTCGTGGCAAGGGTCGTTCCTCCCGGGATGACGTGTTGCCGGCACCGGCCTCGCCGTCGGTACGAGCCGCCGACGCCGACAACCCCCGCCGACGCCGGTGACTTCCGCGGCGTGGCCGGCTTCAACGCGGCGCGTGCCGGGCGATCGCCTCCAGCAGCCGGTCGCAGGCGCGAGCGACCTGCGCCTGCGGCGCCGTCGCGACGCTGAGCATCAGCCCTGGCTGTGCGCGCTCCGGTTCGGCAAACCAGACCGACAGCGGCGCCGGCGAGATGCCGAAGGCGAACAGGTCCCGCGCAATCGCGAGGTCCGAGGCGCCCGCCGGCGTCCGGACGAGCACCGCCAGGGCCGCGGGCAAGGTCTCCAGGCCGCGCTGGTGCAACAGGTCCAGCAGGCCGTCACGCTGCGCCAGGTACAGCCGCTTGGCGCGACGCAGATGACGCAGGTAGTGCCCGTCGCGCATGAACGCCGCAATCGCGAGTTGAGCGGCCGGCCCCGGCGGCGGCGCCAGGCACGCGGCGACCTCCGCGAAACGCGCCGCCATCGCCGCGGGCGCGACGACGAACCCGAGCCGCAGCCGAGGATCGATCGTCTTGCTGAAGGAGCCGATGTGGATCACCCGCCCGTGCTGGTCCAGCGACGCGAGCGCCGGCGCGGCGCGGCCCTGCAGCTGCAGCTCGCTCAGATAGTCGTCCTCGACGATCCAGCCGCCGGTGCTCGCCGCCCAGTCGAGCAGCCGCAGCCGGCGCTGCAGCGACATCGTCACGCCCAGCGGCGCCTGCTGCCCCGGCGTGACGACGGCCAGCGCCGCGTCTGGCGCGCGCGACCAGCCGGCGTCGACATCGATTCCCTCTTCATCGACCGGCACGGAAATCGGCGTGAGGCGACCGAGCATCAACGCCTGGCGCGTGAAGAAGAAGCCGGGCTCCTCCATCCACGCCATGCGCCCTTCGATCCCCAGCACTCGCAAGGTGATGCCAAGCCCCGCCGCGTACCCGCCGGTGACGAGCACCTGGTCCGGCGAGCAGACCACGCCGCGGGCGACGGCGAGGTAGGCGGCGATCTCGCGGCGCAGTTCCAGCTCGCCGCGCGGATCGGGATAGAGCGCCGCGCCGGTCGTCTCGGCCAGCAGCGCCCGCGCGCGGAGCCGCTGCATCAGCTTCGAGGGCAGGCTGTCGCGCGATGGAATGCCGGGCTGGAAGATCCCCGGGCCCGCCGTCAGCTCACGGTACATCGAGATGAACGGTCCGGGATCGAGCGTCCTCTCGCTGCGGCGCGCGGCGGCGGGCCGCTCCGCGACGCGTGTCCCGGCGGAACGCGACGCCTCGATCATCTGCGCGGCGGCCAGCTTCTCGTAGGCCACGCGCACGGTCCCGCGCGCCACCCCCAGTTGCGCCGCCAGATCGATCCAGGACGGCAGCCGCATGCCGGCCTGGAGCACCTGCTGCTCGATGGCCGTCGCGATGCCGCGGTGGATCTGGTCGGCCAGCGGAATGGTCGACGACTTGTCGAGCGAAAGGCTCAGCGGCGTGCTCATCGTGGTACAGCGATTCCTGTAGTTCTTGGGACTCCACTTTGCACCACGGTGGGAGAAGAATCCAGTCATCGATCACGCATCGACCACCCGCCCCCTGTTCATCCCTGTCTTTCCATTTCATTCCCAAGGAGCCCACCATGTCCCAACGTCTCGACTACAGCCAGATCGCTCCCGCCGGCGTCAAGGCGCTCGGCGGTGTCTACGGTTACGTCGCCCAGAGCGGCCTGTCGCCGGCGCTCGTCGAACTCGTCTTCCTGCGGATCTCGCAGATCAACAACTGCGCGTACTGCCTGGACATGCACACCCGCGACCTGCTGAAGAAGGGGGTGCCCGTCGAGAAGCTTGCGCTGGTGCAGGCCTGGCAGGAAGGCGGCACGCTCTTCGACGCCCGCGAGCGCGGGGCGCTGGCCTGGGCGGAGTCCGTCACGCGTGTCGCGACGACCGGCGTGCCCGATGCCGACTACGCCGCCGTCAGCGCGGTGTTCAACGAGAAGGAACTCGTCGACCTCACGATCGCGATCGGCCTGATGAACACCTACAACCGCCTGGCCATCAGCTTCCGCAACACGCCGCAGGCGGTCGCGGCCGCGACACGCTGATCAGCCGATCGCGCGCCGCAGGTTCTCGCGGGCGCGCGCGTCCAGCCGCTCATGCAGCGCCGGCGTGCTGTACAGCACCGGTCGATCCAGGAAGATCCTGAGGATCTGCTTGCGCTTGCGGCGGAAGAGGAAACCCGGCACGTACGCGTATTCATCGCGGATCTGGCGCTCGTACTCGTCGAAGCGCAGGCGCTCGGCGCCGAGGATCGCGAGGTCGATGTCGACGAGCACCTGCTCGTCGACGCTGGCCGGCACGCCGTCGTGTTTCGTGACCAGCACCAGGTGCCGGACGCGATCGGCGACCTCGCGGCTCACGCCGGCGGCGAGCAGCGCCTCATGGGCCCACTCGGCGCTGCGTTCCTCGTTGCCGGAGCCCTTCACGTCGTAGATCGCGTCGTGGAACCAGAGCGCCATCTCGACCTCGGCGGGATGCGCGGCGAGATCGCCGACCTCGTCGAACAGCGCCAGACATTCCTCGAGATGCTGACCCGTGTGGTACTTGCGTTGCGGCTCCGCGTAGCGGGCGAGCAGCTCGTCGCGCAGCGCGGTGCCGTCGCGTTCGCCGACGAGGGCGGACCAGGCGCGCTGCCAGGATCGTTCGAAGAGGGCATTCATGTGCGCTGGATGGTAGCGGCTGCCGGCCCTCGCGCTACGATCCTCGGATGGCCATCCACATCATCACGCCCACCGTCGAATCCGACGCGTTCAGCACGCCCGACCAGCGCGTCTCGCTGAAGCTCGAAGCCCTCCAGCCCTGCGGTTCGTTCAAGCTGCGCGGCATCGGCCATGCCTGCGAAGTCCACGCGTCGCGCGGTGCGACGCGGCTGTTGTCGTCCTCGGGCGGCAACGCGGGGATTGCGGTCGCGTACGCGGGACGGCGGCTCGGGCTGCCCGTCGTGGTCGTGGTGCCGGAGACGACGCGCGAGTGGCCCAAGACGCTGATCCGTCGTCAGGGCGCGGAGGTCGTCGTCCATGGCAAGAGCTGGATGGAAGCCAATGACCACCTGATGTCGCTGCGCGAGCCGACCGACGCCTTCATCCATCCGTTCGACGACCCGCTGCTGTGGGACGGCCATGCGTCGATGATCGCGGAGGCGGCGACGCAGGCGCCGAAGCCGGACGCGGTCGTGCTCTCGGTCGGCGGCGGCGGCCTGATGAGCGGCGTGCTGCAGGGCATGCACGCGGCCGGGTGGCAGGACGTGCCGCTGGTGGCGGCTGAAACCATCGGCGCTCATTCACTCAACGCGGCGATCGCCGCGGGTGAACTGGTGACCCTGGACGCGATCACCAGCCTCGCGACTTCGCTTGGCGCGCGACGGGTTAGCGAGCAGGCTTTCGCGTGGACGAAGCGGCATGCGGTGACTGCCACGACGGTGACCGATGCCGAGGCGGTGCAGGCCTGCCTCGACGTGGCGAAGGAACACCGTCTGATCGTCGAACCCGCGTGCGGGGCCGCGGTCGCGGCGACCCTCAAGCGCGAAGTCCCCGCGCTGCAGAAGGCCAGGAACGTGCTGGTGATCCTCTGCGGCGGTGCGTGCGCGACTTACGAGGACCTCATCGACTGGCGCGCCGCGCGCTGATCACATCTTTTCGCCAGGGATCGCGCTCGCGGCTTTCACCCAGGCGACGAAGGCGGCCTCGTCGAGGGGCTCCTTCTCGCTCACATGCAGATAGCGGGCGTGAGCCGTCTTCGAATCGACGGGCGGCATCGGGTCCAGCGACTTGCCGTTGAAGAACGCGACCTTCACATAGCGCGTCATCACATGGAGGCCAAGGAACCAGGTCGTGCCATCGAGGCCATACATCGGCGAGTTCCACTTCACGGCCTTGCGCACGCCGGGCACGGCCTCGACGATCAGCGCGTTCATGCGTCTCACCACCGCCTGCTTCCAATCCTGCAGCGCTGCGATATACGCCTGCACCGGTTCATCGCCGAACCCTTTCGGGATCTGCGGGTTGCCGCCGGTGAGCAGGACTACGTCGCGGTCACCTTCAGTCGCCCAGGCGGTCGGTCTTGATGGCTTGCGAGTCATGGGGGGAGACGTTATCACTCCCGTGTTGATCACCATCCTCAGACCCAAGGGTTCATCTCCTCGATCGACACATGAAGTCCCTTCTTGGGCTTTAGCAGCCCGCGCATGTCCAGCAGAGACTTGTTCTTCGCCTGGACGATCAGCGTTCCATCGGGCATCAAGCCCCACAGGAAGCGCATGCCCGCCTTAGCGCCGATTTTCTTTCGAATCGACGCCGGCAACGTTAGTGTCCCGTTCGCCTTCAATGTCGTCTCTTCCATGTCGCTGCCGTTCTTGACTGCTAGGGTCTCGCGGGAGGGACGGTTCGTCCCTCCCCATTACGCCATTACTCGAACCTGAATCGGACTCCTTCGCCATGCTGGTCTCGGCTCTTCCACCCTGATGCTGAGCAGTTGTGCGCCCGGCAGGGTCGAAGCACGACGATCGAATGTGTGAAGCGGCTCCTGCCCCTCCCATGCCGAAATCCGTGCATGCATGCAGTCGGCAAGATCCGCATCGCACACCTTGAATTCTGCGAGCGCTTCGACCATCGCCATCTCTCGCTCGACGACAAAGTCGCTGGCGTTCAAGATCGTCGACATGGCGGCGATAACTTCAGTCTTGTCGAAGTTGAAGCGACTTCGCAGCACCCATTCAAACTCCAGCAGGACCGTCACAGGCACGAAAAGCTTGCTGCCTTTCTGCATGTAGCGTTCCCGCAATCGAGCGACTGCGCCACATTGACGTTGATCGTCCTGAACGATGCACCGAATCAGGACGTTGGTATCGACGGCGCCCATCAGCGGAACGGACTCATCTCTTCGACGGATACCGTCCTGCCGTTGCGCGGCTTCAGCATCCCCACCAAGTCATCCCAGGTTTTGGTCTTGGCGCGAACATAGAGGGTATTGTCGCCACGGGTGTACCAGACGAACGGGGTGCCAGGCTTTGCCCCCAACTCCTTCAGGATCTCCGCAGGCACCTGCAGGGTGCCTTGCTCGCTCAGAAACGTTTCATGCATTGCCATCTCCATTCAGTGAGTCACCGGAATCCGGCTGCGGCATCACTTCCGCGACCGGCCTCTTCGACTTCGCAACGACGTGGATGCAGCCATCTTCCGTCAAGCTCCAGATGAAGCGCGTGCCGAGCTTGGCGCCAACGGCCTTCCGGATGTCCTTGGGAACGACGATCCGTCCGTTCATTTCCATCTTCGACATAGCCACACCACTCTCCTTGCGAAGCGATGCAGCCACTCTAGGGAGATGTCGCTCCGGATGCCATGACCTGCACTTGTCGATTTGGCACCGAGGCCACTTCGACAAGGCAGCTCACTCACGTGGATGAGTGTTCATCCCGTCGATACACCCACCGGTACAGCACCGGCAGCACCAGCAGCGTCAGCGCCGTCGAGGACAGGATCCCGCCGATCACAACCGTCGCGAGCGGCCGCTGCACTTCGGCGCCGGTGCCCGTGGCCAGCGCCATCGGCACGAATCCGAGCGATGCCACCAGCGCCGTCATCAGCACCGGCCGCAGGCGCGTCAACGCCCCCTCGTGGATGGCCTCCCCCAGCGGACGGCCCTGCTCCCTCAACTGGCGGATGAAGGAGATCATCACCAGCCCGTTCAGCACCGCCACGCCGCTCAGCGCGATGAAGCCCACCGCCGCCGAGATCGACAGCGGGATCCCGCGCATCCACAGTGCCAGCACGCCGCCGGTCAACGCGAAAGGGATGCCCGAGAACACCAGCAGCCCGTCCCGCGCGTTGCCGAACATCGCGAACAGCAGCACGAAGACCAGGCCGAGCGCCACTGGCACCACGACGCGCAGGCGTTCGCTGGCCGACTGCAGGTTCTCGAACTGGCCGCCCCAGCCCAGCCAGTAGCCCGACGGCAACGCGACCTGCGAGGTCACCGTCTGCTGGGCCTCGGCGACGAACCAACCCAGGTCCCGGCCGCGCACGTTCGCGCTGACGACGACGCGCCGCTTGCCGTCCTCCCGGCTGACCTGGTTGGGCCCCGGCGCCAGCGACAGGCTGGCCACCTCCGACAAGGGAATGAAACGCGTCGCGCCGTCAGCGCCCTTGGGCAAAGGCACGGGCAGGCGCTCGATCGCCGCCAGATCGGTGCGCAGCGCCTCGGCCAGGCGCACGACGATCGAGAAGCGCCGGTCGCCCTCGAACAGCGTGCCCGCATGCGCCCCGCCGGTCGCCGTCGCGACTAGCTGCTGCACGTCCTGCAGGTTCAGTCCGTGCCGTCCCGCCTTCTCGCGATCGATGTCGACGGTGAGCATCGGCAGTCCGGTCGTCTGCTCGACGTTGACTTCCGCGGCGCCGTCGAGTCCGCCGAGCACCGCGGCGATCTTTGTCGCCGCCGCGTTCAGCTGGTCCATGTCGTCGCCGAAGACCTTCACCGCCACGTCCGAGCGCACGCCGGAGATCAGCTCGTTGAAGCGCAGCTGGATCGGTTGGGAGAACTCGTAGTTCTGCCCCGGCAGCGTCGCGAGTTCCTCCTGCACCGCCACGATCAAGGCGTCGCGTGTGCGGCGCGGCTCGGGCCACTGGTCTTGCGGCTTGAGCATCACGTAGGCATCGGAGATGTTCGGCGGCATCGGGTCCGCCGCGATCTCCGCCGTGCCGGTGCGCGAGAACACGCGCTCGATCTCGGGGAACTTCTGCGTCAGGTGCGCCTCCATCTGCTGCTGCATCGCCACCGACTGCGACAGGCTGGTGCCCGGCAGCCGCAGCGCCTGCACCGCGAAGTCGCCTTCGTTGAGGCTGGGCACGAACTCGCTGCCCAGCCGCGTCGCGAGCAGCGTCGACAACACCACCGCAACCGCCGCGCCGGTGATGACCACCGGACGCGCGGCCATGGCCTTGACCAGCAGCGGTTCGTAGGCGCGATGCGCCCACGCCATCACGCGGCTTTCCTTCTCCTGGACCTTGTCGCCGATGAACAGCGCGACCGCCGCCGGCACGAAAGTGATCGAGAGGATCATCGCGCCCAGCAGCGCCATCACCACGGTCACCGCCATCGGATGGAACATCCGTCCCTCCACGCCGGTCAGCGCGAAGATCGGCAGATAGACCACCATGATGATCAACTGCCCGAACAGCAGCGGCCGGCGCGCCTCCTGCGCGGCGGCGAAGACCTCGTGGAAGCGCTCCGTGCGCGTCAGCGGCCGGCCCAGCCGCGACTGCGCATGCGCCAGACGCCGCACGCAGTTCTCGACGATCACGACCGCGCCGTCCACGATGATCCCGAAGTCCAGCGCGCCCAGGCTCATCAGGTTGGCGCTGACCTTCTGGCCGACCATGCCTGTGAACGTGAACAGCATGGAGAGCGGAATCACCAGAGCCGTCAGCACCGCCGCCCGCAGGTTGCCCAGGAACAGGAAGAGCACCGCGATCACCAGCACCGCGCCCTCGACCAGGTTGCGCTTGACCGTCGCGATCGCCTTGTCCACCAGCACCGTGCGGTCGTAGACGGTCACGACGTGCACGCCCTTCGGCAGCGTGGTCGCGACCTCCTTCATCTTGCGGTCCACCGCCTGCGCCACGCTGCGGCTGTTCTCGCCGATCAGCATGAAGACGGTGCCCAGCACGACCTCGCGGCCGTTGTCGGTGGCCGCGCCGCTGCGCAGCTCCTTGCCGATGCCGACCTGCGCCACGTCGCGCACCCGCACCGGCACGCCGCCGTCGGTGCGCAGCACGACGTTGCCGATGTCGGCCAGGTCGCGCAACTGGCCCGGGGCGCGGATCAGGTACTGCTCGCCGCGGCGCTCGATGTAGCCGGCGCCGACGTTGGCGTTGTTGCGCTCCAGCGCCTCGACGACCTCCGCCAGCGTCAGCCCGTGCGACGACAGCCGCCCGGGGTCGGGCGCCACTTCGAACTCCTTGGCGAAGCCGCCGATGGTGTTGACCTCGGTCACGCCCGGCACGTTGCGCAGCTGCGGCTTGACGACCCAGTCCTGGATCTCGCGCAGGTCGATCGGCGTGTAGGGCGAGCCGTCCGGCTTGCGCGCGCCCTCCTCGGCCTCGATCGTCCATTGGTAGATCTCGCCCAGGCCCGTGGACACAGGCCCCATCGCCGGCGTCAAACCGTCGGGCAGGTGCTCGCGCGCGGCCTGCAGCCGCTCGTTGACCAGTTGCCGTGCGAAGTGGATGTCGGTGCCGTCGCGGAAGATCACCGTCACCTGCGACAGCCCGTAGCGCGACAGCGAGCGCGTCTGCTTCAGCCCCGGCAGGCCCGCCATCGCGGTCTCGACCGGGAAGGTCACGCGCTGCTCCGCCTCCAAGGGCGAGTAGCCCGGCGCGCCGGTGTTGATCTGCACCTGCACGTTGGTGATGTCGGGCACCGCGTCGATGGGCAGCTTCTGGTAGCTGAAGACCCCCAGCGCGGCCATGCCCAGCACGGCCACCAGCACCAGCCATCGGTGCTCGATGGCGAATCGGATGATGCGTTCGAACATGTCGTCTCCGTCAGTGCGAATGCGTCGCGGAGCCCTTGCCGGCCTCGGACTTGATGACGAAGGCGTTGACCGCCGCGACCTTGGCGCCGGCCTTCAGGCCGTCGACGATCTCGATGCGACGGCCGTCGCCGCGACCGGTCTTCACCGCTTGCGCGGCGAAGCCTTCGGCGGTGCGCACGAAGACGACCTGACGGTCCTCGAAGACCTGGACCGCGTCGGCGGCCACGGTCACCGGCGCGGGGGCCTCGCCGGTCACGACGTCGACGTTGACGAACAGGCCGGGCCGCCAGGCGCCGTCCGGATTCGCCAGCGAGATGCGCGCCTGCGCGGTGCGGCTCTGTCCACCGATCAGCGCGCCGACGTAGGCGACCTTGCCGTCGGCCGACTGCTCGAAGGCGGCCGAGCGCACGACGGCGCGTTCGCCCACGCGCACCTTGGCCAGGTCGCCGGCCGGCACGTCGATGCGCGCCCACACGGTGCGCAGGTCAGACAGGACGAAGACGCTCGCGTCCTCCTTCACCTGCTCGCCCAGCGTCAGGTGTTTCTCGACGACGACGCCGTCGAACGGCGCGCGCAGCTCGAAGCGCGTGAGCGCGCCGCCGCTCGTGGCGCCCGCCAGGGAACCCGGCGCGGCGCCGATGGCGATCAGCTTCTGGCGCGCGTTGGCGACGGCGATCTCGGCCTCGCGCAGCGCCTGTTCGGCGATGTCGACGTCCTGCCGCGGGGAGATCTTCTCCTCCCACAGCTTGCGTTCGCGGTCGAAGGTCTTGCGCGCCAGCTGCTCGCGTTTCTGCGCCGCGAGCAGGTCGCTGCGCTGGTCCGACACCTGCGCGCTGGCGATCACCGCCAGCAGCTCGCCCTTGCGCACGGTCTGCCCGAGCGTCGCGGGCACCGCCTCGACGACACCGGCCACGCGAGGCACCACATGCGCGGTGCGGTCCTCGTTGAAGCCGATCTCGCCAGGCAGGCGCGTCGTCGTCCGGATCGACGCCGGCCCCGCGGTCTCCAGCGCGATCGCGGCGGACTTGATCTGCGCCTCGCTCATCGCGATGGTTTCAGGCTCGCCCGTGCCATGGCCGTGGCCATCGTCCTTGCCACCCGCCTCCTTGTGCGAGGCCTCCCCGCCAGCCGCTCCGGACCGATGCGCATCGCCCGACCCGGCACCCTTGGCGTCGCCAGCGTGCTCGTCCTTGTCCTCGTGTTTGTGATCGCCTCTTTGCTCGCTCTTTTGCTCGCCTTTGTGCTCGCCCGAGCTCTTCTCCCCCTCATGACCATGATCGTCATGGCCCCCCTCGGCGTGCTCGCCATGGCCGCCCTCGGCGTGCTCGCCATGGCCGCCCTTGGGCGAGGCGGTGGCGCCGGAGGCGAGGATGGCCGCGCCGCCGCCGAGGCCGATGGCCACGAGCACCGCGATCGCGATCAGTTGCCTCTTGGGCAGTCCGCGTCCCGAGGACGCCTTGTTGTCTTGCTGGTTGAAATTCATCGTCGTTCTCACGGTTGCTGGACGGGCGCGCCGAGGCGGCGCTCGAGGTCGGCGTTGGCGCGATGCGCCCGCGACAGCGCGTCGAGCCACTGCACCCGCGCCTGCAGCCAGGTGCGCTGCGCGTCGAGCACCTCCAGGAAGCCGAACTTGCCGAGTTCGAAGCCACGCGTCGCGGCGGTGTAGGCCTCGCGGGCGCCGGGCAGCACGGTGCGCTGCAGGGCGTCGACCTCGTCTGCGCGGGCGCCGAGCTCGTCCGCCGCACTCAGCACTTCGGCGCGCAGCCGCAGGGACTCGGCCTCCGCGAGTTGCTCCGCGGCCTGGCGGCGCTTGAGCGCCTCGCGCTGCGCGCCCTGGTTGCGATCGAACAGCGGCAGCGGCATCGACACGCCGATCACGGCCTGGTTGCGGCCGATCTCCTGCGCGCGCTTTGCGCCGAGAGTCACCGTGACGTCGGGGATGCGGCGCGCGCGTTCGAGCTCGTACGCGGCCTGCGCGCGCTCGACCTCGAGCCGCGCGCGCCGCAACGCCGGCGCGTCGACCAGACGGCGGGCGATATCGGCCTCGGCGGGCAAGGCCGGCAGCGAGCCGGCGCTGCCGTCGAGTGCGCCGATCAACGCCTCGTCCATCCCGACGGCCGCCGCCAGCGTGTGCCGCGCGGCGAGCCGGTCCGCCTGGGCCTGGCGCAGCTCGATGCGCGCGGTGGCTTCGGCCACGCGCGCCCGCGTCTCGTCGTTCGGCGCGAGTTTGCCGGCGGCCACGCGCCGCGCGGTCGCGTCGGCGCCGCCGCCGGCGATGCGGAGCGATTCCTCGGCGGCGGTGACCCGCTCCTGCGCGACCAGCGCGGTGAAGAAGGCCTGCACCACATCGGCCCGAAGCTCGGCGCGCATCGCGTCCAGCCCGGCCTGCGCGATGTCACGGCCGCGCTGGGCCAGCGCCGTCCGGGCGGCGCGCTGACCGCCGATTTCCAGCGGCTGGCTCAGTAGCACGGTGACCGTGCGCGTCTCGCGACGGGTGTCCTCCTGCTCGAGTCCCAGCGAAGGATTGGGCGGCAGCGCGGCCTGCTGGACCGCGCCGTCGGCGGCCTCGACTTCGAAGGACGCCGCGCGCAGGCGTGGGTGGCTCGTCAACGCGCGCTCGATGGCGGCGCTCAGGGTCAGCGGCAGCGCGGACGACTGTGATGAGGAAGACGGCGCTTCGGGCGCGGCCCGTGACGCCATCGGCGTGAACGAAAGCAGTGCCGCGCTGCACAGCGGCACCAGGAACTTGGGCATCG
Organism: Roseateles sp. GW821-FHT09G03; assembly: GCF_059416045.1. Classification (NCBI taxonomy): domain Bacteria; kingdom Pseudomonadati; phylum Pseudomonadota; class Betaproteobacteria; order Burkholderiales; family Sphaerotilaceae; genus Roseateles; species Roseateles sp. GW821-FHT09G03. Next base: position 930,743 of record NZ_JBWKOK010000001.1, read on the forward strand.
GAGACTCCGGCGTTGTGCCCGCCGCCGCAAGGGCGGCCGGGCAGGAAGGGGATCAACGAGGAATCGGCGAGCGCTCGACGCGAGGCCAGTCATCCCTGACTGCCATCGATGGACGCGGCGTCGAGTTGGGATGCACCGCTAGGCGCAAACCGGAGCCATAGCAGCGCTATGGCGAGGATTTGCAACGACGCGGGGCGCCCAAATCGGCGCCGCGGGGCGGTCGCCGTTCAGGCGGGTCGCCAGTTCGGTCGCTCGCGCCGGTCGGGGCCGCGCGAGGACCACACCTCGGGCACGGAGCCCTCAACGAGCGGGCTGGCCATCGCCGGCAGCACGATCGGCGTGCTGGCCACCGGTTGGCTGTGACCTAGATGGCAGAAGCCGCAGTCGTCGTCGACGCAGGTCAGGGCCTTGTCGGCGGCCTTCTCCGCTTTCGCGGCTTCAGGCGCCGCTCCGGCGTCCGAGGCGTCGCCCGACGCCTCATGCCGATGCTCGTGGTGCCCGATGTGGTTCACCGCCGGATCGGCTTCATGCGCGCAATAGGTCGCCGCCACCGCCCAGCTCAGCTGGAGCGGCAGCAGGATCAGCAGGAAGACGGTCAACCAGCGGCGCATGGGGCGCGAGTATAGGCAGCCCCGCGGGTCCCTCCCCGCCAGCGGGCTTCGCCGCGCCCTGTGGCCGACCCGTGGTTTTCACGAAGTCGAGGCCGGCAGCAGGCTCCGGATGCTCCGGTGTTCCATCGACATCTCGTCGACCTGCGTCGACAGGTGCAGATTGACGCGGATCGCCGTCCACGTCTCCATCCCCGGCGCGACCATCCTGCCGTGGGCGGCTTCCTGGATCTCGTGCTCCCCCCACAGGCCGCGTGCACCGAACGACGGTGCCGTCGCGACGATGGCCTCGGCGGCTTCCCGGCTGGCCTCGTCCGGATTCGCGCGCCGGCGGCGCTCGAAGTACCAGACGCCCTGCCAGGGATAGTCGATGCGCACATGCCCGGTCGGCAGTTCCGGGCCGGGCTCGCTGGGCGCATGGATGGCCCCATGGTCGCCGTAGCCGACGACCGCCGGGCCGCCCAGCCGCCGGTGCAACTCACGCTCGAGGATCGCCAGACGGCCCGACCGGGGGTTGTCCTCCGACGTCGCGGCCCCGATCCATGGCGCCGTCGCGGGGAAGCTGTTGCCCATCATCACGACACGCAACCCCGGCCACCGCCGCCGCCAACGGGCCAGCAGGTCCCGGCCGGCGGCAGCGCAGCCGAGCAGCCATTCGCGCTCGGTCCCGAAGTCCAGCACGACGAGCGCGCGGCGCGGGTCCTCGAGGCCCTCCAGGGCCCGCTCCACGAGCGCCGTGGAGGGCGCCGCCGAGGGTGTCGTCAAAGGTGCCGCGCCGCGCAGCCGGAACAGCACCCGGCCGAACTCGCGCTCGATCGCCGACGCCTGCAGCACGACGCTGCGTTCGCTGGCACCGTCGGGCATCAGCACCACGGGCACGGCGTTCCGGTGTGCCTGGACGAACTCGCGCCAGGTCCGGAACCCCTGCGCGGGGTCGGCCAGACGCCGCCACGCCAGCGCGTGGTCGAGCGGGACGCGGCCCAGGTCGATGAAATGCGGCAGCTCCTGCATCGCCTCGCCCGCCCGCTGCGCCGCGCGGCGGAAGTCCACCACGTCGGGGATCCGCTGCAGCGGGAGCAGCGTGATCAACGGCAGGATCCGGCGCTTGCGCACCCGGTCGAGTTCACGCAAGCCGCGCAGCTCGGCCGGCAACGTCTGCAGCGACGGAAAGTAGACGACCTCATCCAGCGAGACCCCATTCATAGCCACCTCCTGCGGGCCCGCGGCCCGAATCCGGGCGCCCCGCGCGCCCGGTCAGCGGCAGGCTAGGAAAGACGCCGCCGGAAAGCCAGGGGCTGGTTTGACCGATGTCAGAGATCGGCTTTGTATGCCCCTGTATCTGCGCCGGGAGGGGCGACACCGGCATGCAAACCCGGTTCGATGTCGACAAGGCGGAGATACATCGCGGACGTCCACTGCCGAGGTCGCCACCACACCCACGGAGATCCCCGATGACCGACCGCCACGACATGATCGACACGCCCGACCTGATCGGCGCCGCGCTGCCGCGCCGCCAGTTCCTCCGCCTCGGCGCGTCACTGGGCGCCGCGACGGCTGCCGCCGCGCTGCCGCTGGCGGGCCTGCTGCCGTCCGCCGCGCTGGCGGCGCCGATGTCGGCGGCAGGCGCATCCATCGCGATCGCGCCCGCCTTCGGCACGCTCAAGCACGTCGACGCCGGCGATCTCCGCGTCGGTTACGTCGAGGCCGGTCCGGCCGACGGCCCGCCCGTGCTGTTGCTGCACGGCTGGCCCTACGACGTCCACACCTACGAGGCGGTCACGCCGCTGCTCGCGGCGGCCGGCTATCGCGTGATCGTGCCCTACGCCCGCGGCTACGGCACGACGCGCTTCCTGTCCGCCGACACGGCCCGCAACGGCCAGCAAGGCGCCCTGGCGCGCGACGCGATCGCGCTGCTGGACGCGCTGCGCATCCCGAAGGCGATCGTCGGCGGCTGCGACTGGGGCGCACGCACGGCGGGCATCCTCGCCGCGCTCTGGCCCGAACGCTGCGAGGCCGTGGTGTCCGTCAGCGGCTACCTGCTGGTCGACCGCAAGGTCAACGAACAGCCGCTGCCGCCGGCGGCGGAGCTGCAGTGGTGGTACCAGTACTACTTCGCGACCGAGCGCGGCCGGCTGGGCTACGAGAAGTACCGCGCCGAGTTCTCGAAGCAGATCTGGCAGCTGGCCTCGCCGCAATGGCGATTCGACGATGCGACCTTCGCGCGCAGCGCCGCCGCCTTCGACAACCCGGACCATGTCGCGATCGTGGTGCACAACTACCGCTGGCGCCTGGGCCTGGCCGACGGTGAATCGCGCTTCGACGCGGTGGAGGCGCGCGTCGGCGCGGCGCCCGACATCACGATCCCCGCGATCACGCTCGAAGGCGACGCCAACGGCGCGCCGCATCCGGCACCGTCCGCCTACCGCCGCAAATTCGCCGGGAAGTACCAGCACCGCGACCTGACCGGCGGCATCGGCCACAACCTGCCGCAGGAAGCGCCGAAGGCGTTCGCGCAGGCGATCCTGGACGTCACGCGGCTGTGAATGCAAAACGGGGTTCCCTCATGGGAACCCCGTTGCTCGAAGTCGGAAGACCGTCGATCAGCGACGGTACGAATGCGCCGCCTCGAGCTCCGGCGCATAACCCTGCTCGCTCCAGGCGCGTTCCAGCGAGCCATCGGCGCGAGCCTGTTCCAGTTCGTCCATCACCTGGGCACGCGTCTTGCCGCCCGCGGCAGGCGCGGCGAACTGAACCTGGGTGCTCGTGTCCGTAGACATGCCCACCGTCACGTCGGCATCGGCCTGGTGATTCGAGTACTGCACGTCCATGCCCTTGGCTTCATCGAAGTCCGGGGCATAGCTGTGCTCGCCCTGCAACCTGTCGAGGCTGCCGTCCATGCGGGCGGTCTCGAGTTCCGCGATCACCTGGTCGCGGGACTTGGGACCGGACAGGACTTCTTCCTCCACCTGCGCGAACGCGGGTACGGCGATGGCGGCGGCCAGTGCAGCCGCACCGATCGGAAGGGAGAGCTTCTTGAAGTGGTTCATGGTCAGACTCCTTGGATTGAAAGTGGTCCTGCACGCGGGATCCGATGAGTTGAACCGGACCGGTTCCCGCTGCGTCGGCGCGCGTTTCAAACGCCTTGAAGTCCACTCTAGGCGCGAGACACCGACATGAGCCGGACATGCGGATGACCGTTTTGTCATCGACGCAAGATGCTCACCGGGCGCACCGGGCGCATCGGGTTGACGTTGAGCGCCGGTGCATCCGGGCGCGCCTACACTGCGCGCCGTTCCCCGCTCTCCGGCGACATGCCGACGTCGCCTTGCCGCCATGACCGACCGCCTGCTCCACTTCGTCCAGCACCCGTTCGGCCGGCGCATCGCGCGCCTGTTCAACCTGCCGCAGCCAGTGCCGCTGCTCCGTCGCCAGAATGCCTGGGTCGACGAGGAACTTGCCGGCCGATCCGTGCTTGCGATCGCGCCGGGCAGCACGGCGCCGTTGCCGTCGCTGCTGGCGGCGATCGTCGCTCAAGGCGGCATGCCGAGCGGGGACGGTCCGGTCCGGACGCTGGTGATCGACGCGACCGGCTGCCGCGATGTCGCGGCCTTGCGCCTGCTGTTCGAGCAGGCGCAGCTGGCGATGGTCCGCCTCGCGGTGGGGGGACGCGTGCTGGCGCTGAGCTCGGCCGGTGTCATGAGCGCGGCGGAAGCCGCCTGCCTGCACGCGGCACAGGGCTTCGTCCGCGCGCTGGCCAAGGAAATCGGCCGGCGCGGCGCGACGGCCAACGCCCTCGTGCTGCAGGAGGGCGCGGCGTCGATGGCATCGCTCGCGGGCGCGCTGCGATTCTTCGGCACGGATCGCTCCGCGTATGTCTCGGGTCAGGTGCTGTCCTGGCGCAAGGACGTCGAAGCGCCGATCGACGAGGATCGCGCGCCGGTGGCGCTGGTAACGGGCGCGGCCGGCGGCATCGGCGCGGCCACGGCCCGGCGCCTGGCGCTCGACGGCATGCGCGTGCTCTGCGTGGACGTGCCGGCGGCCCGTCAACCGCTCGAAGCGGTGGCGCGCGAGATCGGCGGATCGCTGCTCGCGGCGGATCTGACGGCACCGGGCGCCGTCGATGAGCTGGTCGATGCCGTGCGGCGCCTGCACGGCGTGGACGTGCTGGTGCACAACGCGGGGATCACGCGCGACCGGACGCTGGCGCGGATGTCCGCGTCGGAATGGGACTCGGTGATGGCGGTGAACCTGGCGGCCATCCTCGCGATCGATGCGCGGCTGGACGATGCCGAACTGCTGAACGCCGGAGCGCGCGAGATCTGTCTGTCGTCGATCAGCGGCATCGCGGGCAACGCCGGCCAGGCCAATTACAGCGCGTCGAAGGCCGCGTTGATCGGCTACGTGGGCGCCCGGGCAGCGACGCTGGCCGGACGCGGCGGCACGATCAACGCCGTCGCGCCCGGCTTCATCGAAACCGCGATGACGCGACGCATGCCGTGGATGGTGCGGGAGGCGGGACGTCGCTTGAATTCGCTCAAGCAAGGCGGCACCCCGGCGGACGTGGCGGAGGCCATCGCCTTCCTCGCGTCGCCGGGGGCGCACCCGCTCACGGGTCAGGTGCTGCGCGTGTGCGGACAGTCGTTGCTGGGCGCGTGAGCGCCCAGCGGGTCCGAAGCTGATGAGCCCGCGGACTGCGCCCGCGAGGGGCGCTCGCGAGCCGGCTCCTGACGACGGTCGTCAGATGTATCCCAGCAGCAGCAGGACGATGAGGATCAGGACGACCAGGCCCAGGCCGCCGCTGGGGCCGTAGCCCCAACTGCGGCTGTGAGGCCATGAGGGCAAGGCGCCGACGAGCAGCAGGATGAGGATGACGAGCAGGATGGTGCTGATCATGCGGATCTCCGGAATGTTGTGACGTGGGTCGGGCCCGGCGCGCGGCGAAGGACGCTGCGCGTGGGCGGCATGGCCCTGTACGGCAACCCCTGTGCCCGGTGTACGAACGTGGGGACACCCGTCGGGCTCGCGGCTTGCTGAAGGCGTGCGGGACCCTCGCCCTGCCCGTCTTGAGCCCTCATGCCCACGCGCCGCCCAGCTCCTTCAGAACGCCTCGTCCTTCAACAACTGCGTCGCTTCGGACTCCGTGTCTGGCGACCGGGACAGAAGGACGTCATCGATCGCGTGCTGCGTGGTTTAAACACGCTGGCCGTGATGCCCACCGGCGCCGGAAAGTCACTCTGCTATCAACTGCCCGCGGCGCTGATGGCGGGCCGCACGATCGTCATCTCGCCGCTGATCGCGCTGATGAAGGACCAGTGCGCGCGGCTCGGCGCGCTCGGCATCCGGTGCGCGCAGGTGCACAGCGGCCTCGATGCGGCGTCGCTCGCGGCGCAGGAGGAGATGGCGCTCGACGGCACGGCGAAGGTCGTGCTGCTGACGCCCGAACGCCTCGACGATGCCGACTGGGTCAGGCGTCTCGCGCAGCGTCCGACGGACCTGCTCGTGGTCGACGAGGCGCATTGCATCTCCGAATGGGGCCACGATTTCCGTCCGGCCTTCCTGCGCGTGGGCGAGGCCCGCGAGCGCCTGGGCCGGCCCGCCGTGCTCGCGCTCACGGCGACGGCGTCCGCGGAGGTCGTCGAGGACATCGCGCGGCAGCTCGACATTCCCGCCGCGGGCTGCCTGATCGGCGGCACCTACCGCCCCAACCTGCACTACCGCGTCGAGCCGCTGGCGGACGAGGAGGACAAGCTCCGGCGCCTGCTGGCGCTGGTCGCCGGCGAGGATGCGGACAGGGCCGATCGACCGGATGAAGCGGCGGGTGCCGACGAAGCCGACGAGGCAGACACCGACGTCGCGGCATCGTCGGCGCTGCCGTCGACGATCGTCTACACCGCCACCGTGAAGGCGGCGGAATCGATCCATGACGCGCTGACCGGCGCGGGCGTTCCGTCGGCGCTGTATCACGGCCGCCTCCGCGCCGCCCAGCGCCACGATGCGCAGGACCGCTTCATGCGAGGCGATGCGCGCGTGATGGTCGCGACCAACGCGTTCGGGCTGGGCATCGATAAGCCGGACATCCGGCGGATCGTCCACTACCAGGTGCCGGCCGGCCTCGACGTCTACTACCAGGAATCGGGTCGCGCGGGCCGGGACGGCGAGCGCGCCGATTGCACGCTGCTGTTCGTGGCCGGCGACCGGGCGGTGCAGCAGTTCTTCCTGAACGGCCGGTATCCGGCGCCGGCCGACGCGCAGGCGCTGACCGAGGCCTTGCGCACGCCACCGCCGGACGAGGCCGGCTGGACGCTCGACGCGCTGCGGGACCGGCTCGGCCGGCCGCGCAACAAGCTCGAGGTACTCACGGGACTGCTGGTCCGCGAGGGGTGGCTGACGGAGGACGGTGACGCATTCCGACTCAGCGACCCGGCGCCCGGCGACGTGGCGTCCTTGATGGAGGCCCTGGCCCGCTACGAAGCGAAGGCCGGGCAGGACCGTCGCCGTCTCGAGCAGATGGTGTTCTACGCGCAGAGCGGGCTGTGCCGCTGGCGCGTGATGCTGGAGGCCTTCGACGAGGCGGCGGGTTTCGACCGCTGCCACGGCTGCGACAACTGCGAGCGCATCGATGCGCATGAGCGCGAGTCGTCGATGCGCGCTGCCGAGGCAACACCTGACACCCCGGCCGCGGCGGCAGCGGTGTTCCAGCCCGGCGAAGCGGTTCGGGTCAAACGCTACGGCGGCGGCGTGGTCGTCGAGGCCAGCGCAGACAGCGTGACCGTCGCATTCGGTCAAGAGAAGCGGAGCTTCCTGCCGCAATACGTGAAGCGCGCGAAGCCGCCAACAGCGAAGGCGGCCTGAGCGCCTCCCCCCATTTCCCTCTTTGGTAGGCCCTCTTCATTGCCCCACTCGGGGCGATGCGCGTCGACGCGACCTCGTGGAGCATGACGTTGTCGCGCAGAGATTTTTTGAGGCACGTCAACGGAACGCCGGATTTCTGTCGCGACACCCGCCGGCTGGCTTGCTTCGTGGCCGCATCGGCAGCAGCATGCCGGCCAATTGATCTTCAACTCCACTTCGATTCATGACCGCACTCAATCTTGACCACAACGTTTCCGCGCCTCCCGACATCGCAGCGCAAATCGCCGCCGTCGAACGCGCCCCCCTGATCGAGAGCGGTCAGGGTCATTGGCTGCAGATTCCGGTTGAACTTCGTGAATTGATCGATTGCGCGGCCGAATGCGCCAACAAGACGCGTGCCGCATTTGTGCGCGACGCGATGCTGGACGCGGCTGAAGGCGCCATCCTGCATAAGGCGACGCAGGGACTGACCGAAGACGAACTGCAAGCTTGCGAAGACCTCCTGGATCGGCCGCTCAGCGAGAACGCCGCCTACCAACGAATGATGGCGAGGAAGGCGCCATGGGAACTCTGACGCGCGGCGGTCTTCAGCCGCCGAGCTTGCTCTTGCCGTCACATGGCCGCAGCGGATTCAGTCGTGGTCATGGTGATTTCCTCTGGGGCGCGTCGGCACGACGGCCTTGAGCGACGGGGAAAGACCTCGCCATCTGATCGCTGATCAGCGCGGTTCCCCCACCATCCGCATCAGCACCCCCGCCGTCTTCTGCATCAACGGCGTCGCCCGCTTGCTGGTCGGCGTGACCAGGCACAGCGTGCTCTGGATGTCCGCTTTCGCGAACGGCGTCGTGACCAGACGCTCCGGCTTCTCGTAGATCTGCAACGCGTCCTCGCCCAAGGCTGCGTGGCCGATGCCGGCCGCGACGCAGTCCAGGATCGCCGGCACGCTCGCCACTTCCCAGCGCACGTCGAGTTGCACGCCCGCCATCGCCGCCGCCTGTTCCATCAGTGCCCGGAAGATGTGCCCGCGCTGCGGCATCACCAGCGGATAACGCGAGAGCTGCGACAAGGTCGGCGGCCGCGCCGGCGCCTGATCCTTCGGGCTGACCAGGCACAGCCGCTCGCGCCGCAGCGGCAGGATCTCCAGCGCCGGCACGGGCTCCGGGTTGTAGACCAGCGCCAGGTCCGTGCGCCCGGTCAGCAGCCACTCGGTCAGATGCACCGAGAACCCCTCCATGATCGTCAGGCGCGCCTGCGGCATCTCCGCCTGGAAGGCCCGGATCAGCGCCAGCGTGTGCAGCCGCGCCAGCGTCGGCGGCATCGCGATCGTGATCTGGCCGACCGGCTCGCTGCGCCGCGCGCGCAAATCGTCCTTCGCGTGGCTGACCAGGTTCAGGATGTCCTGCCCATGCTGCAGCAGGCGCCGTCCCGCCTCGGTCAGTTCCACGCCGCGGCCGTTGCGCAGCAGCAGTGTCTCGTGCAGCTCCGTCTCCAGCGCCCGCACCTGCCGGCTCAGCGCCGGCTGCGCCACGCCCAGCACCATCGCGGCCTTGCTGAAGCTGCCGTGCTCGGCCACATGGACGAAAGTCTCCAGTTGCGTGAGGTTCATGGTCCGCATGCTCTCACGAACCGGCATGGCCCTGGATCCGTGTCATGCCGGATCGGAATAGCAGCTAGTGGAACCCAGAACTGGTTGGCCCGGCTCGACGGGACCAGAATGCGCCGCAATCCCGCCTCCTTGCCAACCCGCCCTCCGCCCTTCCACCCGACCCGCTTCCGGACCGCCCCGTGATCGCACCCCTCGCCGGCATTTCCTCGATGGCCACCCGCGTCTTGCTGGCGGAACTGTCCGCCGCCTACACCGCGGCGCACGGCGTGGAGATCCGTGTCGAGTCGATCGGCGGCGTCGACGCCGCCAGGCGCGTCGCGTCGGGCGAATCGCTGGACCTCGTCGTGCTCGCCGCCGATGCGATGGATCGGCTGTCGAGCACGGGGCATCTGCGCGCCGGCTCGCTGCGTCCGATCGCCGATTCACCGATGTTCATCGCCTCCCCCGAAGGCCACGCGCGACCCGCCGTCGACACGGCCGACGCCTTGCGCCAGGCCCTGCTCGGTGCGCGTGCCATCGGTTATTCCACCGGCCCCAGCGGTCAGGCACTGCTGAAGCTGCTCGAGGACTGGGGCCTGCGCAATGCTCTCGACGACCGCCTGCGCCAGTCTCCCGCCGGCGTGCCCGTGGCGAAGATGGTCGCCCAGGGCGATGTCGACCTCGGCTTCCAGCAGTTGAGCGAGCTCCTCGGCCACGGCGGCCTGACGATCCTGGGCCCGATGCCGCCCGGGCTCGAGATCGTCACCCGATTCACCGCCGCCGTCGCGGTGACCTCCGCCGAACCCGCCACCGCGCAACGCGTCGCCGACGATTTCGCCTCTCCTCGCCACGACGCGTTGCGCCGTCGGCTGGGTCTCGCTTCACCGGCAGCCTGAAGGGCGAGGCACGCCCGCCGACATTCGCCGCCCCGCCGCCCCGCCGCCTCCCCCTCCGATCCTCAGATCCTCAGATCCCCCAAGAAGGAACCCGCCATGTACGAACTCGGCGTCGTCTACCGCAACATCACCCGCGCCGACCGTGTCGCCGCCGACGCGCTCGGCCATTTCGGCGCCGCGACCGTCCATGAGGCGCTGGGCCGCGTCGGCCTGCTCAAGCCCTACATGCGGCCGATCCAGTCGGGCGTCGCGGTCTCCGGCACCGCCGTCACCGTGCTGCTGCAGCCCGGCGACAACTGGATGCTGCACGTCGCCGCCGAACAGATCCGCGAAGGCGACATCGTCGTCGCCGGCGTGACCTCGGAGTGTGGCGATGGCTACTTCGGCGACCTGCTCGCGACCTCCTTCAAGGCCCGCGGCGCCCGCGCGCTGATCATCGACGGCGGCGTGCGCGACGTGCGCACGCTCAACGAGATGGGCTTCCCCGTCTGGAGCAGGTGCATCTCCGCGAAGGGCACGATCAAGGCGACGCCGGGGTCGGTCAACATCCCCGTGGTGTGCGCCGGCGCGCTGGTCCATCCCGGGGACGTCATCGTGGCCGACGACGACGGCATCGTCTGCGTTCCGGCCGCCGTGGCGCAGCAGACGCTCGACGCCGCCGCGGCCCGCGAGGCCAACGAAGGCGCCAAGCGCGAGCAGTTCGCCGCCGGCGTGCTCGGGCTGGACATGTACAAGATGCGCGAGCCGCTGGCCAAGGCCGGGCTGCGCTACATCGACTGATTCAGGTTTTCCGCAGTTCCTGCAGTACCACGCAGCAGTACCCATCCACTCGAGCGACCCGCCTTGTAGAGGTTGCCGACCACAAAAGATCGACGGAGACAACGACGATGACTGCCCCTACGAATCGCCGCACTGCCCTTGCTCGCGCCGGGCAAGGCCTGACCCTCGCCGCGCTGCTGCTGACTGCGGCGCTGCCGCGACTGGCCGCCGCCCAGGCCAGCGCCCCCGCGGCCCCGGCTGCGGACTGGCCCACGAAGCCCGTGCGCATCATCACGCCGTTCCCGGCCGGTGCCGGTCCGGAGACCGTGGCCCGCGTGGTCGCGGAGAAGCTCTCGAAGAAGTGGGGCAAGCCGGTCATCGTCGAGAACAAGCCCGGCGCCAACGGCTTCATCGCGATCGACGCCTTCAAGCGCGGCGCGACCGACGGCCACGACCTGATCCAGCTGGACAACGTCCACCTCGTCGTCTACCCGCACCTGTTCAAGAAGCTGCCCTACGACCCGGTCAAGGACTTCGACCCGATCGCGCCGCTGTTCAAGACCTACTTCTTCGTCGGCGTGCCGGCCAACAGCAAGTACAAGACCGTCGGCGACATCGTGGCCGACGCCAAGGCCCATCCCAACGCGCTGAACTACGGCTCCTGGTCGGTCGGCAACCCGGTGCACCTGGGCGCGGCGCAGCTGGAGGCGATGACGAAGACGCAGATGACGCATGTGGTCTACAAGGAGACGACGATGCTCTACACCGCCGTGGCCAACGGCGAGCTGAACTTCGCGCTCGGCTCGATGGCGACGGCCGGTCCGCTGCAGCGCGCCGGCAAGATCCGCTTCATCGCGGTCACCGGGCCGAAGCGCCACCCAGCCTTCCCGGACCTGCCCACCGTCAGCGAATCCGGCGGACCGGCCGGCTACGAGGTCACCGGCTGGACCACGATCGCCGCGCCGCGCGGCCTGCCCAAGGCGGTGCAGGAGAAGATCCAGCGCGACATCGAGGCCGCGCTCGCCGAACCCGACATCCGTGAGCGCTACGCCACCTTCGGCTACGACGTCTTCCCGACGACGAAGGAGCAGTACCAGACCTTCATCGCGAGCGAGTCCGCCAAGTACGCCGAGCTGATCAAGCGGCTCAACATCTCGCTGGACTGACATGAGCACCTCAGTACCGCCGACACAGGCGCAGACGCCACCGGACCCATCGACGGCGGCGCCATCCCAGGCGCTGCGCATCGGCCTCGTCGGTTATGGCGAAGTCGGCCGGATCCTCGCCGAGGACCTGCGCGCCACCGGCGCCGCGGTCAGCGCCTACGACCTGAAGCTGGAGTCCCCGTCGAGCGACGCCGACACGATGCGCGAACACGCGGTCGAGTTCGGCGTCGAACTGACCAGCTCGGCCACGATGGTGGCGACGCCGGCGGACCTCGTCGTCATCGCCGTCACCGCGAGCCAGACGCTGGACGCCGCGCGATCGACCGCCGCCGGACTGAAGCCGGGCACCGTCGTGCTCGACCTCAACTCGGCGTCGCCCAAGGCCAAGCGCGAGGCGGCGGACGCGGTGCACGCGCACGGCGGACGCTACGTCGAGGGCGCCGTCATGACGAGCGTCCCGCCCTACCGCCTGCGCGTGCCACTGCTGCTCGGCGGCCCGCATGCAGCGGCGGCCGAGCCGCTGCTGCGGCAACTGGGCTTCGCGCCGACCGTCGGCAGCGCGGACCTCGGCATCGTCAGCGCGACCAAGATGTGCCGCAGCGTCATGATCAAGGGCCTGGAGGCCATGGTGATCGAGAGCCTCACCTCGGCGCGCCATTACGGCGTCGAGGACGCGGTGCTCGCCTCGCTGAAGGAGACCTTCCCCGGCATCGACTGGGAGAAGCAGGCCGCCTACTTCTTCCAGCGCGTGATCCAGCACGGCCGCCGCCGCAGCGAGGAAGTCCGCGAAGTCGCCGAGACGGTCCGCGATGCCGGACTCACGCCGTGGAGCGCGGAAGGCACGACCGAGCGCCAGGCCTGGATGGCCGATCTGGCCGAGGACGGCATCTTCGGCCGGCGCGGCGATGCGGACTTCGGCCGCAGCCCGGACTGGCGCACGGAGGCCGACCGGTTGCTGGCGCAACTCGCCAAGCCCAAGCTTTGATTCTGTGGAAGGACCCGCAATGACGCGCACCACCTCGGCGCTCCCCACCTCCGGCGGCTTCGACAAGACCCCGGGCTGGCTCGACTGGTATCAGGACCCGTCGACGCCGCGCTTCCAGCTGCCCGACGGCGCCGTCGATGCGCACTGCCATGTCTTCGGCCCCGGCGCCGAGTTCCCCTACGCGCCCGAACGCAAGTACACGCCCTGCGACGCGGGCAAGGCGCAGCTCTTCGCGTTGCGCGACCGGCTCGGCTTCAGTCGCAATGTGATCGTGCAGGCCACCTGCCATGGGGACGACAACCGCGCGATGGTCGATGCCTGCCGCGCGTCCGGCGGCCGCGCGCGCGGTGTCGCGACCGTGCGCCGCGGCATCACCGACGAGCAGTTGAAGGATCTCCACGACGCCGGCGTGCGCGGCGTGCGCTTCAACTTCGTCAAGCGGCTGGTCGACTTCACGCCGCGCGACGAACTGATGGAGATCGCGCAGCGCGTGAAGGCGCTGGGCTGGCACGTCGTCATCTACTTCGAGGCGCCCGACCTGCCCGAGCTGTGGGACTTCTTCAGCGCGCTGCCCACGACGGTCGTCGTCGACCACATGGGCCGACCCGACGTCACGAAACCGGTGGACGGCCCGGAGTTCGCGCTCTTCCTGCGTTTCCTGCGCGAGCATCCGTTCGTCTGGAGCAAGGTCACCTGTCCGGAGCGACTCTCCGTCACCGGACCGCCCGCCCTGAACGGTGAGCGCGAGCCCTACCGCGACGTGATCCCGTTCGCGCGGCGCGTCGTCGAGGAGTTTCCTGACCGCGTGCTCTGGGGCACCGACTGGCCCCATCCCAACCTGAAGGACCACATGCCCGACGACGGCCTGCTGGTCGATGTGATCCCGCGCATCGCGCCCACTGCCGACCTGCGTCAGCGGCTGCTGGTCGACAACCCGATGCGGCTCTACTGGCCCGAGGCCATCCGTTGAGGGAAACCGCCATGCCCATCGACAAGCCCTACCAGGACATCCCCGGCACCACCATCTTCGACGCCGACCAGGCCCGCAAGGGCTACTGGCTCAACCAGTTCTGCATGTCGCTGATGAAGGCCGAGAACCGCGCGCGCTTCAAGGCCGACGAGCGCGCCTACCTGGACGAGTGGGCGATGACGGCGGCGCAGAAGGAGGCCGTGCTGGCGCGCGACCTGAACCAGTGCATCCGGCTGGGCGGCAACATCTACTTCCTGGCCAAGATCGGCGCGACCGACGGCCGCAGCTACCAGCAGATGGCCGCCGGCATGACCGGGATGACCGAGGCCGACTACCGCGACATGATGCTGGCCGGTGGACGGCGCCCCGATGGCACGCCGCGACGGGCGGCCGTCGCACCGGACGTCACGGCCGACGCGAGCACCGCCACGAAGGGCGACACCCGGCAGGAGACGAAGCACGGCCCGAAGCACGACACGAAGGGAAGCCCCCGATGAGCACCCATGCGCGGATCACCGCGTCCGTCTACACCTCGCACGTGCCGGCGATCGGCGTCGCGATGGACCAGGGCCGCACGCAGGACCCGTACTGGTCGCCGCTGTTCGCGGGCTACGCGCCCTCGCGCCGCTGGATGGCCGCGAACCGGCCGGACGCCATCGTGCTGGTCTACAACGACCACGCCAACGCCTTCAGCCTGGACATGATCCCGACCTTCGCGCTCGGCACCGCGGACCGCTACGAGCCTGCCGACGAGGGCTGGGGGCCGCGCGCCGTGCCGACGGTCCACGGTCACGGCGAGCTCGCGGCGCACATCGCCCAGAGCGTGATCCAGCAGGACTTCGACCTGACGCTGATCAACCGCATGACGGTCGACCACGGGCTGACGGTGCCGATGTCGCTGATGTTCGGCGAACAGGAGGCCGGCGCGCCCGGCTGGCCCGTGCCGGTGATCCCGCTGGCGGTCAACGTCGTCCAGTATCCGGTGCCCTCGGGCCGGCGCTGCCTGCAGCTCGGCCAGGCGATCCGCCGCGCGGTGGAGAGCTTCGACACGCCGTTGAACGTCCAGGTCTGGGGCACCGGCGGCATGAGCCACCAGTTGCAGGGGCCGCGGGCCGGCCTGATCAACCGCGAGTGGGACAACGCCTGGATGGACCGCCTGATCGCGGATCCGCGCGGCCTGTCCGAGATGCCGCACCTGGACTACGTCCGCGAGGCCGGCTCCGAAGGCATCGAGCTCGTGATGTGGCTGATCGCGCGCGGCGCGATGGCCGACCTCGACGGCGGCGGCGCACCGCGGGTCGCCCACCGCTTCTATCACGTGCCCGCGTCCAACACCGCCGTGGGTCACCTGATCCTCGAGAACCCCTGAACCGTCCCGTCCACGACCCTCGACTTTCCGGAGCCTCCATGACCGCACCGATCCGCATTGCCCTGGCCGGCGCCGGCGCCTTCGGCCAGAAGCACCTCGACGCGCTCAAGCAGATCCACGGCGTCGAGGTGGTGTCGCTGATCAGCCGCGACCTGGACAAGACCCGCGAGACCGCCGCGAAGTACGGCATCGGCCATGCGACGACCGAGCTCGACGAGGCGCTCGCGCGCGACGACGTCGACGCCGTCATCCTCTGCACGCCGACGCAGCTGCATGCGCGCCAGGCGCTGGCCTGCCTGGACGCGGGCAAGCATGTGCAAGTCGAGATCCCGCTCTGCGACGTACTGGCCGACGGCGAGGCCGTCGTGCGCCGCCAGCGCGAGACCGGCCTGGTCGCGATGTGCGGTCACACGCGCCGCTTCAACCCGAGCCACCAGTGGGTCCGGCGCCGCATCGAGGCCGGCGAGTTCCACATCCAGCAGATGGATGTCCAGACCTATTTCTTCCGCCGCACCAACACGAACGCGCTGGGCCAGGCGCGCAGTTGGACCGACCACCTCCTGTGGCACCACGCCGCGCACACGGTGGACCTTTTCGCCTGGCAGTGCGGCAGCCCGGTCGTGCGGGCGAACGCGCTGCAGGGGCCGATCCATCCGACGCTCGGCATCGCGATGGACATGAGCCTGCAGTTGCAGGCCGCCAACGGGGCGATCTGCACGCTATCGCTGTCCTTCAACAACGAGGGACCGCTGGGGACGTTCTTCCGCTACATCGGCGACACCGGCACCTACCTCGCGCGTTACGACGACCTCGTCACCGGCCGCGACGAGACCGTCGACGTCAGCCGCGTGGCGGTGTCGATGAACGGCATCGAGCTGCAGGACCGGGAATTCGTCGCCGCGATCCGGGAGGGTCGCGAACCCGACGCCAGCGTCGCCCAGGTGCTGCCCTGCTACCGGGTGCTCGACGGCCTGGAACGCCAGTTGCGCGGGTGAGTCCGGGGTCGGGTCGGCACCGATCCCCCAGAGGAGCCGGACAGCGTGCGGCGCGGTTAGGATGACCGCTTCGCCCGCGTGCTTCCGATGGACCGACCGCCCCTCTACGCCCCCCGCTCACTGACGCGACTGGCCCTGTGGCTCGCGGCGGGCAACCTCGTCATCGCCGCGGCGATCGTGACGGCCACCTGGCTGGCCTTGCAGGCCGGGCGCGAGTCCGACCTCACCCGCGCCCGCGAGACCACCGAGAACCTGGCCGCCAGCCTCAGCATCGAGATCGGTGCCGAGCTCAAGCAGGTCGACAACGCGCTGTCCACGCTCGCGCTGCAGTTCCGGCGCACCACCGGCGATCCGGAAGTGGTCCGGCGCGCGGTGGAACGGGCGCTGGCCGACCAGCGCAGCCTGCTGCCGCAGGTCGACGCGATCCGGATCACCGACGCGCGGGGTCAGGTCGTGTACGGACTGGCGGGCGAGGAAGGCGCGCTCAACGTCGGGGACCGCGACTACTTCCAGCGCGCCCGGGACCTCGACGGCGACGCGGTCGTCATCTCCGAACCGTTGTTCGGCCGCGTGCAGCACAAGTGGGGCATCGCCGTCTCCCGCCGGCTGGAGCGCGAGGACGGCAGCTTCGCCGGCGTGGTCTACACGACGTTGTCGACGGAACACTTCATCGAGAGCTTCAAGGGCCTGACGATCGGGGCGGAGGGCGCGATCTCGCTGCGCACGCGCAGCCAGCGCCTGATCGCGCGCTACTCGGCCACCGAGCCGCATTCGATCCGGGGCGTCGGCGACGTGATCGTGTCCGAGGACCTGATGCGCAAGATCGCCGCCAACCCGCAGCAGGGCTGGTACATGACGCGGACGAAGCTCGACAACATCGAGCGCATCACCTGCTACCGCCAGGTGCGCGGTTATCCGCTGACGATCTTCACCGGCGCGAGCACCGCGGAGTTCCTGGCCGCCTGGCGCGGCGAGGTCGTGCAGCAGGCGGCGCTGGCCGGGGTGGTCATCCTGACGGTGCTGGGCTGCTCGGTGCTGGTCTTCCTGCAGCAGCGCCGCGACCGCCGCGCGGCGATCGGGCTGCAGCAGCTCGCGCTGGAGCAGGCGCTGATGCTGGACAACGACATGGTCGGCATGATGCGGCTGCGCGACCGCACGGTGGTCTGGAAGAACCGCGCGCTGGCCTCGCTGTTCGGCTACGCGCCGGGCGAGCTGAACGGCCAGACGACCCGGCCGCTCTACCTCGACGACGACAGTTTCCGCGAGGTCGGCGATGCGGCCTATCCGGCGATCGCCGCGGGCCGCCGCTACCGCCGGCAGTTGCGGATGCGGCGCAAGGACGGCACGCCGGTGTGGATCGATCTGAGCGGCGCGTCGGTGTCCGAGCGGGAGTCGCTCTGGATGATGATCGACATCTCCGCGCTCAAGGAGAGCGAGGCCACCGCGCAGCACCTGGCAGTGCACGACGCGCTGACCGGGCTGCCCAACCGCGTGCGTTTCACCGAGCGGCTGGCGGGCGCGATGACGCTGCTGGGCGAGCGCGTGGGCCTGGTGGCGGTGTGCTGGGTGGACCTGGACGGCTTCAAGGACCTGAACGACCAGTTCGGCCACGAGGCCGGCGACGTGGTGCTGCGCGTGGTGGGACAGCGGCTGCTGGCGGGCGTGCGCAGCCATGACCTGGTCGCACGGATGGGGGGCGACGAGTTCGCCATCCTGCTCACCGCGCTGCGCGCCGAGCACGAGGCCGAGCCGGCGTTGCGCCGCATGCTGGAGTCGGTGGCCGAGCCCATCCGGCTGCCCGACGGCGACCACGGGTCGATCACGGCCAGCATCGGCATCGCGTTTGCCCCTCACCACGGCCGCCAGGCGGAGTCGCTGATGCGGCTCGCCGAAACGGCGATGACGACGGCCAAGCGCGCGGGCAAGCGCCGCTTCGTGTCGGCCAGCAGCCTGCCGGGGAACGCCATGAACGCCACGAATTCACCGTCGACCTCGGTCGGCCCCGATGCCCCCACCCCGGTGGATGCGATCGACACGCCCTCCGGGCCCGCGCCGGAGCCAGGGACGGAGAACGCCAGTAACCCGAAGGACAGGCGCGCCGCACCGTCGTCGCCGCGTCCGCACGACCCTGGTCCGCCGGCCGTCCCGGATCATTCATTCGACGAATCGGTCGCCGGGGAGGAAGATCCCGGGGCCACGCTCGACGGCGAGGACAGCAGCCGCGTGCCGCCGTCGCGCAAGCCGGGTTGAACCTGGTTGAGCCGGGAGATCGTCATGTCCGAGGAAACCTCCAGTCCGCACAACAGCGAACGCCATCGCGTCAACGTGCAGGACGATTACGAGCTGCGGTATTGGGGTGAGCGCTTCGGCGTGTCGCCCGAGTTGCTGCGGCATGCGGTCGATGCGGTCGGGACCAGCGCCCGCTCCGTCGAGGAGTGGCTGCAGGCGCACCGCTGATCGCCGCCGTGCGAATCCCGATGACGGAATCGCCGCTGGGAACAGCGATTGCCAACTCCTCAGCTTGCCGATCCCGGCCAGCCAGGAGTCCCCAGCATGGATCTCGACACGGATCGTTCGGACGCGCACCTCGCGTCTTCCCTGTCTCCACCGGACAACCCCCCGTGCGACGCTGAGCCTTGCGCGATCTCGCGCCGCGGCCTGCTGATCGCCGGCGCGGGCGCGTCCGCCGCGGTGGCCGCCGGCGCGCCGCTGGAGGCCGCCGCGCAAGCCCCCTCGCCTGCCGGTCCCAAGCCCCAGGAGAACCTCGTGGCCACCTCCCGCGTGACGCTCAGCGTCAACGGCCAGCCGCACACGCTGGTCGTCGACAACCGCACTTCGCTGCTGGACCTGCTGCGCGAGCATCTGCAGCTCACCGGCACCAAGAAGGGCTGCGACCACGGCCAGTGCGGCGCCTGCACCATCCACCTCGACGGCCGGCGCGTCAACGCCTGCCTGACGCTGGCGGTGATGCACGAGGGCGCGAAGGTCGTGACCATCGAGGGCCTCGGCACCCCCGAGAAGATGCACGCGATGCAGACGGCCTTCGTGCGGCACGACGGCTACCAGTGCGGCTACTGCACGCCGGGGCAGATCTGTTCGGCGGTCGCGGTGCTCGACGAGATCAAGGCCGGCGTGCCCAGTCACGTCACGCCCGACCTCAACGTCCGCCCGCTCCTGTCCATCGACGAGCTGCGCGAGCGCATGAGCGGCAACCTCTGTCGCTGCGGGGCCTACTCCAACATCATCGACGCGATGGCCGAGGTGGCCGGCGTCCCCCTGCCGGGCGCCGGCGAACGGAGGCCCGCATGAAGCCCTTCACCTTCGAGCGCGCGGCCTCTCCCGCCGCCGCCGTGGCCGCCGCCGCGAAGCAGCCCGGCGCGCGATTCATCGCCGGCGGGACCAATCTCCTCGACCTGATGAAGCTGCAGGTCGAGACCCCCACCCACCTGATCGACGTGAACGGCCTCGGCCTCGACCGCATCGAGGCCGGCGCCGATGGCGGTTTGCGCATCGGCGCGCTGGTGCGCAACACCGACCTCGCCGCCGACGCCCGCGTGCGGCGCGACTACGGGGTGCTGTCGCGGGCCTTGCTCGCCGGGGCGTCCGGCCAGTTGCGCAATCGCGCGACGACCGCCGGCAACCTGCTGCAGCGCACGCGCTGTCCTTACTTCTACGACACCGACCAGCCTTGCAACAAGCGCAAGCCCGGCAGCGGCTGCTCGGCCATCGGCGGCATGAGCCGGCCACTCGCGGTGATCGGCGTCAGCGAGGCCTGCATCGCCTCGCATCCCAGCGACATGGCGGTGGCGATGCGCCTGCTGGATGCGACCGTCGAGACGATGCGCCCCGACGGCCAGTCGCGGCGCATCCCGATCGCGGACTTCCACCGGCTGCCCGGCAACACCCCGCACATCGAGACCACGCTCGAGGCCGGGGAACTGATCACCGCGGTGACACTGCCTAAGCCGGTGGGTGGCACGCACCTGTATCACAAGGTCCGAGACCGGGCGTCGTATGCGTTTGCCTTGGTCTCGGTGGGCGCGATCGTCCAGCGCGACGGCAGTGCACGCTTTGCCGTCGGCGGCATCGCGCCGAAGCCGTGGCGCGCCGAAGCCGCCGAGCGAGCCGTGCGCCAAGGCGCGCCCGCGGCCGCGCACGCGCTGCTGACCGGCGCGACGCCGACCGCAGAGAACGCCTTCAAGCTGCCGCTGGTGGAGCGCACGCTCGCCGCGGTGCTGGCGCAAGCGAAGGTCACCGGGAGGACCGCATGAAGTTCGACACCCCCGCCACCACGAATCCGATCGACCAGCTGCGCGTCGTCGGCAAGCCGACCGATCGCATCGACGGACCGCGCAAGACCACCGGCACCGCGCCCTACGCGTACGAGCGCCATGACGTGGCCAAGAACGTCGCCTACGGCGTCGTCGTCGGCGCCGGCATCGCCAAGGGCCGCATCTCGACCCTGGACGTCCAGGCAGCGGAAGCCGCGCCCGGCGTGCTGGCCATCGTCACCGCGTACAACGCGGGCAAGCTGGGCAAGGGCACCATGAACACGGCCAAGCTGCTCGGCGGGCCGGAGATCGAGCACTACCACCAGGCGATCGCCGTGGTGGTCGCGGAGAGCTTCGAGCAGGCGCGCGCGGGCGCGGCGCTGATCCGCGTCGCGTACGCGCCCGAGACTGGCGCCTTCAGCCTGGCCAAGGCCAAGGACCAGGCCAAGCCTCCGAAGGAAGCGGACGGTCCCGGCGGCACGCCGCCGGAGACGAAGGTCGGCGACTTCGACACCGCCTTCGCGCAGGCCGCGGTGAAGGTCGACCAGACCTACACGACGCCGGACCAGTCGCACGCGATGATGGAGCCGCACGCGACGCTGGCCGTCTGGGAAGGCGACAAGCTCACCGTCTGGACCGCCAACCAGATGATCGACTGGGGCCGCGGCGACCTGGCGAAGACGCTGGGGCTGGGCCGCGACAAGGTGCGGCTGATCTCGCCCTTCATCGGCGGCGGTTTCGGCGGCAAGTTGTTCCTGCGCGCGGACGTGCTGATGGCCGCGCTGGGCGCGAAGGCCAGCGGCCGGCCGGTGAAGGTCGCGCTGCAGCGGCCGCTGATGATGAACAACACGACGCACCGGCCCGCGACCCTCCAGCGCCTGCGCATCGGCGCGGGGCGGGACGGGAAGATCACGGCGATCGGGCATGAGAGCTGGTCGGGCGACCTGCCCGGCGGCGGGCCGGAGACGGCTGTCGCGCAGACGCGGCTGCTCTACGCGGGCGCGAACCGGATGACCGCGATGAAGCTCGCTGTGCTGGACCTGCCCGAGGGCAACGCGATGCGCGCGCCCGGCGAGGCGCCGGGGCTGATGGCGCTCGAGATCGCGATGGACGAGCTCGCCGAGAAGCTCGGCATGGACCCGGTCCAGTTCCGCATCACCAACGACACGCAGGTCGATCCGGAGAAGCCGGAGCGGCCGTACTCGCAGCGGCGATTGACCGAATGCCTGCGCACCGGCGCGGAGCGTTTCGGATGGAGCAGGCGCACTGCACCGGGGCAGCGACGTGAGGGACCTGGCGGACGCTGGCTGATCGGCCTGGGCGTCGCGGCGGCCTTCCGCAACAACATCGTGATGAAGTCCGCCGCCCGCGTGCGGCTGGACCGCCGCGGCATCGTCACCGTCGAGACCGACATGACCGACATCGGCACCGGCACCTACACCGTCCTCGCGCAGACGGCGGCGGAGATGATGGGCGTCGGTCTCGAGCAGGTCGTCGTGCGGCTGGGCGATTCGGCGCTGCCGGTGTCGGCAGGCTCGGGCGGTCAATGGGGCGCCAACAGCTCGGCGTCGGGCGTCTACGCGGCCTGCGTCGCGCTGCGCGAGGTGATCGCGAAGAAGGCGGGTATCGACGCCAAGGACGCCGTCTTCGCCGACGGCCAGGTGCACGGCGGCGGCCGCAGCGTCCCGCTGGGCGAAGTCGCCGGCAACGAGGGCCTCGCGGCCGAGGAAAAGATCGAGTTCGGCGACCTCGACAAGAAGTACCAGCAGTCGACCTTCGGCGGCCATTTCGTCGAGGTGGCGGTCGACGCCTTCACCGGCGAGGTCCGCGTGCGGCGCATGCTGGCCGTGTGTGCGGCGGGGCGCATCCTCAACCCGAAGGCGGCGCGCAGCCAGGTCATCGGCGCGATGACGATGGGCGTCGGCGCAGCGTTGATGGAGGCGCTGCACGTCGACGAGCGGCGCGGCTTCTTCGTCAATCACGACCTCGCGGGTTACGAGGTGCCGGCGCATGCCGACATCCCGCACCAGGAGGTCGTGTTCCTCGACGAGACCGATCCGCTGTCGTCGCCGATGAAGGCCAAAGGTGTCGGCGAGCTGGGCATCTGCGGCGTCGCCGCCGCGGTCGCCAACGCGATCTACAACGCCACCGGGGTGCGGGTGCGGGACTATCCGGTCACGCTCGACAAGCTGCTCAAGGACTTGCCGAAGGTGGCTTGACGTAGGAGATCCCTGTCGCTTGTCGCAGTTGCTCAAGCCCCAGGGCCTTGAACATTTCCCGCGTCAGACTGGGCATTCGTTTCGGGTTGAGCGTGAGCCAGGACGTGTCTTGGCGGCGCTCGATATCGCGATGAATCGCCCGGCCCTTCGTATCCATGCCTTCATAGCCATTGAGCAATCCGATCAGGACCGTACGCCTCTCTCGGGGCAGGGCCTCACACAAGTTCAGTGCGCGCCTGCCGCCAGCGCTGTGGTGATCGACATCAATGTCGATCATGCTCGCGCGAAACAGCATCGGCAGCGCCCGCTCCAACAGCAAGGGGCTTCCGCGGAGTTCCGAATACAGCGCCTCGGCAGAGCTGGTGCGTGCGGCCAGGGAACCGTTGCACTCGCTGCCGGGATCGTCGGCATTGAGGGCTTGAAGAAACCGACATCCCCACTCGTCGATCCGACGGCGGACCAGTTCGAAGGTCGGCACGGCACCGCCGGGAGACGTCATCGCCGCAGGCACCGAGGTCGATCTGCAGTCGTCGTCGTGCGTCAGCGGATCTCGGAGATCGAGCGCGACGGCAGGGAGAAGGAAAGCCTCGCAGAGCGCCTTGCCGGCGATGCTGTCCGCAGGCAGCGCCGAACGCTCGTCCACCAGTTTGATCGCACTGAGCGTCTCGTTGCAAAGCGGGGCCGAGGCCGCCGGAGACTGCTGATCACGATCCAGTTCCTCGCTGTAATCGCTGTCGTAAATGACCTCGACGTCAAATTGGATCTCGCCTGATTGCCAATACATGGATGTCATCCTTCTTGCGTTGTAGAAGGGGGCTTCAGTGCCGCAGTTCACAGGGCGGTTCGCCGATGCCATCCAGCGGACAAGTGCTCAGGGGTCCTACATGAAGGGCGTGCGCGGAAATCCGCATCCTGCACGGAACAGATTCCCGAGGTTCCGGCAGAGGTCGTCTTTCAGCCGCCTCGGCATGCCGAACGCGAGTGGCTCGACGATGCCCAGCGCGGCCTGCTGCAACCGCGCCGGCCTCGCCCGTTCGGGAGGCCGTGCCGGCATGGCGTGTGGCCGCATGCGGCCTTGAATGAAGTCCTGCGCCAGCTCGGCGTAATTCGGTACCAGGGCGCGCAGCTCCGCCTCCAACTGCTCCAGGCGTTGCTGCCTCGGGGACTTCCGGGGCCGATATTCCGGCAACGGCTGGCCCGGTTCCGGACTGATTCCCAGGCCCTCCAACATGACCCGCGTCCCGTGCGTCAACTTGTGGGGCTGCGCCTCCATCCGGTGGACCTCCGAAGCGCCGAGCAGCCGGCTCAGGCGTTGCTTCACCTCCGGGGCCAGCGACGCGGCCGCCTTGCAGGCCGCGACGGTGGGGCGGTCCTTCACGTCTTCGCGGTCCTCGTGATTGACCGCATACCCGTCCAGGATCAGCGCGGCGATCCAGTCCGCCCGGCGGTCGGGCCGCAGGGCCGCCAGATCCGCCGCGGCCTTGGCGCCGTGCTGCGGGTCCATCAGCGCGGCTTTCAACAGCCCGCCGAGCGCGCAACATTCCAGCAGCCGTTTCGACTGAGGTGTCGGCCCTTCCTCGTTGAACAGTGCCTTCAACTCGTCCGAATGGGCTTGCCACCCCGACCGCTCGGGAGACGCGCCGGTGTCATCGACGTCGACGGGCCGCGTCGACGGGCGCGATGAGGATGGAGAGACGATGTCTGCAAAACAGTGTGCCGCGCAGCTTGGTGTGAATCCGAACATGCCGTTGACTCCGTGGAAGGAGACGAATCAGTCGTTCACGGAGCCCCGCAGGTTCATGCATGCGAACACGCTCGTCGGTCCCCACCAGTTGTCCGGTGCCGAGCCCTAGACGGCTTCACGCGTCGGATTCATCGCCTCGGCGAGCACCGCGGCCAGCTCATCCACGTCATAGGGCTTGGGGACCAGGGGCACGTTCGGCGCCTCTTCGATGCGCACGGGGTGGCCGCTGGCCAGCACCACCGGCAGCGTCGGCTTGAGGACCTTCAAGGTCCGCACCAGATCCACGCCGCTGCGCGCGCCCGGCATCACGATGTCGGTCAGCACCACGTCCGCCGCCAGACCGCCGCGCAGCTGGTCCAGCGCGTGATCGGCGGTCGGCGCGGTCTTCACGGTGAAGCCGCGGTCCTCCAGCGCCTGGGCGGTCAGTTCGCGCACCGAGGGCTCGTCCTCCACCAGCAGCACGGTGCCGGCGAAGCGCCGCTGCGTGCCGGCCAGTTCCGAGCTGGGCGGCAAGACCTGACCCTCCTCCTCCGTCCTGCCGTGCGAACGCGGCAGCCACAGCGTGACCTCCGTGCCCAGGCCGATCTTGCTGACGATGCCGGCGGTGCCGCCCGCCGATCGCGCCAGCGCGTACACCTGCGCCAGGCCCAGACCCGTGCCCTGCCCCACCGGCTTGGTGGTGAAGAACGGCTCGAACGCGCGTTCCATCTGCTCCTGCGACATGCCGTCGCCGGTGTCGCGCACCGCGATCGCGACGTAGTCGCCCGGCAGCAGCTCCGGCGCGAGGCCCACCGGATCGCCCTCCGCGAGCACGCGCATGCGGGCGGAGACGGTGAGCCGGCCCCGCCCGTGCATCGCGTCGCGCGCGTTCAGCGCGAGGTTGAGCACCGCCAGCTCGAGCTGGATCGGGTCCGTGCGCACGGGCCACAGGTCCTCGTCGATGTGGAGCTCGACCTCGACCGCGCTCCCCACCGCGCCGCCGGCCAGCGCCAGCAACTCGGGCAGCCGGCGGCGCAGGTCGATGACCGCCTCGTGCCCCACCTGCGGCCGTCCGAAGGCCAGCAACTGCCGCGTCAGCTGCGCCGCCTTGCCCGTGGCGCGCTGGCAGGCGTCCAGCGCCGTGTCGGCGCGCGGGTCGGTGCTGAGCCGGCGCGCCAGCTGCAGCCCCGTCGTCATCGTCTGCAGCAGGTTGTTGAAGTCGTGCGCGATGCCGCCGGTCAGCCGGCCCAGCGCCTCCAGCTTCTGGCTGCGCAGCGCTGCCTGCTGCGCGCGGCGCGTCTGCTCGACCGCTGCGGTTATCTCCTCGCGCAGGCGCTGCTCGTTGCCCGCGCGTTCGCGGCTGGCGGTGGCCAGCGCGTGCTGGACGACGTCGATCTCGTCGACGCCGCCGGAGACCTCGACGATCGTCGCGCCGCCGCCCATGCGGATCGCGTCCTTGCGCAGACGCCGCAGCGGGTCGGCGATCGCGCGGCTCATGCGCCGCGCCAGCACCAGCGCGAGCACGATGAAGGCCAGCGACAGCGACAGCATCATCGCGAAGGCGGTCCAGGCGCCCTTGGCGAGCTCCGACTGGCTCAGCCCGATCAGCACCACCCAGCCCGAGTCGGGCGCGCGGCTGAAGACGGTGAAGACCGGCTCGCCGTCCAGCGTGCGCGCGTCGACGACACCCCGGTCGCCGCGGCTGAGCGCGGCCAGCATGTTCGCGCTGGCCCGCTGGCCGACGCGTTTCTCCGGATCGCGGGTGCGCGCGACGACGACGGCGTTGCGGTCCAGCACGACACCCAGCCAGCCCTCGGGCAGCGGCTGCTGGCGGAAGATCTGCTGCATCTCGCTGACGGGGCTGCCGTAGCCGAGGTACATCGGCTGGCCCAGGACCGTCACCGGCACGCGGACGGCGAAGCTGGGCCTGCGGTCCACCGGCCCGACATAGAGGTTGGAGACCAGCAGCCGCCGCGAGGCGTCGATGCCGTCCGTGAACCCGCCGGCCGCGGGCAAGGGCTGACCCCAGGCGATGCGGGTGTTGATCAGCTGACGGCCGCCGGTGGTCGTCAGCACGATGGTGTTGGGCGAGCCGGCGACCAGCCGGGCGGCTTCGCCGTGGAACTGCTCGAGCCGTCCCTCGGCCAGGCTGGGCGAGACGCTGAGCGCCTGCAACAGCGCCGTGCGCACGGCCATCTCGCGGTCGGCGACCAGGCTCAGCGCCTCGGCGGTCTCGGTGGCGGCGGAGACGGCCGCGCGACGTTCGGTATGGAAGACGGCCATGCCGGCGATCACCGACAACAGCAGCGGCGGCAGCACGATCAGCCACACCATGGCGCGCAACCTGCGGCTGACGGACCCGGCGCGCGGCGCGGAAGAGAAAGGGGTCCGGAGGGGCATGGTGGGCGGATTCTAGAGGGCACTCCCGTTCGGCATCGCCGATCGCCCGCCCTGCCTTCGAGGGGGTGCTCGACGGGGTTCCCGGCGCGCCGCCGGCCCGGTGCGCCGCTTGCCCGATGTCCGCATGGAGCCCATCCGATGAAACTGCTGGTGATCGAGGACGAGGACAAGCACGGCGACTACCTGCGCAGCGGTCTGACGCAGGAGGGATTCGTCGTCGACCTGGTGCGCGACGGGGTCGACGGCCTGCATCAGGCGAGCGAGGGCGCGTACGACCTCGTGCTGCTGGACGGCGTGCTGCCGGGCATCGACGGCCTGGCCGTGCTGGCGGCGCTGCGCCAGCAGGACCACACGCACGCGTTGCCGGTGCTGATGATGACGGCGCACGCCGAGGTCGAGGACCGCGTGCGCGGCCTGCAGGCCGGGGCCGACGACTATCTGTGCAAGCCCTTCGCATTCTCTGAGCTCGTCGCCCGCATCCAGGCGCTGCTGCGTCGCGCGACCCGCGTCCCGCCGGCCGAGGCCACCGTGCTGAAACTGGCCGACCTGGAGGTCGACCTGCTGCGGCGCAAGGTCCACCGCGCGGGACAGCGGCTGGACCTCACCCCGAAGGAATTCAGCCTGCTGACGCTGCTGCTGCGGCGCCAGGGTCAGGTCATGTCCCGGACCGAGCTCGCCGAGCAGGTCTGGGACATGAACTTCGACAGCGAGACCAACGTCGTCGAAGTCGCCGTGCGGCGGCTGCGCGGCAAGCTCGACAAGCCTTTCGACGCCGTGCTGCTGCACACCGTGCGCGGCATGGGTTACGTGCTGGAGAGCCGCGGGGCGTGAGCGGCACTGGCAGCGCTGCGGCGGCGCCAGACCGCCAGCAGACCCACGCCCGCCATCAGCATCGCCCAGGTCGAGGGTTCCGGCACCGGCGCGGCGAGCTGCTCGAAGGCCAGCTGCTGCATCACCCGCACCTGCGCCTCGGAGATGCCCAGCTGCGCCGCCGCGGTCTCGCCCGTGCCCAGGCTGCGGGGATCGAGGCCGGTGATCTTGCCGAAGATGGTCAGCGCCTCCAGGTAGCTGCCGTACATGCTGGCGTGGTAGTTGTCGCTGGCCCACAGCTTGACCTTGCCCGCGTCGATGCCGTCGTAAGGGTTGGTGTCCGCGAAGCCCTGGGACATCGCGCGGTTCCACGCCAGTCCGACGGGGATCACGCCGTCGATCTTGTCGGACGCCTGGTCCGCCTGCAGATAGCCGGTGTAGACGTCCTCCGCCATCTTGTAGATCGACTGGCCGTACCAGGCGCCGCTGGGCGGATAGGTCTGGTCCGCGCGCGACCAGGTCGCCATGAGGTTGATCTTCACGTTGGCGTTCTGCGCGTGCAGCGCGTCGGCCAGCAGGCCCGAGTACTGGATCAGCTTGGCCGGATTGCCGGGCTGGGACGCGTCCAGCGTGCTGTAGCTCTGCAGCACGACGCGGTCCCACGGCTTGTTGATCAGGCCCATCTTGGTGTTGTAGTGCAGGTCCAGGCCGCTGCCGCCGACGGTCTCCAGGCTGACGTCGTAGCTGAGGCCTGCCTGCGCGGTGAAGGCCTTGAACAGCGCCGGGATGCCGCCGATGCCGGTGCCGTTGAGGTCCGTCACGGAGCCGGGATTGAACTGCATCACCGACGAGCCCTGCGCGTAGGTGAAGCTGTTGCCGACGAACAGGATGCTCTCGGCCTGCGCCGCGCCGAAGGACAGCGCGAGCACGAGGCCCGCCAGCGGGCGGGCCGTGCGAAGGGTCCCTGGGAACCGGGTGGTGGATCGAATCATTTGTCTTCCTCGGTTGTCGTGGTGGATGCGCGCGATGCCAATGTCCATCGGCCCGTGCGCTTCTCCGTTATAGGGAGCGGGACGCCGTCCGGCAGGGCCCGGCCGGGCTCCCCCCTAGATCGCTGTGCGGACAGCATCGACAATCCGGTGCGCTGGCACACGCAGACGGGGACAGTCGCCCGGCATCGGGGCATTCGCGCGGAAACACGGCCACGACACGAGGGAGACACGCCGGGAAATGTCCCGCCGGACCGGCTGCAGGACGCATACGCAATGGCACCGAAGACACGCTCCGATACCCCGACGGGCACGGTGATTGCCATAGTGGTCCGCTGGAACGGATGTGCAGTTCCTGGAGCCTATCGATGTCCCTGTCCCTTGCCGCAAACCCTTCCGCCATGATCCCTCGCGCGAACCTGCTGCTGCTGCAGCTGCCCGTCGAGGATCAGGCGCGTTGGTCCGCGCAGCTCGAGACCGTCGAGCTGCTGAAGGGCCGCGTGCTCTTCGAGGCCGGCGCCCCCGCCACCCATGTGTACTTCCCGATCACCGCGATCGTCTCGCTGATCCACACGACGCACTCCGGCGATTCGACGCAGGTCGCGATGATCGGTTCCGAAGGCGCCGCGGGCCTGGCGGCCGCGATGGGCGGGGAGTCTCCCGCCTGCCGCGCCGTGGTGCAGCGGGCCGGCCTGGCCTACCGCATGCGCGTGAGCCTGGTCCGCGAGGAATTGACGCGCGGCGCCGCGGCCCTGCCGATGGTGCTGCGCTATCTCCAGTCGTTGATCGCTCAGATCGCGCACACGGCGGTCTGCAACCGTCACCACTCCCTGGAGCGGCAGCTGTGCCGCTGGCTGCTGCTGAGCCTGGACCGCCAGCATGGGCATTGCGAGCTGTCGGTGACGCAGGAGGCGATCTCCAGCCTGCTGGGCGTGCGCCGGGAAGGCGTCACGGAAAGCGCCCAGCGCCTCCAGGCCGCCGGCCTGATCCGTTACTCCCGCGGACATATCGCGGTGCTGGACCGGCCGGGGCTGGAGGCCCGGGCTTGCGAGTGCTACGCCCTGCTCAAGCAGGACTTCCAGCGTCTGCTGCCTCAGGACCTGGACGACGAGAACGCGGCCACCTCTGCCACCTTCGCATCCGTCGCCGTGCAGGCCTGAGGGCGCTGCATCGCTGTTGAAGCACCGCGGCGAGTTGCCCGTCGATGACGGGAACTCGTCGAGCGCGCCGTGGACGAACCCGGCACGCCAGTCGACGCTCAAAGGAACCGGCTCGCGCCGGCGCCCTCTCACGTGGTCAGTGCAGCGCCGGAACCTCCGGGCACCCGCATGCCCTCGTGTTCCGACACCGTGACCGGCCCCGAAGGACCGGTCGTGTCATCACTTCTCCTGACGACGACGACGCGCCACGAAGCCGACCGCGCCGAGACCGGCCAGCAACATCGCGTACGTCGACGGTTCCGGCACCGCCGCGAAGTTGATCGATCCGCCGCCCTGACGGATGCGGAAGCCGCCCGCGAAGGGCTCGACCTGCGACGTCGTGTTGGAGAACGAGGTCAGCGCGATCGTGTAGGCCGGCGACGAGCTCTGGAAGCCCGGCACCAGCCAGTCGATCGTCAGCTTGGCGTTGGCCGACGGATTGAAGGTGCCGTCGCCCAGCGGCGTGGTCGCCACGGTGCCCAGCACCAGCGAGCCGCTGGCCAGGGCCACTTCGCCGGTCGCGGTTTCGGTCGGCGTGTTGCCGGCGAAGCCGAACGACGAGGTGCCGTTGTAGCCGTACAGCGTGTAGTTCAGCGTGTTCAGCGTGCCCAGCGTCACGGTGCTGCCGGGGTTGCCGCCTTGCGTGAGCGTGCCGGTGCCGCTGAACTGGATGTAGAACCCGTAGTCCGAGTTCAGGCCGTTGGAGGGCAGCGTCAGGCCGCCCAGCTGGGCCGCGCTGATCGACAGGTAGCCCGCTTCGGTGAACGAGTTGCCGGCACCGAAGGTGATGGTCGAATAATTCGACACCAGCAGGTTGTCAGCCGTGAAGGCCGAACCGTTCAGGCCGGCGGTACCCGGGTCCCAGGTGAATTGCGGTAGCGCGGAAGCGCTGGCACTGACGGCCGCCAGGGCGAGAGCCAGCAGGGTACGCTGGAACGCCACGGGCTTCCGGGAGAGCAAAGGCAGGGTCATGGTGGTTGCTCCGAAAGGAAAATCCGCGAATTGCGGACATCGCAGTTCACCACCCGCCACAGAGGGAGTCTGTTCGTCCACCCACATAAAAACTGGCCCTCTTCCGGATGTACCCGGAAGGTGCTACGAACAGGCCCCGGCGTGCCTGAAAACACCCCGCATCCAGGGGGTGCTGCGCCGCAGCAAAAACACGACAGAACGCGATGGATCCTGGCGAAAGTCGTGTCGAGAGGTGTGGATTCGCATCGCATCGTCGCCATGCGGCGGCCCGACGCGAATTACTGCGCTCGCGGGGCGCTTTTCAAAGGGCTTGCGAGGTGGGGTCGACAGGACAATCCGGCATCGCTTCCCCGCCTTCCACGAGCTCCGAACACCATGTCCCAGCCCACCCGCACCGCCACCTCCGCTGCCCTGTCCTCCACCGCCGTTTCCGGCGTGGCGGGACTGATGCTCGGGCAGATCGTCCTGGCGCTGGCGCTGCACCATGGCCGCTCCGTCGAGGGGCTGGGCTACGCGCTCGTGTTCCTGCTGGCCGGCGGCGCGTCGGTCGCCTGCTTCCTGGCACATCGGCATCAGCAACGTCGTCCGCGCAACGAACCGGCGCCGCTGCGCCTGTGGATCGGCGCGCTCGCGCTGGGCGTGTTCGCGTCGATGGTGGCTGCCGGCTCGTTCTGAACAGTGAAAACGGCGCCGGGAGGCGCCGTTCACAAGCGCTGTCCGCCAGCGCTTCCTGTCGACGTCCTCCGGACGTCCTCCGTCGACCTCATTCCTCCAGATCCTCGTCGTCATCGGCGTGCTCGGGATCGGGCCCGGCCGAAGGATCGTCCCCGCTGGCCAGGTCTTCCACGTCGATGCTCGCGTCGATGTCGTCCGGCGTCGGCGAGCGGCTGACGCGATCGGGCAGGATGTCGGCGGCTTCATGATCCCTGCCTGGCGTCGCCGAGCCGCGCTCTCCGGTACCGAAGCGATCGGTGTCGCTGCCGGGGTTCGACGGCGTCGCGCCGAGTTCGTCCGGATCGTCCGGGCCCGTGCTCATCTGGCGCTCGCCCGACACATCGCTGCCGCTGTCGGAGCTGTCGCTCGGGCCGAGCGAATCCGTGCCCCGTCCCTTCACCTGCGCGGGTGCCTGCGTGCCGCCGAGGATGCTGCTGGTCGCCATGATGATTCTCCTGTGAGACCCGAGGGTCGATGCAGGAGTTCGGCAAGCCCCGAGCCCGACGTCGCGTGACGTTCAGGCCGATCGCTTCTGGTAGACGCGTTCCTTCGCCGCGATCTCGACGAATTCGCCGGCGTGCGCGGAGAAACGCAGCGTCTCGCGCGCGCCCAGGCCGAGGAAGCCGTTGCGGCACAGCGCCTCGGTGAACAGCCCCAGCGCGCGGTCCTGCAGCGTGCGGTTGAAGTAGATCAGCACGTTGCGGCAGGACACCAGCTGCACCTCGGCGAAGACGCTGTCCGTGGACAGGCTGTGGTCGCTGAAGACGATGCGTTCCTTCAGGGACTTGTCCATCAGCACGTGGTCGTAGGCGGCGGTGTAGTACTCCGACAGCGATCCCACGCCGCCCGATGCGCGGTGGTTCTCCGAATACAAGGGCACCTGGTCCACCCGGTACACGCCCGCCTGCGCCTGCGCGAGCGCCTCCTGGCTGATGTCGGTCGCGTAGATCAGCGTGCGGTCCAGCAGGCCTTCTTCCTTCATGAGGATGGCCATCGAGTACGCCTCCTCGCCGCCGCTGCAGCCCGCCACCCAGATGCGCAGCGACGGGAAGGTCCGCAGCACCGGCACGACCTGCTCGCGCAGCGCGCGGAAGTACTCGGGGTCGCGGAACATTTCGCTGACCTGCACGGTCAGGTCGCCCAGCACCGAGCGGAAGACCTCCGGCTCGTGCAGGATGCGCCCCTGCAGCTGCGACAGGTTCGCGCAGCCGAAGCGCTGCTGCCCGGCCTTCAGCCGGCGCCGCAGCGAGCTGCCCGCATAGTCGCGGAAGTCGTAGTGGTAGCGCGCGTAGATCGCCTCCAGGATGAGCCGGACCTCGAGATCGTCCGCATGCCTGCCATGCCTGTCGGGCTCATCGGGATCCGGAGGCCCGTGCGGGGCCTCGTGCCGGCCGGTCGTCATCGCCGCGTGCCCTCAGCGCGGCATCCACACCCGCACCAGCGAGAGCAGCTTCTCGATGTCCAGCGGCTTGGCGATGTAGTCGTTGGCGCCGGCGGCCATGCACTTCTCCTGGTCGTCCTTCATCGCCTTGGCGGTGAGCGCGATGATCGGCAGCCGGCGCAGGTCGGCGCGCGCGCGGATCTCGCGCATCGCGGTGTAGCCGTCCATCTCCGGCATCATGATGTCCATCAGCACCAGGTCCACCGGCGGCATCGCGCCGGGGCCCTGCAGCGGCGCGGAGAGCCGTTCCAGCGCCTCGCGCCCGTTGCGCGCGATGTCCACCTTCACGCCCTTGGGCTCCAGCACCGCCGACAGCGCGAAGATGTTGCGCACGTCGTCCTCGACGACCAGCACGCGCCGCCCCTCCAGCATGTTGTCCCGCGCGCGGACCTCCTTGAGCATCTTCTGCCGCTCCGGCGGCAGTTGCGACTCGACCTGGTGCAGGAACAGCGTGACCTCGTCGAGCAGCCGCTCCGGCGAGCGCGCGCCCTTGATGATGATCGAGCGCGAGTAGCGCCGCAGCTGCTGCTCCTGCTGCGCGGTCAGCGAGTGGCCGGTGTAGACGATCACCGGCGGGAAGGCGACGTCGTCCTGCGCCGCCATCTGGTCGAGCAGGTCGTAGCCGCTCATGTCGGGCAGGTTCAGGTCCATCACCATGCAGTCGAAGGTCGAGCGGCGCAGCGCCTCCAGCGCCTCGGCCGCGGTCGCGACGCCCTCGATGCGGACCTCGTCCGCGGCCAGCAGATGGCGGATGCTGTCGAGCTGGCGCGCGTCGTCCTCGACCACCAGTACCGTGCGCAGGCGCTGCGAGAACTTGGCCTCGAGCTTGTTCAACGCGATCTCGAGCTCCTCGCGCTTGACCGGCTTGAAGGCGTAGCCGATCGCGCCGCGCTCCATCGCCTCGTGCGTGTAGTCGGCCACCGAGATCACGTGCACGGGGATGTGGCGTGTCAGCGGCTCGCGCTTGAGCTGGTCCAGCACGCCCAGGCCGGAGTGGTCGGGCAGGTTCATGTCGAGCAGGATCGCGCTGGGCGCGTAGCGCTGCGCGATGGACAGGCCGTTCTCCGCCGTGTGCGCCATCAGGCAGACGAAGCCCATCTCGCGGATCAGGTCGCGCAGGATCAGCGCGAAGCGCGGGTCGTCCTCGATGATCAGGATCGCGCGATCGCCCGGGACCCAGGACAGGCGGTCGTCGTCGAGCTGCGGCAGGCGCGGCTCGGGCGCGGCCGGCGCGGGCTCGCGCAGCAGGGCTTCGGTCGTGGCCGTGTCCTCCTCTTCGGCGCCCAGCGCCGGCAGCACCGCGTCGAAGGCGGGCACCGCCGGCGGCGGCTTGACCGCGCCGTGCAGCGGCGCCTGCGCGGGGGACAGCGGCCGCGGCCGCTCGTCGCCGACGGGCGCCTCGTGCGCCAGCGGCAGCACCAGGCTGAAGACCGAGCCCTGCCCCGGCGTGCTCTGCAGATGGATGTCGCCGCCCAGCAGCCGCGCCAGGTCGCGCGAGATCGACAGGCCCAGCCCCGTGCCGCCGTACTTGCGGTGGGTGCTGCCGTCGGCCTGGCGGAAGGCGTCGAAGATCAGCGCCTGCTGGTGCTGCGGGATGCCGATGCCGGTGTCCTTGACCGTGAAGGCCAGGCGGCCGTCGGTGGTGGCGCCGACCTCCATGCGCACCGAGCCGCGCTCGGTGAACTTCAGCGCGTTGGACAGCAGGTTCTTGAGCACCTGGCCGAGGCGCGCCTCGTCGGTCTCGATCCATTCCGGCGCGCCCGGCGCGAGCTGCAGGCCGAACGCGAGGTTGCGCTGCGCCGCCACCGGCGCGAAGACCTGCGTCAGCTGCTGCAGCAGACGCGGCACCGAGACGCGCTCGATCGCCATGTCGACCTTGCCGGCCTCGATCTTGGACAGGTCCAGGATGTCGTTGATCAGCATCAGCAGGTCGTTGCCGGCCGAGCTGATGGTCTGCGCGAAGCGGACCTGCTCCTCGCTCAGGTTGCCGTCCTTGTTGTCCGACAGCAGCTTGGCCAGGATCAGCGTCGAGTTCAGCGGCGTGCGCAGCTCGTGGCTCATGTTGGCCAGGAACTCGCTCTTGTACTGGTTGGAACGTTCCAGCGCCTCGGCGCGCTCGGTCAGCAGGCCCTGCGCGCTGGTCAGCTCCGAACGCTGCAGCTCGAGCTGCCGTGCCTGCTCCTCGAGCTGCGTGTTGCTTTCCTCGAGGTCGGTCTGCTGCTTCTCCAACCGCAGCTGCGAGTCGCGCAGCGCATTGCCCTGCTCCTCGAGTTCCTCGTTGCTGGCCCGCAGTTCCTCCTGCTGCATCTGCAGTTCCTCGGCCTGGCGGCGGCTCTCCTCGAGCAGGGCCTCCAGCCGGCTGCGATCCTTGGCGGCGCGCAACGCCATCGCGATGGGCTCGGCGACGCGCGCCAGCAGCTCGCGTTCGGCCTCGCCGACGTGATGCAGGAAGCCCAGCTCGATCACGCACTGCACGCGCTTATCCAGCCCGGCCGGCGCGATCAGCAGCTCGGCCGACTCCGCCTTGCCCAGCGACGAGGTGATCGGCAGATAGTCCGCCGGCAGCTGCGTCACATGCACCGGCCGGCGGTCGCGCGCGGCCTGCCCCAGCAGCGTGTCGCCGCCGCGCACGACCGGCGGTGCCGCCTCCGTGCCGGTCGCTACCGGCAGCGCGTAGCCACCCACCCGCAGGAAGGTGCCGTCCTCGTGCGCGACGTAGAAGGCGCCGACGCGCGCATCGGTCCAGCGCGCCAGGAAGCCGGTGGCGATGTCGGCCAGACGCTCGACATGCGGATCGCCCTGCAGTTCCACGCCCAGCCCGGCCATGCCGGCCTTCAGCCATTCCTCGGTCTTGGCGGCCCGGTAGGCGCGCGAGCTCAGCACGGCCGCGACGGCCGTCAACAGCAGCAGCAGGGCCGAGCCGCCCCACATCACGCCGACCGTCTGCTGCACCGCGCCGTCCCACAGCGCGCGGCGTTCGGCGGCACGGTCGCGCTCCTCGCGTTCCATCTCGCCGAGCATCGTGCGGATGCGCTCCATCAGGATGCGGCCCCGGTCGCCCTGCACGGTCTTCACGGCGGCATCGGCGTCGCCCTTGCGGCGCAGGGCGATGGACTCCTCCATCTCCGCGAGCTTGGCCTTGAAGAGCTGCTCCGCCGTCTCCAGACGCGCCAGCTGGGGCCGGTAGTTCTGGAAGCTCGCGCGCAGCCGCTCGGCCGCGGCGGGGATGGTCACCTGCGCCGTGTTGAACGGCACCAGGTAGGTGTCGATGCCGGTGATCAGGTAGCCGCGCTGGCCGGTCTCCGCATCCTTCATCGCCGAGCCCAGCGCCTGGATCTGCTCCTGCACGACCAGCGTGCGGGCCATCGCGTCGGCGGAATCGGACTGCGCCTGCTGCGAGCGGTACGAGAACCCCGCCGTGATCAGGATCGTGACCACCGCCAGCGCGAAGCCGAGCAGCGTCGGCAGCGGCAACCAGTCGTGGCGGCGCACGCCATGCGCGAGGTGGAGGTCGTTGCCCGAATAGGCTCTGGAAGCGGCGGTGGACGTCGTGGTGTTCATGGAAACGAAAACGGGGCGGCCGGGGCGGGGGCGCATGCTATCGCGTCCCCTCCCCGGCCGGCCCCAGCAGTCCTCACTAGGGGCTATCGATCGATGACCGTGCCCGTCATTCGCGCGGCTCGCCGCGCGCGTTGACGGTCACGGTCGCTCCCGGCGGCCGCCGGGTCTGCATGTAATGGTCCTGTCCCTTGAAGCGATAGGTCACGTCCCAGTACTGGGGGTTGCCGTTGTTGGGCGCCGCGCCGCAGCGCTGCACGTTGCGCACTTCCTTGTCGCGGTTGACGTTGCTGCCGACCACCGCGCCGCCGACGGCGCCGGCCGCGGTCGTCACGGCCTGTCCCGAACCGCCGCCGAACTGGTGGCCCAGGATGCCGCCCAGCACGCCGCCGATCACCGCGCCGCCGACGTTGGGCCGATCGCGCACTTCCTTCTGTTCGATCCAGCAGCGCTGCTGCTCGTCGCCCATCACGGCACGCACCGAGACGACCTGCGCCTGGTACAGCCCTTCGTCGCCGCGGCGGAGGTAGGTCGGTTGCGGATCGGGGCCGTAGCGGTCCCGGCTCACGTCCTCGCCGACGCGGCGCGCGGAGCTGATGCGGTTGTCCAGTCCCATCGAGCGCAGCGACGGGTAGCTGCCCGGCTGCAGCACGCGGCAGCGGCCGCTGTAGCCCGGGTCCTCGCAGACCTCCCAGCGCTCGCCACGGACCTCGATCGAGGACGCGCGGTCGTCGAAGCCGATCTCCTTGAGGAAGTTGATCTGCGACTCCGCGCCCGCGTTGCGGCCCCGGAAGTTCTCGTTCTCATAGAAGGTGATGTCGGCCATCGCGTGGCCGGCGAGCGCGCAGGCGCTCGCCGCGACGGCGACCTTGAGCGCGAGCTTCAGCCCGGTTGCGGTGGTCGGTGCGGAGGATCGGTTCATGGCAGTCCCCATCGTGGTTGCTGTGATGCCACCACTGTGGGCCGGCGCGCGCACCCGGTCTGTCGGGCCGCGCTGGGGCTGCGTGTAGGACGCCGCGCCACGCGCGGTCCGGACAGCGTGACTGCTGCACCGCCGCATCGGCAATGACTGAAAACCGGAGACCGGAGACCGACGGCCATGCGTTCAGCGTTCCGCCTGCAGACGCGGGAGCAGCAGTTCGAACATCGTCCCCTGCCGCGCCCGCGACAGGCCGATCAGCGAGCCGCCGTGCGCCCGCGCGACGCGCTCGGGTTCCTGCAGGCCCGGCCCGACCTGGGCCGAGGACATGCCCGACACCGGCTCGTTGCCGCCGAACAGATGGATGGAGGCCTCCGGATCCAGCACCGTGTCGAAGCTGATGCGCAGCATCAGCGAGCGCTGCGCGCTCCCGTCGACCTGGATGCGGATCGCGCTGTCGCCGGCATGGGTCGCGGCCTGCATCAGCAACTGGTCGAGGGCCTGCGCCATCAGCTCGACGTCGAAGTCGCCGCTCGTGTCGCCGATACGGTCGAAAGCCGGCGGCGCCCACATCACGGCCTGGTTGCTCTCGACGTCCAGCCGCTGCGCGGCCAGCGTCCCCAGGTCGCCGCGCACCGGCTGGACCTGCAGCAGCTCGCACGGCCGGCGCGCCAGGCTGCCCAGGTGGTCCACCTGGCGGCCCAGCAGCGTCGCGGCGGCCTTGACCCGCTGGCCGGCCTTCTGCAGCGACGGCGATTCGGTCTGGCGGATGAGCAGCTCGGCGTTGAGCATCATGACCGACAGCGGACTGCGGATGTCGTGGCTCAGCGCGCTCAGCATCAACGCGTTGACGCGCGCCAGACGCTCCTGCTCGACGATGCGCTCGGCCAGCAGCTGGCGCTGGCGGTGCAGGTCGGCGAAGACGGCCACCTTGCTGCGCAGCACGTGGGCGTCGACCGGCTTGTAGATGAAGTCCACTGCCCCGGCCTCGTAGCCCTTGAAGCTGCGCTGCGCCTCCTGCGAGCCGGCGGTCAGGAAGATGATCGGGACATGTCGGGTACGCTCCGTGCCCCGCATCAGTTCGGCGAGCGTGATGCCGTCCATGCCCGGCATCTGGATGTCCAGCAGGGCCAGCATCACGTCGTGGGTGAGCAGCAGTTCCAGCGCGGCGGGACCGGAATCCGCCGTCAACACCGCCAGGCCGGAATCGGCCAGCAGGGCTTTCATCGCGAGCAGGTTCTGAGGCTTGTCGTCCACCACCAGCACGCTCATCTGATCCGCCACGTCGTTCTCCCAATCTTGGTCTTGAATGTCTGACAGCGGCATTGGGCAACCCGCGTGCCCACCGCGCCCTGGGAGATACCCTCCCCCAATCCTCGCCCCGGGATGGTCTTGGGCGAACTTCGCCGAGAGTAGGATCGCGCCGCCGTGCGGTCCGTCCGCAGGACCCCATTCCCCGAGAGGACACGATGAAACAGAACAGCGCCGCCGTCGAAGAACTCCTGTCCGTCCACCGCGACCAGGTCCTGGCCGAATGGCAGGCCGAGTTGACCGCCGGCGGCGGCGGCCGGGCCCTGTCCACCGAAGGCCGCGAGACCGGCGACCTGCTGAACGCCATCCTGGGCGGCGTGCGCGCCAATGGCAGCACGGAGGACTTCGACGACGCGGCCTGGTCGAACGTGCGCTCGGCGCTCGCCCAGCTGTCGGCGTCCCGGGCCGCGCAAGGCTCCACCGCCGCCGACACCAGCCGCTTCGTGCTGGCGCTGAAGAAGCCGCTCTTCGCCGGCGTGCAGCGCAAGTTCGCCGGCGACGCGGCGGCCCTGGGCGACGCGACCTGGGCGATCTCGACGCTGCTGGACAACATGGCCCAGTTCACCGTCACGACCTACCAGCGCAGCCGCGAGGAGATCATCGGCCGCCAGCAGCAGGAACTGCTGGAACTGTCGACCCCGGTCGTGAAGCTGTGGGAGGGCGTCCTGGCCGTGCCCATGATCGGCACGCTGGACAGCGGCCGCACGCAGCTGGTGATGGAGGCGCTGCTGCAGCGCATCGTCGAGACCGGCTCCGCCCTGGCCATCATCGACATCACCGGTGTGCCCACCGTCGACACGCTGGTCGCGCAGCATCTGCTCAAGACCGTCACCGCCATCCGCCTGATGGGCGCCGACGCGATCATCAGCGGCATCCGGCCGCAGATCGCCCAGACCATCGTGCACCTGGGCATCGACCTGGAAGGCATCACGACCAAGGCGACGCTGGCCGACGCCCTGTCGGTGGCCCTGAAGCGCACCGGCTTCATCGTCACCAAGGGCCGGCCCGCCGCCGGCGCGGCGGGCGGCCTGGGCGCGGCATGACGACGCGCATCCCCATCCTGCGCATGGGCAGGACGCTGCTGGTCACCATCCAGGTCGACCTGCAGGACCAGACCGCGCTCGCGCTGCAGGACGACCTCGCCAACAGGATCCAGGACACCGGCGCGACCGGTGTGCTCATCGACATCTCCGCGCTGGAGATCGTCGACTCCTTCATCGGCCGCATGCTGGCCGGCATCTCCAGCATCGCCAAGGTGCTGGGCGCGAACTCGGTCGTCGTCGGCATGCAGCCGGCCGTGGCGATCACGCTGGTGGAACTGGGGCTGTCGCTGCACGGCGTGCGCACGGCATTGAACGTCGAGCGCGGCATGGAACTGCTGCGTCATGCGGACGAGACCGACGCCGCCCTCGAGACCAACCTGGATCCCGGCATGGGCGACGGTGACGCCCTCGAACCAGGGCTGGGCCGGTGACGGCGCCCGACACCACGTCGGGCTCGTTGCCGATCCGCGGCGAGCCGGACATCGTGCTCTCGCGCCAGTTGGTGCGCAAGCTCACGCAGGAGCTGAAGTTCTCGCTGGTCGACCAGACCAAGATGATCACGGCCGCCAGCGAGCTGTCCCGCAACACGCTGGTCTACGGCGGCGGCGGCGACATGGAATGGACCATCGTCCAGTCGGGCGTGCGCACGGGATTGCGCCTTGCCTTCGTCGACCAGGGACCCGGCATTCCGGATCTGGAGCTGGCGATGAAGGATGGATGGACCTCGGGCAACGGCATGGGCATGGGCCTGTCCGGCAGCAAGCGGCTGGTGAACGATTTCGAACTCGAGTCCGCGCCCGGACGCGGGACGCGCGTGACCATCACGCGCTGGAAGTAGCCATGCGCGCGCATCGACGCTTCCCCATCGACGACGCGAGTCAGGTGGGCGAAGCCCGGCGTGCCGCGCTGGCGCTCGCGACCGAGCTCGCCTTCGACGAGGACGCCGCAGGCCGGCTCGCGCTGGCGGTCACCGAGCTGGGCACCAACCTGTTCCGCCATGCCGGCCCCGGCCGGCAGGCCGCGCTGCTGATCGGCGTGGAGGCGCCAGTCCGTCAGGACGGCAGGGCCGACGCCGGCGACGCCGCCGTGCAGGTGCTCTCGCTGGACCAGGGCAACGGCATGGACCTGTCGCGCTGCCTGCAGGACGGCTACAGCAGCGGCGGCACGTCCGGGACCGGACTCGGCGCGATCCGTCGCATGGCCGACCGCTTCGGCGGTTTCTCCGCGCCGCAGCGCGGCACGGTCCTGGCCGCCCGCTTCGGGCCGCGCACCGACCGGAGCCGGCTCGGCGCGCCGGCGGCCACGCCGCCTGGCGCCGCCTCCGCGATCAACGTCGCCGCCGACACCGCCTTCGACGTCGGCGGCCTGTCGCTGGCCGCCCCGGGCGAGACGGTCAGCGGCGACGCCTGGGCGCTGCGCCGCGATCATGACGAGCACCGCGAGCGCTGGTCGATCGCCGTGGCCGACGGACTGGGTCATGGGGTCGACGCGGCCGAGGCGGCGGACAAGCTCATGGCGCTGCTCGCGCGCGCCGATGCCGCCCACCTCGTCTCGCCGGCCGCTTTCCTGGAGCGCTCGCACGACAGCCTGCGCAGCACGCGCGGCGCGGCGTCGGCGGCGCTGTCGCTCACGCCGGACGGCCCGCTGCTGTTCGCCGGCGCCGGCAACATCTCGGGCCGGCTGATCTCGGGCGTGTCCGACCGGACGCTGCTGTCCCAGCACGGCACGCTGGGTCTGCAGATCCGCCGCCTGCAGGATGTCGTCTACGATTGGCCGGCGCATGCGGTGCTGGTGCTGCACTCCGACGGCATCGTCAGCCGCTGGTCGCTGGAAGACACGCCCGGACTGCTGCAGGCCGACCCCGCGGTGATCGCCGGCTGGATCCTCCGGGACCATCTGCGCGGCAAGGACGATGCGACCGTGGTGGTGGTCCGCCGCCAGGAGCGGCGCCACGAACGCGGCGGCGACCCGGGCCACGCCCCGGTCGAACGCGCATGACGCACAGGAAGGACACGATGCCCACCGACGACCCCGCCACCCTGCGCGACGCGCTGAACACGTCCCAGGCGCAGGTCGAGGCGCTGCAGGCGGAGCTCGACGAGACCAACCGCGGCGTGCTCGCGCTGTACGCGGAGCTCGACACGCAGGCGCAGCAGCTGCGCCAGGCCACCGAGCTCAAGAGCCGCTTCCTGGCCTACATGAGCCACGAGTTCCGCACGCCGATCTCGTCGATCCGCAGCCTGACGCGGTTGCTGCTGGACCGCATCGACGGGCCGCTCACCGACGAGCAGGAAAAGCAGATCAACTTCATCCGCACCACGTCGGAAGAATTTGCCGACATGGTCAACGACCTGCTCGACCTGGCCAAGGTCGAGGCCGGCCGCATCGACGTGTCGCCGGCCTGGTTCGAGCTGGTCGACCTCTTCGCGGCGCTGCGCGGCATGTTCAAGCCGGTGCTGGTCAACCCGGACGTGCAGCTCATCTTCGAGGAGCCGCAAGGCGTCGCGCAGCTCTTCACCGACGACGCCAAGCTGTCCCAGATCCTGCGCAACTACATCTCCAACGCGCTGAAGTTCACCGCGCAGGGCGAGGTGCGCGTGAGCGCCGTGATGGTCCCGGGCGTTCCCGGCCCCGACGGTCCGCATGCGGAGGGCGAGATCACCTTCTCCGTGACCGACACCGGGATCGGCATCGCGCCGGAGTTCCACGACGCGATCTTCCAGGACTTCACCCAGATCGGCTCGCCGATCCAGAAGCGGCTGCGCGGCACGGGCCTGGGCCTGTCGCTGAGCAAGCGGCTGGCGGAACTGCTCGGCGGCCGCGTCGG
Source organism: Roseateles sp. GW821-FHT09G03 (assembly GCF_059416045.1). Classification (NCBI taxonomy): domain Bacteria; kingdom Pseudomonadati; phylum Pseudomonadota; class Betaproteobacteria; order Burkholderiales; family Sphaerotilaceae; genus Roseateles; species Roseateles sp. GW821-FHT09G03. The sequence continues at coordinate 973,324 of NZ_JBWKOK010000001.1, forward strand.
GCTGCGCAGCGAGCCGGGCGTGGGCTCGGTGTTCTCGGTGACGCTGCCGCTGCGCCTGCCCGGCGCACAGGACGCCGCCCTTGATGGCGATGGCGCCGCCAACGACGCCGCACCGGGCGTCGCCACGGAGGTGCCCGACGCATGAGCGAGGCGCGTGTCATCGACCGCTCCCGGCATCGGCTGCTGGTCGTCAACGACGACCCGATCGGCCGTTACACGACGGTGCGCCTGCTCAACGCTGCCGGTTTCCCGACGCTGGAAGCCGGCACCGGGGCGGACGCCTTGCGCGTCGCGGACCAGGGCCTGTCGGCCGTCGTGCTCGACATCCACCTGCCCGACATCGACGGCTTCGAACTGTGCCGGCGTCTGCGCGCGCAGGAGAGCACCTTCCGGCTGCCGGTGATCCACCTGACCGCCGCCTACCTCACCGACGAGGACAAGGTGCGCGGCCTGGACGCCGGCGCCGACGCCTACCTCACGCACCCGGTGGAGCCGGCGGTGCTGGTGTCGACGATCCAGGCGCTGGTGCGCACGCGCGCCGCCGAGGACGCGATGCGCCGCAGCGAGGCCAAGTTCCGCGCCGTGTACGCGCAGGCGCCCGGCGGCATCTGCCTGCTCAGGGCCGGCAACGGCACCGTGCTGGACGCCAATCCGGCGATGCTCGCGCTGCTCGGCCTGGGTCCGGACGAAGGCGAGGCCGTCATCGGCCGGCCGCTGACGGACTTCGTGGGCGTCGCGGACCTGCCCGCCGCGCACGCCTTCATCGCGGCGCTGGGCATCGACGGGCTGCACGCCGAATTCCCGTTGCAATCTCCGCAGCCATCGGACGACGACCCCGGCGTGCCGGTCGAATGGACGGCCTCTCCCCCGATCGAATCCGGCGTGTGCATGGCGATGGCCGTGGACATCTCGCAGCGGCGCCTGCTCGCGCAACAGCGCCAGGAACTGCTCGATCGCGAGCGCAGCGCGCGCAGCGAGGCCGAGGCGCTGTCGCGGATGAAGGACGACCTCATCGCCGTGCTGTCCCACGAGCTGCGCACGCCGCTGAACGCGATCATGGGCTGGACGCACGTGCTGCAGCGGCACAGCCCGCCGGACCTGCTCGCGAAGGGGCTCGCGGCGATCGACCGCAACGTGTCGATCCAGGCGCGGATGATCACGGACATCCTCGACATGTCACGCCTGAACATCGGCAAGCTGCCGCTGGCGCGCGAGCGCGTCGAGGCGGGCGACGTGCTGCGCGCCGCGGTGGCGGTGATCCAGCACAACCTCGACAGCAGCGGGCATCGGATCGAACTCGACTTGCGGGACGAATCCACCGTGTTGCTGGCCGACAGCGGCCGGCTGCAGCAGGTGATCTGGAACCTGATGGGCAACGCGGCCAAGTTCTCGCCGCGCGGCAGCGCGATCACGCTGTCGCTGCGGGCGCAGGACGCGGGCGTGCTGGTCGAGGTACGCGACGAGGGTCAGGGCATCGCGCCCGAATTCCTGCCGCATGTCTTCGACCGCTTCACGCAGAGCGACGCGGCGAGCAGCCGCGCGCACGGCGGGCTCGGGCTGGGCCTGGCGATCGTCAAGAGCCTGATCGAGGCGCACGGCGGCTGGGTCGACGTGCGCAGCGAGGGCCGCGGGCGCGGGGCGGCGATCCGGTTCTGGCTGCCCGGCGAAGCGACGGCGCCGACGTTGCCCGAGGCAGACACCGCCTCCGGCGGGCTGAGCGGCCTGAGCGCATTCGGCGCCCTCGGCGCATCGGGCGACGGCGGTCCGGCGGACGGGCCGGCGATCTCGCTGACCGGGCTGCGCGTGCTGGTCGTCGAGGACGACGTCGACGCGGGCGCGATGTTGAAGCTGATCCTCGAGGAGCGCGACACGCGGGTGACCGTGGTCCACAGCGCGGACGAGGCGCTGCTGGCGCTCAGCGGCAACGCCTTCGACCTGCTGATCAGCGACATCGGCATGCCGGGCCGCGACGGCTACGAGCTGGTCCGCGACATCCGCGCGCTGGAGGCGCCGGGCGAGCGTCTGCCGGCGATCGCGCTGACGGCGTTCTCGCGCGACCTGGACCGGCGCCAGGCGCTGCAGGCCGGCTTCGACGCCCACCTGGCCAAGCCGCTCAAGCCGCAGTTGCTGATGCGGCTGGTGGAGCAGCTCGCGGCGAACTGAGCCGGTTCGGCAGATCTCTCCTGCGCGGCAGTTCGTTCGCTGACGAATGTCAATTCGATCCGGTGGTTCCTGTCGACGTTCGGTCCGACGGGTGCGGGCGAGCGCCCGGAGGGCTGAACCGCCGCGCGTTGCCAGGCGACATACGGGGATGACGACCTCCTCCCTCCCGCGCCCCGGGCGCGTCGATGCCTTCCCGCCGAAGGCGCGCCCCGGGCGCCCCGAGGCGCCCTCGCCCGCGCCGCGCCAGACCTGGTCGCAGACACGCCGACGATTGCGGCTGGCGGTGGACGATCTGCGGCGCGCGGTGATCGAACGCTGCGAGACACACCCCGACCGGGCGCGCCTGACCGTCGCGCTCGACGACGCGGTCGCCGACCTGGAGACGCTGATCGACGGGTTCGACCGGCCGCTGATCGAGCTGCTCGAGGCCGTGGAGAACACCGCCGACCGCGAGGTCCGCGACGACGTGCTGCGACGCGTCGGGCAGCATGTTGCCGACGGCCGCGCGCGCTTCGCCAGCGACGACCTGGTCGAACTGATGGACACCAACGGCTTCATCGAACTGGGCCTGCGGTCGGGTCTGGATGCGGCGCTCGCGGAGATCGCGCGGCAGCTCGGCGGGCATCCGGCGCCTGGATTCACACCCGAACGGCAGGCCGAGCCCGCGCCCTCGGCAGGTCTCCCCGGCAAGGTCTGATGCCATGACGCTTCCCCTTTTCGACGCTGGCAGCCTCCACGGCATCGTTCCCGCGACCTGCCCTGCGCCCGACCGGGACAGCGGGCGCCGGGACGATGCCCTCCTGCCCTTCGCACAACGCCTGGCGGAGCGGCGGGACCGCGACTACCAGCGGCTTGGCAAGGCAGCGCGGAAGTACCGTCGGACCATGCTCGAGATCCCGCCGGGCTATGCGCAACGCGCGCGGGAGTTCAACGTCTCGGCCCGCTTCCTTCTCCACGCTGCCGCCAACCCCGGCTTGAAGCGGCGCCTGCCGGAACTTGCCGACGCGCTGGTGCGCCGCGGCTCCGTCGTCGCCGTACCGGGCCGTCCGGAAGACCACCTGCTGTGCGGCTTCCGGGGACAACCGCTGCTCGCCTTCCTTCCCTTGCGGGGCGTGGCCCCGGCGTCTCGCGCGTCGCTATCCGCCGCCATGGAGGAGACGCTGCGCCTCGATCACGACCTGTCGCTCGGCATCGCCCATCCGGTGCCTCACGTCCTGCCCGGTCTGGGCGCGGGCCACCTCGTCCCGGCACCCGGCGTCCTGTCGGAGCCCCTGCAGCTGGCCTTTGCCGCGCTGCGGCGCGAAGACGCCAAGGCGAACGCCATGCTCGAGCTAGCGCTCCGGGAAGCCGCCAGTGACCCCTCGGCGACCCTGCTTCAGACGCAGGCGCTGCGCCGGCTGTTCACCAACGACTGGCAGTCGTCCTGGGAGGATCGACATCTCGTCGATACCCAGGGTCGCTGTTGGCCGCTGGACCTCGGCACCGCCTTTCCCGATGACCGGTCCCTGCTGCTGCCGTTGTCGGCGATGCAGCGTCTGTACGGACTGGCGCCCTTGTTCCGCGTCCCGGACGACGCGGGGCCGGCCTGGGAGCAGCCGCTGGACCCGGCGCTCGCGGCCAAGGTGCTGGGCATCGATACGCGCCAGCTGTATCAGACCCTGATGACCGACCTGGCCCACCGACGCCGGGACGCGCCCGCCCGCACCGCGGGCGAAGCGCCGGGCGTCGTGGCGCAGCACGAGGCCGTGCGTCGCTCGGTCGACGCCATCCGCGTGGTGCAGCTGCTCGTCAAGGAAGATCCGACGCTCTCATTGCGCCTGCTGCTGGGACGCTTCCCGCATCGCCTCGACTGGCTCGACACCCCCTCGCTCCGACCACCCCGACCGGCGCCAACTCCAACTCCAACTCCAACTCCAACGCCAACGTCGGCATCGGCATCGGCATCGGCATCGGCATCGGCATCGGCCTTGAGGCACACCGTGGCGGTCGATGCCGGGACGCCGTCCCCGACGCGCACGCCACCTCTGATCGGCGATCTGGAACTCTCCGACCTGCTGCGCAAGGCGTCCCCGTTCAGCCCGTTCAAGAAGCGGGACAAGGAACTCGCCCCGCTGCTCCGCGATGCCATCGCCCTGCGCTGGATGAAGGACGGCCCCAAGCGCGCGCGGGCCGCGCTCAAGCTGAGGGATGCGTCGGTCGCGGCGAGCAGGCGGATCCAGTCGGCGATGGCGCAGCGGAGAACCCTCGGGCAGCCGCCCATCGACACCGGCGACTTTCGCCTGCCGACGGTCCTGCGTCTGATCCACGATATCGAGACGCGCCACGGCCTGCCCGCCTTGGCGGCGCGGACGGAGGAGCCGGAGCCGTCCGGGCGATCATGGTTCCCGTGGCGACGCCGCGCGCAGCGAGAGGCCTAGCCAGAACGACCGGCCCGGTGCCGGCTCGTAGAACCGGCCGTTGCCGTCGTTGACGATGACGCTGCCGACGTAACGCCGGTCGGCGGCGTTGTCGACGCGCGCGATCAGCTCGGCACGCATCGCGCCGACGGTCCAGCCATGACGGGCACGCAGGTTGAGCAGGCCGTAGCCGCCGGCCCATTCGCTGTTGATGTCGTTCACCGCGGTGCGCTTCACGCCGCGCCATTCCACGGCGAGCTCGCCGTCGCGCGCCGCCTCGAAGGGGCGCCACGCGACTTCGGCGTAGGCGCTGCCGCCGTTGGTGCCCGCGATGCGATTGCCCGTGGACACCGGCACATTGGCGGTCGGGCATGGGGTACCGGTGCAGGTCAGGAACCCGTCGCGGTAACGCGCCTTCAAAGTGCCAATCGCCATCTGCGCGCGCCAGCGCGGCGCGACGTCCCAGGCGCCGGACAGCTCCACGCCGCTGCGCCGCGTGCGGCCGACATTCTGGTAACTCGAGCGTCCGCCGCTGTTGGACAGCACGCCGATCTCGTCGCGCGTGGCGACGTGAAAGGCCGTGGCGTCGAGTTCGACGTCGCCGCCGCGCCACTTCGCGCCGATCTCCTGCTGCAGGCTTTTCTGTGGCCGCAACGCGGTGTTGAAACCGCCCTGCCCGTCCGCGCGATAGGCCAGCTCGTTGAGCGTCGGCGACTCGAAGCCGCGACCCAGCGCGGCGTGCAGCAACAGCGACGGCGCCACCTTCCATCCGAGCCCGACTGCTGGATTCGCGTAGTCATAACGCAGCGATCCGGAGTCGTCGCCATTGCTCAGGAAGCGGTCGCGGGCGGACAGCGACACGCGGCCGGCGCGCACGCCGGCGCTGGCGGACAGCGTCGTCGTCAGCGGCAGTTCCGCCTGGGCATAGGCCTCGCGCGTGACGGCCTCGTTCTCCTCGTCGCGGCGCAGCGCGCCGGTCACGCCAAGCTGCTGCGATGCGCCGGTGCCGAGGAAGTTCTCGTAGCCCTGACGATCGTCCTTCTGGCGCTCGACGTTCACGCCGGTCACCAACGTGGCCGGTCCCAGCCGCCACAGCAGGCGCGCGTCGACACCGTCGTAGCGCCGGCTGAAGTCGACGACCCCGCCGCCGCTGCCCGCCGGTGTCTGCGCGCCCACGGCGATGGACTGCCACTGCGTCACCGAGCGGTGGCCGCCGTAGGCGGTCAGCACGCTCTCGGACAAGACACTCGCGTCGTCGAAGCGATGCCGCCAGCGCGCGCCGAGCTGTGTCTGGCTGGCGTTCTTGCGGGTGTTGAACTGCTCGGCCTGCGAGGCGGTCTGGTCCGGATCCGCGGCGAACTGCGCGGCGGTCAGTCCGAGCGGGTCCTGCGCGCGCTGGTCGATGTCGTTGACCAGCAGCAGCACCTGGTCGCGCGTTCCAGTCCAGGCGAGGCGACCGTTGACCAGCGTGCGCCGCGCGGCGCTGTGCGGCCGGAAGCCGTCGGTCTCCATGCGCGACACGCCGCCCTGCGCCTCCCATCCTTCGCCGAAGGGTGTGCCGGCGGTCAGGCGCGCCTGACGCAGCCCGGCGCTGCCGGCGTCGAGGTCCAGTTCCGCGAAGCGCTCGCGCACCGGTGCGCTCACCAGCGCGATGACACCGCCGGAGCTGTTGCCGTAGAGCGCCGAGAACGGCCCGCGCAGCACTTCGACGCGCGCGGCGGACGCGAGGTCGAAGTGCGTGACCTGACCCTGCCCGTCCGGCATCGTGGCCGGGATGCCGTCCGTGTAGAGCCGCAGCCCGCGCACCCCGAACGGCGCGCGGGCGCCGAAACCGCGCGAGGACAGCTGCAGGTCCTGGGCGTAGTTCTGCCGGTTGTTGGCGGTCAGGCCGGGGACGCGGTTCAGCGCCTCGGACAGGTTGATCATCGGCCCCGCGCCGCGCAGCGCGTCGGCATCGACGACCGACGCCGCGTACGGTGCCTCGTCCAGCCGGCGTTCCGCCACGCTGCCGGACACGACCACGGTGGGCAGCGCCTGGGCGGCCGCGGCCGGCGCCTGCTGCGCGAAGGCAGGCGCCCAGAGCAGCCCCATGACCGCGCTCGCGCAGGCGGTGTGTCGAATCGTCTTCATCGTCCTCCCAGGGATGCCTGTGTACCGCAGTTCGTCCGGCGTGGCCGCACATCACCGACGTTCGAACCGGCCGCTGCCAGAGCAAGCGGGGTGCCAGGTGTTGTCCCATGGCAATCAGGTTCGCAGAACTGATGGTTGTCTCATGACGACAAAACCTCCATGCCCCCGCAACGATCCCACCGGGAGGGCGGTCGGGCGGCCCGGAGTGCGCACGCATGAAGTCCCCTTTCAGTTCGTCCTTCCTCGCCTCGAAAAGCGAGATCCTCTCTCCCTCGGATGACGCGTCGGATCGCCCCGCGTCGTTCACACCGGTTCAGGCGAGTTTCACCAAGGGCGTGATCGCTCGGCACTTGAAGTCCTTGAAGCAGACGCTGAAGGTACCAAAGAGGCGGATGAAGGGCGCCGCGCACAAGGTGGCCAAGGAAGTGCGGGCGCTGGTCCCGCATCGGCATGGCGTCAGGGGGCCCCAGGCGTCGACCGCCTCGCCGGCAGCCCGGTCCGCCGTCGAGCCCGCACGGCCGGCGATCATCCCCCCGAAGGCTCCCCCGCACGTGGAACAGGAAAGCTCGGCGGCCGCGCGTGCCGCGCATGTGCGCAGGATCCGGGCCGCGCACCCTGATCTGGATCTGCCGGTCGGCTATGGCGAGACGACGGTACTCGCTGGAGAGGGCTGTTCGGTGTATCGCCTTCTTCCGATCACCTCGGCCGGACACGACGATGAAGTGACCTTCCGGGCCACAAGGGCGGCGATGGCGTCGACGCTGCATCAGACAACGCAGCGTCTGACTCGCATCGACTTCTGCCTGCCCAGGGCCACGATCGACGCCTCGCCGAAGGTGCCTCGTGAACCGCCCGTGGTGATCCTCGACGAGGTCACCGGCACACCGCTGACGGACGAAAACTACCCGACGCATGCAGAGGATGGACCGACGCTTCAAGGGGCACTGCTCGGTCAATGGATCATCGGACGCCCGAGACCGGATTGGAAGGAGTTCAATCGGACGCCAGACGGTCGGATCGTGGCCAGCAAGCTCAAAGAGCACGACGAGCCCTTGAGCGCGATCTGCAAGGAAGCGGACAAGGGCGTGTCGCCACTCTTCCGCACCCCGAACGGGAAAGCCATGAGCATCCTGGCCGGCAAGCCGCTGGATAAATCCCTGCGCGCAGCCCTGCTGGAGCTCCAGGTGCTCGACGTGGAGAAGGCGCTCGTGCACTGCAGGGCGGAGTTGGGGCCGCTCCTGCCCGAGAACATGCTGGACCCCTCGCGCAGGACCGTGGCACAACTGCTGGCACCGCTGCGCGCGCTGCAGCAGGCGATCGCGACCACAGATCCACGGCTGCCACTTGAGATGCTGATGAGCAAAGCCGCCGATTGCCTGGAGGGTATCGACGCCGAGGAGTTCCGGCGCTGAAGCGCCGGGGCTGCTGACAGCGGCCGGGCATCCCGCTTGCTGATCCGTCGGCTGCTGCCGCCCCGCCCGGGGCGGCTCCTCGACGGAGAAGCCGATGAACAAGAAGATGCCCGCGTCCTCCCTGTCCTCCCTGCCCGCTTCCGGCCTGTCCGCCCGTTCCCGGCGGATCACCCGCGCCGCTGTCGCGGCCGCCGCGCTGATGGCCCTGGCCGGCGGCGCGCGCGTGGTGCTGGCGCTCGAAGCGCAACCCGCGACCCCGCCCGGCTACGGTCCCAATCCCGCGCTGCCCGAGCCGCAGAAGAGCCTGGTGCCGACGATCAACGTCGCCAAGGCCGTCGGCTGGCCCGCGGGCGCCAAGCCGCAGGCCGCGGCGGGGCTGGCGGTCACGCGCTTCGCCGACAAGCTCGACCATCCGCGCTGGCTCTACGTGCTGCCCAACGGCGACGTGCTGATCGCCGAGACCAACGCGCCGGTGCGCCCCGATGACGGCAAGGGCCCCAAGGCCTGGATCACCAAGCAGTTCCAGAAGAAGGCCGGCGCCACGCCCAAGAGCGCCAACCGCATCACCCTGCTGCGCGACACCGACGGCGACGGCGTCGCGGACCAGCGCTTCGCGTTCGCGGAGGGCCTGAACTCGCCGTTCGGCATGGCGCTGGTCGGCAACAGCTTCTACGTGGCCAACACGGACGCCGTCGTGCGCTTCCCCTACGCGACCGGCCAGACCCGGCTCGCCGGCAAGCCCACCAAGATCGCGGACCTGCCCGGCGGCACGATCAACCACCACTGGACCAAGAGCCTGATCGCCAACGCCGAGGGCACGAAGCTCTACGCGGGGATCGGCTCCAACAGCAACGTCGCCGAGAACGGCATCGAGAACGAACAGCGCCGCGCCGCGATCCTGGAGATCGACCTGCAGAGCGGCTCCACGCGCGTGTTCGCGTCGGGACTGCGCAACCCGGTCGGCCTGGCCTGGGAGCCCACGAGCAAGGCGCTGTGGGTGGCAGTGAACGAGCGCGACGAGCTCGGCGACGACCTCGTGCCGGACTACATCACCTCTGTGCAGGACGGCGGTTTCTATGGCTGGCCGTACAGCTGGTACGGCAGCCACGTCGACGAACGCGTCAAGCCGCAGCGTCCGGAACTCGTCGAGAAGGCGCTGGTGCCCGACTTCGCGGTGGGCGCGCACACGGCCTCGCTGGGGCTGGCGTCCTCGGACGGCAACAAGCTGACGCAGGACTTCGCGCACGGCATGTTCATCGGCCAGCACGGCTCGTGGAATCGCAAGGTGCCGGCGGGCTACAAGGTGGTGTTCGTGCCCTTCGTCGGCGCCAAGCCCAGCGGCCTGCCGGTCGACGTGGTGACCGGCTTCCTCGATGCCCAGGGGCAGGCGATGGGCCGGCCGGTCGGCGTCGCGCTCGACCGCCAGGGCGCACTGCTGGTGGCGGACGACGTCGGCAACGTGATCTGGCGCGTCACCGCGGCGGGAGCCGCGGGCCCGCAGGCGGCCTTCCCGGCGGCGGCTGGCGCCGCGAGCACGCCGGCGTCTCGCTGACATGGCAACATAGTTCTATATTCGCCTGATATGGCACTTTATTTCTAATTCGCTTGACCGGCGATCAGCAATAAAGTACCTTTTCAGGACGATTTGGAACTTTATTGCCATGACCATACTTTCCATCACGCTCCCAGACATCGCCGACACGCTCCGGGATGCGGCCCGTCGCAATGGTCTGACGCAGGCGCGCCTGGCAGAGGCGGCTGGCATCTCTCCCCGGACACTCAGCCACGTGCTGAGCGGCCAGGAGGACTTCCGGTTGACGACGCTCATGGCCCTCGCGGAGCGTCTGGGACTTGCGATCCTGGTGGTACCGAAGGGGGCTGCGGCTGCGATAGCGGCGGGCGACACCATCGGGCCTCCGGTTCGTTCCGTCATCACGGAAGCATTGGACGCCGCTCATGCGCGTCGTGAATCGCGAGCCGGCAAGGAGCGCGGATGAACGTCAAGGCATTGGCGATCCATCTCGGAGAACTGCGCGTCGGCGTACTGTTCCAGTACGCCCTGTCCGAAGACGTCGTGACCAACCGGTTTGTCATCGATGAGGGCCTACTCGCACGCGCAGGCTCGGCGCTACCGACGCTCTCGTTGTCCATGCATGCCGCCACGCCTCAAGACCAGGCGAGGCTCTGGCGTGACATCCAGTCGCTGAGTTTCAACGGCCGCCGCTCGTCGAGGAGCGACTGGCTGCTGCCGGCCTTCTTCCAGAACCTGTTGCCGGAAGGCGTGTTCCGCGACCACGTTGCGGCCCTGCGCGATTGCGCACCGACCGATCACTTCGAAATGCTAGCGGCCTGCGGCAAGGACCTGCCTGGGAATGTCTACGCACTGCCGGTCGAACTGTCACGGGACGAACTCGCGCGCTATGTGACACAAGGGCAGGACGCGCTCGAGATGTCAGTGACCGCCGAGCCGCTCGACGAAGGCGTCTCGCTGTCGGGCGTGCAGCCCAAGCTGGGCGTCGTCCGGGACGGCGAGCGCTACGTTGCCAGGACAAAGGACCATGACACGCACATCATCGCCAAGCTGCCGGTGATCGCGCAGCCACTGCTGCCAGAGGTCGAGGAACTCACGTTGCGGCTGGCCCGCGCCGCTGGCGTCGATGCCTGTGAAGCGAGGCTCGAACCGTTGGAACGCCTGGGCCTGCCGCACGACTACGATCTGGGCGACGCGACGGTCAGCACGAATTTCCTGGCGGTGACGCGCTTCGACCGGTCACCTCAAGGGCGCATTCACGTGGAGGACTTCGGCCAGATCCTGGGACGCATGCCGGAGGACAAGTACGGTCGCGGCCCGGACGGACGGACCATCACCTATGTCGACATCGCGCTGGCGCTGATGACGCAACCCACGATGGGAGAAGCCGCGGTGCACGAGCTGCTCAGGCGACTGGTCGTCAACGAGATGATCGGCAATCCCGACATGCACCTCAAGAACATCGGTGTCCGTTATGTCGACGGTGTCACACCGACGCTCTCCCCGGCCTACGATCTGGTCGCGTACTCCGTCTTCCACCGGATCCGCGGTCATGCGTTGCTGACGGTCCCGGAAAGCCTTGCACCGCGTCGTGGCGACCTGCGCGACGCGAGCCCAGCCGCACGGCAGGCCATCCGACCCTACCTGCTCAAGGCGTTCTGCCTGGAGGCAGGCATTCCGATCAAGCCCGCCGAGACGGTGGTCTCTCATTGCGTGAAAGCTGCCTACGCCGCATGGCCCGCGATGATCGAGCAGTCAGCGCTTCTGCCTCACCAGAAGCAGCGTCTGATGGCGCACTTCCTGTCGCACGATCTGGTCGCCTCTTTGGCTCGCCGGGTTGAACGGGCCGCTGCGCGATCGGAGGCAGCACGAGCAACGGCAATGGAGACACTATCGCCGCGACGCGCCAGCGGCGTCACTGAGGGTTGATCCCGCGCAGAAACGCTCACGCGTCCTGCTGACGCTCGTACTCCTGGCTCTCCAGGCTGAGTTCGTCGCGCCACTGGCGGTCGAGCTCGTCGCGGCGGCGGCGCAGCGCGCTGGACAGCGCGCGCCAGTCCACCGACGACGCGTGCGTCAGCCGCGGCAGGATGCCCTGCTCAACGTCCTGCGCGTGATGACTGACGTAACGGCCCAGGACGCCGACCAGCGGCGCGAACTGCGTGTCCTCCGCGCGCATCCGCCGCAGTTGCGACATGAGGATGCGCACGACCAGGTGCTCGATCTCCGCCTCGTTGATCAGGCGACGCTCGATCGCGCCGATCTCCGGGCACTTGCGGACCGCGGGGTAGAACAGCTCTTCCTCCAGCGTCGCATGCACCGTCAGCAACGCGCAGGTCCGGCGCACCAGCGCCTCGCACGATTCGTGGTCCCCCAGCGTCCAGAGCCGGTCGAACTGGTGGAAGGCGTGCTGCGCGCGCTGATGATCGTCGACCAGCAGCGCCACGACCTCGTCGCGCGCCATCAGGTCCGCGTGGAAGCCGGCTTGCGGCAGGACATGCGCCCTCATGCGGGTTCTCCTTGCGCCACGCCTTCCTCCACACCCTCATCCATCGTCTGATCCAGCCGCTGGCGGGCCGGCGCGGCGTGGTCGTCGTGATAACGCTTCGGTCCGTCCGGATGCACGCCGGGATCGTCGGGATGCTCGTGCGGCGCCTGATCGGGTCCGGGCGCGGGCGGCCCGGCCGGACGCTCCTCGTCCTGGCGTCGCGGTTGATCGGGCTTCGGCGAGGCCGCCGTCGCCGGCGTCCGGGACGACTCAAGTGCCATGTCGTTCATGAGACGGGCCTTCCTTGGGGATCGAGGGGCGTGGGACCCGATTCGACCGGGTACTGCGGGGTTCTGCCGGTTTCTGGCAAATGCGGTGCCGCCCCTGCCCCCGCCTCCGCGCCGGGGACGGTCCGCACCCCGGGCGACGGGTCCGGTCTGAGTGCAGGTTCCGGCCGCCAGTGGATCGCGCGGACCTTCAGCAGCGCTTGCCGACAGAACTCCCGATCCCCGGCCTCCGGAACCCCGATGCCATCGGGCGCGCCGCTTGCAATGGCCGGCGCAACGACAAGGAACGCCATGCACCAGTTGCCCCTGCCCTTCGACGCCCACACGGTGCCGCCGAGCCCGCCGCATCCGAACGAAGTCCCCTTCGTTCCGCCGCCGCCGCACGGCCCGGCGCCGGAGCCCGGCGACAACCCGCCCGGCGTCATCGATCCGCCGATCCCGGGCGAGAACCCCGTGCCCGTGCGCGAGCCGCCCTACATGCCGCCGCCCACGGCCGTGAACTGAGGCCTCCGCGGCAGCCCGGGCGCATGCCGGCCCGCACCGTGCCTGGGCGGCACGGCGATTGCCATCCTCAGGGGCTTGTTTCCCTCTGACACAGGAGTCGCCTTTGAATGCATTGCTGCTCCCGGCGCTGCGCCGGGCATGCGCCGATGGCGTGTTGGCCAGCCTGTTCTCAGGACTGGCGCTGTTGCGCGGCAGCCGGTCCGATCATGCCCATCTGGTCGGTCGTTCCGAATACCGCGTCGGCCGCCCGCCGTTGAAGACCTCCGCCGCCGACATCGCGCTGCACGCGGCCACCGGCCTGGTCTGGGGCGCGCTCTACGACCGGCTGCGCGCGATGCGCCGCCGGCCCACGCGCGGCAACGCGGTGACCGACGCGCTGCTGCTCACGGCGGTCGCCGTGGGCGTCGATCGCGTCGTCACGCCCAGCGTGCTCACCCCCGGCGCGGACAAGCGCGCCACGGCCTCGGGCACGCGCCCGCCGTCGGCGGCCAGCCTGCTCCTGGTCTACGGCGCCTTCGCCGCCGGTCTGGCGCTCGGCGGCATGCATGCGCTCAAACGGCATCCGGCCGCTCTCGACAACGACATCGGTGCCGATGAAGGCGGCGATGCGCACGACGACAACGGTGACGAGGACTTCTTCCTTGCAGACCCTGCGCCGCGTCGCGCGGGGAGCCGGGCATGAAGTCGCTTCACCTCCAGATCCGCTTCCTCGTCCCGCTGCTGATCACCTTGACGCTCGCGGCGCTGCTGGCGCTGCCGCTGCTGGACCGGATGACGCTGCGCTGGTTCTCCCGCGACCTGAGCCTGCGCGGCGCGATGGTCGCCAAGACCCTGTCCGTCGCGATCAGCGACATCGACCCCAGCGCCCAGCGCGAACGCCTGCGCAACCTGCTCGAGCGCGGCGTGCTGGACGAGCGCCTCGTGGGCATCGCGCTGTGCTCGCCCGACGGCACGCAGGTCATGAGCACCAAGGGCTTCCCGGGCTCGCTCAGCTGCAAGGAGGCCGAGCTCAGCGCCGCCCAGAAGGACCCGCGCCTGGAACTGGCCAGCGGCGCGGTCCACATCGGCGTCTTCCCGGTCAACCCGCAGCAGCCCGAGGCCGAGCGGCTGGTGCTGCTGCACGACCTCAGCCTGCCCGACCGCCGCAGCCTGGACACGCGGCGCTACATGATCATCTTCATCACGGTGCTGGGCCTGGCCATCGCCGGCATCACGATGATCGTGGCGCAGCTGAGCTGGCGCGGCTGGGTCTCCGGCATGCGCGCCATCCTGCGCGGCGAGGGGTTGGTACGTCCGCTGCTCAACACCTCCGGTTTCCGCGGCGGACCGGAGACGGCCCCGCCGGAACTGCAGCCGCTGGAGGTCGAGATCCGCCAGCACATCCGTGAGCTCGAGGACAACCTCTACCGCGAGCACGGCCCGCTCACGCCCTGGGATCCCGAGCGCCTGCGCGGCCTGCTGCGCACGCAGCTGCGCGGCGACCAGGTGATCGTGGTCTCCAACCGCGAGCCCTACATCCACCAGCGCGGCCCCGACGGCATCACCGTGAGCCGCCCCGCCAGCGGCCTGGTCACCGCGGTCGAGCCCGTCATGCGCGCGTGCTCCGGCACCTGGATCGCGCACGGCAGCGGCAGCGCGGACCGGGACGTCGTCGACGCGCATGACCGCGTCGCGGTGCCGCCGGACACGCAGGACTACCTGCTGCGCCGCGTCTGGCTGAGCGAGGAGGAAGAACGCGGCTACTACCAGGGCTTCGCCAACGAAGGCCTCTGGCCGCTGTGCCACGTGGCGCACGTGCGGCCGGTCTTCCGCGAGTCGGACTGGGCGCAGTACAAGGCCGTGAACCAGCGCTTCGCCGACGCGGTGGTCGCCGAGGCCCGCGGCGACGATCCGGTGGTGCTGGTGCAGGACTACCACTTCGCCCTGCTGCCCGCGATGGTCCGCGAGAAGCTGCCCAAGGCGACCATCATCACCTTCTGGCACATCCCCTGGCCCAACCCGGAGTCCTTCGGCATCTGCCCTTGGCGTCGCGAGCTGCTGCAAGGCATGCTGGGCAGCACCATCCTGGGCTTCCACACCCGCTTCCACTGCAAGAACTTCACCGAGACGGTGGACCGCTACCTGGAGGCGCGCATCGAGCACGAGCATTCGACCATCAGCTACCGGGACGAGCCGACGCTGGTGCAGAGTTATCCGATCTCGATCGCGTGGCCGACCGACGAGGAACGCGCCGGCTGGCAGTCCCCGGCGGACGCGCGCGCCACGGTGTTCGAGCGGTTGAAGCTCGCGCCCGACACAGTCTTGGCGGTCGGCGTGGACCGCTTCGACTACACCAAGGGCATCCTGGAGCGGTTGCACGCGGTGGAGCGCCTGCTGGAGAAGCATCCGCAGTGGCAGGGACGCTTCGTGCTCGTGCAGGTGGCGGCGCCGACGCGCAACGCGCTGGAGGAATACCGTGAATTCCAGGACCGCATCCATCGCGTCACCGAGCGCATCAACCTGCGTTTCGGCGGCGCCGGCTACAAGCCGGTCGTGCTCCTGGCCGAGCATCACGACCATGCGGCGCTGATGACGCTCTACCGCGCCGCGCACATGTGCGTGGTGACCAGCCTGCATGACGGCATGAACCTGGTCTCCAAGGAGTTCATCGCCGCACGCGACGACGATCAGGGCGTGCTGATCCTCAGCCGCTTCGCCGGCGCGGCGCGCGAGTTGCAGGAGGCGCTGGTCATCAACCCCTACCACGTGGAAGAGACCACCGACGCCCTGCACCGCGCGGCGCTGATGCCGCCGCAGGAGCAACGCGAGCGCATGGCCAGCCTGCGCATGACGGTGCGCGAGTTCAACGTCTACCGCTGGGCTGGCCGCATGCTGACCGATGCCGGTCAATGGCGCTTGCGCGAGCGCATCACGCGCCGCGTGCAGCGGCGATCGAGAGAGTCTGGAGAGGAGGCGCTGACGCCATGATGCCGGTGCGATATCTGCTCGACGCGGAGGGCCGCGCCGCGGTCGCCCGCCTCATGACACGCCGCCCGTTGCTGGGTTTCGACTTCGACGGCACCCTGGCGCCCATCGTCATGCATCCCGACGAGGCCCGGCTGCCCGAGCCCACCGCGAAGCTGCTGGAACGGCTGGTCGCGCGCGTGCCGGTCGCCGTGGTCAGCGGCCGCCAGGTCCTGGACGTGCGGCACCGGCTGGGCTTCAAGCCCACGCACATCGTCGGCAACCACGGCGCGGAGGACGAATTCGACGGCCCCGACCCGCACGTCGTGATGACCCTGGGCACCTTCCGTGAGCGCATGTTGCGCATGGAGCCGGGGCTCAACCAGGCTGGCGCGACGATCGAGGACAAGGGCGCCTCGATCGCCATCCATTACCGGATGGCGCCGAATCCCGTGGCTGCGCGCGAGGTGATCGCCGAGCTCATCGCGGATCTGCCGGCGGGTGTCATCACCGAGCCCGGCAAGCGCGTCGTCAACGTGCTCGTCGAAGGCGCGCCCGACAAGGGCGATGCGATGGCACGCCTGACGGCGCGCTACGGCGCCGACACGGGCTTCTACGTCGGCGACGACACCAACGACGAGCCGGCGTTCCAACGCGCAAGCGCGGACTGGGTCACCGTGCGCGTGGGCCCCCGACTCGATCACAGCCACGCGAGGTACTACCTCAACGAACAAGCGGAGATCGACGTCGTGCTCCGTCTGATGCTGGAACACCTCGGTGATTCGGGAGAGGGGCGACCGGGTCCCCTTTTCGGAACTTAAGGAGGGAATTTGTCGGCCGGGGCGGCCGACAAAGGAGGGAGATGGAGAAAAGGGGACCCGGTCGCCCCGAGCCGTGCGCAGCGTCGGCAGTCGAGGGCTGGCGAGAGTCCAAAAGGCTTCAGCACTTCCGCGGCCGCTGGCCCTCACCCCCACCCTCTCCCGCAAGCGGGAGAGGGAGTCCTACCGGAGCCCTTCAAGGGGCTGGTGACGGTGGCAGCGAAGGCTTGAGCACGGGTGCCGCGGGTGCGGGGATGTCTTCCACGAGCGCCCGCACGCGAGGCAGCGACTGCGGGTGCGTCTTCTGCAGCCACGCGATCAGCCCTTCGCGCAATTCGCAGCGCAGGTCGAAGGCCTTCCCCGAGTCCTTGGCGCTGACGAGCACGCGGATCTGCATCGTGCGTTCGGTGGTCTCGACGACTTGGACGCCGCAGACCCGGCCGTCCCAATGGGCGGAGCTCTTGCACATGATGGTCGCCTTGTCGCGCAGTTCGTTGACCGGCAGCGTGAAGTCGACCCACAGCATCACCGTGCCGAGGATGCTGGAGCTCGTGCGTGTCCAGTTCTGGAACGGGTTCTCGATGAACCATTGCAGCGGGATGACCAGCCGGCGTTCGTCCCAGATCTTGAGCACGACGTAGGTGGAGGTGATCTCTTCCACCCGGCCCCACTCGCCCTGGATGATGAGCACGTCGTCGAGCCGGATCGGTTGCGCCATGGCGATCTGCAGGCCGGCGAGCAGGTTGCCGAACACGGATTTCGCCGCCAGGCCGAAGACCAGCCCGGCGATGCCTGCCGAGGCCAGCAGGCTGGCGCCGACCTGCTTGGCGCGGGGGAAGGTCATCAGGATGAAGGCCAGCGCGGTCAGCATCACGGCGCCCTTGGCGACACGCGCTAGCACCTTGGTCTGCGTCTGGATGCGGCGCGCGGCGAGGTTGTCCTCGACGTCCGCGGGATTCATCAGCGCGACGCCGTTCGCGACGCCGGTGATCGCGCCGGCCGCCACCGCCGCGATCGCGACGATGCACAGGACGCCCAGCAGATGCTGCACGCCGTTGATGCCCGGCATCGTGTCGGGCACGCCCTGTGCGGCGATCAGCAGGCCGACGATGGGCAGCGCCCATCGGGCCGGGTTGTCGCAACGCCGCACGACCGAGCTCAGCAGCGGCGAGAAGCGCGTCAGGCGCTGCGCGATCGGCCGCAGGATCGCGTGCAGCAACAGCGCGCCGGCAATGATCACCAGCGCGCCGAGCAACAGCTGACCCCAGAGCATGAGGTCGGTGTCGAGGATCGTGAAACGGGTCTTCCAGGCTTGCATGGCGCCGGGCGGGCAAGCGCCGTTCCGGCGCCAACGCCCCGGAATGCGCCTGGGCCGCGCTGTCGACCGCTCACTGCGCGGTTCAGGCGCGGGTGGGCCGATTGCCTCGACAGGGCATCGCAATGAACCAGGAGCTCGCCATGGCCAGCACCACCGACAACAAGACCGGTCGCCCGGACGACGCCCCCGCCTCGCGCCGCATGCTGGACAAGGCGCCGGTGGCGCCGGGGCAGATCGAACCCGACGCGGCCCCGATGCACAACGACGACGTGCAACTGCCGCATGAGCGCGATCAGAGCACCGGCGGCGACTCGACCGGCGGCATGGGTTCCGGCGCGGCAGGCGAGGACCAGCGCGCGGTCATCGGCCAGGCGCACGAGGACCTGAAGCAGGGCCAGGTGGACACCGACCTGCGATCGACACCGGGGCTCGATGCCGAGCGGCGGGATCAGTTGGTCAAGGACGGAAAGAAGACCGACCCGGCCAAGGGTCCTGCCCGCTGACATACGACGGAGGCCCGCAGACGAATTCGTCCCTCCACGACATCTCTGACATCGAAGGCGGCGGCGCTCGCGGCGCCAATGAAAACGGAGCCTCATGGGGCTCCGTCCTTGTCTCCATCGCGCCTCGGGAAATCGGTTCGAGTCGTCAGCTGTGCTGTCTGCGGCGTTCGACCGCGTCGATGCGCAGCATCTGGCGGTACTTGGTCACCGTGCGGCGCGCCACCACCAGGCCCTGGCGGGCGAGCTGACGGGTGATCTCGGCGTCGGACAGCGGGTTGTCCGCGCGTTCGGCTTCGATGATGTCCTTGATCAGCCCGCGGATCGCCGTGCCCGAGCACGCGCTGCCGTTGCTGCTCACGATCGCGCGCGAGAAGAAGTACTTCAGCTCGTACACGCCGCTCGGCGTCGCGAGGTACTTGTTGTTGGTCACGCGCGAGACCGTCGACTCGTGGATGCCGACCTCGTCGGCGATCTCCTTCAGGCCCAGCGGCTTCATCGCCATCGCGCCGAACTCCAGGAAGTGGCGCTGGCGGCGCACGATCGCGTCGGCCACGTCCAGGATGGTCGAGAAGCGCTGCTCGATGTTGCGCATCGTCCAGCGCGCTTCCTGCAGATGGGTGGCCATCTCCGCATGGCCTTGCTGGCGATGCCGCTGGAACAGCTCGGCATACACCTGGTTCATCCGCACCTTCGGGATCACCGCCGGATTCAGCTGCACGCGCCACTGGCCGCGGACCTTGGTGGTCAGCACGTCCGGCACGATGTAGGCGGCCTGCGTGGTCTCGTAGCGCCAGCCCGGCCGCGGATCGAAGCGGCGCAGCTTGAGGCACACGGCCTCCGCTTCCGCGACGCTCACGTCCAGCAGCTGCGCCAGCGACGGGATGTCACGCGACGCCAGCAGGTTCAAGTGCTGCGAGATGATGCGCTCGGCCAGCAGGCGGCTGCGCGTGTCCTCGATCTTGGGCAGCTGCAGCAACAGGCATTCGGCGACGCTGCGCGCGCCCACGCCCAGCGGGTCCAGGGCCTGCACGCGCTTCAGCGCGATCTGCATTTCCTCGATTGCCACCGTCGGCTGCATCTGCGCGACCGCCGCCAGCTCCTCCAGCGAGCTGCGCAGGTAGCCGTCGTCGTCGACCGACTCGGCCACGATGGTCGCCAGCACCAGATCGCGCGGCGACAGGCGCAGCACGTTGAGCTGGCTGCGCAGGTGTTCGCGCAGGCAGGTCTGCGCCGCGGTCATCTCCAGCGCGCTGAGCTCGCCGTCCTCCGCGCGGCGCATCGAGCCGGAGCTCTCCGCGCGCCAGATCTCGCGGTCGTCCGGGAACGGTTCCGGCGTGTCCGACATCACCGGCGACGCGGCGACCGGCACGTCGGCGTCCAGCGGCGACGAATCGTCCGACCCTTCGGTCACCTCGAGGAAGGGGTTGCGCCCCAGCATGTCGGTGACCATGGTGGTGAAGTCCAGCGAGGACATCTGCAGCAGCCGCACGGCGTGCTGGAGGCGGGGCGACAGCGTCTGTGTCTGCCTGTGCTCGTGCCTGAGTTCCATTGCTCCCACTTGTGACACTCCTGTCCGGTAGAGGGTGAAGCTGCCGACAACCGGTTCCGGAAGGTCCCCGCCGGCGAGGACGGGAACGGGTTGTAGGCAGTGCCGGCGAACCGGCCTGATGGAGCCATCAGCGCAAGGACCATGCCACCTCGCCGCCGCGTTTTCATATGGCGGAGCGTCCGTCATTCGGCGTGCCCGCCCGAACGCCGCAAACGCAGCAGGCATGGGGCCTGCCGGGAATCGGCGCATCGAGCTCCGGCGAACCTCGACGCCCCTCGATGCCACCGCGCCGGTTCGCCCAACGTCCGCCACCGCCGCTACACCCGCCCTTCCTCGCAAGGCTTTCGGCACCTTTTACCGACGGCCGGCGTTGCCACGTCCACTGATCTCCGCGCACCGCGTCTTTCGGAGTCCGAGGACCTCCATGGGGCCGGAATGAGGCTGGGGGTTCGCGGACGCGATGCCCCCTGCCTCGTGGAGCGCCCGCGCTCGACCCAACGGAGTCGGGGCCCTTGCCACCCAGTGGTACCGCTCCCTCCCCCGCTCTCTCCTGGCCCGGCCCTTGCTTCAACAGCCTGCCCGGCCCCCTCTTCCGTCATCCTTACCATCTTGCGCCCCTCCGCCCTGCCCCCGACCACGATGCGCCGCTGGGCGACGCGAGGCCTTCTGTTGATTGCGCTGGTCTTCCTGCTGAAGGAGGCGAGCGCGATCGTGCTGCCGGTGCTGGTGGCGCTGATCCTGACCTTCGTGCTGGCGCCGGCGGTGCGGACGATGCGTCACCACGGCATCCCGGAATCGGTGAGCGCGGCGATGCTGGTGACCACGGTGGTGGGCTGCACGGTGCTGAGCGTGGCGCTGCTGGCCGAGCCGGTGGCGCAGTGGTGGCAGCGCGCGCCGGTGGCGGTGTCGCAGGCCTTGAACCAGGTGGACAAGTGGCGTGCGGCGATCCCGGGTTTCGGGCCGCCGGTCGAGCGGCGCAGCTCGAACCGCGCCGCGCCGCCGCCGCCGACGGATCCGGTGCGCGAGCGCATCGCCAGCGAAGGCGTGGCGCTGACGGCGCAGGCGTTGGGCATCGGACTGAAGTTCCTCGTCTCCACGGCCGCGACGACGATCCTCCTCTACTTCCTGCTCGCCTCCGAGCACTGGGTGCTGTCGCGCTGCATCGAGCTGCTGCCGCATCGCCAGCGGCTGCGGGCCGTCGTGCTCGGCGGCCTGCGCGCAGCCCAGCGGGACATCTCGCGCTACGTCGCTTCGGTCGGCGCGATCAACATCGGCGTGGGCCTGGTCGTGTCCGGCACGATGTGGTTCGTGGACCTGCCCAACCCCGGCTTCTGGGGCGCGATGGCCGCGATCTTCAACTTCATCCCCTACCTCGGCCCGCTGATCATGTGCGGCCTGCTGCTGGCGGCCTCGCTGGCCGCCTCGCTCGGCGACGCGGGCCTCACCGCGTTGTTCGCGCCGGTGCTGTCCTACCTCTGCATCCACGCGATCGAATCCAACTTCGTGACCCCACTGGTCATCGGCAAGCGCCTGTCGATGAATCCGCTGTCGGTGTTGCTCTCAGTGATGTTCTGGGGCTGGCTCTGGGGCGTCGCCGGCGCGGTGCTGGCCGTGCCGCTGCTGATCTGCCTGCGCAGCATCAGCCAGCGCAACCGGCAGATGCGACCCGTCGCCGTCTACCTGCGCGGCAGCGACCGGCCCTGCACGCCGCTGAGCACACTGTTGCGCCCGCCCCGCCCCCCGCACGCGCCGCCGGCCGTTCCCGGCTACGTGCCGGCACATACGCCCGCCAACATGACGGCCAGCGCGATCAACAACGCGGCCGCCAACGCCTCCGTCGATGCGTCCGCAGGACCCGCCGCGCACATCCCCCTGACTCTCGCCGATGGTGCCACCCCGGCGATCCATCCGAACGCCCTTGAACAGCACCGCCCATAATCTGCCGCCGCGACGTTCCCTCGCCCGCGGGCTCGTCCTCGCCGCCGGCTTCTGGCCGCGGCGGACCGACCGTTCCTCCGACCGACCGCCCATGCCCCTGCCGATCCGTTCCCGCCTGCTCGTGCTCGTCCTGTCCGTGATGTTGCCGGGCATCATCGCGGCGCTGTGGGTGAGCTGGCAGACCTGGAGCGACGAGCAGGAGGCCACCGTGCGCCACATGCGCGACAGCACGCGCGCGCTGTCCATGGTGGTCGACAAGGAACTGGCCCGCCGCGCCGGCATCGCCCGGGTGCTGTCGCTGTCGCAGATCCTGGATGCGTCGCCGCAGATCCCGCCCGACGACCTCGCGATGCTGGAGCTGCAGTCGCGTCGCGCGATGCAGGGACTGTCGGGCTGGGTGGAGCTCAACGCGCCCGACCGGACGCTGTTCAGCACGCGCCTGGCGCCGGGCCGCCTGCCCGAGCCCGCGACGGTGCCGTCCGTGGCGGCGGCGGCCTCCGCGCCGCCGCCCACGCTTCCTCCTCCCGGCGCGACCGCTGGCACCGCCACCGCGGCCACGCCCCCGCCGGAGTTGCCGACCGCCGCCGCCTCGCGCCCGGTGCTCGTGCGCGAGGGCGTGCCGCTGGCCGAGCAGGCCGTCATGGGCGACCTCGGCCCCGATCCGGCCACCGGCCAGTTGCGCGCGCAGATCATCCAGCCGATCGAGCGCGGCGGCCATGTCTGGCTGAACATGAGCATCGCCGTGTTGCCGCAGGAGCTGCAGCAGATCATCGACGGACAGCGGCTGCCGCCGGACTGGACCGCGACGATCATGGACGGCCACGGCACCGTCGTGGCGCGGCATCCGGGCGGCATCAGCTACGCCGGACGTCCGGGCACCGACGACCTCAAGCGTCTGATGGCCACGCGCGACGAGGCGCAGTTCGAATCGGTCAACCTCGACGGGAAGCCGGTGCTGGGCTACTTCAGCAAATCGCCGCAGGGCTGGACGGTGGTCACCGCCGTGCCGCGCGACGGCGGCCCCGGCGGATTCGGCGCGCGCGCGGCGTTGCAGCCGATCGCGATCGGCGCGCTGCTGCTGGTGCTGGTCGGCATGTTCGGCGCGTTGTGGATCAGCCGCCGCATCTCGGGACCGATCCATGCGCTCAACGAGATCGCCAGCGAGCTGCGCGCCGGCGAGCCGGTGCGCGCGCGCAAGACCGGCATGGTCGAGTGCGACGAGGTCGCGCTCGCGCTCGAGGACGCAAGCGCGGCGATCCACCAGGGCCGCTACGAACTCGAGGAGCGCGTCAACGAGGCGATCGACCGCACGCGCGAGGCCGAGCAGCTCAGCTCCCGCTCGCAGCGCACGGCGGCGCTGGGCCGGCTCACCGGCGGCGTCGCCCATGACTTCAACAACCTGCTGGGCGTGATCAGCAACAGCGCCCACCTGATCCAGCGCAGCCCGCATGCCGAATCGCTGGCGATGCCGCTGGGCGCGATCATGCGGTCCGTCGACGTCGGCAGCCGGCTGACCCAGCATCTGCTGCGCGTCGCGGGCCGCCAGCCGGTGCATCCGCAGGTGGTGGACCTGCGCTCGACCCTCGGCGAGATCAAGGAGCTGCTCGTCACCGTGCTCGGCAAGCGCATGCAGCTCGCCATGACGATGGCGCCAGACCTGCCCAGCGTGCGCGTCGACCCGTCGGAGCTGGAGCTCGCGCTGATCAACATCGCGCTGAACGCGCGCGACGCGACCAACGGCATGGGCGAGATCACCGTCGAGGCCGGCCGCGCATCGCCGGGCGACGTGCAGGACCTCGCGCCGGGCGAGTACGTCGCGATCAGCGTCACCGACCGCGGTCCCGGCATCCCGGACGATCTGCTGGCACGGGTCTTCGAGCCCTTCTTCACCACCAAGCCCGTCGGCAAGGGCACGGGCCTGGGGCTGAGCCAGGTGCTGGGCTTCTGCGTGCAGGCGGGCGGCACGGCGCGCATCGCGAGCCAGCCGGGCGCGGGCACGACGGTGACGCTGCTGCTGCCGGCGCAGACGAGCGCGCGTCTCGTGCCCGACGGCGCCCGCGTCGACGGGACCGAGCGCACGCGCGACGACGCTCCCGCCAACAGCCTGGCCGGCGTGCGCGTGCTGCTGGTCGAGGACAACGAGGAACTCAACCGCGTCACCGCCGGCCTGCTGCGCAGCTTCTCCTGCCAGGTGCTGAGCGCCAAGGACGCGGACGAGGCGCTGCAGCTGTTCGGCAGCGGCGCGGCGGTGGACATCGTGCTGTCGGACGTGGTGATGCCGGGCTCGATGGACGGCCAGGCGCTGGCCCGGGAGCTGCGCACGCGCCGCCCCGGACTGCCCGTCGTCCTGATCAGCGGCTACAGCGAGGCGCTGACGGCGGAGTCCTCCTTCATCGTCCTGCGCAAGCCCGCGTCGCCGTCGCAGATCCTGGAGGCGCTGCGGCGCGCGATGGGGTTGCCGACGGGTACGTGACTTGCTGTTTCATGGCATCACCACTCCCCTGATCGGAAAGGACTGCCATGGACAACAAGGACGTCATCGACGAACTGAACACGCTGATCGAAACCTGCAAGGACGGCGAGTACGGATTCCTGAGCTCCGCCGAACACGTCAAGGGCGCCAGCCTGCGCGAGGTCTTCGCGCAGCGCGCGGCGGACTGCCGCCAGGCCTGCTCGGAGCTCCAGCAACTCGTGCGCCAGCACGGCGGCACGCCGGAAGACGACGGGAGCGCCTCGGGCGCGATGCATCGCGGCTGGGTCGCCGTGAAAGGCACGCTGACCGGCTACAGCGACAAGGCGATGCTCGAGGAATGCGAGCGCGGCGAAGACGTCGCGGTCGCGCGCTACCGCAAGGCGGCGCAGAAGGACCTGCCGGCCGGCGTGCTGGAGGTCGTCCAGCGCCAGCTCGCGGGCACGCTGCGCAACCACGACCAGATCAAGCTGCTGCGCGACCAGGCGCGCAATGCCGAGAAGGTCTGACGGGCAGTCGGCGCGCCGCCGCGCGCGCCATGCCCTCAACGACAAGGCGCACCCGAGGGTGCGCCTTTTTCATGGGTCATCGAGGGACAGGCCAGGCACACTTGCGCCGCTTCCCATCGGCTATCGGGCGTCTTCGCGCTTTCCTTCCCGTTGTTCTTCCCGCTGCTTCTTGCGCCCCTGCATGAACCCCGCGATCACGCCCAGCACGAGCTGCGTGATCTCCGGTCCGACCTGCCCGCGCAGACGCGTCGGCATGAAGCTCCACAGCAGCGTCAGCAGCTGCAGCGTGCCGACTTCCGGACGATCCGCGGCCGGCCTGCCGTGATCGGCGTGCGAGTCACGCGGCGCGCCGAACGCATGCCGCGGAGACGGGTCCTCGCGATGCCGTTCGTGACGCCGCCGCTTGCCGCGCACCAGGCGCCAGAACAGCCAGCTCGCGCCGGTGCCCAGCGCCGGCAGCACCCAGCGGCCCGGCACGAGCACCGCCTTGCTGCGTTGCTGCAACGCGTCCCAGTGCAGCTGGAATTCCAGGTCGCGGCGAACGACGCGCAACTCCGCCATCTCGATGCGCAGCGTCAGCGCCTCGATCGACTCGGCCGCGCCCCCGGGGTCGGGGACATCGGGGATGCGGCGGGGGTCAGGACGGTCTGGGGCTGCGGCCATCGGGACTCGGTTCCTCGGGATCCATCGGATCGTTGAACAGCCAGTGGAACTGGCGGCGGGACGCCGGCAATGCCAGCATCGGCGTGAGCGCCTTCATCGCGGCGGCGACCCAGACCAGCAGGAGCAGATTGATCACCAGCACGCCGGCGAAGGCCCACGGCCAGGTGAGGCCGAAGTGCACCGCCAGCGCGACCAGCAAGGCCCACAGCGCGAGCCAGGCGGTGGCGCCGGCGATCGCCGCCACCACGCCCAGGATGACCAGACTCACCAGCCCGTGCCTGGCGCGCTGCAGTTCCAACGCCAGCAGCAGCAGGCGCCCGGACAGCATGCCGCGCGCCGCGCGGGCCATGCCTTGCAGTTCGCCGAACCAGCTGCCGGCGGACGACGGACCTTCGCCCGCAGGCGGAGGTCCGGACGTCGATCCGGCATTCGATCCGGGCGGCGATCCGGGGGTCGATCCCTCAGCCGCCCCGGCTGCCGATCCGGGGGGAGGCCCGGACCGGGGCGGCGGGGGTGGCGGGAACGGCGGCGGAAAGGAAGGCGTCGCGTGCGGCACGTCGCTCATGGGCGCGCCGCGATCAGCGCGTCAGGCGCGCGATCAGCAGGCCGACCGCCAGCGCGGTGCCCACGGCCATGAGCGGGTGTTCGCGCACGTTCGAGCGCAGGCTGTCGCACCACTCGTTGCCGGTCATCCGCAGACGCTCGGCGCGGTCGTGCAGCAGCTCGTTCGTGTCCTCCAGGCTTTTCTGCAATTGCTGCGCCTTCGGCGCCGCGGTGGTCGCGAGGCGATCGATCGTGGCATGCGCCTTGTCGGCAACACGGTTCACCAGATCGGCGGCCGCGGTGCTCGACGCCGCGCTCGACGCCGCGCTCGACGAGGCGGTGCCGTTGGCCAGCTTCGCCGCATCCTCGGCGGTGGTGAACGGCACGGTCTTGTCGCTCTTCTCGTTGTTGGGCGTGGTGCTCATGGGACGTTTCCTTTCGTGGTGCGCCGTGGCAGCGCGGGCAGGGATCGGTGGAGAGCGGAACGGCAAGCGGCGTGCCTCGTTGCGAAGGCCGATGCGAAGGCCGATGTGCAGCGAGATCCGGCACGGGCCGCGACCGTCCGCTCAGCGCGGCAGCGGCGGCTTCGGATGCGTGTCGAGGCCGCGGTGCGGCGACTCGGCCACCTGCGGCCGGCCGCCTTCGGGCTCCAGCATCTCCTCGATGATGAAGTGCCCGTAGTACTGCGCGCGCTCGGCGCGGTTGCGGCGCGCGATCTCGGCGATCTCGCGCGCCTGCGCGTCGTCCTTGGCCTTGACGACGAGGAAGTGGTAGCCCCGTTCGGCCAGTTCGCCATGGCTGCGCAGCAGGTTGATCTCCTGACCGATCGCGGCCAGCGGACTGGCGCGCTTCAGGTCGCGCTCGACCAGCTCGACCATCTCGCGGTCGCCGATCGCATGCAGATCGGCGTCGGCGATGCCGTGCGCGCTCAACGCCGCGCGCGCCTGACCCGCGTCGGGCGCACCGGGAAAGCTGATCACCAGGTGATCCACCGGCTTGTGCACGCCGAAGCTGGTGGGGCGTTCGTTCCCGGGACTGCCGGAGGCATCGGGGCTGTCGTCGGCGCCCGGTCGGAGGCTGGTGGCCATGGGAGCTCCTTGAGGTGAGACCTGAGAGGTGAGGCCTGAGAAGTAAGGCCTGAGTCTTCCTGGCAAGGCAAGCCTCGTACCCATTGCGTACGCCGTCTTCCCCGGACGCGAACCGACGGAAAAAGAAGGCCCACTGAACATGTCACCGAGATTGACGGATGGCTCATCGAGCGGTTACACCGGACGGGCCGAATCACTGATGCCCACACGTGGAATCCCCAGACTTGGGGAGACGTTCAGGCACGGCGATTGCCATATCTCGCGACCAACTGGATTCGAACAGGGAAGGAGCGAACGATGAACGAGGGTCTCACGTCGGTGCTGTACGTCGAAGACAGCCCGCTCAACGTCATCGTGATGGAGGCGATGTTCGAGCAGCGCCGCGACCTGCGCCTGCACGTCGCCGAGGCCGGCATGCCGGCCTGGCGCCTGAGCGCGCAGTTGCAGCCCTCGCTGCTGCTGATCGACCTCCACCTGCCCGACTGCCACGGCTCGGACCTGCTGAAGCTGCTGCGCATGCGGCGCGGCTGGGCGCAGGTGCCCGCGATCGCGGTGACGGCCGATTCCGATTTCGACGCCCTCGGCTGCGGCTTCCTGGAGCTGTGGGCCAAGCCGCTGGACGTGCGCAAGACCCTGGCCCGCCTGGCGGAGCTGCTGCCGCCGCCGCGAAACGCGCGGCCGGCCGACGCGATCGCCGCGCCGGTCGACGGCCTGCAGACCGGCGTCATGATCGATCCGGCCGGCGACGGCGCTCGACGGGAGCCGGGCCTGATGGCCCGGCACAAACAGTCGCTGGCGCCGCGCCAGACCGACTACGGCTGGGTGCGCTGAGCGCGTCGCGGAGGCTGATCCCGTGACTGCCTGGCTCGACGCCCCCCTCACCACCCTCTCCCTCCACGACCTCGATTTCTCCCGCGAGCGGCCCGACGGCCCCTCGCCGGGATCGCTGCGTCCGGCGGTCTTCCTCGACAAGGACGGCACGCTGGTCGAACCCGACGACGCCGCCATCCACGATCCTTCGCGGCTTCGGCTGATGCCGGGTGCGGGCGAGGCGCTCGCGCGGCTGAGCGCGGCGGGACTGGCCCTGGTCCTGGTCACCAACGAAAGCGGCATCGCGCGCGGCGCGTTCACCCGTGTCCAGTTCGCGCGGCTGCAGGGCGCCTTGCTGCGGCGCCTGAAGGACGAGTTCGACGTGACGCTCGCCGACGTCGCGGTCTGCCCGCACGCGCCCGATGCGCAGGGTCGCCCGGCCTGCCTGTGCCGCAAGCCCGCGCCCGGCATGCTGACGCGCGCGGCACGGGCGCACGGCCTCGATCCGAGACGGTCGTGGATGGTGGGTGACCTGCTCGACGACGTCGAAGCGGGTCATCGTGCGGGAGCGACCGGTCTGCTGCTCGACACCGGCGGCGAGACCGTCTGGCGGCGCTCGCCGCTGCGCGAGCCCGCGGGCATCTTCAGCGACTGGCCGTCGCTGGCCGATCATCTGCTGCGCGAGGCGGCGTCGGCAACGTCGTCGGCGGCCTCGCCTTCGCCCTTGATGGACGACCCGCTCGACGACCCCTTGAGCCGGATGAACGCGGCGTCGACGCCTTCGCCGATGACGCCGCAGGCGCAGGCGCAGGCGTAGCGACCTCCACGCGCGGCTGCGTGCGGAGCAGTCCCATCAGACGCCGTTCCGCGGCGCTCAGGCCGGGCACCGCCGGCGGCGCGCTCATCCAGCGTTGCGACGTCAGCGACGCCCACTGATCCGGCTGGCCCCACGCCAGCACCGCCGGATGGATGTACGACTTGCGACAGACCGCCACGGTGTTGCCCAGCCGCGCGGCGACCTCCTTCACCGTCTGCTTCAATGCGTCCGCCGGCGCGCTGCCTGCGCGTGCGTGGTCCGAGAGCAGATCGAGCGCGAGCACGCTCGCATGCCAGGTGCGGAAGACCTTCGCGCTGCAGGTCGGACCGCCGGCGGTGGCGAGCCAGTCGTTGACGTCGGAGGCATCGATGCGATGCGGCTCGCCCGCCTCGTCTTCGTAGCCGAACAGTTCCTGCCCCGGCAGATCGCGACAGCGGCGCACGAGGGCCGCCACCCTGTCGTCGCGGACGGCGAGCTGATGACGCACGCCGCTCTTGCCGGGAAAGCTCAACAGCAGCGCGTCGCCCTTGACCTTCACATGCCGGCACAACAAGGTACTGAGGCCGTAGGAGCCGTTGCTGCGCGCGTACTCGCGATGGCCGATGCGCATCCAGGTGCGGTCGAGCAGACGGACCAGCGCGGCGATGACGCGTTCGCGGTCGACGCCGCGCTCGCGCAGGCGCCGCTGCACCTGCCGCCGCAGACGAGGCAGCCGCTGGCCGAAGTCCAGCAACAGGCCGAACTTGTTCTCGCCGCGCAGGGCCATCCAGTCCGCGTGATAGCGGTACTGCTTGCGACCGCGCGCGTCGCGCGCCGTGGCCTGGATGTGGCCGTCGTCGCGCGTGCAGATCCAGACGTCCTCGTAGGCTGGCGGAATCGCCAGCGCGCGGATGCGCTGGAGCGTCGATGCGTCGCGCACCGGCCGTCCTGCGGCATCGACATAACGGAAGCCCTTGGCCGCGCGCTTTCGGCGCAGCCCGGGTTCGCAATCGGACACCCAACGCAACGACATACGAGTCCTCCTGCCTTTCCCAAGGCAGGCCGCATGCCAGCACCGCGCGCCCTCACCGAAGAACGGAAGTCAGCAACTTCCGGTGGGGCCGGAACGATGCGGGAGGTTCGCGGACGCGAGGCCTCCTGCATCGTGGAGTGCCCGCGCCTGGCCAGGCGGAGTCGGGCGGTTTCCCTTACTGCTCGGCCTTGTCCGCCGCCGCCGCGTCTTCCGCCGCGTATTCCTTCAGCCGGTTGTAGAGCGTCTTCAGGCTGATGCCGAGCACGGCCGCCGTCTGCTCCTTGTGGTGCTTGTAGTGCTGCAGCGTGGCCAGGATGAAGGCCTTCTCCACCTGCGCCATGGAGCTGCCGAGCGGCATCGTGATCGACGGCCCCGACGACTCCGCCGACGTCACGAAGGCCGGTGCCGCCGCGCCGCCTGCCGCGGGTACCGGCACGCTCACGCCCAGGCTGGTGGACGCCGCGGCCGAGGCGGCCGTGGACTGCGGATCGACGCCCTCGCCCTTGGGCAGCCACTGCTCGTCGACGACATCGGCCGCCGCCATCACGTACGCGCGCTGGACCGCGTTGCGCAGCTCGCGCACGTTGCCGGGCCAGTGGTAGGTCTGGAGCTGCGCCAGCGCCTTCGCGGTGAAGCGCTTGTTCTTGCCTTCCTTGGCCGCGATCTGGCGCAGGAAGTGGTCGGCCAGCAGCGGCACGTCGTCCAGGCGGTCGCGCAGCGGCGGCATCTCGATCGGGAAGACGTTGAGGCGGTACAGCAGGTCCTCGCGCAGCTTGCCCGCCTGCACCGCCTGCAACAGCGGGCGGTTGGACGCGGCGATGACCCGCACGTCGGCGTCCAGCGTCGTCGTCGAGCCCACGCGCATGAAGCGCCCGGTCTCGAGCACGCGCAGCAGCTTGACCTGCAGCTCCATCGGCATCTCGGTCAGCTCGTCGAGGAACAGCGTCCCGCCGCTCGTCCGCTCGAAGAAGCCCTCGTGCTGCTTGTCCGCGCCGGTGAAGGCGCCCTTCTCGTGGCCGAAGATCTCGCTCTCGATCAGGTTGGGCGAGATGGCGCCGCAGTTGACCGCCAGGAACGGCTTCTTGCGGCGGCGGCTCAGGTCATGGACGGTCTGCGCGACCAGCTCCTTGCCGGTGCCGCTCTCGCCGTTGATGAACACCGACACGCTGGTCCCCGCCACGCGCGAGATCTGGTCGTAGATCCGCTGCATCGGCTGGGTGCGGCCCCACAGCAGGCCGAAGTGGCCGCTGTTGGCGAGGTTGGCGTTCAGCTCGGAGACTTCCGCCTGCAGCGCGGCGGGCTTCATCACGCGCGACAGCACGCCCTGCAACTGCTTGATGTTGATCGGCTTGACCAGGTAGTCGGCCGCGCCCAGGCGCAGGGCCTGGATCGAGGTGTCCAGGCTCGCGTGGCCGGTGATCAGCACCACCTCGGAGTTGGCCACCAGCTGGGGATCCTGGAACAGCTCCATGCCGTTGCCGTCCGGGAGTTGCAGGTCCAGCAGCACCACGTCGGGCTGCTGCAGCGCGATGTGCCGGCGGGCATCGCGCAAGGTATGGGCCACCGACACGGTGAATTTCTCGCTCGCGATCAGTTCCTGCAGGGTGGCGACGGAATCGATATCGTCATCCACGATCAACGCATGGGTCACCGGGTCTTCCTTCGTTCTGGGAGTGGGTCACATCGGTGAGTTCAGCATGTCGTGAAGTAGGTCCGCTGAACTCGTCTAACTCATTCTTGCAGCAAGCGGCCCGCTTGCCAGCCCCTTGGCGATTTGATTTGAAAAATATTCCGGTCAGCGCTGGTCGATGAGCGTCCACACGCAAACGACATGCGAACAGCACGCCCCACAAAACGACACCGGCAGCGGTCCGAGGACCACGCCGGTGCCGGCAAGCGGTCCGCGGGACCGCTGGAATCGACGCGACTCAGGCGTCCCGACGGCGTCGCTGGACCCATCCCACCAGGGCCAAGGCGACGACCAGGGTGAAGAAGTTGCGGATCTCGAACGACGCGCCGGCAGGCTCGTTGTCGGCGTCGATGACGGAGGACGGGCTCGGCGGCGCAGAGGTGGTCGGCGACGGCGTCTGTCCCTGCGGGACGGGACGGACACCGGCGGGAGCGTGGTGGGAAGGGCCGTTCGCCGGGGCCGCGGCCTCCGGACGGACCAGGGCCGCGAGCTTGGCACCCTCCAGGAAACTGCCGGAACTCTCCGCATGGGCCACAGTCGCGGCCAGCAACAGCGGCATCGCCCAGGCGAGCTTGTGCAGGTGCATGAAAACCTCCTGTGATGGAAACGGAGCGCGGTCGGACATCCGTCCGGCCATCGCCATCGCCGAGCGTCCACGCGCGGCTCGCAGGAGAGGCAAGCACCGTGCCCGTTCGAACGTCCTGTGACGATTTCGTTGCCAGGCGAAGGGGGTCAGGCGCTCAGAAAAGCGCCAAGTGCCGCGCCGATTCCGGCGCCGGCCAAGCCGCCCAGCCCGGACCCCATCGCCGATCCGAATGAACCGAACGGCGAAAACGCGCAGCGGTCCGCGAAGCTCATGCCATAGGGCGAGCAGCTCGGCGTGAAGGGCGACGTGTACGCGTACCGGTAGGCGGGGGTGAACGAGCCGCAGCCGTAAGGATCGAAGCACGTCCAGCGGTTCGGCACGGCCCATTGATCCGGCATGGACCACGGGTTCGGCGCGGCCCAAGGCGAGCACGGACGCTGCAGTTGCCGCACCTGGTGGAACGCCTGCTGCAGCTGTTGCTGCGCCTGTTGCAACTGCTGCTGGGCGTATCGCAGCTGTTGCTGAGCCTGCTGTTGCTGAGCCTGCTGCTGCTGAGCCTGCTGCTGCTGGGCCTGCTGCTGCGTCGACTGCGCGGCTGGCGGCTGCTGTCCGGCCATCTGGCGACGAAAGCCTGCCAGCAGGCGAGCCTGCTCATTGCGCTGCTTCGTCTGCAGTTCGCTGAGGAACGCTTTCACCTCAGGGCTGTTCCTGTCGAAGGGATCCTGGCTGCCGTCGGCCGGCACGCCATCGGGCGCGTCAGTCCCCTGGGTCGAGGTCGAGGTCGAGGTGGAGGTGGAGGGAAACATTGGCGCATCGGCGTCACCGGCGAATGATCGCGACGGCCCCCAGGCCGATCCGAACTGACTGAACATGACTTTCCTTTCGCTGAAGTGGCCCGTCCCCTCGACCGGGGCTCGATAGCGATGTGTCGATGCCGAACGCCCGGCAGTTCAGGAAAAGTTCATATCCCGCCGCAATGCCTCGCCGGGAAGGACGGCGGGCACCCGCGCGGCGGCCGCGACCGTGAGCGGCAGATCGTCCGTGGCGACGATCACGCGGGCGCCGGCGGCCAGTGCGGCGAGTTCTCCGATCGACGCGGCCGGAAGCAAGACGTGACCCCGCTGAGGCAAGGTCGCGCGCAGTTCCGCCAGGGCCGCTTCTTCCGCCGGCAGCGCGCACATCACGATCGCCGTGTCGTCCGCCCAGGCGTTGAGCAGCACGTCCGCCGCCGCGGCGAACGCCGCGGGCGCGCAGTGGCGCGCCCCCCCTCCACCCGGGCACACCAGGACGTAGCGCTGACCGAAGCGCAAGCCGGCTTGCTGCAAGACGTTCCGCATCTGGTGGGTGTCCTTGGGCAGCAGCCGCAGGCGGGGCCGTTCGTCGGCGGTGTGCATGCCGACATGCGCCACGAGGGCCAGCTGGCGACGCGTGTCGTCGTGGCCGTCGCCGGCCCGGTCATCGGCGACCAGCAGTTCATCGCTGAGCAGGCCGTGCGCCGGCTCGCGCACATGGGCCAGCGTCAGCGGAATGCCCGCCATGCGGCACAGCAAGGCGGCCGGCAAGGCGCTCTGGCTGGCCGGAGCGAACAGCACCGCCGCATCGAAGTGACTGCGGCGCAGTCGGCGCACCAGGTGCATTTCGGCGTCGCCGCGCATGGTCGGCGGCTCGGCATCCAGCGCGGCGGCGCCGCCGGCGGTCCACGGCGCGTTGAAGGTCATGACGTCGTCCACCGCCTGCAGATGCGGCCGCAGTTCCAGGGCGTCGGGCGCCGCGAGCAGCGTCAGCTGCGTCCACGGCATCGTCTCGTGCACCGCCGCGAACGAGGCCGTCGAGGCCAGCACGCCCGCCACGCCGTCCAGCCGGATCAGCAGCACGCGACGCACGTTGCACCAGCGGCGATGGCGTTCCTCGGCCAGCGTGAGCGCGTCGATGGGCAGCGGTCCCTCGCGCAGCAACGCGGCCGCTTCACCCAGCTCCGGAGGACTGGGCGCGGCGGGGGCGCGCTGCTCGAGGGACGTGGCGATCATCCCGTCCACGTGGCAAGCGGCATGCCGGACGAAGAACGAGGATCGGCGCGGGTTTCCGGGTGATCGTCCGCTAGCGTCGATGCCGCGTCCGCGGCGACGGATCGCCGGGATCGCCGTGTCCATCGGCCCCGTGGCCGATCGTCAACCCGCCTTCAGCGCGCGCGTGGCGGTCTCCGCCGCCTGCTCCCGCAGGCTGTGGCGTTTGGCGA
This sequence comes from Roseateles sp. GW821-FHT09G03, assembly GCF_059416045.1. Lineage (NCBI taxonomy): Bacteria > Pseudomonadati > Pseudomonadota > Betaproteobacteria > Burkholderiales > Sphaerotilaceae > Roseateles > Roseateles sp. GW821-FHT09G03. Next base: position 1,007,728 of record NZ_JBWKOK010000001.1, read on the forward strand.
AGGCCCAGCTGAGTTCCGCCCCCATCAGGAACACCTGGGTCGAGTAGTAGACCCACAGCATCATGACGACCAGCGAGGCCGCGGCGCCGTACGCGGAGCTCACGCCGCTGCGGCCGATGTACAGGCCGATCAGCGTCTTGCCGAGGCTGAAGAGCGCCGAGGTGATGAGCGCGCCGACCCAGACATCGCGCCAGCGCACGGGGACGTCGGGCACCCATTTGTAGATGACGGCGAACATCAGGGTGATCAACGCGTAGGCGAGCGTGCCGTTCAGGATCTGGGCGAGCAGGACGAACTCGGTGCCCAGCCACGGCGTCCACCACTTGCTGATCGCGGCGAGCGCGGCGCTGGCCACCATCGAGATCATCGACAGGAAGCCCAGGCCGAGGATGAGGCCCAGCGACAGCAGACGCTTGCGCAGCAGCGTCACCAGGCCTTGCCAGACCGGGCCGCTGCGCGCCATCGGCGCCTTCCAGATCCGGTTGAGCGAGTTCTGCAGTTCGGCGAACACCGAGGTCGCGCCCACCAGCAGCACGATGGTGCCGATCGCGGCGGCCCAGCCGCCCTCCTCCGGCCGGTTGACGCGCTTGAGCAGGTCCTCGACCGCCATGGCGCCGTCGGTGCCGAGCAGGTCGGAGAGCTGCGCCATGACCTCGCCGCGCGCGGCCTGCTCGCCGAACACCAGGCCTGCCACGCTGATGACGATCAGCAGCAGCGGCGCGATCGAGAACAGCGTGTAGTAGGCCAGCGCTGCGCCCATGCTGGGCGCGTTGTCGTCGCTCCAGCCTTGCGCGGCTTCGCCGACGATGTCGATGGCTTCCTGAACGGCATGGGGCAGCTTGGGCATGCAAGGCGGCCGCGGCGGAACGCGGTCGGAGGTGGGGAGGATGTCCCTTGTCGAGGCAAGAGAAATTCCCGCTCCCCTGCCTGCGTCGACGGCGGCACGGCGATTGCCTTGAACCTCCTATCCCAACCCACCAGGAGACCCTCATGGCAAGCACCACCATCGCTTCCGACCGCGTCGAAGGCACCAAGGTCTACAACGGCAACGGCGACAAGCTCGGCTCGATCGACAACCTCGTGATCGACAAGCGCTCGGGCCTGGTCCGTTATGCGGCGCTCGAGTTCGGCGGGTTCATGGGCATCGGGACCGACCGGTATCCGATCCCCTGGAACATGCTGAAGTACGACACCAGCCTGGACGGCTACGTCGTGCCGCTGCGCGAGGACCAGCTCGAGAAGGCGCCGCGGTATGCGCAGACCGACCGTCCCGAGTACTCCGATGAATACGGTCGAAAGGTTTACGACTACTACGGCGTGGCTTGGATGTAAAAGCCCCCGGCCCTTGCCTTCGAGCAAGGGCCATCGATCCTGCAATGAAGAACGCCCCGGGAGACCGGGGCGTTTTTTCTTGGGGCGACGGACAGCTGTCGATCAGGCGGCGTTCGCGCCGTCTTCCGCCGGCCAGTCGCGGATGTAGGCCTTGAGCATGCGGTTCTCGAAGTCCTGCGCGTCGACGACCGTCTTGGCCACGTCGTAGAACGAGATCACGCCCATCAGCTGCCGTCCGTTGAGCACCGGCATGTAGCGCGCGTGGCGGCCGAGCATCATGCGGCGGACCTCGTCGATCTCGGTCTCGGGCGTGCAGGTCAGCGGCGCGTCGTCCATGACGCTGCGCACCAGCCGCGTCCCGACGCTGCCGCCGTTGCCGACCACGGCCTGGATGACCTCGCGGAAGGTCAGCATGCCAACCAGGTCGCCGAACTCCATCACCACGAGCGAACCGATGTCGCGCTCGGCCATGGTCTCGGCGGCCTGGGCCAGCGGGGTGTCGGGGGAGACGGTGAAGAGCGTGCTGCCCTTGACGCGCAGGATGTCGGAGACTTTCATGGCCGCGAGAGAGAAATGTTGACTGCCAACATAGCACACAATGCCCGGCGCCAGACACGACTGGACACCATAACAAGCAGGAGACACCCATGTCAGGTCCATCCGACCCGGGCTTTGATACCTTGGCGCTACACGCCGGGGCCGCGCCCGACCCCACCACCGGCGCGCGGGCGGTGCCGCTGCATCTGACGACCTCGTTCGTGTTCGAGAGCGCCGAGCAGGCCGCGGGCCTGTTCAACATGGAGCGCAGCGGGCATGTGTACTCGCGGCTGTCGAATCCGACGACCGCGGTGCTGGAGGAGCGCATCGCCGCGCTGGACGGCGGCATCGGCGGCCTGGCCACGGCCAGCGGCCAGGCGGCGCTGCACCTGGCGATCGCGACGATCGCGGCGGCCGGCGACCACATCGTGGCGTCGAGCGCCCTGTACGGCGGATCGCACAACCTGCTGCACTACACGCTCAAGCGCTTCGGCATAGCGACGACCTTCGTGCGCCCCGGCGACCTGGACGGCTGGCGCGCGGCGATCCGTCCGCAGACGAAGCTGCTGCTGGGCGAGAGCCTCGGCAATCCCGGTCTGGACGTGCTGGACATTCCTTCGATCGCACAGATCGCGCATGACGCGCATCGCCCGCTGCTGGTCGATGCGACCTTCGCGACGCCCTACCTGCAGCAGCCGATCGCGCTGGGGGCGGACCTGGTCTACCACTCGGCGACCAAGTTCCTGTGCGGACACGGGACCGTCGTCGGCGGGCTGCTGGTCGACGGCGGCCGTTTCGATTGGGATCGCGCGCACGCGGCGAGCGGTGAGCGCCGCCGCTTCGCAGAACTGTGCGAGCCGTACGACGGCTTCCACGGCATGGTCTTCTCGGAGGAAAGCACCGTCGGCGCCTTCCTGCTGCGCGCACGCCGCGAGGGCCTGCGCGACTTCGGCGCCTGCATGAGCCCGCACACCGCGTGGCTGATCCTGCAGGGCATCGAGACACTGCCTCTGCGGATGCAGCGCCACGTGAGCAACGCGCAGAAGATCGCGGAGTTCCTCGAGGCGCAGGACATCGTCGAGCGCGTGAACTACCCGGGCCTGGCCTCGCACCGTGACCACGCACTGGCGCAGAAGCTGCTGCCCAAGGGCAGCGGCGCGGTGTTCAGCTTCGACCTGAAAGGCGGACGCGAGCCGGGCCGGCGCTTCATCGAATCGCTGCGGCTGTTCTCGCACCTGGCGAACGTGGGCGATGCCCGCTCGCTGGTGATCCATCCGGCGTCGACGACGCATTTCCGGATGGACGACGCGGCGCTCGCGGCGTCGGGCATCGGTGCCGGGACGATCCGCCTGTCGATCGGCCTCGAAGACCCCGACGACCTGATCGCCGATCTGAAGTCCGCATTGAAGGTGGCTTCGAAATGAGTGCGAACAAGCTCAAGGTCCAGGGCCGCGCGGCCTATGCATACACCGGCGGCAAGCGCTTCGACGCGGCCCTGCCCTGCGTCGTGTTCATCCACGGCGCCTTGCACGACCACAGCGTGTGGACGCTGCTGGCGCGCCACTTCGCCCATCACGGGCACGGCGTGCTGGCGGTCGATCTGCCGGGGCATGGGCGCAGCGAGGGCCCGGCGCTGGGCGACGTGGAGACGCTTGGCGACTGGATCAACGAGGTGCTCGACGCCGCCGGCGTGAACGCCGATGGCACGGTGGCGCTGGTCGGGCACTCGATGGGCTCGCTGATCGCGCTCGAGGCTGCGGCGCGGCGTCCGGCACGCGTGTCGCGGCTGGTCATGGTCGGCACCGCGTGGCCGATGAAGGTCTCGGACGCGCTGCTGAGCACTTCGCGCGAGCGGCCACGGGCGGCGATGGCGATGGTCAATGCGTTCTCGCATTCGACGGTGGCCGGCAAGCCCTCGTATCCCGGACCGGGCGCGTGGATGCACGGCGGCAACCTGGCGCTGATGGAACGCATGCAGGACGGCTACGGCGAGCACGGCAACCTGTTCGAGCACGACTTCCTCGTCTGCGATCGCTACCAGGGCGCGCCGGAGGCTGTCGCGCAGGTGACCGCGGCCGGCATCCGGTCGGAGATGATCCTCGGCGCGAAGGACGCGATGACGCCGCCGAAAGCCGCGAAGCAGTTGGCCGAGCTGTCGGGCGCGCGCGTGCAGACCTTGCCGGCCGGGCATTCACTGATGACCGAGGCGCCGGAGGGGATGTTGAATGCCTTGAAGGCGGCGCTGGCCTGAGCGCCGTACGGTGACGCCATCAGCCAAGCAGACGGCCCGAGAGGGCCGCGCCAGGAGACGACCATGAGCACCAGCCCCCTGCCCCACGCGCCCGAGGAATCGGACGCGGGCGCCGACCGCGTGAAAGCGATGCGGAGCTTCGCCGAGTTCTATCCGTTCTACCTCGGCGAACACCGCAACCGGACCTGCCGGCGGCTGCACTTCGTCGGCTCGACCTTGGGGCTGCTGTGCCTGGCCTACGCGCTGGTCACGCAGACGTGGAGCTTCCTGCTGATCGGGCTGCTCTGCGGCTACGCCTTCGCGTGGATCGGGCACTTCGGTTTCGAGAAGAACAAACCCGCGTCGTTCAAGCGCCCGCTGTACAGCTTCATGGGCGATTGGGTCATGTACAAGGACATTTGGGTGGGGAAAATTCGCTTCTGAATCATTTCCGGCGAACCCCCGCCGATTTGCTCATGACATATCCATCCTGGCACCTCGACTGGCAATTCCGCAGCCGAGGATTCGAGTTCGCGACAATCAGGATGCGATGCAATGAACCCAACAGCCCACTCTGTCGGCACGACCTCCCGCGTTTCCGGCACCTCGGCCGATTCACCGATCCACGAATTTCAATGCCTGTTGGATGAGGTGGAAAAGCTACCCTCTGACAGGCAGATGCCAAAGCTGAAGGAGCTGGGGGATCTGGCGCACCTTCTCCCCTTCAATCCGCAGAGTCACGACCTCATTCACAAATACAACTCCCTTGCTCTCCAGGGCCCTGCGGGCGATGAGGTCAGAGCGGGAGGAAACGTGAAAGACATAGCCGAGCGATATGGCATCTCCGATGTCAGTTGCCAACGTGCGCTGGGAGCACCTGCTTTCGTTTTCGAATGCGACTACGACTATGGCCCCAGGTCCGGGCTCTCCCGATTGGAAGAACTTGCTGTCGAAGGCATGGCGGCGCAGGAAGTCGCAGACGGCGCCAACCCGCAGGGCGTTGCCCACAAATTCGGTTTGCGGCTTGATGGTTATGCAATTTGGACGCTGTACCACATTGCTGTCACTGGCCCTGGAAAGAAGTCCATCGAAGGTGGAATGAGCGCGGAAGAGGTCAGGACCCGGCTTGGCCTTCCTAGGCACTGCGATTCAACTCGTCAATTGGAGGCGTTTGAGGCGGAGTACTTGAAAAGGCTCCATGCAAAGCCGTCTGCGTCAACGCACGTTGGCAAGCTCCCCGACTAGATCTTCATATCGGTGCAGTGGTCTCCCTGAACCCCTGCCGATTCACGCATCACTGATTCGCTTCGTGCCCCGTCTGACGATCTGGCAGCCGGGGATCTCGCGTTCACGAGAATCAGGACGATGTGATGAACCCGACTTTCCCCTCCGCAGGCGGCGCGTACGGCGTCTCGGGCAGCTCAGACACCGCAGCAGCCACAGAAAATTTTCAGCGCTTGCTGGCTGAGGTGGAAAAACTGCCTCCATGGAATCAGCAGGAGAAGCTGAAAGAGATGGGCCGACTGACATCCCAGTTGCCGGACAACACCCAGGGCCATGCGCTCATCCACAAATTCAATTCCATGGCCTGCGATGGACCGGCCGGCGACGAGGTCAAGGCGGGCGGGAATGTCCGGGAGATCGCCGAACGTTATGGCCTGACGGATATCGACTGCACTCTTGCACTTGGAGGCGGTCTGGGATTCGAATGTGATGATTGCGGGGAAGCAGAGGACGTCGGGCAGGAGGAAGGATCCGTTCAAGTCATCGAGACGGATTACGGCCCCCGTTCCGGCCTGTCACGATTGGAAGAAATCGCGGCCAAGGGCAAGGCTGGCCTTGAAGTTGCGGAGGGGGCCAATGTGCAGGATGTCGCCCACAAGTACGGCATTCGGACGGAAGGCTTCAACCTGGCACGCAAGCAGTTGACCTGGACTTCTGTCCTCGGTCCCGGAGAACGTGCCGTCCGGGCTGGAGGCCGCGCAGCGGACTTCCTGGATGCGCACGGTATCGACAGGCGCGCCGACGCAGGCCAGCACCTGCTCAAGTTCGAAAAGAAGCATTCGCCGAATGCCGGCCTGAAAGGCTAAATCTCACCCGGAAGTGATCACGCCCTGCTGGCGAGTTCCCGGACCAGTGACGCATATCGGCGCAACGGCCGACCGAGCAGCGCCTCCAGACGCTGCAAGGCGCCGTCCGCCGGCTTCATGCCGTGCCGCTGGATGCGCGCCATCATCAACCGCATGTCGTAGGCCATCCAGGACGGCGCGGCATTGGCGAGCTGAGCCTCGAAGGCAGCCAGGTCATCGCCGCCGTAGCGGATCTCCCGTTGCAGCACGCGGCTCCAGGCTTCGGCCGCCGACGCACCGGTCAGTTCCTCCGGCCCGACGACGTCGAGCACTTCTCGCGGCAGCGGTTCCGGCGCAGCGTCGCGGCGCAGGAGTTCCGCGACGGCGACGTCCGCCAGGTCGCGCGTGTCGATCATCGCCACGCCCGCCTTGCCGATGGGCATCGGATAGACGCCGTAGCCTTCGATCACCGATTGCACCTGCTGATCGTTCTGCATGAAGTAGGCCGGGCGCAGCACGGTCGCGGGCAGATCAAGGCTCTCGATCATCCGCTCGATGGTGTGCTTGCCGGTGAAGTGCGGCACGTCGGTGAACTGGTCCGCGTGGATCACGGACAGGTAGACGATGCGCTCGATGCCGGCCTCGCGTGCCAGGCTCAGCGTCTGCAGGCCCTGTGTGACTTCGTCCGGCGTGACCGCGTTGAGCAGGAACAGGGTGCGCACGCCCGACAGCGCACGGCGCATCGACGGAATGTCTGACATGTCGGCGACGACTTCGGCGACGCCGTCCGGCAGTGACGCCTTGCCCGACTTGCGGACCAGCGCCTTCACGGAGGCGCCTTGGCGCGACAGACCTTGGACGACGAGGGAACCGATGGTGCCGTTGGCACCGGTGACGAGGATGCTCATGGAAATCTCCTGGGTGGTTGGGAACTGAAGGGAGCGAGAGGGAACGAGGAGGCGAAAGGAAGGTCGGGACCGCCGCGCTCACGCGGTGAAATCGACGACGGCCTTGCCGTGGATGGCGCCGTTGCGGTGGCGCTCGATGGCGGCGGGCAGTTCGGCGAAGGGCACGACCTCGCCGACGCGCGTTTGGAGTTCGCCTCGGGCGACCTGCTGCGCGAGGTGCTCCAGCAGCGCGGCGTCGGGCTTCATGACGAACCACAGGCCGCGCAGCCCGGACGGCGTGCTGGCGAGGATCCCGGGCGACGAGGTGCCGACGACGACGCCGGTCCGGGACAAGACCTGCCACGTGCGGTCGAGCACGTCGCCACCGACGTAGTCGAGCACCAGGTCGATGTCGCGGATGACGGATTCGAAGCGCTGTGTCCGGTAGTCGATGACCTGGTCGGCGCCGAGTGCGCGAACCGCCTCGACGTCGTCGCCGGACGCGGTCGCGATGACGTGGGCACCGGCGCGCTTCGCGAACTGGACCGCGAAACGGCCCAGGCCACCGGCCGCGCCGTGGACCAGCACGCGCTGGGACGGCCAGAACGGGCCGGCGAAGTGCAGGCTCTGCCAGGCGGCGAGCACGGCGACCGGCAGCGAGGCCGCGGTGAGGTCATCCAGCGATCCGGGCGTCGGAGCCAGGTTGGATTCGTCCACGGCCACCAGCTCGGCATAGGCGCCGAGACCGCCGAGCGGCCCCATCACGCGGTCGCCAACCTGGAAGCGCGAGGCGCCGGGACCGACCGCCTCCACGACGCCCGCCAATTCGATGCCGAGCACCGCGGGCAAGACGATCGGGAAGGCATCGCGGACGTAACCCTCGCGCACCTTCCAGTCCAGGGCGTTGAGGCCCGCGGCGCGCACGCGCACCAGCACTTGGCCGGATTGCGCGACCGGGGAGGCGGTCGTGGAGATCGTGGCGGCGTCGGTACCGCCGTAGGCGTTCAGGGTCAGGGCTTGCACGGTGGTCATGGTTCAGTTCTTTCCATCGGTGGGGTTGCGATGGATGAACGATAGGACGTTGCATTCAATAAACACAGACGCCAAAATTCATACATGCTGTCTCATGGATGGAACATATGGACCTGAACGCACTGGCGGACTTCAATCTGGTCGCGACGCATGGCGGCTTCGGGCGGGCGAGCCGGGCCAGCCGACGGTCGAAGGCGACTTTGTCGCGGCGTGTCGCCGATCTGGAGGAGCAGCTCGGCGTGCGCCTCATCGAGCGCAGTACCAAAGGGCTGGAGCTGACGGAAGCGGGTCAGGCCTTGCTCAGCCGGACGGAAGGTCCGATGAACGAGGTGGCCGACGCCTTCGCGTCCGCGGTCGAGGGCGCCGGTCAAGTGCGCGGGCAGCTTCGCGTCGCTGCGCCGCTGCTGTTCTCACAGCTGGCGATGGGTCGCCTGTGCGCGGAGTTCCGGGCGCTCTACCCCGGCGTGACCGTCGAGGTCGTCGGAGAGGACCGCGTGGTGAACCTCGTCGAAGAGCGTTTCGACGTGGCGATCCGTCCCAACCCGCGGATGGACACCACGTTCGTGGGGCGTTGCTTTGCGAAAGACAGGTTGGTGGTGGTCGCCGCACCGTCGTTCGCGATGCCGGCCTCCGGCAGATCCGCCGCCGGCAAGGCCGCATCGAAGAAGACCCCTGTGGACGTCCCCGCCGTGGTGAGCACCACGCAGGAGGGGGACGTCTGGGAACTCGACGGCGGCGCGCCGGCGCTCGCGCCGCGACCCGTGTTGCGGCTGTCGTCGATGCTGATGGTGCGGGACGCCACGATCGCGGGCGCGGGGGTCGCGCTGCTGCCTCAGTCGATCGTCTGGAGCCAGCTGACGCGCGGCGAGCTCGTGCAATGGGGCGCCGTGCCCGGCAAGGAGGTCGAGCTGTGGGTGCTGCACACCTCGCGCCGGCTCGCGAGTCCGAAGGTCAAGGCCTTCGTGGATTTCATGTGCGGACAGTATCCGGATGGGAATCTGGTGTTGGCGGGGTGAAGTCGTCGCGGATGGCTCAAGCAAGTGGCAGCAACGCCCTCGCCGCCTCGATCCTCAACGCCATCGGCACCGACGCATCGTTCATCACCTGCAGCAGGAATGCTCGGGGGTCGGTGAAGCTAGTGGCCGACGAGAAAGAGGACGCTGCCGCCGGGGTCTCCGGCGACGACGATGCAATCTTGGGTGCCAGGTCTTGCGCCTCTGCCGGCGCGAGTTGCTCCATCGCCGCGCGCCACTCCTGGGGCGCGATGCCCTTCAGCGTCTTCAGCAGGTCCGCCTGCCCTTCGACGCCGGGCGGAATGTCGAGCCAGGTCGCCTCGACGAACACCGGCGCCAGGTCGGGAGCGACGAAGGCGGACCATTGACCTTCCTTGACTTCGGCCGGCACCGCGGGCGGCTCCGTGAGACAACGGATGCGCGGCGCGGCGACGTCGCTGAGGTAGCGCGCCTTCAGGCCGTCGAAGAACGCCCTCGCCTCGTCTTGCGGGCATCCCTGCTGCAGCGAGAACCACAGCTGATAGCTGTTCTCTCCCGCGATGGCGATGCCCGGCGCGGGCAGCGAGAGATCGAGTTGCACGCCACGCCACACGGCACCGAGCAGGTCCCAGTCCGAGGGGCGACCGACGTCGAGCACGAGCGCGCGCACCGATCCCTCGCGACCGGCGGCATAGAGACGTTGGAATTCGGTGGCGAGTCGGGACATGCGGTGCGATCACGAGTCAAAAGGCCGATCGCATTGTCGCGCCGGAACTTGCGGTCCAGGTGTTCGCACAGAGGCATTCTCCCCAACCAACAACGTGGCTTGCGCAGCACTCAATGCCGAACGCGGTCACTCGGAGTCCTCGATGACACTCTCCGTCGTTCCCATCCCCAGCGCGCATGTCGACGACCTGGCGCGCACCGAGGAGCAGCCAGCCTCCCGCGCGACAGCCGACTTCGCCACCGATGACGACCAGACGTCGATGACGGACTTGCCCCCGGAGCTGTTGGAGATGATTGCCGGTCACCTACCCACCAGGGACATGATCGCGTTGAGTCTTGCCCACCCGGTGCGCATCGCCCCAGCCGTCGCGCGTCCATTGGCCATCGCCTATCAATCGGCCTCGGCGCGCTTCGCGCATGCGTTCGCACGGATGTTCGATGCCGCCAGCTTCGAAGCTGCGCTCGCCGCAGCGGAAGATCTCAGGCCGTCGGAGCGCGCCCAGGCACTGCTGGACCTGCGGACGGCATTCACCTGGCTGCCTTTCGATCAGAAAGGCAAGGCCGCCAAGGCACTACGAGAACTCGCCCTCACCCTGCCGGATTCGGTGAAGACCTTGCGTCATCGTGAACCCAGGAATCGCATCGACGCCGTGGAAGCGGTCTCGCGCGGCGAGAACGTGGCGTGGGTCACGGCACAACTGGGGTTCGATAAGACCTTGAACGTTGCGCTGCAAGCGGTCGCCGTTGCGACATCGGCCCGCCGGGCGATCGAAAGCGGAGAGGCCGTCTGGAAAGTCCGTCAGTGCTACGGCATCACCCACTTTGGTCATGTGAAATGGCTGCAGCGTCTTGCCGCCATCACCGCGCGCGAGCACGAGAACGATGTCGCACTGCTGCCGCGTGACCGGGATCTCCGGGCGCGCCAGAGAAGGCAGACGCTCGAGGAGATCGAAGGTCTTGGGCGGCAGATGCGGCACATCCTCGTCCGAGGTGAAACGCCCCCCGCCTGATCAGCCGGCGGCCTTCTGCTCCGCCTGCGCCTTCAGCGACGCCAGCATGTCGTCCGCCATCGCGTCCAGGTCGTAACCCAGCTTCCAGCCCCAGTCGCGTTGCGCGACCGAGTCGTCGATGGACTGCGGCCAGCTCGCCGCGATGTTCTGGCGGAAGTCCGGCGCGTAGTCGATCGTGAAGCCCGCGATCCGGCGGCGGATGGACGCCGCGATCTGCTCCGGCGTGAAGCTCACGCCCGCCAGGTTGTAGCTGCCCCACTCGGTGATGCGGTCCGCCGGCGCTTCCATCAGCTCCAGCGTCGCGCGCAGCGCGTCGGGCATGTACATCATCGGCAACGCCTGGTCTTCCTTCAGGAAGCAGGTGTAGCGGCCGTGCTTGAGCGCCTCGTGGAAGATCTCGACCGCGTAGTCGGTCGTGCCGCCACCGGGCGGCGTCTTCCAGCTGATCAGGCCCGGGTAGCGCAGGCTGCGCACGTCCACGCCGTGGTTGGCGTGGTACCAGCGGCACCAGCCCTCGCCGGCCAGCTTGGAGATGCCGTAGATCGTCGACGGGTCCATCGCCGTCGTCTGCGGCGTGTCGCGCTTGGGCGTCCGCGGACCGAAGGCCGCGATCGAACTCGGCCAGAACACGCGCTCCAGCTTCACCGTGCGGGCCAACTCCAACACGTTGAGTAGGCCCTTCATGTTCAGGTCCCAGGCCCACATCGGGTGCTTCTCGCCGGTGGCCGACAGCGCCGCCGCCAGGTGGTAGACCTGCGTGATGCCGTGGCGCTTGACCACCGCCGCCAGCGCGGCCGCGTCCGTCACGTCCAGCATCTCGTGCGTCAGCTGCGGCACGCGGCCCTGCGGCGCGACGTCGCTGGTGATCACGTTGGCGTTGCCATGGCGCTTCGCGAGCTCCACCGCCAGTTCGGAACCGATCTGGCCGTTCGCGCCGATCAACAGGATCTTCGTCATGGGATCTACTTCTATCGCTTCTTCTTACTTCACTAGGCCCAGTTCGCGGCCCGCCTGCGCGAACGCGGCGACCGCCTTCTCCAGATGCTCGCGCTCATGCACGGCCGAGATCTGCACTCTCACTCTCGCCTGTTCCTTCGGCACCACCGGATAGAAGAAGCCGACCGCGTACACGCCCAGCTCCAGCAGGCGCGCGCTCAGCTGCTGCGCCTTGACCGCGTCGAACAGCATCACCGGCACGATCGGGTGCGTGCCCGGCTTGATCTGGAAACCGGCCTGCTGGATCGCCTCGCGGAAGTAGGTCGTGTTGGCCTCGAGCTTGTCGCGCAATGCGGTGCTGCCTTCCAGCAGGTCCAGCACGGCGATCGACGCGCCGACGATGCTCGGCGCCACCGTGTTGGAGAACAGGTAGGGACGCGAGCGCTGGCGCAGCAGCTCGATCACTTCCTTGCGGCCGGTCGTGAAACCGCCGGACGCGCCGCCCAGCGCCTTGCCCAGCGTGCCGGTGATGATGTCGACCTTGCCGAACACGCCGCGGTGCTCGTGCGTGCCGCGGCCGGTCTTGCCCATGAAGCCGCTGGCGTGGCACTCGTCGATCGCGAGCAAAGCGCCGAAGCGGTTGGTGATCTCGCGGATCTTGTCGAGCTGCGCGATCGTGCCGTCCATCGAGAACACGCCGTCGGTGAAGACCATGACGTGGCGGGCGCCGGCGGCACGCGCCGCCGTCAGCTGGACCTCCAGGTCGGCCATGTCGTTGTGCTTGTAGCGGAAGCGCTTGGCCTTGCACAGGCGGATGCCGTCGATGATGGAGGCGTGGTTCAGCTCGTCGCTGATGATCGCGTCCTGCTCGCCCAGCAGCGGCTCGAACAGCCCGCCGTTGGCGTCGAAGGCGGCCGCGTACAGGATGGTGTCCTCGGTGCCCAGGAAGCGCGCCAGGCGCTGCTCGAGTTCCTTGTGGATGTCCTGCGTGCCGCAGATGAAACGCACCGACGACAGGCCATAGCCATGCGTGCGCAGCGCCTCATGGGCGGCTTCCACCACCTTCGGGTGCGAGGACAGGCCCAGGTAGTTGTTGGCGCACAGGTTGAGCACCTCGCGACCGTCCTTCGTCGTCACCACCGCGCCCTGCGGGCTCGTGATGATGCGTTCGCTCTTGTAGAGGCCAGCGTCGCGGATGCCCTGCAGCTCGTTCTGCAGGTGGCGATAGAAGTCGTCGGTGGACGGCGCCGTGGATGCAGCGATGGACGGGGGGACGATGTTGGTCATGCGGTGCTCCTGCGGCACAATCCGTTAAATCGAACGTGTTCGTTATATCGAACAGCCGTGCAGTATCAAGGAAGTGCCGCAGCCGGTCAAGGCGTCGGCGCTCCCCGGAACGCTAACCGAACTCCCTGATTTCTCCGAACCTCACCGAACACCAGCCACCGCCGATGTCCGCCAATCCCTCAGAGAAACTGGAACCGCCGCGTGTCGGCGCGACCTTGCAGACGCTGCGGCAATCGCAGGGCCTGTCGCTGGACGAACTGTCGCGAAGAGCGGGCGTGTCCAAGTCGATGCTCTCGCAGATCGAGCGCAACCAGGCCAATCCCACGGTGGCCGTGGTGTGGCGGCTGGCCAATGCGCTGCGGGTGGAGTTGTCAGAGTTGCTGGGGGGCGAAAGACCCGCCGCGCCGCCGATCGAGATCGTCGCGTCGCACGGCACGCCGGGGCTGTCGAGCCCGGACGGCCTGTGCCGGCTGCGGATCCTCGGCCCCATCGACCTGGCCGGCAATTTCGAGTGGTACGAGCTGACCGTGCAGCCGGGCGGCGCGCTGGAGTCGGCCGCGCATGAGCCCGGCTCGCGCGAGCACCTGAGCGTGCTGGGCGGCGAACTCGAGGTGACCGCCGGCGGGAGCCGGCAGATGGTCAAGACCGGCGAGACCGCGCGCTACGCAGTCGACGGCGCGCACGCGATCCGCAACCTGTCGAAGAAGGCGGCGACGGCGCTGCTCGTCGTGCTGCATGCGTAGGCATGCGGCTTTTCCCTCGCTCGCCCCTACCTCCTGTTACTTGACCCGCGCGTCCGTGTCGTGACAATCGGTCGCTTCGCGGAGGCGAGGGAGCGTATTGCAGTCAAGGCAGTCCACATGCAGCAACGCTCGTTTTCAGACAAGCACCCCCACATCCCCACCCCGACCCAACCGGCCACGATCGATACCGAAACCCAGGCGAAGCAGCTCCAGCTGCTGGATGGATCCGCGCGTCTGCGCGTCGCCGAGCAGCGGGCACGCGAACACCGCTCGACCCCCCTGATCGACAAGGCGGCGCTGCCGCTCGGCGCGACGCCGAAGTACGGCATGAAACCCACCGGCGCGACGCGCCCCAAGCCGCCGTACCGGCGGGCGATCTATTCGGTGGTGGCGCTGCTCGCGGTGATCGGCGGCGTGGCCGTCACCTGGCTGCGGTAGCCGCCGGGGTCGAGGACGCCGCGGGCGTCAGCGTCATCGCGGGTCCGGCGGACCCGACGATCGCGGCGGGCGCCGTGCGTCCGATCAGCACGCCCACGGTCGTCTGTTCCCAGCCGGCCTTCTCCCACAGCGCCGACAGGCCCGGCTGGCGGTCCGCCAGCAGCGCGCGGATGAGGGGCTCGGCGATCGTCGAGGACGGTTCGCAGAGCAGCACCAGACGTTGCGCGCCGTCCTCTTCCAGGCGCCCGATCCAGTCCAGCTTCTGCAGGTGCTGGATCACGGGTTCCAGTTGCAGCGGGTCGACCGACATCCGTTGCGACAAGCCCAGCATCGACAGCCCCGATTCGCCGCCGGCGCGCGCCGCGTCGAGTTCGCGGATCACGTCCAGCGCCAGCGCCATCTGCATGCCGGGCTTGTTGCCGCGCACGCTGACACCGCCGGCCAGGGCCGGCGCATTCGCCGCCAGGATCGCGCCGAGCAGCACGATCGACCAGCCGACGTAGATCCAGATCAGGAAGATCGGTACGGCCGCGAACGCGCCATAGAGCGTCGAATAGGTCGGCACCTGTTTCACGTACCAGGCCAGCGCCAGCTTGGCCAGGTGGAAGGCCACGGCGACGAAGGCCGCGCCGGTCAGCGCGTGGCGCCAGCGCACGTCGGTGTTGGGCACGTAGTGGAAGAGCCCCGCGATCGCGGCCCACAGCACCAGCAGGTCCACGCTGTTGAGCAGCACCACCAGCCCGCGCGGCAGGTTGTCGACGAGGTCCCGGCCGGCCGAGACCAGCAGGCTGGTGACCGTCAGGCTGCCGCCCAGCAGCAGCGGGCCCAGCGTCAGCGCGGCCCAGTACACGAGCACGCGCTGCGCGATCGGACGCGGCCGCTGCACCCGCCAGATCTGGTTGAGCGTGCGGTCGATCGTCAGCATCAGCGACAGCGCGGTCACCGCCAGCACGATCAGGCCGACGACGCCGAGCCGGTTCGCCTTGGCCGCGAACTGCGTCAGCGACATCAGCACCGGGCGCGCGATGTTGTCGGGGATCAGCGACTTGAGGAAGTACTTCTCCAGCGCGGACTGGAAGCTGGAGAACATCGGGAACGCGGTGAACAGGGCCAGTGCGACGGTCAGCAGCGGCACCAGCGAGATCAGCGTCGTGAAGGTCAGGCTGCCGGCCGTGAGGCCCAGCCGCTCCTCGCGGAAGCGCTGCACGAACAGGCGCAGCGTGCGCGCATACGGCCACGTCAACAGCTCGCGTCCGAGCTCCCGGATTCCCTCGCGCCAGCTCTGCGTCTGCGCCTGAACTTCACTGATCATGCTGGCTATGATGCCAGCCATGTCAAGCCTCGATGCCGCCTCGCCGGCCACTCCCTTGAGGTCCGGACCGGCCTCCCCGTCTCCCCGCACGGCGCCCACCGCGCGCGAACGCGGCAGCCGGCAGCTCGCCTTCTTCGCCACGCTGGCGCTGGCGCTCGTGTGCCTGGTCTGGGAGCTCTGGCTCGCGCCGACCGGACGCGGGACGCTCGCGATCAAGGCGTTGCCGCTGCTGCTGCCGCTGCCCGGCCTGTGGCGCTACCGCATGTACACCTACCGCTGGCTGAGCCTGATGATCTGGCTCTACGTGACCGAAGGCCTCGTGCGCGGCACGTCCGAAGGCGGCGTCGGCATGGCGCTCGCGTGGGTCGAGGTGGTGTTGTCGGTGACGATCTTCGTCGCGTGCGCCGCGCAGATCCGGCAGCGGCTGGCCGAGGCACGGTTGGCTGAAGCCCGGCCTGATGAGGTCGAGGCAGTCGACGCGTCAACGAAGAACGGCACGAGGAACACCACGAAGGACGCCGCATGAGTGCCGCCCTGATCGAAGCGCTGCGCGCGGCGCTGGGCGATGCGCACGTGCTGCTGCCGGCCGGGCACGATCTCTCCGGCTACGAGCGCGACTGGCGCAAGCGCTACGTGGGGCGCGCGCTCGCGGTGGTGCGGCCGTCAGACACGGCGCAGGTCGCCGCGGTCGTGACGCTCGCCCGCGAGCACGGCGTGCCGCTGGTGCCGCAAGGCGGCAACACCGGACTGGTCGGCGGCGGCGTCCCCGACGACTCCGGCACGCAACTGCTGCTGAGCCTGCAGCGCCTGAACCGCGTCCGCCACATCGATCCTTCCAACCTGACGATGACCGTCGAGGCCGGCTGCGTGCTGCAGAACGTGCAGCAGGCGGCGCGCGAGGCGGGTTGGCTGTTCCCGCTCAGCCTGGCGGCCGAAGGCAGTTGCACGATCGGCGGCAACCTCGCGACGAACGCCGGCGGCACGCAGGTGCTGCGTTACGGCAACGCCCGCGAGCTCTGTCTGGGCCTGGAGGTCGTGACCGCGGACGGCACGGTCTGGGACGGCCTGTCGGGACTGCGCAAGGACAACACCGGCTACGACCTCCGCGACCTGTTCATCGGCTCGGAGGGCACGCTGGGCGTGATCACGGCGGCGACGCTGAAGCTGCATCCGCTGCCGCGCGCCCGGATGACGGCGCTGGCCGCCTGCGACACGCTGGGCGACGCGGTTTCGCTGCTGGACCTGGCGCGCTCGCGCTGCGGCGCGGCGTTGACCGGATTCGAAGTCATGAATGCGCTGTCGCTGGCGCTGGTCGGCAAGCACTTCCCGCAGTTGGCGCAGCCCCTCGGGCCTCGCCCGTGGACGGTGCTGCTGGAGCTGTCCGACAGCGAAGGCGAGGACCACGCCCGCGCGCAATTCGAAGGGCTGCTCGAGGAAGCGCTGGAGCGCGGCGCGATCGACGACGCGGCAGTGGCCGAGAGCCTGTCGCAGAGCCAGGCGATGTGGCACCTGCGCGAGTCCATCCCGCTGGCGCAGAGCGAGGAAGGCCTGAACATCAAGCACGACATCGCGCTGCCGGTGTCGCGCATCCCCGCGTTCGTCGAGCGCTGCGACGCGCTGCTGGCGGAGCGTTTCCCGGGCTCGCGGCTGGTGGACTTCGGCCACCTGGGCGACGGCAACCTGCACTACAACGTGCAGGCTCCGGAAGGCGTGGCGCCCGCCGACTTCCTGCGCGAGCACGAGGCCGCCGTCAACGAGGTCGTCTACGACCAGGTGACGGCGCACGGCGGCTCCATCTCCGCCGAGCACGGCATCGGGCAGCTCAAGCGGGAGGAACTCGCGCAGCGCAAGAGCCCGGTGGCGATGCAGCTGATGCGGCAGATCAAGCAGGCGCTGGATCCGCGAGGCCTGCTCAATCCGGGGCGGGTGGTGTGAGACCGATCTCCGCACCGCGCCTGCTCCCCCTTCAAGCCCTCGCCCTCGCACTCGCTCTCACTGTCGGCTCGGCGTCGTTCGTCCTCGCGCAATCGTCGACGCCCTCCGAGCAGCCGCTCGCGCACCTGCAGCACACGACCTGGACGCTGAAGGACGGGATGCCGGGCCCGGTGATGGCGATCGCGCAGACGACCGACGGTTATCTGTGGCTCGGGACCGGCACCGGGCTCTTCCGGTTCGACGGCGTGCGCTTCGAGCGTTTCGACACGATCGCCGGAGAGTCGCTGCCGAGCCGGCAGGTGCTGTCGCTCTTCGCGACGAAGGACAACGCGCTGTGGGTCGGCCTGCTCGACGGCGGCGCCGCGCTGGTGCGCCAGGGCCGCGTTCTCCATGTCGATCCCGCGGGCGGACACTTCGCGTACTCGACGCGCGCCTTCGCCGCCGAACGCGACGGCACGCTCTGGACCGCCACCGGTCGCGCGCTGCTGAAGCGCCAGGGCGACGCCTGGATCGCCGTCGGACCGGAGTCCGGCTACGTCGATGCCAGCGGCCATCCCCCACCCACGCTCAATGTCGCCGTGGACGGCGGCGACAACGTCTGGGTCGTCACCGACCGCGCCATCTTCGTGAAGCCGGCACGCGCTGCGCGCTTCACCGCCGTCGACATGCCAGCGCTCGGTCAATCTCAGCTCGTGATCGGCGGCGGCCGCGCCTGGGCCAACGACATGTCGCCCGCCGTCCGCGGTCTGCTGCGTCTGCCGCTGCCCGGCGAGTCGACCGATGCCATCCTGCCACCGGTCGCCGTCCCGAAGAGCTTCTTCATGCCCGCGTTCGACCGCAGCGGCAAGCTCTGGTTCGGCGCGAAGGACGGGCTCAATCGTCTCGCGATCGAGGGCGCGGCGGCCTCCGCGCCGACGGCGCATCAGTTCCTGGGTACCGACAAGGGCCTCTCCGGGGAACTGGTCACACGCGTGTTCCAGGACCGCGACGGCGCGATCTGGGTCGGTACCAACGGCGGGCTGGACCGTTTCCGCGGCGCGGCCGTGGATCGCGTCGAACTGCCCGACCGCAGCGCCAGCATCGCGATGACGGCCGACGCGCAAGGCCGCGTCTGGATCGCCTCCGGCAACTCCATCCAGCGGCTGGGCCCTGGCGCATCGATGCCGGAGAAGATCCCCACCGATCCTCGGATGGAGACCTTCACCGCCGTGTTCGTCGACAGCCGGCAACGGCTCTGGGTCGGCGGCCGCACCGGCTTGTGGCGGCAAGAGGGGGCGAGCTTCGTTCAAGTGCCCACGCCCGACGGGCAACCGTGGACCGTTCCTGTCTTCGAGATCACCGAGGACACGACGGGCGCACTCTGGTTCAACGCGCATCGTTATGGGCTGATGCGCTACGCCGATGGTCAGGTGACGCGCCTCTCCGGCAGCGAAGGTTTCCCGCTCAAGGGACCTGATGCCATGGGCACGGACGACCGCGGCCGCGTCTGGATCGGCTACAACGACGGCACCGTGCTGCGGCACGAAGCCGGCAAGACGACGCCGCTGACGTCGGCTGACGGCCTGAAAGTCGGCGCGATCAAGGTCATCGCGCGGCACGGATCGCGCCTGTGGATCGGCGGCGAACGCGGCGTGCAGCTCGCCTCCGAGCCGGGCATGCCGATGCTGCGCCTGGCGGACACCGATGCCTTGGACGGCGTCTCCGGCATCGTCGAAACGCCCGAAGGCGAGTTGTGGCTCAACGGCGCAAACGGCATCACGCGGCTGACCGCCGACGAGGTCCGCCGCGCGCTGACCGCATCGAGCGGCGGCGCGACTCGTCCCTCGGGGCGCCGCTTCGACCTGATCGACGGCCTCTCCGGTCGGGCCGAGCAGTCGTGGCCCTTGCGCACGGCGGCACGTACACCGGATGGCGTGCTCTGGTTCTCGCTGAGCAACGGCGTTGTGCGCATCGATCCCGAACGCCTGCCCCCGGGCAAGCCGGCAGCACCGCGGGTCGAGGTCCAAGGGCTGTTCGTGCATGGCGAACCGATGCCGGGCGCCAGTCCCGAGGGCAACAGCAACGGCAGTGGCAACGGCGGCAGCGGCTCGCGGCCTCTCCCATCGGGCACGCGAGACCTGGAGATCGCCTACACCGCGATCAGCCTCGCCCAGCCAGAGCGCACACGCTTCCGGTACCGCCTGATCGGGCAGGACCGCGACTGGCAGGACGCGGGCGCGCGACGTCGCGCCTTCTATACCAACCTCGGTCCGGGGACCTACGACTTCCAGGTCGAGGCCTCGCAGGACGGCGGGCCATGGAGCACGACGCCCGCGGCACTGCGCTTCGAGATCGCCCCGACCCTGACGCAGACCGCCTGGTTCCGTGCGGCGGCCGTGCTCGTGGGTCTCGCGACGCTGGGCGCGCTGGCCGCACTGCGCGCCCGCCAGCGGAGACTGCACGAGCAGGAGCGCCTCGCCGCGCGTGTGCAGGAACGTGAGCGCATCGCGCGGGACCTGCACGACACGCTGCTGCAAGGTGTCTACGGCCTGATCCTGCGCTTCGAGGCCATCGCGCGCCGCCTCCCGGGCACGGAGCGCGCGGCCATGGAACGCGTGCTGACGGACGCGGATGCACTGCTCATCGAAGGTCGCGACCGTGTCACCGATCTGCGTCTGCCGCCGCCTGATGCCAACCTGCTGGAGCACACGCTGGAAGCGCTCGGGCGCGAGCTCTCGCATACACACGGCGCCGCCTTCGCGCTGGGCGTCGAGGGCACGCCCCGGGCGCTGGCGCCGGCGCTGTCGGCGTCCTTCTGCTTGATCGCGCGCGAAGCGATCTTCAACGCGTTCCAGCACGCGCAGGCCCAGCGCATCGAGGTCACGCTCCGGTACGACGAGGCGAGCTTCATGCTCTTCGTGCGGGACGACGGCGTCGGCGTGCCCGACGAGGTGCAGGACCGTGGCGGCCGTCCGGGCCACTGGGGTCTGTCCGGGATGCGCGAGCGCGCCGAGCTCGCGGGCATCGCCTACCGGCTCACGTCGCACGCCGGCGCAGGCACGGAAGTCGAACTTCGCGCACCCGCCGCGAGGGCCTACGACCTGTCCGGCGCGGACACGTCCCGCATGTCCGGCGACGGCTGGTGGCGCCGCCTGCGACGCGGCTGATCGACAAGACACCGCCCAAAAGAAAGAGCGCCTCGATGAGGCGCTCTTTTCGTTGCATTGCTGGGCGTTGCGTCGCGGCGCCCGTCCAGCCGAGCGACCCCTCACCGGGTCGGACCGGACCAGGCGTCAGGCGTCAGTCGTCGCCTGCGCCGTGGGTCGTGAAATCGACCGGACGGCGGTGCTTCCCGCTGACCATGTCCCAACCGCGCATCACCA
This sequence comes from Roseateles sp. GW821-FHT09G03, assembly GCF_059416045.1. Lineage (NCBI taxonomy): Bacteria > Pseudomonadati > Pseudomonadota > Betaproteobacteria > Burkholderiales > Sphaerotilaceae > Roseateles > Roseateles sp. GW821-FHT09G03. The sequence goes on from NZ_JBWKOK010000001.1 coordinate 1,028,556, forward strand.
GACGGAACACGAAGCGGATGAAGGTCAGGAACAGCACGAACTCCACGATGCCCGCGACCAGCGCGCCCGCGGTCGTCCAGCGCTGCTCGCGGCGATGGAACTTCGCCAGGAAGCTGTCGCGCTTGATCTCGATGCTGTCGTAGAAGCTCGGCACCATCAGCAGCGTCAGGAAGGTCGACGTGATCGTGCCGCCGATGATCGCCACCGCCATCGGGCGGTAGAACTCGCCGCCCTCGCCGATGCCCACCGCCACCGGCAGCATGCCGGCGATCAGCGCGAAGGTGGTCATCAGGATCGGCCGGAAGCGCTTGCGGCCCGCGTGCATCAGCGCCTCCTCGCGCGGCACGCCGGCCGCCTCCTCCTGGCGGGCCGCGTCCAGCAGCAGGATGGCGTTCTTCGCCACCAGGCCCGCCAGCATGATGATGCCGATGAAGCTCATCAGATTCAGCGTGCCGTGGGTCAGCAGCAGCGCCAGCACCACGCCGATCAGCGACAGCGGCAAGGACAGCATCACGCCCAGTGGCGCGGTGAAGCTGCCGAACTGCATCACCAGGATCAGGTACATCAGGCCGATGCCCGAGGCCAGCGCGATGCCCATCGCGCTGAACACCTCCTGCTGGTCCTTGGCCGCGCCTGCCAGCTCGATGCCGTAGCCCGGCGGGAAGTTGATCGCCTTGGCCAGCTTCAACGCGTCGCTGGTGACTTCACCAGGCGAGCGGCCATGTGCGTTGGCCGACACCGCGATCATCCGCTTGCCGTCCGCGTGCTGGATCTTGGCCGGGCCCTTGCCCATGGTCACCGTCGCGATCTGCTCCAGCGGCACCATCACGCCGGCGCCGGTCACGGCGATCGGCAGGCGCTCGATGTTGCTGGCGTCGACGCGGTCCTCCGGCGCCAGACGCACCGCCACGTCGCGGGTCTCGCTGCTCGGGTCGATCCAGTCACCGACTTCCACGCCGGCGAACGCCACGCGCAACGAGTTCGCCGCGTCGCCCACCGAGATCCCCAGCGTGTTGGCCAGGCCGCGGTTGAGCTCGATCTGCAGCTCGTTCTGCGGATCCTGTTCCGACAGGCCCACGTCCACCGCGCCCGGCACGCGGCGCAGCTTTTCCATGTAGTCGGTGGTGATCTCCATCAGCTTGCGCGAGTCCGCGCCGGAGAACCGGATCTGCACCGGCTTCTGCGCGCCGTTGTTCAGGTCGTCGAGCACGACGTACTCCGCGCCCACCAGCCGCGCCACCCGCGTGCGCAGGTCGGCGGCGATCTCGGCGGCGCTGCGCTTGCGTTTCGTGCTCTTGCCCAGGTCCACGTAGATGCGCCCGCCGCTCGCGTTGACGCTCTCGTTGGTGGCCACGGTCTCGGGCAGTTCGCGCGCCAGCGCGGACGCGGCGCCCATCTTCAGGCGCGCGTACTCCAGGCTGGACGAGGCCGGCGTGCGGACCTCGATGGCGATGGTCCCGGAGTCCGACGCCGGCAGGAAGCTCGTGCCGCCCAGCGTGACCTGCAGGAAGATCGCCAGCACGAAGCTCAGGACCGCAAACACGGCCATCCAGGTGCGGTGATGCAGCGCCCAGGCGATCACGTGACCATAGCCGTCGGCCTGGCGGTCGAACCACTCGTTGAAGGCATGCAGCTTCTTCGACACCCAATGGGTCTTGGGCGCTTCATGGTGCCCCGGAGGGTCGCCCCAGAACGCCGACAGCATCGGGTCCAGCGTGAACGAGATGAACAGCGACACCAGCACCGAGGCGACCACCGTCAGCCCGAACGGCCGGAACCACTCGCCGGACACGCCCGGCATGAAGGCCACCGGGATGAACACGGCCACGATGGAGAAGGTCGTCGCCGCGACGGCCAGGCCGATCTCGGCCGTGCCCTTCAGCGCGGCGGTGCGGCGGTCGGCGCCACGCTCCATGTGGCGCACGATGTTCTCTCGCACCACGATCGCGTCGTCGATCAGCACCCCGATCGCCAACGACAGGCCCAGCAGGCTCATGAAGTTCAGCGTGAAGCCGCACAGCCAGACGGCGATGAAGGCCGCGATCACCGAGGTCGGCAGCGACAGCGCCGTGATCATCGTGGAGCGCCACGAGTTCAGGAACACGTAGACGACGAAGATCGTCAGGCCCGCGCCGAACACCAGCGCGTGGATCACGTTGTTCAGGCTGTCCTGCGCGTCCTGCCCGCCGTCCTGCACCACCTCGAGCTTGGTGCCCTTGGGCAGCGTCTTGTCGATCTCCTCGACCAGCTTGCGGACTTCCTTGGCCACGCTTACCGTCGAGGCGTCGCGCGAGCGCGTCACCATGATGCCGACGTTCGGATGGCCGTTGCGCACCGACAGGCCGGTCTGCTCCGCGAAGCCGTCCTGCACCGTGGCGACCTGGCCCAGGCGGATCAGCTCGCTGCCGGAGCGCTTGACGACGATCTGGTTGAAGTCGGCCGGGGATTCGATGCGGCCCAGCAGGCGGATGCTCTGGTCCTCGAGCTGCCCGCGCACCTTGCCCACCGGCGCCGTCGTGTTCTGCATGCGCAGCGCGTTGACGACCTCGGTCACGGACACGTTGAATTCACGCAGCTTCTGCGCGTTCAGCAGCACCGACAGTTCACGCTTGAGCGATCCGTTGACCGTCACCGTCGCGGCGCCGGGGATGGCGCGGAAGCGGTCGGCGAACTGGTCCTCGGCCATCCGCGAGATCTCGGCGTGCGACTGGCTGCTGGACGACAGCGCCAGCTGCATGATCGGCTGCGCCGAGGGGTCGACGCGCTGCAGCACCGGCTCGCGCATTTCGGTCGGCAGCTTGTGGCGGACCGCGGCGATCGCGTTGCGGACCTCGTCGGCCGCCTCGATCATGTTCTTGTCGAAGTTGAAGAACAGCAGCAGCTGCGCCGAGCCCTCGCCCGAGGTCGAGCGGACCTCGTTCACGCCGGAGATGCTCTGCAGCGACTTCTCGATGCGGTTGACGATCTCGCGCTCGGAGGTCTCCGGCGACGCCCCGGGATAGCTGATGCTGACCACCAGCAGCGGCAGGTCGACGTCGGGCCGCTCGTTAACGCGCAGCTTGGACAGGGCCAGCAGGCCCAGGGCCATCAAGCCGATGATGATCACGATCATCGCGATCGGCTTCTTGACCGAGAAATTGGAAAGGAACATGGTTCAGGCTCCTGTGCGCATCACTGGGCCGACGCGGCCGAAGCCACCGGCAGCACCGGCAGCGGCGCGGCGGTCGAGCCCGATGTCGTCGACCCTGCCGCGGGCGCGCCGCTGGAGCCGGTCAACCCCGTCGTCGGACTGGTGGTCCCTGCGGCGGAGACCGCGGTCTTGCTCAGCTCGACGCGTTGACCGTCGAGCAGCGTGCTGGTCGGGCTGCGCAGGATGCGGTCGCCCTGCTTGATCCCGCCCGTCACCACGTACAAGCCTTGACGGTCGTCCCGCGCGCCCAGGGTCACCGGCGTCTTCGCGACCTTGCCGCCGTCCACACGCCAGACGAAGGACTTGTCGCCCTCCCGCACCAGCGCGCTGTCGGCCACCATCAGTGCGGAGACGCTGTTGGTCTGCACGCGGCCTTCCGCATAAAGCCCGGCCACACCGGGCTGCTGGGCGCCGGCGAAGTCGACCAGCACCTCGACCTGGCGCGTGTTGGCGTTGGCGGCCTGGGCGATGCGGCGCACCTTGCCCTGGAAGTCCACCTGCGGATAACCGTTGACGCGGAAGTAGACCGTCTGCGCGAGCTTGAGCTCGGACATGCGGTCGGCGGAGACCAGGCCTTCGAAACGCATGGACGCCGGGTCCATCACCTTGATCAGTTCCTTGCCGATCTGCGCCGAGTCGCCCGGCGAGACCTTGCGATCGCTGACGACGCCGTCGAACGGCGCGCGCACCTCGGTGCGCTGCTGCTGCTGGCGCGCCGTAGCCACGCGGGCCCGGGCGGCGACCAGGTCGCTCTGCGCGTTGTTGCGGCGGATCTCGGCGTCTTCCATCGCCTGGATGGAACTCATGCCCTGCGCCTGCAGCGTCTTCAGGCGCTGATATTGGCGCTCGGCCTGCTCGAAGCTCTGCGAGGCCGCGCGGGCGGATTCGTCGGCCGACTGGACCGTGTCGCGGATGGCGGTGTCGTCCAGGCGGACCAGCAGGTCGCCGCGCTTCACGCGCTCGCCATTCTCCTTGTAGACCTGCAGCACGATGGCCTGCACTTCGGCGCGCAGGTCGGCGCGGCGCTCCGGCTGGATCGAGCCGGTGATGACCGGGCCGCTGGCATAGGCGCTCACGCCCAGGGTCTGGACGTCCTCATTGGCCACCAGCAGGCTGGGCGCGCTGGCTGCCTCGGCCGCGGGCGACGCCTTCTTGTCGGGAGAGGACTTGCCGCAACCGGCAAGCAGGGACGCAACGACAAGGGCAATCAGCGACAGACGCAGCATGAAGCGGGCTCCGGGGGAACGTGGCAGGTGGCGTAAAGATGTGTCCTTCGTGCGAAAGCCGCAAAAAGGCGCGCTAGCTTAACTTCAATGACCCTGCATGCAGGTGGTCACGCCCCGCAGTTCATCCCAGGGAAACAGCGCTTCGTCGCGCCGCCGCACGCAGGAGCGAGCCTGCCGGTTTGGTTACATGGCGTTTCCGCCATGCCAGGGCCACTACGCCCTGTCCGGGCACCGGGCCGCGCCACTTCTGTGCCGACTGTTTGCCTCGCGTGAACACCGCACTGGAAATAGCGCACACCTTTGCTATTGACGCACCGTACACCCCACGTTCTCGGGGGAAATCCCGCTTTATTGCTGAATGTTAAGAAATAGACTCCGGACGTTATTTATCCTTTTTGCCGATTCGACGTCATGCGCGCACTTTCCATCGTCCATGTGGTCTTCTCGTCTCGCATCGCCGGTGGTGAGCATCACTGCGTCGACCTGGCCAACGCCCAGGCCGCGCTGGGCCACACGGTCCATGTGATCGGGCCGGCGGGATCCGCGGTCCGCCATGCGCTGGACCAGCGCGTGAGCTATCACGGTCTGCGTCTGCCGCTGCTCCGCGGCGCCCGCGTGCGCCGCCTGGCGGCGAAGCTGGGCGCGGATGTCGTGCACGGCCACCTCGGCCCTGCCTGCAAGGCAGTGGCGGCGGCCAGACACAGCGCCCGGGTGGGCACGCTGCATGTCGGGTACAAGACGCATCACCATGCGCGGATGGACGCGCTGGTATGCGTCAATTCGGCGCAGGTCGGTCACCTGAAGGAATTCAGCGGCATGCATCGCGTCATCTACAACTGGGCCCCGGAACGCAGTCCCGGCTCCTGCGCCGCGAAGGCGCCGTCCGGCTCCTTGCGCATGGAGCTCGGCATCCCGCAGGCCGCGCCGGTGATCGGTTGCGTCGGCCGGCTGCATGCGGCCAAGGGCATGCACACCTTGATCCGGGCCTTCCAGCAGCACGCCCCGGCGAACGCCCATCTCGTGCTGATCGGCGAAGGACCGCAGCGCGCCGAACTCGAGTCGCTGCGCGGTGGCGACAAGCGCATCCACCTGCTCGGCTTCCGCTGGAATGTCGACGAGTTGCTCGGCGAGATGGACCTGTACGTGTCCTCGTCGCGTGAGGAGCAGTTCCCGCTGGCGATCCTCGAAGCCATGCGCGCCCGCCTGCCGATCGTGGCGACCGCCACGCTGGGTGCGCGCGAGATGCTGGATCCGGCGCAGTCGGCCATCGTCGCGATCGACGACGTGCCGGCGATGGGCCAGGCGATCGCCGCGTCGCTCGCACAGCGGCAACGCGACAACCGCCGCCCCGTCGACTACGACATGCAACGCTACGACCGCTCGACCGCCGTGCGGGCCACGCTGGGGCTCTACCAGGACGTGCTCGTGCGCCAGGGCGCCCGGGTGCAGGACCTGACCGGGCTGAGCGTCGAGGACGTCCATGGTTGAGGTTCATGGTTAAGCGTCCGAAGTCGGACTTCTGGACCGTCGGCGTCGTCCCCGAACGCATCGATCTGCTCAGCCCCGAACGTCTGCGCGAACTGCGCGACCGTATCGTCTGGATGCCCGAGGCCGGCGACTGGCGCTACTACGCCGATCCCTTCGCTCTGCGCGACGGCGACGCGCTGCATGTCTTCGTCGAGAACTTCGACTACCGCACCAAGCGCGCCGACCTGCAACGTCTCACACTCGACCTGAGCAGCGGCGCGTGGAGCGCACCCAGGCCGGTGCTGCGGACACCCTTCCACCTCTCCTATCCGTTCGTCTTCGAGTACGAGGGTCAGGTCTGGATGGTCCCCGAGTCCAGCCAGGCGGAGGAAGTCGCGCTCTACCGCGCTGTGGATGGCGCCGAGCGCTGGGAACGTTGGGAGCGGGTCTGCGCGCTGCTGCCGGGCGTGCGCGCGGTCGACGCCTCGCTGCTGCGGCATGACGGGGTGTGGTGGATGTTCTATGCGGTCATCGGCCCGGACAAGCGCGACCAGCGCGAACTGCACGTCGCCCATGCCGATACGCTGCAGGGTCCTTGGACGCCGCATCGCGCGAATCCGGTGAGGTCCGCGAATGACGGCGCGCGTCCCGCCGGCACGCCCTTCGTCGGCGCGGACGGTCTCGTGACGCTGCCCGTGCAGGACAGCCGCACCGGCTACGGCGGCGCGACGCGCTGGGTGCGCTTCAACCGACTGTCACCGGAGGCCGTCGAGGTCCAGGCGCTGCCGGCGACCTTCACCGGCGACCTCGCGCATCGCGACTTCGCCAGCGGCCTGCACACGATGTCGGCCTGCGGCGACGTGACGCTGATCGACGTGAAGCGCATCGACCGTTCGCGCCACCGCCAGTGGCTGGACTGGAAGCGCCGCGTGCGGCGCTGGTTCGGGAAGCGCTGACGCGTCCACCCTCAACGGCTTCAGCACCTCCATCGCCGCTGGCCCTGACCCCTGTCCTCACCCGCGAGCGGGAAAGGGAGCTTTCAGGCATGGTCCATCGACGGCGCGATGTCCTCCAGGGGTTTGCACTCCGCATCGACGCCGAAGCGCAGCGCGAGCAGCCCCGCCACGATCACCAACGCCGCGCCGATGCCGTAGCCGATCGCGACGTTGCCGCGATCCGCGCTCTCCACCAGCCACCCGAACAGCAGCGGCGCTGCGAACCCCCCTGCCCCGGTACCGACCGCGTAGAAGATCGCGATCGCCATCGCGCGCATCTCGAGCGGGAATATCTCGCTGACCGTCAGGTAGGCGGAACTGGCCGCCGCGGACGCGAAGAAGAACACCGCCGACCAGCACAGCGCCTGCGAGCGCGCATCGAGCACGTCCGCCACGAAAGCGACGCCGGTGGCCGCCAGACCGACGCCCGCCAAACCATAGGTCAGCGCGATCATGCGGCGGCGGCCGACCCGGTCGAAGAGCGGCCCCAGGATCAGCGGGCCCAGCACGTTGCCGAGCGCGAACGGGAAGATGTAGAGCGCCACCCGATGGTCGGCGACCCCGTAGAAGCGCGTGAGCACCAGCGCGTAGCTGAAGAAGATCGCGTTGTAGAAGAAGGCCTGCGCCAGCATCAGCGCCAGGGCCACGCCGCTGCGCACGCGGTAGCGGCGCAGCAGCACGTGCAGCACCTCGCGCATCGTGGGCACGGCGCGGCGATGCTCGCCCTGCGCCGCCGGCGGAACCGGCGGCAACGGTCCGTGCTGGGCGGCGACTTCCGCCTCGATGGCGTCGATGATCCGGCCGGCTTCTTCGACTCGGCCATGACGGAGCAGCCAACGGGGACTCTCCGGCACATGACGGCGCACCAGCACCATGCCGACCGCCAGCAGCGCACCCATCCCGAAACCTACCCGCCAGCCTTGAACCGGGCCGAGCACGTCCGGATGCAGCAGCAGGAGGCTGGACGCGGCGCCCAGCGCCGCGCCGATCCAGAAGCTGCCGTTGATGGCGAGGTTCACACGGCCGCGCACGCGGGCGGGCACGAGCTCGTCGATCGCGGAATTGATGGCGGCGTACTCGCCGCCGATGCCCAGGCCGGTGACGAAACGGCACAGCGCGAAAAAGGTGAAGTCGGTGGAGAAGGCCGTCGCAAGCGTGGCCACGGCGTAGATCGCGAGCGTCGCCAGGAACAGCCGCTTGCGTCCGAGCCGGTCGGACATCCGCCCGAAGATCAGCGCGCCGACGATCGCACCCGCGAGGTACAGCGACCCCGACCAGCCCACCTGGACGGCGCTCAGCCCGAGGGTGTCAGGTCTTTCCAGCACCGCGCCGACGGAGCCGACGAGGGTGACTTCGAGTCCGTCCAGCACCCAGGCGACGCCGAGCGCGAGCACCACGCGCCAATGCCAGCGCGACCAGGGCAGCCGATCGAGCCGGCGTGCGATATCGAGGGAAGCCGTCATCGACGGCAGGCGGCAAACGGCGTTCCGCACCGCTACCGACCGATGCAACCGTCCCCGGAAGTCAGCGAGCGCAAGACGGGAGCGACGTCAGCGACTGCGAGTGGGGCCGGAATGGGGCTTGGGGTTCCCGGAGGGAGGCCCCATGCCCCGTGGAGAGCCCGCGCCTGGCCTCACGCAGTCGTCTTCCAGGCTGCAGCCGCCTCGTCCCACACCTCCCGGCTGCGCGCCACGAGCAAGCCCGGCTGCCGATCCCCGGCGCGATAGGGTGTGCCATCGAGCCGCGCCGCGAAGCCGCCGGCTTCCGTGATGAACAGCGTGCCCGGCGCATGGTCCCAGGCGAGCTTGCGCCAGTACAGCGTCGCATCGAACGCGCCCTCGGCGAGCGCGGGATACTCGGCGCCGGCGCAGTTGAGGCCGGGGAGGATCTCGACGCCCTGCCAGGTCGCGACGCGGTCCTGATGCTCCTGCGGCAGGAAGCGCGTCTTGACGACGGCCCGCCTCAGCCCGGAGCCCGGCGCTGCGTGCAGCCGCTCCGACTCCCGCCAGGCGCCCTGCCCGCGACGGGCGTGATGCAGCACGCCCGAGATCGGATCGAGCATCCAGGCCCCGACGGTCACGCCGTCTTCCAGCAGCGCCACCATCGAGGACAGCGGTTCGCGCCCGGAGATGAAATTGAAGGTCCCATCCAGCGGATCGACCAGCCACACGGCGCCCTCGTCGAGCTGGTCGAGCAGCTCGGGCGTCTCCGCGCACTGCTCCTCGCCGACGACGCGTGAGCCGGGCACCAGCGCGCGCAGTTCGGGGGTCAGGAAGGCCTCGACATCGCGGTCGACGGTCGTGACCCACTCGCCGGGGGCCTTCTCCATCACCTCGTCGTCCGCCAGATGGCGGAAGCGTGGCGCGATCCAGGTGGAAGCGGCGTGGCGCAACAGGGCGGCGACGGGGTCAGGCGTTGTCGAAGTCATCCGGGGATGCTACCCCCTGCGCCATGACCCCGATGCGAGCCCCGGTGCGGGCCCGGGGATGCGCCCGCGTCACACCCGGGGGGTTCCGGGCCACTCAAGACCCGGCCCCGGTGGCCGATATCGGAGCATCGCCCAGGAATCCATCATGCACGTCGCCGTTCCCTCCGCCTCCTCAACGTCGAGCTCGACGGGGACCTCGTCCGCGGCTTCCGGCACGGGCCCCGACGCGCAGATCGCACGCCTGCAATCGCAGCTCAAGCAGTTGCAGAAGCAGATGAAGGACCTCGCGTCGGACTCGACGATGGACGCCCAAGCGAAGGAAAAGCGCCAGAAGCTGCTGCAGTCCCAGATGCAGATGGTGATGGACCAGATCGCCCAGATCCAGAAACAGGCGGCGGAGGCCGCGCAGGCGAAGGCGGCGGAGCGCTCCGGCCAGAGTGCCGCCCCTCAAGGCTCGACACAGGTTCAGGAGCAGGAGACCGATGGGGCCGATGAAGCCGACGCGAGGCGCTCCCCCGCTCACGCCACCCTGGGCGCCTTCCTCGACGAATACGCCTGAGCCGCCTCGCGCTAGGATTCCCCCCCTGAAGGGGTTCCACATGGTCACGACGATCAAACGCGAAGAGTTCTGTTTCCTGGTGGTCGACGATTTCTCGACCATGCGCCGCATCATTTCCGGACTGCTGCGCGAACTCGGCTTCAAGAAGATCCTCGAAGCCGAGGACGGCAAGGCGGCGCTGCGCCAGCTCGAGCTCTCCGCTGAATCCGGCGAGCCGATCCATTTCGTGCTCAGCGACGTGAACATGCCGGTGATGAACGGTTTCCAGTTCCTGGAAGCCTTACGCGCCAAGCCGGAGTCCGATCCGCTGCGCAAGGTGCCGGTGCTGCTGGTCACCGCCGAGGGGCGCAAGGAGGACATCATCCGCGCCGCGCAACTCGGCGCGACCGGCTACATCGTCAAGCCCTTCAACAAGGATACGGTCGGCGACAAGATCCACCTGACGCTGAAGAACCGGAACATCCTGGTCGACTGAGGCGCCCCCCGTGCGGGGCGCGCGTTCGAGCGCACGCCGCACGTAACGCACGTAACGGCTTCCGGGGAGCGGCCCGCTGCGACTGGACGCGACACTCGCGACCCTTCGTTGCTCCCACTCCCTCGCATGACCGACCGCAGGCAAGTCCTCGCCGCGGCGCTGGGCTCGCTGCTGATGCCGACCGTCCGGTCCATCGCCGCCCCCGCGCTGCCGGATGCCACCGGGCCTTACGCCCTCCCAGGCACCTTCGTCCACCCGCTGCCCGATCCGGCCACCGGCCGCCGCTACGAGGTCTGGGTCGACCTGCCGCCGAATGCGCCCCAGAACGCATCACAGAACGCCGGTCCGCTGCCGGCCGTCTTCGTGACCGACGCCCCGTATGCGTTCCCGCTCGTACGGGCCCTGCGCAACCGGGTGGGCCAGCAGGGGCGCAACCTTGCCAACTTCGCCGTCATCGGGCTGGCCGGGCCGACGGATGAGTCCGCCGTGGACATGCGTTCGCGCGACTACACCCCCAGCGATCCCCGAACCCGGCCGGGCCAGCCCGCCGATCGTTATGGCGCACCTCGTTATGGCGAAGGAGCGGCCTACCTGCAGTACCTGGCCGAGGTCGCTGTGCCGGCGATCTCCGCCAGGTACCGGCTCGACCCGGACCGCCGCGTCCTGCTCGGACATTCCTATGGTGCGCTCTTCGCGGCGCAGGTGCTGTTCGCAAAGCCGGCGCTGTTCAGCCACTACATCCTCGGCAGTCCGTCGTTCTGGTTCGACCGCCACCTGATGTTCGAGCGCGAAGCGGCTTATGCGAAGCAGCACACCGATCTGGCGGCCCGGGTCTTCCAATACGTCGGCGCCTACGAGGCCGTGGCGCCGGGACCGCGCTTCAACAAGGAGAACGACCTCGTCGCCGACACGCGCCGGTTCGAGGCGCTGCTGCGCAAGCGCCGCTACCAGTCGCTGCGCATCGAGAGCCGCGTGCTGGCCGGCGAGGACCACCTCACCGTCGCGCCGGCCGGCGCAACGCTCGGCCTGCTGTGGGCGCTGCCCGGGAAAGGGCCGTACCAGGGTTGACGCGATTACCATCCTCGCCATCGATCGGAGAGGATGGCGCATGGGGGCCAAGACTTGGATGCTGGTCATCGCGGACGGCGACGCTCGCGTGGCCCTGGAAGCGCAGCCGGCGCTCGACCGCGACGCCTCGCGCGCGCTGGCGGAAACGCTCTTCCCCGGAGAATCGCTCGAACTGATCGGCGAAGGCGACCTGAGCTACACCAATCCGCCGGACCCGCTGATGTTCATCGGCTGCTTCCCCGGCGTCTCCGTCATCGCGGCCAGCGAGTTCGCGGTCGACCACCCCTCGCAACTACCGGGCCGCTTCCTCGACATCGCCGGCAAGCGCCGGATCACCTTGCACGCGATGCACAGCGTGGTCGACTGGTTCGCCTTTGCCGTCTGGGAGGACGGACGCCTCATCCGCTCCTTGAGCCTGTCCCCTGACAGCGGCATCCTGGAGGACATCGGAGAGCCCTTGCCTTTTGAGGCGCCGTACTGGGCGGAGCAGCAGGGCGTGACCGGCGACGACGGCGAGGACGCCTATCCCTTGCCCTTCCATCCGCTGGAGTTGGGCGAGGAGGTGCTGCTCGCCCGCTTCGGCTATCAACTCGAGGGCGGCGGCGCGGCGAGCGTCGATCCGTTCTCCATCCCCCTGCTGCACTTCCAGCGCTCAGGCATGCGGCGCAAGGCGACGATGGAGGAGCGTTCCGAGCCTTCGCCCTGGTGGAAGTTCTGGTGACGGTGCCAGCCTTGGCGTAGGCGGCACACCGGCTGCGCGGATCAGGCCCCTGGTCCGGCAGGGCCGCCCAGGGCGCTCACCACGTCGTCAGGCGCCTGGACCAGCTCGATCAGCACGCCCTCCCCGCCGATCGGGAACTCGCCGCTGCTCTTCGGGTGGATGAAGCAGATGTCGTGACCCGCCGCTCCCTTGCGGATACCGCCCGCCGCGAAACGGACGCCGTTCAAGGTCATCCACTCGACCGCCTTGGGCAGATCGTCCACCCACAGCCCGACGTGATTGAGCGGTGTCGCATGAACCGCCGGCTTCCTTTCCGGATCCAGCGGTTGCATCAGATCGACCTCGACCCGGTACGGCCCGGCACCGATCGCACAGATGTCCTCGTCGACGTTCTCATGCTCTGACACGAACCTGCCGGTGACCTGCAGCCCCAGCATGTCCACCCACAACCGGCGCAGTGCTGCCTTGTCCGATCCGCCAATGGCGATCTGCTGGATGCCGAGGATCCGGAAGGGCTTCGTTGCGTTCGTTGTCATATTAATTCGACGTCAATAACTAATGGGAACGTTCATACCCTTGAAACTGAGCGTGGCGGACTGGCTGGAAACCCGTGAACTTATCACGCCCGACACACCCGGGAATCGCCCGAGGCGGGTGCCAGTCATGGATCCGGTCAGACTTCGTTCACACTGTTTACATTTTGTAGCAGTCACCTCTGGTGGCAGTTATCCGCGCCTCAATGCGCTCAGCGTTGTCCATTCGAATTTCAGGATCGCGCGTAAGTGCCGATCACCATTGGATGTCTGGCACGTGACAAGTGAACGATCGTTCAATGACGATGCCGGAATCCCTTGCCTCGGCAAGCATCCCCTCCCCCGCGTTCGCGGGCTTTACGCCGCTTCTGTAACCGTGAACTGAGGCCGACTCCGGGCCCTTTTGTTCCGTTCACGTTAAGCGCGCCGCCAATAACATTTCCGGGCTAGCTCAAGTTTGTCAATCGGCGACCGAAAACCGAATGACGGCGTCCGGAAGTTCGGGTGCCCGGCAACAAGCTGACCCAATCCACCTCGCGCCTATGGGCGCATCCGCCCCCATAGGTTCACGGAGTTCCAAGATGGCATCGCTGATTACCAACCTGACGACCGACCAGATCGCCGCCCTCACGTCGACGACCCTGGCGCGCCTGACCAGCGAAGACTGGGCCGCCTTCACGACCGAGCAGTTCCAGGCGCTGACGACATCGCAGTTCGCCACGCTCGGCACCAAGGCCGTGTCGCTGTTCACGACGTCCAACATCGCGGCCATCGAGTCGGAAGACCTGCGGGCGCTGTCCACCGCCGCGGTGCAGACCTTCACCAGCGCGCAACTGAATGCCCTGGGCTCCGACCAGTTCGGCGCGATGACGACCAAGCAGGTCGTCGCGATGACCACGCAACAGGTGCGCAACCTGGAGTCCGACGACCTGAACGCGCTGGCCTCCGACCAGATCCGCGCGCTGAGCTCGCAGCAGGTGGCCGCCCTCTCCACCAGCCTGATCGGCACCCTGGCCTCCGACGACCTGCAGGCCCTGAAGACCGACCAGATCAAGGCCCTGAGCTCCCAACAAGTCGCCGCCCTCTCCACCGAGGGCGTTGCCGCTCTGGCGACCAACCAGGCCGCCGCGCTGAGCAGCACCCAGACCGCCGCGCTGACCTCGGACCAAGCCGCCGCGCTGACCTCGGACGCCGTGCACGCGCTGAGCACCGCCGCTGTCAAGGCGCTGGGCACCGACCAGATCGCCGCGCTGAATTCCGACCAGGTCGCCGCGCTGACCACCGCGCAGATCGGCGCGCTGTCCACGCAGCAGATCCGCCAGTTGGCCAGCGACGAGATCGCCGCCCTGGACACCAACCAGATCCGTGCCATCACCACGCAGCAGATCGCCGCGCTGACGACCGACCAGTTGGCCGGCGTCGACAGCGCCGATGTGCAGGCGCTGACGACGGCACAAGTGCGCGCGCTGAGCTCCGCCCAAGTCGGCGCCCTGAGCACCGATTCGATCGAGGCGATGAGTTCCGGCCAGATCGGCGCGTTGAGCTCCACCCAGGTCAAGGGCCTGACGACCGACCAGATGGCGGCCATCAGCTCCGATGACATGAAGGCGCTCTCGACCGCCACTCTCCGCGCTCTGTCGACCGACCAGGTCCAGGCGTTGAATTCCGACCAGGTCTCGGCGCTGACCAGCACCCAGATCGGTTCGCTGACGACCGGCCAGGTCGCGGTGCTGTCCACCGACGAGTTGAACGCGCTGAGCAGCGCGCAGATCCGTGCGCTGGGCACCGCCCAGATCGCCGCACTGTCGACTGACCAGGTCTCGGGCATGGAGTCCGCCGACGTCCAGGCCTTCACCACCGGCCAGGTCGCCGCGCTGAGCTCGGCCCAGATTGCCGCGCTGTCCACCGACGCCATCGTCGCGCTGACCTCCGGCCAGTTCGCGACCCTGACCTCCAAGCAGTTGGCCGGTCTGTCGACCGACCAGGTCGCCGCCATTGAATCCCAGGATCTGCGTGCGCTGTCCTCCGCCGCGATCCGCTCGCTGACCACCGACCAGTTCGACGCGCTGAATTCCGACCAGGTCGCCGCGCTGACGACCCAGCAGGTCTCCGCGCTGACGACCGGTCAGGTCCAGGCCATGTCCAGCGACGACCTGAACGCGCTGGGCTCGGGCCAGATCCGCGCGCTGGGCACTGCCCAGGTCGCCGCGCTGTCGACCGCCCAGGTCTCCACGATGGAAAGCGCCGACGTCCAGGCGCTGACCACCGGCCAGGTCCAGGCGTTGAGCTCGGCCCAGGTCGGCGCGCTGTCCACCGAGAACATCGCCGCGCTGAGCTCCGCCCAGGTCGCCGCGCTGTCGACCAAGCAGATCGCAGGCCTGACGACCGACCAGGTCGCCGCCCTCGAAACGGGCGACCTGCGCGCCATGTCCACGACCGCGATCCGCTCGCTGACCACCGACCAGTTCGATGCGCTGAACTCCGACCAGGTTGGCGCGTTGACGACCGGCCAGGTCGCCGCGCTGACGACCGGCCAGGTCCAGGCCATGTCCAGCGATGACCTGAACGCCCTGGGCTCGGCCCAGATCCGCGCGCTGGGCACCGCCCAGGTGGCGGCGCTGTCGACCGCCCAGGTCTCCGCGATGGAAAGTGCCGATGTGCAGGCGCTGACCACGGCCCAGGTCGCCGCGCTGAGTTCGGCCCAGATCGGCGCGCTGTCGACCGACAACGTCGCCGCGCTGAGCTCGGCACAAGTCGCCGCCCTGTCGACCAAGCAGATCGCCGGCCTGACCACCGACCAGATGGCCGCGATGGAATCGCAGGATCTGCGCGCCCTGTCCACGGCCGCGATCCGTTCCCTCACCACCGACCAGTTCGATGCCCTGCATTCCGACCAGGTCGGCGCGTTGACGACCCAGCAGGTCGCCGCGCTCACGACCGGCCAGGTTCAGGCGCTCGCCAGCGATGACCTGAACGCACTGGGCTCCGCCCAGATCCGCGCGCTGGGCACCGCCCAGGTCGCCGCCCTGTCGACCGCGCAGGTCTCGACGATGGAAAGCGCCGACGTGCAGGCGCTGACCAGCGGCCAGGTGCAGGCGCTGAGCTCCGACCAGGTCGGCGCGCTGTCGACCGAGAACATCGTCGCCCTGACTTCCGCACAGGTCGCCGCGCTGTCGACCAAGCAGGTGGCGGGCTTGACGACCGACCAGATGGCCGCCCTGGAAACGGGCGACCTGAAGGCGCTGGGCACCGCGGCCATCCGCGCGCTGACCACCGACCAGATCGCCGCGCTGGGCTCCGATCAGATCGCCGCGCTGACGACCGCCCAGGTCGCCGCGTTGACGACCGGCCAGATCGCCAACCTGACCTCCGACGACCTGAACGCGCTGACCAGCGCCCAGATCAAGGCGCTGTCGACCGCTCAGGTCGCCGCCCTGACGACGTCGCAGATCTCCACGATGGAGAGCAACGACGTCCAGGCGCTGTCCACGCAACAGATCGCCGCGCTGAACTCCGACCAGGTCGGCGCGCTGTCGACCGAGAACATCGCCGCGCTGAGCTCGCAGCAGGTCGCCCCGCTGTCGACCAAGCAGGTCGGCGGCCTGACGACCGACCAGGTCGGCGCCATCGAGACCGTGGACGTCCGAGCGCTGTCGACCAATGCGCTGCGCGCCCTGACGACGGCGCAGATCGACGCCCTGAATTCCGACCAGATCGCCGCGTTGACGACCGCGCAAGTCGCTGCGCTGACGACCGCCCAGGTTCAGGCACTGGCTTCCGACGACCTGAACGCGCTGGGCTCGGCCCAGATTCGCGCGCTGTCGACGGCCCAAGTCGCCGCACTGACCACTGGCCAGATCAACGGCATGGAATCCGCCGACGTGCAGGCCCTGTCCACGGCGCAGGTTGCCGCGCTGGGATCCGCGCAAGTCGGCGCGCTGTCGACCGAGAACGTCGCCGCACTGACCTCCGCCCAGGTGGGCGCGCTGACGACCAAGCAGGTCGCCGGCCTGACCACCGACCAGATGGCCGCCCTGGAAACGGGCGATCTGAAGGCGCTGTCCACCGCGGCGCTGCGCGCCCTGGGTACCGACCAGATCGAGGCACTGGGCTCCGACCAGATCGCCGCACTGTCGACCGTCCAGGTCGCGTCGCTGACGACCGGCCAGATCAGCAACCTGACTTCCGATGACCTGAACGCCTTCACGAGCGGCCAGATCAAGGCGCTGTCGACCGCACAGGTCGCATCGCTGACGACCGGCCAGATCGCGACGATGACCAGCGATGACGTCGCCGCGCTGACCACCGCGCAGCTGCAGTCGCTGGGCTCGGCCCAGATCGGCGCGCTGAGCACGGACGCGATCGTCGCACTGAGCTCCGCTCAAGTGGGCGCGCTGACGACCAAGCAGGTCGCCGGCCTGACCACCGACCAGATGGCCGCCATCGAGACCGGCGACCTCCGCGCGCTGAGCAGCACCGCGCTGCGCGCCCTGAGCACCGATCAACTGAACGCGCTGGGCTCCGACCAGGTCGCGGCACTGAGCACCGTCCAAGTCTCCGCGCTGACGACCGCGCAGGTCGCCGGCCTGGCCAGCGATGACCTGAACGCGTTGAACAGCGCGCAGATCAAGGCGCTGGGCACCGCGCAAGTGGCCGCCCTGACGACCGCGCAGGTGTCGACGATGGAGTCCGCCGACGTGCAGGCCCTCACCACGGCGCAGGTTGCCGCGCTGGGTTCCGCGCAAGTGGGTGCGTTGAACACCGACTCGATCGTCGCGCTGACCTCGACGCAAGTGGCCGCGCTGACCAGCAAGCAGGTCGCCGGTCTGACCACCGACCAGATGGCCGCCCTGGAATCGGGCGACCTGAAGGCGATGGCCACCAACGCGCTGCAGTCGCTGACCTCCGCCCAACTGGAGGCGCTGAACTCCGACCAGATCGCCGCCCTGTCGACCCAGCAGGTCGCTGCGCTGACGACCGGCCAGGTGAACAACCTGACCTCGGACGACCTGAACGCGCTGACCAGCGGCCAGATCAAGGCCCTGTCGACGCAGCAGATCGCTGCGCTGTCGACCGCCCAGGTCTCGACGATGGAATCGGCCGACGTGCAGGCGCTCGCCACCAACCAGGTCGCCGCGCTGAGCTCGGCCCAGGTCGGTGCGCTGAGCACCGACTCGGTCGTCGCCCTGACCTCGGGCCAGGTGGCCGCGCTGACCAGCAAGCAGGTCGCCGGCCTGACGACAGACCAGATGGCCGCCATCGAGACGGCGGACCTGCGCTCCCTGTCCTCGACCGCCCTGCGCGCCCTGACCAGCGACCAGCTGCAGGCCCTGTCGACCGACCAGGTCCAGGCGCTGACGACCGCCCAGGTCGCCGCACTGACGACCGGTCAGGTCAGCCAGCTCGCCACGGATGACTTCGGTGCGTTCACCTCCGGTCAGCTTCGTGCTCTGGGCACCGCCCAGATCGCCGCGCTCGGCACCGCCCAGCTCGACGCGCTGAACAGCGACCAGGTCGCCGCGCTGACGACCCAGCAGGTCGCCGCGTTGACGACCGGCCAGGTCAGCAACCTGTCCTCGGACGACCTGAACGCCCTCACGAGCGGCCAGATCAAGGCGCTGACGACCCAGCAGGTCGCCGCGCTGACCACCGGCCAGATCAACACGATGGAGTCGGGTGACGTCGCCGCGCTGGCGACCAACCAGATCGCCGCACTCAGTTCGTCGCAGGTCGGCGCGCTGAGCACCGACTCCATCGTCGCGCTGACCTCCACCCAGGTCGCCGCGTTGACGACCAAGCAGGTCGCCGGCCTGACCACCGACCAGATCGCCGCCATCGAGACGGGCGACCTGAAGTCTCTGTCCACCGTCGCGCTGCGTGCCCTGGGCACCGACCAGCTTGACGCGCTGGGCTCCGACCAGATCGCCGCGCTGACGACCCAGCAGGTCGCCGCGCTGACGACCACGCAGGTCGGCAATCTGTCCTCGGACGACCTGAACGCACTGACGAGCGGCCAGATCAAGGTGCTGTCGACCCAGCAGGTCGCCGCGCTGTCGACCGGCCAGGTCTCGACGATGACCAGCGACGACGTCGCCGCGCTGACCACCGCGCAGGTGCAGGCCCTGGGCTCGGCCCAGGTCGGCGCCCTGAGCACCGAGGCGATCGTCGCTCTGGGCTCGGCGCAGGTTGCCGCCCTGACCAGCAAGCAGATTGCCGGTCTGACGACCGACCAGATGGCCGCCCTGGAAACGGGTGACCTGAAGGCGCTGTCCACCACGGCCCTGCGTGCCCTGGGCACCGACCAGATCGACGCACTCGGCTCGGACCAGATCGCCGCGCTGACGACCAACCAGGTCGCGTCGCTGTCGACCGGTCAGGTCAGCAACCTGTCCTCGGACGACCTGAACGCTCTCACGAGCGGCCAGATCAAGGCGCTGTCGACCCAGCAGGTCGCCTCGCTGACGACCGCGCAGATCTCCACGATGGAGAGCGCCGACGTCGCCGCGCTGAGCTCGCAGCAGGTCGCCGCGCTGAGCTCGGCCCAGGTTGGCGCGCTGAGCACCGACGCCGTGGTCGCCCTGAGCTCGACGCAGGTCGCCGCGCTGACCAGCAAGCAGGTCGCCGGCCTGACGACGGACCAGATGGCCGCCATCGAAACGGCGGATCTGAAGGCCCTGTCGACCAACGCCCTGCAGGCGCTGACCTCGGCCCAGCTGGAAGCGCTGGGCTCCGACCAGATCGCCGCGCTGTCGACCCAGCAGGTCGCCGCGCTGACGACCGCCCAGGTCAGCAACCTGACCTCCGACGACCTGAATGCCCTCACGAGCGGCCAGATCAAGGCCCTGTCGACCCAGCAGGTCGCCGCGCTGACGACCGCCCAGGTCGCCGCGATGGAGTCCGCTGACGTGCAGGCGCTCGCCACCAACCAGGTCGCCGCACTGAGTTCGGCCCAGGTCGGCGCGCTGAGCACCGACTCGATCGTCGCCCTGACCTCCGCACAGGTCGCCGCGCTGACCAGCAAGCAGGTCGCCGGCCTGACGACGGACCAGATGGCCGCCATCGAAAGCGGTGATCTGAAGTCGCTGTCGACGGTCGCCCTGCGCGCCCTGACCAGCGACCAGCTGCAGGCACTGAGCACCGATCAGGTCGAAGCGCTCACCACCACCCAGGTGGCCGCGCTGACGACGGGCCAGATCAGCCAGTTCGCCACGGACGACTTCGCCGCGCTGACCACCGGTCAACTGCGCGCCCTGACCACCGGTCAGGTGGCGTCGCTGACCTCGGCCGAACTGGAAGCGCTCGGCAGCGACCAGATCGCCGCCCTGACGACCCAGCAGGTCGCCGCGCTGACGACCGGCCAGGTCAGCAACCTGACCTCGGATGACCTCAACGCGCTGACCAGCGCGCAGATCAAGGCGCTGAGCACCGCCCAAGTGGCCGCCCTGACGACCGCCCAGGTCTCGACGATGGAGACCGCCGACGTGGCCGCGCTGGCCACGAACCAGGTCGCAGCGCTGAGCTCCGATCAGGTCGGCGCCCTGACGACCGAAGCGGTCGTGGCGCTGAGCTCGCTGCAAGTCGCCGCGCTGACCAGCAAGCAGGTCGCCGGCCTGACGACGGACCAGATCGGTGCGATCGAAACCGGTGACCTGAAGGCCCTGTCGACGGTCGCCCTGCGTGCACTGACCAGCGACCAGTTGGCGGCCCTCGGATCCGACCAGGTCGCCGCGCTGACGACCCAGCAGGTCGCGGCGCTGACGACTGGCCAGGTCAGCAATCTGACTTCGGACGACCTCAACGCGCTGACCAGCGCCCAGGTCAAGGCGCTGACGACCCAGCAGGTCGCCGCCCTGACGACGGCTCAGGTCTCCGCGATGGAAAGCAACGACGTCGCCGCACTGTCCTCGCAGCAGGTCCAGGCGTTCAGCTCGGCCCAGATCGGCGCGCTGAGCACCGACTCGGTGGTCGCGCTGACCTCCGGCCAAGTGGCCGCGCTGTCCTCGGCGCAGGTCAAGGGCCTGACGACGGATCAGATGGCCGCGATGGAAACCGCCGATCTGCGTGCGCTGTCCACGGTCGCCCTGCGCGCTCTCGGCACGGATCAGCTGGAAGCGCTCGACAGCAACCAGATCGCCGCGCTGACGACGCTACAGGTCGCCTCGCTGACGACCGGCCAGATCGCCAACCTGACCAGCGACGACCTGAACGCGCTGACCAGCGGCCAGATCCGCTCGCTGAGCAACGCCCAGCTGCAGGCCCTGACGACCGCGCAGATCTCGACGATGACGACGGACGACGTCGCCGCGTTGACCTCGACGCAACTGCAGGCCTTCGGTTCGGCCCAAGTCGGCGCGCTGAGCACCGACGCGATCGTCGCCCTGAGCTCGTCGCAAGCCGCGGCGCTGACCTCGGCACAGGTCGACGGCCTGACGACCGACCAGATGGCGGCCTTCGAGACCGGTGACCTGCGCAGCCTGAGCACGCTGGCGATCCGTTCGCTGGACAGCGCGCAGCTGGAAGCCCTGGGCTCCGACCAGATCGCCGCGCTGAGCACGCAGCAGGTCGCCGCGTTGAGCACGCTGCAGGTGAGCCAACTGGCCACCGACGACGTGCAGGCGCTGACCTCGCAGCAGATCGTGTCGCTGAGCTCGGCCCAGTTGCACGCCTTCACCACCGACCAGGTGCAGGCGATCGATTCGGGCGACCTCGCGGCGATCAGCAGCGCGAACATGGTGGCCTTCGGTTCGGCCGACTTCGAGGCCTTCACCTCGGATCAGATCCACGCCCTGACCTCGCAGCAGTGGAGCGCGGTGGGCGCGACGCAGGTGGCCGGCATCGAGACCGCCGACATCGCGTCGATCACGACCGACGGCATCCATGCGTTGAGCACGACCGCCCTGCACGCGTTCAACACCGACCAGATCGCGGCGCTGACCAGCGACCAGGTCCATGAATTCAGCACGGCGCAACTGCGCTCGCTGGGCACGGACCAGATCGCGGCCCTGTCGACCGAAGACATCGCGTCGATGACCAGCACGCACTTCGCGACGCTGACGTCCTCGCAGTTCCACGCCTTCACGACCGACCAGATCCTGGCGATGGATTCCAGCGACATCCACGCGCTGACCTCCATCCAGGTGCAAGGTCTGTCGACCGACCAGATCGTGGCGATGACGTCCGACCAGTTCATCGGCTGGGACACGCAGGACTTGGCCAGCATGAACATGCAGCAGGTGCTGGCGATGACCTCCGACCAGACGGCCGGCTTCACCGGTGAACAGACCAATGCCCTGTTCCTGGCCTCGCCGATCGTGCTGGACCTGGACGGCAACGGCATCCAGACGGTGTCCGCGTCGCACGGCGTGAACTTCGACCTGAACGCCACCGGTCACAACGACAAGTGGGGTTGGGTCGGCGGCAACGACGGTCTGCTGGTGATGGATCGCAACGGCAACGGCTCGATCGACAGCGGTGCGGAGCTCTTCGGCGCCGGCACCACGGTCAACGGTCGCAAGGGCCTGGACGGCTTCGCCGCCCTCGCCTCGCTGGACTCCAACCATGACGGTCACATCAACGGCAAGGACGTGGACTTCAGCAAGCTGCAGGTCTGGGTCGACGCCAACCACGACGGCAAGACCGACGCGGGCGAGCTCAAGACGCTGGCGGACCTGGGCATCACCGACCTGAATCTGGGGGCGACGAAGGGCACCGAGGTCGACAACGGCAACGTGCTGGGCCTGGTGTCGAGCTTCACCAAGTCGGACGGCACGACGCACGACATGACCGACGTGTGGTTCGCCAAGGACGGCTCGCAGCACACGGCCACCGGCGCGACGGCGGCGACGCCGCACCTGGGCGACCTGCTCGCCCAGCCGGAAGCCAACCTGCTCGGCGGCGCGACGGCCCACACCGCCACGGCCACCGCGGCGGCGACCACCTCCGCGGCGACCGACACGGTGAACCACGACGTCATGAGCGCGGCCTACAAGAAGCTGCATGAAGACGACCAGAACGGCGCTGCTCCGCTGATCTAAGCGGCAGACCGGAACCGGGGGCCTCGCGCCCCCGGTTTGCCGTTTGCCGCTCACGACGCGCGGGTTTCGGCCCTCGCCCACTCGACGCTTGTCGAGGGGCTGCAAACGACAGACCAGACAGGTTTCAGAAGTACCCTCCACTCCCGCATGGCCACCTTCGACGTCGGTTCGCTCACTCCCGCGGAGATCGCAGCGCTCACCACCACGCAGCTCGCGACGCTGACGGGGTCGGAGTGGGCCTTGCTGACCGCCGAGCAGGTGGTGGCGCTGACGACCGTCCAGGTCTCCGCGCTCTCCGCCCGGCAGCTCAACTACCTGGCGTCGGGGCAGCTCGCGGCGATGGAGTTGCAGGACGTCCAGGCGATCAACACCGCCGCGATCCGCACGCTGACGACGGCCTCGCTAGCGGCACTGACCACCGACCAGATCCACGCGCTCACGACGACGCAGATCCCGGCCCTGACCGTGGACCGGCTTCGCCGCATGGACAGCGACCAGTTCACCGCGCTCGACAGCACCCAGATCGCGGCGCTGTCGTCGGTGCAGGTGCGCGGCCTGGGCAGTCAACAGATCGGCATGTTGACCACCGACGAGGTGGCCGTGTTCAGCACCGCCTCGATGCAGGTGTTGAACACGGTGCAGATCGGCGCGCTGAGCGTCGATCAGCTCAACGCCTTCAATACCGCCCAGATCGGCGCGCTGCGCGGCAACCAGACCAAGGGCCTGAGCGGCGACCAGCTCAGCGCGCTGAGCACGGAGGCGCTGCAGGCCTTGACCACGGGCGCCGTGCGCGGCCTGAGCACCACCGCCGTGTCGCACCTCTCGTCCGATGCGGTGCAGTCGCTGGACAGCAAGCAGATCGCCGCGCTGACCAGCCAGCAGTTCCGCACGCTGAGCACCGATGCGCTCGTCGCGCTGACGACCGAGCAGGCCGGCGCGCTCAACACGCTGCAGATCAAGTCGCTGAGTACCACCCAGGTCGCGGCACTCGAGGGCGAGGACCTCGCCGCGATCGGCACCAAGGGTCTGCGCGCGCTGAACTCGCAGCAACTCGGCGCGCTGTCCTCGGACCAGGTCGACGCGCTGAGCTCGCGGCAGGTGCAGAGCCTGACCTCGACCCAACTGATCGGACTGAGCAGCGACCAACTGCCAGCTTTCAGCACCGATGAACTGCGGCTGCTGAGCAGCAGCGCGCTCGTGGGCCTGAAGCCCGAAGTGCTCGGAGCGATGAGCGCCGAGCAGCTCGGTGCGCTGAAGACCGTGCAAATCGCGATGCTGACGACGCGCCAACTGGCCGCGTTCGATACCGACGACCTGGCCGCGCTGTCGACCGCGCAGATCGCGGCGCTGAGCTCCAAGCAGTTGCAGTCGCTGACACCGGATCAGTTCCATTCGCTCACCACCGAGGACCTCGCCGCGCTCAGCAGCGCCACCTTGCGCGGACTGACGCCGGCGCAGCTGGCGTCGCTGAGTTCGGAACAGCTGGCCGCGCTGAGCGGCTCCCAGACGGGATCGTTGTCGACGACGCAACTGCGTGATCTCAGCGACGAGCAGTTGGCGGCGCTTGGCACCGGCGCGATCCAGGCGTTGACGACGCGGGTGATCGCGACGCTGACCGATCACCAGCTCGACGTGCTGAACTCGGACCAGTTGCAGGCGCTGACCAGTGCGCAGATCCGGGCGCTCACCACGGCGCAGCTGTCCGCGATGACGGTGGAAGACCTGAACACGCTGACGACGGCGCAGTTCGCTGCCTTCACCTCGGCGCAGTTCCGTGGCTTGACGACCGATCAGGTCTCGCAGCTCGAGCCCGAGGACTTCGGCGCGTTGAACGCGACAGTGATCCGTTCGCTGAGCAGCGCGCAGGTGCAGGCCCTGGACGTCAACCTGGTGGCCGCCTTCAGCACCTCGCAGTCAGGCGCCCTCAATGCGGCGCAGATCGGCGCGCTGACCGTGAGCCAGTTGCAGGCGCTGTCGCCGCAGGCGCTGCAGGCGATCTCCACGCTGGCGATCCGCGGCCTCAGTGCCGATCAGCTGGATGCCCTCGGACCGACCGGCGTCGCGACGCTGCGCGACGGCCAGCTCGCCGCGCTGAGCACGGCGCAGGTACGCAGCCTCGATCACGACAGTTTCAATGCGCTGGGATCGGTCCACTTCGCGGCGCTCACCTCGTTCCAACTGGCGGCGATCTCCACGGACGAGATCGGCGCGCTGGCGCCCGAGCTTCTCGCCGGCGTGAAGCCGATCTACCTGACCGCACTGACGACCGACCAGATCCACGTGTTGAGCCGCGAGCAGGTCGGCGCTTTCGGCAGTGCGCAGACGGCGCTGCTCGGCACGGGCCAGGTCGCCGCGTTGACCCCTTCGCAGATCGACGCGCTGTCGACCGACGGTGTGCGCGGCCTGAGCGTGCAGGCGCTGCAGAGCTTCACCACCGACCAGCTCAATGCCCTCGTGCCCGAACAGTTCGCGGCGATGCGCACCAACCAGGTCGCCTCGCTGACGACCGCCCAGTTGTCGTCGATGGAACAGGCCGACTTGAACGCACTGGACTCGGCGCAGTTCGCGGTGTTCTCGTCAAAGCAATTGGCGGCGTTCACGACCGATCAGATCAGTCAGCTCGAATTCCAGGACGTCGTCGGCCTGAACTCGCGGGCGCTGCTGGGGCTGTCCTCCGCCCAGCTCGGCGCGATGAACGTCGACAGCATCGCTGCGCTGAGCAGCACGCAGCTCGCGGCGCTCAGTTCCAAACAGTTGCTGGGACTGACCGCGGACCAGATCGATCACCTGAGCACGGCGCAACTCGCGAGCCTGGGCTCGCAGGCGCTGCTTGGCCTTTCCAGCGATCAGTTCGGCTCGCTGGACCTGGACCAGATCGCCGCGCTCTCGGCCAAGCAGGTCGCGGCACTGACGTCGCTGCAGATCGCGGCCATGGATCCCACGGCGCTGGCGGCGTTGTCGACGCTGCAGTTCGCGGCCTTGCGTTCGTCGCAACTCGCGGCATTGAGCGGCACGCAAATCGCCGCGCTCGAAACGCAGGACCTCGCCGTCCTCCACACCACGGCGCTGAAGGCGATGGGCTCGGACCAGATCGCGTTGTTCAGTACCGATCAGATCGCCGCCCTGCGGCCGGACCAGGTCGGTTCGCTGACCTTCCAGCAGGCGGCCGCGATGCACACTGACCAGATCCAGGCGCTGGGCACCGCGCAGGTGCTGGGTCTGACCAATGTCCAGGTGCTGGCCTGGACCAGCGACCAGATCGCGGCGCTGGATGCGCAGGACGTGGCGCTGCTGCCGGGCAGGGCGATCCGGGTGATGGATGCCGGCGACTTCGCGGCGCTATCCACCGACCAGGTCCACGCGATGACCAGCACGCAGCTGGTCGAGATGACCGGCGCGCAGCTGACCGGCTTCGGCACCGAGGACTACGCGGCATTGACGTCGTCGGCCTTCCGCGCCCTGGGCACGGCGACCCTGAACGCGTTGTCCACGGACGTCTTCGCGGCGCTGGGCTCGGACCAGATCCACGGACTGACGACGCAGACACTGCGCGCCTTGCACACCGAAGCGATCGCCGCGATGAACTCCGACGCGATCGAGGCGCTCGACAGCCGGCAGGTCGCGTCGCTGACGACGCAGCAACTCGCGGCCATCACGTCCGAAGCCTTCGCCACGATGTCCAGCGACGACCTGACCGCGTTGAGCCGCGATCAGGCCAAGGCGCTGACGGTGGATCAGATCCACGCGATCGGCAGCGACGCGATCGTGGGCTTCGAGACCCGCGATCTGGCCGCGCTGAGCATGGACCAGGTGATGGCGTTCAGCACCGAGACCATCCACGCGATGTCCGGCGCGCAGCTCGATGCGCTGTTCCTGGCCACGCCGATCATGCTCAACCTCGACGGCCACGGCCTCGGGACGGTGTCCGCGGCGCAGGGCGTCAGCTTCGACATGAACAACACCGGCCACGCCCAGCAGTGGGGGTGGATGGCACAGGGCAACGGTCTGCTCGCCCGCGATCTGAACGGCAACGGTCAGATCGACTCGGGGGCCGAACTCTTCGGCACCGGCACCGTGCTGGCCAACGGCAAGCACGCGGCCAACGGCTACGAGGCGATGCAGGCCCTGGACGCCAACGGCGACCATGCCCTCAATGCGCTCGACGCCGGATTCAGCCAGTTGCGGATCTGGGCCGACGCCAACGGCAACGGCAAGACCGATGCGGGCGAACTGAAGTCGCTGGCCGAGCTCGGCATCGTTGAACTGGACCTGCACGCGCAGTCGAGCTCGACCGTCGATCACGGCAACCTGGTCGGGCTGATCTCAGGCTACAAGACCGCGGACGGCGTGATGCACCAGATGGGCGACGTCTGGTTCGCCAAGGCGGCGGACACGGGCGTGACCACGGCGGTGCCGGCCGCGTCGGAGTTGCTCGCGTCGCCGAAGGTGTCCGATACCGCGCTGCTCTCCGATGGCGTGTCGGGATCGACGCCCGCCGTCGCTCCGTCGGGCGCCGAGGGCCATGCCCACGCAGCTTTGACGCATGCGGCGCTGTCCGTCTTGAAGCGTCAGGACGACGAGAACAACGGCAACGCGCCTTTGCTCTGACCTCGTTCGCGGGCACACCGCAGGACGTTTGCATTTCGCTTGGCTTCGCCGTTCACGAACGAACCGCGAACGACAACCTCGGCACTGTCCCCCTTATCTGGCCGCCACGCGTCGAGGTAGGGTGGTCCGACAGTGATCCGGGACGCTCGGCGCGTCGTCTCGCCATGGAAGACCGACGATGCAATTCTGTCTCTTTGGATGGTCCTTCCGCAGCGCGACACCCGACGTCACCGCGGCGACGATGAGGACGTCCGAAGCGGCAGGATCGCCACCGTCCGAGGCCGGCGACCGGACAGGCTCCCTTCCCTCGTCGCGGGCTCGCCGGTCGAGCCTGCTTCGCCGAGGTCGGTCCGCCGCGCCGATCCAGACCCCTCCCGTCGATCCCGAGATCGAGCGTGCGGCTGCCCTTGCCACCAGTACCCATGCAGCGATGCTGGCGTGCATCGACGCGCAAGCTTCTGCGACCACTGTTCTCGCGGCGCGGCAACAGTCCACGGAGGAACTCATCCGGCTGGGGACAACCACCGACGCGCAGGCGGCGGACATGATGGCCCTGCCCGGGACGTCCGAAGACGACTTCCACGACGCCCTGCGCATGCTGCGACAGCATCTGGCTGTCACGCTGGCCCATCATGGTCCCGCGCTCGATGTTCATCAGGCTGCAGCGCAAGAGGCCTTGGACGCGGCGCGGTCCGCAACGCGGGCACGCCGGGACGTGGTCAAAGGCGCTCATGAACCGGGGGCTCGGGCGACGGCGACTTCCCAGCTCGAGCGGGAACAGATCGCCATCGCCGCCGAGGAGACGGCGCGGCGCGCGACGGCGCATCGTGACGAACTGAACGTCGAGGCCGACGCCGCTGCAGACGCCGTGCGTCGATCGATCGAAACGCTTGCCGTGGCCCTTCGGCCGCCAGCACCGGAGCCGCGTACCGCCGCCCCGGCGCCCAAGCCGCGGTGGATGGATCGGCTTCGCCGTCCCTTCGATGCACTGCGGTTGCGCGCGGCCATGCCGCGCCTCGATGTCGCGATCGGGCCGATCAGCCTGTCCCACAGCAACGCGTCGCCCGAGATCTCGTTGAAGGAACGCCCCCAGATCTTCGAGGCCACCACAACAGCCAGCGGGCGCAGCCTGCAAGCGGTCGAACGCCACGGCGGTGCCGCCGCCCGCAGCGTGGCACAAGGGCTGACGCAGGGATCAACGCCACCGACCGGTCAGGTCGGCAAGGGCCATGACAGTCGAGTTGCTGAAGCGAGGAAAGCCTCCGGCGGCGCGGTCGCCTTCAACGCCGCCATCGTTCGAATGTTCCCGGCAACCTCGCCACCGACCCGGCTCGCCACGACCCGGCTCGCGGCCACCCTGCTCGACCACCCGAATCCGGACCCGGACCAGCACCCCGACGATCACCGGCTGCGTTACGAGCAATCCTTGCTGATCGCCACGGTACTCCGCTCCGTCACCGCCGATCCGGAGCAGGCCTCGCAGGTGTACCAGCGACTGCGTCTGGAGACACCACCGGCTCTGGACGAGCTCTCGACCCGCGGCGTCGATGCGCCCTCGCCGTCACCCGCCGACCTGGGCAGGGGCTCGCCTGCCGTCGCGCGCATGACCCATGCGGCGCGGCGCGCGCTGGCGTCGACGGCGGGCGGGTTCCAGGCGTTGCTCGACCTGCAGGACCTCGTCCTGCCCCCGGTTGGTGATCCGCGCCGCGGCCGAGCCCAGGAAGCCCTCGAGCTCTACAAACTCGGCCTCCACGCC
Organism: Roseateles sp. GW821-FHT09G03; assembly: GCF_059416045.1. Taxonomy (NCBI): domain Bacteria; kingdom Pseudomonadati; phylum Pseudomonadota; class Betaproteobacteria; order Burkholderiales; family Sphaerotilaceae; genus Roseateles; species Roseateles sp. GW821-FHT09G03. Next base: position 1,057,616 of record NZ_JBWKOK010000001.1, read on the forward strand.
GAGGACGCCCTGCTCGCCTCCGGCCTCGCCGTCGGAGGCACGCAGTCGATGGCCGACATCCGTGCCGCCGTCGATGCCCACCCGCAACGGGACAAGCTGCTCGATGCAACCCGTCTGGGAACCGGCAACGCGCGCCGCATCCCTGGTGGGCCGCGCGAGGCAGAAGACCCCGCCACTCTCGCCGCCCAGGCCTTCGTCTACGCCACGGACAACCTCCGGCGCGCGCCAGGTCAGGCCGACGTGCATCGTGAGCTCAAGCCGGCCTACGTCGCCTTGCGCAACGGCTTCACGAAGAGCGGCCAGGGTTCGGACTTCCACCTGATGGCCAAGCGCCTGCGCAAGTTCGTCACCTACATCGATCTCGCCTGCAAGACGCCGGAAGGCGGCCTGCCGACCAGGATGCACCAGGCCCGCCTGCCGGTGCGCGTGTTGCGACGTCTTGCCGGCAAGGACAAGTCGCCGCTGGCGACCTTGTTGAAAGCCGGTCCCGTCACCAAGGCCGCGGTCATCAAGACGCCGCAGGGCGATCTGGACACACGCGACGACGCCCAGCGCCTTCAGCAGAGCTTCAATGCGGCCTCTCCGCCCGAGCGTCGCGACATGCTGCGGCAGGTCATGAACGCCGCCACCACAGGCCGTCCCGGCACCTACAGCGACGGCCGCCGTCATGGCGTCGGCGTGACGGCCGGATACGGCCTCATGGAGGTCTCCGGCCTGGGCGGGCTGGGCACGGCCATCACGCCGGTCGTGGAGGTCAGCGCCGAGCATGCCCGCGCCGCGGTGTTCAGGGCCGGCATCGCCGAGACCGGGACGCTCTATCTCGGCAGCGAACGCAAGGTGAGCGGTTCGGTCGGCGCCGGCTTCCGAGTCGGCGCGCAGGCCGGTCCGACCGTGAGCGCCTCCGCCCAGGCGATGGCCCGGATCGGCGGGGCGCACCTGGTTTCGCGGGGCTTGATGATCCGCACCCGCAAGGCAGGTCGGGAGCACGAGGCCCTGTCGGCCGAGCAGCGCGCCGGCCTCAAGGCCGGCGACTGGCAGCGCATGAACGAGCTGGTGATCAATTCGATCTTCCAGATCGCCGACCAGGACAAGGCCAAACGCCCCGCCCATGGCGGCGCCATGTGGGCGCAGATGGTGGACAGGCTGGGCGACTTCCGCGACATCTCGTTCGGCTGGAATGAGGGCCGGGCCGTCACGGCGGACATGTCCGTGACCCTCGATGCGTCGGCTTCCGCGAAGCTGGCGCCCGGCCTCGCCGTCTCGGCCTCGGCGGGCGTCGGCGTGAAGCAAACCCTGTTCGACCGCAAGCGGACACGGGACGTGGCCGGCATGGCCCGCAGCGTCCAGGCGGAGCACGGGTCTCGCAGCGCCTTGCGCGCAGGCTGGGGTCTGGGTCCCGGCGATCCCGGGTTGAACATACCGTCCGGCCGGGGCATCGCGCCATTCGGGCGCTTTCGGGTCGGCGTCGAGACGGAGTTCGTGATCCAGGCGCGGAACGGCCTCGTCCGCCTCGTCACCGAGGAGGGACGGCTTCGTCCGGAGCTGTCGACCCTCGACCGGGAGTTCAGCGTCCGCGACGACTTCATCCGGGCCATGAATGCCCAGCGCGCGCGGTGGGTCACTGCGCTCGGAGAACCGGGCCCGGACGGAAGGCCCCGCGGCGGCGACCGGAAGTACGACGACTTCATGCACCAGCTGGTCAATCTGCCGGCCGCCGGCTCGCGCACCTACCGTGAACATCAGACCTTGACGCCGGAGGCTGCGGAGACGATCAACGCCTGCATGGACCGGCTCTGCGTGCTGCAGCGGCCGCCGCTGCCCGGGACACCACAGGATCCGGGCGCGCTCGACCAGGCGGAAGACCTCCAGCGCGAGATCGCCGCCCTCGTGGCGGATCCTGCTCACTGGCGACCCTCGGGTCTGGACGTGGTCCAGTCGATGCAGGCGGTGGAAGGCTGGTCCGGCGGCCTCGACACCCGCGTCACGATGCAGCCGGGTGGCGACGACGGCGCGGACCGCCTGCTCGGAGGCGGTCGCCTGGCCCTGGGCGGCCGGATACAGACGGCCGTGGGCGGCACCATCCTGCTCGCCCTGGACGCCGCGCCCCGCCCGGGCACGGCCCCCGTCGACACCCGGTCCGGCCGGCTGGACGAAGCGCGGCTGTCCGCGGTCCCGGTCTTCTCCGATTCGACCCTGCACGACACGATGGTCATGGCGGGCTGAATCGCCCCGCCGTCTCCGCGCTCCCCGCACAAGGCCTGCGGCCGCGGCGTGACGCCAGCGACCGCGCCCGCGTCACCGCGAGGAGTTGACCGCTCCCCGTCCCCCTTATCCTGGCATGGTCCCCGCCCACGGCGCGACACAATGGCCCAAAGATCGATCGGAAGGACGGCGCCCGCCGGGGTGCGCGTCCTGAGCATCCAAAGGGGATTCCGCGTTGAAAACACTGTGCATCGAAGGCTGGCGGGGGGTGAACCACTCCATCGCGATGGTCAACCAGAACCAGATCCTGGAGATGGTGAAAGACCCGCGGTTCGAGCTGTTCCACAAGGACGCGCCCTTCTTCATGCCGCACTGGGACAAGAGCAAGCTGGACTCCGGCTTCGCACCCGAGGAGCGCGCGATCATCGACGCCCTGCCCGATCCCGGCGATCGCGTGATGGACGTGCGCCTGCGCATCGCGTCGCCGGTGCGCCTGGGCGATCCGGCCGCCGCGCGCCGCAACGCCACCTTCGTGGTCACCGAGTTCGGCCTGTCCGGCAAGAGCTTCGACCCGCCCGAGATGGCGCCTTCCGCGCTGACGCAGGGCGACGACTTCGTCGTCACGCCGACCCGCTGGTCCAAGGCGCGCCTGGTCGACTTCGGTTTCGACGCGGACAAGGTCCTGGTCGTCCCGCACGGCTACAAGACCGACACCTTCTTCCCGATGACGCCCGAGCAGCGCCAGACCGCCCGCGCGGCGCTGGGCATGCAGCCGCACGAGACCGTCTTCACCAACGTCGGCGTCGCGACCTGGAACAAGGGCATCGACCTGCTGCTGCTGGCCTTCGCCGAACTGCGGCTGCAAGGCCTGCCGGTGCGGCTGATCCTCAAGGACCACCAGGGCCTGTACGGCATCGGCGTCGAGCGCGTCTTCGCCGAGCTGGCGGCGCGCGCGCCGCAGCTGAACTCGCCGCAGGTGCGGGACGGGATCTCCATCCTGTCGACCAGCCTCAACCTGCCGCAGTTGCGCTCGCTGTACGCGCTGTCCGACGCCTACGTCTCGCCCTACCGCGCCGAAGGCTTCAACCTGCCGGTGCTGGAGGCCATGGGCTGCGGCACGCATGTGATCGTCAGCGGCGGCGGCGCCACCGACGACTTCACCCCGCCCGAGCTCTGTCATCGCCTGCACAGCCGCCCGGGCACCGACGCGGATGCGCCGCAGCCGGTCGGCGCCTTCGTGGTCCCCGACCTGGAGGACCTGCGCGAAGCGATGCTGCAGGTCGTCGAGCAACGCCTGACCCCGGCCCCGCGCCGGGAGGCGGCCCGCCAGCGGCTGGAGAAGCGCTTCTCCTGGGCCACGGTCACGAAGCAGCTGCTGGACCTGATGTGACATGAGCGCGCCCTCCGCCTCCCTCGGCGCCGCGAAGCCGAGCATCGCCGTCGCCATCGTCGACACCGACCTGCACGTGCTCGCGCGGCAGGCGCTGCTGCACAGCATGCGGGCGATGGAGCAGCAGGGACTGCCCTTCAGCCAGGTGCTGATCTACTCCGACAAGCCCGAGCTCTGGCCCGGCCTGCCGGTGATCCCCGTGCCGACGCTGCGCTCGATCGCCGAGTACAACCTGCTGATCACCCGTGAGCTCGCGAAGCACCTGAGCGCGGACCACGTGCTGGTGATCCAGTACGACGGTTTCGTGCTCAACGCCGACCAGTTCTCGCCGCACTTCCTGCACTACGACTACATCGGCGCGCCCTGGCCCAACTACGAGGTCAACGAGGTCGGCAACGGCGGCTTCTCGTGGCGTTCCAAGCGGCTGGTCCACGCGGTCGCGCAGCTCGACTACCCCGATCCGACCGAGGCCGAAGACCTCTACATCTGCCGCATGATGCGCGAGACGCTCGAGCGCGCCGGCTGCCGCTTCGCGCCGAAGGCGATCGCCTCGCATTTCTCGGTCGAGTTCCCGGCGGTGCCCTACCCGACCTTCGGCTTCCACGGCATCTTCCACCTGCCCGGCGTCTACCGCGAGATGCCCGACTTCCTGCTGGATCACCTCTCCGACCGCATCGTCAGGACCCGCAGCGGTTTCCTCCTGCCCGGGCTGCAGGCGGTCTCGCCGGCCGCGGCGCAGAAGCTGCAGGCGCGGCTGGCGGCGCTGGGCTGATCGCCGCGGCCCGCAGCCCGCGGCAACGACAACGACAACGATCCGAGACACCCAGAAAGCTCCCCATGAACGCGAAGAAGCAGATCGTCATCCTGATCCCCCACGGCGTGCAGACCGGCGGCCCGGAAGCGCTGCACCAGTTGTCGGACTCGCTGCTCCGCCAGGGGCACGACGCGCGGGTCTGGTACGTGCTGCCGACCGACCTGCCGGCCATCGACGACCTCTTCCGCCGCAACGGCCTGACGGCCGGCACGGCGCTGAAGCTGCAGCCGCGGCCCAACACCGTCGCCGACTACCAGAAGTACCAGGTGCGGCTGGCCGAGGAGATCGCGATGACGCCGGACACCTGCGTCGTCCTGGCCGAGACCTACGTGCACTGGCTGCGCTATTTCCAGCCCTGCACGCCGATGGTCTGGTGGCTGAGCATCGACAACGCCTTCGAGTACCTGTCGGTCAACAAGATCAACATGAACCTGCTGCGCAGCGAGCGGGTGCTGCACACCTACCAGTCCGGGTACGCTCACGACGTGATCCGCGCGCTGGGCTGCCTGCGCACGCAGCCGCTGTCGGACTACACGCCGGCCAAGCCGGCGCCCGCCGACGGCGAGCCGGTCTTCGAGACCGCCGCCAAGACCGACATCGCGCTGAACGCCAACCACAAGGTCGTCTACGACGTCGGCGCGATCGCGGCGCGGCTGGAGGCGGAGAACGGCTGCAAGGTCCACCTGATCCGCGGCCTGACGCGGGCGCAGGTCTACGAGGCGCTGGGGCGCAGCAAGCTCTTCATCGACCTGGGCACCTTCCCCGGCAAGGACCGCCTGGCGCGCGAGGCGCTGATGCGCGACTGCTGCGTCTTCGCCCTGGATGTCGGGGCTGCCCGCGACTACGCGCTGCCCGACGAGTGCTACTTCAAGCCGGACCAGGTCGACCAGGTCTTCGCCGGCGCGCACGAGCTGATGCGCAACTTCCCGCTCTACCTGGAGCTCTCCCGCCCCGCCCAGCAGGCGGTCCAGCGCGAGCGCATGATCTTCGAGCGCGAAGTCGCCGGCCTGGCGCACGCCTTCGGCGCCTGAGCCCGCCGGAGCCGGCGGGATCGGGGTTTCCACCGATCCCCGCCTGCCTCCGTCCCCTGATGTAGGTGATCCCCGCACACGCGTTTCGGCGGCATTCCAATTGAGAAACGCCCGTCCAGCGCCGAAGATCACATTGGGACCGGAACCACGGTCCCGCATCCATCAGGGGGATAACAAATGAACTTCTCAGGCCTCAAGGTCAAGACCAAGCTGTGGGCGGGTTTCGGCGTGATGGCGGTGATCGTCGCCGCCGTCTCCGGCGCGGCGCTGCACTGGCTGAACCAGTCGAGCTCGCGCGTCGACAACTATCTCCAGGGCGTCGCCACCCGCGAACGATTGGTGATCGCTGTCCAGTCGGCCGCGAAGTCCCGCGCCATCGCGGCACGCAACCTGGTCCTCGTGACCACGCCGCAGGACCGCGCCACTGAACTCGAGGCCGTCACCAAGTCCCATGAGGCCGTGCAGCAGTCGCTGGCCAAGCTGAAGTCGCACCTGGCGGGCGCCAAGGACGCGACTCCCCAGGATCGCGCCCTCTTCGACAAGGTGGCCAGCGTCGAGGAACAGTACGGCAAGGTGGCACTGGCCATCGTCGGGCTGGCCAACGACGGCAAGCGCGACGACGCCGTCGCCAAGATGAACGCGGAATGCCGTCCGTTGCTGACCGCGCTGCTGACGGCCACCGGCGATTTCATCCGCTATGAGGATGAGCGCTCCGCCGCCGAGACCAAGGAAGCGACCGAGCTGTTCGCCACCGACCGGATACTGCTGATCACGACGGCGGCGCTGTCGGCCGCGGTGGCCTGCCTGTTGGGTTGGCTGATCAGCCGCGCGGTGACGGCGCCGCTGAATCGCGCGATCAAGGTTGCGCAATCGGTGGCTGACGGCGACCTGCGCGACGAGATCCACGTCGACGGCCGCGACGAGTTGAGCCAGCTGCTGACGGCGCTGAAGGCCATGAGCGGCAATCTCTCGACGATGGTCACCAACGTGCGCCAGGCCGCCGACGGCATCGCCACGGCGTCGACGCAGATCGCCAGCGGCAACCAGGACCTGTCCAGCCGTACGGAGACCCAGGCCAGCGCGCTGCAGGAAACCGCGTCGTCGATGGCGCAGATGACCGAGACGGTGCAGGTCAACGCCGAGTCCTCGCGCAAGGCGACCGGCCTGGCCGATGCCGCCGCGCAAGTGGCCGGCCAGGGCGGCGAGGTCGTGCACCGCGTCATGACGACGATGGAGGCCATCACCGGCTCCAGCAAGCGGATCGGCGACATCACCAGCGTGATCGACGGCATCGCGTTCCAGACCAACATCCTCGCGTTGAACGCGGCCGTCGAGGCCGCGCGGGCCGGCGAGCAGGGCCGCGGCTTCGCGGTCGTGGCCAGCGAGGTGCGGGCCCTCGCGCAGCGCAGCGCGCAGGCGGCCAAGGAGATCAAGACGCTGATCTCGGACTCGGTCGAGAAGGTCGATGCCGGCGCCGTGCAGGTGCAGGAGGCGGGCCGCACGATGGACGAGGTGCTGACGCAGGTCCGCAAGGTCACCGACCTGATGGGCGAGATCAGCGCCTCCACGGACCAGCAGACGCACGGCATCGTGCAGGTCAACGAGGCGGTGGCGGCGATCGACCGCGGCACGCAGCAGAACGCGGCGCTGGTCGAGGAAAGCGCCGCCGCGGCCGAGAGCCTGCGCCAGCAGGCGATGGCGCTGACGGAAGCGATCTCGCGGTTCAAGGTGCGCGGGATGGCGGTCGCCTGACGCGGCCCCGACCCTCGGGGCGCTGGAAAGCCGAAGCGGGAGCCTGACGGGCTCCCGTTTTTCGTTCCGGCACCCGGTTCACTCTGGTGCAGATCCGGGGTTCGTGCGATCGCCGGACGAGAGCTTCGAAACTTGTTGCAACCGGCTTTGAACCTGCTGCGATGCAGCATAGAGTCTGCCGGTGTTCAGCCAACTCGTGAGGCCCAGCATGAGTTCGATCGCCATGACGATGTTCCTCGACTCCTCGCCCGGGGAGCTCGTCGATCTGCCGCACGCCGGCTCCGCCCTGGAGCATCCCCTCGTCTTCGACAGCGCCGCGCGGGAGATCCATCGGCTCGCCGCCGACGGCCGGGCCGAGGTCGTCGCGCAACGCGTGAGCACCGTCGGCGACGACGCGCTCATCGAGGAGCTGCGCTTCCGGCGCATCACCTGACCCCGGTGTCGCGGCCTCGGCGGCCGTCGATGCCTCCGAGGCTTCAAGGCGCCGTCGCGCTCGCGGCCAGCTCCGCCTGCATCCGTGCGCGCATCTCCGCGATGCGGCGACGTTTTTCCTCGCCTTTCGCAAGCTGCTCCGGCGACACGCCCATCGCGCGGCCCTGCTCGATCTGCTGATCGAGCCGCGGGAGCTCGCGATCGGCGGCGTCGACGAACGCCCGCCGCACTGATTGATGCCGATCCTGCTCGCGCCGCGCATACCCCTGATGGTCGTCGAGCTGCCAGGCCGGCGTTGTTGCCTCCGGCGTCGACCGCTCGATCGGCGGTGCGCGATCGTCCCCGGCGACGCGCGCGTCGGCGAGGCTCCAGGCCGCTGGAACCTCGACGCCAGGTGAGGACGCCGGCGCCGAGGCCGGAGCGGCCATCGCGTCGTTCGACGGCGAGACCTCCGCATGACGAGCCTCGCCATCGACCGTCCGACTCGCCGCCGAGGCCATGGCGTTGGCCGCATGCGGCACGACCAACGTCGCGGGCTGGTTGTCGTCGACACCGAAGCGACCGTCGATGACGATCCAGGCGATCACGGCGCCCGCCAGCAAGACCGCCGCCCCGACTTCAATGCGCATGCCCATGCTCCCCGGCTGCGGTCATCGGCCGTTGCGGCTCGAATGGCGCTTCGGGCGGCGCGATGCCCGGCGCCCAGCGCAAGCCCGCGGACCCCAGCAGTTCGACCTGGCGCTGCCGCCAGCGCGCTTCGAGCTTTTCCAGGGCCACAGCCTGGCGGGCCTCGTGCCGGACCGTCTCGCTGTCGACCGGATGATGGCTGCGCTTCACCGAGAGGGCCTGCACGCGCTCCCAGCCATTCCCATCCGGATGCCGGATCGGCGGCGAGGCCTGCCCCGCGGGCCAGGCCTGCAGCAGGTCCAGCACCCACGCGTCGACTTCCGCAACCGGCTTGGCGTCGCCGAGGCGCCAGGCGACCGGCGTCACACCGCGCCGCCCCCGAAGATCCGTGCCTTGCGCCTCGTCCGCGCAGCCGGCGCGATCGCAGCGCAGGCGCAGGCCGTCGACGGACTCCAGGCGCTCGAAGCGGTCCAGATGCGCGCGATAGTAGGCGGCGATCTCCTCCGAGGTCACCGCTGCCGCCAGTTCGTCCCGGAGCGGCGCGTCCCCATGCGGATCCCCCGTCAGGCCCTGCCAGCGCTGCCAGGCGAGCTTGCGTTGCCGGGCCTCGATGACCCGGCGGACGAAGTCGAGCTCGGCCTCGCTCCAGCCGCTGCTGCGACGCAGCCACTGCTCGACGAAGCGTTCCCGGAGCAGTTGCCGCGCCTGGGCGCGCGCGAAGCCGAGATCGCCGGCGCGCAGGAGCCGACGGCCCTGGACGTTCTGCGACGGCCAGATATCGGCCAGCGTGATCGCACCCGCCGCACCGCCTCCGAAACCGCGATGCCGCAGCAGGACGAGGCGCGCCGAAGCGGCGCGCTGGGCATCGTCGAGGTCTTCGCTCATCCGCAGACGCTCGCCCTGCCCGCTCGCCCACAGCGACTCCCAGGCGCGCGCATCGACCGCCGACGGCAACTCAGGGGCGGCCGCCTGCCAGTCGCGCTCGATCCGCTCAGGCCAGACCTGCTGCAAGGTGACCAGCCACTGGCGTCGCACATCGACCTCCGGGGCGAAGGCCACCCGCTGGCTCGCGAACAACGCCGCGTCGCCGACTTCGCGCGCCGCGGCGTCTCCCATCAACAGATCGATCGCCAGGCGACGCGCCAGTTCCTGCAGGGTCAGGTCCGGCTGCTCGCGGCGGGCGAGCACGAGCAGCGCTTCGGCCGGACGACGCGGGATCGTGTCATTGCCGACGCGGGCGATCCAGGCCGATGCGGCGCGCGCATCAACCACCGACGTCGCCGCGACTCCGCGGCTCGTCGGCAGCAGCGTCGCGCCGCAGACGAGCACCAGCGCCGCCACGGTCGCCGCCGTGGCGCGCGAGCCTCGCGCCCTCACAGCCGCTCGGCCGCGCGATTCAGCAGATGGACCACCATGGCGATCGCATGCGGCACGACGACGCGTCCCACGTCGCGGCGGACCGCGTGATCGGTCGTCGACAGCACCTGCCCGCCGCGGCTGTACGAGATCTGGCCGCCCTGGCGCAGCAGCGGACGGATGTCGCCGGCCGTCGCGGCCAGCGGCGTGTAGCTGCCCAGCGCCGTGGTGACGAGCGCGTCGGCGTTCAGCGTCTCGCTGTCGTAGTAGTCCTTGACCCAGGTCTCCCAGCCGGAGTGGTTCAGCGCGGACGTCGTCCACGTGTGATGCGGCTGCAGCAGATCCGTCGTGTGCATCACGAAGCCCAGGCTCTGCACCGTGGGCCGCGCCAGGAACTGCGACCACCAGTACTGCCCGAGGTTGTCGATCGGCTGGAAAGGCGCCTTCTCGAAGTCCGCATACATCGACGCGCTCGACGAACCGCCCTGGCGGTAGTTGGCTTCGGTCAGGCCATACGAGTTGTACTTGCTGCCATCGCTGAACCAGCCCTTCATGCCGCCCTTGCCGTCGTCCAGGTGATCGCCGACCAGCCACGCGGCGGCGAGGTCGTCGATGTCGCCTTTCACCGTGAGCTTGGCGTAGTTGTAGCCGCCGAACGGATTGCCGTGGACATCGGGGCCCTGCGTACGGTTCTGGAAGTGCCAGTACGACGTGTAATTGACGATGCCCGAGCCCAGTCCCCAGACCGGCGCCAGCACGCAGTCGCCGGTCACGGCGCCGCAGAGGTAGGTGTCGGCGAAATCGTCGACGTCATACGCGCCCTGGCCCAGCTGCTCGGCGAACTGGTCGATCGTGTAGCCGGCGCGTGTCACGCCGGCCAGCAGCTTCGCGTAGTTGGTGGTGTCCGCATGCCGCTGCATGTAGCGGACCGCATCGATGGCGATGCGCTTGTGGGTTTCCTGGGCGAAGGCGTTGGCGTCGGTCTGATGGACGAGGCCCGCCGCCACGGCGGTCAGAAGCAGGATGGATCGCATCGAAGTCTCTCTGATGGTCCCGAAGTGCCGCGTGCTTTCCGCACGTCGAAATATGGGGACCGATGTTCGAGCAAACGCGTGACGATCCGGTGAAGAAATCGTGCGACGCCGGGGTTCTCCCTGTCCCTCGGCGCCGGGACGCCGACCGGGTCGCGGTCGGCGGTCACGGGGTCAGGACTTGCCAGGCCCCTCAGCCTTCGGCGCCTTGCGGATCGTCTTGATCGCCGGCCGCGCATTGCGGACGCGGTTGGCCAGGAACACCTCCCCGATGTCCAGCGTACTCTCATGACCGACATGCTTGGCGCATGTGGTCAGCCAGTTGTCCGCGGCGGTGCGGCCGAGGCTGAACAGCGTCGTCAACAGCCGCGGATCGGTATTGAGCTTGCTGGACGCTCCGAACTGCGCCAACCCGCCCTCGTCGGCCACGCGGTGCAATCGCATCTGCTTGTAGCGCGTGGGATCGACGCGCTGGTCGCGCAGCAGCCGCTGCACGAAGTGGATCGCCCGCAACTCGGCCACCAGGCTCGCGTTGAAGGTGATCTCGTTGATGCGATCGTCGATCTCGGTGGAGGTGCGCGGGATGCCGTCGTGCTGGCGCGGATTGATCTGGACCAGCAGGACGTCGTCCGACTCGGTGCCGTAGACCAGCGGCCACAGCGCCGGGTTGCCCGAGAAGCCGCCGTCCCAGAACGGCTCGCCGTCGATGACGACCGTCTGCGCGCTGTGCGGCAGGCAGGCCGACGCCATCAGCGCCTCGATGCTCAGGTCATCGCCGCTGAACACGCGCGGCTGGCCGGTGCGCACCGAGGTCGCGGTGACGAAGACCCTGACCGGTCCGGCGTGCACGGCGTCGATGTCGACGTGACGACGCACGATGTCCCGCAGCGGATCGAGGTTGAAGGGGTTGAGTTGATACGGACTCCACAACCGCAACCACGCGTCCCAGGCGGCGATCCCCGGCCACGCGCTGCGGTTGAAGACCCAGGCCGGCGTCTCGAGCCGCGCGGCGTCGGCCGGACCCTTCGCCTCGCCCACGATGCCGAAACACGCGGGCACGCCCGAGACGTCCTGCCAGAACCGCGACAGCGCCTGCCGCGCGCCCAACGCGCCGCCCTGGGCGAAGCCGGTCGCCATGACCGCCGCGTTCATCGCACCGGCGCTGGTGCCGGAGACGCCGTCGATGCGCAGCGAGCCGTCCTCGAGCAGCCGGTCCAGCACGCCCCAGGTGAAGGCGCCGTGGGAGCCGCCGCCCTGCAGGGCAAGGTCGATCGATCGGGGCGATGTCGGCATGGCGTGAAAGCACGAGCGGCGAAGCTCGCGAGACTGCGGTGGAATCCGCAGCCTAGCCTACCTTGGCGGCGCGTCGTTCGGCAGCCAGCGCTTGTAGATCGCCTGGAACGTGCCGTCGCGCTTCATCTCGTTGAGTTGCGACTGCCAGGCGTGGATCGTCCCCATCGGCGTGCTGCGCGAGAACGCGATGTAGCCCTCGCTCGCGGCGAAGCTGAAGACCTCTTCCAGCGCCCCCTTGGCCACGCCGGCCTGCACCAGCGTCTGCGGCATCGACAGCTTCTCCGCCGCGAACAGCGGCGCCCGGCCGGCGGCCAGCATGCGCACGCCCTGGATCGGATCGCTGATCTGCTGCAGGTTGTGGAAGCCTGCCGACTGCAGCTGCGTCAGCGTGTACCAATCCCGCACGACCAACACCTTGGCCGCGCGCTTGGCCTCGGCCAGCGAGCGCAGCCGGATGCCGCTGCCGGCCTTGGCGTAGAAGGTGCTCTGGAAGGTGACGATCGGGCCGACCCATTGGAAGAGCTTCTCGCGCTCGGGGATACGGGCCATCGAGAACAGCGCCGCCGGCGGCCCGTCCTGGGCTTCGCGGAACGCGCGGGCCCAGGGCATGAACTCGATCGGCAGCGACTGGCCGAGCCGCTTCTGGATCGTCTGCACGAGGTCGACCGAAAGTCCGCGGGGCTGGCCGGCCTCGGTAAAGTTGATCGGCGGGAATTCCTCGCTCAGCAGGCGCAGCGAAGCAGGCGGCACGCCGCCGGAGGAGGCGGTCGTCGGGGACGCCGGGAACGCCGAAGCGGGCGAAGGCGTGGGCGGTGTCGACGCCGGCCCCGGCCCGAGGGCCGGAGGCGGCAAGGTGGCGCGGCCGGCGGCTTGAGCGCCGCCCACGCCACTCAACCAGGCCAGACCCGCCAGGGTCAGTTGTCGTCGATGCATCCGCGTATCAGGTGAGACGTTCGAACCATGATAGGCGGCGGTAACGAAACGTCTCCTTCGCAGCGGGATGAAAGCGACACCGCCGGTGCGCATTCGTGCGCAGACGCGGACGGGGAAAACACCGATCCGCGCTGTCGCACAAGCGTCATGCGCTCACGTCTTGCGCCGAGGTCCTGCGCTCACTTGCCGCCGCGGAGCTTGGCCAGTTGAGCCTGCGTGTCGTTCCACAGATCCATGCCCACCTGCGTGGCGACGCCCGCGTTCACGCGGGTCAGCTTGTCGCGCATGCGCGCGGTCTCGGCGGGGCTCAGCTCGTTGACGGCCATGCCCTTGGTCTTGAGCTCGGCGAGCGCCTTGGCGGCCTCGTCGCGCGTGTCCTTGCGCTCGAAGTCGCGGCTCTTCACGGCGGCCTGCTGCAGCACCGCCTGCTCATCCTTGGACAGGCCGTCCCAGAACTTCTTCGACACCGTCACGATCCACGGGCTGTACACGTGGTTCGTCACGGTGAGGTACTTCTGCACCTCGTAGAACTTCGCCGACAGGATGGTGTTGTACGGGTTCTCCTGGCCGTCGACCGCGTTGGTCTCCAGCGCCGTGAACAGCTCCGAATACGGCAGCGGGACGGCGTTGGCGCCCAGCTGCTTGAAGCTGTCCAGGAACACGCTGTTCTGCATCACGCGCAGCTTGATGCCGTTCAGGTCCTCCAGCTTGTTGACCGCGTGCTTGCTGTTGGTCAGGTTGCGGAAGCCGTTCTCCCAGTAGACGAGGCCGACCATGCCCTTGTCGGTCAGCTTGCCGCGGACCTTGTCGCCGACCGGGCCGTCCAGCAGCGCGTCGGCCTCGCGGACGTTGTTGACCAGGAAGGGCGTGTCCCACAGCGCCATCTCCTTGGCGATGCCGACCAGCGTCGCGGTCGAGCCCACCATCATTTCCTGGGCGCCGCCGATCAGCGCCTGCTGCATCTGCGTGTCCGGTCCCAGCGCGGCGCCGCCGATCGCGCGCACCTTCATCTTGCCGCCCGACAGCCGGTTCACCTCGTCGGCGAAGACCTTGACCGCGCGGCCCTGGTTGCTGTTCTCGGCCAGGCCGTAACCGAAGCGGATCAGGCGTGGCTTGATGTCGGCGGCCTGCGCGGGCAGCGCGGCAGCCAGCATCGCGGCGCTCACCGCCGTCGCGGCGGCCAGGATCTTTCGGCGGGTGTTCAGGCTCTTCAGGCTCATGCTTGTCTCCTTGGGGGAACAGGACTCGACGGACATCTCGGCAGGATCAGCGCATCCACTTGACGGGCGCGGTGACCAGTTCGGGGAACGCGGTGAACATCACGAGGATCAGCGTATAGGTGATCAGGAACGGGTTCACGCCCTTGATGACCTGGTGCATCGACAGCCGGCCCACGCCGGCCACGACGTTCAGCACCGTGCCCACCGGCGGCGTGATCAGCCCGATGGCGCCGTTGAGCACGAACATCAGGCCGAAGTACACCGGATCGATGCCGGCCTTGACGGCGATCGGCAGCATCACGGGAGCGAAGATCAGGATCGTCGGCGTCAGGTCCAGCGCGGTGCCGATGACGACGAGGATCAGCATCATCAGCGCCATCAGCAGCCGTGGCGAGTCGATCAGCCCGCCGAGCCAGCCCGTCAGCACGCCCGGCAGGTCGGCCAGCGTGATCATGTAGCTCGCGACCTGCGCGCCGGCGCACAGGAACATCACGATGGCCGTCGTCTTGGCCGCGCGGACCAGCACGCCGTGCAGGTCGCGCAGGCTCATCTCGCGGTGCACGGCGAAGCTGATCACCAGCGCGTAGAAGGCGGCGACGACCGCGGCCTCGGTCGGCGTGAAGATGCCGGTCTTCATGCCGCCGATGATGATCAGCGGCATCAGCAACGCCCAGAACGCTTTCGCGGTCGCCTTCAGCCGCTCGACCATCGGCAGCGCGGTCCCGGGCGGCAGGTCGATCTTGCGCAGCTGCAGCTTCCACGCGATCAGCAGGCCCAGGCCCATCACCAGGCCCGGCACGATGCCGGAGATGAAGAGCGCCGAGATCGAGGTGTTGGTCGTGACGCCATAGATCACGAAGGGCATCGACGGCGGGATGATGGGCGCGATGATGCCGCCCGACGCGATCAGGCCGGCCGAGGTCGCCATCGGATAGCCGTGGCGCTGCATCATCGGCAGCAGGATGGTGGCGAGCGCGGCGGTGTCGGCCAGCGCGGAGCCGCTCATGCTGGCCATCAGCACGGCGGCGCCGATGGCGACGAAGCCCAGTCCGCCGCGGATGTGACCGACCCAGGCCTGCGCCATCTGGATGATGCGCCGGCTGATGCCGCCGGCGTTCATCAACTCGCCGGCGAGGATGAAGAACGGGACGGCCAGCAGCGGGAAGCTGTCGATGCCGGCGACCAGGTTCTGCGCGAGCAGCTGGGTGTCCCAGAAGTCGAGCGCCCAGGCCATGCCGGCGCCGGTCAGCACCAGGGCGAAGGCCATCGGGATGCCGAGGCCCATCAGCAGCAGCATGCCGGCCGAGAAGACGATGAAGGCGAGTGCTTCGTTGCTCATGATCGGTGCGCCCTGCCCTTATTCGATGTCCGACTCGTGCTCGAGGTCGAGCGGCCGGTTGCGGATCAGTTCCCACAGCGCCATGACGGCGATGGCGGTACACGACAACAACGCCGGCAGCGGCAGCAATGCGTTGGAGTAGCCCAGCACGACCGACTGGCTGTCCATGCCGACGACGACCTGCTGCCAGGCGCCCCACCCCACCAGTCCCGCCGCGACGATGACGGAGATGCGGATCACCGCGGTGATGACGCGCAGCACGGCGGGTTTCTTGCGCAGCGGCAGCAGCAGGCTGGTGAAGGCCATGTGCTCGCCAAGCGGATACGCGGCCGTCGCGCCGATGAACACCATCCAGACGAAGAGCAGGCGCGAGAGTTCCTCGCTCGCGTTGATGCCGCTGCCGAAGCCGTAGCGCAGCACGACGTTGACGAACACGGCGAGCGCCATCACGCCGAGGCACAGCGCCATCGCGGCCTCGCTGAGGGTCTGCAGGCGGGAGCGGCGCGCGGGGGCCGCCGAGGCGGCGGGAGCGTCCGATGCGGGGGGCGTCATGGTCCGGTCTCCTGATTGTTTTTCGGGGTCAGCAGTGCGAGCGCCTGATCGACCTGTTCCGACAGTGTCAGCGTCGCGGGGACGGTGATGACACCGGGCTCGCCGATGGGCGATTCCAGGGTGGCGAACTGGCTGTCGACCAGCGTGGTCGAGAAGAAGTGTCGGTCGGCGCGGTCGGCGACGCGCTGAAGCGCGAGCGCCCGATCGATGTCGATGAACACGAAGCGCAACGCGGGGCATGCGCGACGCAGACGGTCGCGATACGTGCGCTTGAGCGCGGAGCAGCTGAGGACGACCGGCGACTGCTCGGTGAGCATCTGCCCGAGCCGTTCGAGCCAGCCCCAGCGGTCCTCATCGGTGAGCGGCTGACCGGCTTGCATCTTGGCAATGGACGCAGGCGCGTGGTGCGCGTCGCCCTCGATGAAGGGCCAGTCGAGTGATTGAGCGAGCGCCTGTCCGACGCTGGTCTTGCCGCAGCCGGCAACGCCCATCACGACGATGGCGCGGGCGGAGATCGAGGCGGCGGTGACGGTCGGCGAGGTCATTGGATAGCGCTATCCCGAAGTCTGAAAAGAGACGGCGATCGGAGGATCCGGGGTCGCCGTCGAGTCCTCGTCGCACAGGGAAGCAGACGGGATAGCGCTATCTTAGATGGTGCATCGGGGCACCAAATCAGGGATTACGCGGGGTTACGGGAGCTTGGAACCCCCTCCTCGTACTCCTCTTAGTTTCCATCCCAGCAGCTCGCTTCGAGAGTGATTGCGATTTCAATTGACAGCATTCAACCTCTCTGCTTGCTACTATTTTCGCCTCCGCCCCGAACAAGAAGTCTTTACTGAATTAATGGTGCCCTGCAAATCCTCGAATTTGACTGGATACGATAGTGGCACGTCCTTACCTACAGCACAAGACGTCAACTCAGGGTTCAGCGAAAGATGTGCTTGTGCTCCCCAGCGATTACGCAAAGAAATATCTTGCACATCCTTGGCAATGGACAACCACTCCTCTGCTTCTTCATCTCTTGTGCAGATGTTCAACCAATTCTTTGCCCCTGCACGCCATTGCACGCGGGTCTCGGCCGATTCCCATTTGACATGTCCTTTCTCATAGAAATCCGTTCTGAAATTACGCTTTCCAAAGTATTCAGAAAGCGACACCTCAAATTTCTCATCGACAGAATTCGCCGTACCCGAGTGAAACGTCAAACAAGAAGGAAATCTCTCAACACTCGTCGATAACCAAATAACACAGACCGCTCCCACAATGAGGGTCACGCCAATGACGATCGAATAGAAGAGGATTCTCATGGCGTCATGACAACGAAATTCACGGAGTAGTTGGTCGGATGCCGAAGCAGTTTCAGTTTTCGGACGAAGAGAGAAGGATCCCGAGTACCTCAGCGTAGAAGCCGACCACGGCATAAAAGGTTGACAGGCTATTGACCATCGAGGCGAAGTCGAGCTCGGGGGCCAGCAGGCCGAGATCCAAGAATCGCCACGGTGATTTCACTTGCTGGTCGGCACGGAAAAAAACTGCCAATCGAGCGTCAAAAGGAATGCTTTGCAGGAAGGATTCTTCCGCCATCGGGAACGCGATCAAATCGCCGTCTCCTCGGCGTGACGACAAGCGAATCAAGAAGTCTTCGGCAACAAACTCAAATGCGAGTTCATGCCGAATCGCGATGTCATCGAGGCACTTGCGGCCCGCGGCCCGAAAAGCTTCCATGCTTCCTTCTTCGAGATTCCCGCAATAAGAAAGAGCCGATGTGTGGAATCGGCTTCGTGCCGCTGCCAGCGCCTGAGATCGGATGGGGATGAGGCGCTTACGCGTCAGTTCATCCAGCTCTTCCCATGCGGTTGAAACGGGATCCTTGCGCCGCCTCGGCAGGCGCTTCAAGCTGCGCCTTGCCGCGTCAAAGAGCAACTCCCTTGAAGTCGTCGATTCAAACTGGCAGCTTGCCTGCAGTTCCGCGTATCGATTTGCCCGCCATTCACGCTGAGTAGCGCGCAAGATCTCACGCTGATCCGGTCCGAACGCCACAAGCTCAATGTCACCGAAAGCGCTCAAGTCATACCGGCGAGCCGCTCTCGTGGCGACCCCCTCCAGAGCTTCAAATGTCGTGCGCGCGTAGGTCATCGTTATTGACCATGAGATCGGACCAGGCGCCGGCAACGAAGGCCGGGTGAATCATGTGCGCAGGCGGTTTCCAAAGAAGGCGCATGGCGGGTTGTTCACTTCAAGCGCTTCAGCCTCATCTCAGGCTTGCCATTCGATCCGGCAATCCCATTGTCAAAAGAGCCAATAATTGAATCTTTTGACATGACTCCACGAAAGCGCCCTTGAATCCAGCAATTCTCCAAGAAGGGAATTTGAATCTCTGAACCTCTTTGAACCGCCTTACTCAGGCAAGGTGCAGCAATTGAAACACCCTCAAATTCTCGAACCAAAACATAAATACCATTATCGGCATGCATCACTTGAAATATCCAACCAACCGCCTCGCCTTCTGCTCGATTGACGATCAGGTCCGAGTAGACAGCTGTCCCCGCAGCATCTGCCGGCACAGCGAACCCATTGGTCAATTCCAGGCCGGCGAGCGATATCGCGACGACCGCTCGAGCAAAATCTCTACTTGACGACATGTTCAGCAGCTTTTCTTCAAGCCCTGGCATCGACACGAGGCCTGAGCAACATTGATCAAGGCCGCGGCCTTCTCTCAGCACTCCTTGGACACCGGACGTAGAGGAAATCCGCCGCGCTGGAGCGAAGTCCAATGCGAGACATTGCCGATCGCTTGGCTGCCGTCGGGCATAAGGTGGATCGACATGTCGGATTCCAATTGCATCGGCAATGATTCCTCAGGAGGCAACTTGACCGGGCGGAAGGGAGGTACGTCCGGCAAGACATAGACGTAGGTGCAGCCCCCCAATGTCAATCTGGCATGCCGTCCCTGAGTATCGCTTGGATAAGCGAATTTCGCCCTGCCTTCCGAAGGCAGCGGCATTTGGCCCCTTCCTTCTTCCAAGGTCAATGTCACCGCCGAACCGCTGTGATTGAACAGATCGATCTGCAATGTCTTCGAGCATCCAGCCAGCGTGCTGGCGACGGCCAGCGCGCAGACTGCGATCAGCTTGTTGAGCCTTGTCATCACGCGAAACACGATTGAATATACCTACAAACAGAAACTGCGTGATGCCAGACAGGACCAGAAGGGAATCAAAGCAATTTGCACCGCACCACACAATATCAGCAGAGCGATAAACGCGGCTTTCGACACCATTCCAGCCACCACCAATTTTTCAAATATCAAGAACCCAGAGAACAAGATGGCCAGGGGCAGGCCAAACATTAATGCGAGTGCAGCCGCAGGTGACGGGGAAGCGGACAATCCCGAATAAATTGACAGGATCCCCATCAACAGTAGCGCGTGGAAGGCGAACGCACCTGCTAAAAGTGTCGCACCAATGAACAATTTCTTGATCATCACTTCGGCATCAATATGAGGTTTTGCGCCTCGTCGGCGAAAAGGGCCTTGCCGCAGTCCAAGACTAGCGAGAAACCTTTGAACAACTCGCCGCCGCGGCATCCTTGACAACACGACTTTCTAGCACGCATATCCGCGCTCCGTCGAAAACCCAGGTTTGATGCCACGATTTCAGATCCCTGGCCTGGCGCAAACGCCCAGCCTCGTCAAGTTCGAACTCATGCCCGTTCGACCTCACGCGGATCGCGCCCGCCGCCACTGCATCGCGCAGGCCGAGCAGCATGCCCGATCGCACCTCGCCCAGAGATTTCACGGCCCCATTTTGTTGGACGACCTCGAACTCGGCCGTCGCAGTCCCTGAATTGGCAAGCACTGGCCCCTGGAGAGATTGAAATGCCGCCGCGCCCACGCAGGCCAGAAACAGACATGTTCCCGTCGCCTTTCCAATCCATTTGCGATCGATCATCGTGCCTCATCTTGCTTCTTGCTCGACACCAAACCGCTGCTGCGTGAACCAGCAGAAGTCATCTGAATAACAGGTCAAGAGGATCCTCGTGTTGGATCGCTTGTCCGTCCATTCGGAGAGTTCACTGTGGGCGCTTCCGGGCGGGCCAAATCGACTCGAGATGGCGCGTTCGATGGCAGCGCGGTTCTGCTCGATCGGTCGGAAGGAAATCGACACGACTCTGCCCTTGACCACGGCCGCAATTACATCCGGCGCGGCGTTGTCGGGATCCACGTCACGGTCGGACATCACGCCCTCGCACGATGCACTGCTCGTGATCTCCACCCTGCGTCCTTCGATCGTTTCGCTCCTGGCTGTATTCCGAAAGGTCAGAGGTCCGACGTCTTCCTGCATCAGCACTCTTGGAATGTCGACATGCCTCTGTCCAAGACGAATCCCGCATGGGCTGTCTGGCAACGCGACCGGTGGAGCAGCAATCGCGGCGCAGAACGAGAAGACCAGTAGAAGCACACGGCTATGGCGCATGACTGACATGACCTGCCCCCTTTGGCAGAAATGACGCCATCCTTCCGGCAACCATTAAAACTTCAGACGAAGCCATCCCGCGCAATAGGCGAGGACGATCAAAAGCGTTGTACCGAGGGCCAGAACGGTCGCACGTCGATGAGCAACGCGTAGACCAGGACCTGACCCGCCCCCGGCAATGAGCCCTAGGAATAGAAAGAGATAAGGGGCTGATAGTCGGAGATCAGCCGGATCGTCGAGGACCACTTGACGCCAGATCGTCAGAGTCACCATCAAGAACAGTGCAACGACCGCAGCAGCGCGGAGCCATAGCGAGCGAAGTCGGAGCACATCGGCCCCCACCGCGGCGACTGACACGATGCAAAAACACGCGGCAATCGCAGTGGCGAGCGCCGAGACATCGTTCCCGCCGTGTCCCGCCGACTTGATGGAGGTGATGGCGCCATTGATGATCGGCGGCAAAGCCGCCAACGCCAGGATCACGCTGGCCATAAGACTTATAGCAAGCCGCCACGGCTGCGCCTCAGTTGAGGTCTTCTCCAAAGACATTGATCAACCCATAGACCTTCAACGTTGTCCGTCCGGAGGATGGACCTCCCTCAATGGCGATCGAAGGCCTGAATAGCCCGGGATTGACGGCGGCGAAGGTGGGCCCGTTCAAGCCCCTCCGTCAAGACCTGACCCCAGAGTCCTGAAGATCCATATCTCTGTAAGGATCGCTTAGCAAAACAGCGTATACGTTCACGACTGCAAGCACCTGGGCCCCAGCCATCAGATAGCCCACCTTCAGGCCCTCGCTGGTTGCAGCGTAAGCAGCACCGAGGACGTACCAGAAGGGGCAAGGCTGGGGGATGGAGATGCATAGCGGGGTTAGTTGTTGCCCCGTGTAGTGACCGCACCCAAACTTGCAGAGCTACTACTTGGCTGACCTCGGCTTGCGCCGCAACGCCCGCCCACCCGCTGACAACGCGATGGCTAACGCCATCCCCATTCCTAAAACCGGCATATCTTGCCAGCGCAAGAACTCGAACTGATGACCGATGAACATGCCGAAGAGACTCAGGCCAATCATCACTATAAAAAACGAACCAATCAGGCGAAACAGGAATCGCCCCGATGGGAAGAAGAGCACAGGAAATGCGAGGACGGCCACCATGATTACCCCGGGCAGCGCAGTCCAAAACCAAGCAACGACCGATGCACTGTTCATGGCCCTGTTTTTAATCCGCTTTTCACGCACCCGCCGCAGTACTCGTTGTAGTTCCGAATAAGCGCCTGCGTTCTGCCAATTAGATTCATGCGCACATCTGTAGGTGGCATCTGGTCACTCCACCCATGCGACAGCGCTTCCCCAGCATTCGACAACCCAAAGCCTGCATACGGTTGCCCTCCCGCATGCTTCGGAGCATAAGAGTCTTGCTCCAGATGCACGAGCTTGGCGAGTGCGCCGATCGACTTCTCTTCCCAGAGACTGTCTATGTAGCGCGCCGTCACTCGGCCGCAAGCTGCGACAGACGTGCCGGCCTCACACATCCCATGCATATGGGACATTTCCGGCGACTGCGACCCAGGCAGCAAATCAACATCCACTACCATTTTCCCAAATCGCTCAACTTCGTCGTAAGTCAGGCCTAAGCTCGCTCTTGCCGCACCCTGCATTGAAATGTGACGATGAACGTGGGGTAAGTAGTTCAGGAGATAGGAGAACGCCGCCGTCTGCGCACCGTTGGCAAACTTCCCGCCACCGAGCACCGATGCGGTTCCACCGATCACCGCGTGCACGAAGGCGCGCTCGACGCCGTCCTTGAATCCTGCTGTGAATGGCAGTGCGGCTTTCGAGAAGGCAGCACTCAACGCGCCCGACCCGCATTTCCCTCCCGCCGCGACGCTAGAGATGCAGCCCGCGACACCGTGCAAGGCGACCGCCCCGGCAAAGGCTTCGTAGTTCACAACCTTCCCGCCCACCATTCCCGCGGTGCCGACGATCTCTCCGACACCCGCGAACAGCGCGCCCGCGAAGGCCCCCTGGATGGCCCCCTTCAAGCTACCCGACGAGATCGCGCCAGAGATGAATCCAGCGATCGCCGCGTTGGCAAGAGTCGCGGTTGTTCCTGTCCCCGCGACCAGAGCGCCTGCGCCTACGAAGCTGTTGCCCGCGATCATCGCCGGCCCGAAATAGACGGCCGCGATGATCGCAACGAACGGCCGGATCTTCTTCCACAGCTTCGACAGGAACGAATACCCCGTCGGATCCGTGCAGATCATCGGGCTGTTGTAGCAGTACCCGTATCGGTCGTAGTTCTGCAGATTGAGCATCTCCTGCACGAACGGATCGGGCTGCATCATGCGCCCGAGCGTCGGGTCGTACAGCCGGCCATTCATGTGGACGATGCCCATGTCGTCCAGGTGCTCGTGGCCGGTGAAGCCGCGGTCGGTGCCCGCGCTGCCGTCGGTCGTCCAGTCCACCACCAGGTTGCCGTACGGGTCGTAGGCGGTGTTGGTGTACCGGCGCTTGCCGAACGGGTCGTAGGCGTAGCGCGCCGTGACGTTGCCGGCGTGGTCCGTCGTCGCGATCAGGCTGCCAAGCTGGTCCTTGTGCCAGTACTCGAGCTTCAGCGCCGCGACGGTCCCAGGGTCTGGCGGCGTCATTGCCGCGGCGTCCAGCGTCGGCAGCGCGCCGTTGGTCACCAGCACCGCGATCGCCTGCCCGCCCGCGCTGATGTAGTGCCGGTTGCTCTGCGTGCCGTTGCTCGCCACCTCGCGCTCGAAGCCGAGGCCGCCCGCGTTGTCCGGATGCAGGTACCAGGTGATCCGGTTGGACTTCGTCTCCTTGATCCGCTGGTGGTTCTCGTCGTACTTCCAGCTGCTCTGCGGTCCGGCGCCGGTGATGACGTCGGCCATGTTGAAGCTGGTGTACGCCACCGAGCGCCACTTGCCCGCCGTCGCCGACGTCGCATTGCCGTTCAGGTCGTAGCCGAAGGTCTGGCCCTGGTTCTGGATGCCCAGCACCGCATGCGGCCTGCCGTTGGCTACGCCCTGCGTCGGATAGACGTAGTTGCCGACGTCGCTCTTGGACAGCAGCATCCCCAGCGCGTTGTACTGCAGCGTGACCGAGCGGATGCTCGCGCCCGCCGCGCCGCCGCCGGAGACGTCGTATTGCGTCAGGCGACCCAGCGCGTCATACGTGAACGTGTCGAGCGCCGTGACGCCGCTGCCGTCGCCCAGCGCATCGACGCGCCGCGTCAGCAGCCCGAGGCTGTCCCACTTGTAGCCCTGGTTCACCACCGCGTTGCTGGTGCCCGCACCCGCCGTCAGGCCGGCCAGGCGACCCGTGTCCTGCAGGAAGTTCGCCCGGTTGTTGATGCCGTTGCCGTAGCTCGACTGCTCGGCCTTGCCCCAGGCGTTGAAGGTGCCCGCGCTCCATAGCGGCACGGCACTGACAGACACCCCGCCGACGCTGACCGGCGTGAGCAGCGACACCGCGTTCAGGAAGCCTTTGGCCGTGTAGCTGTACTGCAGCTTCACACCCGTCGGATAGATCTGCGTGAGCAGCCGGCCGTTGGCGTCGTAGCTCACCGCCGTCGCGGCGCTGAGGTCGCCGGCGATGTCGGTGCGCTGCTTCTCGACGCGGCCCAGCGCGTCGTACGCGATCTTGCGCGTCACGCCGTGGCTGGTGCTGCTCTGGCACAGCTTGCCCTTGCCCATCGCGCAGCTGTCGTAGGTCCATGAGGAGGTGTACTCCGGCTCCGCGCGGCTGGTCATGCGCCCCAGCACGTCGTAGGCCATCGTCGTCCAGCCCGCCACCGCCGTGGCCGTGGTCGACGCGTCCACGCCCGGGCAGCCGCCCGGCGCGTGCCCGCCCCGCATCGCCGAGGTCTGCTGCGCCTTGAGCTGCCCCAGCGCGTCGTAGCAGTACACGACGACGCCCGCATCCGGATCGTTCATCGCGACCTTGCGGCCGCGCGTGTCGTAGTCGACGTTGATCCGGTTGCCCAGCGGATCCTTGGTGATCACCAGATTGCCGAAGGCGTCGTACTGATGCACGACCTCCGCGCCGGTCGCGTCCCGGGTCCGGACGACCTGGCCGTCGAGGTTCTTCTCCTCGATCCGGGTGTGCCCCTGGTCGTCCGTGGACAAGGTCTTCAGCCCGTCGTAGCTCACGCTCGAGCGGGCCATCTGCCGCGAGCCGCCGCGATTGGCGGGCAGCACCACCGAGCCCAGGCTGCCGCCGGCCTGCTGATCCGCCACCGTGGTGTCGACGCTGTAGACCGTCGTGGCGCGACCGAGCGCGTCGTACTCGGTCTTCGTCATGCCGTAGGCGATGCTGCCCGACGTCGTCGATGACGCCAGGTTGAGGAAGTACGGCTGCGTCGAGATGACCGCCACGCCGTACTTGTTGTAGTCCACGTCCTGCGCGATCAGCCGCGCGCCGCCGGGTTGCGCGGCACCGTCGAAGCCTTGCGCGACGCTGCGGATCTTGCGCCCCGCGCGGTCGTAGTACACGCGGGCAAAGCCCGAGATGGCCACGCCGCCCTTCATGGCGACGGTGTGTTCATACCGCACCGCGTCAACAGGCGCCTCGCCTTCGATGGGCGCGACTATCGTCCCGTTGGAGCAGCCGGCGCTGCTCGACGGCGCGTTCGCGCTGGTGGCCGCGTCCATCGCCCCCGTGGCCGGGTTGTAGACCTTGAGCCAGCAGTAGTAGACCGCCGTGCTGGTGCCGTCGGCGCGCGTCTCCAGCACCTTGCGGCCGAAGTCGTCGAGCGTCCAGTTCGTCGCCACCGCCTCGCCGTTGGGGCCGACCAGCCGCGTGACCGCGCCGAAGCGCGGGTCGTAGGTGCGCGTCTCCGTCTGGCTCAGCGCGTTGGCTGCATCCGTGGCGAAGGTGCCCGCGGGCACGGTGACGCTCACCCCGCCGATCGTCACCGTCTGCGTCGCATATCCCGCCGAAGCGCCACGCGAGACGAACTGCGCCGTCGTCGACGCGCCCGCGCAGTTGGCCGTCGTCGTCGCGGTCTTGTTCCCGTAGGCGTCGCCGTAGGTGTAGCTCGTCGTGACGCACAGGTTGGGCTGGTCGGGCTCGACCGTCTCGCTCTCGAGCAGGCCGTTGGCCTTGTACGTGAACGAACTCGTGCGGCTGTAGCTGTAGGACGGATCCGCGTGGGCGGCGCCCACGCCCCCCGTGACCCCCGTCAACGCCAGCAGCCCCATGCCCGCGGCGCGCCAGGCGCGGCGGCGGGACCATTCGGACATCGCGAGCCGGATTGCGCGCATGCTCTCTCTCCCTGGTCCGATCAGCTCGGACTTGCGGTTCTTGTCGTGGTTCTCGTTCGGTGCCGTGTCGGCGGGCGCGTCGCGCGCTCAGTCGTCCAGCAGGATCTGCAGGATGGCCGACAGCACCGCTGGATTCATCGGCGGGTTGACCGTCTGGTTGCCGGCGGTGGCCGTCGCCGTCGGCGACGAACCCGCGCTCGCGCTCAGCGTGTCGATCAGCTTCGGCACGGCGTTGCTCACCGTCGCCCGGCTCAGCCGCCCGAGGATCCAGCTGTCGCCCGCGATCCTGTTGGCGCAGTTGGCGCTGTCCGGCGCGCAATACGTGTTGGTCGTGGTCTTCGTCGACACCTGGTTCGGGATCCCCGCCACCGTGCCGGTCGTCGTCACCACGATCTGCGTCGGATCCCCGTAGTCGTTGTAGGCGTTGACCGTCGTCACCACCGGCAGCGCCGTGCCGCCCAGGTCCCAGCCCGATTCCACGCTCTGGCGCAGGTAGGGCCGCGTGACCTTGGCCGTGGTCGCGCACGGCGCGTCGACGTCGGCCAACTCGGGACTCGTGCCCGACGTGCGGTCGCAGTAGATGTTGTCCGTCTGGCTCAGCAGCGGCGCTCCCGAGTCGGTCCACGGCCCGCGGCGCGTCTGCGTGCGACGTGCCACGCCGGCATAGGGCTCCTCGAGCAGGAAATCGGTCCACACGCTCAGCGGCTCGCCGTTGGGCGCGGGGTTCTGCTGCACCGTGCGGCGGAAGCCCAGCAACCCGCGTCCGTCCACCGCCGCCTTCATGCCGATGTAGCCGTACTCGGTCCTCACCGTCTCGGCGCCGACGCCCGACTCCTGGTCCAGCGAGCCCACGATCTGCCCCGGCATCATCACGTCGGTGAGCGGGTACTGGGCCTTGAAGGCGGTGCCCGCATCGTTGACCACGCGGCCAGCGGCCATCGTCTCGTAGTTCACCGTGGTCTTGAGTCCGGTCGGCGAGACATAGCTCACCAGCCGGTCAGCGGCGGCGGCATCCGACGCCACGAAGAGCTTGTTCTTCTTGCTCAGGTCGCTCAGGTCCGGCGCGTTGCGCGAGAGGCGCAGGAACTCCACCGATCCCAGGCCGCGGAAGTCGCCCATCAGCAGGTCGTAGGTGCCGTCGCTCTGGCCGAGGATCATCGGCGACATCTCGCCCAGCGCGCTCATCGGCGCCTCGCCGAAAGTGCCGTCGCCGTTGGACAGGTAGAGCTTGTTGAGCGACGGGTTGTCGTGCCAGCGGATCAGGTCGTCGCGGCCGTCGCCGTTGACGTCGATCGCGTAGACGCCGTAGTTCTGCCCGATCGTGTTGCCGCCGTTGCTGCTCAGGTCCTGGCCCGCGTTCTTCAGGTTGAAGTTGTTGACGAACAGCGTGCCGGTGCTGGCGTACCCCGCGTACAGCAGGTTGGTGGCCGCCGTGCCCGGCATCAGGCAATCGCCGCGGCCGTCGCCGTTGAAGTCCAGGGAGACCTTGCACGAGGCCTCGCCCGTGTTGGCCTGCGGCGCGAAGTTGCCGCGCCCGTCGGAGGTCCAGTTGCGGTACTTGCGCGGCGCGCCGGCGGCCAGCAGGTCGGCCAGGCCGTCGCCGTTGGTGTCGCGCACGAAGGTCCAGGAGTTCAACGCGCCGAAGCGCCCCGGGTCCGAGTACACCGGGATGTTGTCGAGGTTGCTCGGCGTCAGCGCGAAGCGGCCGTCGGCCTGTGCCAGATAGACCTTGGTGCAGCCCGTGCAGCCGGGATAGTCCTCGCCGGCATACGGGTCGTCGCGCGGGTCCGCGGGCTGACGCGCGGCGAGCGTGGTCGTGATGATGTCCATCCGCCCGTCGCCGTTGACGTCCATGAAGTAGTAGGTCGCGCCCGAGCTCCAGCCGTAGCCCACCCAGATCTCGAAGTTGCCGTTCATGCAGTCGTTGATGACGGCCATGATCAGGTCGTTGGATCGCCCGTCGATGTTGGCCGCGGCCACCTGGCCGCAGAACTGGCGCGACAGCGGGTTGGAGACCTGCCGCTTGAACGCGATCTGCGCGTTGCCCGTGTCCAGCAGCTGCCGCGTCTGGAAGCTGCCGCCGCCCTGGTTGACGAGGAACTCCGCGCGCGCCGTCTGGCCGCAGGAGCCGCCCCCGGAGTTCAGGTCGTTGAACACGCGGATCACGTCGGGCAGCCCGTCGCCGTTGACGTCGGCCACCGTCGACGAGACGCAGCCGTCGGCCTTGTTCAGCGGACCGGCCAAGCTCAGCGAGGTCGCCACCGACGTGAACGCGCCGTCGCCGTTGCTCTGCAGCAGCTGCGTCTCGGACGCGGTCTCGGCCCAGCGGATCAGGTCGGTCCGGCCGTCGCCGTTGAAGTCCCCCGCCATCACGCCGTACTTCCCGTCCATCGACGACAGCTTGTCGGAGGCGAGGTTGAAGCTGGTCGACGCCACGCGCGACGCCGCGCCGGTGGCATAGTTGAAGCGCGCCGGCGGCAAGCACTGGGTCGCGTTCGGGCCGACGCATTCCGAGATCGTCGCGACGCGCGACCGGCCGGTCAGCCCGCCCTGCGCGTAGTCGATGCGCACCCGCTTGACGAAGACGCCCCCCGCGGGCGCGGCGCCCGGTTCGGCCGGCGTCGCGGTCGGCGAGTTGATGTAGGTGTCGATCGCATCGAGGCGACGCACGCTCACGTTCTTCGAGCCCTGCTGGTAGGACTCGGCCGCATCGCTGGTCCGGTCCGAATAGCGGAAGACGACCTTGTTGGCCGGCAACTGGCTGCCGTTGCCGGTGTACTGGATCTCGCGGATGTTCCACTCGCGTCCGGTGCCGGTCTGCGCGTAGGCCTGGCTGCCCCAGTCCTTCAGACGGTTCTCGTACTTGAAGTCGATGTAGTTGCCCACGACGTCGCCGATGCGCGCCACGGCCCACACCATCACGACGTTCTTGCCCTGCGCCAGGATCGAGGCCTGCGTGTTGGCATCGGCCGAGGGCGGCGTGCCGTATTCGTAGATCTGCCCGGCCTTGGTCCAGACCTTGAAGTACTGCGGTCCGTTGGCCGCGTCGCCGCCGGCGATGCCGTAGGCGCGGACGCGCGCGTAGCTGTCCTTCTCCGTCCGGTACTCGCGCCAGCCGCTGGACAGGCCCTGGGCATCGGCGGTCTGCGGGAAGGCCGCGACGTTGCCCGACGCGTCGGTCTGGATCAGCCGCTGCCCATCCAGGCAGAGCTTGTCCGCCGAGCCGAAGACGACGCCCTGCGGCTGCCCGTCGGTGTAGCGCGTGGCCGGACAGCGCGTGATCATCGAGATGCCCTGCAGCGACCAGCCGTGTCCCACGGGACCGTTCACGCCGCCGCCGGCGTACATCAGGCTCAGGTTGGGCTGCATGCCGGCGATGCCGGGAGGCACCGTGATCGCCTGGCTGTAGGCCGGGCTGCCGGAACTGGACACGCTGATCTGCGCCGAGGCACCGCTCGTGGCGACCGTGCCGACGACGGCGCATGCGAACGCCCACGCTGCGCGCCACGGCGCGTCAGTCCATCGATTCATGGATCCTCCCTGGATCGCAGCGGGTGCGCGTCGCGGCCCGCAAGGCCCACGGCGTGTCCCGGTTCGCGAAGCAATGTTTGCTTTTGTTGCCGAAGTATCGCTTCGGTTTTTCCGTCATGTCTCGGCGGCGGGGTCAGGTCTTACCCCAATCCGGCCTTCATCGACGTGTCACTTGCGCAGCCCTGCCCCGACCGCTCGATCGTCGGGGTCTGCCCCGGCATCCGCCGCTGGAGGACAGCGCTATCCTCCCGACCAATGAGTTCCCCACCCGCCAACAAACGTCGCCGCGCCACCGGCCGGGCCACGCTGCAGGACGTGGCCGCCGCGGCCGGCGTCAGCCCGATCACCGCCTCGCGCGCACTGCGCGGCGAGCGCAGCGTCGCCGCGGAGCTGGTCGAGCGCGTCACCGCCGCCGTCGCGCAGCTCGGCTACGTGCCGGATCCGGCCGCGCGCGCCCTCGCCTCCTCGCGCAGCAACCAGGTCGTGGTGCTGATCCCGCTGCTGTCGAACGCGCTGTTCGTGGACCTGCTCGACGCGGCCCAGCGCACGCTGCTCGCCGCCGGCTACCAGAGCCTGATCGGCGTCACGCATTACCACCCGGAGGAAGAGGAAGCGCTGCTGCGCACCTACCTCATGAACCGGCCCGCCGGCCTGCTCGTCACCGGCTTCGACCGCACGGACGCCTCCCGCGCCCTGCTCCAGGGCAGCGGCGTGCCCTGCGTGCATGTGATGGAGAACCGCAGCGGCAGCGGGAGCGACACCAGCAGCGGCAGCGGGAGCGACACCAGCAGCGGCAGCAGCGGCTTGCATTCGGTCGGTTTCTCGCAGCAGGCGGCCGGCCATGCGATGACCGCCGAACTGGTCCGGCGCGGATACCGGCGGATCGCCTTCGCCGCCGCACAGCTGGATCCACGCACCCTGCAGCGTGCCGAGGGCTATCGCGCGGCGCTGGGTGCAGCGCACGATCCGGCGCTGGAATTCATGGACGCCGCGCCGTCATCACTGGCGCTGGGCGCGGTGCTCTTCGAACGCGTGCTGCGCGAGGCGCCCGACGTCGATGCGATCTTCTTCAACAACGATGACCTGGCTCAAGGCGCGCTGCTGGAGGCGCTGCGGCAGGGCATCCAGGTGCCGCAGCGCGTGGCCGTCGTCGGATTCAACGACCTGACCGGCGGCGACCAGATGCTGCCGCCGCTGAGCACCGTGCGGACGCCCAGACGGGAGATCGGCCTGGAAGCGGCGCGGATGCTCATCGCGCTGATGCGCAACGAGGCCGTCCCGGAGTCCTGCATCGATCTCGGCTTCCAGCTGGTCCTGCGGGAGAGCTGCTAGACGCAGAGGCGCGCCGACACCGGCCGGCCGGAACGCGCTGACGCGCACGAGGCCCAAGGGATGCCGGGTCTCGGGCTGATCATGCGCGCTCGATCCGCCTCAATCCGCGATTCCAGGTGTCGGCGTGACCGGCAGCACGGCCGGATGATCCGTGCCGCTCGCGTCGGCCGCCGCATCGGCATCCGACGCCGCGAACACCTTGCGACCCCGCACGAGGTACGAATAGATCACCGGCACCACCACCAGCGTCAGGAGGGTCGACGTGATCACGCCGCCGATGATCGCGCGGCCCATCGGCGCCTGGATCTCACCGCCCTCGTTGAGCGCGATCGCCATCGGCAGCATGCCGAAGATCATCGCCGCCGTCGTCATGATGATGGGCCGCATCCGGATCAGGCCGGCCTGCAGCAACGCCTCGGGCACCGACAGGCTCTGGTCCTTGCGCAGGTGGTTGGTGAAGTCGACCAGCAGGATGGCGTTCTTCGTCACCAGGCCCATCAGCATCACCAGCCCGATCATCGAGAAGATGTTCAGCGTCGTCTTCCACAGCAGCAGCGCGACCATGACGCCGATCAAGGCCAGCGGCAGCGAGGCCATGATGGCGATCGGCTGCACGAAGCTGCCGAACTGGCTGGCCAGCACGATGTAGATGAAGATCAGCGCCAGGCCCATCGCGATCATCAGGCCGTTGAAGGCCTCCGCCTGCTGCTTGCCGTCGCCGTCGACCATGAAGCTGATGCCCGGGGGCAGTTGCGTCTCCTTGATCAGCTTCTGCACGTCGGCGTTCACGTCGCCGCCCGGGCGCCCCTGCACGCCGGCGTAGACCGCCTCGCGGCGCTGCAGGTTCTGGCGGCGGATGACCTCGGGGTTGAACACGGGCTCGATGGTCGCGACCTGTTCCAGCGAGATCGGCGAGCCGTCCTTCGCGAAGGCCACCGGCAGGTTGCGCATCTGCTCGATGCTCTGGCGCTGCGCCTTGGGCAGGCGCAGCAGCACCTCGACCTGGTTGCCGTCGGGCGTGGTCCAGTAGGTGGCGATGTCGCCGTTGACATAGGCGCGCAGCGATGAGGCCACCTGCACCGCGTTCAGCCCCAGCTCGCGCACCGCGTTGTCGCGCAGCTTGACCGCGAAGGCCGGCAGGCCGGGCTTGACGGTGGTGTCGACGTCGACGGCGCCCTTGATCTTCTTGACCTTCTCGGCGAAGTCCTTGGCCACCTGCGTCAGCACCTCCGGATCCGATCCGAGGATCGTCACCCACACCGGCCGGTTGAAGCCCACGCTGACCTCGACGCCGGGGATGCGCGCGATCTCGGCGCGGATCGCATCCTCGACCTGCGTCTGCGAGCGCTTGCGGAGCTTGCGGTCGACCAGCGCGATGTCCAGGTTGGCCTGGTTGCGGCCGGTCGCCAGACCTTCGCCGCTGCTGCCGACGACGGTCGCGACGGTCTTGATCTCCGGGAAAGTCGCGAGGATCTCCTCGACCTGCCGCACCTTGGCCTCGCCGCGCTCCAGGCTGGTGGCCACCGGCATGCGCAGCGTCAGGTGGGTGAAGCCCTGGTCGATCTGGGGTTGGAATTCGCTGCCCACCGCCGGCACCAGCAGGATCGCCAGCACGAAGCTGCCGACGCCGGACCAGGCGACGATGCCGCGCGGCGTGATCGTCGCCATGCGCAGCCGGCGCGGCGCCGACTTCAGGCGGACACCGTCGGGGCCGAAGGGCCGTCCGAAGGCCGGCACCGGCACCACGAGCATCCGGTAGCGGCGGGCGGAAAACACCCAGCGCAGCGTCTTCTCGTAGACCGTGTGCAGCACGTCCATGCCGGCGTCGGTCGCGCGGATCAGATGGCCGATGACCGGCACCTTCTTGACGTAGGTGCTCGGCGGATCGGGCCACACGGACGACAGCATCGGGTCGAGGGTGAAGCTCACGAACAGCGACACCAGCACCGCGACGGCGACGGTGATGCCGAAGGGATAAAAGAACTTGCCGACGATGCCGCCCATGAAGGCGACCGGCACGAACACCGCGCAAATCGCGAAGGTCGTGGCCATGACGGCCAGGCCGATCTCGTTGGTGCCGTCCTCGGCCGCGCTGTGGTGGTCCTTGCCCATGCCCACGTGACGCACGATGTTCTCGCGCACGACGATCGCATCGTCGATCAGCAGCCCGATGCACAGGCTCAGGGCCATCATCGTCATGAAGTTCAGCGTGAAGCCGAAGGCATAGATCGCGATGAAACTGGAGATCACCGAGATCGGCAGCGTCAGCCCGGTGATGATGGTCGAGCGCCAGCTGTGCAGGAACAGGAACACGATGGCGATCGTCAGCAGCGCGCCTTCGATCAGCGTGTGACGCAGGCCGTCGAGCGAGTGCTTCACGAAGTCGCTGTTGACGTAGACCAGGCGCAGCTCCATGTCCTTGGGCAGCGTCTTGCGCAGCTCCTCGACGGCGACCTTCACCGCCTCGCCGGTCTGGACGATGTTGGCGTCCTGCTGCTTGAAGATGTTGAAGGTCACGGCCGGCTGGCCGTTGATGCGGGCGATGGAATCGAGCTCGCGCTCGCGCTCGCTCAAGGTGCCCAGGTCGCCGAGCGTCAGCGCCAGGTCGCCGCGGCGCGCGACGACGACGTTCACGAACTGCTTCGGATCCTTGACCTTGCCCTCGACGCGCAGCATCGCGTCGTCGTAGCGGTTGGAGATCAGGCCCACCGGCGCGTCGGTGTTGGCGGCATTCAGCGCGGTGGAGATCTCCGCCGGGGTGATGTTGTAGGCGCGCAGGCGCGTGGGATCGAGGTCGATGCGCACCTCGCGCACAGCCATGCCGCCGACGTCCACCTTGGCCACGCCCTCGACGCGGCCCAGGCGCTTGGAGACGTTCAGGTCGGCCAGCATCGACAGCTCGCGCAGCGTGCGGTTGGAGCTCATCAGCGCGGCCACGATGATGGGCTGCGCGTTCTCGCCCTGGAAGCGCTGCACCATCGGCGGCTTCACCTCACGCGGGAACTGCGCCTGCGCGATCGCGACGCGGTCGCGGATCTCCTGCATGCCGCGGTTCATGTCGGCGCTCAGCGAGAACTCGACCGAAGTCTGCACGCGGCCTTCGAAGCTGCGCGACTGCACGCGCTCCACGCCGGCGATGGTGTTGAGCGCCTCTTCCAGCGGCTTGGCCACCTCGCGCTCGACGGCCTCGGGCGAGGCGCCCGGGTACTGGATGTCGATCTGCGCGCCGGGGAAGGTGATGTCGGGCGACTGCTCGACGCCAAGCTTGGAATAGGCGACCAGCCCCAGCACGCACAGCGCGACCATGACCATGGTGGCGAAGACGGGGTTGCGGATCGAGACGCGGGTCATCCACATGGGAAGCTCCTCGGCAGAAGTTGTTCTTGTTGTTGTGCTTACTGGGCGGCGCTGCCGCTCGCGGCGGCGCTGGCCACGCTGGCCTTGGGAACGCGGATCTCGGCGCGCTCCCCTTCCTTGAGGTTGTCGAAGCGCGCCCCGAGCACCTGCGACTGCGGCGTCACACCGGCGAGGATCTCGACACGTCCTTCACGCGGATCGCGGCGGCCGGTGGTCACGATACGGCGCACCAGCGTGCCCTTCTCGATCAGCCAGACATGCTCCTGGCCAGAGACCGCGCCGATCGCGGTCGCCGGGACCGTCAGCCGCGGCTTGTCGTCGGCCAGCTCGACGCGGGCCACCGCGTACTGGCCGGCGCGGAAGCGCTCGCCGGGGTTGTCCAGCGACAGTGTCACGCCGATCGAGCGCGTGCCCGGCTCGGCGGCCGGCGAGATGCGCGCGATGCGGGCCGTCACCGGATCGTCGAAGCCTTCGATCCGCAGCTGCACCGTCATGCCGGGCGACAGCTTGCTGACCTCGTGCATGCCGACCAGGCCGGCGAGTTCCAGCTTGGAGAGGTCGACGATGGTCAGCACCGGCTGTTCGGCGGCCACCTTCTCGCCGGGCAGCGTGTGCCGCTTGGAGACGATGCCATTGATCGGCGAGACCAGCGCGGCCTGGCGCAGCAGCACTTCGCTGGTGCCGAGCTGCGCCTTGGCCGACAGCATCTGGCCCTTGGCCGATTCGAGCTGGGCGCGGGAGTTGTCCAGCGCCGTCGGCGCGATGAAGTTCTGCGCCGCCAGGCCCTGGTTGGCCTTGTACTGGCGCTCCGACTGCTCGTACATGGCCTGCATGGCCTCGACGCTGGCATTGCGCTCGGCGACCTTGTGGCGCAGTTCCTCCAGGTCCAGTTGACCGAGCGACTGGCCGGCGTTCACACGGCTGCCTTCGGCGACGGCGAGGCGATCCAGGCTGCCCGAGGCCTTCGCACGGACGATCACCGTGTTGGGCGCAACCAGCGGGCCGGAAAACTCGATGACGCCGGGCATCGGCGCCATGACTGGCTTGACGATCTCGCCGGCCTGGAACTCCAGCGCGGGTTTGGCTTCGTCCTTCTTCGCCGCGGGCGCACTGCCCCCGCTCGTGGCATACACGCCGGCGCCGCCCGCAAGGACCGCCACCGCCACACCACCCAACCACCATTGCTTGCGCATGATCTCCCCCATCCGTCGACACGGGATCACCCAGTTGATGATCCTTGAATGCGGCGGAGTGTAGGAATCCCCAAATTGATGCGAAGGCCGTACGCGACGAATTGCAGATTGCGCGTCATGGCCTGCTTTTCTCCGGGACTGAAATTGCCGCGACAGAGGACGAACTGCCGATCTGACAGGCCTGACGGTGAGCAGCGGTTATTGCACTTTGCAGTGCCCGTGGCTCCAGGCGATAGCTTCAACTGAACAGGAAGGGCCTGACGTCCGCGAGGAGACGCCCGCGTTCCGGCACGTTATGGCGCAGCATGGCATGACTCCAGACATGGGTCGTGGACTCGGCGCAGTCCCGGGCCAGTGCCGCACCGATCTTCTCCAGCGACTTGCCGAAGGCCCTGCGAAGCGGCTCGGGCTCACCCCGGGTGCCCAGCACGTAGACCCTCGCCTCCACGTCTTCTGGAATGCAACTCCTGAAGGTATCGGTCCGGTCGACGACCTGATCGTCAAAGTCGATCAACAGCACGAGATGTCGCTCCTGGAACTTCCTCAGTTCGGGAACGTGATGGTTGAGAAACTCATCCTTGACCTTCACCCATCCCCCTGCGGGCGGTCGGATGTCGATGCAGGTCGCATCCAGACCCGGATCCAGGATGAACCCGTTCGCCAACTGGCGGTTGGCGTCATCCTCCGGAACGACGATCACATGCTGCTTGTACTTGTTCACTGCCAAGGATTCAGATCTCCGTCGATCAACCTCTGGATCAGGTCTGGCGTCGGCGCAAGATCTTGAAGCGGTCGCACGACCGTCGGTTCCAAGTGGCTGCGCCGACCCAGCACCCACGTGCTGTCGTCGGAGAAGCGTCTGATGGCCTCGGCGTTGTGCGAAGACATGAGGATCTGACCGCCTTGATGGAATCCTCGTCGCAATGCAGTGATGAACTGGCTGACCTCGCCGATGGACAGGTGGTTGTCGGGCTCATCCCAGAAGGTGAAGAGCGCCCTGCCGTGCTGATTCGCGGCCAGTACCACGGCGCACAGGAAGAAGCACTTCTCGCCGTCGGACAAGGCGTCGGCCGGAAGCTCGAATTCGTCGCCGTCGCGTCGGAAACGCACCCAGAGTGTCTTCGCCTCTTTCCCGGTCCGCTCGAACCGGAAGTCCCCGAGGTCCGGCATCACATGCTGCAACTGCCGGATCAGCGAGGAATAGGCCGATGGATGGCTGTCGAGCAAACCCGACAGCCAGTCCGCCCAGTTGGCGCCGTCGGTAGCCGGCTGATCAGTGCCACCCGAGGCGTCTCCGGACATCAGCTTGGGAATCGGCGCCAGCAGCACCATGCCGCCCAGCCAGTCGCGAAACCTGCCGAGCGCATCCGCGGCGGCGGAATCCTGGATGACCGGCAGCGCCACCAGATGCCAATCGATGTTGAACCGAGCCTCGCCGCGGTCCGCGGCACTGCGTCGCAACGTGACCAACGCCTGTTCTCGCGAAAAGAGGACCGAGCCGTCCACGACCAATCGCTCCTCCAGCACGCGCAGCTCACGGAGTCGATCCGGCAACTCCAGGGCGAGCGAGTAGCCGTAGCAACATCCGTCGAGTTCGGCCTCGATCTCGAGGCGGATCGGGACATTCACCCGCCCACAAGAGAAATCGGTGGCATCGACCAGCTTGCCGACGCGATTCACCCCCCGCCCGATGGACTGCAGGATGGACAGGATCGCGAGGATGGTCGACTTGCCTGTGCCGTTCTTTCCAATCAAGAGCGCGGACGACTGTCCTCCGATCTTGAATTCGAAGTTCTCGAGACAACGGAAGTTGTGGGCGTAGATTCGTTGCAGCATGGCGAGTGAGTCGCCCTCGATCGCCGGAAAAGTTCATATCGCACTCAGCGGATCCCGCTTCGCGCAGCGCCAATGGCTCCACGCGCCCACGAGCGCGAAGACCGAAGCGGCCCAGAAGCAGGCGGCATACCCATGACTTTCGGCCAGCCACGCCCCGCCCAGACTGCCGAGCACGCCAGAGACGCCGTAGCCCAGCACCGC
Source organism: Roseateles sp. GW821-FHT09G03 (assembly GCF_059416045.1). Lineage (NCBI taxonomy): Bacteria > Pseudomonadati > Pseudomonadota > Betaproteobacteria > Burkholderiales > Sphaerotilaceae > Roseateles > Roseateles sp. GW821-FHT09G03. The sequence continues at coordinate 1,094,787 of NZ_JBWKOK010000001.1, forward strand.
GTAGAGCGCTTGTCCCCGCCCCTGCAGTCGACCGGGGAAGTAGCGCCCGATCAGCCCGATGCAGGCAGTGTGTTGCGCCGCGAAGGTGACGGCGTGACAGCACTGCAGCAGCACCATCGCGGCCAGGCTCGCGCCCAGCCACGCCGTGCCGGCCAGGCGCAGCGCCGCCAGCAGCGCGGCGGCGACCAGCCAATGGTGCAGGTGGTGCTGCCGCACCCAGCGGCCTTGGAAGGCGAACCAGCAGATCTCCGCCGCCACCGACACGGCCCACAACGCCCCCACCTGCCCCTTGCCGTAACCGAGCCGGTCCAGGTAGAGGCTGTAGAACGCGTAGATCGCCGTGTGCGCGAGCACCGTGAAGAACATGCCCAGGAAGAACCAGCCGACCTCGGGCCGTCGCAGCGTGTCGGCGATGGAGACCGGCTCCGCGGCGTCGTGCTGGACGGCGGCGCGTTTCGGCAGCCGCCACGCGGCGATGACCAGCGTCGTCAGCCCGGCGACGATGGTCCAGGGGAACACCGACATCCCCGCGCAGTCGAACCACCAGCCGCCACCGACGACGGTCGCCAGGAAGCCCACCGAGCCCCACAGCCGCACGCGTCCGTAACGCTTCGGGTCCATGCCGCCGCTGGCGGTGAGCTCATGCGCGATCAACGCCTCGTTGAGCGGTGTCACGCAGGCGTTGAAGAAGTACATCAGGAAGACGACCGCCGTCAGTCCGATCACCGACGCCGCGCTCGTCGCCAAGGTGGTCGACGTCGCCGGGGCGGAAGGCACCAGCAGCAGCCCGAGCGCGCTGATCCAGCAGGCCAGCGACGCGGCGCGGATCAGTTCGACGCGCCGCCCGCTGCGGTCGGCCACCAGTCCCCAGAGGTACGGCGCGAACAGCCGGGTCCAGCTCTGCATGGACACCAGCAGTCCGATCGCCACGACGGGCAGGCCGAGGGACTTGTACCAGAGCGGCGCGAACGGGTTGAACAGCCCGATGCTGCCGTAATAGGCGCAGCCGAGCAGCGCGCTGGCGCGCAGCACGCGGCGGCTGTCAGCCACCCTCAGGCTCCGTTCGGACGCTGGCCCGCGATGGCAGGGATAGGCAACTCGACGTCCGCGCATTGCGCGCGGTCCATCAGCACGTGGTCGATGACGACCAGCGCCAGCATCGCCTCCGCGATCGGCGTCGCGCGGATGCCGACGCAGGGATCGTGGCGGCCGAAGGTCTCGACCGTCGTCGGTTCACCGGCGCGGTTGATCGACGCCTTCGGCGTTCTGATCGAGCTGGTCGGCTTGATCGCGATCGACACGCGCAGATCCTGCCCGCTGGAAATGCCGCCCAGCACGCCGCCGGCGTTGTTGCTGGCGAAGCCCTGCGGCGTCAGCTCGTCGCCATGCTGGCTGCCGCGCTGGCGCACGCTCTCGAAACCGGCGCCGATCTCGACGCCCTTGACCGCATTGATGCCCATCATCGCGTAGGCGATGTCGGCGTCGAGCTTGTCGAACAGCGGTTGGCCCAGCCCGGCCGGCATGCCGGTGGCCTCGACCATCAGCCGCGCGCCGACGGAGTCCCCGTCCTTGCGCAGCGCGTCCATGTAGTCCTCGAGCGCCTGGATCTGCGAGACGTTCGCGGCGAAGAACGGGTTCTGGCCGACATGCTCCCAGCCCTCGAAGGCCAGGTCGATCTCGCCGAGCGCCGTCATGCAGCCGCGGAAGCCGATGCCGAGCTCCTGCTGCAGCCATTTGCGGGCGACCGCGCCGGCCGCCACCATGGGCGCCGTCAGACGTGCCGACGAGCGCCCGCCGCCGCGCGGGTCGCGCAGGCCGTACTTGCGCCAGTAGGTGTAGTCGGCGTGGCCCGGGCGGAAGGTGTCGAGGATGTTCCCGTAGTCCTTGCTGCGCTGGTCCACGTTGCGGATCAGCAGGCAGATCGGCGTGCCGGTGGTCAGGCCCTCGTAGACGCCGGACAGGATCTCGACCTGGTCGGGTTCCTGGCGCTGCGTGACATGGCGCGAGGTGCCGGGGCGGCGGCGGTCCAGCTCGGGCTGGATGTCCGCCGCCGACAGCGCCAGCCCCGGCGGGCAGCCGTCGATCACGCAGCCGATGGCCGGACCATGGCTCTCGCCGAAGTTGGTAACGCGAAACAAGCTGCCGAAAGTGCTGCCGGACATCTGGGAACCTGCCGAGGCGGGAGAAACCGAAGCCGTCGATTCTACGAGCGGCCCCTGCCCTCGCGACTCGTCATGCGCCCCGTCTCCGACCTGGCGACCTCATTAAGCGGTCAACTCAGCGCTCGACGATGACGATGCGTCGGTCCCGGCTTCGGTGTCGACGTCGGCGCCAAGTTCGGTGCCGACTTCGGTGCCGACTTCCGTGCCGATACGCAGGGTGTCATCCGGGCCGGCGCCCGTGCCCGCCTCGGTCGCCGTTTCGCCTCGCGCGATGCGCGCCTGCGCTTCGGGATCGCGCTCGAAGACCGCGATCGACTCCACGTGCGCCGTGTGCGGGAACATGTTCACCGCACCCGCCTTGACGCAGCGGTAGCCGGCCACATGGACCAACAGTCCCGCGTCGCGCGCCAGCGTCGACGGCGCGCACGACACGTAGACGATGCGCTCGGGCGGCGTCCAGCCCGGCGCCAGCGACGGATCCTTGATCAGGTCCGCCAGCGCCTTCACCAGCGCGAACGCGCCCTCGCGCGGCGGATCGATCAGCCAGCGGTCGGCCACGCCGTCGGCGGCCAGTTGCTGCGGCGTCATCTCGAACAGGTTGCGGGCGACGAAGCTCGCCTTGTGATCGAGCCCGTTGCGCACCGCGTTCTCGCGCGAGCGCTGCACCAGCGCCTCGCTGCCTTCGATGCCCAGCACCTCGCGCGCCTGCGTGGCCAGCGGCAAGGTGAAGTTGCCGAGGCCGCAGAACCAGTCGATGACGCGCTCGCCCGACTGCACGCCCAGCAGGCGCAGCGCTCGCCCCACCAGCACCGTGTTGATGTGGTGGTTGACCTGCGTGAAGTCGGTCGGCTTGAACGGCATCAGCACGCCGAATTCGGGCAGCGTGTAGGCCAGCTCGGGACCGCCCGCGTCGAGCAGGTGCACCGTGTCTGGCCCCTTGGGCTGCAGCCACCATTGCACGCCGTGCTCGGCCGCGAAGGCGCGCAGCCTCGCGACGTCGCCGGGGCTCAGCGGCTCCAGGTGGCGCAGCACCAGCGCGATGACCTGCGTGCCGTCGGTGTCGCCGATGGCGAGCTCGATCTGCGGCAGGCGGTCGCGCGCGTCCATCGCGCCGACCAGCTCGCGCAGCGGCATCAGCATCGCGCTGACCTTCTCCGGCAGCACCTTGCAGACCTGCATGTCGGCGATGTAGCGGCTCTTGCGCTCATGGAAGCCGACCAGCACGTGGCCCTTCTTCGGCACGTAGCGCACCGACAGGCGCGCGCGATAGCGGTAACCGGTGGCCGGCCCCTCGATCGGACGCAGCAGCGCTTCGGCCCTGACCTTGCCGAGGTGCCAGAGGTTGTCCTCGAGGACGCGCTGCTTCACCGCGACCTGCGCGCCCGGATGCAGATGCTGCATCTTGCAGCCGCCACAGGCGCCCGGATGCAGGCCGAAATGCGGGCAGACGGGGCGCACGCGCTGCGAACTCTCGCGGCGCATCGCGACCATCGCGGCCTGTTCCCACTTGTTCTTCTTGCGGCCGACGGCGACCTGGACTTCCTCGCCGGGCAAGGCGCCCTCGATGAACACCACCTTGCCTTCGCTGTTGTGGGCGACGCCCTGCGCTTCGAGGTCCAGCGAGTCGACCTTCAGCCATTCCGATACATCAGTCATGGGGGCGCATTATCCCAGCGCCGCGCGGTCCGGCCGCCGCCGCTCCCGCGACGACGACAGGGCGGAACGCGACCGCGTCCCGCCAGCACCCGAAGCGTCAGAAGATCGAATCGCGGCTGATGCCCTGCCGCATCATGTTGCGCTTGAGCTTGGCCAGCGCCTCGATCTGGATCTGGCGGATGCGCTCGCGCGTCAGGCTGAGCCGCACGGCGAGGATGTCCAGCGTCTCGGGCTCGCGGTCCGCGAGTCCGTAACGGCCGGCGAGCACTTCGCGCTCGCGATCGCTGAGCGAGGCCAGCCCGCCCTTGAGCAGGTCCTCGAGTTCATGGGTCAGGCGATGTCCCGCCGGATCGACGGCCTGTTCGTCGGCCACCAGGTCCAGCATCGACTCGCCGCCTTCGCCGTTGCGGTCGACCGGAGAATCCAGCGAGCTCGGCAGCTCCGCATAGGCCAGCAGTTCGGCGATCTCGTGGACCGGCCGGCCGAGCGCCTGCGCGACGTCCTCCGCGCGCACGCCGCCTTCGCCGCCGTGCTGCGCCGCGACCGCCTCCAGCGCACGGCGTGCCTTCAGCACCTGATTGAGTTCGCGCACGATGTGCACCGGCAGCCGCACCAGCCGCGCCTGATGCATCAACGCGCGCTCCACCGCCTGGCGGATCCACCAGCTGGCGTACGTCGAGAAACGGAAGCCGCGTTCGGGCTCGAACTTGCCGATCGCGTGCATCAGGCCGAGGTTGCCTTCCTCGATGAGATCGCTCATCGGCAGGCCGCGGCCCAGGTAGTTCTTGGCGATGCTGACGACGAGCCGCAGGTTGTGCTCGATCATCGCCTGCCGCGCCTCGAAGTCGCCGGCGCGCGCCTTCACGGCGGTGTCGTACTCCTCCTGAGGCGTCAGCAGCGGCGTGCGCCGGATGTCGCGCAGGTAGGCCTGCAGGGCGTTGGTAGCGTCGCCGTCGGCGGGGCCGAGATCGCCCTTGCCGGACTTGGCCTTGCCCTTGCCGTCCTCCGACTCGACGCTGCGCAGGACACGCACCTCGTCGTCATCGTCGGGGATGGCCTCGGCCGCGCCGGGCGCGTCGGCGTCGTCGCGCGAGGCATGTTCGCGCTCGTCGCCGCCGTCGTGATGATCATGGTGATCGTGGCCGTCGTCATGCGCGGCGTCATGTCCCGCGTCATGTCCTGCTTCATGACCCGCCTCATGCGTGCCATCGTGGCCGGCATCGTGACCGTCCGCCGCCGCCAGCTCGGGCGGCAGCTTGAAGCGGCCCGGATGAACGGGTCGGTCCAGGCCGTCGGGCAGAAGTCCGTCAGTCGAAGAGGCGCGATGCAAGGTCATGTTGCGGCGCCTCCTTGAGCGCCTCAGCGCGCGGGCAACAACTTGGACGGATCGATCGGCTTGCCTTGCTTGCGCACTTCGAAGTGCAGCTTTACCGAATCCGCGTCGCTGGAACCCATCTCGGCGATCTTCTGGCCCTTGCGCACCACCTGGTCCTCCTTCACCAGCAGGGTCTGGTTATGCGCGTAAGCCGTCAGATAGTTCGTGCTGTGCTTGATGATGATCATGTTGCCGTATCCGCGCAACCCCGCGCCCGCATACATCACGCGGCCATCGGCGGCGGCGAAGACCGGATCGCCGGCCTTGCCGGAGAAGGCCATGCCCTTGTTGCGGACCTCGTCGAAGCCGGCGGCCACCGCGCCGGACGCGGGCCAGCCCCAGCTGATGTCGTCGTCGTCCTTGGTGACGGCGGGTGCGGGCGGCGTCGCGGCGCCGCTCGCGGGCGCCGAGGCGGCCGTGGTCGTCGTCGCCGGAGCCGGGGACTTGCCATCCAGCGGACGCGTCTCCACCTTGGAGGTGGTCAGCGGACGGGTCGTCGCGGCGTTCGGATCGAGGCCCGGCGGAATCACGCGCAAGACCTGACCCACCTCGACGAGGTTGGGGTTGTCCATGCCGTTCCATCTCGCCACGTCGCGCCAGCCCTGGCCGTTGTCCATCGCGATGCGGATCAGCGTGTCGCCGGGCTTGACGGTGTAGTAGCCGGGCTTGCCGGCGTTCTCGGCACCGGGCAGCGGTTTCGATTCCGGGGCCGGCGTCACCGCCGTGCCGGGAATGGCGGGCGCGCTCGCCTTGCCGACGGGACGGTCTTCCACCGGCGCGCGGTGCGGGGTGTTCTGGCAGCCCGTGAGCGCGAGCACCGCCACGGAGACCCAGAGCAGCGGGGAACGGAAGAGTTGTTGCATGCGCGAAGTTGTCATTTGGAAAGCCGAAGCGCGGGAGCCGCATCCAGACCGGATGGTGGCCGGCGCGCTACAGGACCCCTGATTTTAGGGGCACGAACAGGACGGCCTCATGCAGGCTGCGCAGGAAACGCGAGCCCGCGGCGTCGCGGACATGATCGATCAGGACCAGGACTTGCCCCCGGCCGCTCGGCGCGGTCATGGGCGCCACCAGACGGCCGCCGGGCGCGAGCTGGTCCAGCCAGGCTTGCGGGATGTCGTCGCCGCCGGCGGCGGAGATGATGCTGTCGTAGGGCGCGGACGGCCGGTGGCCGAGCATGCCGTCGCCGTAGACGAGCCGGATCTGGTGATGCCCCACGAGGTTCGCGCGCGCCTTGTCGTGCAACGGCTTGAGCCGCTCGACCGACACGACCTGCTTCGACAGCTGCATCAGCAGCGCCGCCTGGTAGCCGCAGCCGGTGCCGATCTCGAGCACCTTGCCCAGATGGCCGCGTTGCCGCGCGCCGGGCGCGTCGAGCATCAGCGCCATCATCCGGCCGACGACGGACGGCTTGGAGATCGTCTGCCCATGGCCGATCGGCAGGCTGGTGTCCTCGTATGCCTGCGTGGCGAGCGCGGAGTCGACGAAGTGATGGCGATGCACGGTGGCCAGCGCCTGCAGCACGCGCTCGTCGGACAGCCCTTCGCGACGCAGCCGCTCCACCATGCGTTGACGCACGCCGGCCGAATCGAGGCCCAGCCCGATCGGCGTCGTCTGACGCGCCTTGATCGCGGCGGCCTGCTGCCAGTGGCCTTGCGGCTTGAGGGGCTCGCGCGCCTCGGCGGCCGCGGCCGCGCTCGGCGCGCCGGGTCGCGTCGACCCGAGCTTGTCCAGCGACAGCGGGAATCGCTTGGGCCGGGGCGGCAACGAGGTCATGGACGGCCGTCGGTCTGCAGTTGCTGGCGCCAGTGGCCGAGCGTCGCATGCTCGGTGAGGTCGACCTGCAGCGGCGTGACGGACACGGCGCCGTTGGCGGTCGCATGGAAGTCGGTGCCCTCGCCCGCTTCGCGCTCGGCGCCGGCGGGGCCGATCCAGTAGATCATGTCGCCGCGCGGGCTGCGCTGCTGGATCGTGGCTTCGCTGGCATGCCGGCGGCCCAGGCGGGTGATGCGACGCGGCAAGGACGTGGCGTCCGCGCGGTTCGGAATGTTGACGCTCAGCAGGAAGGCCGTGTCGAGCCCGCCGGCGATGACGTCCTGGATCAGCGTCCGCATCACGGCCGTGGCGGCGTCCAGGTGGCCCCAGCCCTTCTCGACCTGCGAGAACGCGATCGACGGCACCCCGAAGAGGTAGCCCTCGGTCGCGGCGGCGACGGTGCCCGAATAGAGCGTGTCGTCGCCCATGTTGGCGCCGTTGTTGATGCCGGAGAGCACCAGGTCGGGTTTGTAGTCCAGCAGTCCGGTCAGGGCCAGATGGACGCAATCGGACGGCGTGCCGTTGACGTAGCGGTAGCCGTTGGAGGCCGTGTACACCGACAGCGGCCGGTGCAGCGTGAGCGAGTTGGACGTGCCGCTGGCGTTCTGCTCGGGGGCGATGACTTCGACCGTGCCGAGCCCTTCGCAGGCACGGACCAGGGCGGCGAGTCCGGGGGCCAGGTAGCCGTCGTCGTTGGCGATGAGGATGCGCATGGGCGGCATTGTAGGCAGCCCGTCACCCCGGCGACGCGAGGGTCCACCCGCGCTGCCTATCATGCGCCCGACGACCCCGGCACGGGGCGCGGACCCAATGGAATGAGGAGACGAGACATGAAGGCATGGCTGTGCGAGAACCCGGTCGGCGTCGAGGCGCTGCAGTGGAAGGAACTGCCCTCCCCGCAGCCCGGCCCGGGCCAGCTGAAGGTGGCGATCAAGGCCGCGAGCCTGAACTTCCCCGACCTGCTGATCGTCCAGAACAAGTACCAGATGAAGCCGCCGCTGCCCTTCGTGCCGGGCACCGAATTCGCGGGCATCGTCGAGGCCGTCGGCGACGGCGTGACCGGCTTCAAGCCCGGCGACGCGGTGGCCGCGTTCACCGGGACGGGCGGTTTCGGCACCGAGGCGCTGGTGCCCGCGGCGCTCGCGCTGCCGCTGCCCCCGGGCTTCCCGTTCGAGGACGCCGCGGCCTTCATCTGCACCTACGCGACCAGCCACCATGCGCTGATCGATCGCGCCGCGCTCCAGCCCGGCGAGACGGTGCTGATCCTGGGCGCGGCGGGCGGCGTCGGCACGGCGGCGATCCAGATCGCGAAGGCGGCCGGCGCGCGGGTGATCGCGGCGGCCTCGTCGGACGAGAAATGCGCGCGTTGTCGCGAGATCGGCGCCGATGCCACGATCAACTACGCGAGCGGCTCGCTGCGCGACGAGATCAAGGCCCTGACCGAAGGCAAGGGTCCGGACGTCATCTACGACCCGGTCGGCGGCGACCTGGCGGAGGCGGCCTTCCGCTCGATCGCCTGGCGCGGGCGTTACCTGGTGGTCGGGTTTGCCCAGGGCAGCATCCCGGCGCTGCCGCTGAACCTGGCGCTGCTGAAGGGGGCCTCGCTGGTCGGCGTCTTCTGGGGAGAGTTCGCGAAGCGCGAACCCAAGCGCAACGCGGCGATGATGATGGCACTGGCCCAGTGGTACGCGGCGGGCAAGATCCGTCCGGTGATCGACCAGGTGCTGCCGATGGAGGAACTGCCGCGGGCCTTCGCGCGGATGGCCTCGCGGCAGGTGGTGGGCAAGCTGGTCGTCGTCAACGCCTGACGGTCCGCCGCGGCCGGTTGCCGACCGCCGGTCGCCTCCCGCCGACACCCTGTTTCACGGGGCATGCAAGCCCGGGGGGCGCTGCTAGGATGCGGCCAGCTATCGCTCCCCACACCATGGCCGTCAAAGTTCTCATCGTCGAAGACAACCCCGTCGCCCGCAGCTTCCTGTGCCGCGTGGTGCGTGAAAGCTTCAGCGACGGCATGGAGATCACCGAGGCCGGTGACCTGGAGGGCGCCCGCCGGAATCTGGCGAAGGTGGAAGCCGAGTCGCCCGCGACCGGCTACAAGCTGATCATGATCGACCTGGAGCTGCCGGACGGCAACGGCATGGAGTTCCTGGGCGAGCTCGCCGGCAAGCCGGCGGTGAAGATCGTCACCACGCTCTATTCGGACGACGACCACCTCTTCCCCGCCCTGCAGCGCGGTGCCGACGGTTACCTGCTGAAGGAAGACCGCTTCGAGGTGCTGGTGGAAGAGCTGCAGCGCATCGTGCGCGGCCAGCCGCCGCTGTCGCCGGCGATCGCGCGCCGGCTGCTGTCGCACTTCCGGCCGGGCTCGACCGGCGATTCGGGCCCGATGGGGCTGAACTCCGGCTTCGGCAGCCTGACCTCGTCGGCCACGCCCAGCACGCGCGGCGTCACGCTGGATCCGGTGCCCGAATGGGAACGCCTGACCCCGCGCGAGAACGAGGTGCTGACCTACCTCAGCAAGGGGTTCACGATCAAGGAGATCGCGAACCTGATGGGCATCAAGTGGTTCACCGTGAACGACCACATCAAGAGCATCTACAAGAAGCTCAACGTGTCGAGCCGCGCGGAAGCGGCGGTGCTCGCGTCCAAGCAAGGCCTGGTCTGAGTTGCTCGACGCATGCGCAGCACGCTGGACCTCAACGGCCATGCCGTTCACCTGCTCTCCGTCACGGGCGAGAACTCCTTCAACGGCGTCATCGAGGGCAACCCCTACCTCCAACGGAAGTGGCGTGTCGTGATGGGCAGGAAATGGATGGAACAGCCGGGTCATCTGGTTCACGCGATCGACGACATGGAACGCGAGCTTGCGGCGATGGACAGTCGTCACGAGGTGTGGGGCCCGATCGAGCGCTGGGAGGCTGTCGTTGCCGATCAGATCGATTTCGGAGCATCGACGCAGCGCATGTTGTCGTTGCGCTGGTATCAAGAAGGCGGCGACCCCATGGCGCGACTTCAAGAGATCATTGCCGGCCTCGACTTCCGTGCGCTCGCCGTCACAACCCCTGTCGACCTGTCCGAATGAATGGATGCCTGTCCCGCTGCGCCGGTCTGGCGTCAGCGCGGATGAGTTGATCGCAGCTCACGCTCACCAGCGATAACCGGCTTTCGCGTAGTACTGGCGACCATTCGCCCCGAACGGCGAGAACTGGTTGTAGGCCAGGATGCCGCCGACGGCGTTCGGCGTGATCACTCGATCGGGGTAGCGGTTGGTGACGTTGTCGACCCCGGCGCTGAGCGACCAGGCGCCCTGCTCCCATCCCGCCGACAGATCGAGCAGCCACGCCGGCCCGAAGGTCTGGTCGTTGGCCGCATTGGACTGGCGGATCACGAAGCTGCCATAACGGCTCGCCGCCGCGCGACCGATCCACGGCCCCCAGCGATGCTCGGCGCCGAGCACGAGCTTGTCCTTCGGCGACCCGATCGTGGCGCGCGCCAGCGAGACGCGGTCGATCAGCTCCAGGTTGTTGGCGGTCAGGATGGCCGGGTTGTCGTCGACGTGCCGGATCGAGTTCTTGTTGTGGTTGTACGCCACCGTGTACTGGCCTCGGCCCGCGCTGCCCCACTCCTGCTGCCAGGTGCTCACGATGTCCACGCCACGCGTGCGCGTGTCCAGCGCGTTGGTGAAGTAACGTCCCGCGCTGACCAGCACGCCCTGCGCCGCCAGCTGGTTGCGCAGCGCGGCGGGCAGCGTCAGGTTGGCCGACAGCAGGATGCGGTCGTCGATGTCGATCTGGTAGACGTCGACCGTCGTCTGCCATTGCGCCAGCGGCAGCAGCAGCAGGCCCAGGCTCACGTTGCGCGACTTCTCCGCCTTCAGCGGCCTGGCACCGAGCGCCGCCGCGGGAGCCGATTCAACCGGGAAGGTGCCGGCATCGACCAGCGCGCCGTTGATCAGGTTCGTCGACGTGGTGGCGAAGTACTGCTGCGCCAGCGACGGCGCGCGGAAGCCGGTGGAAACTGTGCCGCGCAACGCCACAGCCGGCGACCAGACGTAGCGTCCCGACAGCTTCGCCGAGGTCGCGTTTCCGAAGTCGTTGTAGTGCTCGGCGCGCAGCGCGGCAGAGGCGCTGAAGGCCTTCGTCACCTGACCCTCGAGGCTGGCATAGGCGGCGATGTCGTGGCGCGAATGCGCGCCGGCGTTGCTCGGCTGGAAGCCGGGGAAGCCGGAGGCGCCGCCGCTCTGGTACGACGCGGGTTCGCCGGCGTCGATCTCGTAGCGCTCGCGACGGGCCTCGGCGCCGAGCGCCAAGGTCCACGGTGCGGCGAGTCCGATATCGACCTCACGCGACAGATCCAGGTTCAGCACCGTCTGCTGGTTGCTGAGCCGGCCGGCGTCGAAACGCGTCGGGCTCGCGTTGCCGAGCGAGTAGTTGGCCGTGTTGGCCACGTCGATGTCGAACCGGTTGCGGCCATGGTTGATGCTCGCGTCCCAGGACCAGCCCGCGAGGTCGCCGCGCACGCCGGCGACGATGCCGGTGTCGACGGTGGAGCTGTCCTGCAGCGGCAGGAAGCCCTCGGGGTACAGCCCGGCCACGTTGTTGGCGACGGCGGTCGCGCGGGTGCGCCAGAACGCGGCGGAGACCGTGTCGCGATGGCTGAGCGTGGCGACGGCATAGGCCTGCAGGCTGCCGGTGAGCGCGATCTCCGCGTTGATCACGGCGGACTGCTGATGGCTGTCCGGATCGCCGAGGCGGTTGTTGACCTGACCGAAGCGCGGCTCGGTCGCCGCTTCGCGCGTGTCGACGCCGGCGCGGTTGGTGCGCTGCTGATGCCGGTTCTCGAGCGCGAAGCGGACCCATCCGTCCTGCCCGAGCGCGAAGCCGGCGCTGGCCGCCTCGGTGTGGCGGAAGCCGTCGCCCGAGTCGGTCTGGCCGACCTCCGCGTTGACGCTGCCGCCCTTGGCGCCCTTCTTCAGCACGATGTTGATCACGCCGGCGATCGCATCGGAGCCGTACTGCGCGGCGGCGCCGTCGCGCAGGACCTCCACGCGCTCGATGGCCGCGAACGGGATGGTGTTCAGATCCGCCGGCGCGGAGCCGCGGCCCTGCGTGCCGTTGATGTTGACGACGGCCGTCGTGTGGCGGCGCTTGCCGTCGATCAGCACGAGGGTCTGATCGGGCGAGAGCCCGCGCAACTGGGCGGGCCGCACGGCATCGGAGGCGTCGGTCAGCGACGGACGCGGGAAGTTGAGCGAGGGCAGCAACTGGCCCAGCGCGGTCGCGAGCTCGGAGGTCCCGGTGCGTTGCAGGTCGGCGACGCTGAGGACGTCGACGGGCGATTCGGATTCCGCGACCGTCCGGTTCACGCGACGCGTGCCGGTGACGACGACCTGCTGGAGCTGATCGCCGGAGGCTGCGGCGATCGACGGCGACGCTGTCTGGCCTTGAGTCTGGGACTGGGCCCGCGCAGCGGGCGCGAGGCTGGCGATGGCGGCGAGCGCAACGGCGCTCAGCGGAATTCCGGCGATCAGCGGGCGGAAGGACGAACGAAGGGACATGGGGACTTTCGGCGATTCATCAGTCACGACAACCCCATAGCCTGCGGGCGTTGGCGTGCCCGGCCAACGAAGGTCCGCGCACATGCTCATGCGAAGGTCGATGTCGACAAGGTCCGGTCGACATCGGCGCGATCGTTCTGGTCGTCATCAAAGGCCGAAGCAACACGGCAAGGTGTCCACAAGCCCAAGGACTCAATCCGAGTCATCGCAAGGGCCAACTGAAAGAGCGAACTGATCACGCCTTCCCCATCGGAGAGCACGAAGAGTTCGCCGTCATCCTCAAACACCCCAGACTCACGCAACACTTGATCGAACAATTGCCCGCGAGCGCCGCCCAACATGACCTGCAGGTCGTTCTCGAAGCTCAGGCGCATCAGGGTGGTCGCTTTGTCGCTGATGCGCCAAGCTGCCCCCTGCGGCTTGAGTTGGGCCACGAGTCCATCTCCGTCGCGCCAGTTCCACGGCAAGGCCACAGTCATTGCGCCCTCACGTTCATGGCCTTGGACGATACGACACAGCGACTGGTTCAACTGCTTCTGAAGATCGGCAACGGTGGACATCGGCGCTCCAAATCAAGTGCGATACAAGGTCCGCGAATCGGTTGCCAATGCGGCGTTGCTCGCAGAACCCACTGCCAGTCTAGGCAGGGTCCGGAGAGCTCCATTCCAACGACTCGGCAAGAACGCAACAACGCTTGCCGGCTGATCTGGAGTGGCTTGGACTCGTGTTATCGCAGCTGCGTCAGCACCACCGCCAGCGTCCCCAGCGACAGCACCGTCGACACCAGCGTGGTAGTCGACGAGACCCCGACGTCCCGTCGGTAGAACTCCGCCAGCATGAACGGCCCGGTGCCGGTCGGCAGCGCGGCGAGCAGCACGGCCGCGTCCGCGCTGTGCGGCGGCAGCATGAAGACGTGGTTCGCCAGCCACCACGTGAGGCCCGGCAGCGCGAGCAGCTTCACCGCCACGAGCGCCCAGGCGGTGCTGCGATCAGCGCGACGCACCGGGCAATCGGCGAGGAACACCCCCAGCGCCACCAGTGCGCATGGCGTCGCCGCCTGGCCGAGCAGTTGCAGGAAGGTGTGCGCCACGGCGGGCAACGCAACACCTGTCCCCGACCACGCCGCACCGAGCAGCGGCGACAGCACCAAGGGATGCTTGAAAGAGCGCCACAACGCCGCGCCTACCCGGCTGGCCCGGCTGCGCTCGCCGCCCTGCAGGCCGAGCTCGATCAGCACGATCGCCACCGAGAACAGCACGCACACGACGATCAGCGTGGCGATCGTCGCTTCCACCTGGCTGCCGCGGCCGAAGACCAGCAGACACAGCGGCAGCCCGACGTAGCCCGTGTTCGAGTACGACGCCGCCACGGCCTCGACCGAGGCATCCGCCATCGGTCGTCCGGCGCGCAGTCGCACCAGGAAGACCGCCGCGAAGATCAACGCCGTGGCCAACCCGAAGGCGCCGACGAAGCCCGGCTGCCACAACGCTGTCCAGTTGCTGTGCGCGGTGATGTCGAAAAGCAGGGCCGGCAATGCCAGCCACACGACGAAGGCGTTGAGCACGCTCGCGGCGTTGCCGTCGAGCAGCGACAGCCGCCTCGCGCCGTATCCCGTCGCAATCAGGCCGAAGAGCGGAAGGAGGATGGTGAGCGTCGCGAGCATGGGTGGCGCGTCACGTCGCCGGCCGCTGGGTCTCCCCCCATTGCGGATTGATCAGCGCGAAGGTCTCGTGATCGCGCCAAGCGCCGTCGATGAACAGGTAGCGCGGGCTGAAGCCCTCGCGCCGGAAACCGAGGCGCTCCAGCACGCGACGGCTGCGCGCGTTTTCCGGCCGGACCGACGCCTGCACGCGATGCAGCGACACCGCCGGACCGAAGGCTTCGTCGAGCAGATGCGTCAGCGCCTCCTGCATCAGTCCGCCGCCGACGCAGTTCTCATCCAGGCTGTAGCCCAGCATCGCGCTCTGGAACACGCCGCGCACGACGTCCGACAAGGCGCACACGCCGATCACGCGCTCGGGCTCCTCGACCTGCGAGAGCCAATAGCGCCAGATCGTGCCCGCGTCGAAGGCGGCCTCCTCGCGGGCGAGGCGGGTGCGAGTCGTCTCCAGCTCCCAGTGATTGGCCGGACGCGTCGGATCCCAACGGGCGAAATGCGCGAGGTTGCGTGACTGGTAGTCGATCGTGGCCTCGGCCAGCGCGGGAGCGGAGGCCCGCATCAGCAGGCGCTCGGTCCGCAGCAGCTTGAGCGGCAATCCAGGGCGGTAGTCGACCGGGGTATCGGCAGGAGGAACAGGCATGGCGCAACTGTAGTCGCCCGGTCCGTTCGCGAAACCCGATGTCGCAATCCACGTCAAAGATGTCGTTTGTGACCGTTCATACCTCTGAGCGCCGTCGATAGAGTTCACTTCGCTTTCCAACCCTTCGATCTGACAAGGAGCTCACCATGAAGGTTCTCGCCATCGCTTCCCCCACTGCGTCGCTGACGCCCCAGGCGATCGAGTCGCACATGCCCGCCGAAGTCCACGACACCGTCCGCCTCTACCTCGGCGGCAAGGTCGAGCAGTTCTGGTTCCAGGAAAAGGCCGGACCGATCTTCCTGATGGACGTCGCCTCGCTCGAAGAGGCCAAGGCCACGCTGGACGCGCTGCCCCTGGTGGCCGACGGGCTCATGAGCTATGAACTGCGGCCGGTCGTGCCGCTGATGCCGCTCGCGCGACTGATCCCCTCGAAGTGATCCCCGCGAAGTGATCACGACGAAGTAGTCCCAACGTCGGACTCGACCCGGCGGACGCGGCCCCGCGATGCTCAGCGCAGATCGTTGCGCAGCTCGCGGACGCCGCGTCCCAATCGCTGGCGCAGCAAGGTCCCCAGCGTCGCGCCGTCGGCGTAACCCACCTCCGCCGCGATGGCTTCGAGGTCCAGCCCGCTGCCGTGCAGCAGCGACTGGGCGCGCTCGACGCGCAGGTCCTGGAAGTAGTCCAGCGGCGACTTCCCCAGCACCGCCTGGCAGCGCCGCTGCAAGGTGCGCGCCGTCGTCGCCAGCGCGCCGGCGGCATCCTGCAGCGAGAACCCGTCCTTCAGCCGCCCGCGCGCCCACCGCTCGAAGCTCAGGATCAGCGGATCCGACTGCGCCAGGTGATTGGGAATGATGTACGGCGCCTGCAGGCTGCGGATATCCGCGAGCAGGTAGCGCGACACCAAGGCCGCCAGTTCCGGACTCGCCTTGCGGATCAGCCACAGCGCGAGGTCGAGGTGACCCATCGCCGCACCGGCCGTCACGCCGACATCGGTCGGCACCAGCATCCGGGACTCGTCGAGCGCCACGTTCGGGTAACGCTGACGGAACAGCGGTGAGAGCGACCAGGTCGTCGTGGCCTCGCGGCCGTCGAGCAGCCCCGCTTCCGCGACCACGAAGGTCCCGATGCAGGACGCGCCGATCGGCACGCCCTTGGCGTGCCAGGTCCGCAACTGATCCATCGCATCGGCCACGTCGCGCCGTTCGAGTGCGGGCAGCAGCCGGTCGGGCGTCGTCGCGGCCAGCGCAGGAAGCACGACCCAATCCGGCCGCGACCTCGACGAGATCTCCTGCACCGGCACAGTCAGCCCCTGGCCCGATCGCACCCGCTTGCGCACGCCGACCACCGTCACCTCGAAGGGCGGGGCCAGGCCCGGCAGCAGCGCCGACAGATTGTTGGCGGCGCGCAGCGCGTCCAGCGTCACCGCCAGGCCGGTGTCGAAGTGGCCCTCCAGTGCGAGCACCGAAACCTTCATGTCGCAATCCACCTGTTGATCATGGATTGCGACTCTACCAGCCGACGACTTCCGGAAGATCAGCGCGGAGGCGCTGGCGGCACCTTCGCCGCTGCCGACGATGCCGCGGCCGCTGCACCCGCATTCCGCGCCGGGATCCACATGCCCAGCAAGGTCGCCGCCAGCATTGCCAGCAGCCCGGTGACCGCGATGCCCCCGGCCAGCGACGCCGTCGCCACCAGCGCCGACAGCAGCGCGGGTCCGCAGGACCCGCCCACGTCGGACAGGAAGCGCCACACGGCGAGGAAGTAGGCGCGGCCGTGGCGCGGCGCGTGGTCGGCGCCCAGCGTCATGATCAGGCCCGAGCCGATGCCGTTGCCGAAGCCGATCGCCGTCGCGGCGATCAGCAAGGTCGTGAAGCCGACGGTGAACGGCATCGCCAGCAGCGCCAGCCCGATGATCGCCATCGACGGCACGGCCACCCAGCGGCGGCCCTTCAGGTCCATCACGCGGCCGGCCGGATAGAACAGCAGCATCTCGATGCCGCCGGAGATGCCGTAGATCAGCGAGGTCACCGCCGGCGCCAGCAGCAGGTGGTCCGCCCACAGCGGGATGACCGCCTGCCGCGACGCCCGCACCGCGCTGACCAGCATCACGCCCAGGCCCAGCGTCAGGAAGACCCTGCGATGGTCGGCCACGATGGTCTTCAGCGAGACCGGCGCCGGCGCGGCCGCGCCCGCGGGATGCGGCGGCACTTCCAGGTCCGGCAGCCGCGCGCCGATCGCCGCTGCGGCCAGCACGCCCGCGATGCCGACGCCGAACGCCGCCTGCAGCCCGAACGCATGCACCGCCGCCGCCGAGAAGAACGGCCCGATGAACATGCCGATCCGCATCACGCCGCCCAGCGTCGACAGCGCCCGCGCGCGGTAGGCGGCGGGCACGGCCTCGGTCAGGTAGCTCTGCCGGGCCAGGTTGTAGACGGCCTGGGACATGCCCACCATGAAGCAGCCGATGCCCAGCGCCAGCACGCCGGGCAGCAGCACGGCCAGCGCCATGCCCAGCGCGCTCCAGACGCCCGCCGCCACGATGGCCCAGCGCTCGCCCCAGCGGATCGTGATCACCGACGCCGGGATATTGTTCAGCAACGATCCCAGCCCGATCAGCGTCACCACGAAGGCCGCCATCGACACCGACGCGCCCAACTCCCGAGCCATCAGCGGAACGATCGGCAGGATCGCGCCCTCGCCCAAACCGAACAGCATCGACGGCCCGAATGCGGGCACCGCGATCCTGCGGAACGAGAACTCGGCATCAGACGTTGCGGAAGGTGTCGACATCGGCGGTAGCGGCAACTGGCAAAGGCGGCCATGACGATAAGCGAGGTCCATGCCAGCGGACGGCGCTCCTCGCCCGCAGCCCCCATTTCAAGCCTCTTCGGCCCCCGCGGCTCGCCCGGACATCGCACCGGCCCTCACGCCACGACTGCACGACACCCGCCGCCCCGCCGCTTTCAAGCCGTTGCAATCCAATACCTCGAAATTGTGAAAGCGCTTTCAGAATCCACGGCTTTTGCCTAGGATGGTTGGCGCAGGAGAGAAGTCGCGGGACCCGGATGAGCGTCGCAGAGCGCCTCCCGGACTGCGTCGATCGGTGCCTCCAGCACACCATCGAAACCTCTTGGAGACTTCATGAATCGCCTCCTCTCCTGGCTTGGCGCGTGCCTGGCCTTCCTCGTGCTGAGCTTCAGCGTGCCGACGACGCAGGCGCAGTCCAATGCGAGCTTCTCGCACGGCGTCGCGTTCAACGGCAGCCAGGCCACGCTCTGGTTCAAGTCCAACGTCGCCACGACCTGGGTCGATGCCCACTACCAGTTGAACGGCGGCGCGCAGCAGAACCTGCGCATGCCCTTCAACGGCGGCGCGGCGCGCTACGAGCTGGCGCTGCCTGGCGCCGCGGCCGGCACGCGCGTGGACTACTGGTTCACGTACAACAACGGCAATCCGGCCTATGACAGCGCGCGCTTCACCGCGACCGTCACGGCCGGCGGCGGCACGACCGATCCGGGCACGCCGACGAATCCCGGCAACCCGGGCAACCCCGGCAATCCGGCCGACTGGAACGCGAAGACCACCTTCAAGATCGAGAACGCGACCAACGGCCGCTGGCCCGATTCGCAGGTCTACTGGGCCATCATCGGCAAGAGCTGGCAGACGGGCGAGTTCGTGCACGTCGATGCCGGCGGCAACATCGTCCCGATGCGCCTGTCCGACAACACCGTGACGAAGAACGGCCGCAAGTACGCCAACTACTTCTTCCCGCTGTCGCAGACCAAGCAGATCACCATCCCGCCGGTCAACTCGGCGCGTGTGCTGATGTCGGTCGGCAGCCCGATGTTCATCGAGGTGAACACCGACGGCGCGGGCAACATCGCCTACGCCGGCGCCAACATCGAGAACTCGAGCGATCCCAACCTCGACGTCATCTTCGACTTCGGTGAATTCGCGCTGATCCCCAAGGGCCAGCCGGACCAGGGCATCTTCATCAACACGACCCGCGTGGATCACTTCGGCTTCCCGCTGAAGCTGCGCGTGCAGGGCCTGGGCGGCTATGACAAGACGGTCGGCGAGCCGCTGACGGAATCGCGCGACACGCTGTTCACCAAGTTCCAGCAGGAAGTTCCGGTCGAGTTCCGCAGCCTGGCAGACCCCAACTTCGCCAACGTGCCGTACCGCACCCGCATCCTGGCGCCGGCGCATTTCACCTTCCGCCCGGGCGACGTGAACGGCGCCTACCTGGACGGCTACATCGGCGACATGTGGAACCGGTTCAAGACGCAGGACCTGGTCTTCACGCTGGACAACCTGGGCACCTTCCGGGGACGCGTCGACGGCAGCACCAACCGCTTCGTCTTCACCGGCGGGCGTTCCAACGGCACGTACTACATCAACGGCAAGCCCAACACGGCCGAGGTCTTCCTCGGCGCGGGCAAGCTGGACGATCCGCGCAAGCCCGACGGCAGCTTCCAGGTCGACACGCCGGCCGACGCGGCCAAGTCGATCCAGCTGCAGATCCAGGCGCAGGTGTGCGCGGCGCTGAACCGCCACGTGCTGGCCACGCCGGCCGACTGGTACCGCCCGGCGGCCTTCTACCCGGCCGGCACGCGCGGCAACTGGTTCGCCAAGTTCTGGCATGACCACTCGATCAAGGGCACGGAAGGCGCCGCCAACGGCTACGGCCTGGCCTACGGCTTCGCGTACGACGACGTCGGCGGCTTCAGCCCGTCGCTGCATACGAACGCGCCGACGACGGTGACGTACACGATCGGTTGGTGAGCCAACTGGAGCGCAAGACCTGACCCCACCGCTCGGTCCGCAGTCTGCGGCTGTGTGTGGGGCCGGAATGGTGCTGGGGGTTCCCGGAGGGACGCCCCCTGCACCGTGGAGTGCCCGCGCTTGGCCTCCCGGAGTAGAAGGCCTCGCCTCCCGGCGGGGCCTTCTTCGTTACTGCGCGCCGGTCGTCCCCGCCGCGAGGTGCTTCGCCAGGAAGCGCTCCATCCGTCCGAAGAAGTCGACGTCCGTGGACAGCTTGCGCCAGCCGTGGCCCTCGCCGTCGTAGGTGACGTACTCGACGTCCTTGTGGCCGGCCTTTTCCAGCGCGCGGCGGAAGTCGGTCGCGTGGTCGATGGGGACGCGGAAATCATCGACGCCGTGACCGATGAGCACCGGCGCCTTCAGATCCGCGGCGCGTTGCAACGGCGAGGTGCGGCGCAGGCGTTCGGCGTCCTTCACGCGGTCGCCGAGCATCGCCGTCAAACCGTAGCGCTTCATGTTCTGGGTGCCGTCGCTCCAGTTCAGGCTGAACATGTACTCGAGGTCGGTCACACCGGCCCAGCTCACGCCGCAGCGGTACAAGCCGGGATCCTTGATCAGCGCCATCATGGACGCATAACCGCCATAGCTGCCGCCCGCGATACACACCCGACGCGGATCCACCCAGCCCTGCTTGACCGCCCAGGCGAGCGAATCGGCGACGTCGTCCAGCATCCCCTCGCCCCACTGCCGCCAGCCGGCGCGGAACAGCGTGTCGCCATAGCCGAGGCTGCCGCGGAACTCGGGCTCGATCACGACGTAGCCGCGCGAGGCGAGGAACTGCGGGATATCCGACCAATCCCAGGCCGTTCCGCGCACGAAGGGACCGCCGTGCACCAGCATCACCGCCGGGCGTGGTCCGGCGGACTTGCCGCGCGGGATCGTGACCTTGACCGGGAACTCCAGCCCGTCGCGGGCGCGGATGCGGCTGAGCTCGACCTGCGCCATGTCCGCGGCACGGATCCATGGCCGCGAGGCACCGAATTCTGTGAGTTGCTTCGCGCCGTGGTCATAGATGAAGTACTCGGCCGGCTGCGTATCCGAGAGCGAAGTGACCAGCACCCGCCCCGTCTTCAGACAGCGTCGGCATTCCAGCATGTTGACGCGGCCGGGCAGTGCCTGGTCGACGGCGGCCTGCATGGCCTTGAGCGTCGGATCGAACCAATGCGTGGCCCAGGCGTCGCTCTCGTAATAGAGGCCGAGGAGGCGGCGGCTCTCCGCATCGAAGATGGCCACGCCGTTGAAGTCGTAGCCCTTCAAGGACAGCAGCGGCTGGTCTTCCCGCTTCAAGGTCTTGGGATCGAGGCGGTACAGCGCCTGCGTCCCCTCGGGAGATCGGCTGACCACCAGCCGCAGGTCGCCGCCGTCGGACGCCAGCGGCGTGACGGTGGGCGAGTTCACCCAGTCGCCTTCCTGGGCCAGCGTCCAGCCGCCGTCGGCGTTCTTGAGGTACAGCGCCTGGCGGTTTTCCTCGATCGTCTGCAGCGCCCACGGCTCGCCGGTCGGGGTCATTGCCCAACCGGTGGCGTTGTCGGGCGCGCCGGGCTCCAGCGTGCGGCGCAGTTGGGTCTCGACATTCAGCCTGGCCAGCTGGGCGGACTTCAGGTCCCCGCGCGCGTCGTAGCGGCCATAACCGACGATCACCTCGCCGCTGTCGTCGTCCGGCACGCCGTAGAGGATCCATTCGTACGGCAAGGCCCGCGTGGCGATGCGGGACTCGATCCGGCTCTCCTGCGCGTAGCGCGTCAAGATCAACTGCCGGTTGGCACTGCCGTCGCGCTTCACCGTCCACAGTCCCGCCCGGTTCTCACTGCTGCGGTTGCCGGCCTGGTCCTTGCCGGAGGTGTAGACCAGCCGGTCGCTGCCCACCCAGTTGAAGTAGGCGATGTCGGAGTCGACGAAGCCGGCGACCACCGTGATGCGATTGCCCTGGTCCAGCTCGAGGACGGCCAAGGCGCTTCGGCCCTGCTTTTCGCTGCTCACCACCATGGCGATCGCGCGGCCGTCGGGCGAGATCTTCGGTCGACGGATCAGCGGGTCGCGGAAGAAGTCGGCGACGGCGGGCGGCTTGCCCTTCGGTGTCGCCTCGGCCGCAGGCGCCGTTGCGCTCTCCGCGCGGAGACCGGTCGGCAGCGAGCCGAGCGCGACCAGCACGCACAGGCTCGCCCAGGCGGCACGGCGCCACCCACGAGATTGACTCATCCCTCTCTCCCTGAAGCGAAGAAGCGCTTTTTTGAATAGGCGCATTCTTCGTGAGGTCGACCCGTGCCGGCACCGGGTCGATCCATGAGAGAGAGCCGCTCGCGCGCGTGCTAGGACGAGGTCAGCAGTTCCCGCCGCTCTTCAAGCTCTTCAGGCACCACCGCTCCGTCCCACTGGCCGTGTCATTGCCCCAATAGGTGGGCGTGTAGTTCCAGATCGGCCCGCCCCACGGCAGGCTGGGGTTGTAGGTCATGCTGGTCACGTAGACGTAATTGGCCGTCGTGCCGCGCAGCGTCGCCTGCATCTGCGCCTGCGTCGCGGAGTGGATCAGGAGCCAGGTCTTGACGTTGAGCGACGTGGCCAGGTTCTGCACGTCGCCGTTGAGCCAGCTCGCGCCGTTGAGGTAGTCCGCATACGCGGCCTCGTACATCACGATGTGCTCGCCGGACTGCGCCGCGCTGACGAAGCAGCCGCTCGCGCCCGGCCAGCCCGCGTTCCAGACCTTGATGCCGCCCGCGCCGGAGCCCGACACCATCGAGCGCACGTTGGCCCACTTCGTCGGCGTGCCGCTGCACTTCTGCGCGTCGGTCAGCGACACGTCGTCGTGCGCGGCCTCGTCGAAGAAGAAACCGTCGACGCCGCCCAGCGTGTTCTTGTAGGCCGAGAGCTCCGCCGGGATTGCGTTGTAGCGGGTCAGCTCGTCGGCGGTGTTGCGGTCGTAGCCGGTCGGCACGTAACCCAGCACCTTGCCGCCCTGCGCGCGGATGTTGGCGATGACCGCCTTCCAGTTGGTGATCTGGCTCGCGCTCAGGCCCTGCGCGCCGCTGTTGGGATTGATGACGACGTAGCTGCCGGTCGGCACCTGGCCGCCGTAGGTGCTGGCGGTCTCGCCCCAGTACGCGATCAGGCCGAAACCGGCCGGCGCGGCCGTGGCGGTGGTCGCGAAACCTGCCGCCGCGCCGGCGAGCGCGACGACGGCGGAGAGACGGGAGAAGGTGCTGGAAAACGTCTTGAGAGCCGTGTTCAGACGCGCGGTCGGCCGTGTGGCTTGCTTCATGAGGTCCCCTGGTCGTGGTGAATGACCGGGTCAGTCTAGAAAGCCATCGAATTCTTTCGAATATGGTTTACGCCACGTTTTTTTCTTTCCTTACAACATAAATCGAAAGTTTTATTTTCGATTTATGCGAAAGCGAAAACACTGACCCAGAGCTCCTGCAGCCTCCGGGCGCTTGAGGAATACTTCGCCGCTGTCGCGCTCGACACGGTCTCCCGACCGTCTCGACACCCACAAGAACGGGCGCGCATCCACACGATTTCAGGGAGCCTCAGATGACCATCACCCGCTGGATCGGCCTGCCCGTCGCGCTGGCCATCGTCGCCGCGCTGAGCACAGGCTGCGCCACGCACTCCGGAGAAACCGCGGCCAGGGAGCAGCAGGCCTCGATCGACCTGCAACGCGCCGGCGCGCGTCAGGCGAGCGGCGCCGCGCAGGACCGCAGCGACCGCGCCCGCGCCAGCAGCAACTGCGACGGCTTCCTTGAATGCGTGCTCACCGCATTGCTCCAGGGCGAGGCGTCGCCGAAGTCGGGGCGCTGAACCCGCGCCTCGGCGCACCGTCCCCTCACTGCGTCCAGCGACCGCCGAGGGCCCTCAGCAGCGCCACGCGGTTGCTCTGCTCCGTCTGACGAAGCGTCACGAGCGCACGCTTGGCCGTCGTCAGTTGGCGCTGCGCATCGAGCAGCTCCAGCTGGCTGCTGCCGCCAAGGCGGTAGCTGCGCTCGGCCAGGCGTTGCGACTGCTCCGCCGCATCTACCTGCGCCTGCTGCGCATCGAGCCGCTCCGCGAGTTGATCGCGCACCGCGAGCGCATCCGCGACCTCGCGGAACGCCGACTGCAGCGCGGACTCGTAGCCCGCCAGCGCTTCCTGCCGGCTGGCCTCGCTGACCTCGACCTGCGCGCGACGTTGTCCGCCGTCGAAGATCGGCAGATCGATCTGCGGCACGATGCTCCACACGCCGCTGCCGCTCTTGAAGAGGCCGTCCAGATCGGGACTGCGCGTGCCGGCGCTGGCGGTCAGCGTCAAGCGCGGGAAACGCGCCGCGCGCGCCGCGCCGGCGTCGAAGGCCGCCGCGCGCAAGCGCTGCTCGGCCGCGCGCAGATCGGGCCGCTGCAGCAGCACCTCGGCAGGCAAGCCGCCTGGGATCGCCGGCAATGCCATCGCTCCTGGCGCGCCTTGCGTTTCCTGCGAGATCGGCAGCAGCCGATCCGGCAGCGGCTGGCCGACGAGCAGTTCCAGTTGCAATCGCGCCTGCGTCACCGCGCTCACGCTCTCCGCGGCGTCGCCGCGCGCGGATTCGAAGGCCGTGCGCGCCCGCGCCCGATCCAGCCCAGACGCCGCGCCGAGCGCGTACTGCCGCTCCGCCAGATCCAGCGAGCGCTGCTGGCTGTCGCGCAGTTCCTGATTGAGGGTCAGGCGTTGCTGCGCCGCCGCGAGCGACAGCCAAGCGGTCGCGACTTCGGCCGCCAGACTCAGCCGCGCGCTGCGCTGCGTCTCCTGCTCCGCGAGGAAGCGCGACAGCGCCGCGCCTTCCAGGCTGCCCAGGCGGTTGAACAGATCGATCTCGTAGCTCGCCAGCCCGAGGTTGACACCGTAGGTCGTCGTCGCGCCTTCGCCGTTGATCGTGCGCTGGCGAGTGGCAGACGCGCCGACGCCGATCTCGGGCAACCGGTCCGCCGCGGTCACGCGGTACTGCGCCCGCACGCGCTCGACGGCGGCCGCGCTCGCGCGCAGGCTGCGGTTCTGGTCGAGCGCTGTCGCGACGACCTCGTCCAGGCGCGCGTCGGCGAAGAAGCCGCGCCATTCGTGCGAGGCCGCTGGCGCCGTCGATGTCGATGCGGACGAAGCCGCGGCGGCCGACGAGGCGGCTGCGTTCGGACGGAAATCGTCCCGCATCGGCGGACGTGGCGTGTCGGTGCTCGGCACCAGGCTGCCGCAGGCACTCAGGGCGAGCAGCAGCGGAATCGCGGAGAGTCGCATCGTCAGAGTCCTGGTGCGCTTCATGTCCGCACCTCCGGCTTGGCCGCTTCTCCGGCGTCATGAGCGCCGTCGTCGCCCTGCGCGCCGTGACCGGTCGCCTCCGCGTGCGCGGGCTTGGCGCGGCTGAAGCGCTGCTTCACCCACAGATAGAACAAGGGCACGAAGAAGATGCCCAGCAGCGTCGCGCTGCCCATGCCACCCAGCACGCCGACGCCGATGGCGCGCTGCGAGCCCGAGCCCGCGCCGCTCGCGAAGGCCAGCGGCAGCACGCCCATCATGAAGGCCAGCGAGGTCATCAGGATCGGTCGCAGCCGCTGCCGGCACGCCTTCAATGTCGCCTCGAGCACGCTCATCCCCTGCCCTCGCAAGGTCTCGGCGAACTCCACGATCAGGATCGCGTTCTTCGCCGACAAGCCCACCGTGGTCAACAAGCCGACCTGGAAGAACACGTCGTTCTGCTGCCCGCCGAGGTGGCTGGCCGCCAGCGCGCCGATGATGCCCAGCGGCACGACCAGCATCACGCTGAACGGCACGGACCAGCTCTCGTACAGCGCCGCCAGGCACAGGAAGATGAACAGCACCGACACCGCATAGAGCATCGGCGCCTGGTCGCCCGAGAGCCGCTCCTGGTAGCTGCGGCCGGACCACTCGAAGCCGATGCCGGGCGGCATCTCGCGCAGGATGGATTCCATCGCCTTCATCGCCGCGCCGGAGCTCACGCCCGGCGGCACGTCGGCCTGGATTTCATAGGCCGCGCTGCCGTTGTAGCGGACCAGCTGGCGCGGACCGTTCTGCCAGGTCGCCGTGGCGAAGGCGTTGAACGAGACCATCGTGCCGGCGGCGTTGCGCACGTACCAGTGGCGCAGCGCGTCGGGATCGGCACGGTAGGCGCCCTCGCCCTGCACCAGCACGCGCTTGACGCGGCCGCGGTCGATGAAGTCGTTGACGTAGCTGCTGCCCAGCGCGATCGACAAGGTGTCGTTGATCGTCGTCGTCGCCACGCCCAGCGTGCCGGCCTTCTGGTCGTCGATGTTGATCTGCAGCTGCGGCGTTTCGGTCAGGCTGTTGATGCGGGCTCGCGCCAGCTCGGGATGCTTGTTGGCCTCGTCGATCAGGCGCTCGCGCGCCTCGGCCAGCGCCTCGTTGCCGACGCCGCCCAGGTCCTGCAGGAACAGCTGGATGCCGGCGCTGCCGCCCAGGCCGCGCACCGTCGGCGGCTGCACGATGAAGATGTTGGCGTCGCGCACCTTCTTGCCGAGCTCGCGGCTGAAGCGCTCGGCCAGCGCCGCGGCGCCCTGCTGCTTCTCGGGCCGGTCCTTCCAGTCGGTCAGCCGGATGAAGCCCTGCCCCGAGCCCTGGTCGCCGTTGGCGCCGCGCACGAGGTTGTAGAACTGCACTTCCTTCTGCTCGGCCAGGTAAGCCTCCATCGCCTGCGCGACCGCTTCCATGCGCTCGGCCGTGGCGCCCGGCGCCATCCGGACCTGGATCTGCAGGCTGCCCTGGTCCTCGTCCGGCAGGAACGAGGTCGGCAGCGACTTGTAGAGCAGCGCCATGCCGCCGATCAGCAGCAGGTAGACGAGGAAGCTGCGCACGCCGCGCACTGTCAGCCAGCGCACGCGCACCACGTAGCGATCGCTGAACTTGTCGAACTGGCGGTTGAAGCCGCCGAAGAACCAGTCCAGCTGCTTGCCGAACGGGCCGCCGTGGGCCGCGTGCTCGCCCTTGTGCACGGGCTTGAGCAGCGTCGCGCACAGCGCCGGCGACAGGCTCATCGCCACCAGCACCGACAGGATCATCGCGCTCACGACCGTGATCGAGAACTGGCGGTAGATGATGCCGGTCGAGCCGCCGAAGAAGGCCATCGGGATGAACACCGCCGACAGCACGACCGCGATGCCGACCAGCGCGCCGCTGATCTCCTTCATGCTCTCGCGGGTCGCGTCGCGCGGGCTCAGACCCTCCTCGCGCATCAGGCGCTCGACGTTCTCGACGACGACGATCGCGTCGTCCACCAGCAGGCCGATGGCCAGCACCAGCCCGAACATCGTCAGCGAGTTGATCGAGTACCCCGCCGCCGCCAACACCCCGAAGGTCCCCAGCAGCACCACCGGCACGGCGATCGCCGGGATCAGCGTCGCGCGCAGGTTCTGCATGAACAGGTACATGATCGCCACGACCAGCACCATCGCCTCGATCAGCGTGTGCACCACGCTCTCGATGGACACGCTGATGAAGGGCGTCGTGTCGTAGGTGATGGTCGACTTCATCCCGTGCGGGAAGAAGGGCTCGAGCTCCGCGAGCTTGGCCTTCACCAGCTCGGCGGTCTTGAGCGCGTTGGCACCGCTGGCCGGCAGGATGGCCATGCCCGCCGCGGTCTGGCCGGTGCTCTTGACGTTGGTGGTGTAGCTGTCGCGGCCCAGCTCGACGCGGGCGACGTCGCCCAGCTTCAGCGCGGAGCCGTCCGGCTGCACGCGCAGCACGATGTTGCGGAACTGCTCGGCCGTGGTCAGCTTGGCGCGCGCGGTGATGATCGCCGTCAGGCGCTGGCCTTCCGGCGCCGGCTGGGCGCCGAGCTGGCCGGCCGAGACCTCGGTGTTCTGCGCCAGCAGCGCGTTGCGGATGTCGCCCGGCACCAGCGCGTAGCGCTGCAGCTGCGCGGGATCCAGCCAGATGCGCATCGCGTAGCCGGAGCCGAAGACGTTGATGTCGCCCACGCCCTCGATGCGGCTGACGATGTCGAGCAGCGTGCTGGACAGGTAGTCGCCCAGGTCGGCCGAGGTCACGGCCGGGTTGTCGCTGGTCAGCATGATGACCATCAGGTTCTCGGTGCCCGCCTTGGTCACGCGCACGCCCTGCGCCTGCACCGCCTGCGGCAGCCGCGAGAGCGACTGCGAAACCTTGTTCTGGACCTGCATCTGCGCCAGGTCCGGGTCCGTGCCGGCGACGAAGCTCAGCACGGTGCTGGCGCCGCCGGAGGCGTTGCTGTTGGACTCGATCGAGAACAGGCCGTCGATGCCCTTGAGGTTCTGCTCGATGACCTGCGTCACCGAGTCCTCGATCGCCTTGGCGGCCGCGCCCGGGTAGCTGGTGTTGATGGAGATGCGCGTGGGCGCGATGTCCGGGTAGCGCTCCAGCGGCAGGATGCGCACCGCGGCGGCGCCCGCCAGCATGATCACGATCGCGATGACCCACGCGAAGATGGGCCGGTCGATGAAGAACGAGGCCATGGTGTCAGCGTCCCGCGCCCGAAGCCGAGCCCGACGCCGAGTCCCCAGGCGAGCCGGGCAAGGTCGCCGCCGATGCCGCAGGACCGCCGGTCTCCGCCGCGACGGCCGCCGCCGCGGAGGCTGCGGCCGGCTTGCCGCCTGAGCCCGCCGAGCCGCCCTTCTTCATCCCCGCCGGCACCGGCGTCACCGGCTGGCCGGCGCGCACGCGCTGCAGGCCTTCGATGGCGAGCTTGTCGCCGGCCTTCAGGCCGCTGGCGACCAGCCACTGGTTGCCGACCGCGCGGGTCAGCACCAGTTGGCGCAGTTGCAGCTTGTTCTCCGGTCCGACGACCAGCGCGGTCGCCTCGCCCGTGGGCGAGCGCGTCACGCCCTGCTGCGGGACCAGGATCACCCCGCTGTCGATGCCGGCCAGCAGCCTGGCCCGGACCACCATGCCGGGCAGCAGCGCGCCGTCCGGGTTGGGCACGATCGCGCGCAGCGTGACCGCGCCGGTGCCGCGGTCCACCGTCACGCCGCTGAACTGCAACGTGCCGGGGCGGGCGTATTCGGTGCCGTCCTCGAGCACCAGCCTGATCTTGCTGCTGCCGCTGCGGGCGTCGAGCTGGCGGCGCAGCTGCAGGATCTCGGCGCTGCTCTGCACGATGTCGACGTGCATCGGATCGAGTTGCTGCACCGTCGTCAGCACCTGCGTCTGCGCGGCGGTGACCAGCGCGCCGGCGGTCACCGTCGACACCTCGATGCGGCCGGCGATCGGCGCGGTGATGCGGGTCCGGTCCAGTTGCACACGCGCGGCGTCGAGCGCGGCGCGGGCCACGGCCACGTCGGCCTGCGCCTGGCGCAGCGCGCTGGCGCTGTCGTCGGCGCTCTGGCGGCTGAGGGCGTCGGCCTTGAGCAGTTCGGCGTCGCGCTCGGCGCGGCTGCGGGCGACGGCCACCTGGGCCTCGGCCTTCTGCAGCGCGGCGGCGGTGCGAGCGCGCTCGGCTTCGTAGGTGGCGGCGTCGAGCTGGTACAGCGGCTGTCCGGCACGGACCAGCTTGCCTTCCTCGAAGAGCCGCTTCTGCACGATGCCGGTCACCTGCGGGCGGATCTCGGCGACCTGGCTGGCGGACAGCCGGCCCGGCAGCTCCAGCGCCAGCGGCGCGTCCTGCGTCGTGACGACGACCACGCCGACTTCGGGCGGGGCGCGCTTGGCGGTGTCGTCCTTCTTCTCGCCGCAGCCGGCGAGCGCCAGCACGGCCAGGGCGGCCAGCGCCGCTGCGATCGGCCCCAAGGACGGCGCGCGCGGGGTGCGCGACGGGATCAGGGACTTCAACGACGTGGATGTCAGAATCTTCTTCGGCATGGCGGCGGATGCTCGGCCATGAATGTGGAGAGACCTTGAAGATCGCGTCGGGCGCGCGGCCTCCGCCCGGATGGCTTGCCGGTCGCACGCCGAGGCCCTCATCATCCCGTCGGTCGATGGTTCTGCCATCACTTTCGGCACACTGCGTCTCGGTCCGAGCTGTCACTCCACCCGGTTTGCGCCACTCGTATCGAGGTCCGTGTCAGGTCCGTACCGCGTCTTTTCCCTTCTTCGGATGAAGCTCTCGTTCACCCTCACCGCCCGGCTCTTCGCCGCCGTCTTCAGCACCGCCATGGCGGTGGCGCTGGCGATGGGCGTGTTCTCGCACATCAACCTGAACCGGGACTTCATCGGCTACCTCAACGAGCAGGGCGTGAACCGGCTCGAACTGGCCCGGACCAGCGTCACCGCCGGCTACCGGGAGCACGGGAAGAGCTGGGATTTCCTGCGCGAGAAGCCGGAGCTCTGGGGCCGACTGCTGCGCCCGCTGGTGCCGGAAGCCGACATGCCCGCGGTCAAGCACGGTCCCGCCGAGCTGACGGGCGCGACGCGGCGCTTCACGCTGTTCGACGAGAACCGCGAGCGCGTGGCCGGTTATGCGGGCCCGGTCGAGCCCACGGTGGAGCGGCCGATCATCGTGGACGGTCTGACCGTCGGCTGGCTGACGCTGACCCCGATCGAATCGGTGAGCCCGGGCGCGGAGAAGCATTTCTACGACGCGCAGCTGCGCTCGGCCTGGGTGGTCGGCGGCGCGGCGGTGCTGCTCGCGGGCGCGGTCGCGTTCTGGATCTCGCACCGGCTGCTGAGCCCGGTGCGGCGCGTCGCCGATGCGACGCACCGCCTGGCGGCGGGCGACTTCGAGATCCGTGTGCCCGAGACGCGCGGCAACGACGACATCGCCGGCCTGGGCCGCGACTTCAACCAGCTCGCGCTGACCTTGCAGCGCAACGAGGCGATGCGGCGCGAGTTCCTCGCCGACGTCTCGCACGAGCTGCGCACGCCGCTGGGCGTGCTGCACGGCGAACTGGAAGCGCTGGAGGACGGCGTGCGCAAGCTCGATGCGCAGGCGCTGCGCTCCCTGCAAGGCGAGGTCGGCATCCTGCACAAGCTGGTCGACGACCTGCACGAGCTGTCGATGGCGGACGTCGGCGCCCTCGCCTACCGCAAGTCGGAGGTCGACCTGCGCGAGCTGATCGACGTGACGGCCGGCGCCTTCGGCGAGCGGCTGCACGGCAGCGGGCTGAGGCTGCAGCTGGACCTGCCGGACCAACCGCTGCGCGTCTTCGGCGACGAGCGCCGGCTGCGGCAGCTGCTGGGCAACCTCGTCGAGAACAGCTGCCGCTACACCGACGCCGGCGGCGCGCTGAGCATCAGCGCACGGCGCAGCGGGGAGCACGCGGTGATCGACGTGCAAGACACTTCGCCGGGCGTCGGACCCGAGCACCTGCCGCGGCTGTTCGAGCGCTTCTTCCGCGTCGATGCCTCGCGCAGCCGCCGCGGCGGCGGATCAGGGCTGGGGCTGTCGATCTGCCAGCGCATCGCCGAAGCGCACGAGGGCCGCATCGAGGCGCGTCCCTCGCCGCTGGGCGGCCTGTGGATGCGCGTGGAGCTGCCGGTCCATGTCTGAGAACGGCCCAGGATCGCCCCCGGGGTCGGGCGCCGGCCTGGCGCCGATGCCGATGGAGCCAGGCCCCTCGCGGGTGCTGGTCGTCGAGGACGAACCCAAGCTCGCGGCGCTGCTGGCGGACTATCTGCGCGCGGCCGGTCACGAGCCCGAATGCGTGGCCGACGGCCGCGAGGTGATCCCGGCGTGGACGGCGCGGCGGCACGACCTGATCCTGCTCGACCTGATGCTGCCCGGCATCGACGGCCTGACGCTGTGCCGCACATTGCGCGCGATGAGCAGCGTGCCGATCCTGATGCTGACGGCGCGGGCGGACGAGTCGGACCGCCTGGCCGGCCTGGAGACCGGCGCGGACGACTACATCGCGAAGAACCCCTTCAGCCCGCGCGAGGTGATGGCGCGGGTGAAGGCGGCGCTGCGCCGCGGCCGCGCCCACGAGATGGCGACGGCCGCCGCGGTGGCGGCCTTCGCGGCGGGCAGCGAGGCGCTGTTCATCGACGAGGCCGGCTGGACCGCCAGCTGGCGCGGCGAGCCGCTGGACCTGACGCCGATCGAGTTCCGCCTGCTCCACATCCTGGCCGCGCAGCCGGGGCGCGTCTACGCGCGCACGCAGCTGCTGGACCTGCTGCACGTGGACGGCCGCGAGGTCACCGAGCGCGCGGTGGACAGCCACATCAAGAACCTGCGCCGCAAGCTGGAGCGCGCGGGCGCCGGTACGGACCGGATCCGGTCGATCTACGGCGTGGGTTACCGCTTCGAGCGGTGACAGGTCTTGCCTGGATCGATGGTCCAATCCGCACTGCGCGGTTCGGGGCGCCGCTGGCCCTGCAGTCAACCAGCGACGAACCGCCGCGTTATTCGA
The DNA here is from genome assembly GCF_059416045.1 of Roseateles sp. GW821-FHT09G03. Classification (NCBI taxonomy): domain Bacteria; kingdom Pseudomonadati; phylum Pseudomonadota; class Betaproteobacteria; order Burkholderiales; family Sphaerotilaceae; genus Roseateles; species Roseateles sp. GW821-FHT09G03. Next base: position 1,126,767 of record NZ_JBWKOK010000001.1, read on the forward strand.
TCGAGCAATTGCTGACGACTCTGAAGCATTCCGCAACATGACCGCAATGAGACGGTCACGACGCTTTCGGACAGTCGTCCCCGAGGAGGAACCCTGAATGAAGAAATGGATCGCCATCGGCGCGCTGGCGCTGCTCAACGCCTGCGCCTTCACGTCGTACACGCGCATGTTCGGCGGCTACGGCTACAGCGACGCGCCGCTCGCGCAGGACCGGTACCGCGTGACCTTCGCCGGCTACCAGGACGACGTGCCGTCCAAGGCGGCGGACCAGGCCCTGCTGCGCAGCGCCGAGGTGACGCTGACCCAGGGCTACCGCTACTTCGTCGTCGTCGAGGAGCGCAACGACGTGCTGACCAGCAGCTACAGCGTGCCGGCGACGCAGACGACCGAGACCACGAGCAAGACCGAAGGCAACGAGACCCGGTCGACCTCGACGACGACCTACAGCGAGGCCAGGACGGTCACGCAGAAGCAGCCGGCGACGACGCTGACGATCCAGTGCTTCCACGACAAGCCGGCCGAGGCCGCATCGGGCAAGGTCTACGACGCGCAGTTCCTGTGGGCCGAGCTCGGCCCGCGTTACGGCGTCAAGCGTCCGCCGAAGGCCTGACGGCCGCCGACAGCCGCGCCGCCACGGCCGGCAGGCCGGCCGCCGCGGTCGTCTGCCACCGGTGGCTCACCTTCGCTGCCACGTCGCCCGGCTGCGGATTGATCTCGACGATCACGGCGCCCTTCGGCGCCAGCCGCACCATGCCCGCCGCCGGATAGACGACGCCCGACGTGCCGACGATCAGCAGCAGGTCGCACTCGGCGATCAGCGCCGCGGCGGCGTTCACGACCGTTTCGTCGAGGTTCTCTCCGAACCACACGACGCCGGGCCGGATCGAGCCCGCCCCGCATCGCCCGCAGGACGGCGGCGTCAGGCGCCGCTGCGCCTCGGGCGGCGGTTCGGCCAGCACGGCCGGCGCGCCGCACCGGTCGCATCGCGGCGTGAAGAAGCTGCCGTGCAGATGCAAGGCGCCCTCGACGCCCGCGCGCTCGTGCAGATCGTCGACGTTCTGCGTCACCACCCGCGCGCCGAATTCGCGCTGCAGTCGCGCCACCGCGACATGGCCCGGGTTCGGCGTCGCGGCCATCACCTGGCCGCGGCGCCACTCGTACCAGCCCCAGACGGTCTCCTTGTCGCGCTGCCAGGCGCCAGGTGTTGCCAGTTGCTCGGGATCGAACTCGCCCCACAGTCCGTTGCTGCCCGAACGGAAGGTCGGAATGCCGCTGTCGGCCGACATGCCGGCGCCGCTGAACACGACGATGTGCTCGAAACGGCGATTCAGCAATTGACCCAATGCTGTGGGTAGGTCGCCCCACTCGTTCTTGTCATTCATGTTCAGAAATCCGTCGATTTGCAGGACGTGATTCCCCCGCGAGAGGGAGTCCGTCTCCCCCCACGATTCGAATCGGCCTCAGTGATGCGCTCGGATAATCGCATGCCATGAGTTACTCGCCCTCTCTCGTCGCCAATGCATTCGTCTATCGCGGACAACAGGCGGGACGCAAGTTCGGGCATCTGGAGATCCAGAAGTTCGTGTTCTTCATTCACGGCTGGACTCTGACGTTCTTCGGTCAATCGGTCGTTTCCGAGCGCCCCGAAGCCTGGGAGCACGGACCGCTGTTCTCTTCGCTCTATTACCGCCTCAGGAAATTCGAGGCCAAGGCGATCGAGATGCTGCCGGAATTCCAGCCTGAGACTTGCCAGTTTGTTCCCCTCGTACCGAGCCAGGCCGACACGCGCTTCTGGTTCTATGTCGATCAGGTCCTGGACCGATACGGAAGGTTTGAGCCGGATCATCTGTCTTCGATCGCGCGTCATCCCGGCGGCGCTTGGGAAGAAACAAGGAAAGCGAAGCGCACCGTGATGAGCGACGAGGTGATCCGAAAGCACTTCGCCAGGAATGCCGCCAATGCTGCCAACGATTGAACTGCCGCTGCTCGACCGACAGGAGCTTCCCGATGTCTCCTCCCTGGAGGCGGCCGCTCTCCACAACAACACCGAGCGTCGCTTCCTCAGCAGGCCAGAAGAACTGGATCTCAGCCTGCGCGCCTGGGCCGCACGGGGTGGATTGGCCACCGCAGCGTTGCTCTACGCAGCGGGGCTGTTCTCCCTCAGCGTCTTCGTCGGCGTCTTTGAGCACTGGCCCGCCGTCTCGGCTGACAAGTGGCACATCGTCGTGACCACCGTCGTCGCGCTCTTCTCGGTGCCCACGATGATCCTGCTGACGATCATCAGGAGCTCTGCGACGGTCAAGGCCGAACCGGATGCCGGAACCAAGAATCTTCACACCTTGATCGGCGAGAAGCTCCTCAATCTTCTCGAGAAGCTCGCCGACAAGGTGATCGCCAAGAACTGAGGGCGGCGGCCGCCTCGGCCTTTGGCGCTTCAACCCTTCAGCGCTGCCTCGATCTTCGCGACGTCGATCTTCTTCATCTCCATCATCGCGCTGAAGGCGCGCTTGGCGGCCGCGCGGTCGGGGTTGTTCAGCGCCTCGGACAGCACGCGCGGCGTGATCTGCCACGAGACGCCCCACTTGTCCTTGCACCAGCCGCATTCGCTCTCCTGGCCGCCGTTGCCGACGATCGCGTTCCACAGCCGGTCCGTCTCGGCTTGGTCGTCAGTCGCAACCTGGAACGAGAAGGCCTCGCTGTGCTTGATGCCCGGGCCGCCGTTCAGACCGATGCAGGGGATGCCCATCACCGTGAACTCGACGACCAGCACGTCGCCCTCCACGCCGGAGGGATAGTCGCCCGGCGCCCGAGCGATACGGCCCACGGTGCTGTCCGGGAAAGTCTTCTCGTAGAAGCGCGCAGCCGCTTCGGCATCGCGGTCGTACCAGACGCAGATCGTGTTCTTCGCTTGCATGTGAAGTCTCCTTGGGGTTGCGGGTGTCATCGTATGCACGACGAGCAGCCCTCCCCATTTTCGACACGGTCCGCAGCATTCGGGGACAGATCTACTGTCCGAGATCAGAACGCGTCAGGTCGACGATTCTTCGCGTCCTCAGATCCCGCCCGCCGACACGATCGGCCCGGTCGGCTTGCCCGTGCGCGAGCCGCCGCTGGGTTCCAGGCTGACGGCGAAGGCCTGGGTGTCGTCGAGCAGGTTCGCTCTGGTGACGGTGGTGGGCACGTCGCCCGAGGCGATCAGGCCCAGCGAGCGCGGCGCACCCGCCTTCGGAACCGCCCAGAGTTCGAGCGCATGAGCCGCATCGATGACCACCGGCGCCAGGGGTTTCAGCACCAGCGCCCGTCCGTCCGCGGACACGCTGGCGACGAAGCCCGTCTTGACGAGCTCGACGCCTTCCGGCGTGCTGCGTAGCACCACGACGACCGGCGCGGCTTCGGGCACGGGACGGGCGACGAGCACCGTCAGTGCGACCGATGCCGCGAGTGCCATGGCGCTGAGGCCGCGCCAGAAGCGCAGTTGGCCCGGGCGATCCTGTGCCGTCGCGCGTGCCTCGGATGTCGACACGTGCGAAGACTGCGACGTCTGCGATGAGGTCGATGTAGATCCAGAGGCGGACACCGACTCGCCCGCCGGCTGCCCGAAGAGGCGCGTCTGGATCGTCGTCCATACGCTGCGCGGCGGCTCGACCGGCGCCACCTGCCCTGCCAGCAACTGGAGCCGCGCCGACCACGCCGCGGTGGCCGCCGCCAGCGCGGGATGCGCGGGCAGCAGGCGCTCGAAGCGACGCCGCGCGCCGCCTCGCAGCGTGCCCACGGCATAGTCCGCCGCCAGGCGCTCGGCGCGTTCGGGATGTCCGTAGTCCATCAGGCCACCCTGCCCATCGCACCCAGGCGTTCGGCGGCCCGGTCCAGACAGCCGCGCAGCGTCAGCAGCCCGCGCCGCACCCAGCTCTTCACCGTGCCCAGCGGCTGGCCGATGTGCTCGGCCACCTCGGCGTGTGAGAGTCCCTGGTAGTACGCCAGCGCCAGGCTGCTGCGCTGCTCGCCGCTGAGCTGCGACATGCAGCGCTCCAGCGCATGCGCCCGGTTCGCGTCGGCCAGCAGGTCCAGCGGGCTGGGCTGCTCGCTGGGCAGGTGGTCCAGCAGGTCGCGTTCGCCGTCGCCGCCTCCCCCGCCGCCATCGTGCCCGCCGAGGGCACCGAAATGGCTGATGGTCGCCGGCTGCGCGGCACGGCGCCGCAAACTGTCGATCGCCCGGTGCCGCGCGATCGTCGTGAGCCAGGTCAGCGCCTTGCCGTGCGCGGCGTCGAAGCTCGGCGCCTGCCGCCAGACGGTGATGTAGATCTCCTGCAGCACCTCCTCCGCGTGGCCACGGTCGCGGTTGATGCGCAGCACCATGCCGAACAGCGTCGCGCTGGTGGCCCGGTAGAGCTCGTCGAAGGCGCCGCGGTCGGACGACGCGACGCGCGCCATCAGCGCCGCGAGGCGGGCATCGCGCTCGGCATGGGCGGACGGCGCCGCATCGGCCCGCGGATCGGAGCCGGATTCGTCGGAGGGGGTCGTCATGAACCCTTGTACGCAGGCGATGTGCATCTGGATCAGCAAGGATCAGAAACTGCGCCGCAGCGTGACGCGCAGCGTGCGCGGCTCCGCCGGGTGCACGTGGCGGTCGGCCACGGCGGCCAGTTCGCCGGGCAGCCGGGACTCGTAGAAGTATTCGATGTCGTTGACCCGGCGATCCATCAGGTTGAAGACGTCCAGGGTCACTTCCGTCTTCGTTCCGAAACGCCGGCTGACGCGCAGGTTGGTCGTCAGCGAGGACCTCGACCGCACGCTGTCGTCCTCGATCAGCGGCGCGCTGCCGAGATAGCGCCATTGCAGGCTCGCCGACCAGGGGCCCAGCTCGCGCACGGTCACGCCGAAGGAGGCGACCTTGTCGACGGCGTTGGGGATGCGCGCGCCGGCTGGATCGGCATCGGAGAAACGGGCACGGGTCCAGGCCAGGTCGGCGTCGATCAGCAGCCACGGCACCGGCACGTAGCGGTTGTTCCATTCGATGCCGTGCCGCTTGCTGGGGCGGTTGGCCTCGGTGGCGCCCGCATCGCCGACGTAGACGAGCTCCGAATCGAAGTCGAGCTTCCACAAGGCCAGCGAGCTCTGCAACCCCGGCACGATCTCGCTGCGCACGCCGAGCTCGTAACCCTTCGCCTTGACCAGCCCGGGCACCGCGTCCACGGGATCGCCGCTGCGCGGATCGACGCGGGCGGTCACGCCGCGCGCGTCGTTGCTGTGGAAACCGCGGCCGGCGTTGAGAAAGAACTCCGTGCGCGACCACGGCCCCAGGACCAGCGACACCTTCGGCGACGCCAGGGTCTGTCGCGCGGCACCGGAGTTCATCGCGTTGCTGAGGCTTTCCACGCGGAAGCGGGCCTGGTCCGCGCGCACGCCGACGACGGTGCGTGCCCAGGGTGTGAGCTCGACGCCCAGGTCGCCGTAGAGGCTCGCGAGCGTCTCCCGCACCCGGTCGTCGCGTGTCGTGCCGACCGTCGCGCGTGCCTGCGTGTCGAAGAGTCCCACCCGCGCGCGGTCCTGACGCAGTTGGAAGCCGACCTCGCCACGCGCGGGCAGCCCGCCCAACGTCGTCTCCATCGCGTGGCTGGCGCTGAAGCCGTAGATCTTGCGGTCGTCCTTCTGCGCGAACTGGTCGCCCGTCTCGGGGCGCTCCATCGCGTAGGTGAAGTTCGAGTAGAGCGACAGCTGGTACGACATCGCATACGCCGCCACGCGGGTGCTGCGGCCGCCCTCGTCACGGGACCACTCGCCCAACAGGCTGCTGCGGCGCGTGCGGCCGCCGTCGCTCGGGTCGATCGCGTCGAAGCGGCCGAACGGCCGGCCGTCGAAGGTGCCCGCATCGATGAGGCGTTGCGGCACCTGGTCGGTCGACGTCCAGTCGGCGCGGTAGTCCATCAGGCCGACGCGCCAGCGATCGATGCCGGACCTGCCCGACAGGCTCAGCACGAGGTTGCGCCGGCTCAGGTCTTCCGGCAGCCGCCACGGGCCGTCGTTGCCCATCGCCTCCACGGCACCGAGCAGTTGCACGCCCTCGGCGACACGCGCCGATCCGGCGGCCAGCGCGCGCCGGTAGCGGCCCTCGCCCAGCGTCAGGCTGACGAAGGGCGCGTCGAGTTCGCGCAGGTAGTCGATGTCCGCCGATCCGGCCGCGGAGAAGTCGCCGTTGCGCGCGAAGTACGGGCCCTTGCGGTAGTCGATGCGATCGACCAGTTCCGGGATCAGGAAGTTAAGGTCGGCGTAACCCTGCCCGTGCGCGTGGCTCGGCATGTTGACCGGGAGCCCCATCACCGTCGTCGCGAAATCGGTGCCGTGGTCGAGGTTGAAGCCGCGCAGGAAATACTGGTTCGCCTTCCCGTCGCCGCTGTGCTGCGTGACGATCAGGCCGGGGACGAATTCCAGCACCTCGCCGGGACGCAGCACCGGGCGACTCTTGAGGAGCGCCGCACGGACGGTCCCCTGCGAGGCCGCATCGCTGCTGCCCACGCCGTTGTCGTAGTGGCGTCCTTCCACCTCCACGCGCTGCAGCGCGAAGGTCTGCGTGGTCGCAGTTGCGGTCGCTGGTGCCAGGACCGCGGCGGCGTCCGTCGCCGGCTCCGCGGCGCGTGCCGCGCCGAGCAGACCCATCGTCGCCAGCGTCACCGCGACGGCCGTGACACGATGGGTTTTCATCCGCCCACTCCCAGGATCTGGACATCGAAGAGACGTTCGACAAGCCAGACGATCGCGATCAGCGCCACGAGCACGGAACCCACGCCCAGCACCCATCGTGGATAACCGCGCCAGCGCCGCGCGGCCCAGGCCAGCGGCACCAGCACGGCGACGATCGCGAGCTGCCCCGCTTCTACACCCAGGTTGAAAAGGACCAGCGGCGCGGCCAGCTCGGACCTCGCCAGTCCGAGGTCTTTCAACGCGCTTGCGAAACCGAAGCCGTGCACCAGTCCGAAAGCGAAGGTGAGCCGCCATCGCGTCTCCACCAGCACCGGGCGCAGGTTGTTCAGCGCCGCGAGGAGCACGCTCAGCGCGATCAGGCTTTCGACCCATCGGGACGGCGGATTGACCACGTCGAAGACGGCCAGCGCCAGGGTTATCGAGTGCGCCACCGTGAAGGCGGTGACGACGCCGAGCACGCTCCACAGCGACGATCGCCAATCAACTGCGGCACGCCACTGACCGGCTTCGCGTCGCAGCACCGCCGGCAGCAGCAGCACGACGAGGAACAGCACATGGTCGATGCCGATCCAGATGTGATGCACGCCGTCGCGGAAGATGCTTGTCAGGCCGTGCGCCTGGACGCCGTCCGCGCGGCCCTTGCCGGCACCGTCGGCATGGCCTGCGTCGCCCGCATTGCCGGCCGGCCCGGAGGCCGCCGCAGCGTCCACTCCGAACGCCACCGTCATGCCCACCGTCCCTGGCGCGATCACCGCGGTCTTCGCCGCCCCACCCTGGCGCCACACCAGCACGCCGCGATGCGTCGGATCGGTCGCCGCGAACAGGCCGTACGACAGCGTGCCGGTGGCCGGCGCCTGACCGCAGTTCCACGTCCGCGCCAGCACGGCATAGCGGCCGTCGCTGTGCTGCTCCAGTTGCAGCGGCGGATGCGGCCCAGGTCGGCAGGCGAAGCCTTGGCTGTCATGGATCTCCACGCGCACGCTGCGATCGAGCAGCGCCTCGATGTCCGATGCACGCGATCGAACCTCGCCCCAGCGCAGCAGGCCGTCGTCATCCGCGTCGAGGACCAGATCGCGGTCCAGGTCGCGCAAGGCGATGTCGGTGCGCAGGGTCACGGCGGTGCCTTCGGCGCGCAGCTGCAGGTAGGCATCGCTGGCCTTGTGGGCCTCCGCGACCGTGGCCCCCATGAGGCCGGCGAGGACGACGGATCCGGCGAGGACGCGTCGGAGCCACGCATTCATGCAGGCGCCCAGGGTCAGGGCCGCGTTCATCCGAGCTCCTTCAGACGTTGGTCCTGCATCGATCGCTCGCGGACGAAGGTCCGTACCGGGTCGGCGGCGTCCGATCGATTCGCGGCTCGCGCGGCGCGCAGCAGGAGCACCGCGTCCGCCGGTTCGCGCTGCTGAGTCCAGTTCGTCGTCGCCTCCTTCAAGGCGAGCGCGGTATCGCCCTGCACATCGAGCGCGAAGCGCGCGCGTTCCCGCGCATGACTCGTGTCGCCGCGCAGCGCCGCCGCATCGAAGCGCTGTCGCATTTCTGCCGCCACGCGCGCGGCGCCGGGATCACCCGATCGCTTCCAGGCGATGGCCAGGCGCAACAGCAGCGCATCGGGGAGCTGGTCCAATCCCTCCGGTTGTCCGGCGCGCACGATGGCCGCCGCATCCTTCGGGCGATCCGCATCGAGCAGCCAGTCGGCATACGCCGCGCGGACGTAGAGGTCGTCGCCCAATTTCAGCGCTTGCGCGTACAGCGGTCCCGCGGTCGCGAGGCCTTGGCGCTCCGCAAGCTCGGCCCGCAGGAGCGCGATCCAAGCATGCGGCGCGCCAGGCGCGCGATCGAGTGCCGCCAGCCGTTGCGTCGCGGCCGCGTCCCTGCCTTGCAGGCTGTCGAGTTCGGCCAGACAGGCGTGCCCATGCGACAGCGACAGCGGCGGTGCCGCCAGTCGTTCGCAGCCGGCGCGCGCCTCATCCCATCGGCCGCGCACCTGCAGGATGCCGGCGCGCGTGAGCTCCGCCTGGGCCTGGAGCGGGGCCGGCAGGCCGCGCTCGCCGAGCAGGCGATCGAGTTCCGCCAGCGCCGCATCGAAGTCATGCCGCGCCTGCAGCACCGTCGCCTTGAGCAGGCGCGCCGCGGGCGGCGCGGCACGATCGTTCCACCACGGCTGCAGCCACGCCTGCGCGGTACCGAGGTCGCGCGGATCGCCGTAGCGCCGGCTGCGCTCGATGGCCTCGCGCGCGGCGCGCAGCGCCAGTCCGAGATCGCGCGGCTGCTGCGCCAGCACGCGCTGCTCGGCGCGCTGGCGCGCCCGCTCGCCCGCCGATCCCGCGCGCAGCGGCAGCCGCTCCACGACCTCGTCGTCCTGACGAGGGGTGAAGGGCTCCGCCGACGCCCCGGCGACGATGGTGGCGAGGCACGCGAGCGCCAGGGCTCGCGCGGCCTTCAAGTGACGGACGCCGGTTCGTCGGTCTCGCTGGCGGGCGGCGTCGCCACGTTGTCGGCCGTCAGCGGCTCCGCGGTCTCGCTGCTCGACTGCGACGTCGTCAGCGTGAACTGCGTGTAGGCCGTGGACGACCCGAGCGCGCTGTCCGGCACCGAGGCAGGTGTCGTGTCGACAGGTCCGCCCCCGCCGTCATCGTCACCGCCTCCGCCGAAGCAGCCGGCCACCATCGCGGCGGCGGCGATCGCCGTCAGCGCGAGCGCCGGACGGCGAAGCGGCGCCACGCGGGTCCGATCGTCGAGACGGTCGCGATCGGCAGGCCCGGAAGAGGCGGAAGGCTCAAGAGGCCCGGAGGACCTTGAAGCGATCGAAACGCCCGAAACGCTCGAAGAGGATTCGCTCATGATGGGCTCCTCAATCACTGCGTACCGCCCATGGGCGTGTACAGGTAGGGGAAGCCGGGCAGCAGCGGCACGACGGCCTGGTCGACCGCGTCATGCAGCTTGAACGCCGTGGCGCCCAGCGGGACCGCGGACGGCTTGCAGGCCGCGCCGAGCGCCAGCGCGTCGGTATCGCCGTTGGCCACGCACAGGCCGCCCATCACCGCGACGAGCGAGATGTCCACGACATCGTCCTTCGGCCGGCGGCCGTTCGGATACCCCGCGTTGTCGCTGCCGTGCGCGAGCAGGTTGCCGACGATGCCCAGCCGGTTCTGCTGCGCGAAGGGCACGGCCGCGATGGACGTGTTCAGGCGGAGCTCTTCCGACGCCACCACGTTGGCCGGCTGGTTCACCCCCTTGATGCCGGTGAGGAAGGTCGTGACCAGGTCGTTGCGCGGCAGGTTGGTCGGCGCGGTCCCCGGCAGGTTGAGCACGGTGGACAGCAGCGCCGGCAGGGTCGGGTTGGTCACGTAGTTGGCGAACTGCGCGTCGTCCTTGGGCTTGGACGCGTTGAAGCGGTCCTTGTCGGGCAGGCCGATGACGACCTCGTTGACCAGCGGCATGCCCAGGCGGGAGACCTGGACCCAGGCGCCGCCGGCCTTGTCGCTGTTCTGGTGTCCGGCCTTGGGCGCGGGATCGAGGATGCGGGCCTGGCGCATGCTGGCCGAGGTCCAGCCGCCGATCACCGGTTCGGTGCCGGCGACGAGGCAGCTCTTGTGCACCTCGAGCGCGAGCGTGGTGACGTTCTTCCCCTCCAGCGTGTTGGGCGCCGCGTTGATCTGGGCCGGATCGGTGATGACGCCGACCGGCGCGTTCACGAGGTCGAAGATCGTGCCCAGGTTGACCGCGAACGGGTCCTTGCGCTGGCCCACGAAGACCTTGGCCGGCTGGGCGCAGCCGGGAATGGTGACCGAGTAGATGTGCTTGGCCGCGTAGGCCGGGTAGTCGGCGATCGTCTTCTTGCCGATGTTGTCGACGGGCTTGTCGAAGGACGTCCCGCCGCCGCTGGCGTTGGTGATAGCCGCGCGCGAGCCGGAGCGGCGGTCGCCGCGCACGATGTCCACGGTGTAGCTCTCGTTGAGGTTGAGCGATGCGGCCTTCACGTCGGACACGGGACCCGACTGGATCAGCGGGATCGGCACGGTCTTGTCGCCGATGGTCAGCGCGGTGGCCTTCAGCGAGTTCTTGAAGCGGAACTGGAAGGTGATGTCCTCCTTGGCGTCGCCGTTGTTGTCGACGTGGATCTCGTAGAGCGCGTTCGGGTCCAGCGAGAAGTAGTTGGGACCGCCGTACGGATCCTGCAGCGGCAGGTAGTTGGCGATGAGGGTGACGTAGTCGGTGCGGCCGGCCTCGTAGCTCATGAACATGTAGAAGTCGGTCGCATCCGCCTTGGGGACGGTGGTGATGAACGGCGCCTCGCGGTGGCTGGACGCGAAGGCCAGACCGGCGCACAGCGCGCTCGCGGCGAACAGGCCGACGCGCAGGGATGTCGCCACGGGGGTCAACGGGAATGGGGTCATGAAGTGCTCCTCGTCTGGAGGGAACGATGGGGTGGAGGCAGGCGCGGAGGGTGCCGCCCGAGTCCCTTTACGCGGCGAGGGACGCGTTGGATGCGTCGGTTTCCGCCGTGTCGCGGGTTTGATGTCCACCGCTCCTCCCGGAGGGCAAGGGCGCGCCCCGTGGGCCTGCCGACGCGTCAGCGTTGGACGGGACACGCGCTGCGCGTTTCCGATGAATCCGAATGCCGCATCGCTGCGTACGCGTCGCGCGCAAGGCCTGCCCGGTCCTTGCCTGGGCCTGCATCGACGGCCCCTCAAGGGCATCGGCTGCTTCGGCGCGAGTTACCGCTTCCGACCCGTCGCCTTCGCCGCTGCCTTGATCCCGGCCAGGATCAGATCGACCCCCGCCAGGAAGTCGCCGCGATCGTCGTGATCGCGGAGCTGCGCCGCCACCGATCGCGTGAACGGGTAGTCCCGCTCATCGAGCGCCGACCAGGCATCCGCCACTTCGCCGAGGAAGTCCTCCCGGTCGAGCGCGCGTGTCTGCGCCGAGAGCCGGTTCGCCGCGTTCTGTCCACCGACGCCGAGGATGTAGTGCAGCAGCGCCGAGGTCGCCGACCATTGCGCCGCCGCCGGCGCGCCGAGCGCCCGCACCTGCTGCCCGATGCATTCGAGCAGGCGCACCGTCGGCAGCGCGCCGGCCGAGTGGAACAGCGCGGAGCCGATCCACGGGTGATCGTCCATCGCATCGAACATGCCGAGCGCGAGCGCGCGCATCGTGTCCTCGGGCGTCGCCGCCTCCGCATGGGCGGCCATCACGCCGGCGATCACCGCGTCGCTGGCGGCGACCAGCAGATCACCCTTGTTCGCGATGTGCCAGTAGATCGCCCCGGGTCCGGTCGCGAGCCGTTCCGACAGCGCCCGGAACGTCAGCCCGCCCTCGCCCTCGCTGTCGAGCAGCTCGATGGCGGTCTCGATGATGCGATCCCGCGAGAGGGCGTCCTCGCGCCGTTGAGGCGAGCGTGCTTTCTTGACCATGCCGCATCTTGACACAACTGGAACGCCGCTCCATCATCATGGAACGACATTCCACACATCGTTCCGATCCTTCCCCCCTTCCCCCCTTTCCCCCTTTCCCCCGGGCGATGTCACTCCACCCTGAAGGATTCAAGATGACACGCACGATCGCGATCATTGGCGCCGGCCTCGGCGGACTGATGCTCGCCCGGGTACTCCATGTCCATGGCATCGCCTCGACCGTCTACGAGGCCGAGGCCTCGCCCACCGCGCGCACGCAGGGCGGCATGCTCGACATCCACGACGACAGCGGCCAGATCGCGCTGAAGGCCGCGCGGCTGCATGACGCCTTCGTCCGGCTCATCCATCCCGGCGGCCAGTCGTCGCGGGTGCTCGACCCGACAGGGACGGTGCTGCTCGATCAACCCGATGACGGCCACGGCGGGCGGCCCGAGGTGCGTCGCGGCGAACTCCGCCGTCTGCTGCTGGACTCGCTGCCCGCGGGCACTGTGCAATGGGGACGAAAGCTGGCGTCGGTCGCCGCGCTGGGGAACGGGCAGAACGGACAGGGTGGGCAGCACGCCTTGTCCTTCGTGGACGGCTCAACGGTGACGGCGGATCTGCTCGTCGGCGCCGACGGCGCCTGGTCGAAAGTCCGCCCCCTGCTCTCCGATGCGAAGCCCGCCTACATCGGCACGACCTTCATTGAGACCTACCTGTCCGATGCCGATGTCCGCCATCCCGCGAGCGCGGACGCAGTCGGCGGCGGCGCCTTTTTCGCAATGGCGCCGGGCAAGGGCATCTTTGCGCACCGCGAGCCGGACGGCGTGCTGCACACCTACGTCGCGGTCCGCAAGCCGATGGCGTGGGTGTCGGAGATCGAGGCTGAGGAGACTGCCGAGGCTCTGCGCCGAGTAGCTTCAGAGTTCGAGGGCTGGGCCCCGGCGCTCACCGCGCTCATCACCGACGGCGAGACGGATCCGGTGCTGCGCTCGCTGCACGCTCTGCCTGCGGACCATCGATGGGCGCGCGTGCCCGGCGTGACGCTGATCGGCGATGCGGCGCATCTGATGGCCCCGGCGGGCGATGGCGCGAATCTCGCGATGGTCGATGGCGCCGAACTCGGCGAAGCCATCGCCGCGAACCCGCACGATCTGGAAACCGCACTCGCGGCCTACGAAGAGAAGCTCTTCCCCCGCAGCGCCGAGGCGGCGGCAGGGTCGATCGAGGTGCTCGACGCGTGCCTCGGCGAGGAAGCGCCGCACAGCCTCGTGCGATTCCTCGATCAGGCACGGGGTGACGCCCAGGCGTCGTAGTAGGCATCGCCAGAGGCATCGGTCGAGGCACCGGTCGAGGCATGGGTCGAGGCATGGGTCGAGGCAGCCGTCCGGGCTGGCCACGGAGTTCGCATGCCGGCATCAGTTTGCGGGTCGTGCCACATCGCTTCGGGCGTTCTCGGCCATAACTCCGCCGCGTCTTCACACCCTCTGACCGGAGCCTGCCTTGTCCTACCTTCGCCCCTTCCGCCCATCGATCTTCGCCGCCACGTCGCTGGTCCTGGCGCTGTCGACCGCCCTGCCCCTCGCCCACGCTGAGGGCCGGCAAAGCCCGATCGACATCCACACGGCAACGACCGTCGGCGCGCCCCTTCCGACAATCACCCGCGCCTACCAGACCGCCGAGGTGTCGGTGGTCAACACCTTCAATCCCAACGCGGATCCCTTCGTGCCTGAGGAGTTCGCCACCTTGCGCGTCAACGTGCCGGCAGGCTCGTCGATCACCGTCAACGGCACGACCTACGACCTGGCGCAGTTCCACTTCCACACGCCGTCGGAACACCGGGTGAATGGCAAGGCGGCGCCGATGGAGGTGCACTTCGTCCACGTCAAGCGCGGCGCCTGCCTGGGCGACAGCGACGCCCTGCTGGTGATCGGCGCGCTGGTCAAGGCCGGCGGCGAGCACCATGAGCTGCAGAAGATCTTCAGGCACGCGCTGCCGGAGGATTCGAATGCGGCGCCGCTGACCATCCCCGCTTTCCATCTGGACCGCGTGCTCCCGCACGGCACGCATTCGTGGCGTTACGACGGCTCGTTGACGGCACCGTCCGCCGTGGGGTGCAACAACCCGGCGGGCTCGGTCGCGGATCAGCTCCGCACCGATGTCTTCCCGGAGAACGTCTCCTGGGTGCTGCTGGAAGAGCCCGTCATCATGTCGAGGTCGCAGATCCGTCACTTCCGGGCGCTGTATGAAGCGGCGGGCAATTCGCGCGCGGTCCAGCCCTTGAATGGCCGCACGGTTTATCGCGACCAGGCCGGGCATCACTGAAACGCAGCGGCGGCAAGGCCCTGTTCATCGGGACTGGGGCCCGGCGTCGGCCGCCGCTGCCCGGCGCCACGCCGTCGGCGACCGCCCCATGACGCGCTTGAACGCGTTGCTGAAGGCGCTCTCCGACGCATAACCCAGCGTCTGCGCGAGGACCGCCACCGGCGTGTCCTCTTCGCGCAGCGCGCGCTCCGCCAGCCGCATGCGCCAGTCCGCGAGGTAGGTCAGCGGCGCGACGCCCGCGACCTCCTTGAAACGCACGGCGAAGGTCGTCCGCGACATCGCGCAGGCGCTCGCCAGTTCCTCCAGATGCCAGGCCCGGGCCGGGTCGCCGTGCATCAGGCGCAGCGCCGGCGCGATGCGCGGGTCCGCCATCGCGCGCAGCCAACCCGCCGGCGTCGGGCCGGACGATTCCAGATGCGCGCGCAGGATCTGGATGAACAGCAGTTGCGACAGCTGCTCCGTCACCAGGGGCGTGCCGGGCAGCGGGTGCGCGCGCTCCTCGACCAGCTGGTTCAGCACCCAGCGGAACACCGTCGCCCGCGGCGAGGCCGCCCGGATGTGGATCCACGGCGGCAGGACGCCCTCCAGCAACTTCCCGCTCGCCGGGTCGAGCAAGACGTGACCCCCGAGGTGCGCGAAGTCCTCGCCGTCGCCCAGGGTGGCCGTCGATCGGCCCGCGCCGGAGAACAGTCCCATCGCGTCCACCGGCTCGATGTCCAGGGCGCTGGCCAGCACCGACGCGCGCTTCGCCGCCAGCAGCCCCACGTCGCCGGTCTCGAAGAGGACCGCCTCGGGCTCGCCTTCGATGCGCACCCAGCACTGGCCCTTCACGACAGCGAAGAACTTGATCTTGTCGGGTGCGGGGAAACGGATCGCCCACGCGCCGCCGGCCTGGAAGCCGCCGGTCACCAGGGACTCGGCGCGCGTGAACTTGAGGATGTCGGAAAACGGATCGGCCTGCATGTCCGAACTATCACGCAAGTGATGCGTACGCTCAAGCATTCACAGTTCGGATCGAGCTTCGTATCGTCCCGGTCATGCGGCTCGGTGGCAGCGGACTCCTCCCCGCTCGCCGCGCCGCGCCCACCGTGAACGACAGGAAGAGCATCCACGACATGAGTCCCTCGAACGAACGCGAAGACCCCCGCGCCACGCACCAGACCACGAACCCGGCCACGAACGGCGCCCCCCGCAACGACCGGCACGGCGACCTCGTGCTCGTGACCGGCGGCACCGGCTTCATCGCCCAGCATTGCATCCTCGCGCTGCTCGCGAGCGGCTACCGCGTGCGGACCACGCTCCGCTCCGCGAAGCGCGAGGCCGAGGTCCTCACGCACCTGCGCGTCGGCGGCGCCGAACCCGGCGATCGCCTGTCCTTCGTCGTCGCCGATCTGTCGGCGGATGCAGGGTGGTCGGACGCTGTGGCGGGATGCCGCTATGTGTTGCACGGCGCATCGCCCACGCCCTCCGGCGCGCAGACGACCGAGGATGACTGGGTCCGTCCCGCGGTGGACGGCAACCTGCGCGTGCTGCGCGCCGCGCGGGACGCCGGCGTGAAGCGGGTCGTGCTGACCTCCGCCTTCGGCGCGATCAGCGCCGGTCATGGGCCGATGTCCCGTCCGTTCGACGAGACCGACTGGAGCGACCTCACCGGCAAGTCCGGCGAGGTCTGGCCGTATCAGAAGTCCAAGACCCTGGCCGAACGCGCGGCGTGGGATTTCATCGCGAAGGAAGGTCGCGGGCTCGAGCTGTCCGCGATCAACCCGGTGGCGGTGTTCGGCCCGGCGCTGGGGCCTGACACCTCCCATTCCATCGGCATCATCCAGCGGATGATGGACGGTCAGCCTGGCTGTCCGAAGATCAATACCTGCGTCGTCGATGTCCGCGATGTCGCGGACCTGCATCTGCGCGCGATGACGGATCCGGCCGCCAACGGCGAGCGTTTCCTCGCCACCGCCGGCGACAGCCTGTGGATGGTCGACATCGCGAAGGTACTCAAGCGGCAGCTGGGCGCCGCCGCGCACCGCGTGAAGACGCGGGTGCTCCCGAACTGGCTGGTGAAGCTGATCGGGCGCGGCACGCCCGCGGGACGCAGCGTCGCCTCGCTGCTCGGCCGCAACCTGAACGCCTCCGGCAACAAGGCCCGGCGTGTGCTCGGCTGGCGTCCGCGCTCGAACGAGGAAGCGATCATCGCGACCGCCGAGAGCCTCATCCGATTGGGCATGCTGCGCGACTGACGCAACGCGGCTCCGATTTGGGATGCATCGCTAGGCGCAAACCGGAGCCATAGCAGCGCTATGGCGAGGATTTGCAACGACGCGAGGCGCCCAAAGCGGAGTCGCGCTCATTCCACGGTGATGCTGCGCTCCTTGATCAGTGTCGCCATGCGCTTGAGTTCGGCGTCGACGAACTTCTCCGACTCGGCGACGCCGCCGTGGAAGGCGTCACCGCCGAGCTCGGCGATCTTCGCCTTCACTTCCGGCGAGGCCAGCGCCTGCTGGACGGCCTTGGACAGGCGATCGATCACCGGCGCGGGCGTGCCGACCGGGGCGAACAGCCCGTTCCATTCGTACATCTCGAAGCCCGGCAGGCCGGCCTCGGCGCCGGTGGGCACGTCCGGCAGCGCCGCCGAGCGCTTCTTCCCGCTGACCGCCAGCGGGCGCAGCTTGCCTTGCTTCACGTACTGCAGCGTCGAGGCCACGTTGCCGAAGAACACGGGCACCTGGCCGCCGATGACGTCGGTCAGCGCCGGGCCGCCACCCTTGTACGGGACGTGCATCATCTCGACCTTCGCGGCCTGCTCGAACAGCACGCCGGCGATGTGCTGCGCCGAGCCGTTGCCCGACGAGGCGAAGGCCACGGCATCCGTCTTCACCTTGGCCGCGGCCACCAGTTCCGCGGCGTTCTTCGCGGGGAACTGCGCGTTCACCAGCACGACGTTGGGGAACAGCGCCGTCACCGCGACCGTCTTGAAGGCCTTGCCCTGCTTGTACGGCGAGTTGGGGAACAGCGTCGGCGTGACCGCGTACGAGGATGCATCGAACAGCAGCGTGTAGCCGTCGGCCGGCGCGCGCGAGACGGCGCCGGCGGCGATCTGGCCGCTGCCGCCGGGACGGTTCTCGATGATGATGGTCTGCCCGAGGACCTCGCCCACCTTGGGCGCGATCAGGCGCGCGATCAGGTCCGCGCCGCCGCCGGGCGGGTAGCTCACCATGAAGGTCACCGGCTTGGTGGGCCAGGCTTGCGCCGAGGCGCCGCCGGAGAAGCTGCCGAGGGCGGCCAGGGCCAGCGCCGTCAGCACGGCATGGCGTCGTTGGATCATCGTGGGTCTCCAGAGGAAAAGAGGATCAGCGCGTCTCGGCGCTGTAGTGGAAAGCGGTGGCGTCGCCCCAGGTGGTGCGCAGCTCGATGCACTGGCCGCCCAGGTCGAAGGCCTTGCGGTCGACGCGGATCCCGGGGGCGCCCTCGGGCAGGTCCAGCAGGGCGGCGGTCGCGGCATCCAGATGCCCGAAGGTCAGTTCATCGGCGGCCCGCGCGACCGTGACGCCGCACAGGCGGGCCAGCATCGGATAGAGCAGGTCCTCCCAGTCGCCCAGCGGAAGTTCGCGCAACGCGGCGAAGCGGGCGAGCGGCAGCAGGAGGTCTTCGGCGAGCACCGGCTTCGCGTCGAGCAGCCGCACCCGCTTCACGCGCAGCGCGCTGTCGCCGGTCTGCTGGCCGAGCGCCTGGGCCTCGGCGGCGCGCAGGCGGACGGTCTGGCAGCGCCGGACCTGCGCGGTGGGCGGCCCGCCCGCCGGACCGCGGAAGCGGAAGAAGCGCAGCAGCGACGGCCCGTTCAAGCCCTGCGTGACGAAGGTGCCCTTGCCGTGCACGCGCTGGATGATGCCCTCGGCCGCCAGCATGGCGACGGCCTGCCGGACCGTCCCGAGCGCGACACCGAAGCGCTGCGCGAGGTCGGTCTCCGAGGGAATCGCCGCGCCGGCGGACCACTCGCCGCCGATGATGCGCTGGCGCAGGTCCTGCGCGAGCTGCGCATAACGGCTGACGCCGGCGGCCGGGACGATTCCCGTTTCCGGAGTTCCCGAGGGGGTTGAAGTGCTCGATGTACTCGATGTGCGCAAAGCCATTTTCCTATAGTCCTCTATAGGACTAGAATTCACGCATGATGCCGACGCCTCTTTCCGCCGTCAACCCCGCCGTCAACCCCGCCGTCAACCCCGCCGTCAACCCCGCCGTCAAGCCCGCCATCAGCCCCACCGGCCTGAGCGAGGCCATGACCACACCGGGTCCAGGCATGGGCACCGCCCCGCCGCTCTCGGGCGTGGTCGACGCGCATTTCCATGCGTTCGGGCTGACGACCTCGGGCGTGCCGGGATCGCGCTACGTGCCGGACTACGCGGCACCGATCGAGGCCTGGGACGCGGCGGTCGCGCCGCAGGGGATCTCGCACGGCGTGATCGTGCAGCCGAGCTTCCTCGGCACCGACAACAGCCAGCTGTTGAGCTTGCTGGCGGAGCGGCCCGCGCACTTGCGAGGCGTGGCCGTCGTCGGCCCCGGCTTCGCGGTGAATGAGCTCCGTCGCATGGACGCGCTCGGCGTCTGCGGCGTCCGTCTCAACCTGGTCGGCACCGATCACCGGATCGGCGAGGCACTGCATCCGCTCTTCGATCAATTGGAAGCACTGTCCTGGCATCTGCAGATCCACACGGACCACGGCCGTCTCGCGGACGTGCTGCGGCAACTCCC
Source organism: Roseateles sp. GW821-FHT09G03 (assembly GCF_059416045.1). Lineage (NCBI taxonomy): Bacteria > Pseudomonadati > Pseudomonadota > Betaproteobacteria > Burkholderiales > Sphaerotilaceae > Roseateles > Roseateles sp. GW821-FHT09G03. The sequence continues at coordinate 1,145,930 of NZ_JBWKOK010000001.1, forward strand.
CGAGTCCTTGACGGTCGTCGTCGACCACTTCGGCAAGCCGGCGGCGCCGACCGAGGTGAGCGGCCTGGTCGCGGGACAGCACGACCGGCTCTTCGTGAAGCTGAGCGCGCCCTACCGCCTGGCGGCCGGCTGCGAGGCCAGGGACCTGGCGGCCCGCTGGCTGGACCGCGTGGGTCCGATGCGGCTGGTGTGGGGCAGCGACTGGCCGTGCACGGCTCATGAAGACGCACAGGCGACGTCCGCTTCGCCGCGGTGGCTCGCCGACTGGCTGGCTTCGGACACGATGACCGAGGTCGTGCTCACCGACAACGCGTTGAGCCTCTACGGCTTCTGAGCGCAGCGCCGCTGCGTCCGCCGAGTCCGCCGCGTCCGCTGTACCCAGGCAACACCCGCGCGATCCCCGCCGGCGCAATACCCGCGCGGCTCCCGCTACACTTCGTCCCGCAGTGCGTTTCCCGCGCTGCCGTAGGCGTTACCGTCATCCAACGCGTCCTTTGTCGAGAGGAGCCCAGCGGGGCAGTTCTCGATGAATCACGACGCCGTTTCCGATGACCACTGGTATCGCCTGCCCGGGCTCCGTTCCCCCCTCTGGCCCGGGCGTCTTTCTGCCGGTCTGGTCTGCGGCGTCTCCGCAACCTGATTTCCAGAAGGACTTCCCATGAAACTCACCGGCAACACCATCCTCGTCACGGGCGGCACCAGCGGCATCGGCCGCGCGCTGGCCGAGGCGCTGCATGACCGCGGCAATCGCGTCATCGTCACCGGGCGGCGGCAGCCACTGCTCGAGGAGATGAGCCTCGCGCGGCCCGGCCTCGTCGGCCTCGCGTTGGACGTCGACGACCCCGCGTCGTTCGCGCGCTTCACGGCGACCTTGCGCGCGCACTTCCCCGAGCTCAACGTGCTCATCGCCAACGCGGGCATCTCCCGCACGGAGGACATGCGCAGCGACGGGTGGACCGCGGACGATGCCGAGGCCATCGTGCAGACCAACATCCTGGGCGTGGTGCGCGTCGCGGCCGCGGTGCTGCCGCTGCTCAAGGGCAAGGCGGACGCGGCCTTCCTCGCGACCAGCTCGGCACTGGCCTTCGTGCCCCGCGCGGACTTCCCGACCTACTGCGCGAGCAAGGCCTTCCTGCACTCGTGGCTGCAGTCGCTGCGGCATCAGATGCGCGGCGTCCCGATCGAGGTGCTGGAGCTTTCGCCGCCGTATGTGCAGACCGGACTGACCGGCGCGCAGCAGGCGAGCGATCCCCGCGCCATGCCGTTGGCGGACTACGTCGCCGAGGTGCTGCGGCTCCTGGAAGACGGCCGGACGCCGCGCGGCGAGGTGCTGCTCGATCGCGACCTCGCCCGCCGCTGGGCGGAGCGCGACGGGACCTACGAGTCGCTCTTCGCGGCGATGAACCCGGGCTGAACGGCGCGCTGCGGCGCCGAGGCGGTGAGGCACTGACGCGCCGAGGCGCCGACGGGCGCTCAGCCCGCCGCGTAGCAGACCGCTTCGATGTTGTGCCCGTCCGGATCGATGATGAAGGCCGCGTAGTAGTTCGCGTGGTACTTCGGACGCAGTCCGGGCGGGCCGTTGTCCTTGCCGCCGGCCGCCAGCGCGGCGCGATGAAAGGCGTCGACCTGCTGGCGAGTCTGCGCGACGAAGGCGATGTGCAGCGGCGCCGTCCGCTCCTCCGTCTGGAACAGGCACAGCGACGCGTCGTTGCTGCCGCAGATCTCGATGCCGTAGCTCGGGACGCCCTCCCCGCCGATGGTCACGCCGAGCGGCTCGAGCGCCTGGAGATAGAAGGTCCGGCTCGCGGCATAGTCGCGGACGCCGAATTTGACGTGGTCGAACATGAACGCTCCTGAAAAAAGGGGGGCCCATCATCGCGCCGTCCGTGCCTACCGGTCAGGCAGGCCGCATGCCCTGGTCGCCGGCGATCGATAAGGCGGGATGAGCCTTCCGGGCCATTCCCTTGGGAATCGACTCGCGGTTACCCTGAGCTCGACATGTCATCAATTCGCAATATTTCTTCTGTAGGGCTTGTCGGTGCAGACCCGGGCGTGCTGTCTTGGTGGCGCGCCCTTCGCGCGATCGCCGTGCTCAACGTCTGCCTGTGGCTGGCGGTGCTGCAGTTCGCGCCGATCAGCGGCTTCCAGGCTCACCTGCACCTGGCGCTGTCCGGTGTCTACGTGCTGGTCTGCGCCTATCGCTCGCTGTTTCCTCGGGTGGACCTCGAGCGGCTGGTCGTGGTCGACACCCCGCTGTCCAGCATCTTCCTGGGCCGCACGGCGGCCACGATCGCGGAGATCTGTTTCGCGTTCCAGCTGGGGCTGCTGGTCCATCAGCTGGCGGCGCATGCCGGCATGCCGGCTGTGCAGAAGGCGGCTTGGGCGATCCCGCTGTTCATGGTGATCGCCCAGGGCTTCTGCTGGCACAGCGTGCTGACGCTGAACCACATCACCCAGGCCGTCGAGTCCTCGCTCTGGGCGGCGGGCTTCAGCTGGATGGCGATCCTGCTCGGCGTCATCGCGGTGAACAGCACGGGCTGGGTCCACGCGGTGGCGCTCTTCGGGATCGTGGGCGCGATGGGCTTCGTCGCGTATGTGCTGAGCGTCGACGTGCCGATGTACTGCCGCCGCTACCGCGAAGGACGCGCGCGCGGGCTGGTCTACATGCGCCTGGACGAAGGCGCGCGCGACGCCTGGAGTCGCCGCGTGCACAGCGGGAGCTGGGTCGCGTGGAAGGCCGATGCGCTGTGGCTGACGCCGTACTTCAGCTTCGGGGTGTGGGCGAGCATTGCGATGGTGTGCGTGCCGGGGGTGTGAGCCGCTGAATTGCAGAACCCGTGGTGCAGCGCGATTGCGCGTTTCTGGTGCTTGTCCATGATCCCGGATGGCGCCATCGTTGAGCCCTCGTCAACCTGGAACGCCAATGCAATTCGCTCGTCTCTTCCTTGTCACCGCCGTGTGCATGGCCTCGTGCCTGTCGGCCCGCGCCCACGACCTCGCCGGTACTCAAGAACCATCGGGCGAAATCGTCAAGCCCGTCTTTTCACGCGACATTCCCAACATCCCCGGAAAGTCCCTCCGCGCCGTCGAAGTGAATTACGCCCCGGGCGCCAAGTCGCCGTCCCACCGCCATGCGCCCTCCGCCTTCATCTATGGCTACGTCGTCAGTGGCAGCATTCGCAGTCAGGTCGAGGGCGAACCCGCGCGCATCTACAAGGCCGGGGAGAGCTTCTACGAGGATCCCGGGGCGCACCATCTGATCAGCGGCAATGCCAGCAAGACGAGGCCGGCCAAGCTCCTCGCCGTCTTTGTCGCCGACAGCGCCGACCAGCCGCTCACCGTCCACGACAAGTAGGCGTCGGCTGCGGATCTCCAGCCCCTGCGCGTGGAATAGACTGCGCCGCATTGCCATCGATCGACACACGCGCCAATGCCCTGGGTTCACGGAGACTGGATTGAAGACGACGAAGAGGCCCACCCGCGCACCGAATCCGACGTGCGCACCGACCTCGCCGCCGCCTATCGCCTGGCCGCGCTCGCGGGTTGGGATGACACGATCTACACGCACCTGTCGGCCGCCGTTCCGGGCGAACCCGGCGTCTACCTGCTGAATGAATTCGGCCTCGGCTTCGACGAGGTCTGCGCCTCCAGCCTGGTGAAGGTCGACGTGCGCGGCCGTGTCGTCGACGGCACCGGCCGGCGCGTGAATCCGAGCGGCTTCGCGATCCACGGCGCCGTGCACGCTGCCCGCCCCGACGTCGAGTGCGTGATCCACCTGCACGCGCCCTGGGGCGTCGCGCTGGCGATGCTGCCCGGCGGGCTGCAACCGACCTCGCAATGGGCGATGCGCCTGCACGGGCGGCTCGGACGGCATGCCTACGAAGGCCTCGCGCTCGGAGCCGATGAGCAGACGCGACTCGTCGCCAATCTCGGCGCGCTCGACGGCCTGATCCTCGAGAACCACGGCACGCTGACCGTCGGCCGTTCCGTGGCCGAGGCCTATCTATTGATGCACATCCTCGAGCGCGCCGCACAGGCGCAATTGCGCGCGATGGCCGCAACGGCCGCGACCGGCGGCCGCGTGCTGCAGGTCAGCGACGAACTCGCCACCCTGACCCACCACCAATGGGTCGGCGACGGCACCGAACGCGACGGCGACGCGGAATGGCCCGCGCTGCTGCGCCGCGTGGAGCGGCTGTCGCCCGGCTTCCGAGACTGAATCCCCCACACTCCCAGGAGAACTCCCATGCCCACCCTCCGCGTCGAACTCTTCGAAGGCCGCACCCCGCAGCAGAAGGCCGATCTGGCCAAGGAACTCACCGAGGCCTGCGTCCGCGTGCTCGGCGGCAGCGCCGACGGCGTCGATGTCGTGTTCTTCGACGTGAAGCGTCAGGACTGGGCGACCGGCGGGGTGTTGTGGAGCGAGAAAGGGAAGTAAGGCGGAAGGATCACTCCGGCTCGATCCCCGCCGCCTTGATGATCACTCCCCACTTGCGCGTCTCCGCCTCCTGGAACGCGCGCAGCTCGTCCGGCGTGCTGGACCAGGCGTCCACGCCGGCAGCTTCGAAGAAGGTCTTGGCCGGCAGACTGCGCAGCGCGGCGGTCAGCAGCTCGCGCAACCGTTGCACCACCGGCGCCGGCGTCGCGGCCGGCACGTAGGCCGCGAACCAGTAGCTCATGTCGTAGCCCTTGACGCCGGCCTCGTCGATCGTCGGCACGTCCGGCAGCAGCGGCGAGCGCTTCGTCATCGAGAAGCCCAGCGCCCTCACCTTCCCGCCCTTGATCTGCGGCAGCCCCGTGGCCGTGTCGGTGATCATGAAATCGACCTGCCCGCCGATCAGGTCGGTCAAGGCCGGCGGGTTGCTCTTGTACGGCACGTGCAGCAGCTGCGTGTGCGAAAGCTGCTGGAACTGCTCGCCCGCGACGCGGCTCGACGCGCTCCCGCTGCCGAAGCTCACCTTGCCCGGCTCGCGCTTCGCGCGCGCGATCACGTCGGCCACGGACTTGTACGGGCCGTCCGCCTTCACCACCATCACCTGGCCGCCCTTGCCCAGCCCCGTCACCGGCGCGAAGTCCTTCACCGGGTCGTAGGGCAGCTTCCGGTACAGGTGGGGATTGGCGGCCTGTGTCGTGTTGGTCGTGATCAGCACCGTGTAGCCGTCCGGCGCGGCACGCGCGCCCTGCTGTGCCGCGAGCATGCCGCTGGCACCGGACTTGTTGTCGACGACGACCGCCAGCTTCGTCTGCTCCGTGACCGCCTGGCCCAGCGCCCGCGCCAGTTGATCCGTCGCGCTCGCCGCGGCGAACGGGACCAGGAAGGTGATCGGCCGGCTCGGATAGCCGGCCGCGCCTTGCGTCTGCGTCTGCGTCTGGGCGTGCGCCGGCGCGGCCGCGGAGAGCGCCGCGGCGCACGCGGCAGTCAGCAGGGCCCGTCGGCGGTTGATCGGCTTCGGGAAGGTCATCGGGTCATCTCCATCATGTCGTTGTATTCCAGGACCGGTCGCCGGAGCATCGGCAGCAGAGGCTCCGGCACCTCCAGCGGCATCGCCAGCACGACGAAGGACAGCGCCTTGCCATGACTGTCGAGGTTCAGCGCATCGTTGACGCCGCCGTCGAGGACGTCGTCCAGCACGAAGTTCATCGCATGCAGCTCCGGCAGCAGGTAGCGCGTCACGCGGCTCGGGCGGCGGAAAGCGAATCCCCGGGCCACGGCCTCCTCGGTGAGTTGCGCCACCAGCAGCGGGTACAGCGCCGGGTGCCAGGCGATCACGCTGATGTTGGAGCGGTTGCCCTTGTCGCCCGTGCGGCCGTGGGCGGCGAGGCGGAGTTCGACGATGCGCGTGGCGGATGCGGTTGTGGATGCAGATGCGGCGCGGGAAGGCACCGTCGTGCGCGTGGCCAAGCGCGGGCTCTCCACGGTGCATGGGGGATCCCTCCTGGACCCCCAAGCACCATTCCGGCCCCAGCCACCCTCGCTGCCTTCCGATGAGAGCGTGATCGTCGGAGCGGCCAGTTGTCGAGGGAACTGGCATGAACTCAGACCGAGGCGCTGGCGCAGATTCGTCCTCACGCCGCCGCCGCCCGCGGGACCGCAGGTGTACAGCGCCGTGACCTCGCGCGTCAGGCGCTCGGCGGCGGCACGCCCGGCGTGATTCGCCGCGACGCGCAGCCGCACGTCGCGCGCGTCGCCGGTCTCCAGGCGCGCGAATGCAACGCCGCCGTCATCGCCCAGCACGCTCGTCACGCCGATCAGGTCGACCCGCAGCGGCCCTTGCCGGTCCCATCCGTTCAGGCGGGTGCGGAGCACATCGGCCGCGAGCCGCGCGCGCGCTTCCGCGCCGGGGCCCGCGTAGGAGATCTCGCCTTCCGCCAGCCAGCCGTTGGCGAAGAACACGTTCGCCTTCAGGGCCTCCGGCCGCGCGTGCCCGCGCACGCCGGACAGCCGCACCGCATCCAGGCCGACCTGCTGGACCTGTGCCTCGCCGATGTCCGCGACGACGTCCGGCGTCAGGTAGGCCGCGGGGTCGTGCAGCTCGTACAGCAGTTGCTCCTTGACGGTGTGTTCGTCGACGCAGCCGCCGGTGCCATCGGCCTTGAAGACCGTGCAACTGCCGTCCGCCTGGATCCGGGCGATGGGGAAACCCACGGCCGCCAGGTCCGGCACCTCCTTGAATCCCGGGTCCGCGTAGTAGCCGCCGCAGACCTGGGCGCCGCATTCCAGCAGATGGCCGGCCATCGTCGCGCCGGCCAGACGATCCCAGTCGTAGAGTGCCCAGCCGAAATGGGCGAGCGCCGGCCCGACCGTCAAGGACGGGTCCGCCACGCGGCCGGTGACGACGACATCCGCGCCCAGGCGCAAGGCTTCCGCGATCCCTTCCGCGCCGAGATAGACGTTGGCGCAGGCGATGGTGTCCTCGGCGATCGCGTGGCCCTCGCGGGCCAGCGTCTGTGTGAGCAGCGCGCGTTGCTCGGGCGATTCCAGCGCATCGCCGCCGACGACGGCAACGACCGGCACCCGCAGGCCGAGTTCGGCCGCCAGGGCCCGCACGCGGCGCGCCGCGGCCGGCGGATTCGCCGCGCCGAAGTTGCCCACGATCGGGATGCGATGGGCGAGGCAGTCCGCGAACACCGGCCGCAGCATCTCGTCGAGCAGCGGCTCGAAGCCGCTCTCGGGGTCCTGCTGCCGCGCCAGTTGCGCCAGCGCGAGCGTGCGCTCGGCCAGCGTCTCGAAGATCAGCGCCGCCGGGCCGCCCAGGCGGATCAGGGTGTCGACGACCGGGCGTGCCGCATCGGTCCGATCGCCGGAGAAACCGGCGGCGCAGCCGACGAGCAAGGACGTGGCCACCGACGTGGCCACGGCCGTTGATGCGGCGCTTGTTGCGGACGTAGTAGCAGACGCTGAGACGGGTTCCATGCCTCGACTGTAGGGAGGCAGCGCCTATAGGAGAATTTGATTGTTTGGATCAGCTGATCGGTGAGTCAAATGAATCAGTCGTCGAGGGCTTCGACCCGCGTGTCGCCGTTGTCCAACCTGTCGGCCAGGCAGCTCGCCGCCTTCGTCGCCTTGTCGGAGCTGCGCAGCTTCACGCGCGCCGCCGCGCAGTGCCACCTGTCGCAGCCGGCCTTCAGCGCGTTGATCCGGTCGCTGGAGGAAGGCCTGGGCGCCCGCCTCTTCGACCGGACGACCCGGGCGGTGGAGCCCACGGTCGAAGGCGCGCTGTTCCTGGATCCGGCCCGCCGGCTGCTGATGGACATGCGGCTCGCGACCGACGACCTGCGCGACCACGTCGCGCGCCGCCGCGGCCGCGTGGCGCTGGCGGCCTTGCCCGCGCTCGTGGCGGGTTGGCTGCCGCCGCACCTCGCGGCCTTCCGCAAGGAGTACCCGGGCATCGAGCTCGACCTCGCGGACGTGCTGTCGGAAAGCTGCGTGGAGCGCGTCCGTTCGGGCCGTGCCGACCTAGCGCTGGCCGCCGTGCGCGCCACCGCGCCGGAGCTGTCGGTCGAGCCCTTCCTGTCCGACGACTTCTACCTGGTCTGCCGGCGGGACCATCCGCTGGCGCGACGCCGCCGGCCCCGGCTGGAGGAGTGCGCGAACCATGCGCTGATCGGACTCGCGCGCCACAGCAGCGTGCGGCAGGCGCTGGACGCCGCGCGCCCCAGCAGCGTGCGGCAGGCGCTGGACGACGCGCTGCCCGCGCAGCCCTTGCGGCCGGTGCTGGAGTTCGAGCAGCTCAGCTCGGTGGCGGGCATGGTCGTCGCGGGCCACGGCGTGACGCTCGTGCCGGCGTTGACGCTGTTCCACTTCAACCACCCGGACCTGATCGCGCGCCCGATCGCCGACGAGGGGCTGCAACGCCACATCTACCTGATCTGCCGGCGCGATCGCGCGCTATCGGCCGCGGCGCAGGCGATGGCGGAATGCCTGTGGCGCTGGGCCACCGAAGGGCCGAAGCGGCCGGGGGTGACGGTGCGCTGCACGCCGATCAAGGCCTGACGGGCAAGATCGTGAACGTCTTCACGCCGACCCGCCGGGTAGGGCAATGCCTGACACCCGCAGTGGCAAGAACGGCGCAGACAGCCTGGCCGCGCGGTGCCAATATCGGGCCAGGACACAGCCATGAAAATCCTCCTCGCCGATCCCTCCGCCACCTTTCGCAAGACGCTCTATGAGCGCCTGCGGGAAGTGCCCACCGCGACCGTGGTGGGACAAGCCTCCGACGAGGACCAGGCGGTCCTGCTGGCGGCGCTCTGCGCGCCCGACCTGGTGCTGACGGAGCTGGACCTCGGACGAGGCGACGGCTTCGCGCTGATGGAGCGGCTCCGGGCCGCGGGCTACGAAGGCATCGCCTACATGGTCACCGCGGCGGACGAGGCGGAACACGGTCCCCGATGCGTGGAGGCGGGCATCACCGGCTTCTACGACAAGACCTACGACATGGAGCGCCTGCTGCAGGCGATGAACGTGCTGGCGCAGGCGCCGGTGACGTTCGGCCAGTCCCGCATCCGGGCCAGCGCGGTCTGAGGTCCCCCGCAAGCCCTTCCAACGGGGACGGCGGGCGTGAACCAACACATTTGAGTCACTACTGTATGCAAATACAGTATCATCGAGCCATCCAACTCCCGGAGTACCGGCATGCTGCTCGACCTCAACAACGCGGCCTCGATCGTGGAATGGTGGTGCATCTTCCCTGAGCGTCACGGTCCCTTGCTGGCCGACTGGGAACGCCGCCGGCCCGAGCATGCGGCGGAAATCGGCCGTGCCCGGCGGCTGATCAAGGCGGACCCGGCGCGGCGCGCGCTGCTGGCTCGCTCGCAGGCCGACGATGGCCGCGCAAGACCTGTCCCCGAGTACCGGCTGTCGTTCGACGAGATGGCCGCGGGGGAACTGCGCGACGAGGACAGCGTCAGCGTCGCGGCGGCCTGAGTCGGCCGCGCTTCAGCCTTTCGTCACCACCATCCGCAGCCCCGGGTCCTCGGGCTGCGCGGACAGCGTCCACCCATGCGCTTCGGCGATCTCCTGGCAGATCGCCAGGCCGAGGCCGGCACCATGGTCGCGGCGATGCGCGCCGCGCCAGAAGCGCGCGAACATCCGCGACAGCTGGTGCGGCGCCACGCCCGGCCCGCGATCGCGGACGGACAACCGGTCGGCCTCGATCTCCACGCTCACGAGGCTGCCGGCCGGCGCGTGCTGGATGGCGTTCTCCAACAGGTTCTTGAGCAGCGTGAACAGCGCGCCGCGGTCCGCGTCCCACATCACCGCCTCGTCCGCGGGGCCGGCCACGACATCGAGGTCCACACCGCGCGCCGCCGACATCCGGGTCAGGTAGTCGACCGCCTCGCGCGCCGCCCCGACCACGTCGGTGGGCGCGAAGACGTAGTTCTGCGTCTCGCTCGCCTCGGCCAGCAACAGCAGCTGCTGCACCTGCCGCGTCATGTGCTCGACGTCCTGCAGCAGCATCTCCGGCTCCTTGCCCGCCGCCATCAGCTCCACCTGCGCGCGGATCAGCGCCAGCGGGGTCTTGAGCTCATGCGCCGCCGTGCCGAGGAACTCCTGCTGCACGCGGTAGCCGCGCTCCAGCCGGTCCAGCGCGCGGTTGAAGCTCTCGACCAGCGGGACGATCTCCGTCGGCACGCGGTCGACCTGCAGCCGCCCATGCACCGAGCGTGGCGAGATCGCCGCCGCCGAGGCCGAGACCTCGTGCAGCGGCTTGAGGACACGCCTTAGAGTCAAGTAGGCGCAGACGCCGAAGACCAGCAACAGCGTCGTGGCGAACAGCCCCATGCCCTTGCTCATGAAGGGCATCGCGAACTCCACGTGGAAGAGCTCGAAGAGCCGCGCGCTGCCGGCCTGCTGGAAGTACCAGGCACGGCCGCCGTGGCGGACCACCTCGGTGGCGCCGCGCATCGACTGGCCGCGGTACTCGAACGAGAAGTTGCCCTGCTTCAGCCGGAGCGCGCCCGGGCCACCCGCGGCCCAGAAGGCGTCCGAGTCCGGCGACGCGAGCACGACCCGGCCCGACGCGTCCAGCAGCCGGTAGGCCAGGTCGTCCTTCAGCTTGACGTACATCCACTCGTACTGCCGGGCGGTCTCGTTGAAACCGACCGGCCTGCCGGTCGCGTCGAACACGAGCTTCTCCGAGAGCTCCTCGGCGAATTCGGAGATGTCCTCGTCGAAGTACAGCGTGCCGCGCCAGCGCGTCACGCCGTCGAAGACGAGCACCAGCGTCGCCACCGTCAGCACGACCCCGACGAGGTAGGCCACCAGCACCTTCGCGGTGAGGCTGTTCATCCACCCGGGTTTCACGTCGGACGGTCTCCGGTCGGCGCGCTGCGGCCCTGAAGCATCAGAAGCGGTACTGATAGCCCACGAAGACGCGATTCTCCGTCGAACGGTCGACCAGCGAGCTGTCCTTGATGCCGCTGCCCAGCGACGTGACGCTCAGGTCCAGCAGCATCGCGTGGTGCTGGTTGAACAGGTACATCGTGCGCAGACCCACCTCGGCGTTGGTCGTCGACTTGCCCTGGTAGAACGCGCGGCCGGCGCGGGCCTCGTCGGCGCGGACGCCGTAGTAGTAGTCGACGTACTTCTTGTCGACCCAGTTCGCGCCCAGGCGCGGCGTGAGCATCACCTGTCCCCCAAGGCGCCAGGTCTTCTCCAGCGTCAGCGCGAATTTCTGGCCCTTGCTGTTGCCGGAGGCATCGGCCGTCCATTCGCCGCCGAGGTCGAACAGATCGGTCTTCCACTCGGCCTTGGCGCCGAGCCACACGCCGCCCTTGCGTTCGGCCATGCCGTTGAGGATGGGCGCGTCGTCCTGCTCGTAACCGCCGAGGTCCAGCTTGGCCACCAGGCCGAAGTCGACGCGCTGCGACGGGTTGATGGTCCAGCTCGGCAGCTTGGCCGTGACCCCCAGCCCGGCGACCTTCACCCAGCGGTTCTCGTAACTGATGATCGGCAGCACCTTGGTCTCGCGGTCGTAGCCGGTGTAGGCCTTCTGGGAGCTCACGGCGCCGACGCCCAGGCCCCACGACGATTCGCCTTCCTTGCCGCCAGGACCGCCGGGACCGCCCGGGCCGGCCGCCAGCGCGGACAGCGGGGCCGACACGCAGAGAACGGCGGCGGAAGAGAGAACGGCGCGGGAGAACGGGGAGCGCGCGCCGGTGAACGCGCGGAGGGCTTGCGGAAGGAGTCGTGTCTGCGGTGCCATGAGAAGTTCCCGGGAGGGGCGGTGATTGGAGCCCGCATCCTCGGCGCCGGTGTCTTACTGAGGACTTACCGTACGCCGGTAAGGATACGGAAAGACGGCCGACGGGACAGTCGCGCCCCATGCACCGACGCTCCCTTCCTTTCGCCCTTCCTGTCGCCCTTCTGGGTCTGCCGCTCCTGAGCGCCTGCGGCGCGCTGTCGTCGTTGGCAAGTCCTGACCCCTCGCCGGGCACCGTGGCGGTGCCCGCGCAGTGGCAGGCGCCCCTGCCGCACGACGGCCAGACGACGGACCTGCGCCGCTGGTGGTCGCAGTTCGACGATCCGCTGCTCGCGACGCTGGTCACCGATGCGCAGGACGCGAGCCCGACCGTCGCCACCGCCGCCGCCAACATCGCCGACGCACGCGCCGCGCGTCAGGCCGGAGTAGCGGCGCTGCTGCCCACCGTCGACCTCGGCGCAAGCGCCTCCCGCTCGCGGCCCGAGCCCGGCGCGCCGCTCGTCAAGTCGGCGTCCGCCAGCGTGCAGCTGCAGTGGGAGCTGGACGTCTTCGGCGCCCAGCGCGCCGGCGCGCAGGCGGCGCAGGCGCGATTCGCGTCGTCACAGGCCGCCTGGCACGGCGCGCGGGTCTCCGTCGCCGCTGAAGTCGCGAGCGCCTACGCCGACCTGCGCGTCTGCGAAGCGCAAGCCCATCAGCTCGACCAGGACGCCGCGTCGCGACTGCGCATCGCGCAGCTGACCACGCAGGCCACCCAGGCGGGCGCACGATCGCCGGCCGCCGCCGCGCTCGCGCAGGCCAGCGCGGCGGAAGGCCGGGTCGCGCTGATGCGGCAGTTGACGACCTGCGACCTGCTGGTGAAATCGCTGGTTGCGCTGACCGCCCGCGAAGAGACCGCCCTGCGCGCCGAGCTCGCCACACGCGCCAGCCGGCTGCCGCAGCCGCGTGAATTCAGTGTGACCTCGCTGCCAGCCGAGGTCCTTGCGCAGCGACCCGACATCCAGGCCGCGGAACGCGACGTCGCCGCCGCCAGCGCCGATGCGACGCAGGCCGCGGCGCGGCGCTGGCCGCGCATCACGCTCGCGGGCAACCTCGGCACCGCTCGGTCCGGCAGCGCCGGGGTCAGCACCGACGGCTCGGTGTGGACCGTGGGGCCGGTCGCGGTGACCTTTCCGCTCTTCGACGGCGGCACGCGCCGCGCCAACGCCGAGGCTGCGCGCGAGCGCCACGGCGCCGCCATCCGGATCTACGCGGCGAAGCTGCGCACCGCCGTCCAGGAGGTCGAGAGCGCGCTCGTCACGCTGCAGAGCACCGCCCTGCGGCAGGAAGACGCCGCGGCCGCCGCACGCGGCTACGACCGTTCCTACCGTGCGACCGCCGCCAGCTATGAGGCCGGCGCCTCCAGCCTGTTCGAGGTCGAGGACGCGCGCCGCTCGCTGCTGACCGCGCAGCGGACGCTGAACGACCTGGGCCACGAACGGCTGCTCGCGTGGATCTCGCTGTATCGCGCCGTCGGCGGCGGCTGGGCCTCGCCCGCGCCGCTCGACGCCGCGCCGCCTCGCCATCAGGCGCCGGACGCGACCGCCGCCGTGTCGATCACGCCCGCTTCGGCGCCATCGCCATCGCCATCGCCATCGCCATCGGCATCGGCATCGGCATCGGCATCGGCAACTGCGATGTCGTCGGCGTCGGCGTCGGCGTCGGCCACCTTCTTCCCCTCCGATTCTTCCTCTGAAGCGCTCCGCCCATGATGACTCCTTCCCTCAAGCTCACGCTGTCCGTCGCGGGCGCGGCACTGCTCTGCGCCGCCCTCGCCGTCAAGTTCGTCGGGACCTCCTCCGCGGCCAGCGAGCCCGCGGCCGCGCGCAGCGAGAAGGCCGCGCTCGCGGTCGCCGTCACGCGGCTGCGGCCCGCCACGCTGCCCATCCGCCTGTCCGCCAACGGCAACGTGACGGCCTGGCAGGAGGCGCTGATCGGCTCCGAAGCCAACGGCCTGCGCCTCACCGAGGTGAAGGTGAACGTCGGGGACGAGGTCCGTCGCGGCCAGGTGCTGGCGACCTTCTCCGCCGACACGGTCAACGCCGAACTCGCGCAACGCCGCGCCGAGGTGGCGCAGGCCGCGGTGGCGCTCGCGGAAGCCGCCGCCAACGCGCAGCGCGCGCAGGCGCTGCAGGAAAGCGGCGCGCTGTCGACGCAGCAGATCCAGCAGTACGAGGCCGCCGCGCGGTCCGCGCAGGCGCGGCTCGACGCGGCCCGCGCGATCGAGGACAGCCAGTCTTTGAAGCTCAAGCACACCCGCGTGCTCGCGCCGGACGACGGCGTCATCTCCGCCCGTGCGGCGACGGTGGGGTCGGTGGTGCCGGCGGGTCAGGAGCTGTTCCGCATGATCCGCGGCGGCCGCGTCGAATGGCGCGCGGAGATCGCCGCGCCTGACCTGGCCGGCCTCAAGCCGGGGCAGCGCGTGCGCGTCACGCTGGTCAACAGCGACGCGGTCGAAGGCCGCGTGCGCATGATCGCGCCGTCGGTCGACACGCTCACGCGCAACGGGCTGGTGTATGTCGACCTGCCGCGCCACCACGCGGCGCGCGCCGGCACCTACGCGCACGGCGACTTCGACCTGGGCAGCAGCGCCGCGATGGTCCTGCCGCGCAGTGCCGTGCAGATGCGCGACGGCCTGCATCAGGTGATGCGGATCGACACCAAGGATCGCGTCGCGTCGACCCGCGTGCGGGTCGGCCGCCAGTCGGGCGACCTGATGGAGATCCTCGAAGGCCTGGCCCGTACCGACCGCGTGGTCGCGTCCGGCGGCGCCTTCCTCGGCGACAGCGATCTGGTCCGCGTCGTGGGTGAGGCGAAATGAACATCAACGTCTCCTCCTGGTCGATCCGCAAGCCCTCGCCCGCGATCCTGCTGTTCGTCCTGCTCACCGTGCTCGGCCTGATGGCCTTCTCCGCGCTGAAGGTGCAGAACTTCCCCGACATCGACGTGCCGCGCGTCTCCGTCTCCGCCTCGCTGCCCGGCGCCTCGCCGTCGCAGATGGAGACGGAGGTCGCGCGCAAGATCGAGAACTCGCTGGCGACGGTCCAGGGCGTCAAGCACATGAAGACGACGCTGACCGACGGCGCGGCCGAGATCGCGATCGAGTTCCGCCTCGAGAAGCCGACCGACCAGGCCGTCGACGACGTCCGCGACGCGGTCGCGCGGGTGCGCGCCGACCTGCCGGCGGACCTGCGCGACCCGGTCGTCAAGAAGGTCGAGATCGTCGGCTCGGCGATCCTGAGCTTCACCGTGGGCGCGCCGCGGCAGGACCTCGAGGCGGTGTCCTGGTACATCGACAACGAGGTCAGCAGGACCTTGCTCGCCGTGCCGGGCGTGGGCGCGGTGAACCGCGTCGGCGGCCTCGAGCGCGAGGTGCGGGTCGAGCTCGACCCGCGACGCCTGCTCGCGCTGAACACGACGGCGGCGGAGATCTCGCGCCAGTTGCGCGAAGTGCAGCAGGAAGCCTCGGGTGGGCGCGTCGATCTCGGCGGCATCGAGCAATCGGTGCGCACGATCGCGACGGTGCAGACCGCCGAGGACATCGCCGCCATCGAGCTGTCGCTGACCGACGGCCGGCGCATCCGCATCGGCCAGGTGGCCACGGTGACCGACACCGCCGCGGAGGCGCGCGCCGCCGCGTTGCTGGACGGATCGCCGGTCGTCGGCTTCGAGATCGTCCGCGCGCGCGGCTTCGGCGAACTGGAGGTGGCCGAAGGCGTGCGGCGTGCCGTCGCCAGTCTGCAAGCCCGCCGGCCCGACCTGCGCTTCACGGAAGCGGTCGACTTCACCGGCGAGATCGTCGAGAACTATGACGGCTCGATGCGGCTGCTGGTCGAGGGCGCGGCCCTCGCGGTGCTGGTGGTCTTCCTGTTCCTCAGGGACTGGCGCGCGACCTTCGTCGCGGCGGTGGCGCTGCCCTTGTCGGTGATCCCGACCTTCGCGCTGATGCACTGGATGGGCTTCACGCTGAACACGGTCACCCTGCTCTCGCTCTCGCTGGTGGTGGGCGTGCTCGTCGACGACGCGATCGTCGAGATCGAGAACATCGAGCGCCATCTGCTGATGGGCAAGACCCCGTACGAGGCGGCGATGGAGGCGGCCGACGAGATCGGCCTGGCGGTGATCGCCACCACCTTCACGCTGGTCGCGGTGTTCCTGCCGACCGCCTTCATGAGCGGCACGGTAGGCAAGTTCTTCGTCCAGTTCGGCTGGACGGCGGCGGGCGCGGTGCTGTTCTCGCTGGTGGTCGCGCGCCTGCTCACGCCGATGATGGCGGCCTACCTGCTGCGCGCGCCGAAGCACACTCACAAACCCGAACCCGGCTGGGTGGGGGTGTACCTCGGCTGGGCGCGCTGGTGCCTGCGCCATCGCGCCCTCACCGTGGTCGCGGCGACGGCCTTCTTCATCGGCGGCATCGGCCTGGCCTTCCTGTTGCCGACGACCTTCATCCCCCCCGACGACGGCGCCAAGACGCAGGTCACGCTGACGCTGCCGCCGGGCAGCAAGCTGAAGGAGACGGTGGCGATGGCCGAACGCGCCCGCGTGCTGCTGAGCGAGCACCGTCACGTGCACTCGGTGTTCACGGTGATCGGGGCCGCCGGGTCCGGCGGCAGCGGACCGGGCGACGATGACGGCGGTGCCGCCAACGTGCGCACCGCCGTGCTGACCTTGCAGCTGACACCCCGCGCGGACCGCGGCGACGGCCTCAAGCAGCAGCAGATCGAGGCGCAGGTGCGCGAGCGTCTGGCCGTGCTGCCCGGCGTGCGGGTGAAGGTCGGCACGGGCGGCTCCGGCGCCCGCTACGAGCTGACGCTGGCCGGCGACGACGCCGACACGCTGGAGCGGCACGCCGCGCAGGTCGAGCAGGAACTGCGCACGCTGCCCGGCCTCGGCGCGGTGAGCTCCACCGCCAGCGTGGCCCGGCCGGAACTGCGCGTGCGGCCCGACTTCGCCCGCGCGGGCGATCTCGGCGTGACCTCGGCCGCCATCGCGGAAACGCTGCGGGTGGCGACGATGGGCGACTACGCGCAGTCGCTCGCCAAGCTGAATCTGAGCGAGCGCCAGGTGCCGGTGATGGTGCGGCTGAGCGAGGCCGCGCGCGAGGACCTGGACACGATCCGCCGCCTGCCCGTGCCCGGCGCGCGCGGGCCGGTCCCGCTGGAGCACGTGGCCGCGCTGGACTTCGGCAGCGGCCCGTCGGAGATCCAGCGGCAGGACCGCCTGCGCACCATCACCATCGAGGTGGAGGCCAACGGACGGCCGCTCGGCGAGATCGAGCGCGAGGTGCTCGCCCTGCCGGCGCTCAAACAGCTGCCGCGCGGCGTCACGCTGGGCGCGCTCGGCGACGCGGAAGACATGGACGAGATGGCGGCCGGCTTCGGCATGGCGATGCTGACGGGCGTGCTCTGCATCTACATGGTGCTGGCGCTGCTGCTCAACAACTTCGTGCAGCCGCTGACCATCCTGATCGCGCTGGTGCTGTCGGTGCCGGGGGCGATGCTGGCGCTGTTCCTGGCCGGCTCGACCTTGTCGATGCCGTCGATGATCGGCTTGATCATGCTGATGGGCGTGGCGACGAAGAACTCGATCCTGCTGATCGACTACATCGTCATCGCGCGCCGCGATCACGGCCTCGGCCGCATGGAGGCGATCGTCGACGCCTGCCGCAAGCGCGCGCGACCCATCGTCATGACGACGATCGCGATGGGCGCCGGCATGCTGCCGGTCGCGCTGGGTTACGTCGGCGATCCGAGCTTCCGCTCCCCGATGGCCATCGTCGTCATTGGCGGTCTGATCACCTCGACTTTCCTTAGTCTGCTTGTCATTCCGGTCGTCTACAGTCTGGTGGACGACTTCATCGTGCGCATCAGGCGGACCCAGCGTATCGGGCACCCCAGGCCCATCCAGCGCGATACAGACATCCAACCGGTCCCTCCTGCCCCATGAGCTTCAGTGTCCTCGGCCTCCTGGCCGTGGCGGCGTACACCGCTGCCTGCATCGCCTACGTCTACCGATGGCGTGGCCGCCGCCGCTATGCGAGCTTCACCCAGTACCTGCGCAAGAGCTGGCCGGTCTTCGCGCCGCTCAACTGCCTGATGTACATGACGACGCGGGCCGCGGCGCGCCGCCCGGTGCTCGACGCCGACTATCTGGACAATATCCAGCTGCTGCGCGCCAACTGGCGCGTGATCCGGGACGAGGCGCTGGCGCTCGAGGCGGCCGGCGCGTTCGAGGCCGCGAAGGCGGCAGGCTCGGCGGGGTACTACGACGTCGGTTTCCGCACCTTCTACAAGCGCGGCTGGAGCAAGTTCTACCTGAAGTGGTACGGCACGACCCACCGCTCGGCGCAGCGCCTGTGCCCGCGCACGGTGGCCGTGCTGGCGCAGGTCCCGCAGATCCGCGGGGCGATGTTCTCGATCCTGCCGCCGGGCTCGGAGTTGTCGCTGCACGCGGACCCGATGGCCTGCTCGTTCCGGTACCACCTGGGGCTGCAGACGCCGAACGACCCGGCCTGCCACATCCAGGTGGACGACGTGGACTGCGTGTGGAGGGACGGGCAGGACTTCATCTTCGACGAGACCTATCCCCACAACGCCCACAACGCGACGGACCGGTCGCGGCTGATCCTGATGTGCGATGTCGACCGGCCGATGAATGTCTTGGGACGGATGATCCACGCGGGCTATCGCTTGATCGCACGCGGCACCCTGGTGGCCAACACGGCGGAGGACGAGCGCGGCGTGTTCAGCGCGCTCTTCGCGCGACTCGCACCGCTGCGCGAGCGTTCGCTGCGCTTGAAGACCGAACGCCGCCGCGCCTACAAGGCCTTGAAGTTCCTCTTGAACTCAAGCCTGATGACCGGCTTGATGGCGATGATTTTCGCGATGCTGCATGTGCTGGAGGTGATCACGGCTTGAGTGCGTGATCGCCTCCGACGCGTGCGATGGACTCAGGTCAGCAGACCGCCGTCGACGGTGACGATGGTGCCGGTGACATGTCTTGCCCCCGGGCTCGCGAGGAAGGTGACCGCCGCGGCGATGTCCGCCGGCGCGGCGAACCGGCCCAGCGGCGTGAGGCCGCGCTGGTAGTCCGCGCTCTCGCCGTTGGCGGGATTCATGTCGGTGTCGGTCGAGCCCGGCTGCACGAGGTTGGCGGTGATGTCCTTCGGACCCAGCTCCTGCGCCAGCCCGCGGGTGAACGACTGAAGCGCCGACTTGGTCATGTAGTACACCGTGCCCGGCGAGCCGACGATGCGGTCCGCCCCGGCCGAGCCGATGGTGATCACGCGGCCGCCCGCGCCGAGGTGCGGGATCGCCGCCTGCGTCGCCAGCACGGGGCCGCGGACATTGACCGCGAGCAGCGCGTCGATGTCTTCGACGCTGAAGTCGGCGATCGCGCTGTAGCGCGCGATCCCGGCGTTGTTGACGAGGATGTCCAGCCCACCCAGCGCGCCGACGGCCTCGTCGACCGAGCGCTTGATGGCGGCGGGATCCGCGCTGTCGGCCTGGATGGCCACGGCGCGCCGGCCGAGCCGCTCGATCGAGGCCACGACCGCCTGGGCACGCTCGGGCGAGCTCTGATAGGTCAGCGCGACATCCGCGCCGTTCTCAGCCAGCGCGACGGCGATGGCCGCCCCGATGCCACGGGAGCCGCCGGTGACCAGGGCACGTTTTCCATTGAGGGTTCCAGAGAAGGTGTTCATGATTCGTAATTTATGCAGTGATCGATGCATTAATAGTAAGATCGTGGCAACGAAGGAGTCAAGCAATTTATGAAGCGATCACTGCAAAAAGAAATTCCGGAGCCGGCGCAGCCCGTGAGCGCCCCGCCGCGCAGCCGTGGGCGGCCACGTGCCTTCGATCGGGAGGACGCCTTGATGAAGGCCATGAAGCTCTTCTGGGTCAAGGGCTATGAGGCCACGTCGATCGCGGATCTGACGGCGGTGCTGGGCGTCGGCACGACCAGCCTCTATGCCGCTTTCGGATCCAAGGACGACCTGTATGCCGAGACGCTCCGGCTCTACACCACCACCTTCGAGGACCTCGTGCTGGGCCGGTTCCGCGAAGCGGCCACGGCGCGCGACGCGGCGTTCGCCTATCTGTGGGACTCGGCGGCCGCGATGACGGGATCGGACAGCGACCTGCCCCACGGCTGCCTGGTCACGCTGGGCGTGGTGGGCAGCGACGGCCATGCGGAACTCGCCGACCTGATGAAGAGCGCCCGGGGCGGCGCGTTCGAGGTGCTCTCGGCGCGCCTGGCGCAGGCCGTGGCGGATGGCGAGCTGCCCGCTTCCCTCGACATCACCCACCTCGCGAGGTACCTGCAGACCGTGCAGAGCGGGATGGCGATCCGCGCGCGCGACGGCGCCGAACGGTCGGAACTCCAGACCGTGGCGGAGATCGCCATGGCGGGATGGGATGGCCTGGTTGGCGGGTCGGCCAAGAAGTCGAAGGACAGGGCAACCCCGAAGCGACGGTGAGTGCTTCTGCGCCGCTCCGTCGCCGGGGCTGTTGAACTCAAGCCTGATGAGCGGGCTGATGGCGATGAACTTCGCGGTACTTCATGTGCTCGAGCCGATCACGGCCTGAGCACGGCGGGCACCCATTCAACCATCAGGTCGTCCCAATCACGAGCGTGCTCGGCACGATGGAAAATCGCTCTGTAATAACGCCGATTTTCAGGATCAGTACGAAGTCGATCACCGACAGCGGCCTTCAATTCTTCGTGGCGGAGACGCTCGTCTGGCAAGGCCGGATGACTGTCGATCGTGACCTCCCCGCGCCGGTATGCGGCATCCCATCGAGAGAATATTTCCGAGTCCTCGATCACAAGCGCCATCAACTCGGCATCGACAGGCGAGACGAAGTAGGTGTCGCCATACTCGTCAGCGCTGTGATCGAATTCTGATTCGTAGATGTGCGGCAAGCCATCTACTTCAGCGATGCCGAGCCTGGGCCCGTCGTAGTAGTCGTTGACAGTGAGGACGCGATCTCGCTTCATGGCTTGCAGATGGACTGGCGCGGCCCTGGGAACTGACCCGCCGCGGCGTTGCTGAATCGGTCGAAGCATCCGGCGCTTTGAAGTCACAGACTGTGACCTCAAACGTCGATGCAAGTCCTGGCACCTCTTACCTTCATTCGCTCAGGGCGCGGCTTCAACGCAGCTGAAAGCAGCGCGGACGTTCACGGCTCGACGCTCCGAGAATGCGACGTCCGCAAGTCGCAGAGTGTTGGCGAGGTCCACCAGAACTCCGGGAAGCGCGCCCACCGTGAGGGGCTCGGACGGTACGGCCACGGGCTCGTACATCTGCGACGCCCCGCGAGACGTCCGGTGGATGTCGGTCCAGTCGAAGACGAACAGTCCCCGCTCGGCAAGATCGATGAAGTCATCGGGCCGATTGACGGACACGAGAAGTTCAGCGCGAGACATGCGGGGCAACGGCAGTAGTTGCTCCTCTACGTCTTCGATGGAAGACCGAAGGGGATCAAGCGCCGCCTCGGGCAATGGCCCCATCCCCGCAGTGATGAACGCGCCCACGTGTCCATGCCGATCTGATGCCAGCCATAGGAAGTCAAGCCCTTGCGGGTACGGTCTCAGAGTCATTCATCCCCCATCGACGATCACGCATCCAGGACTGGTCGGCATCAATCGCGCTGAAGCCCGATGTCGATGGACATGCGCCCCAGCACCTGCGTGAACTCATCCTCAAGCAACCAGAGCCGCGCCTCTTCGTAGTCGGCAGACCGGAACGGGCTGCGCTTCTCTACCGGGTCGAAGACTTCGAAGCCGGACCCGTCTTTCGCGCACAGAAGCAGGAGCAGATACGGAGGAGAGAGACCGTCGTCTGCCCAGACCTCGTACCAGAGGCTTTCGTTCATCGCAGTGATTGCGGCGCCGGCCGCCCCATGAGTTCCCGCAGTTCCCCATGGACTGCGACCGCGCGACGGTATCAGGGTTTCGACGCCTCACGCTCAGTCACATCGAGCTTCGGCACATCGCTCTCGACGCGCGGTGCGCCCGACCGATCCATCTCCCGCTGCGTCCGCCGCTGCAGATAGGCATCCCGCACGAACAGGTACTTGTCGAGCGCGACATCATCGACCATCTTCGTCACGTCGAGCAGGTTGGCGCGCTTGTCGACCATGCCGACGATGGTGAACGCATTTCGCGCGCCGGCATCCTCCAACTGCCCGGTCAGGCTGTCGAAGCTGTTGACAGGAATGGACGCGGTGCCACGCAGGTCGGACGGTCCGAACAGCGGCAGCACGACGTAGGCGCCACCGCCTACGCCCCAGACCCCGAGCGTGTCGCTGAAGCCATCACCGTGGCGCGGCATGCCCCAACCGGTGGCGACGTCCATGAAGCCCAGCAGGCCGACGGTCGTGTTCGTGCCGAAGCGGGCGAAGTCGGACATGCCGTCCTTGAAACGCCCTTGCAGCAGCAGGTTGGCGCCCGACCAGGGGTCGGCCAGGTTGGAGAAGAAGTTGGTCACGCCGCTGCGCACCGGCGTGGGCACGACCGTCTTGTAGACGGTGGCCACCGGCTTGAGCACGACCTTGTCGATCCCCTCGTTCAGGGCGAAGGTCGCGCGGTTCACGGGCTCGATGGGATCGGGGTTCTGCGGCGTGGCGCAGCCCGACAGCAGCAGGCCTGACACGAGGAGGAGAGCCGGTACGCGGGCAGCGCCGGCAGGGACGGGGAAAGACGACATGGAAATGCTCCCGCTCCGGGAATGGAGCCGGGTGCATGGTCGATGCGGTGGTCTTTCTGGAGACTTACCCGTTGAAGGGTCCGACAGGTCGGCCCGAAGTGGCGTGAGTCTGACCCCTCATGACCCGCCTTGACCGCTCTTAACCCCCGCTCCAGGCCTTCGGTTTCTACAGTGACGGCACCCCCAACCACCACTGGATTCCGAATGATTTCAAGACTCACTTTCGCCCTCGCGCCCCTCGCCTTCGCGCTCACGGTCGGCCTGCCCACCTACGCTCAAGCGCCCAAGGTCGGCCAGGTGGAGATCGTCGCCGAACTCGACATCACGCCTGGCAATGTCACCGCCTCGCGGACCGGCCGCGTGTTCGCCAGCATTCATGGCATGCGTCGCGGCCCCGTGCAACTGATCGAGCTGACCGGACGCAACACCTGGAAGCCGTTCCCGGACGCAAGCTGGAACGCCGCGCCCGGCTCCGGCCCCGACGTGCTGAACACGCCGCACGGCGTGGTGATCGACAGCCAGGACCGCCTCTGGGTCATCGACCACGGCAACTGGCTGGACAAGCCGCAACCGCCCAAGCTGCTGGCCTTCGACATCCAGACAGGCAAGCTCGCGTTCCGCCACGACTTCAACACGTGGGTGGCGCCGGAAGGCCAGATCCTGCAGGACCTGGCCGTCGACGCCGAGCGCGGCTTCGTCTACATCGCGGACTGCGGCCTCGACCCGGCCATCGTGGTCGTCGACATCCAGCGCGGCACGTCGCGCCGCTTCGCCGGCGACGCGTCGCTGCAGGGCGAGGAAGTGGAACTGGTCGTCGAAGGCCAGTCGCTGCTCTTCCCCGGCGAAGGCGGCAAGCTCGGCCCCGCGCGCGTCGGCATCAACCCGATCACGCTGTCGGCCGACGGCCAGACGCTGTACTACGGCGCCATGAACGGGAAGAGCTGGTTCTCCGTGCCGACCCGGCTGTTCCGCGACAACGCGCCCGACGAGCAGGTGTCCGCGGGCGTCCGGCGCGTCGGCCCCAAGCCCATCTCCGACGGCGCGGCGACCGACGCCGAAGGCAACCACTTCATCACCAACCTGCCGGAGAACGGCATCGACGTGCTCACGAAGACCGGCGAGCTCAAGCCGCTGGTGCGCGATCCGCGTTTCCTGTGGCCCGACAACGCCCACTTCGGCCAGGACTCATGGCTCTACGTGGCCGTCAACCAGCTGCATCGCAATCCCATCTTCACGGGCAAGACCGATACCGGCCGCCCGCCCTATCTGATCACGCGCGTCTGGACCGGCACGCAAGGCCAACCCGGCCGTTGATCCACCACCAACAAGGAGTTCCCATGAACAACACAAACACCTCCGACGCTTCCGACAACGTCGACCCGTCGCGTCGCGACTCTCTGCGGGCCGCGGGCGCCGCAGCGCTGGCCGTCGTCGCGGCGCCGTTCGCCGCACAGGCAGCCGGTGCGACGCCGGCCCCCATCCGCATCACGACGGATCGCAACCGCGCGCCGCTGGGTGCCCGGCTGCAGGGCGTCCAGCATTTCGGCGTCACCGTCCAGAACATGGACCGGGCCTTCGCCTTCTACACGGAGGTGCTGGGCGGCACCGAGGTGATGCGCGACGGCGACTTCCAGGGCGAGCGCATCCAGAACACGTTGCTCCTCGATGAGGAGATCCTGGCGCGCGAGCTCAAGGTCAATCCGCGCACCCGCGGCATCCCCGACCTGCGCAGTGGCGCCCAGCGGCTGGACGTGCGCTTCATCCAGTTCGACAACGTCGTCATCGAGCTGCTGCAGTACCGCGACGCGACGCAGCCGATGGGCGGCGGCGACAGCTTCGCCGAGCCGCGCGACCCGATGAGCCCCGCCTATCCGCGGTCCATGCACATCTGCTTCCACCTCCGCGACGACGTCGACTTCAACGTCTTCATCCGCGACCTGGAGGCCGAGAGCGCGCGGCGCGGCATGACGCAGGTGAAGGCGAACCGCGTGGTCACCGTGGCCTCCGAGGCGCAGCGCATCGCGGCGCCGCAGGACGCCAACTCCAACGGCATCACGGAGGGCAAGTCCAACGGCTGGCGACTCATCTATGCCAAGGGACCGGAAGGCGAGCAGCTCGAATTCGTGCAGGCGCTGGGGCCGGTGAAGGCGGTCTTCGACAACGCCCTGGCGGCACGCCTGCGCAAGCGCTGACGGCCCGTGCTCCGCGCCCCCGGGTCGATCGACCCGGGGGCGCCGCCCGATTGACAGTGCGCGAGCGGGAGGGCGAAGCTCCGCACCATGCCCGCTCCCTCCCAGCACCCTGGCGAGTCCAGTCATGCCTTCGGACCCTTCCGGCTGCTGCCGGGCCGGCGCACGCTGCTGCGGGACGACGCGGCGGTGTCACTCGGAAGCCGCGCGCTGGACGTGCTGATGGCCCTGGTGGAACGTCCGGGCGAAGTCGTCACGAAGCGCGAGCTGATGGCGCGTGCCTGGCCCGACCTGGTCGTCGGCGAAGGCAGCCTGAAGGTCGCCGTGTCCGAGTTGCGCCAGGTGCTGGGCGACTCGCCCGAGACGCGGCGCTACATGGTCAACGTGCCGGGCCGCGGCTACATGTTCGTCGCGGCCGTGGCGTCCACGGCGACACCGCCGCCGGTCGCGGTCGCGGTCGCGACGTCCCCGCCGATGGCGCCGGTCGCGCCGCCGCTTTCCGTGTCCTCCCTGCCCTGCCTGCCCTTCCAGCCGATCGGCCGCGAGTCGGCCGTGGCATCGATCGCCGAGGCGCTGCGCGAGCGGCGCCTCGTGTCCATCGTCGGCCCGGGCGGCATGGGCAAGACGACGGTCGCCGTCGTCGTCGCGCAGACGCTGGCGGCGTCCTTCGAGGGCGGCGCGTGTTTCGTCGACCTCGGCGTGGTGTCCGACGCGCGCTTCGTGCCCGCCGTCGTGGCGGAGGCGCTGGGCGTGACCGTCCGCTCCGACGACCCCCTGACCGCCTTGGCCATGGCCCTGCGTCAGCGGCGTCTGCTGGTGGTGCTGGACAACTGCGAAGGCGTGCTCGATGCGATCGCCTCGCTCGCCACACGGCTCCTCGGCTCCGCGCCCGGCATGCGCCTTCTCGCGACCGCGCGCGAGGCGCTTCGCGTCGCGGGCGAGACCGTGTACCGGCTGCCGCCGCTCGCGTTTCCGCAGGACCACGAGGCGCGCACGCTCGCCGACGCCCTGGCGTTCCCGGCCGTGCGGCTGTTCGTCGATCGGGCCACCATCCGCGATGACCGTTTCGAGATCGCCGACGCGGACGTCGCCTTCGTCGCCGACATCTGCGGCAGGCTCGAGGGTCTTCCGCTGGCGATCGAGCTGACGGCATCGCGCGTGGACGCCTTCAGTCTCCGCGAACTCGCGGCGTTGCTGGAGAACCGGCGGCGGCTCATCCAGATGAGCTGGCGCAGCGGGCCGCCGCGACATGCCAGCCTGTCCGCCACGCTGGACTGGAGCCACGAACTGCTCACGCCCGGCGAACGCCGGGTGCTGCGTCAGCTGTCGGTGTTCTCGGGCGACTTCACGCTGAACGCGGCCCGGACGGTGGTGGAGGACGGCGGCGACATCGACGAGTCGCTGGAAGGACTCGTGGCCAAGTCGCTGGTGTCCACCAGCATCGACGCCCGGTCCGGTCGATACCGCCTGCTGGAGGCCACCCGGGCCTACGCCGCGCAGAAGCTCGAGGAGAGCGGGGAACACGGGGACCTGCGACGACGCCATGCCGGGCATGTCCTCGAGACACTGGGGCGCTGCGACGCACCGGAGAGCACCGGCGAAGCGCCATGCATCGCGGACGTGCGCGCCGCCCTCGCCTGGGCGACCTCGCCCGCAGGCAGCCCGGAGCTGGCCGTGGCGCTCGCGATCGCCGCCTTGCCGATGTGGACGCGGCAGTCGCTGCTCACGGAGTGCCGCGACAACGTCGAACGCCTGCTCGCCGACGATCGTCTGTTGCCTCACCTGGGACCGCGCGAGCGCATGGTGCTCAAGACGGCGCTCGGGACGGCGCTGCTGCACACGCGGGGACCCCAGTCCGACATCGCCACGCTGTGGAGCGAGGCCCTGGCGACGGCCGATGAGCTTCACGACGTCGAGCATCAGCTCCGCCTGCTGTGGGGCTTGCCGCTGCACGCGCACTTCGCGGGCGACTATCGCGGCGCGCTGGGCTACCTGCGGCGCTTTCTCGCCGTGGCGCGCGCGCACGGCGACCGCGTGGACCGGATGAACGGGGAACGCCTGCTCGGCACCACGCTGATGTACCTGGGCCGGCTGTCGGGCGCGCGGCGTCGCGCCGAGTGCATGTTCAGCGACGGCGTCCCACAGGCGGGGCCGACTCACGTCGCCCGCTTCCAGTTCGAGCCCGTCAGCATGGCGCGGGGCACGCTGGCGAGCATCTTCTGGCTGCAGGGTCAGGTGGATCAAGCCATGCGCATGGCCCAGGCAGCCGTGGACGACGCGCGCCGCGCAGACCATCCCCTGTCCCTGCTGGGCGCCTTGGGGCAGTGCGCCGTGCCACTGGCCCTGCACGTGGGCGATTGGCTGGCCGCGGCGTATTACCTGGACTGCCTGGCGGATCTGCTGGCCCGGAACGACCTGGCCCTCTTCGGCCAGCACGCCTACTGCCTCCAGAGCATCGCGCTGCTGGACCGCGGCGACGTCGCAGGCGTCCCGCTGCTGGAAGCCGCGACGCGCAAGCTGCTCGCGGCGGGTTTCCAGCTGCGCCGCACCCATTACCTGTGCGCGCTGGCCAAGGGCCTGAGCCTTGCGGACAGGTCGGTCGAGGCGCTGTCGACCATCGATGAAGCCCTGGACGGATGCGAGCGCCATGGAGAACGCTGGTACCTGCCCGAGGCGTTGCGGATCAAGGGCGAGCTGCTCGCGAAGTCGGCGCGCCCGGCATCGGCGCTTGAAGGCGCTGCGGCGTGGTACGGACGTGCCCTGGAGATGGCCCGGGCACAAGGCGCGCTGACTTGGGAACTGCGCGCGGCGATGAGCCTGGTCCGGTTGCGGGCCGGCAGCGCTGACGAGGAGGAAGCCCTTACGGTGCTGCGGTCGGTGCGCGAGCGATTCACCGAGGGATTCGGAACGGCCGACTTGCGGGAGGCGGCAGCGTTGCTGCGACTCGACTGACCTTGACGCCAGGAGCTGCTGCTTCGAGCTTGCCGATTCGCAGGATCTCAGCGCACGACAGCCGGATTCGTCATGGCAACAACCCCGCCGCCCGGTAGTTGTCGATCAACGCATCGAACAGCTTGATGTCCGAACGCCCTCGCGCCATCAGCTGCGCCCCGGCGACCGCCGCATAGATCGCCTGCGCGCGCTTCTTCGACTCCCGCGTGCCGACGATCCCCGCCGCCACCAGCGTCCTGGCCAGCCACGCCACATTGACGTCGGCGAAGGCCTGGACTTCCTTCCTCACGCCGCCGGGCAGATCGTCGTACTCGGCCGTCATGAAACTGGCCATGCACATGCGGTTGTCGTTGGTCAGCGCCGTGCGGAACGTGCCCGGGAACTTGCGCAGACGCTCGATCGCATCGGGGGTCGCCTCGGAGATCGCTTCCAGCGCCGCTCCCGCACCTTCCCAGTACCGCTGCGCGACGGCCGTCGCCAGGTCCGCCTTGCTCGGGAAGTGGTGGTAGAGACTGGCCGCCTTGATGCCGACCTCGTCCGCCAGCGTGCGCAGATTCAAGCCGCCGTATCCGTGCGCCTGCGCGATCCGCGTCGCCACCTCCAGGATCCTGTCCTTGGAACTCGGGCTGGTCGGGGTCTGGCTCTGCTTGCTCATGACCGCATTCTCTCAAGAGCCCTGCGCCGTCGATATCCCCACGGCATGAAGGCCGTTGACGCGCCAGCGGATTCACGTTTAATCTTCACCCTAACAAACGTTAGGTAGTTTGTTTTCAAACCTTCCTCCTTTCCCTCCGAGATGACCGCCATGAACCACCCACTCGTCCATCAGGACGCGACGACACTCGCCCAGATGATCCGCACCAAGGAGGTGTCTCCGGTCGAGGTCGTGCAGGCGCACCTGGATCGCATCCACGCCGCGGACCCGCAGATCAATGCGATCGTGACCCTTGCCGAAGACGCGCTGGGCGCGGCGAAGCGGGCCGAAGCGGCCGTCCTGGCCGGTGAGCCGCTCGGGCCCTTGCACGGCGTCCCGTTCACGGCCAAGGACTCCATCGACTCCGCCGGCGTGGCGACGCAGTTCGCCTCGCCCATCTTCAAGGGCCGCATGCCCGGCACCGACGCCACCACGATGGCGCGCATGAAGCAGGCGGGTGGCATCCTGCTCGCGAAGACCAACCATCCGGAGTTCTCCTTCTGGATGGAGACCGACAACCTGCTGTCGGGCCGCACGCGCAACCCGTGGAACCTCGACCGCACGCCGGGCGGCTCCAGCGGCGGCGAGTCCGCGGCCATCGCCGCGGGCATGTCGCCGATCGGACTGGCCACGGACATCGCGATCTCGATCCGCGGCCCGGCCGCGTTGACGGGTGTCATGGGACTCAAGGCGACCCACGGGCGCATTCCGATGACGGGCATCTGGCCGCGCGTGCCGCGCCGTTTCTGGCACGTCGGCCCGATCGCGCGCAGCATCCGCGACATCGCCCTCGCCTATTCGCTGCTGGCCGGGCCTGACGGCGCGGACGGCCACGCGATCAGCCCGCTCGGACTCGATGCCGGCGTGGGTGCGTCACCGGATCGACCGGTGCGCGTGGGTTGGCTGGTGGAGCCGGGATTCGGCCCGATCGACCGCGAAGTGGCGGCGACCGTGCAGGCGGCGGCCGAGGCGCTGAAGAGCCAGGGCGTCGTGGTCGAACCGGTGCGCATTCCGGTGCTCGAGCAGATCAACGCGCTGGAGCTGCTCTGGAAGCTGCAGGTCATGGAGACCAAGCCGGCGTTCAAGGCGGCCACGGCCGGACATGAAGACTTGATCTTCAAGCACGTCCAGGGCGTCTTCGACACGCCCGACACCTCGATCGAAGACTTCGTCAGCGCCGAGCAGCAGATCGAAGTGATGCGGGACGGCTTCGCGCAGTACTTCCAGCGCTACGACGCACTGCTCTGCCCCGTGACGCCGGTGCCTGCCCATGCGCATGACGCCAGCGAATTCATCATCAACGGCCAGACCGTGTCGTCCCTGCACATGATGGATGCGACCGCGCCGCTGAACGTGACCGGCTTGCCCGGCTTCACGATGCGTTTCGGCACGAGCAGCGACGGGTTGCCGATCGGGGTGCAACTGGTCTCGCCGTGGTTCGCGGAGTCCACGCTGCTGCACCTGGGCGCGCTGCTGGAAAGCGTGAGTCCGGTCCGGGATCTCCACCCGAGCCTGTCCGGCATGGGGATGAAGGCCTGACGTCGTTTCGTCGGATGTCGATCGGGTCGAGTCGGAAATGGCTGGTCCCGATCGCCTCGTTGCGTTCAGCGCGCGCGCGGCTTCTCCAAGCTGAGCCGCTCGATGGCCCGGATCCCCGCCTCCATCTTCTCGCGCGCCGAGGAGTTGGCGGAATGCACCCGCATCCGCGGCGGGACGAAGCCGTGAAGCGCCACGGCTTCCTCGACCCACAGGACCACGTCGTAGCCGGTGCCGCGTTCGTCATCGCCCAGATCGTGATCGAGGCTGACTTCCTCGACGCCGCCGGCCTTCAGCAGCGCGATGACTTCGTCAGGCCAGTAGGCGCGTGTCCAGCCTTCGGGGGTCGCGCGTTCGTCATCCAGAAAGATTCGCATGGGTTCCCATCCTCGTGGGGTCAGTCGTTGCCACCTGATCGCGGGTTCCCCTGAACCTGTTTTTCCGACTTCCGCGGAATCATATGGCGCGATTGATACGATGTTCCGGACATCGCCCACGACGCCTCAATTCGAAAGATGAGTGAATCCGCTCGACACCTGCCCCCTTC
The DNA here is from genome assembly GCF_059416045.1 of Roseateles sp. GW821-FHT09G03. NCBI lineage: Bacteria > Pseudomonadati > Pseudomonadota > Betaproteobacteria > Burkholderiales > Sphaerotilaceae > Roseateles > Roseateles sp. GW821-FHT09G03. The sequence continues at coordinate 1,176,297 of NZ_JBWKOK010000001.1, forward strand.
AGACTGGTCGGCGCAAGAGCGCAGGCAGATCCTGGCGACGGGCGCGGCACCGCTGCTTGTTTCGGCAGTACTGGCGGGGGCGGCATTGCCGCTGGTCGGACGGGACGCCTCGACCCTGTTCGCGCTGCTGGTCCCGGTCAGCTACGCAATACTCGTCTTCTGCCTGCTGCCGGCGTTGTGGCTGCTGCGCCGCTTGAAGATCCAATCGACCAGGTCAGTCGCCATCGCCTGCGGGCTCGCGACCTTGCTGCCTGGCTGGGCGGTGTATGGCGTGTTCCCTGCCGAAATGGGGAAGTACGCCGGCGCGACCGGCTACGTGTTCCTTCTGCTGGCCCTCCCCGCGACGGTCGCCGCGGTGGCCGGTGCATGGATCCATCGGATCAACCCGGTCGAATCCCGTTCTTGAAGTCGACGAACGTACGCCGCTCCGGCCCCAGCATCAGGCCTGAGGCGACACCGTCCCCACCGCCTTCAACGCCGCGATCGCGCCCGCATGCGCGCTCACCAGCTCCGGCGATTGATCGAAGCGCTCCGCGTAGCGGCGCATGAACGGATCCGCGCTCTCGCGGTCCAGGCTGAGCAGCCCGCGCAGGCGCTGGGCCACCGGCAGCGGCGTCTGCGTCGCATCCGCGGCGCCGTCGATCGCCTCGTCCAGCATCGTGATCAGCCGGCTGAGCGGCTCCAGCCACTTCATCTCCTCGCCGAAGGCCATGACCTGGAGGAACTCGCCCGCGCTCTGCGGGCCGTGGGCCTTCTGGTAGTCGCCGCGCTCCAGCTCGACCAGCGCGCGATGGAGGTCGAGAAGGCTTCGGCGAAGTTGGTGGCAGGCGTCGGTGGTCATGGCGTGGCGCGAAGTCGTGGGGACTACAGGGTAGCCGCACACGCCGCTCTGCGCATGCCCCATCCGGGACAGACGCCTCGTGCGTGTGGCCAGGCTCGGTAGCTCACGCCGTCAGCGCGGCTCCGACTTTCCCTGCTCGCCGAAACGGATCGAGATGATCCGCCCCTCGCGGATGCGGATCACCGCCGGCAGGTAGCCGTCGCCGCGTTCGTAGAGCCACTCGTCCGTCATCACGCAGGCGACCTGCGGCACCTGCTGTACCTGCTGCACGGGCGGCTGGCCCGGGTAGTACGTGACGGGCGGCGGCGCATTCGTCAGCACCCGCGCGCAGTACGAATCGGCAATGGCCGGCTGTCCGCAGGCGCGCAGCAGGAAGACCTTGGAGTCACCCTCGCGCACGCCGCCATCGCTGCAGCGCAGCGACTGCGCCTGGACGGCCGTCCCGGCCGTCAGCACGGCGCCCAGTGACAGGACCCGGAAGGCCCAGCGGCATCGATTGGTTCTTGTCATCTCACGCTCCCGCAGCGGTCCCGATCGCGGGACAGGTCAACCTGGGAGAGGCAACGGACGCGCCCTCCCCTTCGTTGACCGCCCGCGGGGAATCCCGCTCCGCAGTGCGCGCGGCGGCCTCATCGCCGGCACCGCTCAAGCCCTTGGTCCGGCGTGGCCAGGCCTGGTCAGATCCAGTGGCCAGGCCCAGCCAGGCCTGGCGATCAAAGCCGGTGCTCAGGGCTGCTGAGCCGGCTGAACCTGCTGCGCCGCCTGCGCCGCGCGCGCCTTGTTGACGTAGCTCTTGTATGCCGGCACCGAGATCGCCGCGACGATGCCGACGAAGAAGAACAGCGGCAGCAGGATCCCCAGGATGCGCACGCCCCAGGTGTTGGCCGGCGGCGGCGGACCGAAGCGGTTGGCGCCCTTGCTGCCCGGCACGAAGATCCAGATCAGCGCGATCAGCGGGATGAAGACCGTGATCGTCCACCAGCCGCTCATGTCCATGTCGTGGCAACGCTTGATGCCGGTGATGATGGTGAACCACAGCGCCGCCGCGAACGCCGCCAGACCGAGGACGATGAACCCGGTCGAGTTCCCCAGCGCGAAGGTCAGGCCCATGGACACGGCGCCATGGATGAGCGAAGCGCCGGTCGCGTACGCCAGGTAGCGCAGCCGCCCGATCCGGCCCTTGGCCGAGAAGAGATTGAGTTCCCCCGGTCCTTCGGACGAGCTCACGTCGGCCACATGCGCGCGCGGCGCCGCGTATTGGTTCAAGGTCTGTTCAGTCATGGGTTCCCTCCGTCGATGAATTGGATGCGATGAGATCGCCGAGCGCCACTCAGAGCAACCCGGCCCGCTTGACCTCGTGGTACCGGTTGACCAGCGTCGACGCGAGCTGGCGCGGTTCGACGTCGATGGACAGGCGGTCGTGATCGACCACCCGGGCGAAGGCGTCGTGGCGGGCCTGGGACAGCAGGTGCGCGCTCGCGACCGCGACGGCGTCCTCCGGTCCCGCGATCGGCTGCCCGGCGATGCGGCCCAGCGCGGTCTCGCGCAGGCTCGCCAGCAGCACCAGGTGGCGCCGGCGCAGCAGGCGCAGCGCGGGCTGCAGCTCGGGCGAGTCCTCGTCGCGGAAGTTGGTCAGCACGATGACCAGCGAGCGCCTGCGCAGCCGGTGCGACAGGGCCTCCGCCGCGGCCAGGTAGTCCGAATGGTGGCCGCCGGGCTGCAGGTCGTGCATCTTGTTCATCAGCACGTTGAGCGTGCCCATGCCCTTGCGCGGCGCGCAGTCGCGGCGTTGGCCTTCCTCGGTGCCGAAGGTCATCGCGCCGACCTCGTCACCCTCCGACAGCGCGACATAGGCCAGCAGCATCAGCGCGTCCAGCGCGTCGTCGAAGTGGCTGGTCTCGCCCGCGCCAGCGGATTGCTCGTCCGCGCGCATGCGCCGCCCGCAGTCGAGCAGGAACATCACGCACTGGTCGCGCTCGTCCTGGAACTCGCGCACCACCGGCTTGCGGTGCCGCAGCGAGGCTTTCACGTCCAGATGGCGCAGCGGATCGCCGCGCTTGTACTCGGCGAGCTGGCGGAAGTCGGTGCCCTGCCCCCGCTGGATGAAGGTCTTGATGCCGATCTGCGCCAGCCGCCGATCGCCGGACAGCCAGGCGTATCGCGCCAGCGCCGCGAAGTTCGGATAGACGCGCAGCTCGCTCGCTTCGCCGACACGGTCGCGCACCTCGAAGCAGCCCGCGCGCGTGCGCCACAGCAGCTGCGTGCGGCCCAGCCGCGCGACGCCGCGCTGGCGCGCCGTGACGCGGAAGCTCACGCGGCTGCGGCTCTGCGCGCCGAGCACGAGCGCGCGCGGCAGGCCCTCGAAATCGAAGAGCGGATCGAGCTCGTCGAAGACCTTCATCCGCCACGCCAGCTCGCTCGCGTTGACGAGGTCCAGTGTCAGCTCGGTCGACGCACCGATGGCGAAGGCCGCCGGCAGCCGGCGCTCGATCCGCACGCCGCTGCGGCGCCACAGGCGCAGGCTGCGCCACAGGTCGACGCCGGCCACGACCAGCAGCACGCCGGACAGCGCAGCGCCCACCGGCGCCACGAGCGCCAGCGGCGCCCCCGCCGCCAACGCGACGGCGGCGGCCAGGGCCAGACCGGCCAGCACCCCGATGCTGGCCCGGCTGGGCAGGACGATGCGGCGCACGGTGTCCATCAGAGGCGCGGCGCCTCCACGCTCTCCAGCGCGGCGGCCAGGATCTCGTCGAGGTCGCGGCCTTCGATCTGGGCGTCCGGCGCCATCGTCACGCGATGGCGCAGCACCGCCAGCGCCTGCTTGGCGACGTCGTCGGGCGTCACGAAGTCGCGGCCCTCGATCAGCGCGACGGCCCGCGCGGCGCGGATCAGCGCCACGCTCGCGCGCGGTCCCGCGCCGAACTCCAGGCCCGGCCAGTTGCGCGTCACCCGCACCACGCGCACCGCGTAGTCGACGACCTTCGCGTCCACGTGCACGAGGCTCGCCAGGCGCTGCAGCTCCAGCACCTGCACGTCGTCCAGCACCGGCTGCACCGCCTCCAGCGGCAGCTCGTGACCGGCGCGGTTGGCCGTCACCAGCTGCACGATGGCCGCCTCTTCGTCATGCGTCGGGTAGCCGATGCGGATCTGCAGCAGGAAGCGGTCCAGCTGCGCCTCGGGCAGCGGATAGGTGCCCTCGGTGTCCACCGGGTTCTGCGTAGCCATCACGATGAAGGGACGCGGCAGGCCCAGGCTCTCGCCTTCCAGCGTGGCCTGGTATTCCTGCATCACTTCCAGCAGCGCGCTCTGCGTCTTGGCCGGCGCGCGGTTGATTTCATCGGCCAGCAGCAGGTTGGTGAACACCGGCCCCTTGCGCACGCGCAACTGGCCGAGGCCGGCGCCGGTGTCGTCCAGCACGCTGTGGCCGATGACGTCCGCCGGCATCAGGTCCGGCGTGAACTGCACCCGCGCGTACTTCAGCTGCAGCGCCTGCGCCAGCGTGCGCGCCAGCAGCGTCTTGCCCAGTCCCGGCACGCCCTCGACCAGCACGTGGCCGGACGCCACCACGGCGACGAGCATCTGCTCGACCGCCTCCGGCTGGCCGACCACGGCCTTGCCGACTTCGTTGCGCAGCACCTGCAGCCAGTGCGCGGCGAGCTTGAGTTCCTCGGGCTTGATCATTGCGAAGGTCTTTCGTCGTGGGTGCGGTGCGTGTGCGTATGCGTATGCATGGGGCTGAGCAGGAGCCGCCGCGCGGTCTCGAGCAGATGCAGGCGCGCGGGCAGTTCGGCCCGGGTGCAGAAGGTCGAGGACATCGCCGCGTACAGGTCGTCCCGCGCCACGCCGGTCGCGGTCGCGACGGCATGCACGCGGTCGGCCAGCGGCAGTCGGGCGTAGCCGCGCACGTGCCGCTTCGCCGCCTCCTCCAGCGCGCGCTGCTGCGCGGCGAGCAAGGCATCGCCGCCATGGCGATGCAGGTAGGCGCCCATGCCGCGCACCTGCTCCGAGATCGACCGGCGCAGCCGCGGCGGCGCGGCCAGGCGCGGGCCGAAGCGCACCGCGGCCCGCCACAGCGCGGCGGCCAGCGCGAGCAGGCCCAGGACGATGGCGATCCAGCCGGCGTGCCACAGCCACGGCGTCAAGGCCTCGCGCTTCTCGTTCAGGTAGATCCAGACGGTGGCGCCGGGGTCGGCCTGCACGGTGGCGGCCAGCAGCAGCGCGGTGTCGCATTTGAAGGGCGTCTGGCCCTGGAAGAGCATCGGGCTCGTGTTGAGCACCGTCACGCTGCCGCGGCCGTGGGCCGAGCGGATCAGTTGCTGGCCGTGCTCCTGGGTCAGTGTCCAGACCGCCTCGCGACCGGGCTTGAGCTTCAGCCGCTTGTCCCAGTTGAAGCGGCGGCAGAGGTCGAGCGAATCGATCTCGCCGAAGACCGGCGGTTCGGAGGCAGCTTCGTCCCGGTCTTCGTCCTCATCGTCATCGCCCTCGCCGGCCTTGGCGCCGGCCGATGCAGCATGTGCGGGCGGTACCGCCGGCTTCGACCGGGCGGCAGATGCCGCCGCCGCCCGCTGGCGCTTGACCTTCTCGCTGATGTCGGCGGCGAAGACCGGCACCCAGCTCTCGATCCGCGTGTCGTCCCAGTCCGCGCCTTGCAGCAGCACCAGGTGACCGCCGCGCTCGACCCACGCGCGCAGCTGCGCGCCGCGTTCCGGCACCAGGTCCCAGTCGGCCGACAGCAGCACCAGCCGCGCGCCTTCCGGCGGCATGCGGTCGAGCTGCTCGTGGTGCTCGGCCTGCATGCCGAGCTTGCGCATGATCTGTTCGAACGCGTAGACCGGATTCGTCTTCGCTTCGCCGGTGGCCGGACGGGGGACGTCCTCCTCCACCCATTCGGTGTTGGCCGAGAGCCACCAGCCGCTGGCGATCAGCACCAGCGCGGACAGCAGCAGGAACAGGCGCTCGCGGGTCATGCCGCGCTCCCGCCCACCACCGCCGATGCGTTGCCCCCGGCAGCACCGGTCGTCCCGCCGACCGCCATCCGGGCGTCGAAGTCGGCGCACAGGGCCTCGAAGCGATCCGCGGACAGCTCGCGCTGCGCATAGGCCACCGTCTGCCAGCCCGAGACCAGGCGCGACAGGAAGTCCAGCGCGGCCGGCGACACGCGCGCCGCGGCCAGGACCAGACATTCGCGTTCGGTGCTGGCCGAGCGGATTGGCACGCCGTGTCCGTGCACCAGCCGCGACAGCGCGCCGCGGTAGAGCAGCGACAGCGCGGCCCGCTGCTCGCCGCGCTGCCAGAGCGCGCGGGCGGCGCCGCCGATGTCGTCGGGCAGGCTCTCCGGACGGATGTCCAGCGAGCCGATGTGGGTCGGCGGCGCCGTCTTCAGCGCGCGCCCGCCCTCCTGTCCCTTGAGCCAGTCCCGCAGGCGCAACAGCACCCAGACCAGCGCCGCAGCGCCGATCAGCCACAGGGCCACGCGCAGGCCCGCCGACAGGCTCTTGATCAGGTCCACCCACCAGCGGAAGTTCTCGGTCTTCTCGGGCGTCTTCTCCGGTTCCTCGTCCTTGGTCTTCTTGAAGCGCAGGACCTTCTTCTTCTCCTCGCCGGCCCACAGCGGATCGGCGCGGACCTCGCCTTCGGCGATCCACACGGCCTCGGCGTCGATCGCCGAGGCGGCGACCTTCACGGGCACGGGCACCGGAGCGGATGCGGATGCGGATGCGCCTGCAGTCGCCGACGCGGCCGGCTGCGCCTGCACGCCCGCGCCCGCCAGGATCACGGCGGCCAGCAGCAGGTCCCGCAGCAGTTCAGTTGAACGCACGGCGGAACTCCTGTTCGATGTCCCAGGCCTCGAGGACCACGCGCCGGTTCAGGTACATCGCGAAGCCCGCCGCGACGTAGAACGGTTCCAGGAACAGCACCACCAGCGCGTAGGCCGAGGCGATCGCGATGTCCAGCCCCAGCTGTCCGGCCGCATGGGCCTCCGGATGGATGAACCAGTCGAGCACGCCGCCGCTGCGGTTCTCCGGCGCGAACCACCAGACCAGCGCGATCAGCGCGTAGCCGAGCACCGCCTCGGCGTGCGCGAAGGCGACCTGCAGCGCCGTGGCCGCGCCGCGGTTGTCGTTGAGCATCAGCTTGGCGCGCTTGCGCCGCGCGGCGCCGCGCTGGCCTTCGAGCTGTTCGATCGGCTGCGTGTAGGCGCGCCACGGCGAGAAGCGCCGCCACAGCAGCGTGCGCAGGAACTGCCCGCCGAAGACCTGGCGCCGCGCGCGCCACAGGTCGCTCCAGCGCGTCGCCTCGCCGAAGACGGCGCGCGACATCACGAACAGCAGGCTGCGGTCCAGCCAGGGCTTGAGCCAGAACAGGATCAGGATAGGCAGCGTGCCGCCCAGGTCCACGGTGCACATCGCCAGTACCGCGACGGCCAGCAGCAGCGGCGTGAAGCAGCGCCAGATCGACGCCGCGTGCGAACGCACCAGCGCCAGCCCCAGGTCGCAGGCTTCGCCCTGGCTGCGCGGACGCAGGACGATGGCCAGGCCGTCAACGCGCATGGCGGCCCTCCCGGCCCGTGCTTCGGCCCGTGCTTCTGCCCATCAGCCCCAGCCAGGCCACCACCAGCGCCCAGCACACGGCCGCGACGCCGTACTTGACGGGTGGCGCGATCCACGCCGCGGAGGACCAGAACGCCTCGAAGGCGGCGGCGACCAGCAACAGGAAGAAGGCCGCGTAGACGATGGGCACGGCGGCACGCGCGGACGCGGCCAGTGCCTCGAGGCGTCCCAGGCGTCCGGGCGCCAGCCAGCCCAGGCCCATGCGCAGCCCGGCCGCGCCGCAGAGCACGATGCCGCTCAGCTCGAAGGCCGAATGCGTGACCACGAAGGGCCAGAAGTTGTGACCGAGCCCGACGCGCGTCAGATGGCCGGCGACCGCGCCGATCATCAGCCCGTTGTAGAGCAGCACGAAGGCGCTGCCGACGCCCGCCAGGATGCCGGCGCCGAAGCAGCGGAAGCCGATGCCGACGTTGTGGAAGATGTAGATGCCGAACATCTGCCAGTCGTCGCCGGCCTCGCGCAGGCGGCCGAAGGCGCGCTTGCCGTCGCCGTACATCGACTCGTACTCGCGCAGCTGGCTCGCGTCCAGCATCCGGAGGGCGAAGTCCGGTCCGGACCAGGCCAGCAGGAAGGCCACGACCAGCGGCAGCGCGAACAGCAGCAGCGCCGCCAGCACGAATCGCCCCTGCGCGCGCACGGCGCGGGGCAGATCGACGCGCAGCAGGCGCGACAGCTGCCGCAGGCCGTAGTCCTGACGGCGGTAGATCAGCTGATGGGCGTCCTGCGTCAGCGCTTCCAGCCGCGCCACCAGGTGGATCGGATAGGCGCGCGACTGCGCCAGCGCGAGGTGCTCGCAGACGCGGCGGTACTGCGACGCGAGCAGCGCCCCGTCGGCGCTCTTGCCCAGCTTGGCGAGCGCCAGTTCCGCGGCGAAGGCTTCCCACAGCGGGCCGTAGGTGGCCTCGAAATGCATCGGGCTCATGCGGATTTCCTTGTCACCGCTTCCCCATCAACCATTGCGCGACGCCGAGCAGGCGTGCGGACGCGCCGCTCGGCTTCTCGCCCGGCACCTCGGCCGGCAGCACGGGGCCGGCCAGCTTCGCGAGTTCCTCGAAACGTTCCGGCGTCAGGCGCTTCGCGCGGCCGGCCCAGGACCGGATGGCCGCCTGTTCGCCCTGGCTCAGCGGACGTGCCGGCGCCAGCGGAGGCGCCGCAGGTGGCGCGTCATGCAGGACCACCGGCTGCGCGTAGACCACGAGCGTCCCGGCGGCCAGGTCGCCCAGGCGCTTGCAGTCGCGGTTCAGCAGCAGGGTCACGATGCCGAAGGCGTAGGCCAGCGGCAGGAAGTCCGCGACGCGCAGCAGGTTGCGGGTGACCGACGCCGCCGGGGTGACCGGCAGGCCGGTGTCCATGACCACGCGCAGGCCCACCGCCTGCTTGCCGGGCGTGGCGCCGGAACGGCCCAGTTCGAAGGCGATCGGGTACAGCCATTCGATCAGGAACATCCCGATCAGCATCAGGCCGAAGCCCAGGCCGCCCAGGCCCGAGGCCCCGAGCGCCATCGCCAGGACCAGGTCGAGGATCAGCCGGATGAACAGGTCCAGCAGGAAGGCCATGGTCCGCGACACGAGCCCGGCGGGCCGCAGGGACAGGACGATGCCTTCGGGGGTCTCGGCCAGCGCCAGCGTGTCGATGCGCGGCGCGGGCACGGCGGGATGCGAGCTCAGAGCTTGATCACCTTCGTGTCGGCGATCGTGTCATGCAGGCACTTGCGCGATTCGCGGAAGATCAGCAGGCAGTCGAGCAGCGCGTAGATCATCGACGTGACGCCGTTGACGTTCAGCAGGAAGCCGATGCCGTAGCGCAGGCCGAGCAGCCGCCACGCGTCCGGCTTGGAGCCGTCGGTGCGCACGATGCGGATCTTGAAGAGCATCTTGGCGACGGTCTGTCCGCGCCTCACCAGGGGCCAGGCCTGGACGATCAGGAAACCCGCCAGGCCGAGGACCAGCGACGACAGGTTCAGGGCGGTGAGCGAGAAGTTCCGCCCGCGTGCGTCGAGCACGTCCTTGACGGCGGGCACCAGGTAGGCGGCCAGCATCAGGAGCGCCCAGAGGATGCCGGCATCGATGATCGCCGCGACGAAACGGACGCCACGGCCGGCCAGGACCTCGCCAGCGGCCGCATCCGCGACGTCGGCAACCACCGCCTGCGGCGGCGCGAAACGGTCTTCGGTGGAAACTGACATGTTTTCCCTCCCTCTCGGAATTTTGGAGGGGATTGTGTCAGTGCTTCCGAGGGTGGTCGATGGGGGCATCACCGACCTGAACAGGATCCGCCACACCCTCTGGGGGGATTGCCGCCTGAGGGTTGTCACGGAGGGGTCGGGTCTTGCGCCGGCCGTCCGCCGGATGAGTGCCAGATTGTGATTCTGGGAGTCTTCAGACCCTGGAAGCCTCAGGCACGGTCTTTTCAGTTCCGATCCGGCCGAACCGGCAGCCCGCCGGAAGCCCCATCCGCCTCGGTCACACGCCCACTCGCCCGGCGGCTGGCGCGGCTGCCCGCGGCGGGTTTGGCGGATTCGCCCGACGCAGCGGTCGCGGGCGGCGCGGTGTCGGCGGGTTCAAGCTCTGGCGCCGGCGTGGCTGCTGGCGTTTGCGTTGGAGGCGGCAAGACCGTCGGTACGGCTGGTCGTGCCGACGATGCCGTGGGCTGATTCATCGACGCGGCGTCGATCGGCGGCCCCACAGTCCCGGACTGGCGCCGGCTGGCGTTGGTTGTGACCGGCGGCTCGGCCGTCTGCGCGATGGCGGCCGCCGCGAGCAGGGTGACGCAGAACGCGGTCAGGAAGATGCTGAATTGCTTCATCGCCTGTCCTCCAGGGGAACGAAGTTCCGGGGTGGGCGCAGGACCTCGGCGCCGGAAGGAGCATGGGGCAATCCGCGCTCCCGGGCGGCCCGGGCCGCCCCGGCATCGGACGGGTCACGCCCGGGTCCGCGAGGAGGCCGGGCACCCCAGCCCGGCGGTACAGTCCGGGGCCCCGGTCCCACAGTCACCATGGAACGTCTCGAGCTTTCGTTTCCGACGCTGCAGTCCTGCGCCGACGAGCCCATCCACATCCCCGGTTCGATACAGCCGCACGGCCTGCTGCTCGCGCTGCGCCAGGGCCGCATCGCCGCCTGGAGCGACAACGCGCCGGCGCTGCTCGGCCTCCAGCCGGCGCTGGGCCAGCCGTGGCAAGAACTGGCACTGCCCGGCACGGTCCACAGCGAGCTCACCCTGCTGGCCGACGAAGCCGCGCTGACGCCGGGCATGCCGGCCTTCTGCGAGGTCGAGATCGGCGGCCGGCCGCACGACGCGGTGGTCCACGTCCACGATCACCACACCTTGATCGAGATCGAGCCCCGCACCCAGCCGCTGGCGCCGCTGAGTTCCCAGGCCCGGGTCTACGACCGCATCCGACGCGCCGGATCGATGGAGGCGGTGCTGCAGGTCGCCGTCGACGCCATCCGCGCGTGGACCGGCTTCGACCGGGTGATGGCCTACCGCTTCCGCCACGACGACAGCGGCGAGGTCGAGGCGGAAGCCAAGGCGGACACCCTCTCCTCCTACCGCGGCCTGCGCTACCCGGCCAGCGACATCCCGGCGCAGGCGCGGCGGCTCTACCTGCTCAACACGCTGCGGCTGATCCCGCACGTCAGCTACCGCGCGGTCGCGCTGGTCGGCCACCCGGAGGCGCCGCCGCTGGACCTGACGCACTCGGTGCTGCGCAGCGTCTCGCCGATCCACGTCGAGTACCTGCACAACATGGGCGTGGGCGCGTCGATGAGCGTGTCCATCGTCGTCAACGACAAGCTCTGGGGCCTGATCGCGTGCCACCACATGAGCTCGCTGCAGGTGCCGTATCCGGTGCGCTCGGACTGCGACGTCCTGGCCAACATCCTGTCCTCGGCGATCGCGACGATCGAGGCGCGCGAGTTCGCGCGGCGTCAGGCCGACACGGCCACCCTGGTCGGGGAACTGGCCGGCGACATGGCGATCGCGGACGACGCCATCACCGCCCTGCTCGGCCAGTCGGCGCGCCTGCGCGACGTGCTGCGCGCCGACACGCTGGTGCTGGCGCAGCAGAGCAAGGTGGTCTCGGACGGCGACCTGCCGCAGGAGCTGGCGGTGGCGATCGCGACGGTGCCCTGGACGGGCGACATGCCGGCCCTGAGGTCCTGCGCGGACGACTGGCCGGAGGCGCTCCGGCCGCTGCTCGGCCAATGGGTCGGCGCGATGTGCATCCCCTTCGACGCCGGCAACGGCGGCCGCCTGATCGCGCTGCGCAAGGAACAGCGCGAGACGGTGCGCTGGGCCGGCCAGCCCGACAAGGTCGTGGCGCGCGGCCCCAACGGTCCGCGCCTGACGCCACGCGGGTCGTTCGCGGAATGGCGCGAGCAGGTCAAGGACTGCGCCGAGCCGTGGAGCGAGACGGACCTCCGCTTCGGCAAGCAGCTGATGCTGGAGCTGCAGCGCGCGGCCGCGGCGCGACATGCCGAGGTCGAGGCGGCGCGGCGCAACCTGCTGGCGATGCTCGGCCACGACCTGCGCGATCCGCTGCAGGCGATCCAGATGGTGGCGGGCGTGCTCAAGCGCGAGCCCGATCCGGCGCAGACGGGCCGGCTGGGCGCGCGGCTGGACGCGTCGAGCGGACGGATGCACCGGCTCATCACGCAGGTGCTGGACTTCAGCCGTGCCGAGGTCGGCATGCAGCTGCACACGGAGCTGCGATCACTGGACCTGGAGGCGCTGCTGCTGGACCTGGTCGAGGAAGTCCGCATGGGACATCCCGGCTTCGAGATCGTCGCCCGCACGGCGGGACCGGCCACGGTGACCGGCGACTCCGTGAGGCTGGCGCAGGCGATGTCCAACCTGATTGCGAACGCGCGCAACTACGGCGCGCCGGGACGGCCGGTCACGGTGTCGCTGGAACCGACACGCGACGGCGGCCAGCGATTCAGCGTCGCCAATGAAGCCGACGAGATCCCGGCAGTGGTGGCAGCCGAGTTGTTCGAGCCGTTCAAGCGCGGCCTCGAGCGCGGAGCGCCCAACCGGAGCGGGCTCGGGCTCGGCCTCTACATCACGCGTCGCATCGTCGAGGAGCACGGCGGGACGCTGGGCTATCGGTATGAGGCGCCGACGGTGGTGTTCGAGTTCACGGTGGCCGGATAGGTTCCCGAGCGACTGGAGTCCTTCAAGCGCCAAGCGCGCTCCTCGTCGAGTCCTGCGTTTTCAGCACTCCGGAATCCGATTCACCAACGGTTCCCCGCGCTCGAACGCGCTGAGGCTTTCCAGCGTCGTGGCCATGATCTGGCCGATGGCCTCGACGGTGAAGAAGGCCTGGTGCCCGGTGACGATCACGTTCGGGAAGGACACCAGCCGCTGGATCACGTCGTCGTGGATCACCGTGGAGGACAGGTCCTGGAAGAACAGGCTGGCTTCCTGTTCGTAGACGTCGATCGCCAGGCCGCCGAGCTGCCCCGTCTTCAGCGCCTGCGTCGCCGCCTCGGTGTCGACGAGGCCGCCGCGGCTCGTGTTCACCAGGATCGCGCCGCGCTTGAGCTGCGCCAGCGAGTTCGCGTCGACGATGTGCCGCGTCTGCTCCGTCAGCGGACAGTGCAGCGAGATCACGTCCGACTGCGCCATCAGCTCGGGCAGCGGCACGTAGCGGCCGCCGAGTTCCTCGAACTCGGCCTTGGGGAAGGCGTCATGGCCGAGCACCGTGCAGCCGAAGCCGGCCATGATCCGCGCGAAGATCGTTCCGATCTTGCCGGTGCCGATCACGCCGACTGTCTTGCCGTGCAGGTCGAAGCCCATCAGGCCATCGAGCTCGAAGTTGCCGTCCCGCGTGCGCACGCTGGCTCGCACGATCTTGCGGTTGACCGCCAGCAGCAGACCCACGGCGAACTCGGCGACCGAGTACGGCGAATAGTCCGTGACCCGCACGACCTCGATGCCCAGACGGCGCGCGGCCGCCGCGTCGATGTGATTGAAACCGGTCGAGCGCGTCGCCACCAGCAGCGTGCCTTGCGCCGCGAGCCGGGTCAGCACCTCGGCATCCACGGCATCGTTGACGAACACGCACACCGCCTTGCATCCGGCGGCCAGCGCCACCGTGTCGACGGTCAGCCGGTCCTGGACGAACACCAGTTCATGGCCGATCTCCCGGTTGGCCTGCTGCAGCAGGGTCTGGTCGTATCGGCGGGTACTGAAGACTGCGGTTTTCATCGGTCCTGCTCCTTGCCTCTCACCACATGCCCAGCACGCGCCACCACGCGGTGCCCACGATCGCGAAGATCAGCAGCTCCAGGACGCACATCACCGCGCCCACTCGCCACCACTGCCCCATCGTCACGTAGCCGCTGCCGAAGATGATCGGCGACGTGCCGGTCGCGTAGTGGGTCAGCGTCATCATGATCGCCGAGCCCGCCGTCATCATCAGCATGAACGGCACCAGGTACGCCCCCGGCACCAGCTGCGCGCCGACCGTCAGGAAGGCCAGCATCATCGCGCTGATGTGGGCCGTCGTGCTCGCGAACAGGTAGTGCGAGAACACGAACGCCGCCACCAGCACGGCGGCCACCCAGAACCAGCCCATCCCGCTCGCCACGATCGCATCGCGCATGCCGATCGAGAACCACGAGATCACGCCGAGCTTGTTCAACTGCTCGGCGAGCATGACCAGCGCGCCGAACCAGATCAGCGTGTCCCAGGCGCTCTTCTCGGACAGCACATCGTCCCAGTCGATGGTGCCGGTGATGATCAGCGCGAACAGGCCGAGGAAGGCGACCACCGTCGGGTCCAGCGTCCAGCGCGGGCCGAAGATCATCGCGGGCACGTTCGCCCACAGCAGCAGCATCAGGGCGAAGACGCCGAGCATCACGCGCTCCTTGCCCGACAGCGGCCCCATGCGGTCGAGCTCGCCGCGTGCGTACTCAACGGCGTTGGGCGTGGCCTTGAGTTCGGGCGGCGCGAGCAGGAACACCACCAGCGGCATCGTCAGCAGCGCCACCAGCCCCGGCAGCAGCATGCACAGCGCCCAGGTGGTCCAGCTGAGGTGCAGCGCCTGTCCGGTGGCCTTGGCAACGTAGTCGACCACCAGCGGATTCGGCGCCGTGGCGGTGAGGAACATCGCCGAGGTGATCGGGTTGGCGTGGTAGTTGACCAGCGCGAGGTAGGTGCCGACCTTGCCCTGCGTGCCCTTGGCCGGATCGGAGTCGAAGGCGCTGGCGATCGACTTCATGATCGGGTGGACGATGCCACCGCCACGAGCCGTGTTGCTCGGCGTGAACGGCGCCAGCACCAGTTCGCAGATCGCCAGGCCGTAGCCGATGCCCACGGTGCGCTTGCCCATCAGCGCGATGAACATCAAGCCGATGCGGTTGCCCAGCCCCGTCTTCTTGAGTCCGCGCGAGATCAACACGGCCACGACGATCAGCCAGATCAGCGGGTTGGAGAAGCTGCTCAGCGCGTCGGCGATCGCGCCCTTGGAGGTCGGCGACGTCACCTGCGCCAGCGACAGGATCACGATGGCCATCATCGCCATCACGCCGATCGGCATGACCTTCAGGATGATGGCCACGATGGTGGTCAGGAAGATGGCGACCAGGTGCCAGGCCTCGGGCTTGAGCCCGTCCGGGACCGGTACCAGCAGCAGGCCGAAGAGCACCAGCGTCGTGATGAACGCGGGGATGAGGCGGAACGGCACCGCCTGCTTGAAGTAGCGATAGAGCGCGATCAACCGGGCTGTCATGCGCAGCGTCCTCCCTGGGGTTGTCGACCCATTGAATCACGAAGGAACGGCCGGAGGGTCGATCAACACTGGTGTTGCGTCAAGCTTCGTGCATGTGGCAAGGACTGGCCCCTACACTCGACCGCTCTTCCTCAGGGGTGCCCTTCCATGGATGTCATCGACCGGTTCGGACTCTTCCTGGCATCCCAGCCGCTGCTGGCGCTGTTCCTCACGATCGCGGCGGGCTACTGGCTGGGCGCCCGCAGCATCAAGGGCTTCGCGCTCGGATCGGGCGCGGTGCTCTTCGTCGGACTGGCGGTCGGCGCGGCGGCGCCGCAGCTGAAGCTGCCCGCGCTCATCGGCAACCTCGGGCTGATGCTGTTCCTCTACGGCGTCGGCATCGCCTATGGCGCGCAGTTCCTGCGCGGCCTGACCAGCGCGCGCGGCGCCAAGGCCAATGCGGCGGCGCTGCTGGGCGTGCTGGCCTCGCTGGGCTTGATGATCGCGGCGGCGCGTTTCTGGCCCGGCGTGGAGTTGCCCAAGGCGCTGGGCGCATTCTCGGGCGCGGGTACCAGCACGGCGGCGCTGCAGGCAGCGCTTGCGGTGTTCGGGCCGTCGCCGGCGACGGGCTACTCGGTCGCGTATCCGGTCGGCGTGGCGATCCCCATCCTGCTGCTCGGCTTCTACAACGCGTGGCGCAAGCCCCGGCTGGAGCGCCCTGCCCCGCCTTCGCTCCATGTGGAGGAAGTCAGCGTCGACGATGTCGCGGTGCTGGGCAGGACGGTCGGCGCCGTGTCGCAGACGCTGCCGCAGGGGGTGGCGATCTCCGCGATCCGTCGAGGCCATCACAACATGGGCGCGGCGCACGATGTCGAGCTGCAACGCGGCGACGTGCTGCTGCTGAGCGGCACCGACCCGACCCTGCTGCAGAACGCCGCGCTGCGTTTCGGCCACGCCGATCCCGGCCGCATCCTGCGCGACCGCAGCGAGTTCGACTACGAGCGCTTCTTCGTCTCCAGCCCGCAGCTGGCCGGCAAGCGGCTGTCGGAGCTGCAGCTCCCGCCGGAGTGCCGCGCCCGCATCCTGCACCTGCGGCGCAGCGACGTGGACCTCGCGCCGCACGCGGACCGGGTGCTCGAGTTCGGCGACCGCGTCGGCGTGCTGGCGCCGCGCGAGAGCTTCCCGGTGCTGAGCCGCTACTTCGGCGACTCGGTGCGCGCCACCGGCGAGGTGAGCTACATCGGCATGGGTGTCGGCGTGACGCTGGGTCTGGCCGTCGGCGCGATCAGCCTGCCGCTGCCGCTGCTGGGTCACCTCTCGCTCGGCTTCGCGGGGCTGCTGCTGGTCGCGCTGCTGCTGGGCTGGCGCCGCCGGACCGGACCGCTGACCTGGGTGATGCCGATCTCGGCCAACCTGGTGCTGCGCAACTTCGGGCTGACGGTGTTCCTCGCGGTGGTGGGGATCTCGTCCGGATCGACCTTCGCGGCGACGATCGCGGAGAGCGGCTGGCTCTACCTGGCGCTGGGCAGCGCGATCGTCTCGGTGCTGGTGGCGGTCACGCTGGTCATCGCGACGGTGGTGTTCAGACTGCCCTTCGACACGACCGCGGGCATCGTGGCCGGCGCCACGGGCAATCCGGCGATCCTGGCCTTCTCCAACCGCATCGCGCCGACCGACCAGCCCGACATCGGCTACGCGATGATCTTCCCGTCGATGACGATCGTGAAGATCGTGCTGGTGCAGCTGGTGGCGATGGCGTCCCTCTAACTCGGCAGAGGTAGCCCGCCCCATCGGCGCTTACCGTTGATTGCAGCTCTTGCGCCCTCCCTGTTGGAAGCGCTTTCATCCCGCGGAAAGAATGGTGTCGATCCCATTCCAACCTCTGCGAGAGACGAGCATGCATCCTTCTCCCCGCCCGGACTTCGGCAAGCTCCAGGCCGCGCCGACCACGATCGCGCTGGCCGTCAGCGTGCTGCTGAGCGCCTGCGGCGGCGCCGACTCACCGGACGCGTCGGCCAGCCCGGCGGCCGCCGATCATGCGAGCGCCCAGGCGCAGTCGATTGCGTCGCAGACCGCGTTTCCGGTGGGGCAGTACAGCCTGCGCGGCGTTCAATCGGGGATGTGCATAGCCATCGAAGGCGCCAGCACGGCCGACGGTGCCAAGACGCTGCAGATGCCATGCAACGGCGCGGCCAGCCAGCGCTTCGAGATCAGCGCCGCGGCCGATGGCAGCTACGCCTTCCGGAATGTCAGCAGCGGCAAGAACCTGGACGTCAGCGACATCTCCACCGCCAACGGCGCGCTCATCCAGCAATGGGGCTACGGCGGCGGCGCGAACCAGCGCTTCGCCGTCACGGCCAAGGGCGACGCGTTCCACATCGTCGCCAAGCACACCGGCAAATGCGTGGACGTGAAGGACTTCAGCCTCGTCGCCGGCGGCCGCATCCAGCAATGGGATTGCGGCAACAACGACAACCAGCGGTGGACCTTCGTGCCGACGGGCACGCAGGCCCCGGCGCCATCGCCGGCACCCGCACCGGGGCCGGCTCCTTCGCCTGCGCCCTCTCCGGCCCCCTCGCCCGCGCCCGCGCCGGCGCCTTCTCCCGCACCATCACCCGCACCTTCTCCGGCCCCGGCGCCTTCACCGGCTCCCGCTCCGGCACCATCGCCTGCGCCGTCCCCCGCGCCGGCGCCTTCGCCCCTGCCCCGTCGTGGCGCCGCCGTGCCCTGGGTCGAGTACCAGGCCGAAGACGGCCAGACCAACGCGCAAGTCCTCGGTCCGAGCCGCCAGAAGTGGGACGCGAACCACATCGAAGCCGAGGCCATCGGCCGCAAGGCGGTGCGCCTGAACCGGACCGGCGACTACGTGTCCTTCAAGACCACCGCGGCCGGCAACGGCGTGGTGGTGCGTTACTCGATCCCCGACGCCCCGAACGGCGGCGGCATCGACGCCACGCTGGGCCTCTACGTGAACGGCGTGCGCGTGAAGTCGCTGCCGCTGACCTCGCGCTACAGCTGGTCCTACCAGGGCGGTCTGATCGGCGATCCGGTCGTCGACAAGCCGGCCGGCCAGCCGCACACCTTCTTCGATGAAGCGCGCGTGCTGCTGCCCGACAACATCCCCGCCGGCGCGACCGTCATGCTGCGCCGCGACGCGCAGGACACCGCGGGCTTCTACGTCATCGACCTGGTCGACATCGAGCCCGTGCCGCAGGCGCTGACGATGCCGGCGGGCTTCACCTCGGTGACCGCCTTCGGCATCCAGCCCAATGACGGCAAGGACCATGCGAACGACGTGCTGCGGGCCATGCGATCGACCAGCAAGCTGTGGTTCCCGCCCGGCGACTACCTGCTGCAGAAGATCGACGGCGGCAACGTCGGCCTGGACAACCCCGGCATCGAGGTCCGCGGCGCTGGCATGTGGCACACCAACCTGCGCGGGCCGAAGGCGCTGTTCTTCTGCTACGGCGCGAGCGCCCGCTGCGTGTTCGGCGACTTCTCGATCCTGGGCGAATCCAAGGCGCGGGCCGAGGAATCCGAAGGCATGCAGAAGGCCTTCGCCGGGCCGATGGGCGCCGACAGCCTGATCGAGAACGTCTGGATCGAGCACGTGGTCGGTGCGATCTGGGTCGGCAACGATCCTCCCTACCAGACCCAGCCGACGCAGCGCCTGACGATCCGCAACTGCCGTATCCGCAACACCTATGCGGACGGGATCAACCTGGACAACGGCACGTCCAACTCGCTGGTGGAGAACTGCCACCTGCGCAACACCGGCGACGACGCGCTGGTGGTGTGGTCCATCAAGTGGACCGACTGGGTGAAGGACAAGACCTGGCAGCTGGGCGACGGCTTCATCTCGCCCGCGGGAAAGAACGCGCCGGACCAGGGCCAGGCGGTCAACAACGTGTTCCGCAACAACACGGTGCAGATGCCGTGGCGCGCCAACTGCTTCGCGGCCTACGGCGGCGCGAACAACGTGTTCAAGGACAGCGTCTGCGAGGACGTGCTGACCTACCCGGGCATCCTGATCGACAACGAGTTCAGCCCCTATCCATTCGGACCGGGGACGACGACCTTCAGCAACATTTCGCTGATCCGCGCGGGCGGGCCGATGTTCAACGAGAACACCGGCAATCCGTGGCAACACGGCGCGCTGAAGTTCTACCTGCGCGAAGGCGACGTGAACGACATCCTGGTGGAGAACGTCGACATCATCGACCCGACCTACTCCGGCATCGAGTTCCGCGGCTTCGGCTCGGCCTTCGTGCCGCCGGGCGAGAAGTTCCACCCGGACCTGCTGCGCGACGCCGACAACGCCAAGTTCCGCAACGTGAGGCTGAAGAACATCAAGGTCGTCAACCCCGGCCGGTACGGCATCGAGGTGATCGACAACGGCGGACGCGGCGCGGTCAACTTCGACGGCGTGGTGGTGACCAACCCGGCGCTCGGCGGGCTGAAGCAGGACAACGCGCCGGGCAGCTTCTTCATCCGCGGAACGGGCAACGCCGGTTGGTGAAGGCAGCGCGGCAAGGCAGCGAGGGTTCAAGCGGGCTCAGGATCTGAGTCCGAGTCCGAGTTCGATTCCTCCGTCAATCGCTGCCGTATCACCGCATTCACCTCCGCCCCGTAGATCAGCGTGGTCGCGCTGATGTAGAGGAACACCAGCGTGGCGACGACGCCGGCGAAGCTGCCATAGAGCAGCGCCAGCTTGCCCGCGCTGCGCAGCGTGTACGACAGGGTCGCGGCCGACGCGACCCAGAGCGCCGCGCCGACGACCGCGCCGGGCAGCACCGTGCGCAGTCGCAAACGGACGTCCGGCAACCAGCCGTAGAGCAACGCATAAAGCACGACCAGCACCGGGAACGCGACACCGTAGCGCACGCTGTTGCGCAACCACAGCGTCTCACGCCCCTTGCCGACGCTGTTCTCCAGCGCCTCCCAGACATACGGCATCACGATGACGGAGCTGAAGATGGCGAGGATGCCGCTGCCCACGATCAGCGTGAACAGCGTGACCTTGAGGCGTGCTCGCCAGAACGGGAGACCGCGCTCGATGGCGTAGGCGCGGTTGAGCGCGGTGCGCACCGCCTGCATGCCGGACGACGCCGTCCATAGGGTGATGAAGAGGCCGATGGCCAGCAACGCCTGGCTGCGCTGGGCCAGCACCTGGTTGACCACGGGCAGCAGCGCGCTGCGCACGAGCGGCGGCGCGTACTCCACGACGCGACTCGCCAATGCAGCCGCGTCGCCGGGCGAGCCGATGTACGCGGCACCCGCGGAGAGCAGCAGCAGCAACGGGAACATCGACAGCACCATCGAGAACGCCATGCTCCCCGCCTGGTTGGCGCTTTGGTGCAGCACGTAGTTGCGGATGGCCAGGAGCAGGACGCCGAGGACAGGCGTGCGCAAGGCCACGCGACGCGTCCGATGCCAGAGCTCGATCAGTTGCTGCATGCCGCGGAATTCGTTGAATGTTGTCCGCAAGGGCAAAATCGCGTCCTGCCCCCTCTTGCCTCAGACTCCGCCGGAGCCCGATGCCCACTCTTCCAAGGCCCCGATGAAAGCACCCCCGCGACTCCAATCCCTGATCGAGGAAGGCCTGATCGACACCGTCGTGCGGCAGCTGATGAGCGGCAAGGAGGCGCTGGTCTACGTGGTGCGGTGCGGCGACGAGACCCGTTGCGCCAAGGTCTACAAGGAGGCCACGCAGCGCAGCTTCCGCCAGGCCGTCGACTACACCGAGAACCGCAAGACCAAGAACAGCCGGCAGGCGCGCGCCATGGCCAAGGGCACGAAGTTCGGCCGGCAGGCCCAGGAAGCCGCGTGGCAGAACGCCGAGGTCGACGCGCTGTACCGCCTGGCCGGCGCCGGCGTGCGCGTGCCGCAGCCCTACAACTTCATGGACGGCGTGCTGATCATGGAACTCGTCGTGGACGAGAACGGCGACGCGGCCCCGCGGCTCAACGACTCGATGTTCACGGCCGAGGAAGCCCGCACCCACCACCAGAGCCTCTTAGGGGAAGTGGTGCGCATGCTCGGCGCGGGCGTGGTCCACGGCGACCTGTCCGAGTTCAACATCCTGCTGGCCAGCGACGGGCCGGTGATCATCGACCTGCCGCAGGCCGTGGACGCCGCCGGCAACAACCACGCCAAGCGCATGCTGCTGCGCGACGTCAACAACCTGCGCGACTTCTTCGGCGGCTTCGCCCCGGACCTGCTGCGCACCGACTACGGGCACGAGATCTGGGCCTTGTACGAAAGCGGCGCCCTCACGCCCGAGACGCCGCTGACCGGCCACTTCAAGCACGCGACCGGGCCGGTCGACCTCGGCGAAGTGATTCGCGAGATCGATGACGCCGTCGACGAGGAAGCCGCGCGGCGCCTGCGGATGCTCAGTTCTTAGCAGCCCGGAGCGCCGCCGTGATCGCATCCCGGATCGGGAACAGGTGGTCGTTGCCGTTGAACTCCGCGTCCGGGCTGTTGCCGGTGTGCACGATCACGACCTTCGCGACCGGGTCCACGAAGATGTTCTGCCCGTTGGTCCCCCAGGCGAAGGAGCGTCCGCCCGCCGCCCGCGGGATCCAGACGTGCAGGCCGTAAAACGGCACGTTCGCGGGCTGGGGCTTGTCCTTGCGCAGCGCAGTCATCTGCTCGATCCAGGCCTGGGGCACGACCTGGCGCTCGCCCACGCGGCCGAGGTTCATGATCAGTTGGCCCAGGTGGGCGTAGTCCCGCAGGCTCGCGACGAACTGCCCCTGCACGCCCTCCTGCCCCGCCCGGTTCTTGATCCAGTAGGCAGGTGACTCGGCGCCCATCGGTCCCCACAGGTGCGTGGACAGGTAGTCGGTGTTGCTCACGCCGGTGCGCGCGCTCAGCATCAGGCCGAGCACGGCCGTCACGGCGCCGTTGTAGTTGAAGATCTTGCCGGCGGGATCCTTGTCCTTCTTGCCCGCGAGATAGACGCGCATGTCGGTGAAGGGCTCGATCATCGGATTCGTGGTCTGGTTGTCCGAGACCTCGCCGGGCCGGAACGAGTTCTTCAGCGCCACGCCCGAGCTCATGCGCAACAGGTCCTCGACGCTGTCGTCGGCGAAGGCACTGTCGCGGAAGTCCGGCAGCACCGCCGAGACGCGCTCGTCCAGCGACAGCTTGCCCTCGTTGATCGCGATGCCGATCAGCAGCGCGAGGACGGTCTTGGACATCGACGCGGACAGCAGCGCCGTCGACGGCCTCGCCTGCTGCAGGTAGCGCTCGAACACGACCTGACCCTCGTGCATCACCAGAAAGCCGGTGGTGCAGAACTTTCCGAAGTAATCCTCGAGCGGGACGGCCGTCGCCGAGCCGCGCGGTTTGTAGACCACCGCGCCCAACGGCGTCCCTGCGGGCAAGGCCTGCGGGATGGCGGCGGCCGGCGCCTCGTTGTGGAGAAAGCGCTTCTGGGGATCAAAGTAGACGCCCTGGCAGCCGGAGGCCGCCTGCGCGTGTGCGACGCCGCCCAGAACGACGATCGGAGCGACGATCAGGGTCGCGATCACGTGATGCAGCGCGGATCCTCGCCGCGGCCGCCATGGTTGAAGTTTCATCATTTGTCGCGATCGTAGCTGCCGGTGCCGATGTAGACGGACCGGTTGTCCCCGTCGACGGGGAAGCTGAGCAGCCGCTCCTTGTGGCCATCGTCGTACTCGAGCGAGATCGCGAAGCCTTCCAGCTGATATCTGCCGCGGCGGCTCGCGCCGTCGTCCTTCGTGTGCGTGCCGCTGCTGACGCCGACGTTCCCCAGCCCCGTGCCGACGGTGCTGCTGCCGGTGCTGCTGCTGCCCTTGCCGTCGCCGTGCGACGAGCCCGCGACCACCGTGCCCGTGATGGCCTGCAGGCTGCCCGTGCTGGAGAGCGCGCTGAAGCTGCGCTCGAAGCGGCCGTCCTTCGTGAAGCGGATGCCGTGCGTGGCCGAGGTGCCGCCGGTGATCATGCTGCCGGTGAAGCTGCGCCGGCTGAAGCTGCCCTCCAGCCGCGCATCCTTCGGCCAGGGTCGCACCGCCTCGTGCCCCTCGGGCTTCCAGTCGCCGGACGGCCGGCCGTCGTCGTCCTGCGCCTGCATCGCGTAGCCCTTGCCGGCGCTCCGCCAACGCCCCCAGCGCTGGGGCTCGAGCTGGCGCGACGCGGCGACGTCGAGCTGATCCGGCGGCATCTCGGTGCGGCGGTAGACGCTACCGTCCCGCAGCAGGAAGCGCACGTCCTCCTCCCAGCGGGTGCCGTTGAGGTTGTTGGCTTCGCCGTGGATGACGACGGCGGCCAGGTCCTTGTCGCCCAGGCCTTTGCCGGGCGAGGTCGACACCCGCTGCAGCGCCACCGCCTTGCGCGCCAGCGGCGTCTGCGCCAGAGGCGACGGCGTCAGGCCCGACGGATCGTTGACGAGCGCGGCATCGGCCAGGTCCATCGACAGCCGGTTCAACGAGGTGACCACCCCGCGCAGCACCACCTCCTTGCCGAGCCACGACTCGGCGTTGAACTTCAGGTGGATGAACTGCTCCCCGACCCGGTCGCCCTGCTCCTGCATGAGATAGAAGTTCTCGGGGCGGCGCAGGTCGCGTGCCACGCGGCCCTTGACGTAGACCAGACCCAGCTTGCGCCGGGCGGTTTCCTCGGAGATCACCAGCCAGTTGCCGCGCTGCTCCGTCAGGGCGATCACCTGGCTGGGCAGCAAGACCTGGCCCCGGGCGGGCTCGGCGGCGATGGGCAGCGGGGTGATCGGCATCACGAGGTTGGCCTGCACGATCGCGCGCGCCACGGCCCCCGCCTGCGGGTAGCGCGCGGCGACGTCCTTGCCGCCGCCCTGCCACTCACGCGAGAGCGTGGCGCAGGCCTGCGGGTCGCTCAGCACGCGCTGGCGCATGGGCTCGATGAGTTTGTCCCAGGACGCATCGCCGCTGCGCCGCTGCATCATGCGGGTGAGCACCACCCGCATCGGGGCGATCTGATAGCGCCCTCGCCAGGCGATCCACGCGTCCCGCATCGACGGGGCGGCGGCGTCACCCATGTCCTGGCACGCGTTGATCGCGGCTTCCGACATCACGTCGAAGCTCACGGCCTCGACGAGCTGGCTCATGGCGGCGGAGTCGGTGACCAGGCTCTTCGCGTCAGGTGCGGCGTGGGCGGGACTGGCGATCAGCGCGGCGGCACAGGCGGCGGCAAATGCGGCGGCAAAGGCGGCGGTGGCTGTGGCGACGGCCAGCGCGGATCGGAGGGACGGGGAACGCATGCGATCGGATCCGGAGATTCGGAGGACCGCATCCTGCCCGCGCCGGGCGTTCCGGGCCACAACCCGGACGGGGAAGCGTCCGTCAGGGACTTGACGCGCGACCCCTGTTGACTCCTCTACGCCGTCTGGATAGCCGGCTCGCAGAGCACCGGGAAGTTCAGCGAATTCGCGATGAAGCACTGCTCGTGCGCGTCGTGGTGCAGGCGCTGGGCAAGCGCGACATCGTCGCCGGCCCGCACGGTGACGCGCGGCCGCAGGACGATCTTCGTGAAGCGTCCTTTCTCTCCTTCCTCCATCGTGCCCTCGGCATCGTCCACGTAGGCGAGCACGGCGATGCCGGCCTCGGCGCAGAGGTGGA
Organism: Roseateles sp. GW821-FHT09G03; assembly: GCF_059416045.1. NCBI lineage: Bacteria > Pseudomonadati > Pseudomonadota > Betaproteobacteria > Burkholderiales > Sphaerotilaceae > Roseateles > Roseateles sp. GW821-FHT09G03. The sequence continues at coordinate 1,201,080 of NZ_JBWKOK010000001.1, forward strand.
GGTACCAGAGCTTGTGGCAGGCGCTGGTCGACGCCACCAGCAGGTCCTCGGGGTTCCAGCGGGTTCTGTCCCCGAGGAAGGCCGGATCGGACGATCCCAGAATCGGTGCCTTGCCCGCCGACTCGATCGCATGGTCGCGGCGGTAAGCCTTGTAGCCCGACGTGCCGGTGCCCTGGTTGCCGGTCCACGTCACGGTGACGTGATAGTGGTGTTCCCGATGTCCCATCGTGTGTCGCTCCTGTTGCGTGCGGCGAAAGGCAGCCCGCCGTGGTCCCGCGGACTGTCGTCGACCGTCATTCTCGACGGGACGCCTCACGCAGCGCCGCCGGGTCGATCTCGCCGGTGCATGTCGGCCGCGTCATTCGCCCGGCGATGACTTCGCGCACGAGAATAGAGACCGAACGCGTGATCGGGTCCTCAGGCTCGGCGGCGCGCGCCTCCTTGATCTCGAATTCCGCTGCGGACAGGTTGCCCGCGAAGAGATGGGCGATGGCGAGATTGGTGCGCAGTCCGGCATCCCCGGGGGTGGCCTTGAGGGCTTCCTGCGCATAGAAGACCGCGACGTCGAGCTTGCCGGCCTCGGTGGCGCTGATGCCGGCTTCCCGGGCGAAGTTCGCGTTGTTCGAGTCGATCAGGCAGGCCTTCGAGAGGCGATCGAGCGACGCGTCGAAGTTGCCCTGCAGTTGCAGCATCTTTCCCTGCATCCACAGGGCGGACCCGCTGCCGGGATGAAGCGCGAGCGCCTCGTCCATGAGCGCGATCACCTTGCGGATCTTTCGCGCCACGAAGAATCCTGGTGTGTAAGGTGGGACGAGCGAATAGAGATTGTCCGCGCGGGCGATGTCGCACGCCTCCTGCCACAACCGGTTGTACGCGTCGCGCTGCGCCTCGGTGAGGTGCAGCGCGCCGGGACGACTGCCGTAAGGGCGACCCACATAGACCTCCCGCTGCAGTTCCTCGTCCCAATAGACCTCAACGTTGTCCTGGTTGCGGAGGAACTTCAGGCGTGGGCTGTCGGCCCGGACGAAGTCGAGCGGTTGCTCCGACACGGATCCCTGGAACTTCCATTGGCCGGGCGTCACGACGGTGTTGACGGTGGAGCCCTTGAGGAAGGCGACCGTGATCTCGCCACCGATCGCCTCCGTCGACAAGCGCGAGACCCCGAGCCAGGCCGCGGGCCTGCCCGACCGTCCGAGCTGTTCCACGAGACAGGCATCGCCGTCGTCTGCGACGGGGTGCGTCCGCAATCCGAGGGACTGAAGATGGGCGAGAAAGGTTTCTGCGTCCGCGACCGCCATGAAGCCGACGCTGGCGATCTCGGCGTCATAGCAGAAGGCCCCGGTGGGGACCGCCGCTGAAAAGGTGGTCCAGCCACCGGCAATGCGTTCTTCGATGGCGTCTCGACGCACCACCGCACAGACCGCCTCGATCAAAACCGCCATCCACCCTCCCCCGGCATTTCCGATGTCTTCAGAATCAAGGCCGCGAGCTTAGCGGCAATGCGAGTCGGACTCCGGGATCGGAAGCAACATCGCGAACGGTGCCGCGCGCCCAGCAGGCGCATCGCCGGCCATCATGGCTCAGTCGGCCTCGCCCTTGTCCGAGAACATCGCGTCGTAAGCGGCGACGTGATGTGGGAAAAGCTCTTCGTAGAGCGGATAGCCGATTCCCAACGCGCTGACCTCGACGCCTTCTGGCCCCAGTTCGTCGGATGCATCCTGAATGCAAACGCCGCCCGCGCAGTCAATGACCCGTCCGTCCCGCTGCCGGATCTTCAATTGAAGGTCCGTCTGAACGCCGGCATCGAGCAGGCAGCGTTCGCGGATCAACGCATAGTGTTCAGACGGATGGAACCGCCCGAAGGCGACACCCATGGGCGCATCCCCGCGTTCCAGCTCCGTCGACCCGACCACCATCGATTCCCACAGCACGTCGAAACGATGCGTTCCGGGTAATTCGCTATTCACCGACAACAACATCGCCATCCTCAGTTCCTGAAAGCGCCGTGAGATACGCCAGTTCGAGACTCCGCGTGAAGGCGGGCGTATCGAACAGCATCGCTGAATCGCGGCCCTCCTGCAGTCGGGTACGAAGCTCGTTGAAACGGACCGTGTCGGTGGCGAGCGCCACCGCGGTATCGATGTACTCGGCCTGTGTCGCCACGACCAATTCCGGCAAGCCCACCGCGTGAAGCAGGCTGGACGCCATCCGGCCAGCGAAGGACTGCCCCGCCTGCGTCAGCACCGGCAAGCCCATCCACAGGGCATCGCTGGCCGTCGTGCCGGCGTTGTAGGGCAGCGTGTCGAGGAAGAGATCCGCCGACGCGAGCCGAGCGAGATAGGCCTCGCGATCGCATCGACTCGCGAAGACCAGTCGGGCCGGATCGAGGCCCATTTCCTCGGCATGGCTCCGGAGGTTCCGGATGGCCTCGCCCTCCTCCGCCAGCAGCCAGAGCACCGAGCCGGGCGCGCGCGCCAGGATCTGCGCCCAGGCCGCGAACATCGCCGGCGTCAGCTTTGCCGGGTTGTTGAAGCAGCAGAAGACGAATGCGTCATCAGCCAGTCCGGCGGCTGCGCGCAGCCCTCCGGCCGCCGGTCTCGGACGCTGCCGGTCATTGGCCTGGTAGGACGGCAACACCAGCAGCTTCTCATCGAGGAAGCCCCGGGTCCGATCGTCGACGAGGTGCCGGTCCGCGACGACGTAGTCGTACAGCGCCGACCCCGAGGTCCCGAGATATCCCAGGTAGAGCACCTGCACCGGCGCGATCCGGTTCGCGAAGATCGCGCTGCGGGCGTTGTCGGTGTAGCCCGTCAGGTCGACGGCGACGTCGATCGACAGCTCGCGACAGATCTGGACGATCTGCTCGTCGGACTGGTGCTGGACATCGATGAACGCATCGACGCTGGCGCGCAGCCCCTGCTGCATCGGATCCTCGCTGACGCTGCCGTAGTTGATGACCGCGACATCGAAGACCTCCCGGTCATGAAGCGCCAGCACTTCCGCGATCAGGTAGGCGACGGGGTGACCATGGAAGTCGCGGGACACGTAGGCGATGCGGATCTTCCGCCCTGCAGGAAAGCCTCTCCGGCCCTCGACGCGCCGTGGTCGTGGCAGCGTGTCTTCGGCCCAGGTCCTGGCGGCCCTCTGCTGCAGCGCCGGATCGTCCGTCAAGTGCTGCACGATCAACGGATGCGCAACAGGGTCGCCGGCTTCGACACGCGCCAGGACTTCCTGCCGGTGCTGCGCGTAGCGGCCCCAATCGAAGAGGTGCATCGCGGCATACAGCCTCAGGCCCGCCAGCCACTTCGTCTGCGGCGCCAGCGCCATCGCCGCATCGAAGTCCGTCACGGCCAGCGAGAACCTCCTGGCCCGGAGATGCAGGTTCGCGCGGTTCTGAAGCGGCGCGGCCAAGCGCGGGTCCGCCTGGATCGCGTTGCCGAAGGCCTCCAGCGCGCCGTCGAGTGCCCCTGCCTTGCGAAGCGCCAATCCCTTCAGGTTCTGGGCGACGGGATAACCCGGAGCGCCGCCGTCGAATCGATCCGCCTGCTGGATGGCGGCCTCCCAGGCGCCCGCATGGATCATCTGATCGATCAGCTCAAACTTGAAAGCGTCGCGATCGGGGTCGTTCTCGATGGCGAGCTCGATGGCCATCAGCGCCGAGTCCGCGGCGCCGATGTCGCGGTAGGCCAGACTCAGGCCGTGGAAGGCCTTCGCATAGGACGGCTTGAGACCGATGGCCCGTTCGAAGGCGGTGATGGCGTCCTCGGGCTGTCCGAGCTCGCGCAGCGTCACGCCCCAGTTGTGGAAGAGCACTTCATCCTGGCTGCCCGCTTCGGCCAGGGCGCGGTAACTCGCCGCCGCCTCTTCCCAGCGGCCCTGATCGACCAGCGCGTCGGCGGCTTGCCGCCCGCTGCCATGCCGTTCATTCCTCTTGCTCAACGCGGAACTCCCCAAAGCTCGTGCAGGAATCATAGGGGCCCCTCGGGGTCGGCAAATCGGCGGCGGAAGTTCAGCCATCTACCGATGGACGTGGTCTGGGGTCAGTCCTAGCGTGAATGGACTTGCATCCAACGAGCCACCGAGCCGTCCCTGGGAGCCGCCCGATGAAAACCCGACCGTCCGACTCCCCGGGGTCCCGGCACCAGGCCGTGGCCACGCCCGGTCCCAAGACACACGTCCCGTCGATGCGGGTCACCGATGGAGACGGGAACGCGCAGGACTCGCTGCAGCGACGCATCGACCATTCGCCTCGCATGCAGGCGCAGCGGGCGCTCGTGCAGGCAGTGTTCGGGCATGCGCCCCAGCAGGCCCGCCCCGGACCGGAGCCCGTCCTGCAGCGGAGGGTCGGGAAACGCCGGGATGCGGAAGGCAAGGACAAGCCGGTCGACTCGTGGGTCGAGAACGGGGACGAGACCTACAGCCTCAGCAGGGTGGCTGATTCGGGCGAGTGGGACAAGGTCTGGAAACTGGAGCTGTTCAAGGCCGATGCTTCGAAGGGCGTGATCTTCATCTACCTCCTGGGCAAGGTGCTGAAGCCGGACGGGCTGGAGGTGAAGGGAGACCAGCAAGGGCTCAGCTACGGCACCAAGCTGGGCGCCGCGGCAGTGAAGGCCATGAACAGCGACGCGCTCGCAGGCGAAACGGCGGGAGCCGACACCATCTCGCTGAACCTCGTCAATCCGCTCAGCGCCCACATTTCCCTCAAGCAGTTGACGATCGAGATGAATGGCGCGGACTCCCAGGATGGCACCGCCAAGGCGGCTGGCACGACGGCCCTGACCACGCCCTCACAGCTGGTCAAGCGGAAGTTCTACGACCCGGCGCAGTTCCCCCAGTTCTGGGGCAGGCTGGTCTTCCTGGTGGAGAACAACGGCATGGTCGTCCAATGCAGCGCGTTCAACATGGGCGACGCCTACCTGGACTCGACAACGATCAATCAGGTGAACGTCCGGGCCATGGTGGAGACCATGGTCAGGGTCCTGCCCACGAAAGGATTCGCGATGAACATCAACATCCCGAAGCCAAACAAGCTGACGCTATAAGCACCTGCATATCCCTTCGTAGCCAGCGCGAGCCGCCTGCGCGATCCTGACGTCGACCTTTGCCGTGTGCTCTACCGAGCATCTTCAAGCCCGGGAGTCCCGCCTCCCGGGCTCTTTCTCGTTCTCATCGCCCATTCTCCGATCACTCGTCCACCCATCGACATGGCCACTCGACGTTCCGCCCTCCTCGGCCTCACGGCCGCCGCTCTGCTCTTCTCCGCCGCGAGCCGCGCGGAGGAGATCATCAGGATCGCCGTGACCAACGGCCCGCATGCGCAGATCGCCGAGGTCGCGAAGAAGGTCGCCGCCCGCGACGGCCTCACGCTCCAGATCGTCGAGTTCTCCGACTACGTGCAGCCCAATGCCGCGCTGGACGCCGGCGACGTGCAGGCCAACAGCTACCAGCACCTGCCCTTCCTGCAGTCGCAGATCCAGGCGCGCGGTTACCGGCTCAGCGCGGTCGGCGTGACTGTCACGGCGCCGCTGGGCTTCTACTCGAAGCGCATCAAGCGGCTCGACCAACTGGCGACCGGCGCCCGCGTCGCCATCCCCAACGATCCGAGCAACAGCGGACGTGCGCTGCAGTTGCTGCACAAGGCCGGCGTCATCACGCTGAAACCGGGCGCGGGCATCTCGGCCACGACGCTCGACATCGCGGAGAACCCGCGCAAGCTGCAGATCGTCCAGGTCGACGCCGCGCAGTTGCCGCGCACGCTGGACGATGTCGACGCGAGCGCCATCAACACCAACTACGCGGTGCAAGCGGGGCTCATTCCGAAGCGCGATGCGATCGCGATCGAGGACGCCAAGAGCCCGTATGCCAACCTCATCGCCGTGAGGACGCAGGACAAGGACCGGCCCTGGGTGACCAAGCTGGTCCGCGCCTTCCAGTCGCCCGAGGTCCGGCAGTTCGTCGCGGAGCGCTTCGCGGATTCGCTGGTCGTCGCGTTCTGAACACGTCGGCGGCACGCCGACGTCAAGCGGCCGGCTTCCAATGTCCGCGCTCAACGACCTCGCTCAACGAGGTCGCCGCAGCCTCCCGTAGCCCCAGAGCAGCAACGCCCCGAAGGCGAGCACCGCCACGCCGACGATCGCGCCCGAGCTGACATAGACCACGCTGGACCACAGCACATAGGCGCTGCAGCCGACGAACACCAGCGGCAGCACCGGGTACAGCGGCACGCGGAACGGCCGCGGATGCGCCGGCGCCTTGCGGCGCAGCACCAGCACCGCCAGGCCGCTGAGCGTCATGAAGAACCAGTACACCGGCGAGAGGTAGTCGACCATCGTCGAGAAGCCGCCGCGCGTCGCCGCGCCGAACGCGACCAGCGCCAGGGCCATGCCGCTGGTGGCGATCACCGCGACGGTGGGCGTGCCGCGATCCGCGTCCCAGCGCGCGAGTTGCAGCTCCGCCGCCAGGTCGCGCGCCGCCGCGTAGGTCGTGCGCGGCCCGGCGATCAGGATCGCGTTCATCACCGACAGCGCCGTCAGCGTCACCACGCCGACCATCGCCACCTCCGCGCCGCGACCGAACACCACCCGCATGGCCTCCGCCGCCGGGGCCGCGCTCGCGGCCAGTCCGCCCAGACCGAGCACGCGTACGTAGGCCAAGTTGGCGAGCAGGTAGAGCGCCGTGACCGTGCCCAGGCCCAACAGCAGCGCACGGACGATGCCGCGGCGCGGGTCCTTCATCTCGGCGGACAAGGTGGCCGCGTCGCTCCAGCCGCCGTAGGCGAGGAAGACGAACACCATCGCCGTGCCCCACGAGAGGGTCGCACCGGTCGCGGCATTCACGGCATTCGCGGCACCCGCGGCGCTCAGCGCGCCCTGCCCCGCGGTCGCGGCCAGCGTGGCGGACGTGACCGGTGCCAGGCCTTGCCAGTGCTGCACGCCCGCGCCCACGCCGAGGAGCAACAGCCCGCCGATGACCAGCGTCGTGAGCCCGAGCTGTGTGCCCAGCCCGACGCGCACGCCGAGCAGGTTGAGCCCCGTCAGCGCGACGATGAGGCCGCCCGCGAGCCACGCGCTCACGTGCTCGCCGAGCCACGGTGAGAGGTCGACCACCTGCGCCAGGTAGTCCCCGAAGACGAAACCGAGCAAGGCCATCGATCCCGTGTGAATCACCGCGAAGCGCGACCACGCGAACAGGAAGCCGAGCCTCGCGCCGAAGGCGCGGCGCAGGAAGTAGTAATCGCCGCCCGCATCGGGGAAGGCCGCGGCGAGTTCCGCGAAGCACAGCCCGCCGACGAAGGACAGCACACCGCCCAGCGCCCAGGCCAGATAGAGCTGCCCCGGCGTCGCCAGGAACTGCGCCACCATCGGCGAGGTCTTGAAGATGCCCGCGCCGACGACCATGCCGATGCACAGTGCCATGGCATGGCGGACGTCGAGGATGCGCCGCGGCTGCGCGCCGGCGGCACCAGAAGAATCCGCGGCCGAGGACGCCAGGAGCGGAGCGGCGTTGTCGCCGGTGGAGACGGTCATCAGGGAAACCTTGGGGCGCGGAGCGGAAGAAGGTCGTCAGTGCGCACGGACGGGGATGCGCGATGCTACTGGCGGCCCGTTCCGCGCGGGGAGCTTCGTCGTGGCGACGCGACGGAGCGAGCCTGCGACAACCGTCCTCCCCGCCCTCCTCTCCGCCCTCCTCTCCGCCCTCCTCTCCGCCCTCCTCTCCGCCCTCCTCTCCGCCCTCCTCTCCGCCCTCCTCTCCGCCC